>DKWV01000011.1:0-131717 GCA_002491905.1 Lachnospiraceae bacterium UBA7143 | reverse complement strand
ACTTTATCGCACATTTCAGGTTAACTCTATTATATCCGAATTGACCGCGAAATACAACAGAATTTTTTACCACTCTCTATCTGTTACTCTCCTTCTCCCGATACATCATTTCATCGGCTCTGTGGAACAGGTGATGAAACGTTTCCTGCCCTGTCTGGGTGTAGGCGTACCCCACGCTGGCGGAAACTTTTTGAAAGTTTTCATGCTTCGCGTATTCTCCGTCAAGCCGGTCCTTGATCATCTTCCTTTTCTGTTCTACTTCTTCTTTGGTGTGCACACCGGTTAACACTACCAGGAACTCATCGCCTCCCATGCGGGCAATCAAACCCTCCGGCACGGTATCCTGAAGCGTCTTTGCCGTGAGAACCAGCGCTTTATCCCCTTCATGGTGTCCATAGATATCATTGACACTCTTAAAATGATCCAGATCAATGCAGTACACCGCTATGTGACCATTTTCCTGTTTATCGATAAACTCATACACATACCGTCTGTTATACAGTCCCGTCAGGAAGTCCGTGTTTGCGTTCTTGATCATCATCTGCTCGTAAAGTTTCTCCTGCGTCACATCAATCGCAACGCCCACGGTTCCCATAACGCTTCCGTCCTGATCAAACAGAGGTGACTTATAGGTTTTCAGCTCGCGCATACTGTCACCGATCTTGACCGTCTCATCGAAAATACAGGTCTCTCTCTTAGCCATCACCTCGTACTCCGACTCCATGCAGATAAACTCACCTTTGGCATACTCATCCGGATCGATATCCCATATATAATAATGACCGCGTCCCTCAATCTGCTTCATGGTCTTATTGACCGCCTTGCAAAACGCCTCGTTGACTTTCATGTGGGCGCCCTCTTTGTCCTTATACCAGATTAAGTGGGGAACACTGTTGATTGTCGTGTCAAGATAATTCTGTGTCTGCCAGAAATCCTTGCGCATCTTGTATGTCTTCTGCCAGCGGATCAGATGGAACTGAAACTCTGCTTCCGTCATGGGCATCACCCAGATATCCGCAATATTCTCCGCATCGTCCTTCTCTGTCAAAAGCGCCGTCTGTTCTTTGTCCGCCAGCAAAATTACCTCTGCGTCACTCCGCTTATGGGAAAGTAAAAACACGAGCGTTTCCTCCGCGTTCTCCTGCCGTACGTCCGCCAAAATCACATCCGCCCTGCCTGCCAGCGCCGCATCCGCTCTGGCGCTCTGCAAATACTCATGGGAAAAATGCAAATACTGCGGCATCTGCATTAATACCTCAAACAGCTCATTCTGCTCCGTGATCATGTAAAAACAAATCTGGCAATGATACATGTTTTTCCCACCTCTCATCATCTTATTCCGCGTTCAAAATCTTTTCTATTTCCGCAAGCAGTTTCTCCTTCACCGGCGGCTTTAGCATATAGCCTGCCGGCTTTAATCTAAGCACTGCCTCAATATTTTCCCTGTCATTGATCGCTGTCAGAAACACCACCGGGATACTTGTCAAATCCGCATCGGCACGTATCATTTCCAGTGTCATCCGCCCGTCGCAGACAGGCATCTCATAATCCAGTAAAATCAGATCCGGCCGCTTTTTACCTATGGAGGTCATCGCCTGTGCCCCGGAAATCGCCAGCGCGATCTCATAGGTATCCTCAAGCATCGCCTTGATCGTCCGAAGCGCTGTTCCATTGTCATCCACAACCAGGATCCGCTTTTTCCCGTCACGTTCCCTCTCTTCTTCCCGCGCCTCCTGCTCGGCTTTGTCCACATCCAGCCCAAGCCTCCTGCAAACGGCCTCCATGATCACCGTATTTTCCACAGGGCGGATCAGATTCTCAAACTGCTCCTCCTGATAGTACTTAAAAAATCTGTCACTTTCCTCCCTCGTCCCGATGGTAAGAACCGGTATATGCGCATACTGGTCGCTCAACAGAAAAAAGATGGATGTGTCAATGTCATAGGCACCGATCAGACTGATTACAACCAAGTCCGGATTTACGATTTTCAGCATTCCCTCTAAAACCCCTGCGTTCTCCGAGCAGAGCTGCACATGAAAATACCGGGACAAAAAATGGTTCGTCTCGTTCACTACCGTGTTGAGTTTCCCGACTAATAATATCTTTTTCATTCTGTCCTCCGATCACTGGTATCCTATTCTACTCTGCCATCTGTTCTGACAGCAGTTTGGCGAAGCGGTCCGTCTCCTCTGGATCCAGATTGGTCACCGCCTCCGCAAGTTTCAAAATATTCTGCTGAATCTCCTTCGGATAAGCGTACTCCCTCATCTGTTTCATCAGCTCATCTGCCCGGTCGATATCCATCTCCTGCATGCTGATACGCACCATCTCCACAAGCGCACGTATCACCGAATAATCGGTAATTTCTTTCTTCTCCCCGGCTCCAATACCGAAAATCCCCCGCAGTCTGAGGCGATAACTGCACCACTCTTCCAAAAAGATACCCGTCATAGCTGTAATTATATTTATTTTACCATCTTTTGCCGCAGATTCCAACACTCTGGCTACACCTGACAGTGTTACGATTCCGATTGTAGCCGCAAGGCTCTTCATCGCGTGCACCTGAATGCGATACTGCTCCAGATAAGCTGCGTCCTCTATCTGCTCATATGCCCGCTCCAGACTTTCCGCGGCCGGGTCGATCTGATCATAAAACTCTTTCACCGTATAGGCGAGCAGTTCCATATCCGGCAGATGCAGCCACGCATAATTCCAGTCCAGTCCCTCCACCACGGGCAGCTCCTCGAGACGAGTTTCTGAAGCCTTCGTCTGCGCTGTCGGTTCCGCCTCCCGCAGCAGCTCTTCCGGCAGCATCTTCCGAATCATACTTTCCAGTTTATCCGGCACGATCGGTTTCGACAAAAAATCGTCAAAGCCTTCTTTCAGATATTCTTCCTTTGCCCCGGTTACCGCATTCGCAGTCAATACCACAACCGGCGTATCTTTACATGGGAACTCAGACAATGCTCTCATGCGGTGAAGGGTTTCCACGCCGTCCATTTCCGGCATCATATGATCCAGAAAAATCAGATCATAATGATTTTCCTGAACCAGGCGCAGACACTCCGCGCCGCCTCCGGCTTCCGACACCTGAATCTGTGTCTCCTTCAGCAGATTCCGCAGTACCCTGCGGTTGACCGCATTGTCGTCCACTACTAACAGCTTTGCATCCGGCGCGAGGAAACTGGATTCATAGCTGAAATTTTCCGCCATCTGCCGTACCTTGGACTCAAAATCTCCAATCGGCGTACTGTCAACAATCTTCTGTTCCAGCTCAAAATAAAATTTGGAGCCCTTTCCGTATTCACTCTCTATCTGAAGTTTACTGTCCATCAGCGCAAGAAGCTGCACTGTAATGCTCATCCCAAGCCCTGTGCCTTCAATATGGCGGTTCCGTTCCACCTCTATCCGCTCAAACTCTGCGGAAATCTTTGGCAGATCCTCCGCTTTTATGCCAATCCCCGTGTCCTCCACTTCAAAGAAGAGCACTACCGTCTCCCCTCTGACACGGCTCCTGACACGCAGCCATACCGTTCCCTTTTCCGTATATTTGACCGCATTAGTCAATATATTGGTCAGTACCTGTCGAATCCGCACATCATCCCCATACAGACGGGTAGGAATTTCATGGTCAATCTCCACAACAAGCTGAAGGCCCTTGCTCTTCGCCCGCTGCAATGTCATATTCACCAGATCGTGGATCATACTGCTGATCTCATACACAACCGGCACAATCTCCATTTTCCCCGAATCGATCTTGGAAAAATCCAGAATATCATTGATGAGAGACAGCAGAGACTGCCCTGCCGTGCGGATATCCATCGCATATTCCCTGACATTCGGCTCCTTCGATTCCCGCAGAATCATTTCATCCATGCCAAGCACCACGCTGATCGGTGTGCGTATTTCATGGGACATCCGCGCCAGAAACTTTCCCTTCGCCTCATTCGCCGCAAGCGCCTCATGCTTGGCCGAATCCGCCTCCAGTTTTGCAAGCGCCAGCTGACTGTTCTGTTTTTCTGCAGCCTTGACTCTTTCCTCCGCATCCATCCGATATTCTTTTGAAATACGGAGAACATGCAGAATCGCCAGCAGAAGCCCAAATACCGCCATAGCATACAGTGTAGCCACCTCCGCATAGGCATACATGGAAAAATGATTCAGAATCACCTTTGCCGCTTCGCCGGCAAGCAGAACAGACACAGATATAATGGGGATCAGAATCTGATAACGACGGCTCTTGCACACAAGCTGTATCAGGCTCACAATCGTCACCAAACAGACCACACCCAACACTATTGTGGACACATCCGCCATCACGACCAGATTCTGTATGCCAAGCAGCTCCAATACAATCTGAATGACCGCATTGAAACATACGATACATAAAAGCCATGCAAAGCGGCGCGGAAACATGCTCCCCAGATTCCGCTCAAAATAAAGCGTCAGAAAAAGCGGCATCATCAGCATCAGATACTCCTGCAGCACCCAGACGCCCTGCATGTCTAAAAAGAGATTGACCGTATCTGTACCGACAAAACAATAGACACCTGCTGTCAGGCCGAACAGCCCCAGGAAAATGCCTCCACGGCTCTGTTGTCTGGTACACCACCGAATCAGCGCAAGCACAAACAAAATGATAGCCGAAATCACAATCAGAAGACAGCAGACAATTTCCACCAGATTGCTTCCGGACATTCCGATTACCAACACTTCCCCCGCCCCATTGGCAGGCTCATTGAGAATAATCCCACTATTCTGGTCAGCCTGATAGTGAAACATTGCAGTCACCATAAGAACAACAATGAAAAGGAATATCACTCCAGCCAATTTTCGTAAATATTTCATCATACCACGTACTTTCCCGGAATATGAAAAATGTATCCGAAAATCAGATGATTCCCGGATACACTCTCTTTTCCTGCATAAAATTATCTGTAAAATTACAGAGCGTTAACCAGCTTCTCAAGAGCTGCCAGCGCCTCGTCAGGGAGCTTGTCATAGCCTTCCTTCTTCTCGGCAAAGCCTTTAACCGCATTCACACGGGTCTCCAGAGCGCTCTTTAACTGCGCCTTGTAATCAGCGTCGTTCAGATCCGGCGTGAAGTCGCCTGTCTTGCCGCTCCAGTCGTTCATGATCTCGATATCCTCGAAAGGACCCCACTGCTCAAATTTAGCCTTACCCTCAACGATGGTCTCAAGGATGCCAAGCGTATCTTCCTTCTGGCACTTGTGACCCATAAAGTCACCGGTGTTAACCACGTAGCAGTCTACGTTCTTCTCCTCAACCAGCTTCTTGAACTTCTCATAGTCGTTCACCAGAGGATACGTTCTGAACGGGTTTGCATAAGGCACGATACGGATCGCATTCAGGTCGGTACCAGCCGCCACACGCTCTGCAGAAGAAGTCTTGGTAGCCAGCGTAGCGCCCATAACGGATGCCAGCGCAGAACCTTTTAACTTGATGATCGGCGGAATTGTAGGATCCTTCATAATCCAGAAGATTGCATTAACAGGTGCGTCGATCTTATCTACACGGTTAGGAGACCATAATTTGGACTTAATCGCACGGCCGTTACCATTTCTGATATCCTCGGTAACAAGCTGAATCTTGCCCTCGCTGTCCATAGTACAGGAGCAGTTCTGAGCGGATAACAGATACTCGTTGTCCGGGCAGCCGGTCGGGTAATCCGCCGTCTTATCGAAGTAAGTAGGCTCCAGAGCGATGGATGCGCAGGTATCGCTGTTGATGATGAAAGCATCGTCGTGAAGCACCTTAATGCCGCCGAATTTATCATACTTGCCGCCATGTTTTGCATGGGTCAGAGTAGACTTACCGGAACCTGACAGACCGTAAACGGAAGCAACAAACTTCTTGCCGCCCTCTAAAGAGTACTCTTTCTGACCACCGTGACAGGATGCATAACCGTTTCTGTTTGCAAGAGCCCATGCCATAGTCAAAGTACCTTTCTTGTGCTCACCGAAGTACTTCATACCAAGGATGGCAGCACAGTTCTGGTTTGTATCGAAATAGCACAGAGTCAGTGGATCGCTTAAGCAGCTGTAATCCACATCGGGAGCCTCTTCGGGAATCCACTGGGGATCGGAGAAGATGTAGATATCAGGCTCTTTGCCGCCGCCGATGGGCTGAGACTTCTTGTACATCTTTACATACTCGTCAGACATATACTGGAAGTTGATCATCCAGTTGTAAAGCAGGTTCTCCTCCCCTTCCGGAATCAGAAGGTGGGCCTTCGCCATAAACTCAGGATCAAGGCCTACGAAGCACTCTGCATGGTACATGGTTTTCCAGCGGGTCTTATAGATCGCATCCATAACCACCTTATCCAACTTTGCCTCATCTACACCGGGTTCGCCCTTAATACGGCGCGCCGCCGCATAACGGCCAGTCACAGCGCCGTCGTTGAATAACAGAACCTTTGCGTCTGCGGGAAGACCGAATGTCTCGCCATCCTTAACCGGCATATCAGTCACCACGGTACCGGGTGAATTCTTTGCCAGCTCATAAGCCTCTCTCAAGGTGTTAACCTTAACTACATTGTTTCCGTAGAAAGCCGCTTCAATAATGGAACGGGTCTTAGAAAAACCAGCCTTGCCGGCGCCAATCTCGGAAATGGGATAATACGCTTTTGTTGCCATTTTACGTTCTCCTCCTTAAAAATTGTATTGGTTCACGGAATTGAAAAATATTTTTCGCAATCCCGAATATCCCTCGCATGTACCTGTCCGTACACCTTTAACATTATCTCAGACCGACTTTAAAAAGTCAATAGACCAAAAGTGCAGCGCACTCTCTTACAAAAAATCAGAATAGCGCCGTCATAGATTTTCTCTTCTCATCCATCTGCCTTCTCAGCATAGCCATCCGATACTGTCCAAACACCTCATCCTGTTTCTTTTTCGCAACCGCCTTCGGGAAATCCAGATCCTCCAGACGGCTTCTGGAAGAAAGCTGGTTAAGGCCCGCGGAATGGTTGAAATTGCGTGTATACTGCAAAGCATTCGTGGACGCGCCCAGATCGCTCCTGCGCTGGGAAACCATATCCATCGCCTTATCTATGGCGTCAAGGCTGAAGTTCTTCGAAGTGACATCCAGATCGGCGATTCCCAGAGCCTCCAGCGTGGAATTCTCCATCTGAATATGCATGTTCGCGCCGTTAGGCGAAGTTGCAATCGTCACATCCGCCATGCTGCCGTCCAAAAGCTTCTGCTCATTAAAGCTGGTATCTCTTGCAAGCCCTTCTATACCCTGCTTGAGTTGATCTATCTCCTTCTGGTAAATCTGCTTATCCGCATCGGAATTGATGCCGTTCATGGATTTTACGGCAAGCTCCCTGATTCTCTGCAGATAATCTGACATGCCGCCCAGAGCGCCTTCCGCCACATTGGAAGCCCCGATAGCCATTCCAGCATTATCCGCCCCAACCTTATACCCGGTTTCCTGCGTTTTCATCCTGTTCGCAATGGCAAGCCCAGCCGCGTCATCTTTAGCCGAATTAATCCGTTTCCCGCTGGAAAGATGGGAATATGACCAGAAAAGATCCTTTTGAGATGATACCGCCCCCACGTTCATACGCATACTCCTTCCTCATATTTTTACCTTTTGCATCAACTATATTATACTTCCAAAAACCCAAAAACACAAACAGAAAATAGGAAAAATTTCCTAAAAATGTATAAAATTACTCCCGGAGCAGGCCGACCGCTCTCGAGGTGCCGATCCTGTCGCATCCTGCCTCCACAAACGCTTCCAGATCCTCCAGCGTGGAGATGCCGCCCGCCGCCTTGATCTTTACCCCCGGACCGATATGTTCCTGAAAAAGACGCACATCCTGAAGCGTCGCCCCGCCCGTACCAAAGCCTGTGGAAGTCTTGATATAATCCGCTCCAGCAGCCGTAACCGCACGGCACATTGCAATCTTCTCCTCCTGCGTCAGATAGCAGGTCTCAATAATCACCTTCAGTATCTTGTCCCCGCAGGCCTTCTTTAATGCGCGGATTTCCTCCTCCACTTTCTGGTACAGACCGTTTTTCACATCACTGATATTGATCACCATATCAATCTCGTTTGCGCCGTCCTCAATGGCCTTCTCTGTCTCTGCCAGTTTCGCCTCCGTCACGCTGTAGCCCAGGGGGAATCCCACCACAGTGCAGATATTGATTTTATCCCCGTATGTTTCATGTATTCTTTTGATATAAGCAGGCGGGACACAGACCGACGCCGTCCCGAACGCAATCGCCTCATCACAGAGGGTAACAATATCTTCCCAGGTCGCGTATGCCTTTAACTGCGTATGGTCTACCCGTTTCAAAATTTCTTTCCTGTCCATGTCCTTTCCTCTCCCATTCCCAAGTTGTAATTCATTGTAATTTATATCTATAATATTGTAAGCCCTTCCGTCCAAAATTTCCACTGAAAAATCAGGTTGTACGCATTCCTGTGTGGTACTATCTTACTATTCCGTATGTAAATATTGTTAACATAATATTAAAAATTTGTTAAATTCCCGTTTTCGCTTGTTTCTATCCCATTCTTCATGGTATGATAATAAAGTCGGTGCAAGGGTGAACCGTACCCCTGCACCGTTTTTGTCACAATTACGCCCGATATATTCCAGGGGGAAACGGTTTCCCCGGACCGGGAACGCCTTGTTTTGAAAGGAGATACATAGTTATGGAACAGAATAGCTTCTCTGAAATCACACCCGAAATTGTGCGGCTTGCCAACATGAGCGAACAGGCTGGTATTATTGATACAGAGCTTTTTACAAAATTTGACGTTAAACGCGGTCTGCGAGATTTAAATGGAAAGGGCGTACTGGCCGGTCTGACCAATATTTCCGATGTGCGCGCCAACAAGATCGTGGACGGCGTACAGGTACCCACCCACGGCAAACTCTTCTACCGGGGATATAATGTCAAGGATCTGGTAGACGGCTTTTCCGCGGACGGCCGTTTCGGTTTTGAGGAAGTCACCTATCTTCTTCTGTTTGACAAGCTGCCGGACGCGGAGGAGCTGGCGAGTTTTACGAAACTTTTAAACAGCTACCGCTCCCTGCCCACCAGCTTTGTGCGGGATATCATCATGAAAGCGCCCAGCAACGACATGATGAACACACTGGCAAGATGTGTGCTGACCCTCTACTCTTACGATGACCGGGCCGACGACACTTCCCTTCCCAACGTGCTCAGACAGTGTCTGCAGCTGATTGCACTTTTCCCGATGCTTTCCATTTACGGCTATCAGGCCTACAACCACTACCACAACGGGGAAAGTCTCTATATCCATCAGCCCCAGCCCGATCTGTCAAACGCGGAAAACATTTTGCACATTCTGCGCCCGGACAATAAATACTCCCCCCTGGAGGCGCGGGTGCTGGATATCGCCCTGATCCTGCACATGGAGCACGGCGGCGGTAACAACTCCTCCTTCACCACCCACGTTGTTACCTCCTCCCTGACGGACACTTACTCCGTGATCGCGGCGGCTATCGGTTCCTTAAAGGGTCCCCGCCACGGCGGCGCCAATATCAAGGTTGTCAAAATGTTTGACGAGATGAAGCGGGAAATTTCCGACTGGAGCAATGAGGGACAGGTGGCGGATTATCTGAAAAAGCTTCTGCACAAGGAAGCCTTTGACCATGCAGGCCTGATTTACGGTGTGGGACATGCGGTGTACTCAAAATCCGATCCGCGAGCCATCATCTTTAAGTCCTTCGTGGAGCGGCTTTCCAATGAGAAGGGTCTGCAGGAGGAATTTGCCCTCTACAATCTGGTAGAACGGCTGGCTCCCGAACTGATTGCTGCGGAGCGCCCCATCTACAAAGGTGTCAACATCAACGTGGACTTCTATTCCGGCTTCGTGTACAATATGCTGAATCTGCCGATGGAGCTGTACACGCCGATCTTTGCCATTGCCAGAATCGTGGGCTGGAGCGCCCACCGCATGGAGGAACTTGCAAACAACGGCAAGATCATCCGTCCCGCCTACAAGACCATCTGTGTGGACAGGGATTACCGGAAGCTTGGCGAGAGAAAAGACTGACATTCCATATTCCCGTGAAATAACAAGGAAGGCATTGCCTTAAACCATTTTCGGTTACGGACAATGCCCTCTTTTTTCTTTGACATAAGTTTGCGCTAGTTGATGCTCTGTGCAATTCTCCCCTCATCTATTCCGCAAGTGACATAGTGGTCATATAACGCTTCTCTGTCATAGCCGAAAACTTCCCGCAAATCCGGATACCGGTCTGCATATGCCACATAGTCAAACTCATCAATCGTTCCCGAAAACGGGGTGACCTCAATTTCAGCCCCGCCCAGCCACGGATTACCTGCGCTGACATCCGTCGGATCCCATGTCCTGCAGGGCGAGTCCTCTTCTATTTTGACTGCAGCCGGTTTCCCGAGTTCTCCGGCCTCTTCCGCATCGGAGTATACAACTACCTTTGTCCCCGGCTTACAGTTATCATAAATCCATTTTGCATCTTCCGCCGTCAGTCTGACACAGCCAAGCGACGCATTTTCTCCCAGTCGGTTGTACTCTTCCCACTTTAAGGTATCCGGCGACTCTTCTATGTACGGCACGGAATGAAAAAGAATCTTTCCGTTAAACCTTACGGCGTATCTTCCGTAGGTATCGTCCACCATTTTGCGCCATACATAGTAGTCAGAAGTGTGAAACGTTCCTTCCGGCGTTGCCGACTCCTCACTCCCGCAGGAACATACCATCGCCTTCACCGGTGTCAGGGATCCATCCTCGTTTTGCAGCTTGACGGTGACACAGTTCAAAGCCCTGTTCACATAGACTGCATAATCCGGCCTTGTATCGGCTATTTGACTCTCCGTCTTTACTTCTGCCAGCTCCGCCGCGCTGACATCATTGACTGTACCCGCAAACAGTAACATACCCACACACAGCGTACCCGCCAGTATCTTTCCGCCCTTTCTCATTCTGTACCCTGTACCTCTCACTTTCTCCATTATCCTCTACTCCAATCCGAGGAACTGTTTCACCGCAGCTTTCATCTCTGTCTTATCACACACATGATCGTGAAGAACCGGCGCGGTGCGAATCTCCTCAATCGCCTTCGGCACAGCCACATTTCCAATCCGGGACAACTCATCCACCAGTTCAAAATCGCCCATCGTATCATACTTCCGATCAATCGCATTCATCACGCTTCTGGTAAACTTGAAAGGACTTGCCGTGGAGGCAATCACCGTCTTTGTCTGATCCTTCGTGTCAGCCACATATTTCTGGTACACCGCGCTCGCCACCGCCGTGTGGGTGTCAAGCACATAGCCTGTATTTTCATACATCGCTCTGATTCTTTCTGCGGTCTCACTTTCATCCGCAAAATTACCGTAAAAATCAGCCAGCTGTTCTCTCATTTTCGGAGTAATCTGATAACTGCCCTGCTCAGACAGGCTCTTCATCAGCTGAGCGTTCTTTTCCGGGTCACTTCCTGCGATGCGGTAGATCAACCGCTCCAGATTGCTGGAAATCAGAATGTCCATAGAAGGGGAGCTGGTGAGCTTAAACTCCCTGTTCCTGTCGTAATCTCCCGTCTGGAAAAAATCGTAAAGCACCTTATTTTCATTGGAAGCGCAGATCAGCTTATGGATCGGCACACCCATGTTCTTTGCATAAAAGGCGGCAAGAATGTTTCCGAAGTTACCTGTGGGAACCACCACATTGATCTTTTCCCCGTCCTGAATCTTTTCCTCTTTTAAAAGCTGGGCATAAGCATACACATAATAAACCACTTGGGGCACCAGCCTGCCAATATTGATGGAATTGGCGGAGGAAAACTGTAAACCGTGTCCGGCCATCTCTTCTGCCAGCTCCCTGTCGTTAAAAAGTTTTTTCACCCCTGTCTGGGCGTCATCAAAATTGCCGTGGATACCGACAACAAGGGTGTTGTCCCCCTTCTGGGTCACCATCTGCTTCTCCTGGATCGGACTGACACCGTTCTTCGGATAAAAAACAATGATCTTCGTTCCCTCTACTCCAGCAAACCCTGCCAGAGCCGCCTTACCGGTATCGCCGGAAGTGGCTGTCAGGATCACGATCCCGTTCTCAACATGGTTCTTCTTCGCTGAAGTTATCATCAGATGGGGCAGAATCGACAGTGCCATATCCTTGAAAGCGATGGTCGCTCCATGAAACAGTTCCAGATAATAAGCGCCCTCCGCCTCAACAAGAGGCGCGATCACTTCCGTGTCAAATTTGGCGTCATAAGCCCGCGCGATACAGCTCTTAAGCTCTTCCTCCGTAAAATCCGTGAGAAACAGCTTCATCACCTCGTAGGCCGTCTCCTGATAGCTTTTACCCGCAAGCTCTCTCATGGTACAGGGAAGCGCCGGTATGTGATCAGGCACAAACAGCCCTCCGTCCTCCGACAGACCCTTTAAAATAGCCTGGGACGCCTTAATTTTCTTACTGCCGTCTCTGGTACTGCTGTATAATACTTCCATTCTTCTCTCCATGCCTTTCTTCTTTCGGGTTCAAATCCAACGCGTACATCTTAACATACTTTTCTAGCCCGCGCAATAATCCTTATAAGAAGAATTCATGGTGGCCATAGGAAAAAAGTCTGGTCAGCTTTCTGTCAAACCATTTTAATTTGTCGGAATCGGCCTTTTCGCGGGCGCAGAAATACAACGCTCCCTGAGAAATATTTTCCCCATACAGGGCGCGCTCCACCGCTGCTATCGTATCCTCGCTGACACGGACATTCTGGTATCTGCCGTCCACGGTGGGCGAAAACTGGGCAATCCCCTGCTCTCTCTGCATGACCACATCCCACACCGTATCTGGGAACATATCGCTGTTCACTCTGTTTAAGACCACATTGGCCACCAGAAGCTTTCCGTCCTGATCCTCGCCGCCTGCCTCCGCCTCCACGATCCGAAGAAGCGCATCATAGTCCTTGTCCGACAATTGATACTTCTTCGTCTGTTCCAGCACCTCATAGTCAACCACTCTCTGTCCGGAAGATACGCTTTCCAGCATCTCTACAAAGCTTTGCTTATCTTCCTCCATCGAGGTGTCCAGATATTCCATACGGAAAGCAGGCTTGGCCGATATTCGGTCAATTTTCAGCTCCCTGACGCAGAGCCATGATGACAGTATGGTCATCCCCGCCAAAAAGAAGCCAGTAATATATTTCCTGTACATCTCTTCTCCTCAATATCTTGCTGCAAATCGACTGTACAAACACTACCCAACAGTATTCTATGCAAAAATAAGGAAAAATATTTCTGAATTTGTTTTTTTTCTCAAAAATGGTACAATTACTTAAAAGGAGGATTGGCTCATGAACCAGCCATTAACAGGCGTATATACAGCGAAAAAGAAGGACGGAACCATCTACTACCGCGCCTCATTAACTTATCGCAATAAGCATATCAGCCTCGGCAGCCATAAAAACAGACAAAAAGCGCATGAGATCTACTGCACGGCCTCTGCGCTCTTAAACGATTCCTCCATCAGGCTGGAGGATTATACCGATAACTCTCCTCTCGCCTTCTCCAAATGGGTCTGTCTGATTAATTTCCGGGACAACGGACTTTATTTTTCCTCACCCATTTACATCCGTCCTCATTTTTTTTATTATTATTTTTCCCCGACTGAATTTTTTATCTTTGATAAGGATGATCTGTTCTACTATTCCTCCCGCCGAATTTCCAGACGCGGCGGACACTATTTCGTGGCAGATTACGGCATGCAGGTCAATATTATGAGCCGTTACGGCATCAAAAACTATGCTGTGGAGGGACGGGACTACCGCTTCATCAACGGCAGCCGAAACGATCTGCGCTATGAAAATATCGAAATCATAAACCGCTTTCACGGGGTAAGCGCCATACAGGAAAAAGGCCGCATCAGATACCAGGTAAAAATACATGTAAAAGGCAATGTAAAGGTTGGCACCTACGACACGGAAATGGAGGCCGCCATCGCCTACAACAAGGCGATCGACCTGTTAAAAAAAGCCGGCGTAGACAAGGCCTATTCCCCCAATTACATGGAAGGAATCTCTCCCGATGTCTACGCCGGCCTGTACAATTCCGTTCAGGTTTCTACCCGTCTTTTAAACTACCGCTCCGAATAGCTGACAAAACAGATATTTAAATCCGCCCCGCCGTCTATGCCGTTCAATACGCCGTCCGTATTGTACTGCCACATGGCATACCGGTAAGGATAATCCGGAATCTCCTCCTCCTGAGAAAGCCACACATCATAATCCTGCAGCTTTGTCAGATCCACCTCTTTGATCAGCCATTCCTTATCCCCATAAATCATGGGTACATAGCCCGACGCCCTGACAGCATCTAAGAAGCTTACCGTCACCGCTGTCTTATCCTCCCGGCTAAGCCCCTCAATTCTCGAATTGTCATTGGACACAAAGCCCATATTAAAGGCAACCGGGTACTTCACATGAGCCCTGTAAGGCTCCAGATTCTGTACTACGAAATTCGCCTCCTGAACAGCCTCATCCTGAGAGATGGCCTGAGAATAAAAATAGATTCCCACATCAAGCTGGGCATCAATCGCCCCCTCAATGTTCTCTTTAAAATTCTCGTCAAGTGTGATCTGCCCTGTGCTGTAGCCACGGCTGCCCAGACGGATCATCACATAATCCACACCCGCCGCCTTAAGGCTCGGAAAATAAACCTTCCCCGTATGCTTGGAAATGTCCACGCCCACATAGGAGGTCTTTCTGCCGTTTTCCATATAGCGCTTCAGTCCGGCCTTGTCTTCCATTTTAGTAAAATCAAATGTATTCTTTGTCAGATAGGGACTGATCAGCACCCATTCCTCCGAGCCATCCCGGTTCGTAATCAGGGTATGCTTCCCATCTGTTGCAGGATCGTTTAGCTGTTCCTCTTCCTTCTGCCTTTCGCTCTCCTTCTCCCGTTCTGCCTTTTCGGTAAAAGGATTCTTTGGAACCTCTGTCTCCGCCGTGTCTGTCTCCTCCGTCTCTTCCACCGGCTCCGTCTCTTCCTTCGGATACATATCCCAGAAATCCAGATCCTCAGCCCGAAGCTTCGGCTTCCCATCCGCTGCTTCGCCTTCTGCTCCCGCTTCCTCCCCTGTTTCTGCAAGCTCCTGCGTCTGTGCTTCCTCATCTTTCTGTTCCTGCACTTTTTGCAGATATTCGCTGCCCCCGTGCTTATTGTCGTTGCTCTTGAACACGGCAAAAAGAATAATCAGAATGAAAGCGGACACGCCCACTACCATATAAATAATGCCCGGTCCCGTGCCGCCTGTTCCCATTTCCTCTTCTCCCGGTAACTTCATATTATGGTCATTCCTTTCTGACAAGAACCGTCTACATCGGAGAATACCGTATGTAAGCATTCCCGCACTATTTTCTGTATTTTTATACCAAGATATGATACCATGATATCTGGGAAATGGCAACTTTACACCATAAAAATCAATGTTCGGAGGTATTTGGCCATGAGAGATTCCCTTCGGGAAAGTGTCAGTTATTGGGGTTTGTACAAAAAAATGCTTCAGGCTAAAAAAATGATAAAGCCGCAGGCCGTATCCTTCGGGAACAACAGGCAGCAGTATTTCTTATATTACGAACCGAAGCGCACCACAAGCGATAAAGTGATCATCTGGGTGCACGGCGGCGGCTGGAACGCGGGATCACCGCATTTCTTTGACTTTGTAGGTCAATGTTTCATCAAAAACGGCTACCGTTTCCTTTCCTTGGGATACAGGCTGTCGCCAAAATACAAATACCCCTGTCAGATCGAAGATGTCTGCAACGGTTATAAATCGGCAATTGCCTTCCTGGGACGAAAAGGAATTGATACTTCAAAGATCATTATTTCCGGCCCGTCTGCAGGTGCACATTTATCCGCCATTCTTTGCTACAGTCCAAAAATACAGAAACAGTTTGGCGTTGATCTGTCAAATGTGATTGGATTTATCGGTGTCGGTGGTCCCTACAGCTTTTCCGGGAAACAGTCCCTCTCTGTCAGGCTTCTTCTGAATCAGCTGTTTGCAAAAGGATATGACAGAGTACAGGGTGAACCCTGCTCTCTTATGGAGAAAAGCCAGATTCCCATGCTGTTAATACAGAGCAGGCACGATGGTTTGATCTCCTATTCCTGTGCGGAGGATTTTTATCACAAAGCGCAGGCGCTTGGGAATCCATGCGAACTCTATCCCGTTGTGGACAAAAAGGACACTCATTCGTGGTATACGGCGGGGATGTTTTTGGAGACGCGGGAAGAGAATCAGGGGCTGGATAAGTTTTTTACGTGGATTGAAAATATATAACAAATTGCGAGTAGATACAGGAAAATAAAACATATGAATATACTTTATAAATCAAATCAAAAAGCAGATATAATAAAGTTTAGAACTACTCTTATCTCGGTTCTTGCTCTGGCTTTCGCCCTCCTGACTGGATGTGCCAAAAATATCGAGCCCATCTCCCGGACAGGATTTTACTTCGACACGGTGATTCAGATTACTTTATATGACACAGAAGATGAAACGATTCTGGACGGTTGTTTTGCCCTGGCGGAAAAATACGAGAATCTTTTCAGTGCCACAAAAGAAGGATCGGATGTGTGGAACATCAACCACGGGCATGGCGATACCGTCACGGTATCGGAGGAGACCGCGTCTCTCCTTGTTATGGCAGCGGACTACGCCAATGCCACGGAGGGCGCTGTCGATCCCACTATCCTCCCGGTAAGTGAGCTGTGGAATTTCGGTTCCGAGAACGAAGCACAGTTGCCGGAAGATGCCGCCATCAAAGAGGCGCTCTCACATGTCTCCTATGACGTCATCCGCTTTGGCCCCGCCCCGGCAGAGGAAACCGGCAAATCCGTCTATCGCACGGTCACCCTGACTGACCCGGAGGCCGCCGTTGATCTGGGTTTCATCGCCAAAGGCTATATTGCGGATAAAATGAAGGAATATCTGCTCTCGCAGGGCGTAGGGAGCGCTTTGATCAGTCTGGGCGGCAATGTGCTGGCTGTCGGCGAAAAACCGGACGGCTCTCCCTTCCGTATCGGCATTCAGGAGCCTTTCGCCGAAACGGGAAAGTCTCTGGACACCGTAGAGATCAGAGATACTTCCGTGGTGACCTCCGGCATCTACGAACGCTGTTTCTATGATGAAAACGGTGTGCTTTACCACCATGTTCTTGACACCGCCACCGGCTATCCCGTGGACAATGAACTGGCCAGTGTGACGATTATATGTCCCTCCTCCGTGAAAGCCGATGCCCTTTCCACATCATGCTTATGTCTTGGGCTGGAGGAAGGACGCCGTTTTCTTGACGGGCAGGCAGATGTAGCATATCTGCTGATTGCGAAGGATGGGACACAGTACGCTTCTGAGAATTTTCCATGATTTATGGCATCATGCCATTTTCTTCCGAAGTCATCTCAAATTTTCACAATATTCTTCCAGACATATCTGGTCATTAAATATTTCTTGCGCCGCCTCCTTGCCTACATATCTGTAATGCCACGGTTCATATTCGGTTCCTGTAGTTTCTTCTTTTCCCTGCGGATACCGTAATATAAAACCATATTTGTATGCATTCCCGGCAAGCCACGTGTATACCTCTTCATTCGTAGATTGTGTCTTATCTGCATTAATATCAACCGCTATGCCAAGTTGGTGTTCGCTTGTTCCCGGCAGTGCCACCCATTCTTTTGCAATCCTTTCGGCTCCTGCCCTAAGGTATCCCTCGTTCCTATAGGCCTGTACCTTTTCGTTGTATATTTCTTCCTGTTCCTCCGCTGTTCGATAGCCTTCCCGCACGACAGGATATATTCCCTCTGCCCTCATTCCATCAAACATTTCCTGCAAATAAGGATATATCCTGCTGTCTACCTTCTCACCGTTTGATAATTCCGTTAAAGATATCGAAAAATCTTCAGGTATTTTATTCCAGCGGTTTACCACAATCAAATTCCATTCTTCTGAGGCGGGAATCACATGCGAATCCGCATTCTCACCAATGCTGTCCATAAGAAAAAGGAGCATATCATTTCTGTTTTGTATTGCGCCGGCCATAATCCATACCAGCAAAAAAATGACAAGTCCTTTCCCGTATTTTTTTCTCTTTTTCTTTGAAGCTCTCATTTTTGTCATCGTTTTCTAAACCTTTGTTCTCCGCGTCCAGACCTTAACCGACAACGTGTTCTGCAAGGAATCCATTCTTTTCTTCAACCCCGCATCCGCCTCGCCCAGCCCCTGACAGCAGGCGGCAGACACAAAACGCCGAGCAGAACCGGCACCCAGATCAGCAGATAGGGCGACCAGATATAGCGCCCGAGCAGGTGAAAGGTATTGGTTCTAAAAATATCGGCGCCGCTCCCAACCAGAGGCAGCAAGTCGAATGCCTTCTCCAGCCAGTAGGGCGCAAAGTCCTTCACCGTCATCGGCCCGTATGCCACCGCCAGACTCAAGAGAAGCGCCAGCACGTGATTTTTACAGCAGGCCGAAAGCAACATGACAACGCCCGCAAATCCCACCGCGCCAAGCATGGTAAAGGCATACTCATAAATTTCCCCCTGCAGCATATTCATGGGTGCAATCGCAATCATTTTGATCGTCTGAATGGGCATATCCCACCCTTCCGTCCCCAGAAAAACAAGCTGTGACACGATCATCCCCGCAGCCAGCAGTACAAAAAGTTCCAGTGCGAAAGAAATCCCCGTGAGAATCTTCGCAAGTGCAAGCTTCCTCCATCCGTTTTTTGTTGTCAGTATCAGAGCACTCGTATTGTCATGCCACTCCCCGGCAAACAGAGACGACAGGACAATGGCCAGAAACAGCGCCATAACCGTCCCCAGGCCGGATACCTGATCGCCGAGAACAGCAGACCAACCTTCCACCCATTTCCATGAAAAAGGTTCCCGCACCTTGTCGTCCATTTGCAGAAGATATTCCCGCTCCGCCCCTGTCTGTCCACTGATATCAAGAAAAGTTTCCACTGCTTTTTCCCTTCTCTCATAGACTTCGGTGAGTTTGTCCGGCTCCACATAACAGCTCATAAGCATAATGCCAAGCATGTCCTCCTCCTCCAGCTCTGGGTAGAGCCCTTTAAGCATACTGTTCACAATCTGCCACCCCGAGTTTTCCATTGTCTGTTCGTCTTCCGCCTCGTGGGCGCTCTGATAATCCCTGACCCATTCCTGCAATGTCTCATCTGTCAGTTCCCCATATTTTGAAAAATAAGCCTGACAATTTCTTATGTTCTCGTAACCGTCAAAGCTTCTGCCGCCCATATTGTCTTTCCTGCTCCCAAAACTAAACCATTGATACACCAGAAAGCTTCCTATTACCACACAATAAAGAAAACATAACATGACACAGATTCTGGTACTCTTTTTTCTCCATAATTTTTTATGTTCCAGCCTGAATAATTCCATTCTTAATCTCTCCCTTTCTTCCGGCTCCCGCCTTATACTTACGAATGCGCAGGCTCGCGTTGCTCGCCATAAGCCGCCATGCCCTGTCACGCATGCAAGCATGCTGCCTGTCCCTGTCGTCTTCTGGCTCTGCTCATTCGCGGAAACTTTGCAGATATAAGTCTTCCAGAGTCGTCTCGCAGCAAACCGCCTCTTCCGCGGGCCTGTCGTCCGACAAAATGCGCAAAATAACCTGATCCCCCTCATGCCGCAGATTGGCGACCGCCTCCTTTTTCTGCCACCGTGCCGCCTCGGCAGGAGACACGGCCAGCTCCCAGACCTTCCCCTCCGCTCTTTTCGTCAGTTCCGGGACCGTGCCCTGTGATACCAGCTTTCCTTTTCTCATAAGCAAAACCTCATCCGCAATGGCCTCAATATCCGACACGATATAGGTGGACAGAATGACAATCCTATCCTTGGCATAATCGGAAATCAGGTTGCGGAAACGCACCCTCTCCTTCGGGTCGAGTCCGGCAGTCGGCTCATCCAGAACCAAAATCTTCGGATGGTTCAAAAGCGCCTGCGCAATTCCCACACGCTGTTTCATCCCTCCCGAAAAGGATTTTATTTTCTTTGCTGCCACGTCTTGTAAACCTACGGTCTCCAACAGTTCCTTTACCCGCTTCTTCGCCCGGTTTCGCGGAATGCCCTTAAGGGCGGCCATATACAGCAGAAACTCCTCGGCTGTATCATTCGGATAATAGCCAAAATCCTGCGGCAGATATCCCAATAAATCCCTGTAATCGGCGCCCATGGAACTCACCTCTCTGCCATCCAGAAGCACCTCCCCGGAGGTAGGCTCCAAAATGGCGCACAGCATGCGCATGAGCGTCGTCTTTCCCGCGCCGTTTTCTCCCAGAAGCCCATACATCCCCGGCTTCAGAACTGTACTGACACAGTCCACCGCTATCTTCCTGCCATAATGCTTCGTCAAACGGTCAATTGATACTTCCATAAATCTTTCCCTCCCTTTTCATTTCCCATATAAAACAGAGTTCTTTGCTAAAAAATCCCGCAAAAATGACAAACAAGACAATCCACAGCCCTGCCGCAGATGTTTCATACAGCCAGGGCAGCGCTTTCGCTGACAATCCCCAGACCATACAGGAACCTGCCGCAGCCACGGCATAGACAGATATCCTTTCCTTCCGGTGCATTCGGATCAGCCGCAGTATGGCAGTCATGCAAACCAGATACGGCACCAGTCCGTACAAAACGATCTGTCCCATATTTTCACTGGAATTTTGCACATGCATGACCACACAAAAAAAAGCTGTGATGCTGATCAGATTTGCCGCTCCTGCAAGGATCAGTTTGGCAATTATGATTTCTACTTCGGACGCCCTTGTCGCCGCCTCCATTTCTCCCATATTGTAAAACTGGCTGCGAAACAGCGGCGGCATAACAGCCAGTGCAAACAGCGGCGTAAAGACAGGTATATAATGCGATACATCCTCTATCGCCCCAGCCCACATGCAGACCAGAAGCAACACTCCCGCCTGCAGACCGAAAATGGCTAATCCCTCAAACCGCAAAACATCAGACAAAAACTGCCAGAAACCCGTTCTCTCTTCCTCCACATATCCCTTCTGCCTGCGCATGACCGCTATGCATCCCGCAATGGTTTCTTCTTTTTTGAGGGGATGCCCTTCCGCCCCATTCTTCAAAGAACTTTGCAGATATTCCTCTATTTTTCTATCCTTCATCCCCAATCTCCTTTCTCATCAATCGCAGTGCATTCCTGACCCGGCTCTGCGCCGTCCGCATGCTGCAGCCCATCACCTTTGCAATCTCCGAAAACCCAAGCTCCTGACCGAAACGGAGGATCACCGCCTCCCTCTGCTCCTGCGATAAAACGCCAAGCAGACGCCGAATCTCCTCTCTCTGCTCCGCCTGCGCAATTTCATTTTTTACACCTGCAATTTCCTCTGCATCCTCCAGAGAATACAAGGGCATTTTTCTGCTCTCATCAATGCACAGGCGGTTGGCGATTGTGTACAAATAGGCTTTAAACTTCTTCCTGCCCTTGTATCCCGGCAGACTCCGGAACAGCTTCAAAAAAGTTTCCTGCGCCAAATCCTCCGCCCGGTCCTGAACAGTGCAATGCCAGCCGCAGTATCGCAAAATGGCGGCGTAATAACGATCGATCAGTTCTTTTGCCGCGTTTTCGTCCCCGTCTTTGATTTTGTCAATCAATTCGTCGTCACTCACATTTTGCCGCCCCTTTCTCCTGAAACCTATGCCTGCATATCACATTTCACAGAAGCTGTAATCCCTGCTGTTTTGCTAACGTCTATATATAATAACGGAGCAGATCTTCAAAAGGATCAATTTTTGTGCAAAAAAACTGGGCGTTCTTACGCCCAATTTAAGTGATCTCTATCTAAAATTGCCACTCTATCCGCCTCGGAAACAAGCGCAGGCACTTCCTCCATCTTCCACTTCTTAGCCGGAATAATGACCGTCCGCACGTTTGGATGCATATAGCGGATTCGCCTTGCGGATCTCCCCGCCGTATATCTCTCTCAATTCTTCAAAGGCAGTCCGCACTTCCTCCGGAATATCCACATGGGCTATAAAATCTTTTCCTTTCGGACCATATCCGTCTGCATCATCAGTAAGCCTTGGAATTTCACCCATCAGCAAATTTACATACCTGTCCATATCCCACATGCCATGTATATTTTCTGAATAGTCCAATTGACCGTTTTTGAGCGTAACCTCGGCTTGATATGCCGCAAAATTGATAATGGTCACGTCATCCGGGATATACTTGCGAAGTCCGGCATCCATCCTGCACTGCATAGTGGCATCCTGACACAGAATGATACTCCGAAACCCAATCCCCTGCTGTTTCAGTAACTCAAGCAGATATGTAATATTATTTCCGCAATTTGTAGACTGGGTTTCCAGATAATCCGCTTTTAGACCATACACAGCTTCCAAGTATCTGTTGAATATCTCTGCTTCCGGCAGTCCCTCCGTTATGATTGACGGATACTCTTCCCTTACCTTTTGACGCAGTGTGCCAGTCGTATGTCCTGCCCCGCCTACGATCACATATTTTTCCGCAATTTCGTTTTTCATGGCGTCTGCAAGAACATCGCCGCCGCTTATGATACTGCCGCCAAACAGGACCATCACATCTGCCCGTCTCCATCCGTATTGATCCTGCAAGTGACTGACGGTAAGTGCCTCCACATCCCTCTTGCCGCAAAAGCGTCCCAATATGTTTATATTTTCAGCCGTCTGCTCTTTCATGCGCTTACCTCTCCTGACATATTTTACAGATAATTATAGCACGTCCACAACACGAGAAAAAGAGAGAACGCATTCCCTCTTTTTCTGTAATCGCTGACATTCAGGATATACTGCCCGCCCCGCCCATAAGTCTCGTCATCTCTTCGATCCTCTCAATCGGAAACGGCGAAGACGTAAGCGGTTTCATGGCAATGGACATCAGCTTCATGGGATTATCGTCCGCCGCGATCCGGTTAGAACTCATCTGTCCGCATTGACGGCAGCGGTGTATGATCGCCCATTCTCCGTTTTTCCTGACCCATACGGCCACAGGTTCCATATAACCGCCGCAGTCTGATGCGCGGTCTCCCGGCTTGATGTCCACATGCAGGCTGGTCAGGCAATTCGGACAGTGATTTCTGTGCTTACTGCCCGCACCATCCGGCAATACCTGCCGCCCACAAACCTTGCATACAAAAATTTCCCCGCAGGCATGGTTTTTGTAATATCCCTTTTCAAATGTCTTTCTTTTATTTTCTCTATTCAATTTTATTTCCTCCTAATCGATTCCGCATTGCTCCATAGGAGGTCTTATCTGCATTTCCCTGAGAATCCTCTGTATGCTCTTCTGCGTCAGATAATACTGCAGTGCCAGCTCCTTCGTTGAAACGCCTTTCTGGTACTGCTCAAAAATCTGTTCATTTCTGATCCGAAGCTTCTCGTTCGCACCCGTGGACGAGCCCCATCTTTTTCTGCACTCCTTTTTCTTGGGCACATAGATGGTATCGCCGCTCACATACGTCTGCAGGATCTCAAGAATATTTTCCGGCAGAATGTCATCCGCCCGTCTATAGCTCATAGCTGCCTCCTAATATATTTACTTTAGGAAACGCAATGGCTATCACAATCTAAGTTTGAAATGTCATAGCCACTGCTATGATACTGCGGTCTCCTTCATCAAACGCTTCACTCCTTTTCTTCTAAAACTACTTCATTTTTCATACGCTTTTATCTTACATGCCACCAGAGGAAAATACAACCTCATAAAAAGTTTTAAAAATATTTACTCCAGCAGTTCTTTCGCCGCCCGATAAGCCTCCACTGTCGTCCCAAGCCCCTTGCAGGCACTTTCCAAATCTACATGAAAATTCTCCATAGCATTGTCTACGTTGGAAAGTAACGTGCGGGCAGTCTCCCTCTGTCCACGCTCCAAGCCTTCTTCTATACCTTTTTCCATGCCTTTCCTAAGTCCCCGCTCCTCAGCCCAGTTTAACCGACGGTAGTAGTCATCACGGGCCTCCGACTGCATCCGCGCCTTTTCATCCGCTGTCAATTCTTTATAGGTGAATACACATTCTTTGATGGTTTCGTTCTTCTCCGCCAACATTCGCATCTCCTCCCATGTCTCCGCTTTGAAAAGCTGCGCCCAGTAGTATAACTCTGGTCTTATCTGTTCATCTGGCTCCTTTGCTAATTGATTTAATTCTAACACACGTATTGACACTTTGTCACTATATTTATGTGCGGTATCTAAGTTATAAAAATAATACTCCAAATATAGTTTTTCCGGAAACCCCTGCGGCGTAAAATCAAGAATGCCAATATGTATTGTTTCCTTTGCTTCCAGATACTTTTCTCCCTTTTCCAATTGGTCAAACGCCCTGCATAGATATGCTAACGATCTCTCCGGCCAGTTTCCCTCATCAATAACCTGCATCTCAATATCCAGAATACGGCTGTCATTTAGTTCCAACTTTAAATCCAGCATCATCATTTTCTCGTCAATCATGCCTCCAATTTCGATAGGATTCAATACTCTGATTGACGCGATCTCCTCCATCCGCATATTTAGCATAGCGCATAGCAATCCCTTTAATGCCGTCTGATTTCTTTGCAGCACAGCTTTAAACATAAAATCATTTGTCAGCGGATACTTCAATTTCCCTGTGGGAAGTTTCCCTTCACCCCTTCTCTCTGTTACATTGTCTGTTTCTGTCTCTCTTTTCAATACAATCCTCTCTTTCCAGAGGCTGATATATTCCGAACACGCGACAGATTTCCCTATACCGGCAATACAAAAACCTCTTCTATAGTTTTTAGTTACTCTCGGAATCTCTGAGCGATACGCTCTTTATGATTGCCCCTTGGGCAAAAGATAAAAAAGATGTTCCAAGTGATATCAGAATAGCACATCCAATGTGATTGTGCAAGCCTTCAAAAATTCATTGCAAATATTATAATTTTATACTATTATAATATTAGATTATAGGAGCGATGCAAATATGTCTTTAGCATTTGGAATTTTAGGATTATTAAATTACGGGCCAATGAGTGGATACGATATAATCAAAGCGTTTGAATCCTCTCTGCAATTTTTCTGGCATGCCCAAAACAGCCACATTTATCTGGAATTAAAAAAGCTGGAAAAGAAGGGCTATATTTTCGGAGAAACTGTCATTCAGGCAGACCGTCCGAACAAAAAAGTTTTTTCTATTACCGAAACGGGAAAAAAGGAATTTATGAACTGGCTTGCCAAGGGGGCAGGCGAAGATGCCACACATTTTAAAAGCGCCTTTCTTATGAAAGTCTTTTTCGGCGGGAACATGCCCCCTGCTCAAAGTGCCGACATGCTAAGGAAATTTAGGACAGATTGCGAAACATATTTGGGGAAAATGAGTGTAACCCCCAAAGCCATAGAAAATTATGGTTCCAATAAGGAAATGTACCAGATTATGTACTGGCAGTTTACCGTTGACTTCGGTTACGGATTTATCAAAAATTGTATCGAATGGGCGGATCGCTGCATTCAGAAACTGGAAAGCTTAGATGAACAAAATACAGGAGAAGCAGTCAAATAGAAATAGGGAACTGTGAATCGGAGGAAAAATGAAAAAATACTTTTTGCCGCTTGTTATGTTGACAATATTTGAAACTATTGCGGTCTCATTGTGGCTGACACAGAACAATATATTTTATTTGTTCAACTTCAGCTATATCGGAATCTCTATTTCTCTCGGGGTCTTTCTATACATTAAAAAATACAAACATGCCCGCAGAGTCGCGCAGCTTTTAGTCGGGCTTTATATGCTGGTTTATTTGGGTTTGATCTGCAACGAAAATATGCAGATTGAGGGATTTTGGTATTACCTTTTTACAGGTACCTTTGAAGCGGCAACCATTCATTATGCAGTTGCAAAAATATTCGGGCCACTTGTTTTTGGCAGAGGCTGGTGCGGGTATGCCTGCTGGACGGCAATGGTACTTGATTTTCTCCCGTACAAAGTTCCTGAAGCACCGAGAAAGAAGATTGGATGGATAAGATATCTCACATTTGCCATTTCCCTTATATTCGTTTCGGCACTATTCCTCGCCCATGTCGGTAACATGGAAAAAATTATGTTTTGGGCGTTTATCACAGGAAATGTTATGTACTATTCTGCCGGGATCATATTGGCTTTTGTGTTTAAGGACAATCGCGCATTTTGCAAATACATATGCCCTGTCACAATATTTTTAAAACCTATGAGTTATTTTTCTATGCTCCGCATTACATGTGATAAAAGCAAATGTGTATCCTGTGGTAAATGCAAAAAGGTGTGTCCTATGGAAGTAGATGTTACGGATAATTCCCGAAATAGAAAGAACGGCACAGAATGCATTCTTTGCTTTGAGTGCGTAAAGAATTGCCCAAAGAATGCACTATGATTTATGGTTTCTGAACCAGCTACAAATGAATCGTATCTATAATTACCATCCTGTTCCCATGATGTTGAAACGCCTCCCGGATTCCCGCATAGAATCTGGTCTTATACGGCTCCTCCAGCGTAATATGATCGCAGTGCGTGCTGATCCAAGAAATATAAGTCTCGGCGTCAACCGTCCTCTCACTCTTCCACTCCTTGTACACCAGATTGGTAAAACCGTAGTGCAGCGCATTTTCATAGTCCATCCTGCACTGATAGCTCTGCTTTACACGAAAATGTTCCTCATAACCCCGATCAATTTCCGCGCGCAGCTTGGGATTTTGGCTTGGCTCATCCGAATGCGTCATAAACATGGCCAAAACCCCGCCCGGCTTTAGCATCTGAAACGTCTTTGTGAAGGCAATCTCCTCAGCAATCCACTGAATTGTTGCCGCCGAGTACACCAGATCGTACGTGCCCTTCTTAAATGCCCATGTTTCAAAATCCGCGTTAATTACACGAAAATTCGAATAGATGAAAAACTTGTGCTTTAAAAAGGAAGTGAAGTTCTCTCCCAGCTCGATTGCCGTGTAGTCGCACCCCGTTTTCAGAATCGGCTCTGTGGCCTGACCTGTCCCGTAGCCGATCTCCAGCACTTTCTTATCCGAACCGAGCTTACAAATTGATGCCAGCTCCTGAAACACCTCCTCCCGATATCTGGACCTGTACTTGTCGAAGTCTTCAGGTATCCGATCAAATGTCTTACAGAAATCCGTCCCTGCTCCTCCTCTAAGCAGACTGCTATAGTTTGTCAATCTTTTTTTCATCATATCTGCTGCATTAATTCCATTTTCTTTGCTTCATAAACTTCTTCTGTAATCATTCCCACATCAAACATATACTTAAGCTTGTCAACACTTTCTTTAAACTCACCCATCGACATTTTGGGTGAATTATCACACTTTAGCGGATTCAAATCAGAGGCTTTTTGATTCATTGCCCTGTTCACTGCAGAATGCTTTTCTAACTCACAGACAATCTCATATTTTTTATCCGGAATATAAGTTTGTAAAAAGTTATATATTTCAGCAGGTAGTTCCATATCTAAATATTGCTTTTTTATATCTGAATAATAATTTAGAATAACATTTTTATCATCAACTTGCTGAATATCTGATGATAAATTTATTTCTGTATCAGGAAACTTCATTGAACTTGGTTTCGCGCTTAACAGTGCTCCTCCTGCCAATCCCATTGTGCCAAATAATAAGCCACCTATTGCAATCGCTTTTTTAGAAAAAACCGCGCCGGTAAATTGTCCACCCAAATTTTTATATTGCCCCTCAATAGTAGATACATAATGAATTGCCCCTGCTTTTTCAAAATAATGAATTTTAGCATATTCTATTTTGGCGCAAATTTCATTTTTTTCATTCCCATCAATACTTAAAATGTTTAGATCTTTATTTCTGTTAAAATAGATTGCACAAATCGTATAAGAGCCTTTATTCAATACATAATATGGATTACTGTCATTTCCAATATGAAAAGCAAAACAATTAGCGTAATATTCCCGGCTCTCCTTTTCAGCCAATTTACGCTCATTATCCTCCCTTTCTTTTATCTCTCTAATTTTTTCATCATAAGCACATTTATATTTTTTGATTTCTTCAACTATTTTTACTTCATCGTCAAATCCCGGACAATACATGTGCTTATTGGGCTTTTCTATTATATCCACATAATATTCCTCTCCCATCCTAGTTACGTGAAATCCTTCTAATTTATCATATGGAATTAGTCTGATAGATGTATCAACTGACTGAAAAGATAAAAATCCACAAACGCGTATTGCATCATCCATTAATACTATACGTATTTCGCTTCTATCATAAAAAAGACTTTTTTTATAATAACAACGAAATTCTGTCATTGCCATTGGCATTACCTCCACGTATGCACTCACCTCATAGGAATTACCTCTCCGCATCCATTCTCTCAATCCTAAAGATAACCGGTCTTGTTCCGTCCGAGCAGCAGGCTATCATTTCATTTTCCCTTTTCATCCAGCCCTTCATAATCGAACCGCCCTGCAAGCCCGTATAAATATAACGTGCAATGGCATCCCATGCCTCCGAGCAGTGCGGCATCTTCGGACCGCCTGCAACTGTGTCGGGATCGGCAGAGGTTTTGACAAGTGTATTCAGGCCGCCATGCCAGAAATGGTCATTTTCTTCATCTCTCTCAAAAAGGAACTCATCTCCCACATTGTAGCAGGGGCATGCGCCGGCATTCGGATCCGCACAATACTTCTCCTGCAATTCAGGATACAGCTTTTTGTCAATTACCGTCACTTTCACTTTATACTTCATAAACTAATTCTCCTCCCAATACACCCGAAACCCGCTGTCTCTTATACACTGGCCTTCCCCGCCAGCACGTTCCTGTAATCTTCCAGATTCTTTGCCAAGAGCGCGGGCGTATCTAATTCATAAGGGCATTTGCTCTTACACTGGTTACAGTGCAGGCACGCCTCAATCTTCCCCATCTTCTCCTGCCATTCCTCTCCCAGATATCCTGCAGAGGGCGCGCGGCGGATCATCAGCGACATCCGTGCGCACATATTGATCTCAATCCCTACCGGGCAGGGCATACAGTAACCGCAGCCCCTGCAGAACTCGCCAAGCAACTCTTTCCGGTCATGCTCAATCAAAGCCTTAAGTTCCTCGGTCATAGCGGGCGGATTGTCTATGTAAGAAAGAAATTCGTCAAGCTCCGCCTCCCTCTGTACACCCCAGATGGGCAGCACATTATCATACTGCGAAAGATACGCGTAAGCCGCCGCCGAATTGGTAATCAGGCCGCCGGAGAGCGCTTTCATGGCGATAAAGCCCATGTCCACCGCCTTACACTTTTCCACCAGCTCAATGTCCTTGTCAGTCGCCAGATAGCAGAACGGAAACTGCAGCGTCTCATAAAGACCACTGTCAATGGCGTCATGCGCCACCGCAAGACGATGGTTCGTGATGCCAATATGCCGGATCTTTCCCTGCTCCTTCGCCTGAAGTGCCGCGTCATAAAGGCCGCTCTCATCCCCCGGCTTCGGGCAGAATGCCGGATTGTGAAATTGGTAAATGTCAATATAATCCGTCTTTAAATTTTCCAGACTGGTCTCCAGATCCTTCCAGAAGCCCTCTGCATTCTGAGAACCTGTTTTGGTCGCGATAAAGACCTTCTCCCGCATTCCCTCAAAAGCAAGCCCCACCTTGTGCTCGCTGTCCGAGTACCAGCGCGCCGTATCGAAAAAGGTCATGCCGTTCTCATACGCTTTCCGCAGGAGCTTTACCGCCTCCTCATCACTGATCCGCTGAATCGGCAGCGCACCGAAAGCGTTCTTATTTGTCACGATCCCTGTCTTTCCAAGTTTCACTGTCTGCATTTTACTCTCCTCTCCCAATCCTATAGATCGCCGCCGGAACCAAATCCCGAACCGTCATAGCTGCCAAGGGTTCCTGACAGGCCACACCAATTGCATGTAAAATGGGTATCGTTCCCGTTATGGCAGTTCAGTTTACCGCAGTCACAGACCACGAAATCCTTTGTCCCGCAGTATGGACAGCCCGGATAGCCGACGTCAGGGAAAATCTGCCCGACAATCTTTGTTTCATCGTAGTGCTCCCGCCTGGCGGCCGCCTCCTTTACTGGAAATGCCCATGTATATTTCCATCCGATCTCCGTTTTCTCCAAACGGACGCCGTATATGCTTTTTCCTTCTTTGCATTTACACAGTGCAATGCGAGCTTCCATTCAGACATACCCCTTTCAAAGCATACGATTATGATTCCTGCCCCGTCTCGTAGGCAAACAGCGCCGTGATATCATCGCCGCAGCCCATTTCGCTCGTCTCCTGCAGCCATATCTTCAAATGGTCAGACACCGCCTTCACACCGTGTTCTTTCAGCAGGACATAATAATCCATGCAGGTCTTTTTAAACTCTTCGTCATTTTTATAGCTGTTGGCCAGTCCGTCCGAGGAAAGCATATACATGACGGGCCGCTGTTCCGTCTCCTCCCGTTTCCGAATCAGCGTGATGGCCTTCTTCCAGGATTCCGTTTTGCTGAGTGAGTGGGTTTCCGTGCCGAGAATCTTATCAGGCTCAATGACACTGTATACGCCATCTTCCGACACCTTCACAATATCCCCGTCTCCGAGCTGGAACGCGAAGAGAAATTCTTCTGTAATGACCAGCCCCAGCAATGTGCTGCCGTACAGTTTATAAACCGCTTCCCTGTCCTTATTCTGTCCTTCACCTAAAGGAATTTCCCTCTTGCATCTGGCATGCAGTCTCAGGATTCTGCGTTTCCACTCGGCGTCGATCTCCTGCGCGATTTTCGTATCACCCTCCCGTTTCAAAAGGGTAAAGAGCATTTCCTGCTGTCCGGCATAGGTCTCCAGATACTCTCCCATGATCTTGCAGAATACATTGACTGCCGCAAAGGAGCCTGCCTTGCTGTAGGGACAGGAATCGCTCCCGTGTCCGTCAGCCACCGCCAGAATCACCGCGCCTGAATCTTTTATCACCTTTTTCAGGCTGTCCTGACACTCCCTGCCACTCCGTATATGGGATGCGCCCTGTACCGACTCGCCAAATACGCTTCTTATCATATGAAGCATCCTCTCCATCATGCGCAAATGCATACTTTCCTCACACTGTTACCAGACATCGCCTTCCTGAATATCATCCAGATCGGGTATCCTGCCTCCCAGATCGACTATGACCGGGGTATCTCCTTCCTGCCCTGCCGTATCTGCCGCAATGCTCGCCGGCGCCGATACCAGAGAGGCCGCCGTGGAAGCCCACTTGATCATCTTTGTGAGAGCCGCCGCGTTATTGGCCTGCAGCACCAGCTCCTTATTACCTGTAAATTCCTCCAGAACGGCATCGTCCGCATCCTGCCCGATAGAAATTGCAATCCTGACTGCCTTCTTGCCCCAAGGCAGCTTCTTTAACTCAGCCAGCGCCTTTTTATAATCATCCGTAGGCTGTCCGTCAGACAACAGAACGAGAACGGGCGGAAGCGCTCTGTCAGACATAGGCGGAATCGTAAGCTGCGCCGCCAGCAGTTCAAAAGCCTTTCCCAGATCCGTCACCCCGACGGCCTCCAGATCGTCCCACGCAAAATCCTCCACATTGACAGGATTGCTCGTCACCCAAGAAGCCCCGGTGGAAAATTTCAGGGTTCGGATCATTAGCTGCGCATTCGGGTTATTTTCCGCCGCGGATACCATCTCCGGGATAGTGGACTGGATGGCATGATTCACCGTGCCAATCTTCTCTCCATACATAGAACCGGAACAATCCACAATCCAAAAAAAATGAAGCGGTCTGCTCGCCAGTTCTCCTCCCGGTCTTTTCATTTCTCCCATACTCGTTCCTCCTTCACTTTATGCTCTCACGCATCTGATCTGCTGTGCCCTGGCATACTGCATGGCATAAGAACCCATATTGCATCGGATCGTAAAATTCTCATGCCGCTCGTCAGGCTCCCCGAAAGTCTTCAAGAAGCCAGTTCCTTTTCCGCCGCCAATTTCAGTGACGGAATCAGGTATATAAATACTTTCCAGACTTTTACACCCCGCGAAGGCACCCTCCTCAATACCAGTTACCCCCTCCGGGAGATCGACTGTCTGCAGGGTGACGCAGCCTTCAAAAGCCGATATTCTGATCGCATCCAATTCCCGTGGAAAAACCACTTCCCGAAGACTCTTGCACCAGCGGAATGTATTTTCCCTTATTTCCTTCAGTTTGTCCGGCAGTACTGCCCGCTTGAGCTGTCCACAGCCTGCAAAGCTATTTTCACCGATATATTTCACACTGTCCGGCACGATAATCTCTTCCAGTCCGCTGTACTCAAAAGCGCCCTCATATTTGATCTCGCTTCCCAGAATCTTGGGACAGCCTGTTGCATCCGTGCTGCCGATACCCCTAAGCGACCCCGGCAGTACAGCCTCCTTCAATCCTTTGCAGTTAAGGAACGCACCGTTCCCCAAAATTTCAATGCCCTCGGAGATAATGATCTTCTCGATGCCAACGCAGCCCTTAAAGGCGTAATTCCCGACCGCAATCACCTTTTTCCCCTCGATGGTATTGGGAATCACCACCACCGGCTCGTCAAAGTCAACATACTTAAGAATTCGCAGGCCCCTTGACGTCTCCTCAAATTCATACAGGCTGTCGCTCTCGCAGGGAACCCACTCCCTCTCAGCGTTAACAGTCTGTCTCCTACCTTCTGCGAGATCCGTTTCTTCCATTTGACTGCCTTGGTCACTCTTGCCGTCATTGTCGTCCGCCGACAGCCCCAACGCTTTTATCCACGCTTTCACGGCAGCTTCCGCGCTTTTCGTTCGGATATCGTACCCCTGCTCGATCGATCTGACAAACCGATGCATCATCATCTGGTCTATTTTTCCAAGGCTTCTCATCTCCCCCACAATGCCGTCGTCAAATACAATCATAAGCAGATTTCTCTTCCGCCTGTCCTGCGGAAAAAAATCCAGAAGAAGAGCCTGCAGTCTCTTTCTGTCGGAAAGCGCATCCGGATAGTCATGTATCAGGCCCGCTAAAACCTTATCGTCTTCCATACCCGTTTATCTTGCTCCTCAATGAAATTCTCCCGTCAGCTGCCCGAAGTCGATCTTCGTGTCCCTGACGATCGCCGCCGAGCGGCCCGGCGGCACAGGCACCTGCGTTCCGTCCGCCTTAATGTATGTCCAGTTATCTCCGGACAGATTTCTGATACCCCACAGTTTCGGGTTGTCGGGATTCTGCACCACCTCTCCGACTTTTGTCTCCATATCATAATTTCCCTCGGTGTGGTGTTTATACAGTTTCGTGTTAGTCATCAGCAATACCGTACTTTTACCGATCACGATTTTAGGCGGCACAGCCACCGTTTTCTGGCATCCCCAGCAGGTGTGCGCGACGCCGTTCGCTTCCTTAGCCGCATCGTAAAACACCTCGCTGCCGCAGTTTTGGCAGAGCATAATGCCAGACATGAGGTTCGCAAAGGTCTCCATCCATTTGCCCTCCGTAATCCGGCGGTTTGGCTGTCCAAGCCCCACGGTAAAGGACGTAGTAAAAAGATCCTTAAGCTGCTGCGGATACAGATCCCAGAAGATCAGGGCATTGTCCTGATACCCCGCAAGGGGCCTGTTGTCATTGTTATCGGGATCAAAGATAAACAGCGGATCTGTCCCGTACAGCATGTTCATGGCATGAATATCCATGCACTTGATCCGCGCCTCTCTCCTGCCCTCTAAAGGGTGGTTTAACATAAACATGTAAAAGAGCAGCACCGCCAGGGAAAAGAGGTCCGTATTCCGGGACGGTTTCGCCTTTCCTGTCACAATTTCGGGTGCCATAAAGCGGGGTGTCCCGTACACACCGGTTTTCGCCCCGTTATAAGAAACGTTATCGTTATCGCAGATCAGGACATCCCCCGTATCGGGATCAAAAAAGACATTGCCAAAAGAAATATCGCGGTAGCTGTAGCCCTTCCCGTGCAGCGCATTATATCCTCTGGTCAGATGATAGGCCGCCCTGCACAGGCAGTAAAAAGAGGGTTCCGCCTTTCTCTTCATCATATCCACGATACTTCTGTAATTTTTTGGCCGGAGTGGCATAATATAGCCGAACGCTTCCCCGTATGTCCTGAAAATCATATCCTGCGGCCACAGGAACGAATCGTCCGGCGGGCCGCTCTGGATCAGATTATCCAGAATTTCCTTCTGGTTTTGGGTTGCGGTGTTCTTATAATACCACTTCAGGGCATGCAGCTTATTTTCGGTTTCCACCGAGTATACTTCCCCCTGTCCGCCTGCTCCGAGCAGTTGCTTTACCGTATATTTCGTACCGCTCTCAGAGGTGAGAACCGTTCCGCTCTTCAACTGTCCTTCCATGCTTTTCTCCCCGTTTAAAATAGAAGTACTTCTCAAATTTTACACGATGACCTTCTTCGGACACTTCTCCTTACACGTCCCGCACCCGGTACACTTCTCCTGATCGATGATCGCGTGGAAATCTTCGATCACAATCGCATCCGCCGGGCAGTTCTTCTTACAGAGCTGGCAGGCGATACATCCCACGTCGCAGGCCTTCATGGTCACAGGACCTTTCTCCTTTGAGCTGCATGCCACCACGTGCTTCGCATCATAGGGTATCAGTTCGATCAGGTGCTTCGGACATGCCGCCACGCACTTGCCGCACGCCTTGCATGCCTCCTTATCCACCACGGCCACGCCGTTTACCACATGAATCGCATCGAAAGGACATGCCTTCACACAGTTTCCAAAACCGAGACAGCCGTCGTTACAGGCTTTGGGACCGCCGTTCGGCACAAACGCCGCCATGGCACAGTCAGAGACGCCCGTATAGTCATAGTCCACGCGGGTGCGTTCCCTGTCGCCCCGGCACTTCACAAAGGCCACTTTGCACACACTCTCGCCTGCCTCTACGCCCATGATCTGCGCCACTTGCGCGCCCACTTTCTCACCGCCGACCGGGCAGGCATTTGCAGGCGCTTCGCCTTTCACAATCGCCGCCGCCAGACCAGAACACCCCGCATAGCCGCAGCCGCCGCAGTTATTTCCGGGAAGGACGCCAAGAATGGCCTCCTCCCTCTCATCCACATCCACTTTGAATTTAATACCGGCCACACCCAGGAACAGACCCACAAACAGGCCCACCGCTCCCACGATCCCCGTAGCCATTAAAATGCCCGCTATATCCATATTAACCTCCATATTTCACATTGTTAGAGTAATCCGGAAAATCCGCAGAACGCAATCGCCATCAATCCAGCCGTCACCAGCACAATCGGCATTCCCTGGAAGGATTCCGGTATATCATTGTACTTAAGCTTCTCCCGGATTCCCGCCAGAATAATAATGGAAATCGTGAAACCTACCGCCGTCGCAAAGCCATTGACTATGCCGGTCAGAATCCCGTAATTCTTCTGCACATTTGTCAGCGCCACACCCAGCACCGCGCAGTTCGTGGTGATCAGGGGCAGGTACACGCCCAGCGACTGATACAGCCCCGGGATAAATTTCTTTAAAAACATTTCCACAAACTGCACCAGCGCCGCAATGACCAGAATAAATACGATGGTCTGTAAATATTCGATATGAAAAGGCTGCAGGATAAACTGATAGATTGCTCCCGCCACCGCCGAGGCCAGCGTAATGACAAAGATAACCGCCACGCCCATGCCCGTTGCCGTCTCCGTCTTCTTGGACACGCCAAGGAACGGGCACAGCCCCAGGAACTGGCTTAACACCACATTATTTACAAGGGAGGACGCAATCAAAATCACTAATAAATCTTTAAGCATTCTTCTTTTCCCCCTCTCCCTTCGTCTCGTCGATCAGACGCCTCGAACAGCCTGCCTCCGCACAGTTCATGCAGTCGTTTCCGCAGCCGGACTGGATCTTTGACATATCCTTTCCTTTTCTCTCCCCGGCAATCTTCACCTTATTCTGGATTGCCGTCAGAAGCGCCAGCACGAAGAACGCACCCGGTGCCATAATAAAGATGCTCACCGGCACGTAACTGTCCGGCATCACATGAATGCCGAAGATCTCTCCCGCTCCCAGAAGCTCCCTCACCGCACCGATACAGGTCAGCGCAACAGAGAATCCAAGTCCCATGCCGATGCCGTCAAACAGCGACGGAATCACAGGATTTTTGTATGCATACGCCTCCGCACGCCCGAGGATGATACAGTTTACCACGATCAGCGGAATGTAAATGCCGAGCGCGTCATAGAGGAAAGGAATAAAACCCTGCAAGAGCAGCTCCACCATGGTCACAAAGGAGGCAATAATCACAATAAACGCCGGAATCCTCACCTTATCCGGTATGATGTTTCTGAGCATGGAAATGAATACATTGCTCAGGGCCAGCACCACCATGGTGGTAAGCCCCATACCCAGACCGTTGATCGCCGAGGTGGTCACCGCCAGCGTGGGACACATGCCCAGCATCAGGACAAAGGTCGGGTTCTCCTTTATAATACCGTTTACAAGACGTTCCTTTGCACTATTCATTTGCACTACCTCCTCCCAACACCGTCTGGAAATAGTATAATCCCGCATTGACCCCATTGGTCACTGCATTCGTCGTTATGGTCGCGCCGGAGATCGCGTCAATCTCATTGTCCGCCGCCGCGCCATTCTTGGTATAGACAAATTTTTCTACATTCTTACCTGCAAACTGCGGTTTCAGCACTTCATCGGCACGCATACCCAGACCCGCCGTCTCGGAAATAGAGAGAATCGACATACCGTTCACTGTTCCGTCCAGACGCACGCCGATGGAAAACTGAATATCACCGCCATAGCCTTCCTTTGTCGTCACTGTAATCACATAGCCAAGCAGTTCGCCGGAAGCGTCCTTCGCCTCCATCACCTCGTCGATGCTCTCCTGCGCATACCCCTCAACTGTCATCGTTTCCACACCTATCAGGGCAAACGAAGCCGCGTCCTGAAACACCTCCTGACACGCCTCCTGTTTCGCCTTCGCCTCCTGCTCGGCTATCGGTTCTTTCGTCACCTGGTAAACCAATCCCAGAAGGAGTCCGGCAATCAGCGTGATCGCCAGCATAATCCCTGTATTTCTCATCATCTCTTTCATGCCTTCTCTCCTCCTTTACCAAATGCCTTCGGGAGAGTGACTTTCTCAATCAGCGGCACTAAGAGGTTGCCGATGATGATCGCGTAAGACACTCCCTCCGCGGAGGGGCCGAAGATACGGAATATCCCCGTCAGGACGCCCAGCAGAAAACCAAACAGATACTGCCCCTTTTTCGTGATGGGCCTTGTCACATAGTCCGTCGCCATAAAGAACGCGCCGAGCATCAGGCCACCGCCCGAAAGATGGGCGGATATGTACGGCCAGTTAAACCCCCGGCCGCCAAACAGTGTCACAAAGACTGCCAGTGTCACGATATAAGTACCCGGAATCCGCAGATCGATAATTCCGAATAAAATCAGGATACATGCGCCGATCACGATAGCGATCATTGAGGTCTCTCCGATGGTGCCCGCTGTTCGGCCGATCACCATATCCAGAATATTGACCGACTCGCCGCTCTTTAAATTGGCCAGAGGCGTCGCCCCCGTGTAGGCGTCGCAGTCAAAGTTCGTCATAATGGACGTAAAGGAAATCAACAGGAAACACCGCGCTCCTAACGCCGGGTTCATAAAGTTCTGCCCCAGACCGCCGAACAGCATCTTGACTACCAGAATGGCGAACACGCCGCCCACCACGCCGATCCACCAGGGCGCCGACACCGGCAGATTGAGCGCCAGAAGCAGTCCCGTCACCACCGCTGAGTAATCTCCTATAGTTATTTTTTTCTTACAGATCTTCTCAAACGCAAACTCCGTCAAAACCGTTGATGCCACCGTCACAAGGATCAGTAACAGCGCCTTCGGCCCGAAGTTGTAAATGCCAAATCCCGCCGCCGGAAGAAGGGCGATCACCACAGTCAGCATAATGCTCGCAGTGGTGGACTTCGATCTGACATGAGGGTTGGAAGACACTTTCATTAATTCATTCATCTCTTCAGTCTATGCTCCTTTCCTCTCATTTTTTCTTCTTGGCAAGCAGGAGCTTGCGCATGGATTTGATATTCTGCGTCAGATGCCGCTTGGCCGGGCAGACGAAACTGCAGCAGCCGCACTCGCAGCACTCCATACCGTCGTGGGCAAGGAAGGTCTCCTCATCCCCGTTCGCCGCGGCGACCGCCAAAAGCTTTGGCACAACCCGTCCCGGGCAGACCTCCACGCATCGGCCGCAGTTGATACAGGCGGAAGGCTCCATGCGCGACACTTCATCCTCCGTGAGACACAGAAGCGCCGAGGCCGTCTTGGTAGTCGGCACATCCAGCCCGAAGAGGGCAAACCCCATCATCGGCCCGCCGGATACGATCTTGACCGGCTCCTGCTTAAAGCCGCCGGCCTCCTCCACCAGTTCATGGTAATTCGTGCCGATCCGCACGATAAAGTTTCTCGGGTCTGCAATGGCGTCCCCGGTCACCGTAACAATACGGTTCATCAAAGGTTTCCCCTCGATTACCGCATGATAGATCGCCACCACCGTGTCCACGTTATTCACCACACAGCCCGCATCCGCAGGGAGCATGGAAGAATTGATGGCTCTTCCCGTAGTCGCGTATATGATCTGCCGCTCCGCGCCCTGCGGGTACTTGGTCTTAAGCTCCTTCACGCTGATACGCGGTTCGTCCTTGGTCAGGTTCTTTAAAATTTCAATACAGTCCGGCTTGTTGTCCTCCACCGCCAGAATGCCCCTCGCATTCTCAAACAGCTTCAGGGAAACTTTCAGTCCTCCTACCAGCTTCTCCGGTTCCTCCAACATCCTGCGGTAATCGGATGTCAGATAGGGCTCACACTCCGCACAGTTCGCAATCACATAGTCAATCTTTTCAGGCTCTTTCGGAGAGAGCTTGATAAAAGTGGGGAAACCCGCACCGCCCATGCCGACGATACCTGCCTCCTTCACACACTCGATGATCTCCTCCCTCGTCATCTCCTCGAGAGGTTTACGTTTCGGATACTCCACCTCCTCGTAGAGACCGTCGTTTTCGATGACGATGCTCATCACGCTGTCGCCCGTGACCACGCGCCGCGGCTCAATCGCCTTCACCGTACCAGATACTGTCGCATAAATAGGCGCGGAAACAAAGCCGCCCGCCTCCGCTATCTTCTGCCCGGTCAGAACCCGGTCGCCCTTCTCCACGATCGGTTTGGCTGGCGCGCCGATATGCTGGGACAGCGGGTACACCAGATCTCCCTTGGGCAGCACCGCCTTGATGGGCTTATCCTTTGACAGATCCTTCCCGTCGTAGGGATGTATGCCGCCGTTAAATGTTAATTTTGCCATACCTGTAACCCTGCTCCTTTCACGTTCCATTCAGACCTTAAGTCTGATGCAACTGCTATTATAAATATACTATTTTTCGACGAAAAAAACTACTGCTATTTCAAAAAATATGGTAAGATATACGCGAAAGCAATGAGCAGTGCGCATCCATTGGAATAATTGTAACGGGGAGTTTACTCACCGAAACAATTATTCCAATGGATGCATAGGGGTGCTAAGCGCCAGTGGCGCTTGTTCAGCACAGACCGAAGCGGAGCGTAGACAGCCCGCGAATACCAACTTGGAGGAATTTCATGCAAATCGTAGATCAAACCATAGAATCTTTCACAATCGGCTATCCGCTGGAGCGCATTGCGCCCCTTAATAAATTTTTGTTCATCGATATTGAAACCACGGGATTTACCGCCAAAAGCTCCTCCCTTTACCTGATCGGGACGGCTTTCTGCATGGATGGAAACTGGCAGATCAGACAGTGGTTTTGTGAAAATCCCACAGAGGAGGCTGCCGCGCTGGACGCCTTTTTTGATTTTGCGGCCCCCTTCACCCATCTGGTTCACTTTAACGGCAACAATTTTGATCTTCCTTACCTTCTGCAGAAATGTGAGCAGCATAAACTGCCGCATAATTTCGACCGTTTCGAGGGAATCGACCTGTATAGGCGCATTGCTCCCTACAAAGCTTTTCTGCATGTCCCCAACTGTAAGCAGAAAACGCTGGAAGCGCTTCTTGGCGTCTGCCGGGAAGACCGTTTCCACGGAGGCGAACTGATTGAGGTCTACAGACATTATGTGGAAAATCCTTCCGCTGATGTCCGCGCCCTCCTGCTTTTGCATAACAGCGATGATATCAGGGGAATGCTGCAGCTTTTGCCCCTTCTGGCATACTATGATCTCTTTAACGGAAATATCCGGGCAAAAAAAGTACAGTCAAACAGCTATGTCGACTATCATGGGCAGGAAAGGAAGGAGCTTCTGATCAAACTGGCATTGCCCACCCCGCTTCCCGTCTCCCTCTCCAATCTGGCAAACGGCTGCTATTTCAGCAGTGAAAAGGATACGGCTGTACTGAAGGTGCCGCTTTATGAAGAGGAAATGAAATATTTTTACGCCAGCTATAAGGACTATTATTATCTGCCGCAGGAAGATATCGCACTGCACAAATCGGTGTCCTCTTTCGTGGATCCGGCGCACCGCACCCAGGCGACAGCCGCCACCTGCTACACGCGCAAATACGGACTCTTTCTCCCTCAATGGGATATTCTGGTTGAGCCGTTCTTCAAACGGGATTATAAGAGTCATGAGCTTTTCTTTGAACTAACAGATGAACGCAAGACGGACAGAGAGCTTTTCTCCCGCTACGCGCAGTATCTGCTGGGCAAAATGGCGAAGACATATTAAACTTCCATATATGGACCTGCACATAAAAAGAAGGCAGCGACGAATCGCTGCCCTTTACCCTTTTACATCGGTTTCTGATAGAAGAACGAATTTTTCCGTTCAAATCCCACATCCCTGTGGTTGATGATCTGCTCAGTGCTGCCTATGAACAGATATCCGCCCGGTCTCAGACTCTTCTGGAACTTGCGGAACACCTCATCCTTTGCCTCCTCCGTAAAGTAGATCAGCACATTACGGCACACAATCAGATGAAAATCTGTAGGATATGTATCCTTCAAAAGATTATGCTCCCTGAATTCAACCCTGCTCTTAACCTCTTCCGAAATCTGGTAGGAAGGACCGACTTTCGTAAAGAATTTCTTTTTCAGGTCTGCCGGCACACCCACTACACTCTTTTCCGCGTATAAACCTATTTTCGCTTTCTCTATCACCTGCTTATCCAGGTCTGTCGCATAAATCTTAATCTGATTGACGGGCACATGTCTGGACAGAGCCATCACCAGAGAGTACGGTTCATCGCCAGTCGAGCAGGCTGCGCTCCATATTTTTAAATTCTTGCCGTACCGCTGAATCAGCTCCGGGAAAATGTCCTTGTCCAAAAGCTGCCACTGATCAACGTTTCTATAAAACTCGGACACGTTGATCGTCAGATAATTGACAAATTCGTCAAATCTTGCCTTATCGTTCTTGAGCACCGAAACGTAGTTGTCATATCCCACAACCTTATTCTTGGAAATCAGCGTATCAATCCGGCGCTTCATCTGTTTTTCCTTGTAGGCATTTAAATCAATCTTGGTAAGGTCATAAACCGCTTTCTTAAAGTATTCATAATCATATGCCATGAATTCACCATCCTTATTTGTTATGATATAGAAGCCTTTAAAAATGCAATCGTTGATAAAACGTTTACTCCGCGTCCCCGCTCTCCTCTGCAATCACCGCATCAATGTCTACAGATACAACGTCTTCATCCGCTGCCTTCTCAGCCTTGGGTTCCGGCGCAAGCATCGCCTTGATGCTTAAGCTGATCTTCTTGTCCGCCTCATTGAAGTCCACCACTTTCGCAGTCACCTCTTCGCCGCTCTTAAGTACATCGGAAGGCTTGTCAATATGCTCTTTGGAAATCTGGGAAACATGAAGCAGGGCGTCAATACCCGGCTCCAGCTCGATAAATGCACCAAAGTCCGTCATACGCGCTACTTTGCCGGTTACCACTGTGCCCACCGCATACTTGCTTGCCGCGTCCTTCCAGGGATTCTGGTCTTCAAACTTAAGGCTTAAGGCAATCTTCGTGCCAGAAATATCCTTGATCAGCACCTTCACCACATCGCCAACCTTAAATACTTTCTTCGGATTCTCCACCCTGCCCCAGGACATCTCTGAGATGTGAAGCAGGCCGTCACAGCCGCCCAGATCAATGAACGCGCCGAAGTCCGTCACATTCTTAACCGTGCCTTCCACAGTATCCCCAATCTTAATCGTCTCGAAGAGCTTCTTCTGCATCTCCGCCTTCTCCTCAAGGATGAGCTGCTTTCTGTCGCCGATATATCTTCTTCTCTTAGGGTTGTACTCGCTGATCACAAACTGGATCTCCTGACCCGCGTATTTGTTCAGGTCCTTCTCATACGTATCGGATACAAGGCTTGCCGGAATAAAGATCCTTACCTCTTCCACAACGACGCTCAATCCCCCGTCCAATACCTGGGCAACCTTTGCCGTGAGCACTTCCCTGTTCTCGTAAGCTTCCTCAATGCGCTTGTTCCCCCTGTCTGCCGCAAGGCGCTTGTACGTCAGGAGAACCTGTCCCTCGCCGTCGTTCACCTTGAGCACCTTTACCTCCATAGTGTCTCCCGGCTTTGCAACGGTTGTCAAATCTACATTGGGTTCGTTTGTATATTCATTTCTCGTCAAAACGCCATCTGACTTATATCCGATGTTGAGAATGATCTCTTCCGGCTTTACATCAATAACGGTACCTTCAACAACCTCTCCTGCGTGTATTGTCTTTAATGACTCCTCTAACATTTGTTCAAAAGTTAATTCTGACATAATTTTGAACCTCCTCGATTATATTGTTTGGGGTTGAAGCCCCTGCTGTAATACCCACCAGTCGGACAGATTCAGGTAACTTTAAATGCAAGTCGTCGAGTGTCTGTATATAGTAGGTCATTTCGCACTCCTGCCTGCAGATCTCATAGAGTTTCCTTGTGTTAGAGCTATGATTCCCACCTATAACTATCATTACATCAACCCGTGCCGCAAGTTCTCTGGCCTCGGCCTGTCGCACTTCCGTAGCGTTACATACAGTATTCACAACACTACCATTGTAACCTCTTTCCCTGAAAATTTCAACCACATCTTGAAATTTCTTGTAGTTAAATGTCGTTTGCGAAACAATGCACAGTTCTTCCCCGGGACTGCATGCAAGATTTTCCGCCTCTTCCACCGACTCCACAACATAAGTTGCAGACGCAGACCACCCCTTGATGCCTTCCACCTCCGGGTGGCCCGCATTGCCGACAATCACAATGCTTTTGCCGGCCGCGCTCTCCTTCTCCACAATATTGTGAATCCGTTTCACAAAAGGACAGGTGGCGTCCACCACTTCATACCCCATTTCCTTAAGGCTCTCGCAGACTGCCTTCTCCACGCCGTGGGAGCGGATGATCACAGTGCCCCTCTTTCCTTTCGGAACCTCCCCAGCGTCCGCAAGGGAATCCAGCACACGCACACCACGTTCCTGCAGATCACCCACTACTTCCTCATTATGTATGATCGGTCCGAACGTGTAAATCAAAGACCCGTCCGCTTTCTTTTTCTCAATCTGTTCATAGACGGTATCCACCGCACGCTGTACCCCAAAGCAGAACCCCGCGTGCTCCGCCAGAATCACTTCCATTCCCTCAACCTCCACAAAGTGCTATGATGGCATCCGCCACCTCTTCCACCGTCATGTGGGAGGAGTCTATCAGCACCGCGTCCTCCGCCTGCTTTAAAGGGGAAATCTCCCTTGTCATATCCTGCCTATCGCGCTCGATAATGTCTTTTTCGATGGTGGCAAGGTCGCAGCTTTCTCCCTTCGCCGTAAGCTCCTTATAGCGGCGCAGCGCCCTCTCATGGCTGTCCGCCGTCAGGTACACTTTCACCTGGGCGTCCGGCAGCACGCAGGTACCGATATCGCGCCCATCCATCACCACATCCGCATCCGCCGCCAACTTCTGCTGCAGCTCCACCAGTTTTTTCCGCACCCGCGGATTCGGACTGCTGACAGAAGCCATCCGTCCCACTTCCTCCGTACGGATATAGGGGTTTACATTTTCGCCGTTTAAGTACACCACCTGCTCACCGTTCTCATAGGCGATAGTAATATCCGCGCCCTGGCATTTCTCGTCAATCTGCTCCGGCTTCGCCTTTTCTCTCAACAGATACAGTGCCATCGCCCGGTACATAGCCCCAGTATCCACATAGATATATCCCTTTTTTGCCGCTATCATTTTCGCTATTGTGCTCTTTCCCGCTCCCGCAGGCCCGTCAATCGCTATATTAAATCCCATGTGTTATTTACTCCTTTCCGCTTCTGTGCTGCTGGTCCCGGCCAGATATCCCGTGGACCAGGCAATCTGTAAGTTAAATCCTCCCGTCAGACCGTCCAGATCAAGCACCTCCCCCGCAAAATAGAGCCCCTGAATTAGTTTGGACTCCATCGTGGAAGGGCTTACTTCCTTCACTGAAACACCGCCCTGGGTGATCACTGCCTCGTCAAAGCCTCTCTTCCCCTTCACTCTCAGGGTAAAAGCCTTTGTCAGCTCCGCCAGCCGCCGCCTTTCCTGTCTGGTAATCTCATGCACCTTTTTCTCCGGGTCAATACCTGACCTCTCTATCATAACAGGAATCAACTTTGCCGGATAGAGCCCGCCCAGCGCGTTCTTAAACTGCCGGTTCCTGTTTTCCTCAAAGTCCCTCAAAATTCTTTTATCGAACTGCTCCTCTGAGAGCGCGGGCTTCAGATCTATTGTCAGAAGCACCGCATCTGTCCCTTTCCTCTTACCGTAAAAGCTGCTGGCAGACAGGACAAGCGGCCCGCTCACTCCGTAATGTGTGAAAAGCATCTCCCCAAATCCCTGATACAGTTTCTTTTTCCCGCAGCTCATGGTCAGGGATACATTTTTAAGGGATAACCCCTGTAATCTTTTACACCAGTCCTCCTCTGCCTCCAACGGTACCAGCGCCGGCACGCAGTCCGTCACCGTATGTCCCAAGTCATGCGCCATGCGGTGTCCGTCCCCGGTAGAGCCCGTGCCCGGATAGGACAGGCCTCCCGTCGCCACAACCACAGTCCTGGCAGGGATCACAGTTCCGTCTGCGATCTGCACACCCGTTATTTTTTCTCCGTCCGTCTCAACCGCCAGCGCTTCACAGTGCAGCCGCACCTGCACCCCGTTTTTCTTCAAAAACCGTTCAAAGGCTGCCGTCACATCCGACGCGTGGTCCGAAACGGGAAACACCCTCTCTCCCCGTTCCTCTTTTAAAGAGCACCCGTTACTTTCCAGGAACATTTCCATCCGCCTGTTATCGAATGCGTGAAAGGCGCTGTAAAGGAACTTTGGATTGCTCACGATATTTTCAAAAAACTTATCCCGCCCGCAGGCATTCGTCACATTGCAACGTCCCTTGCCCGTGATATAAAGTTTTTTGCCAAGCTTTTCATTTTTCTCTAATAAAATAACAGGGCGTCCACTTTCCGCCGCGGCGGCCGCCGCCATCATCCCTGCAGCGCCGCCGCCGATCACGACCGCCCGATCTTTGTCCATATTCATCATTTTCCCCATCTGTGCTATTCCGATTTTTTCCGCAGCGGATAATTGAGCATCGGCTCCTCATCTATAAAGTTAATCTCATCATTCAGGTAAACCTGATAATTGTTCCAGGCTTCTTCAAGGTTATTCAGATTCTCTTTCACTTCCTCAGGCTGTTTTAAGCACATCGCCACCACCAGCGCGTTAATCATGCTTAAGGGAGCCACCAGGGAATCCACAATGGAAACCATATCACTTCTGGCAAAAAGGTTACAGGAAGAATAGAGGTTCATCGGCGAATGCACCGAATCTGTCACCGCAATGACTTTGGCATTTCTGTCATTGGCAAACTCCATCGCCTTCAATGTCCTCATGGAGTACCTGGGAAAGCTGATTCCTACAAAAGCGTCCCTCTCGTCGATACGGATCATCTGCTCGAAGGTTTCCGAAACACTTGTTGTCCGAAGGAGTACCACATTGCCCCGTATCATATTCAGATAAAACTGCAAAAAGTCAGCCAGCGGCTCGCAGCTCCTGACGCCCATAATATAGACCGTCTTTGCCCCCAGAATGATGTCCACTGCCGTCTCAAAAGCCGTAGGATCCAGATTGTGGATGGTGTCCTGAATTTTCTCAATATCCGCCTGCAAAACGGAATTTAAAATCTCCGACTGGCTGCTCTTGCCGTACTTCGCCCCGATCTTCTGCACGGAGTTGATCTTATTCTGTACCCAGTACTCAAGATCCCTCTGAAATTCCGGATAGCCGTTATAGCCGATAAACATGGCATACCGTACCACGGTGGACTCGCTGACCCCCACCGTATCGCCCAGCTTCGCCGCCGTCATGAACACCGCCTGGTCGTAATGATCGTAGATAAAAGCCGAGATCGCCTTCTGTCCCTTACTCATCCTGCCATAATATTCATTGATTCTCGTTATGATATCATACCGATTCTCTATCGCCATAGCCAATCAACCCTTATACATTCTGGAACGCGCCGTAGCATTCCTCCAAAAGTTTGATGGTGTCCTCCTCCTGCAGGTCATAGTCCCCCGTCAGGGTCATACATGCCGCCCCGTGTATAAAGATCCACATTTTCATGAACATGCCGCTGGGATCCTTACAGCCAAATATCTTCGCGCTGTTAATCTCACGCACTACCGCCCCGTTTTTACCGTTCAGCATATCATAGAGACTTTTCCCATGACGGTTCTCCGACAGAAATAACAGCCGGAATAAATTCTGCTCCTCCTGGGAAAAACGGATGTAGGCAAGTCCCAGATTGACAAAGGGCGTGTTATTCAGCTTCGGGAACTCCTCATAATAGGTACCGAAAAACTCCATCGCCTTCGCGAAGAGATCATCCCCCAATTCCTCCATGTTCTTGTAGACACGGAAAATCGGCTGTGTGGAGCACCCCGCCTTCGCCGCCAGCGTTCTCGCGCTCACCTGACCGAAGCCATCCGTCCGCGCCATCTCAAAAGCCGCGTTCAATATGTCATTTTTTGTGATCGTCTCTTTTCTTGCCATAAGAATGTACCTCTCTCACTCTCTTGTAGCTTTTTACAGCTTCTTTTGGTAACGTATGTTATTATAATATATTATGTAACCTTCGTCAACCCCCTTTTTACAGAAAATGTCAAATCTTTATAAATCATATAAGATTCTATGTAAACAATGTTGCACCACAGCCTGTTCAGGCGCAAAGCAGAAAGACAGCCTTTCGAAAGCGAACCTTCGCAAGACTGTCTTTCCATTAATTATTCTCTGTTAAAACGGCATCAGCGCCGAACCGTCACCTTAATACTTGTCTTCACATCCTTTGCAATGCCGTCCCTTCCCTCCAGTGTCATAGTGACGGGAATGTTGTAGGTTTTTCCTTTGGCACCGCTCACCGTCAACGCGCCGTCCCGGTCTGCGAGTTTTAACTCCACCGCCGCGTATTGGTCTGTGGAATCTTTCTTTACCCAGGATATGGAAATATCCTGCTTACCGTCTTTGTTGCAGTCCAGGCCGCCGGAAATTCCCTTAATCCGATAGCCCATTCCGTCAGGCAGCTCAAAACCACAAGTCCTTACCAGCTTGTCATTCCCCGCAAACAGTGTCTGGGAATTACCGTGCACTGTCACCTTCGGTACGGACTGTTTTGGCTTAACGCTGAATGTCGGCGTCTGCACCTGAACGGTATCCCCGTTCTCCATCTTGAGCGTGAAACGAATGGCCAGCCGGTAACGCTGCCCGGCCTTCAGCCTGCTTTCATAGTCTTTGTTGATTCTTATACGGTACAGCCCCGGCACTGCATCAACGTAAAAGACGCTGAAATAATTGCTGTATTCCCCAACCAGAGAAAAACCCGTCCCACTGTTATCGTAACTGTAATTATCTCCGATGTTCTGCGGAGTCATCCTGACCTCCACATAGTTTTTGACGGTACTCGGCTTTTGGGACAGATCCAGACTCCCCGACAGCTTCACTTTCGCGGTAACCGGCTTGTTGGTAGCCTGTATCTTCAAGGTGAGCGTCTTTCCCTCGATTCGATTCCCCGAAGCATCCCGGAAACAGGGCGTCACCTTAAAATCATAAGTACCGTTTTTGATCGCGTCACGCTTCATGGTCCGCGCCCGGTTCAGTCTCACCACGATGCGGCTGCTACCCGCACGCTCCTGCCCCATCTCCAGAAGATCCTCATCCAATAACGCCTGTGATTTCGCGTTTTTCCCCTCAATGATAATATCATCGCAGGCAAGTGCCGCCGTGTAGGCATTTTTCAGCTCGATATCCGTGTATGCCGTGCTGACCGTCCCCGTGTTCAGCACCAGTTTCGCCTTCGTCAGATAGGGGGTCGGATTCGCAAACTTGACAGTATGTACGGCAGACAGCGGCTCCCGCCAGTAATCGGAAACAATGGTCATGGTCAGTTTTTCGCTGCCCTTTGTCTTACTGCCCACATAAGTATAATCCCTGAAACTGGATTTAATAAAATCTTTGTTTTGGAAGGTCAGCTCATTGTAGTAGCTCCACGGGACATGTATCCCAATACCGTCGGGCCTGAATCTTAACTGACTCTCCCCAATAAACAAATCAAAGCTGCCTTTCAGATATCCATCCAGAGCCGGAATCAAGGTGGCTTCCTTCTCTTTTACGACAATCGCAGGCTTTTTATAATTCCATTTGAGGGTAACCGGCTTCTCCAGAGCCTCCCGGTAACCTTTACATCTGATTTCCACTTTACCGGAGACAATTCCCGGCTCCGCCAGCTTTTTCTTATCCGTAATTCGGATGCTCTCCTGCGCAAAATACAGGCGCTCCACGTTCTTTCCCTTCTTCACCGTATCGAACTTATAATCCGACGGTTCGGAGGAAAACCCGTTCTCCCCTTCCGCACTGTCCGTCCATCTGACAGACTCGATCATAACGCCCTTCTGGGATGTCCCGATATCTACAGACGCGGGGTCGGTGCGGTAGAACAGATTCGCCGCTCTCACCGACTTTACCGTCACCTGAGGCTGCTTCGTTTTCACCGTCACTTTGAGCGGATAGAAAGAGGGCTCTGACTGCAGTCCCAAACTTTCCACACCCAGATAACAGTCATAGACCTTATCCTTCGCAGATTCCGTCGGGCGGATCAGATAGCTGTATTTGCCGCCTTCCTCATATTTGACCAGTTCCAGATCAGGCTCCAGTGTCATGTTACCTACCTCTGGCGTCCTGGTATCGTTCTTCCAGAGTTTGGCCGTTCCAAGGCTCACCACACCGTAAACAGGAACGATTTCCACGGCACCGGCGTTTTTAAAAGCAAGCCTTCTTCCCTCTGCGCTGTCATAATCATAAGCCGGATTCACCATTACCTTGGAGACATCTACCCGGGGAGCCAGGTTTCGAATTTCTACCCGGGCCGTGGCCGTATGGCCTGCCTTGTCCTTCACCTTCGCCGTCAGGATCGCATGGCCTTCCCCCACGATCTTTACTTCCGCGGAATGGGTATCCTTGGACACTTTCACCGTAACCACTTTATTGTCCGAACTGCTCCAGGTCAGTTTCAACTTTTCAAAGGCTTCCGCTTCCTTTTTATTCCTGTCAATGAGCCTTGCGCGAACCTGGAAACTCTTAACGCTCCCGCCAAAGTCCGCTACGATCCGTCCCTGCTCATTCACTATCCCGGCTGTTATCACCGGCGTCAGTGTAATATAGGCCTGTTTCTCCTCCACCGCCTGCATCTTAAAACTGGTCTTCGAAAGAACCTTCTCCCGATTCGTTTTTGGATCCGTCACCTTAATCACCGGCGTCAGTGTATAATTTCCTTTCTTCACCGCCGTCACGGTAAAATTCTTCTGCAGCCGTCCGCCGGACTTCTTATATTCCCCTTCCTTCAGGACAAGCCCCGCCGGCGCGTTCACTTCCACTTTCCAGGTATAGTTCAGGCTCTCAGCGTAATCAATGTCTCCGTTAAACAGAGCCTCCACGCAGAGTGTAAGAGAATCGGAACCTTCCGTCGGATTTCCCTCACTGTCCACACTGCCCACTTCCAGCACGTTGTTATGGTCTCCGCCCTCTGCCTCACAGGCCGTGATCCCGGTTACCCTGCCAATCTTCACGCCGATGCTTGTCTCATATGGGTAATAGGATTCCCCTTCATAAACTGCCCTGAATGAATAGTATGACCGGTTCTCCCCGTTGATCACAAGGGGCGTGTCAGGATATTTCCACTTCCAGCCCTCCCAGCCTTCGGGAAATTTCACATCGCCCAGTTTTTTATATGTATTTTCCAGCACGTACAAATACAGCGGATTTTTATTAGTATTAGACGGTACATAGCTGCTGTCATAAGGAGGCACAGCCTTGATATGCATCGCCACCTCACAGACCTGCGTCTTGTAGAGCGCGGTATCGTCTATATTTTTCGGCTCCACACGCAAAACGGCATCCCCCGCCTTTTTGGGCATAACCGTCCCCTTCTCATTCACGGTTGCCACTTCCGGATCATCAATGCTCCAGTTAAAATCCTTGCTGTCAAACCCGGGGCTCGCGGGCATGATCTCCCCCACCGCCGTGTAGTAAATACTCTCTCCATTCGACATGATCCGATAGGCCATCGTGTACTGTTCACGTCCGGCCCCATCCGCCGCATCCTCCTTAATCGCCGGATAGCTGGAGGCACCCGCCTTAAACCCCGTGATGGCAAATCCCTTACCCATAGACGGCTGCACAGCGACCGTAAGGAACGCCTTCACATGATCCGCTTCCGATGTAAACACCAGTCTGGTCTCGCCCGCACGCTTTGTCGTGATCACGCCATCCGTCCACTGCGCAATGGACTCGTTGCCTGAAACAACCTCAGCGGCAGATACCTCCACAGGACTTTGGCCCGCCGCGCTGCCAAGAACGTAGCCCTCATAGGAGCCTTCCCTCACCGCAGCCAGCTTCGCGCCCTCCACAAGGGATATACTGCCGTCCGCACCCTTTCTCGCGATCTGATAATCGCCGACCGTCACCTCGCAGGAAACCGAAACCTCCGATGCATAGGCGGATACAGCCGTGATTGTGGCCTTCCCTGCCGCCACGGCGGTCACTCTGCCGTCCTTCGCCACTTTCGCCACCGTCTCGTCGCTGCTTTTCCACACAAGATCCGCATCCGCCCCGGACGGCTCCCACCGCACCTTCAGTGTTTCATATCCAAATCCTTTTTCTTCGTTATATAACGCATTCGCGTTCAAATACAGATGTTCCTGCGATATTTCAGAGTCGTGGGTTTTACCGCCTCCGATGTGGTAAAACTGCCAAACGTCTTGTAAGCCTCTCTGGTCACATCCTCGGGCTTACCGCATGTTGTACTGTCAGTCAAAACTGCCGCGAACTCATATTCCGTCTCCTTCGGCAGACCGGTCACGGTCACAGAGACAGTCTCCTCCTCCACACCGCTCATATTGACCACGCGGCTGACCTTCCGGTAAGCCGTCTCTCTCTTAACGCGATAGAAAAAGTGCACATAGGAAGCATGCCTCTCCACATTCCCGGCGAATTTCACCTGCAGGGTCACACTCACGTCTCCCACTTCGGCCTGCGCACCCGAAAGACTGCGGCCGTCTGGCATGGTTGTAAAAGGGAATATTTTTGCGCGTCTTAAGCTGTCCCTGGCCGTATTTTCCTCTGTGCCAAAACCCATGATCAGCTCATAGGCCGTCTCCTCCTCCAGCTCCCCGATCACAAAAGCATCTTCCGTCGCTTCTTCGCCGGTCCTGACCGCACAGACATTTTTCCAGGCGCTGTCTCCTGTCCCAGAAGATACCCATCATCCGCGCCCTCCATATCACTCAGTGCATACCGTATCCGCACGGAATAGGCCCTCGGCTCAAAGGCCGCCTCCACAGTCCGCGCATCTTTCGCAGTCTTAAGTTCACCCTCCGCAGCTCGCTTCAGATCGTTTGCCGCCGCGGAATCGTTCTCCGCAAACCCGACCCGGTACTCATAGACCGTATCCTCCCTTAATCCCTCCAGAGAAAAAGTCTCTATCGCCTCGTTCACCCGGTACTGTTCGGTGGCTTTCTTTTTCCATTGTGCTTGTCCCTTCTCGCGCAAAAAGAACGTTACAGTATTATTCTCAGCCACACCCATATCAAACATTTTACAGGTGATCTTCACAGACGTCATTCTGGGTTTATAGCTGACCTCTATACGCCGCGTATCGGTTTTGGTGGTAATGCTGCCCCTCACCGTCTTCTCCAGCCAGGGCACCTCATCATTCTGCCTGCCGATGCCGACCGCGTACTCATAGGCTGTGTTTTCCTTAAGGTTCGGCAACGTAAAATAGCCGTCCTTCCACGCACGATAGGCATTACTCTTCTTCCACGCCCCGGTAATCCCCGCCTGCCTGTACCAGCACACCACGTAATCATTGGAATAGTTATCAAAACCACTCAAAGTATAGTGAAGATTCACCTTGTTTAAGTAAACTTCCGTTTTGGAAATGGTCACGGTTCTGGTATCCATCGCCGTCCGGAACACGTCCCTCGCATAAACCTTCTCCCCACTCTGATCCCGCAGGGAGAACTCATACTCCGTATCCGCCTTGAGCCTGTTAAAAGACTTCTCTTCACTGTAATTTTTTTCGGGTATCAGATAGTACCGGGTGCCATTCGTATATGCCACCGCTTCATTATTTTCCCGCATATAAGGATATAGGGAAACCTTGGCCTCGGACTTCTTCAAAACCGCAATATCCTCTTCCCCGAGCGTCACCTGATAACCCTGAGAATTGCGGGAAGAATTCAGCCGCTTCAAATTGATATGCGGTTTCCCGGTGTGGAGACTCTCATAGGCCACAGCCAGCAAATTCTCGTTGTAGCTGACGGTTTTTGTCTTACTCAACACCCAGCGCAGGCGGTAATCGACATCCGGCTCCGGCACCCAGCCGACATCCAGCGTGGAAACCGTTGCCTGATAGCCGTTTGCCTGATTCAGCTCCACAGATTTCCCCTTGCTTTCATATATCTGGCTGCTTCCTGATGCCTGCGGGAGCACCTCTAACTGCAGATAATAGGTGCCTGTCAGCTGCTCCTTCCCGGTGATCTTATAGGTGCGCACGAAATGAAAGGGCCCCGTCTCATCCGTCGATGCCTCTACACGGTTCAGGCGCAGACCGAGTTCGTGTTCGATCCCGAGGGTCTCCTTTTTCTTGATGCCTCCCACAGACAGGATAAACTCAAAGTCCAAGCCCACTTGATCCGGATACAGTGAGATAGATTGTTTCGCTTTCCCCGCCTCCAGCTGCAAGTAATCGGATACATATTTTTGTCCTTCATTCACGGGCCGGTAAAAGTACCCTGCATTGGCGATCCCCGCAGTTTCCGGCACTTCCACCGTCACCGTAACCTTAGGCCTGCCCTTCTGATCCCCCTCCGTATAGCATCCATCCTGCTCCACTTTAAAAGTGACATCGGATTCTTGCAAAAAAGCCTTCTCCGGCGCCTTGACCCTGACGGGCATTGCCGCCGTGTACACCGTCTCTTTCTCAGACTCAAACTCCATGCTGATCTGTATCGAATAGACTGCCCCCGGCTGCAGACAAATCCCATTTGCGGCTGTATCGATCTCTACCGTAAAATACCCCTTCTCATCCCTCTTATTGAGAGAAACCTGCTGAGATTTTTCGCACTCCCGCCCCAGCGAATCCGTCATCTTCCAGCGCAGCCAGCCCCTGCCTTCCGTCCCCTGCCAGGAAGGTTTTGCTTTCACGGTCAGCTTGGAAAAATCTTTCGAGATTTCTGCCTTGACATCCTTGATGACCTCACTCGGTGCCTTCGTGCGGTAGGTCAGGGACTTAAGAATCTGCTCTCCCCATAGGTCACGGATATCAAACCGGTATTCCGTATCGGCCTCCAGTCTGTTAAACTCGTAAGTCATCCAGGGGTTTACCAGCATTTCCCCCATATTTTCGCCGCTTTCGGCATTATAACACCAGAGCTTCAGGTCATGGTCGTCACGCATTAAAGACTCCATATCCAGCGCGATCGAATGCTCCTCACGTGTGGCGTTATGCACACACACGATGTCGTCGCTGTCCGCTCCCTCTATAGTGAGCGGCTCCATGCCAGTAAGAAGCGCCACAAACTTGTTCGTCAGCGTGCTGCAGGTAACCATGCAGACCGTCTCGTACCTTCCCCCGGGGAGTATATCGGACACTATCTGATAATCCTGCCTGGATATATCATCTATTGTTTTATTAAACGTATCCCTCTCGGAGTGGTCCGACGGGCAATAGTAATTGTTCAGCCTGTACTGTTTTTTGGAGGCAGACTCCACCACCAGTTGATAGCGGCTCTTTCCCGCTCTCGCCCTCAGGGTCACAGAATCCCCGTCCGGAAGCGATGCCGTGTAACTTCCATTATCATTCTTCGTAAACGCTGTCTGATAAGCGGCACGCAGGGTATAGGTTACTTCTCCATCTGTTTTACTCGTCCAAGTTCCAATATAGAGGGTTTCTCCCTTTGCCATATAGTAGGTGCTGGTGCAGAGAGAAACGCCTTTCTGGGGCGTCCCGTTTTGAATCATGGTGCTTTTGTCTGGTTCCACACACAAATAGAAGTATACAGAATCGGATAAAGAATCAAAAACAGCCTCCTCTGTATAGAAGGCATATCTTCCGGCCTTCGGTGCGGTAAAGGAATACCAGACACAGGTTTCCGTGCCGCTGGATTTACGTGGCAGCGTAACCGGAACGCCGCTTTTGGACGCCGTGTCAAAAGACAGCAGTTTCACCGCCGTATCAACAGAGCGCGCGGAAAAAACCGTCATGGACAGCGCATTTTCCGATACACTGTTCTCAGAAACGGTAATTTCTATCTCCTCCGGCTCCTCTTCATCCACAGGAGGGATGTCTTCTTCCGGAAGGTTATCCACCGGCGCCTCGGGCAGTTCTTCTTTTCCGGGGTCCTCAGGCTCCTGCGGCTCGTTTTCCTCTCCCTCCGGCTGTTCAGGCTCCTGCGGATTCTCCCCTTCTTCTGTGGGCTTTTCGGACTCCTGCGGGTTCTCGCCCTCCTCTGCGGGCCTCTCGGACTCCTGTGGATCCTCTCCTTCATCCTCCGCCTCAAATTCTTCCGCTGTTTCAGATTCCACGGGTTCTACCATCTGAACCGGAGCTGTCTGTGCAGCGTATGCCGTCAACGGGGTTTCCAAAGCCAAAATGGCTGCCAGTGAAAATGTCAAAATCTTATGAAACATTATGTAATTCCTTTCCGCTTCCAAATCCCAACAAAAGTGACAAAAACAGTATGATATGTTAATTATAGTACGCGGTTCAAATCGCGGCAATTCATAGAAACCTAGAAAAAAAGGCATTTTTTAGCTTTTTTTAGCATCTAAATACACAAAAATACAGCCCCATCTGCGCTCATTTATTTTCTGAACCGAGCCACCACTCGAATTTGCTTCGCAAATCCTCGTTGTTCGGCTGGGTTGCCCAATTCTTTTGGCATCCCTACGCAGAGCCATCTCGAATTTGCTTCGCAAATCCTCGTTGTTCGGCTCACGCCGAATAAGGATATAAAAATGCAGCTCCACGAAAGTAAACTTTCGGGAGCTGCATTTTTATATCCTTGCTCTGCTTTGTGCTTAAACAGGGTATGCCCCATTCTTTGTATCTGCCTGGGTCATGTCAACCTTCTCCTGCTGTGCCTGACGGTACTTGAAGAAGTCGATTGCCACCTGAGGGAACAGTGCGTAGGACAGCACATCCTCGTCCTGCTGTTTCCATTCCTTCATCTCCGCTTCCAGACCTGCAAGCTCCGGCTCCGTGTGCCCGGTCGCCTCAGCAGAACGGGCGGTAGAACGCTTCTCGCCAGGAATCACCTTGTCGATCACTTCCTGACTCATGGGCTTAACCGTCTGGCCGTAGTTGCCGCGGAGCAGATCCTTGAACTCTCCTGTCGCCATCTTGTATCTCTCGCCCATCAGCACATTAAACACTGCCTGTGTGCCGACGATCTGGGAGGAAGGTGTAACAAGCGGGGGCTCGCCGCAGTCCTTGCGGACTCTCGGGATCTCCTCCAGCACATCCTGGTATTTATCCTCCGCCTTCTGCTCCTTCAGCTGGCTTACCATGTTGGACAGCATACCGCCGGGAACCTGATAACGTAAGGTATTGATGTTAACGCCGAGCACCTTCGTGCTCATCAGGCCGGATTCGATACACTCCTCACGGTAAGGACGGAAGTAATCCGCAATCTCCGCCAGAATGTTCTGGTCATATCCGGTATCGTAAGGTGTGCCCTTAAAGGTCTCCACCATAACCTCTGTTGCGGGCTGGGAAGTACCCAGTGCAAACGGAGAGATTGCGCAGTCGATGACATCCACGCCCGCCTCCACCGCTTTCAGATATGTCATGGACGCCACGCCGGATGTATAGTGCGTATGCAGCTGGATCGGGAGCTTTGTGCTCTCTTTCAGGGTTTTTACGAGCTCCGCTGCGCGGTAGGGAACGAGCAGACCCGCCATATCCTTGATACAGATGGAATCTGCACCCATCTCCTCGATCTTCTTCGCCATGTCAGCCCAATACTCTAATGTATAAGCGTCTCCAAGTGTATAGGAAAGCGCGATCTGGGACTCGCCTCTGCCCTCCTGCTTCTTGATCTTGTTGGTTGCGTCAACCGCCGCCTGCAGGTTACGGATATCGTTCAGGCAGTCAAAAATCCTGATGACATCAATGCCGTTTGCGATGGATTTCTCAACAAACGCGTACACCACATCATCCGCATAGGGTCTGTATCCCAAAATATTCTGGCCTCTGAATAACATCTGAAGCTTGGTATTCTTAAAGCCGTCCCGTAACTTCCTCAGTCTCTCCCAGGGATCTTCCTTCAGGAAACGAAGGGAAGCGTCGAAGGTTGCGCCGCCCCAGCACTCTACTGCGTGGTAGCCGACTTTATCCATTTTATCTACGATCGGAAGCATTTTCTCGGTGGGCATTCTGGTTGCGATCAGAGACTGATGCGCGTCACGAAGAACGGTTTCCATGATTCCAACCGGCTTTTTAATTTGTTCTGCCATTTTATTTCATTCCTTTCTAAATTTTTATTCACATCCTGCCGAGGTCGCGAAGCGATCCTCGCAATCGAACGAAGTTCGATTTGTTAGAATACTCCGAACACTGCCATGAAAGTACCTGCCGCCACAGCCGTACCGATAACGCCCGCCACATTGGGCCCCATCGCATGCATCAGCAGGAAGTTCGTAGGATCAGCTTCCGCACCGACCTTCTGTGATACTCTGGCTGCCATAGGCACCGCGGAAACGCCTGCGGAACCGATCAGAGGATTTACCTTACCCTTGGTGATCACGCACATCAGCTTGCCGAAGAGCACACCCGCCGCCGTACCAAACGCAAACGCGATCAGACCCAGAATAACAATCTTGATGGTATCCATATTTAAGAATGCCTCCGCACTGGTGGTCGCACCAACGGATGTTCCAAGAATGATAACCACGATGTACATAAGCGCATTGGACGCCGTATCCGTCAACTGTCTCACCACGCCGCACTCCCTGAACAGATTACCCAGCATCAGCATACCTACAAGGGGCGCTGTGGTGGGAAGAATCAGGGAAACCACGATCGTAACCACGATAGGGAACAGGATCTTCTCCAGCTTGCTGACTGGACGAAGCTGTCCCATCTTAATCTTTCTCTCCTTCTCCGTCGTGAAAAGCTTCATAATAGGCGGCTGGATAATCGGTACCAGCGACATATAGGAATAAGCTGCCACCGCGATCGGGCCAAGCAGGGTCGTCTGTCCCAGTTTGCCTGCAAGAAAAATGGAAGTAGGACCGTCCGCACCGCCGATGATGGAAATAGCCGCCGCTGCCCTGTCGTTAAATCCCATAAAGATAGCCCCGAAGTATGCCATAAAGATACCAAACTGTGCCGCCGCACCCAGAAGGAAACTCTTCGGGTTCGCAATCAGCGGGCCGAAATCCGTCATGGCACCAACGCCCATAAAGATCAGGGACGGCAGGATCGCCCACTCATCCAGCTTGTAGAAATAATACAACAGACCGCCGCCTGCGCCACCCTCGCCGTACTCTGCCATGATATCCGGATAGATGTTCACGAGCAGCATACCGAAAGCGATCGGCACTAACAAGAGCGGCTCAAAGCCTTTGCCGATGGCAAGATATAGGAATACAAGTGCCACCACAATCATCACATAGTTTCCGACTTCCAGATTGAAGAAAGCGGTCTGATGTATCAGATTGTTAAGCGTCTCAACTATATACATTTTCTTAACCTCCTGTAGTTTTAGTTTCAGAGGAAGCGCCCTTCCGGGCTGCCTCTCCTGATGATTACTTCAATGTCGCAAGAAGTGCGCCTGCCTCTACGGCATCACCAACCGCCACATTGATGCTTGCTACAGTACCGTCCTCAGGTGCCACTACAGGAATCTCCATCTTCATTGCCTCAACGATCACGACAGCGTCGCCCTTCTTCACTGCCTGTCCTACATTGGCTTCAATTTTGAAAACCTTGCCTGCCGCACCGGCCTCGATCTTAATGCTGCCTGCTGCGCCACCTGCCGCGGGTGCTGCCGCAGGAGCAGGAGCTGCCTTGGGAACCGCCCTGGGAGCTGCCGGAGCCGCTGCCGCGGGTGCGCCGCTCGTCTGGCCCTCTTCCACCACTACATCATATACGCTGCCATTTACGGTAATTGTATAATTTTTCATCTTCATATCCTCCTATGATCTTAGGCATTCTGCCATTTACTCTTATTAGATTTTCTGATGGATCTTACCACAAATCCATCCGTGGAAGCCGCACCCTCGTAGGCTGCGATCGCTGCTGCAATAACCGCCACAAGCTCCGTATCGTCGGAGAGCTCCTCCTTGGCTGCAATCTGCTCTACTACGGGAGCAGAGGCAGCGGCTGCTGCGGGCTCCTCTTTTTTCTGTTTCGTCTCAAACTTAGATACGAGCGTGAAACAGGAAATAATCAGACTGATCAGAATCAGGACCACGAACACGGTACCCATACCGATCAGGGTGTTCATACCAGCCTTCGCCATAATCTCTCCCGTGGAATAATGGACGTTGGTGGTAATACCGATGTAAGTTGCGAGCGCGCTGTCAAGAACGATCTCCACATCCGCATTGTGAAGGGAGCCAAGCACATTGACCGTGATAGTTACCTCATCTCCGTCAAAAGACACGGAAGCGCCGCTCACGCCCTCGTAGGTGCCGATATCATCCAGTGCACTCTCCCAGCCCTGAAAACCATTGTAGAGTGCAGGCTGATCGACATACTGCTCGATAGCGCCCTGACTCACGATCGTATTCATCTGATCCACGATGGTCGTACCGATCTGTACTGCCTGCTCATCACTGATGGGGGCGCTTTTTGCTTCCTCCTCACCACACGCTGCAAGACAGGCCATACAGGTAATCATCCCTAATATTACCAATAGTTTTTTCATAGTGCCTCCTTAAACAGTGCCGTGCTTTTTCTCGGGACGTCCCTCCGCCTTGTTGGAGAGCATCTCGAATGCGCCGATCACATATTTTCTCGTATCTGCCGGCTCCACGATCTGATCCACATAACCTCTCTTCGCCGCGCTTTCCACATTGTTCTGCAGAGCCTCATACTCTTTCGCGCAAGTTTCGATGGCGTCAGAGCCTTGTCCATCGCAGATGATCTTTGCCGCCAGTTTCGCATCCATCATGCCGATCTGGGCATCCGGCCACGCAATCGTAATATCTGCGCCGACTGCCTTGGAGTTCATCGTCACATACGCACTTCCGTATGCCTTGCCGATAATCACATTGACCTTGGGAACGGTCGCGTTGGCGAAGGCATATGTAAGCCTTCCTGCCGCCTTGGCCATTCTCTTCTCGGAACAGGTGGTCGCCGCAAAGCCAGTCACATTGGTGAGTGTCAGTACCGGAATGTCAAAAGCGTCACAGAAGTTCACAAACTCCGCTGCCTTCTCCGCTCCTCTGGGAGAGATTGCCGCGTCAAACTTCTCCACTACCTCACCGTTCTCGTCACAGACCTCAGTACGGTTTGCCACCGCGCCGACGGTAGCGCCGTTTAAACGGATAAAGCCCGCCACCATATCCTTTGCATAATCCTGCTTTACCTCTACGAAGAGACCGTCGTCCGCAATCTGGGACAGGGCAATCGCCGTGTCACCCACACAGCTTGTAATCTGCGCGCAGGCACGGTTTAAATCGTCTGTACAGTCCGTCCATGCAAGATCGGAATTGTTCGCAGGCAGGATGGAAACCAGCTGTCTGATCTGTCCAAGGATTGTCGCTTCGTCCGCCACCATATCCACAAGGCCTGTCTCCTCACTCTGGAATGCAGCCGCGGAGGTGTCGCAGCGGGAAATCTCATTTCCTTCCAGTGCATTCGGGGAATTGACGAACAGCTTCGCCTTCTTCTCCTCCATAAACGCGAAATCGGTCATGGCAGGAATCAGGGCAAGTCCACCGCCGCAGGAACCGAACACAGCCGTGATCTGCGGAATCACGCCAGAAGCAAACGCCTGGCATCTGTAGATCTCGCCAAAGCCGTTTAACGCGTCGGTCGCCTCCTGCAGACGCAGGCCCGCGGAGTCGATCAGCCCGATCACCGGCGCACCCATCTTCATCGCCATCTCATAGATGTTCACGATCTTTTTGGCATGCATCTCGCCTACGGATCCGTTCAGCACGGACGCATCCTGGCTGTACACATACACAAGACTGCCGTCGATCACACCATAGCCGGTCACAACACCGTCAGACGGAGTCTCTGTCTGCTTCAGATTGAAATCCGTAGCTCTCGCTGTCACGAGACCGCCGATCTCAACGAAACTGTTTTCATCGAGTAAAGCATTGATTCTTTGACTCGCTTGAGAAGTAGTACTCATTTTTCAGCCCTCCATTTATATAATTATAAAAATAATAAAACCATTCTGCTATTTGACATAGCGCACGACTGTAGTATAACACAGAATGCAAATCTCGACTAGCAGAAATTACAAAAAAAATGTAAGTTTTAAAATATATTCCAAAATCCATAAAAAGCTTCTCTCCTCGATTGCCGTGTCCGTGCACACCGCATATCTTTTCACCAGTTCCCCGTTTAAGAAATAGGACACAGAGCCGACCTCTTCCCCCTCTGCAACCGGCGCGTCGAGAACAGGCTCCACCCGGGTCTTTACCTCTACCTGATCCTCCTCACACAAAAGATAGGTCAGGTTCTCCTCCTGCGTCTGAAGTGTGACGGAGACATACGCCTCCTCAAAGGGTGTTCCACGCTCCCCCGCAATGCCGTTCCTTACCGAAATATCCGCAAAATCCTGCGGTTCATAGATATCCCTGTACTGATACCGCTCCATTCCGTAAGCCGCCAGCTTCTTCATGTCGCTCCACTTGTAGCTCCGGTTATTCGGCCAGCCGCAGGCAAGAAGAGCAACCGTAAAAATCCGTCCCTCGCTCTCCACCGCCCCCACGTAGCAGTAACCCGCGTTGTTGGTAAATCCCGTCTTCCCGGAGAGAGCCTCCGGCATCATGCCTAAGAATGCATTGTGGTTATTGCAGTGAAAGCTTCTTGTGCCGTCCGCATCCGTGAAATCATAGCCCTGCGTCCTTGTAATCTCCAGAAACTGCTCCTTTTCCGGGGAATCCGTCACACAGTATGCCATGATCCTTGCCAGATCCGCCGCCGTTGTGGAATGCACTTTTCCGTTTTCATCCACCTTCGCGTCCAGTCCGTTCGGCGTGATGAAGTACGTGTCAAAACAGCCGATATCGCGCGCCTTCTGGTTCATCATTGCCGCGAACTTCTCCACGCTGCCGCCCACCGCCTCCGCGATTACCACCGCCGAGTCATTGTGGGATTCCAGCATCAGGGAGTATAACAGGTCGCCCAGACGATATTTTTCCCCCGCCTTTACATACAGCTTTACTTTGGGCATGCTCGCCGCATAGGAAGAGACTTCCACGACCTCTTCCGGATTGCCGTACTCCAATGCGAGGATGCAGGTCATAATCTTAGTGGTGCTGGCCATAGGCAGCTTTTCCTCCGGGTTTTTTCCGTAGAGTACCCTGCCTGAGTCCGCATCCATGAGAACCGCCGACTGTGCATAGAGCCGCAGATCTTCCTCCGAAGCATTCTCCTGCGTCCCGCCGGACGCAGCCTTAGCAGCCGAAACCTGAATGCCTTTCTGTTGTGCTGTACAGAAGATACGCCGCAAAGCCGCCGGGTTCCACGCGCTTCCATGCACACAAAACAAGGCAGCCGCCGTAACAATGGCAGCCACCCTGTAATATATCCGCTTTCTACCCGCATTAGTCCTGTTTTTTATGATACGCATACCCACGTCCTGACAATTCCGTTCGTTAATATATATGCGTATCCTACTCTCCTATGACAGCATTCGTCCTCATTTTTCCATTCAAGACATTTACCCATTTTTCTCCAAAAACATCACGCTAATAATCCAGCGTCAATGTCTCATCCAAATATGGCTCCTGAAAATATTCATCCAAGTACTTAAGCCGTCCATCCACATATTCATATATGTATCTGTCGTCCCAATACTCGGTACCTTTTGGCCATCTCTGATAATTGCGGGCATACGCCCCGGAACCATGCAGATAGCCAAACTCCTTATCAAGCATGCCGGTTAATCTCTCATTCGACAGAATGTCCTGCCGCAAATAAACCCACCGCCTTCTCATCATTTCTCCGATTTCGTCCGGTCTGCATAAAAACAGCGCCTTCATATCTTCACTCCAGAGATTCGGATCTGTGATCCTTTCCGACTCATAAATAGTGTCGTTGGATTCCGGGTTGCTATACCAGACATTCCCCCAAGTCGCATTGCAATCCCAGGGTACTTTGATCATGGCATATTCGGGATTCATATTATTTCCCAAAAAATCCGCCAGATAATAATTATTCTTTCGTTTATAATTATCAATTCCATAAGATAACATAATAAAAAGATTATGATCGATGGCATTTTCCATATTCAGCATTGATACCGCCTGTTCATAATCCGTGATGCCTTCCTCCTTTGTAAATGTTTCAAGATATTTCTGAATCGGAACCCATTCGGAAAGATCATACTCTTTCGGATATTTGATAATATAATCCTCTCCTAAAACATCAGACCAGTCCGCCAGTTCTCTCGGCAGGCTATATCCCTCGCACTTGTATAGAATATCCTTTGTCCCTTCCAACGATAATTCTTTTCCGTCTATTCGTTCAATTAAACCGTAAACGCCAAGATAAGCGTCATTACAGAATAATTCTACAAACTCCATTGTAGTCCCTTCGTCCTGTTTTACGGAATTGTTATCTGCCATGTTTCTCCATACGTCATAGGAAAACTTATTATGAATCAATCCGCTATCATCATAGAGCGCCGTCAGGATCCAATCATCATCCTCTCTCATGCCGAGCAAAGACCGCTTTTCGTCCAGCGACAGTTTGTAACCTTTTTTGAAATATTTTTTACTCATGCCTCCTCTGATCCTCATTTGACAGGAGACAGACGTGTATTCCCTGCCTGTAAATTTCAAGTTAAAAAGCTGCATCTGTGCCTTGCACAGGTCATCACCAATCGCTTCTCCGTCCTGTGTCTCAATCATCATAATAGGCATACCAGAAAAAACGATACTGTAACTGCACCATTTTTTCGTCTCCTTATTCACACAGTACAGTGAAAACATATGCCCCTCCGACAAGGCATCCGCAAACTTAAGAAAGCGACCGTCTTTTCGCCAGTATAATGTTCCTTCACTGCTGCCTAACACGCCGCTGAATGCGCCGTCATCCATATTCTGCGTAATATAATATATATCATCTGTACTGTCATATGCCAGTCTGTGTCCGTCAAAGTAAAGCATCGGCTTCACTTTGTACTCCTCATACCCCCCACATATCATTTCCTGTATCTTTTCGGCAGTGACCACCGAAACAGACAGCCGCCGACTTTCCGCCTCTCGAATACCATACCCTGCTAAAACCAGACACAGCAGACATATGACAAATAGAACGCATCTCTGTTTTTTTTTGTCGTATATCATACCATATCTCCCTAGATATCCAGCTGCATCTCCACCTCTGATTCCGCCTGCTGCTTAAACTCCTCGATCTGCACCGCGGAAAGCTCCGGCAGATCCTCGATGGATTTCACGCCGAAACTCCGCAGGAACTGCTCCGTCGTGCCAAACAGCAGAGGCCGTCCCGGCGCATCCAGCCTGCCAACCTCCGCAATCAGGTCAAATTCCAGCAGCCGGTTCACTGCATGGTCACAGCTTACGCCTCTCACCTTCTCAATCTCCAGTCTTGTGATCGGCTGTTTGTAGGCGATAATGGAGAGCGTTTCCAAAAGTGTGTCCGTGAGCACGAACTTTTTGGGGGTCTTCGCTATTTTGATCAGATACTCATACAGCTCGCTTTTCGTGCACATCTGCACCGCATTGTCAAGTGTGGTAAGACCTATGCCCCGGTCCGCCTTCTGATAATCCTTCTCCATCTCCTCCAGAAGCTTAACAGTAGTATCCTTATCCTCTTCAATCACCGCCGCCAGTCTGTCGATCTCCACCGAATCCCCCATAGTAAATAAAATTGCCTCCAGAACTGCCTTCGCCTTCTTCTTTTCCATGCCTGTTCCCTCTTACAATTTATGTATCCCTCAGCTGACGCTGGTAAGCTGCAGCGGTTCGCTGTCCGCATTTTCCCGCGCCGTGATAATAATATCCGAAAACGTATCCTCCTGCTCGATCCCGATCCTTCCCGTCTTAATCATCTCCAGAATTACCAGGAATGTCACGATAATCTCCATTTTGCTGGACTGCTTTTCAAGCAGTTTCCGAAAACTGAATGTCTTGTGGCTGCGCACATAAGCCTCCACATAAGTGGTCTTTAGATCCAGGTCGATCTCGTCCTTCTCTATCTTTCCGAAAGTGCTTCTGACCGGGTCAATCTTGTCCTCCTGCCGCTTCATCATCTGCTTGAATATCTCATGGAGCTTATTCAGTGTCATATCCCCAATCAGTTCCTCGTAATCCACCGGCTGACGGTACTGCGCCACTTCCTCCGGCAGCGTAGGCTTCTTGTAAAGATTTCTCTCCGCGTCCACCATTCGGTCGCGCAGCTCGTAGGACATGTATTTACACATCTTGTACTCCAACAGCTTTTCCACCAGCTCTGCCCGGGGATCTTCCTCCTCCCCTTCCTCGTTCACTTCCTTCGGCAAAAGCATCCGGCACTTAATATCAATCAGGGTGGCCGCCATGACAAGAAACTCGCTCATGACGTTCATGTCCTCCGTCTCCATCTGCCTGATGTAGTCCAGATACTGCTCGGTGATCTCCACAATGGGAATATCATAAATATCCACTTTATTTTTTTCAATCAGGTGCAGGAGCAGGTCCAGCGGACCTTCAAACACCTCAAGCTTCACAGGAATTGCCATAGCCTGTCCTCTCTCCATATCATCTGCCCGGCTTAAGATCGATCACGATCAGCTCGCCCGGATTAAAAATTCTGATAGGAGGCGTATGGCTGCTCAACCCTCTGCTCAGAATCATGGTACTTTTATCTTCATGAAATATACCGCCGTCATATCTGGGAAACAGCGTCAGCGCCGGCGAGAGCACACCGCCCAGAACCGGCAGTCTCATAATCCCACCGTGCACATGCCCGGAGACCACCAGATCCGCCCCCCATTCTGCATAGGCGTCAAAATAAACCGGATTGTGGGCGATCAGCAGTTGAAACATTTCCCGATCCGGCTTTCCCAAAAGCTTTGGCAGATAGGACGGCTCCATAGGTTTCCTTCTAAAATGCCTGTAATATGCCCTGTCAACCTGTGCACCGCAGACGGCGATATTGCACTCCGGCAGATAGGCCGTTTCATTGATCAGCGGTTCGATGCCCGCCCGTCTCAAGCCGGACAGATATCCCTCGTACATACCCGGGTAGTCGTTCGGATAAAGTCCCAGACGGTACTCGTGATTGCCCATGCCATAGTAAATCCTGTACTTAACCGCCAGGTTCTCCATCAGCGTAAGCGCATGACTGAAATCCGCGCCCTTTACGGCTGTCAGCATGTCCCCCGCCACTAAAATTCCGTCCGGCATGCTCTCGTCAATCGCGGCGAGCAGTCTTGCATTGTCCTTCCCAAAAGATTTGTTATGTAAGTCCGCAAGAAGCGCAAGCCTGCACGGCTTCGTAATCTTATCAGAGCGAATCTCATACGTGAGCGTCACGAAACGGTTGCTGTCCCAGACAGCCGCAGCCAGACATATGAAAATAACCACGGCAACTGCCGCCAAAATACCTTCCGCCATATTCCTCCCTGCCTAATAGACATACATAAGCAGACTCGGAATACTTCGCATCCCGAGTTCGTGTTGCTCGCCGTAAGTCTTCCAGAGCATACATTCATGCAAGCATGATGTCTGCTCTGGAAGACTTCCTTCTCTGCTTATGCACGCATATAGTTTATCATACCCCCTGTTCCACCGCAATCGGCGAACTTTTGTTCTGTGCATTTATCCTACCGCTTCATCAGGTAAAGTCCCCACACCTTCTTGTAATAATCCTTGTACTGCGCTTTCTCCACTCCTTTTGCCGCCAGAATGGACACGCTGCCGATCCGGGTGCCGTTCAGCTTATAGACCGCCTCGCCGACAGGATCTCCCTCCGCTACGGGCGCAGTCACGCTGCCCGGCAGACTGATTTCCTTCTCGATGTCGTTTAAGTTATTGCCCGCCGTATCCAGATATGAGAAAGGTGACTCGTATACCAGATTCACCGTATCCTCGATACCGCCCTCCACCTTCTGGGCCGGAAGGGGATCTTTGTTGTCATCCGTATACATCTGGCTCACGCTGTAGCCGTAGCTTAAAAGCGACATGGCGTCCTGGAATCTGGTCTTGGGATCCGGTGCGGCCATCACCACGGCAATCAGCTCCATACCGTCCTTGTTCGCCGTAGCCGACAGGCAGTAGAGCGCCTTGGAGGTCGAACCTGTCTTTAAACCCGTCGTCCACTCGTACTGTTTTAAGAGCTTGTTGGTGCTGGAAAGGGTAAAGGTGCTCGTTCCCTGTGCCGTCCTGTGCTCAATATCCTCCATCCAGATCGTCGTGTAGTCAAAAACTTCCGGGTATTTGGTAATCAGCTCTCTGGACATAATCGCCACGTCCTTTGCCGACGAATAGTGATCGTCGGAGTCCGTCAGGCCACAGCAGTCCTCAAAATGGGTATTCTGCATTCCCAGACTCTCCGCCTTCTCGTTCATCAGTTTTACAAATTCCGCTTCACTCCCTGCTATGTACTCCGCCACTGCAACGCTTGCGTCATTGCCGCTGGCCACCGCGATACACTTAATCATGGTCTCAAGCGTCTGTGTCTCTCCTTCCTCCAGAAACACCTGCGACCCGCCCATAGATTTCGCGTAGGCGCTTGTGGTCACCTGATCCTCCAGGTGGATTCTTCCGCTCTTCAAGTGCTCAAATATAATGAGCAGCGTCATAATCTTGGTAATGCTGGCCGGACTTCGTCTGGTATCCGCATCCTGCTCGCAGATTACCTGGCCCGTAGATGCCTCCATCACAATATAGGATGGCGTCTTTACTTCCGGCGTGGCATTGACCAATATAGTCATTTTCAGAAACAGCGTCTCCGTAAGGAGTATTCCCATCAAAAGCCAAACGATAATCCGCTTTCCCTTTCCCTGCAACTTTAGTCACCCCTACACTTTGTTCTGTACTATACATATTGTAGTGGGACAACGGATATACCGGCGTAAAAGAGATAATTTTAAGAAACAAATTTAGACACCTGTGCTATACTATACAGGACAACCAGTCAGACGAAAGGAAAATTCAGACATGATCAGCAAAACTTTATTGGCAGGTTATTTCATATGGTTCGTCTTCTTCGCCGTTCTCTTCTGCTTAAGACCGGGTTCCACCCTGCACACGGTCTCTATGGAAATGAAGAACGCAAAGGCAGGCTTTGTGTCTGTCGTCACATTGACAATGACCATTCTATTATGCATTCTGCCCATGAGCCTTTCCCCCTCTTACAACGGGGAAATCCCGGATTACATGAACCAGTACGAACTGATTGCGGAATCCTTTTTAGAGGGGCATCTATATATCGACTATGATGATATCGACCCAAAGCTGTCCACAATGGAGAATCCTTACGATCCTGCTGCAAGAGAGTCAGACGACGTATCCGTCCACTGGGATCATGCCTTTTACAACGGACACTACTACATGTACTTCGGCGTTGTCCCTGTTTTCCTTCTGTTTCTGCCTTACCGCCTGATCACAGGCATGAGTCTGACGACTTACCACGCGACACAGATTTTCGTCGCCCTGTTTATATGCGGTGTTTTTTCGCTGTTCTTCATGCTTGGCAAAACCTTTTTTAAAAAGCTTTCCCTCGGCCTGTACCTCTCCCTGTCGGCGGCCTTTTCCGTCATGAGCGTCTGGTACAGCGTCTCCGCCCCTGCCCTGTACTGCACCGCCATTTCCGCCGCCATCTGCATGGAAATCTGGAGCTTTTTCTTTTTCATCCGCGCCGTATTCGTATGCAAAAAGGACAGCGCCTGCATTCGGTATGCCTTTTTCGGCAGCCTGCTCGGCGCCCTGGCATTCGGCTGCCGGCCTCCCATCGCCCTGGCCAATCTGTTCGTCCTGCCGCTTCTCGCAGTCTTTTTAAAGGACAGGAAGCTCACATTCCGGCTGGGAAAGCAGCTGTTTTTCGCCGCATCCCCCTATATCGTAATAGGCGCCCTTCTCATGCTGTATAACTATGCCCGTTTTGACAACCCTTTCGAGTTCGGACAGGCCTACCAGCTCACCATCGCGGACCAGAGCCGCTACGGCAGTTTCTTTTCCCGCTTTCAGCCGCTGAAAACCTTTGACAGTATCTGCAAATTTTTTGTCGGCTACACACCGATGTCAGACCAGTTTCCCTTCGTCTCTTTTGACGGCATTCTGCTCAACTTTCCTATCCTGTTCCTGCCTTTTTTCGGAATTGCCTCAGAGGGCGTCCGGGGCGAAATCCGTGAGAACCGCCTGCCTCACTGTATCATGACCCTGTTCCTTATTCCCCTGTTTATCGCGTTTACCGACGTTCTCTGGGCTCCCACCGTGCTGGAACGGTACCATATGGATGTCTACTGGATCATGTGTCTGTTGTGTTTTCTCATCACAGGACTCTACTACAGGAACCTCTCCCCAAAAACAGCGAAAAAATTCAGCTGCATTCTGTCTGTCTGGGCCTTTCTGTCCATCTGCAAATGCATCCTTCTGTTTCTTGTACCCTATGATTACAATTTCACCTTCTATTATGTGGAAGCGCTGGAAAAGATCAGAAAGATCCTCATGCTGGGACGCGGCGTCGGCCTGTACTGATACATAAGCGGCCCGTGCGCCGCCATAGCGGCATATTTCTTCTGCACGGACCTGTGCATAAAAACAGACCCGGATCTGTCTCCGGGCCTGCCTTCCTGTTTAGTTATATTTGCGTTTTCTTGCCGCTTCGGACTTTTTCTTACGTCTTACGCTTGGCTTCTCGTAATGCTCGCGCTTACGAATCTCCTGCTGGATACCAGCCTTTGCGCAGCTTCTCTTAAAGCGACGCAATGCACTGTCCAAAGTCTCGTTTTCTTTTACGATTACGTTTGACATTCCCGCACCTGACCTCCCTTCAGTCCCAGAGTATTTCGACTGATTGGGTTATTTGCGTGTTCTCACACAATGTAAATTATACCACATTTTATTCATGAGTCAATCGAAAAATGTAAATTTTATCTATTTTCCCGTTTTCTCCACAGGGAAACCAATTTAAACCCTAAAAATCCCAGAAGAGCCGCCAATGATATGATTTCTGCCATTCTCCAGTACACGGGCTCCCGGAATTCCACCCGGATGCTGCCGCCAAATCCCGGCGGAACGGAAAGCGAAATCCGATAAGAGGTCCCGGGGATGATCTGCACCGCCTCACCGCTGTCTGTCGTCGCCCGATAGCCCTTGTAGTACAGGATCGGAATCTCCACCTGCCGTACCTCGTCCGTCCTGTTTTCAAGCCTGAGCGTCACCGTGCCGTTTTCGCGTCCCCACTCCTCCATATTGATGTCCGCCTCATCGCACGTGGGCCGGTCCAAATAAGCCGCCACATAATCCGAAAGGAAAAACGGTTCGCTGCGGTTAACCGGCAGATATTCACCGCCCATCACACTCTCCTGTTCCTCGGAAGATGCGCTCTGCGCTTTCATGGTTGACATGTTTCCGGCCTGATAGACGCGGTATGGCTGTGCATCCTGCAGGCACTGTCCCATGTAAAATACCCCCTGCCACAGGGAAAGGCCCGCCAATATGCCTGCCGCCAGCTTCCTTCTTTCCAGTGGAACCCGTTCTTTTGATAAAAGCAGGCACAACAGCCAGGAAAGCATCAGGGCCGCCACCGAGAAGAAGCGCCACAAATACTGGATGCTGACTATGGGCATCTGAAACACAGAAATCCTTTCCGCAATCCATGTATAGGGAAAGAGACAGGTCGCCATCCAGATACTTAAGAGTGAGAAAACCACTGCCAAAAGCTCTGTCTTTCGCTCCGCCTTTTCATCCTTTCCATACGTGCCAAAGAGGAACCAGACTGCGAAAACTGCCATCAGCGCAAGACCCACCGTCAGGGGCATTTCCGATGCCACACCCTCCGCCGCGTCAAGAGAATGCCCGAACGGTTCAAAATTCCCCATAAAAAGCTGTGCCGCAAAGGCTCCCGTTTTCTCAATCTGGTAGGAGCCATACTTACCGGCATCATTGATGACATAGGTGCCGCTCACCATATAATCCAAAAAGGGGACCAGAAACCAGACATTTAACAGCACGACAGCCGACACCGCTTTCAGAATGACAAGCATCGTCTTTTTCCGAAAGACTCTTCTCCACGAAAGCGCCGCGGACAGGACAATGAAAAATGCCGTAATTTCCGTTGAAATCATGTGGGAGAGGAAAATTCCCGTACACCCGGCAGTAATGGGAATCCAGCTTTCCTTATGCCTGTTTGTATCCTCCGGCAGCGTATAGAGCTTCCAAAGGCCAAACAGCACAAGCGGCATAAAAGTCATCGCCGTATACTCGCCCACCGCCGCCCGCGTATAAATACAGGTAAGGCGGTATATGTTCAGGGAATACAGCACCGTGCAGACAAACCCTGTCTTCGGCCGGCTCATTTTGCTGAAGGAATAATAGGAAATGGCCACCGTAAGTATATTGATCATCACCACATAACATTTGTATGCCGCCTGGACCGACACGCCAAAATACCTGAGCAGTGCCGGAAAATACAGAAAAAAATCCCCATAAAATATGGAAGCCGCATATCCGTGGCCGTTCAGCCACCCCGGCTGAATCCGCACCGGGAACATGCCGCTTTCCAGCCCTGCCCGGAGCCCCTCAATACGCATCAGATGAAAATAGAGATCATGGGAATTTAAAAACAGATAATCCACCGCCAGCGGAATACTGCAGACACCGGCCAGGAGAACAAGCGCACGAAGAACTGTCCTGTCTGCCCCTGCCGGTAAAAACCGCTCTCCCCGGTGCCGCATCCATACCACCAGCAGGATTCCGTCGACGGTCAACAGAAAAACCGCTATTCGAAACAGGAAATTTCTCACGGCGCAGTCGGCATAAGCAATATGTATGTTTCTGAGTAAAAGGTAGTCCCCCTCCTGCGCATCGTCCGACAGCAGTCCTCTCAACTGCAGGGACCGGTCCCCATAAACCACCCGGAAATCGCAGGAAGCCGTACCGCTTCCAGACAGTGGAATATCGCCGCTGACCTCGCTGTGGTAACGGCTTCCCGGATGTACCACACGGAGTTTTGTATCTCCGGCGCCCTCATACTGCACCGTCAGCGTGTACATGCCTTTGGGAAGCGCAAATTCAGGCGTCGCCACGTAGCGGTACTCCACAGACCGGTCTAAATAAAACGCAGCTTCACCGGAATCGTCAATCAGCGCTTCCTGAGGATAATTTATTTCCACCGCCTCGCGCCGCCCATAGAAAAATCCGGCGATACACAGAAAAAGCACCTCCGCAAATATGATGAAAAACCATATTCTCTTATCAAAGCTGCCTTTTTCTGTCATGCCGGATTTTCTTAAACCTTTCTCATATGTTTTATAACTCCCGCTACCTGATCTGCCCTTCCAGCACCTTCGCACTCTCTGCAACGGCGTCATCGATGCCTGCAGGATTCTTTCCTCCTGCCTGCGCCATGTTGGGACGGCCGCCTCCGCCGCCGCCTACAAGAGCCGCGATACCCTTGATCAGATTGCCCGCATGGGCGCCCTTACCCATCGCCCCGTCGGTGGCCATAGCGATCATATTGACCTTTCCTCCGTTCTCGGAAATCAACACGACTACGCCCTCGCCGAGCTTTTCCTTGAGCTGGTCTCCAAGCTCGCGCAGACCGTTCATGTCAACGCCTGCCACCTTGGACGCCAGGAGCTTCACCCCTTTTACTTCCTGCACCTGATCCATGACGTCGCCCAGCGCATCCCTTGCCGCCTTGCTCTTTAAGGACTCGTTCTCGCTCTGTAATGCCTTCATCTCCGCCATCAGATGCTCGCACCGCTCCACCAGGTTTGCCGGATTGGTCTTTAACGTCTTCGCCGCCGCATTAAGCTCTTCTTCCAGCTTCTGGTAGTAAGCCGTCACATTGCTGCCCGTCACCGCCTCGATACGGCGCACGCCGGCCGCCACACCGGACTCCGACAGGATTTTAAAGGAACCGATCATGCCGGTGGATTTCACATGGGTGCCGCCGCACAGCTCCTTGGAGAAATCTCCCATCTCCACGACGCGCACGGTCTCCCCGTACTTTTCACCGAAAAGCGCCATTGCGCCGGACTGCTTGGCCTCCTCTATGGTCATCACCTTTGTCTCTACAGGCAGATTTTCCGCGATCTGCTCATTGACGATCCGCTCTACCTTCCTAAGTTCCTCCGCCGTCATAGCCGCAGAGTGGGAGAAATCGAAACGGGTTCTCTCCCCGTCCTGGTAGGAACCTGCCTGCTCCACATGGTTGCCCAGCACTTCCCGCAGCGCTTTCTGCAAAAGATGCGTCGCACTGTGGTTCTTACAGGTATTGCCTCTTCTTGCGGTATCTACGGACAGGGTTACGGTGTCGCCCACTTTAAACATGCCCTTCGTCACCTTGCCGATATGTCCCACCTTGCCGCCGAGCAGCTTGATGGTATTCTCCACCCGGAACTCCCCGTCCGCCGTGGTGATCACGCCGATATCGCCCTCCTGGCCGCCCATCGTGGCATAAAAAGGTGTCTGATCCACAATCACCGTGCCGACCTCGCCGTCCGTCAGAGCCTCCACAAGCTCTGTCTCCGTGGTGAGCACCGTAATTTGGGAATCGTATGCCAGATTGTCATAGCCCACAAACTCCGTGGTAATGGCGGGGTCAATGGACTCGTAAACCGTCACGTCCGCCCCCATGTAATTGGTCACCTTGCGGGCTGCTCTGGCTTTCTCTTTCTGCTCCTGCATACATGCCGCAAAGCCTTCCTCGTCCACCGTAAAGCCCTTTTCTTCCAGAATCTCTCTGGTCAGATCCAACGGAAAACCGAACGTATCGTAAAGTTTAAAGGCATCCGCGCCGCCAAGCTGCTTTCCGCCCGCCTTCGTCACAGCCTCCGCCATCTCATTTAAAATGCTTAAGCCCTGATCGATGGTCTTGTTGAATTTGCTCTCCTCCTGCTTTAACACATTGAAGATAAACTCTTTCTTCTCCTCCAGCTCCGGGTAGCCGTCTCTGGAACCCTCAATCACCGTACCCGCCAGATCAGAGAGGAACATGTCCTTGATACCAAGCTTCCTGCCCTGTCTCGCCGCACGGCGGATGATCCGGCGGAGCACATAGCCTCTCCCCTCGTTGGAGGGCATAATGCCATCCGAAATCATAAAGGTCGCGGAGCGGATATGATCCGTGATAATGCGGATGGACACATCCGTTTCATAATCCTTCTTATATTCCACACCGGCGATCTCACACACCCTGGTCCGCAGCGCAAGCACCGTGTCCACATCAAAGATTGAATCCACGTCCTGCACCACGGAAGCCAGTCTCTCAAGTCCCATTCCAGTGTCGATATTCTTCTGCTCCAGCTCCGTGTAATTGCCCTTGCCGTCGTTGTCAAACTGGGTGAACACATTGTTCCAGATTTCCATGTATCGGTCGCAGTCGCAGCCTACGGTACAATCGGGCTTGCCGCAGCCGTACTTCTCACCCCGGTCATAGTAAATCTCGGAGCAGGGGCCGCATGGCCCGGAACCGTGTTCCCAGAAATTGTCCGCCTTGCCGAAACGGAAAATCCGCTCCGAAGCAATCCCGATCTCCTTATTCCAGATCTCAAAAGCCTCCTCGTCATCCTCATAGATAGAGGGATAAAGCCTGTCCTCGGGAAGTCCGACCACTTTGGTCAAAAACTCCCAGCTCCACGCGATGGCCTCATGCTTAAAATAATCGCCGAAAGAGAAATTGCCCAGCATCTCGAAAAAGGTGCCGTGTCTCGCCGTCTTACCCACATTCTCCAGATCCCCGGTACGGATGCACTTCTGGCATGTCGTGACCCGGCGTCTCGGCGGAATCTCCTGCCCCGTAAAATAAGGCTTAAGCGGCGCCATGCCGGAATTGATCAGAAGCAGACTGTTGTCGTTGTGAGGCACCAGCGAAAAGCTTTTCATCTTCAAATGTCCCTTGCTCTCAAAAAAATCAAGGAACATCCTTCTCAGTTCATTTACACCATAAGGTTTCATCGTATCTATTCATCCTTCCTTAGTTTTCGAATATAGCCGAGTCCGCGAAGCGGATCTCGAGAAGATAATTCCGAAGGAATTTTCTTCGTTTCAAAAGGTAAATTTATCCGCAAAATACGCGTCCAGCTCCGCTATCGCAACGCGCTCCTGTTCCATGGAGTCGCGGAAACGCACGGTGACACACTGGTCCGTCTCAGAATCGAAATCGTAAGTCACGCAGAACGGCGTGCCGATCTCGTCCTGACGGCGGTACCGCTTGCCGATATTGCCGCGATCGTCAAATTCGCAGTTGTACTTCTTGGAAAGCTGTGCAAAAATTTTCTCCGCGCCCTCGTTTAATTTCTTGGAGAGAGGCAGCACGCCAATCTTGACGGGCGCAAGCGCCGGATGGAAATGCAGCACGGTTCTCACGTCGCCCTCGCCGATCTCCTCCTCATCGTATGCGCCGCAGAGCACCGCAAGGAACAGCCTTTCCACGCCGAGGGAAGGCTCGATCACATAGGGAATATATTTCTCGTTCTTCGTATCGTCAAAGTAAGTCAGATCCTCGCCGGAGGTGTTCTGGTGCTGTGTCAGGTCATAATCCGTCCTGTCGGCAATGCCCCACAGCTCGCCCCAGCCGAAGGGGAACAGGAACTCGATATCCGTGGTGGCCTTGGAGTAGAAGGAAAGCTCCTCAGGTTCATGGTCGCGGACTCTCATCTCCTCCTCTTTCATGCCAAGGCTCTTTAAGAAGTCGATACAATATTTTTTCCAGTAAGCGAACCACTCAAGGTCGGTATCCGGCTCACAGAAAAATTCCATCTCCATCTGCTCGAACTCGCGCACGCGGAAGATAAAGTTGCCGGGCGTGATCTCGTTTCGGAAAGATTTACCCACCTGACAGATACCGAAAGGAATCTTCTTGCGGGAAGTCCGCTGCACATTCTTAAAGTTCACAAAGATGCCCTGTGCCGTCTCAGGACGCAGATAAACCGTATTCTTCGCGTCCTCGGTGACGCCCTGAAACGTCTTAAACATCAGGTTAAACTGTCTGATATCGGTGAAATTATGTTTGCCGCAGGTCGGGCAGGGAATGTTATGTTCTTCGATAAAATCCTTCATCTGCTGCTGGCTCCAGCCGTCCACGGAAGAAGGTAACGTCATGCCGTTCTCCGCCACATAATCCTCAATGATCTTATCCGCGCGGAACCTCTCGTGGCACTCCTTACAGTCCATGAGCGGATCGGAAAAGCTGCCCAGATGGCCGCTTGCCACCCACGTCTGGGGGTTCATCAGAATCGCACAGTCAACGCCCACGTTGTAAGGGCTTTCCATCACAAATTTCTGCCACCAGGCTTTCTTGATGTTGTTCTTTAACTCCACGCCAAGGTTGCCGAAATCCCATGTATTCGCAAGTCCTCCATAAATCTCGGATCCGGGATACACAAACCCTCTCGCCTTCGATAACGCCACAATCTTTTCCATTGTCTTTTCCATCTTGCTGTTTTCCTCCATTCTAATTTCTCATCCTTGAACGGAGAATGCCGTTTTTCAGGCATTCTCTCACGCGAAACTTAGTACTTCTTAACGAAGCAGCCTTTGCTGCCGAGTTTTAGAAGTACTTTTCGCGTTGTTATTCGTATATGATATAGGAGAGCGAAGTTGTCCCCTGCTCCTCCTGATTGCTGATCTTCACGCCCTTTTTCCCCACAAGGGTGAGCTCCTGCCCATTATGCGCGCTCTGGTTGATATAAAGCGTCTTCCCGGGCAGATTGACGAGTATCTCTTCCCCGCTCTTCGTTTCTAAAACAATCATCTGTTTTTCATCCCAGTCCTCGATATAGCCGATCTCCGTTGCCTGCCCATCTGTCGACACAAAAGGCACGGCTTCCAGTTCGTATCCTTCATCCGATGCGCCAGCGATTGTCCCCACATACAAGACCCTGTGGTTAAATTCGCTGTAATCTTCCGGCGAAGCATACTTGAATCCCAGCATAATATTGCCGTCATTTTCCTCCACAGCTTCCAGCGAAACCTTCTTTTCCCCGTTCTCTGCGCAATATTCCTCCACACGGCTGGCGGCAAAGCTCTCCAGGTCAGACGTCTCGATCTGATAGTAAGTCTGATCCGCTTTTCCGACAACCTGATGTGTAATCTCTCCTCCTTTGCCGAATGACAGAGAATTAATCTCCGGTATCTGCCCCTGCCCGCACCCGGCAAGTCCAAGAAGCAGTATTATCAAACCAAGTACTCCCGCTACCCTTCGCATATTTTCCCCTCGATGTTTAATTCTTGCGCCACTGTTGCGCCGTGCGCACTCGCAATCCATTGCTTCGCAATTACTTGCTCGTGTCGGGCTTTCGCCCTATGGAGTTCTGTCATCGCATCCGTCGGCAAGCAAGCTTTCCTCCTTATGCGCCGCCAGCCCTCCGCACGGCTCAATCATAAACCATCATACTAAAGTTCTTCCACAATTTCAAGACTTTTAAACGGGCGGTCGATATATCGGCGGCGGTAATCGTCAGCGATTGTTTTAAGCTGTGCGAGAACCTGCGGTGTCACGGTAAAAGTGTAGAGCTTCCCGACCGGGGCTTCCGTTATGTAATTGACCGCGTAACGGGTGGAATCTTCCCACACCCCCTCCGCCGGCATTCCCGGAAACTCTCCGCTAATCACCATTGCCTTCATCTCAAATATGTACCGCACCAGCGCATTGGAAAGTCCCCCGTGCATGAGCGCACGCAGGGACTGGTAGAGGAGTTTCAGCATCTCCTTCTCGTCGTTATTCTCTCTCGTATAATAATCCATGACCTCCAAAAAATACATACCGTAAAACGCTCCCTCATAATCTTCCCGAAGGCCCTCAAAATAATTTGTAACCTCAGCCTCCATCACATTGTAGGAGGTTCTTCCTTCATAAAGCTTAAAAGTGCCGAAACAGAACGGATTGGTGGCCGCCAGGAGCTTACTGTTCTGTTTCCTCGCCCCTCTGGCAAAAGCCGATATCTTGCCCCGCTCTTTTGTCAGCAAAACAACCCTTCTGTCATAATCGTTCATCGGTTCAGCCTTTAAAACCATCCCCGTAATCTCTGTAATCCCCTGCATGAGAGTGCTCCTTTGACTGCTCTGCCTCTTCCCTCTCCTCTTGTCTCTCCGCATCTTTATAGGCCAGGAAATCCTCTATTTTTCCCGTCGCCATAAACTGCTCCCAGTAGTTTAATCCCTTCATCTTACGCCCCCTGATACTTAATCACTCACAAAACATAGGGTTCGCAGATTTGTATTTTTCTATTCTGTATCGTCGGGATTATAGCCAAAATTTTTAAGCAGATAATCGCTGTCCCGCCAGTCCTTTTTCACCCGCACCCAGAGCTTTAAATTCACCTGTTTTTCCACCAGCTTTTCAATGTCTTTGCGGGCGAGGGAACCGATCTTTTTAAGCATCGCTCCCTGCTTTCCGATGATAATTCCCTTATGGGAATCCTTCTCACAGATAATGGTCGCCTCGATGTTCACGATTTCCTTTTTAAACTTCATCTGCTCGATGGTGACGGCTATGCCGTGGGGAATCTCCTCCTCCAGGCACCGCAGGGCCTTCTCTCGGATCAGCTCTGCCGCAATCTGCCGCACCGGCTGGTCCGTCACCGTATCCTCATCGTAAAACGGCTCGCCGTAAGGCAGATACTTCATAATGCAGTCGATCAGTATCTGCATACCGTCCTTTTTCAGCGCGGACACAGGCACGATCTCCGCGAAATCAAGTTCCTTCCTGTAAGCGTCAATGTATCCCAGAAGCAGTTCCTTCTTCACCGTGTCAATTTTGTTTATCACTAAAATAACAGGTGTTTCTGTATTTTTCAGTTTCTCGATGATATGCCTCTCTCCCGCGCCTATGTAATCGGTCGGCTCCACCAGCCACAAAATCACATCCACCTCAGAAAAAGTGCTTTCCGCCGCATCCACCATGTAACTGCCCAGCTTATTCTTCGCTTTATGGATGCCCGGCGTGTCCAGAAACACGATCTGCCCCTCCCCGCAGGTATATACGGTCCGTATCCTGTTTCTGGTGGTCTGCGGTTTCTTCGACGTGATGGCAATCTTCTGCCCGATCAGCGCGTTCATCAGGGTTGATTTTCCCACGTTCGGCCTGCCGACCAGCGTGACGAAGCCGGATTTTAACTGTTTTTGGCTGTCATTTACAATATCAGGTGTCATTTATTTATCCTGTTCCTCTTTGCTGTTCTGTTTTTCGGTTTCCTGTTCCCCACTCTTTATCATGACCGGCCACCGGAACTTTACTTTCCGCATGCCCTGTTCCGACTCCGTCACATTCTCCCCGCGGGCCGCCGCACGCCTTGCCCTGCGCTTTTTCCACGCCTTACGCACGATACGCCAGACAAACACCGCCACCACGATCAGCACGATCCACAAAACAATATAGGGAATATCGATCACAAAGCCGATGGCAAAATCCCGGATACCGAAACCGATATCCTCCAGACTCTTCACAAAGCCGTTCTCAATCCGCTGCCATACGGTGGCCGTCTGCGTCGGCGAATACTTGCGAACTTCCTCAATAGAAAGATATACCGTGCTGTAGTCAATCCGATTGTCATAAGTGCGCAGTTGGGACTCCATGCTTTCAAGCTGATAACGCACCTCTGAAAGCCGCCCCTCGATGGCGATAATATCCTCCACGCTCTCCGCCTGTTCCATCAGCGTAAGCAGTCTCTCCTGTTCCGTGAGGAGCGCCTTTTTGTGACTTTCCAGATCCACATACTGCAAGGTCACATCCTCCACGTTCTCGGACCGGCTGGTCACGTTGGTCTGTTCTCCCACCTGAGAGAGAAAACCATCCAGCTTCTCCTTCGGCACACGGGCCGTCAGATTGGCGCAGCGCTGCTTTACCTCCTGCTCCTCCAGATAATAGCTGCCCACATCATAAACGGAAATACTCTCTATGTAACCGCCAAGCGTTTCTACCTGCCTCTGCAGATTGGGCACCAGCGCGTCAAAATCCTCCGTCTCCGCATTGATATTCACGGTCTTGATCAGCTTGCGCGAGGTCTGGGGCGTCGCCGCCTGATCCTGCCCGCCGCCTTCCTGCACATAAGTTTCCTCGCTGACCGGTTCCTCCGCGGCGGCCTCAGCCGTCTCATACCCATACGAAGCCGACCTGGCGCTCTCGTTTAGAACCATACCCCCGTCGTAGGCCGCATCCTCATAAGCAATTTCTTCCGCCACAGCGGCCGGCGCACCCGCCGCCATCTCGGAATAGTTCGATTTTGACCCGCCGCAGGCAGACATAACAGTCGCTATTGCAATGATTGCCGGAATGATCCGCAGCCTGCTTCTCCCTTTTCCGTCCACACCATCCATATTCTTCCCACTTCTCCTGCTCATCATTTTCCTCCCTTTCCCGAAAAATTCGTTTCCAATATGCTTTCTCTATACAAAATACCTTTCTGGGAAAGAAAAAGTTGCATTAAATTAAATTTCGCTTGTTTTTTAATGAGTCAGATACTCGACGGATCCAAAGATATCCTTCTGCTCCTTAATCTTCTCCTCATTTCCCACCACGCACAGACAGTCGTCCTCCATAAAAGCGCGGATATATGCCGCCAACTTTCGGATGGTCTCCGCGTCCGCCGCAAGCAACTCGTCACGCTCTTTCTGTACCCTGTCGAAGGGAAGCCCGGTCATATAGCCTGCCAGGGAATAGTTGCCTTTCGCCGACGGCGTAAGCGGCATATCCAGCGCGCTGACCGCCCCGATAATATACTGGGTCATGGTGCGCTCGTCGGCATCGAAAGCTGCCACGAAATCCGCCGCCTTCTCATATACCTCTATGGTCTTTTCCAGATTCGGGTCCCTGTAGGAGACGAAATAGCTCTCCCCGGTCTTTCCGAACTGACACATACAGCCGTAGGCGCCGCCCTTCACACGCACCTGCGTCCAGAGGTATTCATAACTCATCACAACCTTGAGCACCCGCAGCGCCCCCGTGTAGGAAAGTCCCTTCTTCGCATAATTGCCCGCCCGGCAGACATACTGGATCTGCGCGGAGCTCATCAGCCCCTCATTCTTTTTCACAGGCTGCGGTTCATAAGGTTTGCCATCCACCGGCTCCCTGTAAAGCTTTGCCTTCAGACCTTCAATCAGCGGTTCAATCCCCGAAAGGCCGCTTCTTTCCGCCGTGTAGTCCACCATCAGGTTCTCCGGCCTGAAAATGCAGCGCACCAGCCGTTCCATATTGTCGGAAAGCGCTTCCTTCTTCCCGTCAAAATCTTTCTCAAGCTCTTCCAGCAGACGGTAGAACGCAAGACCGTTTACCTGATCCATCAGATACGCCTGTTTCGACAGATAAGATAACGCCTGTCCTGCCGCCAGGGAATGGCCCGCGGACATCATCTGCGCCTGCTTGTCGGAACGGTTCTCCGCCACCAGCTCGAACAGACGCTTCGCATCCGTATAGACTGATTCAGTCAATATCTCCGTGGCCAGTTCAAAGGCTTTCGGAAGATTCTCATACAACGTCTTCACCTTCAGGTCAAAGGTCAGCTTATAGTCGGACAGATCGTCCGCGTTTGTGTAGACATTTACCGCCGGCATGGTCCCGCCGGTCTGCAGATTGATCTCATTGTACAGTTCGCTGTAGGAGCGCTTTTCGGTGTCCACCAGCCCGAGCATCACCTGCAAAAGCCCAACATAGGGGAACAGCTCCTCCGGCACCTGCTTAAGATCAAAGAGAAACCGCAGATAACCGATCCCGTTCGTGTATATCTCATGGTAAAGCAGCGTCGTATCCCCGGCATGAAGTTCCTCATTGCAGTAAGGCCGCGCCTTTTTCCCGATATCCTCCCTGGCAAGAAGCGGGATTTTTTTCAGATCCTCCTCCCTGTCGGGCGATTCCTGATACACCAAAAGAGCCTCCGTCTCCTCAACAATCCTGTCAATCTCCTCCTTGGACATAGCCGCTTTCTTCGAAGCAAGGCTGTCCGCCAACGCCTTCTCGCGCTTTCCCGTAAGCCCCTTCACGGGACGCACAACCACAATGCTCTTATGGGTATTTTCCAGCAGAAGGCTCTTTAACATATCCTCATAAAAAGCAGTGTCCACCTCTTTTTTCAGTTCTTTATAAGTCTCATCCAGCTCCAGATAGTCAAAAGGTTTCTGATCGTCATAAAGCCACGTCTCAAACATCTGCAGACCGTACATCAGCCCCTTCGGGTAGGAGCCGTAATCCGCCTCCCGATACTTGAACTCGTCGTGGTTTAACGCTGCCTTGAGAGCCTTCTTCTCCACGCCGTCCTCAGAAAGGCTCTTAAGCGTCTCCTCGATCATATCTACAAAGGCATCCCTCTGCTCTCCCTCCGCGTTCTTCGCCACGATAGAGAAATAGGGCTGCTTCACGTCCGCCTCATAAAAACTGCTGATATCCGTGCCGATCCCGGCATCCAGAAGCGCCTTCCTCACGGGTGCGCCCGGCGCGCCCACCACCGCGTCCGCAAGAGCCTGAAAGCCCACGCTCACCTTACGGTCCAGATTTTCTCCCAACGAAACGTTGTAGGAAAGATAAGTATTCCCCTCCTCCGGCTCGCTCTCCATGATCGGGTACTCCCGCTCCACGACCACGCTCTTCTGAAAGGTCGGCTCCGTGGCCAGAGCGGAATCAACAGGGAGCGCATCGTACTTCGACAGATACTCCCGGTCAAGATACGCAAGCCTTTCCTCCATATCCATGTCCCCGTAGAGATAGATATAGCTGTTGGACGGGTGATAGTATCTCTGATGAAACGCCAGAAAATCCTCGTAAGTAAGCTCCGGGATCACATCCGGGTCCCCGCCGGACTCCACCGCGTAGGACGTGTGCGGGTAAAGCGAGTTCATAATCTCCCGGTAGAGCACATCATCCGGGGAGGAGAACGCCCCCTTCATCTCATTGTAGACCACGCCGTTGATGGTCAGGTCATCCTCGGCACTCTCCAGCTCATAATGCCATCCCTCCTGCCGGAAGATTTTTTCCTCCCGGTAGATGTTCGGATGGAACACCGCGTCCAGATAAACATCCATCAGATTCTTAAAGTCCTTGTCGTTGCAGCTCGCCACCGGATAGACGGTCTTATCAGGATAGGTCATGGCGTTTAGGAACGTGTTTAAAGACCCCTTCGCCAGCTCAATAAAAGGATCTTTGATCGGATACTTTTCAGAGCCGCACAGCACCGTGTGCTCGATAATGTGCGCCACGCCCGTGCTGTCCTTCGGCGGCGTGCGGAAACCGATATAGAACACCTTGTTTTCGTCGTCGTTTTCAAGAAGCGCCACACGCGCCCCCGTTTTGTTATGTTTCAAAAGCCAGCCGTCCGATTTCAGTTCCTCGATCCGCTGTTTTGAAATGACGGTGTATGCCTGTAAGTTTTCTAAATTCATGGATACTCCTCTCTCCGCTCCTCGCCGCTTATTTTTATTTGACGCACGTTACATTATACTCCAATTTTACATTTTTATCTATAGTTTCCCAAAAACGCCAACCTCCACCCGGTCCTTCCCCTTCCTGCTTGTGCCTGTCTGTCCGTAGAAAATAAATTTCCCGTAGCCGCGCACGGTGACGGCATCCTCCTCCTTCAACTGACAGGAGAGGTTTTGGGTCTGTATGCCGTTTATAAAAACACGTCCGTTATTAAATAATTCCCTGCTCTCCTCCCTGGAAAGATTGTAGACCTTGGATATCACGCCGTCCGCCCTGGGGGAAGCCACCGTCACCGAAATCCGCTCCGGCGATACATTTTCCAGCGCAATCTCCCCCTCCGCCCGTTTACAGATGACATTGGTATGTTTTACCCTGTCCAGATTTTCCACAATATAATCCGCAATGTTTTCGTGGCAGAAAAGAAGCGCTCCCTTCTCTCTCACAAAGAAATCTCCCACCACGTCCCGCTCAATCCCCAGATTCATCACCGCGCCGAGAAAATCTCTGTGTGTGAGGTTTTCCGCAAACTTGGGCGTTTTCGACAGAATCTCCACCCGCGCAATGGGAAATTCTTCCTCGTAGCCCGGATCGCCGAAACGGATGATTTTCCGCTCACATAACGGCGCGCCGCCTTCCATCCTGACCCCGGCGTAAGCCACTTCCCGCTCCACCGCATAGTACGCCTGCTGTTCGGCAAGCCCCAGAAAGGGCGTGTAAGTGTATATATTGCGGCTATAGGCTTTATCCGCAAGCTCAATCAGCCGGTTCTTTAACTGCTGTAGGTCCTTTTCATCCGTGACAGTCATACCTTCTCCCCCGATCCTCCAAAATCAATCGCCTTTATAAGCCACTCCTTTTCCCATTCACGACCCGCTCGACTGGTAATGCCTGACGCCGAACCGCCACAGCGCATAGGACGGCAGCAGAAACCAGACCGCCAGCAGCGGGACATAGATCAAAAACGGGCGGCTGTCCTTTCCCAGCAGGTATAAGAGCGGATAATACTGCACCAGCGCATAGGGAATCAGAAAAGTGGTCACAAGCAGCATCTTTTTCCCGTAAATGCTGACCGGATATCTTCCGTACTCCCTCGCCCCGTCCGTGAGGACGTTCATAAACTCCAGCCCCTCCAGCGTAAAAAAGCACAGCGCCGCATAAATCAAAAATAACCCCGAGAAAACGGCGCATCCTCCAATCAGCATGAAAATAACGGTCGCTATTTTTGAAAAACTCCAGTCTACGCCGCTATGGGATACCCCATACCAGAACATGACAACCGCCTGCAGCATCCTGCCGATTCTGGTCAGCTCAAACTTGCTCCCCAGCACCTGCAGTATCTCATTCTGCGGGCGGACCAATACCTGGTCGAAACTGCCGGTGCGTACCATTTCCGGGAAAAGATCGAAGCCTCTGGCAAACATCTCCGCCAGGGAGAACTCCATAAGCGTCACGGAAAAACAGAGAAGCACTTCGCTGTAAGTGAATCCGTCAACCGCCCGAAACCGCCGAAACATAAAATAGATACCCAGAAATACATTGAAGGATACCAGAAACTGCCCCAAAGCCGTCAGGAAAAAGGAAGTCTTATACTGCATGGCGCATCTTACATTGATCGACAGATAATGCCAGTACAGCCTGACAGCACCCTTTATTTTTAAGAGCATCGCCTCACCCTCCCTGTATCGTCACTTTCTTTTCCGCCAGCCGGCAGAGACCGCTCCCCAAAAGGAGCAGCACTGCCAGCCAAATCAACTGCAGCGCTACCGCCCTTTCCATCTGCGCCCCTGACATGCTGCCGCTGTAAATCCGCAGGGCCACATTCTGCATGGATGCGAAAGGCAAAAGTTCCAAAACCTTCTGCCATCCTGCCGGAAAAAAGGGCAGGGGAATAACCGCGCCCGCAAAAAACTCCACCATCGAAGTGAACACAATCCTCACTCCCTGCGGCGAAACGGTAAAAAAGGTGAGCACATACACGAGCATGGAGAAGGCAACCGTCACAAACAGCCCCAGTACCAACGTGAGAACGAACAGTCCAAAATGCCATGCGGACGCCGGCTCTGCCATCCCATAGTTTTCCGGGAGAAAGGCCGCCACGATCAGGATGGGAAAACACCGCAGCACCGCCCGGGAAACCCTGGTAGCCGTGCTCTGGGAAAACCACATATTGTAAATTCTGATCGGCCTGCACAACGAGTAGGATATATTGCCGTTTGCTATCGTGTCAAAGATATCATTTTCCATCATCCATGTGGCGAACAAAGCCAGAAACGCCTGCTGCATCCACACATAGGAGGCGGTCGCGGACATGGTCATGGGAAACGCACCCGGCTCCGCCTGATAAAATGCCTGAAATACGAGAATTTCCAAAAATCCCCACGCAAACTGCGTCACGATTCCTGCCAGCGCGGCGGCGCGGTACTGTAACCCCATCGTAAAACTCAGCCGAAAGAAGGATAAATATTTTTTCATGCCGGCCACCTCCTTAAATATCATAGGCGCGGTATAGTTCGGCAACCGTCTCGTCGATTCCCGCATCGCCCCTCTTAATATCATCAAGAGTGCCGTCCAACAGAATCTTCCCTTTCCCGATCAGAATAATACGCTGTGACAGCGCTTCTATATCCTGCATATCATGGGTCGTCAGGATCACAGTCGTTTTATGCAGCTCATTCTGCTTTTTAATAAATTCCCGGACGGCTATTTTGGAAACCGCATCCAGCCCGATGGTCGGTTCGTCCAGAAATAAAATACGCGGACTGTGCAGCAGGGAGGCCGCAATCTCGCACCGCATCCTCTGCCCCAGAGACAACTGCCTCACGGGGGAGCGCAACAGTTCCGTCAGATGTAACAGCTCCGTCAGTTCTTCCAGATTCGCGTGATAGGTCTCTTTGGGAATGGAATAAATATCTTTTAGCAGTTCAAAGGAATCGATCACAGGAACATCCCACCAGAGCTGTGACCGCTGCCCGAACACAACACCTATTTCCTTCACATGTTCCATACGGTTTTTGTACGGTATTCTTCCATCCACCTTCACAACGCCGCTGTCCGGCGTCAGGATGCCGCTCAAAATTTTGATGGTGGAGCTTTTTCCCGCGCCGTTCGGCCCGATGTAGCCCACCATCTCCCCGTCGCGGATCGTAAAGGAAACATCCGAAAGGGCATGGATCACCTCATACTCCCGGCAAAACAGCGCTTTACATGCCTCGCTAAGTCCCGCGTTTCTCTTCGCAATTTTATAGGATTTGCACACGTGCTCCATGATGATCATTGGATCTTCCTCCGAATACCCATATTACCACACGGCAAAAATCCCGGCAAGGGAATCTCTCATCCGCTATTTAACCGTATCGCCGCCCTTATACTCCAAAAGCTTGCCAATATGCTCTTTTTCGAAAAACAGCTCCCTGTTTGCAGCCACAACCAATGCCGCGGCGGCATACACAACAATGGTTTCCACACATTTCGTCTGGGACGTCATAGCGATTTTTTCCTGCATTGTGTTCACAAACAGGTGGAAGATGATACAGGCGAGCATACTGCGGTTATTTTTGACATAGACCCACGTTGTCAGAAATCCCAGTGGACTGACGCTGACCAGAAAATTCAACACATATCCGACGCCAAGCGTCCGCAGCCCGCAGTGATAAGTACCCTCGATCCAGAACAGAGGCAGATGCCAGACCGCCCACACAAAGCCAAAAATGATCGATTCCGTAAACCAGGAAAAATAGTTTGCCACAGAGTCCTCCCCGTAGCCCCGCCATCCCACTTCCTCAATCACCGCTGCAAGCAGAATGGTGAGCAGGGCCGAGGTGCCTCCCACAGAAAAGGAAAAATCTTCGGTAAAAGCAAACTGATCCAAAGACTGCCCAAACAGTAAGGAAAGCAGAATGGAAAGCGCAACAATGATCATAAAAACGACAACCGCCGCCAAAATGTTAAGAGGCCTGATTCGGTAAAAACCTACCAGTTTCCTCTTTAAATCGTCTTTCAACGCCCTGCATCCCGATGTCAATACGGTAATCACCGCCGTGACGGCAGGCGCCAGTAAACCAACCAGCATCAACAGAGACGAAAGACCATTATCATGCCCGGATCTGCTGATCCATGCCGCCAAAATCCAAAATATCCATGTTGCCGCAAAGCAGGTGACGTAGAAACGTAACGGACGATATTTATACTGTTCCATAGTGATCCTCCTTTACGGCGCATATGACAAGTTCACTCTTCATACCGTTTAACTCGATCACATTATCCGCATCGGGCGTATCAAACCTCTCAGCCTGCTTTCCGTCCTTTTCATAAGAAATGCTTGTGCCGATGCCCTTGGTAACAGCAGTAAATGCTGTGCCGTCCGGAATAAGGATTTTCGAAGTCGCCGACACCTGATTGATCGCGATCTCTCCGTGTAAGGAGCGGCAGACCACTTCCATATCCAGGTTACAGTTGATCTCCACCGCGCCGGAAACATCCTCTAAAATAACACCCGGTGTTTTTACGTCAAGCTCTATGCTTTCACACGCCAGTGAGCGGATTGCCACGTTTTTGGCATTAACCGCGCATTCAATTTTACCGAGATACGGCGCAGGAATCTGTACAAAAATGCAGACCGCCTCTTTTGCCGTCGCTTCCGATACGTTATTTCTGCGGATGATATCCACGTCAATCCGTTTTCGGATGTCGTCGATCCTGACCTTGAAGTCCTTCTGAATCGCGGCATATGTGTTGGATGCCAGACGGACACGGATTTTCTCGCCCTCATAGCCGGACAGTATCACTGATTTTGCTCCTCCCAGCTTCATATCATAGCGTTTCGGCTCATCAATGTCATACTCCGTAACGCTCTCAAAAAGATACTCTTCCGGCTTTTTCTCCCCCCTTTCATTGGAGAGGAGTTCGTCGACAGACATAGAAAACAGCGCAGAAATTGCCAGAAGATTGTCAATGTCCGGGATACCTCCATCCGTTTCCCACTTTGTGACCGCCTGTCTTGATACGCCAAGCTTCTCCGCCAGTTGTTCCTGCGACATTCCTGCCTGCTTACGGATTGATTTTAATTTTTCTGAAAATTTCATGTGAATCCTCCTTTTCATTCTCTTGTCCCGTTAGGCCGAGTATAGGAAAACGCAGGTTGCATTACAAGCAATCAGTGATTACATTCCGCTTTTTTCTGCTACTTATCGTAGCATAAGTTTCGCCGGTCTGCAAAATGTTCAAAAAATTATTTGACAATCCGTAACAAAAGTATTATTGTGGAATAAATTAATTGCAGAAACACATATTCCAAACCTGTGAGAAAGAGTAGTACGTATGGGCCACCCATTACAGAGAGCCGTCGGCTGGTGTAAGACGGCATGGCGCTTATACCGAATGGACTTTCGAGGCCGGGATGAAAGGTCAGTATTGATACTGACAGAGTAGCCCCCGGCGGGAACCGCACCCGTTACCAAGGCGGCATATATGACTGTATATGGAGAAAGTGGATCGGGGACTGTGTTCCCGCATCAATTTGAGTGGTACCGCGATAATAACCTACGTTTATTACCGTCTCAGACAATTGTCTGGGACGGTTTTTTGCGCGCATAAGCAGAGACGGAAGGCTGATAAAGCAGGCATCATGCTTGCATGAATGCATGCTTTGTAAGGCTTACAGCGAGCAACGCGAACGAGAAATGCGAAGCATTTCGAGTCTGCTTATGCATAAAATAAGCCAAATATAAGGAGGACACTATTATGAAAAACAAAACTTTGACACTGTTACTGGCAGGCGCGGTTCTTACCGCCACTCTCACAGGCTGCGGCGCATCCGGCGGCAGCGCGGATGCAAACACTTCCGAAAACGGAACCGCCGGTTCCTCGGAAAATGCTGACGACACCTCCGTGGATACCAACACTGATACCCCGGAAGGCGACGCATCCACCGGCAGAACTAGCAAAGCCTACAAGGTTGCCATCGTGCAGTATGTGGATGACGCGTCCCTGAACCAGATCGTATCTGCCGTGCAGGCGGAACTGGATAAAAAGAGCGAAGAGCTTGACATTTTCTTCGACTACAAAAATTTTACCTACAACGGACAGGCGGACGCAACAACCATGAACCAGATCGCCGCCGACCTGATTGCCTCGGACGTGGATCTCATCATCCCCGTGGCCACGCCGGTTGCTATGGTAATGCAGAATGCCACCGCTGAAAATGCGCGTGATGACGGCAGCCTGATCCCCGTGGTCTTCTCCGCGGTATCCGATCCCGTGGGCGCAGGGCTTGTAGCCTCTATGGACGCTCCCGGCTCCAACATCACAGGCACCTCTGACGCGCTGAACACGGAGGCTGTTTTTGACCTGATGCTGGCTGCAGATCCCGATATCCAGACCGTAGGGCTGCTCTACGACAAGAGTCAGGACTCTTCCACCGCCGCCATCGCAGCCGCCAAGGCTTACTGCGAAGAAAAGGGCCTTACTGTAGTGGAAAAGACGGGCACCAACAACGGGGAAATCTCCCTCGCCGCGGATGCCCTGCTCTCCTCCGGCGCGGAGGCTGTCTTCACCCCCACCGACAACAATGTGATGACAGCGGAGCTTGCCATCTATGAGAAATTCATCGACGCCAAGGTGCCCCACTACGGCGGCGCGGACTCCTTTGCCTTAAACGGCGCATTCATGGGCTACGGCGTAAATTATGTGGAGCTTGGCACCGCCACCGCCGATATGGCGGTAGACATTCTGGCAAACGGCAAAGACCCTGCCTCTATGGCGGTTCGTACTATGGACAACGGCATCGCCACAGTGAATACCGAGACCGCCGAGGCCATCGGACTTGACTACAGTATGTTTGCAGACAAATGCTCCAGTCTTGTGGAAATCCAGACAGCCGAGGAATTTAACTAAAATAACATTTGCCATTTAATTAAAATCAACCAAAAAGAGGTATTACCAAATGAGTTCCCTGTTTACACTTTCCATTTTACAAAGCGCCCTGGAACTAGGCTGTATTTACGCCCTGGTTGCTCTGGCATTATTCATCTCATTCAGCATTTTAAATATCGCGGATCTGTCCACCGACGGCTGTTTTACTTTAGGCTGCGCGGTGGGCGCTATGGTCACACTCTCCGGCCACCCTTATCTGGCACTCTTCGCCGCTATGGGTGCCGGCGTCTGCTCCGGTTTCGTCACCGCCTTTTTACAGACCAGAATGGGGGTTCCCTCCATTCTGGCAGGTATTATCGTCAATACAGGGCTTTACACGGTCAACATCGCGGTGATGGGCTTTTCCTCCAACGTAAATCTGTTTGCCAGCGACACCATTTTCAGTCTGGCAAAGGAAAAGCTGCCCTACGGCTGGTATGAAGACTGGTATAAGCTGCTGATCGCACTTGTCATCGTACTGGTGATCGGCGTACTGCTCTCCCTGTTTTTAGGCACAAGGCTTGGACTCTCCATCCGCGCCACCGGCGACAACGAACATATGGTGCGGGCATCCAGCATCAATCCCCTGTTTATGATCACCGTAGGGCTCTGTGTGGCAAACGCACTGACTGCTCTCTCCGGTGCCATCCTCGGCCAGTACCAGAAATCCTGCGACATCAATCTGGGCACCGGCATGGTAACCATCGCCCTTGCAAGCCTGATTATCGGGGAAACGCTGGTCGGTAAGGGCAGTATGTTCAGAAAGATAACTGGTGTTATTTTAGGGAGCTGTCTCTACCGCTTTATCGTGGCGCTGGCGCTGCGCATGAATGTGCCTGCGGAAGCCCTCAAGCTGGTCTCCGCCGTCATTGTCGCCATTGCCATCTCCTTCCCTTATCTGAAGGACAAATACTCTTTTTACAAACTGCGGAAAAATAACAGGAATCTGTTCAGAAAGGAGGGCGGCGCAAATGTTAGTCATTGACTCTGTCTCCAAAACCTTTAACCCCGGAACCGTCAACGAAAAAAAGGCGCTTGACAAGGTAAGCCTCACTCTGGAAGACGGCGATTTTGCCACCATTGTGGGCAGCAACGGCGCAGGAAAGTCCACGCTCTTTAACGCCATCACGGGAAACTTTTATGTGGACGAGGGACGGATTGTTCTGGGCGGTGAGGATATCACTTACTGTAAAGAGCATGTGCGAAGCCGGGTGATCGGCCACCTTTTTCAGGACCCTTTAAAAGGAACCGCTCCCCATATGACCATTGAGGAAAATATGGCGCTGGCCTATCTGCGCGCCTCCACCAGACGCCACGCCTATTTCAGCAGGATCAGCGCAAAAGAGAAAGCAAAATTCAGGGAGCAGCTCGCCCTTCTGGACATGGGACTGGAGGATCGGATGAAACAGCCCGTGGGACTTCTCTCCGGCGGTCAGAGACAGGCGCTGACGCTCCTCATGGCAACAATGGTAACGCCGCGCATCCTTCTGCTCGATGAGCACACGGCAGCCCTTGACCCCGCCACGGCGGACAAAGTACTCGCCCTCACGGAAAGAATCATCGCCGAGCGGCACATCACCTGCCTGATGGTCACACACAACATGCATCAGGCCCTCTCCCTGGGAAATCGGACACTCATGATGGACGGCGGACATATTGTATTTCATGTATCGGGGGAAGAACGGAAAAAACTCACCATAGACGATCTGCTGGAGCAGTTTAAGATACGCGCGGGAAAGCAGTTGGATAATGACCGGATTTTATTGTCAAAATAAATTAATTCCACACATAAAAGAACAGGCGAAGGGCTAAAAAGTCTTTCACCTGTCCAGTGTAAAAGGGGAATTTTACGAAAGTAATTGTAACAAAAAATCCTGTCAAAATCAAGAGGTTTTTTAAAATTTTTGCGAAAAATTTATTTGTAAGTTATCGCGGAGCGTAACTTACGGTTATCGCGGAGCGTATTCAGACACTGAAAGTCATCAATCCCAGCTTCGACAGGGCTAGTTCCTGAATCACCACGCCCTTCGCCTTTTTCTGCGCCAGATTCATGTCCGCAAACGCCGCAAGCGGCATGAGCTTCGTGGTATAGCCCGTCTTTTTCCCACCAAGAAAAGCTTTTTTCTCCTCCAGAATATTTATCTTCACCTTCGCTTTGAGCTGTTCATAGGTCCGATAGGAAAACTGGTCTTTCGTCATGTAATAGAGATGGCTCTCCAGCGTGGTCTCCGGATCAGTATCCTTGAAAATATAATGCTCCACAATGCTCTTGTACTTAAAATTCACCATTTCATCCTGCAGGATCTCCGTGTAACTGAGTTTCGCGCCCAGATAAATAGAACCCGTATCCTGCATAAAATATTTATAATCCCTGTTTTCCGCTTCCATCTTTCCCCCTTATCTCGCCGAGGCTGCGAAGCAATCCTCGTAATCAAGCCTGCTTGATTTGTTAATCTCCAAAGGATTTTACTTCGATGCGATGGACTCGATCTTGCCTCCGCTTATTCGTATGGCGTCCTCAATCGCCTTTCTGGAAAGACCTGATTCCTCCATCAGCTCCTCCACCGTCACCTTCCTGCGCAGCTCTTCCTGCAGGGTGTTGGCCGCGTCTGCCACTCTGTTTACCTTATCGGCGATTTTCCGATCGCTTTTCTCTTCCGCCTCGCTCGCCGCAATGCAGTCTTCCATAGCGTCCATCACCATTTTTCCGAGCATCCCCTGCGCCTCTTTTGCATGTTCCAGCGCCCCCAGCATAGTTACTCCCAGTGAAAGCGCCACGTTACCTTCGCCGATCAGGTCTTCCAGACTGACGCCCTGACCCGTATAGAGCTTGGCAATCTGGGGAACCTCCGGCAGCATAAGCTCCGTCAGCCGCCTGACGGCGTCCGCGTCCCCCGCCATAGCGGAAAGGGTGATGGCCTCCCGCTCTCCCTCCGTAACCTCCGGGATTGCCCCAATCGCTTCCAGATAAGAGTCCAGATAATTCCGCTCCTCCTCTTCCAGATAGGCATCCGCTTCCACAGGTTCATCCACGCCGATCTTATTCTGCCGCAGATAGTCATAAACCATCTCCATCTGTTCCGCAGAAAGAGAAAGCGCCGAAAACGCTTCCTCCACCTCCGTCTTTGTAATGAAATTCTGCTGTTCTCTGGCGATTCGCTTTACTTCCTCCAGCGTTTTGCCAAATTCGATCTCCCGGTTCATGCCGTCCTCCGCTCATTTAATAACATCCGATATTTCCCCACCACATCATCAAATGTCTCACCCGCCGTCTGCGCCGTCAAGACCTCTTGATATGTGTATGGGTGTATAAATGCTCCTCACAGTACTCATAGTTCCCGTCGCACTTGGAGCAGAACCGGAACTGCATCTGCGGGCTGTCCACCTCTGTCCGGCCACAGATCGCGCATTTGTGCTTGGTAATCCCCGTATTTCTCCTCACGTCCCGCTTAAATTCCTGCCGCCTGTGAATCTGCTTCGGATTCAGATGCATCATATTGCGCGAAGTCAGGAAGAACACAACAAAGTTGAGCAGGGAAGCGCCAATGGCAAATTTGCCGTATACAGTGCTGCCGAGGAACTGGAACAGCAGCATCACCGCGTAGATAATCCCCAGCCACTTCACCCGGATCGGAATGATAAACATCAAAAGCACCTGCGCATCCGGGAAGGTGGCCGCATACGCGAGGAAAATCGACATATTGATGTAGTAGGTGCTGAACACCATAGCGATCACAGTAAAATACTCCTGGGGCGTATTGATGGTCAGAACCGCACCCAGCAGGGATATCTCCGGCTTAAACAGATAACAGTACCCCATCAGCAGGAAACTCCCCGCTATGGTAAAAAGCATGCCCTGAAAGAGATAGACATTATAGCGGTATGTTCCCCATGTCCGTTCCAGCGAAGTGCCTATGGAACAGTAAAAATATAACATGAGTAATGTAAAGAAAAGCCCCCCGCTGCTCGGCGGAATCAACACCCATGTCACCAGCCGCCAGACCTGTCCGTGCAGGATCGCGTAAGGGTTTAAGGTCAGATAGGAAATGAGCAGTCCGCTCCTGTCAAACAGCTCCAGCAGATACCCTACCGCATAGCAGATCACCAGCACAAAGGAAAGATTTTGTATGGCATATTTTCCAAATTTTCGTTCAAAAGGACTCATGATTCACTCTCCCTTAAAAATATAATAGAATCCAAAATGAGGATTCTATTATCAAAATTCTATTATATAATATAGCATTCCTCTATTTAAAAGTAAATGTCACAACCCTAAAAATCGCCCTCTTATTAAAATTTAATAATTGCCTTCCGAAAACTTCATTCTTTTCTAAGAATTGGACAATTGCAATTTGAAAAACTGTGTCGTATAATGACAGCGTATGCCAAAAAACACATTTTAATAGGTAAAAAGGTAACTTATTCCAAGATACCATTGATACATGAAGGAGCGAGTAATAAATGAGTGATATGCAATATACGCTTGGCATTGACATTGGTTCCACTACCGTCAAAATTGCCATTCTGGACAACAGGCATCAGATACTCTTTTCCGATTACAAAAGACATTTTGCAAATATCAGGGAGACCCTTTCAGATCTTCTCTCCCAGGCCTTTGAAAAGCTGGGGAACCTCACGGTGCATCCTATCATCACGGGTTCCGGCGGCCTTACCCTGGCTAACCATCTGCAGATCCCCTTTGTGCAGGAGGTGATCGCCGTTTCCACTTCCCTGCAGACTTTTGCGCCTGTCACGGACGTGGCCATAGAGCTTGGCGGCGAGGACGCCAAGATCATCTATTTTGAGGGTGGTAATGTGGAACAGCGTATGAACGGTATCTGCGCCGGGGGCACGGGTTCCTTTATCGACCAGATGGCCTCCCTCCTGCAGACAGACGCGGCGGGACTCAATGAATATGCGAAAAATTACCATTCCCTTTATACCATAGCGGCCCGCTGCGGCGTGTTCGCAAAATCAGACATCCAACCCCTCATCAACGAGGGCGCCACGAAGGAGGATCTTTCCGCCTCCATCTTTCAGGCTGTGGTAAACCAGACCATCAGCGGTCTTGCCTGCGGCAAGCCGATCCGGGGCCACGTGGCGTTCCTTGGCGGCCCGCTGCACTTCCTATCGGAGTTAAAGCAGTCCTTTATCCGCACCTTGAAGCTGGATGACGCCCATATCATCGACACGGACAACTCCCACCTCTTCGCCGCCATAGGTTCCGCCCTGAACGCGAAGGAGGAGGCTTTCTATACAATGGAGGAGCTGACGGCTAAACTGTCCTCCGATATCAAGATGGAATTTGAGGTTGAGCGCATGGAGCCGCTCTTCGCAACACAGGCAGACTATGATGCTTTCCGCTTACGCCACGGCGTCCATCATGTGGCAACCGGCGATCTTGCCTCCTATCAGGGAAACTGCTTTTTAGGAATTGACGCCGGCTCCACCACCACGAAGGTGGCACTCGTGGGAGAGGACGGTTCCCTGCTCTACTCTTTTTACAGCAGCAACGACGGCAGTCCCTTAAAAACCGCCATACGCTCCCTAAAGGAGATCTACAAACTGCTCCCGGCTGGGGTAAAAATCGCCCGCTCCTGTTCCACCGGCTACGGCGAGGCGCTGATGAAAGCCGCTTTTCTGTTAGATGACGGCGAGGTGGAAACGGTGGCGCACTACAATGCCGCCGCGTTCTTCGACCCGGAGGTGGACTGCATTCTGGATATCGGCGGGCAGGACATGAAATGCATCAAGATCAAAAACCATACCGTGGACAGCGTACAGCTCAATGAGGCCTGCTCCTCCGGCTGCGGTTCCTTCATAGAGACCTTTGCCAAATCCCTGAATTACAGTGTGGAGGACTTCGCCAGAACCGCCCTCTTTGCGGAGCATCCCATTGACCTGGGCACCCGCTGTACGGTGTTTATGAACTCAAAAGTAAAGCAGGCGCAGAAGGAGGGAGCGTCCGTCTCCGACATCTCCGCCGGACTGGCCTACTCCGTAATCAAGAACGCGCTCTTTAAGGTAATCAAAGTCTCCGACGCCTCGGCACTCGGCAAAAATATCGTCGTGCAGGGCGGCACCTTCTACAATGACGCCGTTCTGCGCAGCTTTGAGAAAATTGCAGACTGTGAGGCCATCCGCCCGGATATTGCAGGTATCATGGGGGCTTTTGGCGCAGCGTTAATAGCCCGCGCACACTATGAAGAAGGCTATCAGACCTCCATGCTGAATCTGGAGCAGATCACGAACCTGCAGTTTGAAACCAGTATGGCCAAATGTAAGGGCTGCACCAACAACTGCCGCCTCACCATCAACAAGTTCACAGGAGGACGACAGTATATCTCCGGCAACCGCTGCGAAAGAGGGCTTGGAAAAGCCAAAAAAGAAAACGGCGCACCCAATCTCTTTGACTATAAGCTGAAACGCTACTTTTCCTATGAACCCCTGCCGGCCAACGAGGCGAAACGGGGCACCGTGGGCATTCCACGGGTGTTAAATATGTACGAGAATTACCCCTTCTGGTTCACCTTCTTCACGAAGCTGGGCTTCCGGGTGGTGCTCTCTCCCGTTTCCAACCGCAAGATCTATGAACTCGGCATTGAATCCATTCCCAGCGAGTCGGTGTGTTACCCCGCGAAGCTGGCACACGGCCATGTATCCTGGCTCATAAAACAGAACGTGGACTTTATCTTCTACCCCGCCCTCTTTTATGAGCGGGACGAGTTCCACGACGCCAACAACCACTACAACTGCCCCATCGTCACCTCCTACTCCGAAAATATCAAGAATAATGTGGAGGAAATCGGACGGGGCGAGGTGGTTTTCCGCAATCCCTTTATGTCCTTCAAGAGCCTGCAGACCGTCACCGAGGCATTGACGAGAGAATTTAGAGAGCTTCCCGTAACGGCTGTTATGGATGCTGCGGAAGCAGCATGGACAGAACTGGCGGCGGCAAGGCAGGATATGCGCGATAAGGGCGAGGAAGTGCTCCGTTATCTGGAAGCGAACCACAAGCGCGGCATCGTGCTGGCGGGACGCCCCTACCACATTGACCCGGAAATCAACCACGGCATCCCCGAGCTGATCACCTCCTACGACATTGCGGTGCTTACCGAGGACTCCGTCTCCCATCTGGCTGCGCCGGAACGGCCGTTAGTCGTCTCCGACCAGTGGATGTACCATTCCCGGCTCTACGCGGCAGCAAGCTTTGTTAAGACAAGGGAAGATCTGGATCTGATCCAACTTAACTCCTTCGGCTGCGGCCTTGACGCTGTGACCACAGATCAGGTAAACGACATCCTCACAGGCTCCGATAAGATCTACACCTGCTTAAAAATCGACGAGGTCAACAATCTGGGCGCGGCCAGAATCCGCATCCGTTCCCTGCTCTCAGCCATTCAGGTAAGGGAACAGAAGGGCGAAAAACGCGTGATACGCTCCAGCGCCATCACCAAAGTGCCGTTTACAGAAGAAATGAGAAAGAATTACACCATCCTCTGCCCGCAGATGTCACCCATCCATTTCGAAATCATGGAGGCCGCTTTCAATGCCTGCGGCTACCACTTTGAAGTGCTCGGCAACGACACCAGACAGGCTGTGGATACGGGACTCAAATATGTAAATAATGACGCATGTTATCCTTCTCTGATCGTTGTTGGACAGATTATGGATGCTCTTCTTTCCGGCAAATATGATCTGAATAAGGTGGCTGTCATTATGAGCCAGACCGGCGGCGGCTGCCGCGCCACAAACTATGTGGGCTTCATCCGGCGCGCCCTGGAGAAAGCCGGTATGCCGCAGGTTCCCGTGATTTCCTTAAATCTGGCCGGGATCGAAAGCAATCCCGGGTTCCACCTGAACGCCGACCTCCTGATCCGCGCCGCTTACAGCGCCCTTTTCGGCGATATCTTTATGCGCTGCGTCTACAGGATGCGGCCCTATGAGAAGGAGCCCGGTTCCGTTGATGCGCTGCACGCCGAATGGGTAAGGAAATGCCGGGATTTTGTCTCCCGGAAATCCCTGAATTATTTTACCTTCCAGCGGATGTGCCGCCAGATCGTGCAGGATTTCGACCAAATTCCCATCCATGAAGATCTGCACAAACCCCGCGTCGGTATCGTGGGCGAGATACTTGTAAAATTCGCCCCTGCCGCCAACAATCATCTGGTGGAACTTCTGGAGTCTGAGGGTGCGGAGGCGGTAGTGCCTGATCTGCTGGACTTTATGCTCTACTGCTTTTACAACCAGATTTACAAGGCGGATTTCCTTGGCACCTCGAAAAAAGCCGCCCTGGTCTCCCGCTTCGGTATCCGTGCACTCGAAAAACTGCGCGCGCAGGCCGCCAGAGAATTTGAGAAGAGCAGGCATTTTACGCCGCCCGTGAGCATCTACACACTGGTGGACTATGCGAAACCCATCGTTGACATCGGCAACCAGACCGGCGAGGGGTGGTTTCTCACCGGGGAGATGGTAGAGTTAATCCACAGCGGCGTAGACAATATCGTCTGCACCCAGCCTTTCGGCTGCCTGCCGAACCATGTGGTGGGCAAAGGTGTAATCAAGGAGCTGCGCAAACGTTTTCCCAGCTCCAACATCGTGGCCATCGACTACGATCCCGGTGCCAGCGAGGTCAATCAGCTGAACCGCATCAAGCTGATGCTCTCCACGGCCCAGAAAAACCTAAAAAATCGTTGCCGGGCAGCAACGAATCAGAGCAGGAAGCCTGCTCATAAAGAACACCGCACAGCGGTGTAAAAGGTTGAAAAAAGGGAACCCGGGCGCACATTACGCCGCCCGGGTCTGTTCGTCATCAGTCTAATAAAAAGTCTTGTCCACCTTGCGGTTAATAAAACGAATCTTATCCCGCACCTCGTCCGTAAGCTCCTGAATCGCCTCATCCGCGCTCTCCTTCTGCAGCTGGTTCACGCAGAACACGCAGGAGCCAAAGGTATCATTGGAAAAGAATTTCGGCTTCTCCCACTTTACGAAATAGGATACCCGGTGTTTCAAAAGGACCTTTTCAATCTTCTCCTTCGTCTCCATATCCTTTACCTGACACCACTCTAATTCATTGTGTACCTTAACCTTCTGATACGCTGTCTCCATAATTTACCTGTTCCCCCTCGAAGCGTTAATACACATAGATTATAATGCAAAATACAGAATTATGCAAATCTTTTCTGCCACGCATCAAAACGCTCTGCAAAGCATGGAAGTCACAAAAACGCACCGTCAGAAAGACGGTGCGTTTTTCCACACTTAAACGAAATTCCCGAAACTCTTATTTTGCCTCGATGAATGCAAGGTGCGTATTATCTGTAATATCAACGGTTACATGATCGTCAGCAACTACAGTGGGAACTGCAACCCAGTTGTCATCGGTAACGCGCTGATAAACGGTGATCGCCTGACCAGCCTTTACGCCGGGAGCGTAGAAAGTGATCTGAGCAGTGCCATAACCTACATGTGTGTGTACATTAGCAACAGCAAGCAGGGAACCCTTACCCTGAGCCAGCTCCTTTGCAGCATACACTCTCTTGAGTTCAGGCTTTAACAGCTCAAAGGTAAGGCCAGGAGCTGCTACGCCGTCAAGAACTGCGCCCTTGCCGATTGCCAGATCCTGAACATCCTCAGGATCCATAGCCCAATGATCAACTACCGCGTTGTTCATGTGCTCACTGATGGTCTTATCCTCTTCGATGGCACGAACAGTCTCAGCGGGAACGCCAATGTCAGAATCTGCCTCCAGATAAACTGCTACGGGAGCGCCGGGAGCGCCAACCCCTTCCTTTGCCATAACAGGCATAGAGAAAATCATAGCGCCTGCCAGTGTTAATGCAATTAATTTCTTCATTTCAATCATCCTCCTTCTTTGTCTAAAGCTTTTCAGTCTTTAAGTGTGGTATATTTGTAGAGAGAAGTTACATTTGTGCTTTACCCCCTCCACACTATTTCTTTTACTATATCATTTTCCAGTAAATGGGTCAATCTCTGTATCGGTTTTCCGATTTACAAAATTTAAGGAAATCTTAAGTTAATCTTTGGTAAAAATGTCCGTAGACATAAGTTGTCGCCTTGCACGCCCTCCCTGTTTGTGATATCATACATTGTATCATTTATGCTCTCTTAATAAATAATACAACCCAAGAGAAAGGTAAGGATTCCCATGCCCATCAAAGTAGCGGATTTACTGCCGGCAACCGGCATTTTAGAGAAGGAAAATATATTTGTCATGACGGAATACCGGGCGATGCATCAGGATATCCGTCCTTTGGATGTACTGATCTTAAATCTGATGCCCACCAAAGAGGTAACCGAAACCCAGCTTCTGCGGAAGCTCTCAAATACACCCCTGCAGGTGAATGTAGAGTTTTTACAGACTGCAAGCTACACGCCGCAGCATACCGATTCCAACCATATGGAGGCATTCTACACAACCTTTGATCAGATTAAGGATCGCAAATTTGACGGTATGATTATCACCGGTGCCCCTCTCGACCACGTCCGTTTTGAAAAAGTGGCATACTGGGATGAAATCTGTACCATCATGGAGTGGGGCCGCACGCATGTGCACTGTACCCTCCATCTGTGCTGGGGCGCTTACGCCGCCCTGTACTATTTCTACGGTCTGGACCGGGAAGATTTGAACGAAAAACTGTCCGGTGTTTATACCCACAGGATTCTCAAACGGAAATCGCCCCTCTTCCGGGGCTTTGACGATGTCTTCCACGCACCCCAGTCCCGTGCCATGACGATTGATCCGGCGCAGATTGCCTCCGTGCCGAATCTGGAACTGATGGCCGTCTCAGACGAAGCCGGTATGGCTATCGCCAAAACCGAGGACAGCAGACATTTCTTCATCACCTGCCATCTGGAATACGATGCCGATACGCTGGCGCTGGAATACGCCCGCGACATGGAGAAGGGCATGAATCCCAAAATCCCGGTAAACTATTTCCCGGATGATGACCCCTCGAAAGAACCAATCGTAAACTGGCGTTCCGCAGGACAGCTTCTCTTTTCCAACTGGCTTAATTACTATGTGTATCAGACCACGCCCTACGATGTGCGGGAGATCTGATATAACGGATGGATACAAAAAGTTCCCGGCAGATGACCGTTCCGATCTGCCGGGATTATTTATGCCCACTTATTTTTTACATTCTCTCACTGATACAAACCTACCAGATAGTCAGTCGCCATCTGTTTGATCTCACCCTGTGCCAAATAACCGGCGCCATATCTTTCCACATATTCCTCACCCATTGTCTCAACCTGCTCCGCATAATACGCATCCGCGTCAAAGGAAAGTCCTGCGTCCTCAAAAAGGGCCTGATAGACCATGTTCTCCTTTACCTCTTCTTCGGCTCTCTGTGTGAGCTCTTTCTCATAGGCAATTTCATCCTCCGTCTCCGTGCCGGAATTCCCGTCGCTGTTTTTCAAAATGGACTTTGTCGCCTTCACATATTTGCGGGGGTAACTATTTACCGTGGAATTCTCCAGCACATATGTCGTAAGATAGTCCTGAAGATGCTCCTGATAAAAATTGTTTTCCACTTTGGCCCTATATTCCGCCGCTGTAGATACCTCCTCCGTATCCGCCAGATTCTCCGCCACAAAAGCATCCGTCAGCTCCGGCGTCACCTGGATACCGTTGATCGTGACCGCAAAAACAGCGTCTTTACCTGCCATTTCTTCCCTGTAATCCTCGGGGAAAGTAACCTCCACGCTCACACTCTCTCCCGGCTTATGTCCAATCAACTGCTGCTCGAAATCATCCACAAACGTTCCTGATCCGATAGTCAGATCATATCCTGCACCACCGCTGTTTCCGCCTTCAAACTCGACACCGTCTACGGTTCCCACATAATCTATATTGACTTCATCGCCATCAGCGATTTCCAGATTTTCATCCGTGCTGAGTTCCTTATAAGACTCCAGCGTTGAAGCGATCTCACCCTCAACCTCTTCCTCCGTTGCCGCAACCTCTTCCTCCGGCACTGAAATATTTTTATAATCTGCCAGCTCAACCATTGCCTTCATATCCGCATCTGCAATTCTGCCGTCATCCGCAAGGCCCGCACTGTAATCTGTGCCCGGAGTCGTACGGATCGCCATGATATACAACTGCCGTCCTACTACATACAGAATCCCCAGCGCAATGACCACCGCCACTGCAGTCCACATGATTCTGGCAGCGCCCGCTTCCCGCTTCGCTTTCTGCATCTGCTTTCTGCGCGTTTCTCTTTTTGCTTTACTTTTGCTCACGCCTGTGCCTTCGCCCGGCTTGGCAGACTTTTTCTTTTCCATGATGTGTTCCCTCTTTCTATCATAATTTATCTCCAGAAAATAAATCTAACACATCCGGGCAGTAAATGAAATAGTTTGACAGAAGTTCACAAATAATCCACAATTTTTCCCTTTTTACCCTTTTATTGCAGATACTCTCCCATAAAGTCTTCCTCAGATATAATCCGTACCCCCAGCTCCTTCGCCTTCTTATTCTTGGAGGACTGGGATGCAGTGTCGTTGTTAATCAGGCAGACGGTCTTGCCCGTCACGCTCCCGGTCACCTTTCCACCCCGCTTCTCTATCTCCTCCTTCATGGCATTTCTGTTTTCGAAGTGCATAAGACTCCCCGTAATGACGAAGCTCATGCCGGATAATGTCTGCTCCTCCGCATCCGCCTCCTGTTTTTCAAGCTCCACTTCCCCCAGCAGATTTTCAAGCTGCTCCACGGTCTTTTCCCTGTGAAAATAGTCATAGATGCTCTGGGCAATCACTCCGCCCACGCCGTCGATCTGGGCCAGTTCCTCCACAGAGGCGTCCCTGAGGGCCTGCAGGTCATACTGGAAGTATCTGCACAGCATTTTGGCGTTTGCCACGCCCACATTCTCTATCCCCAGTCCATAAAGCAGCCGCGGCAGCGTGGTCTTTCTCGCTCTCTCCAGACTTTCCGAAAGATTCTGCCAGGATTTCTCCCCAAATCCCTCCATCTGCGTGATCTCTTCCCGGAACCGTTCCAGCCGGAACAGATCCGCAAATCCATGTAAAAATCCTCTGGCCAGAAACTTTTCCAGCGTGGACTCCGACAGGCCGTCCACATTCAGCGCGTCCCGGCTCACCAACAGGGTAAACGCCTTGATCTTCTTCGCATCACAGTCGGGGTTGTCACACATAAGCGTCAGCACGTCGTTCATCTGACTGATACGGGTGGGCTGTCCGCATACGGGACAGTTCTCCGGGATTTCCAGTGAATCGCTCTTTGTCAGATTCTCCGCGATCTGGGGAATAATCATATTCGCCTTGTAGACCGTGATCTGATCCCCGATACCAAGCTTAAGTCCCCGCACAATACTGATATTGTGCACGGACGCCCGGCTCACTGTGGTGCCCTCCAGCTCCACCGGCTCAAAAATCGCCACCGGGTTAATCAGACCGGTGCGGCTGGCGCTCCACTCCATCCCGACAAGCGTCGTCTCCCGCAGTTCATCCGCCCACTTAAAGGCGATAGAGTCCCGGGGAAATTTCGCCGTCCTGCCAAGAGACGCCCCGTAAGCCATATCCTCATAGGTGAGCACCAGCCCGTCAGATGGCACGTCGCATGTCTGTATCTTCTCCTCAAAATAACTAATGTTATCTAATATATCTTCCGGCGTCACCAGACGGTGCTCCACCACATCAAACCCCTGCCTTTGCAGGAAGGCAAACTGCTCTGTGCGGGAATTATGGAAATCCACGTCCGCCCGCACAAGGGAAAAGGCGTAAAAGCGCACACCTCTCTGTGCCGTGATCCGGTTGTCAAGCTGCCTGACACTGCCGCTGCAGAGATTTCTTGGATTCTTATACTTCGCCTGATCGTCCTCGATTTCCCTGTTAATTTTTTCAAAACCGCTGTAGGTGATGACCGCCTCGCCCCGCAGAATCAATTCGCCCTGATAGGGAATGGAAATAGGCACATTGCGGAATACTCTCGCATTGTTGGTGACCACCTCGCCCACCTCACCGTTTCCTCTCGTCACCGCCTTTAGCAGCGCGCCGTCCTGATAGGTCAGCACAATGGTCAGCCCGTCCAGTTTCCACGAAAGAAGCCCCTCTTTGCCGTTCAACCATTCCGCAAGCTCCTCCCTGCTCTTGGTCTTCGCAAGGGAAAGCATCGGCGACTCATGCCGTTCCTTCGGCAGCTCATCCACCGCCTCATAGCCCACCTGTACCGTCGGACTGTCCGTCAGGGTGACGCCCAGCTCCCGCTCCAGCTCCGTCAGCTCATCATAGAGTCTGTCGTACTCGAAATTCGACATGATCTCCTCATCCTTCGCATAGTAAGCCTCGGAAGCCCTGTTTAAGAGGGAGACTAACTCCCGCATACGATCCATTTTATTTTCCGCCATTTCTCACCCCGCCATTCTCCTGCCCCGACCGTCCGACAGATAACCCGCAGAGCCGGTACAGCTCCTCCCGCTCTTTTCCTGTCACCTCCCGGTACTCGCCCGGTTTCAGTTTTTCCAAATGGATATTAATAACGCGTGTCCTTTTTAAGCTGGTGACCCGGTATCCCTGTGCCTCACACATGCGCCTGATCTGCCTGTTCAGCCCCTGAGTGAGCACCATCCGCAGGGTTTTCTCCCCAATCCGCTCAATCTCACAGGGTCTTGTCGTCTGTCCCAGTTCCTCCAGATATACACCCCCGCGCATACGCTCCAGCGCGGCATCCTCCCACTTTCTGTCCGCCTTTACGATATATTCCTTCTCATGCCCGTTCTTCCCGCGCATCATCGCGTCTATCAGATCTCCGTCATCGGTGAGAAGCAGAAGGCCTTCGGAATCCTTATCCAGGCGCCCCGCATAGGTCACACGCTTATGGTATCCGATCTCCTTCGTCACCAGCCGCCCCGCATGGGCGTCACGCTCCGAACAGACCACCCCCACCGGCTTATAGTAGGCCAGCACCACCTTCTCGTCCGGCTTTTGAAGACATTTCCCCCGGACTTCCACCATGTCGCCCGGCGTCACTTTCATGCCCGCCCGCGCCTTTTCACCGTTTAAAGAGACCACTCCGGCCTCAATCAGTTTATCCGCATCCCGTCTGGAGCATACGCCGCAGGCGGCCAGATATTTATTGAGACGTATCGTTTCCATCCTTCTCAACCCCATGTGCAAAAAGAAAATCCCGCCATTTATCATAGTGCTGGGCATAGAGGTGCACCCCGTCAAAAGTAAGCTCCGCCTGCAGATACCCCTCATCGTCGGTAAACAGAGGATTGCAGTCCAGATAAAATACATCTGTGCCATTGGCGAGTCTTGCGGAAGCCACATTCTTGTCGTTGATATTTATATTGTTAAACTCTGTCTCCATATTATTCTTCTCCCGGCTCACATGGAGATTTGCCATCACGTATATAATAACACCCGGCTGCCATTCCTTGATCTGCCTGATCACCTTAAGATACTGTTTTAAGTACATGGGCGTATCGCCGTACCCAAGCTCATTCATCCCCAGCATGATGTAAATTTTGCCGTAATGCTTCTCCTGCAGAATTTCCTTCATGTCCACCTTCTCTCCGGTCTTCTGGTAAGTCACTCCGTCATCCCCCAGAAGCTTATAGATGGTCATGCCGTTGTCGCAGAAAAAGTCCGCGCCTGTGAGTCCCGCATAGTCCGATATGCCCAAAGTCCGGGAGTCTCCCAGAAAAGCGGCATCATTAAAATAACTCTCGTTTTCTAACACATAGTCATACACCGTGGTCAATGCAACTTTTCCTGCATCCGAGTAATATCTGGAATTTGTCTCAATCGGCACATATTCCACAAACTCCGTAGTATGTGTCTCCATTTTCCCCGATTCTCCCTGCATATCCAGATTTATCATGTCTGTTTTCCGATCATACTTGTTTTCTATTTTATCATTTTCTTTCCTGCGTACTCCTGCATTTTGGAGCGTGTCATCTTCCTGCGCTGTCTCCTCCACCGACTTTTCTCCGATCGCATCATTTGTTTTAAGTTCATTTTTTATCATTTCTCCATTCTTTCCAGTCGCATTTTCCGCCACAGGCTCCGCCATGCCTCCTTCGTCAAGCAGGCGTGAAACCGCTATTTCATGAACGTCCCTTCGATTTCCTTCCCCGTCAAAAAACAGGACAAATATAAAACTTGTAAAAGCCACAAGCAAAATAAAGGGACAATTATATATGATTTCCAGAAAGGTTCTCATTCTTATTCTGTTCATTTCTCGCCTCGTCCAAACGTCAAAATCTAAAATATAGAAACGGATTATTGCTCCCCGAAATAATCTCCCTGACCGACCACCAGAAGATGCCAAGCAGAATCAGCACCACAAACCAGCGGTCTTTCCACTTCCAATACAGCTTTGCAGGCAGGGGTGTCGCAAAAATAACGCATGCTATTAATAATCCCCAGTACTCTTTGAGATATCGGAGAAACTGCGTTATTCCAACCAGGACCTCCTCCCTGTGATATCCGGCCAGATTGCCCAGATACCCGATCAGCTGCCCCATATCCGTAATCGCAAAGATCACCCAGGTCACGGGAATCAACAGCGCCGTATAGATATGTCCCAGCACAAGACTTTTCTCCAGTCGCTTTCCGAAAGTCCTTTTTTCCAGGGAAAGTAACAGAAAAAAGGCAATGCCCCAGAGTACAAAGTTCCACGCAGCGCCATGCCACAGTCCGGTAAGAGCCCAGACGACAAAAAGATTCCGCACCGTCCGTCCGGCACCCTTACGGCTGCCGCCAAGCGGAATGTAGACATACTCCTTGAACCAGCTGCCAAGCGTTATATGCCACCTCCTCCAGAATTCCGACAGGGAACGTGCCGTGTAGGGATGGTCAAAATTGCGGGGAATGGAAAATCCCAACATCTTGCCAAGCCCCATAGCCATTACGGAATACCCCCAGAAATCAAAATAGATCTGAAAGGAGTAGGCAAACGCGCCAAGCCATGCCACCAGCACATGCAGTCTTCCCGCCCCCGCCGTCATAATCAGATTCCAGAGCGTGCCGATCTGGTTTGCCAGAAGCACCTTAAGTCCCAGACCAAGTGTAAACAGTTTCAACCCATTTTCCAGATCCCGGATCCGCACCCGCCTGTTCGTCATGCGCTCCGCCACCTCGCCATAGCGGACAATGGGACCGGCAATTAACTGGGGAAACATGCAGACATAAGTGGCGAAAGCGACCAGTCCGGCGCGCTCCTTTATGGTTCCCCGGTAGCAGTCAATCTGGTAGGAAATCATCTGAAAGGTATAAAAACTGATTCCCAGCGGCAGCGCCAGGGAAAGCAACGGCAAAAGTCCTTTTCCTGCAGCCGCATTGATGCTGCCTGCGGCAAAATCCCAGTATTTAAATACAAACAACACGCCCAGATCGAGCGCCACAGACAGCACAAGCGCGCGTTTCCGCCGCCTCGCCGCTTTTTTCTTTCGGTTCGTCTGTGGGGATCGCGGTTCCCAGAACATATAACGGCTGAAACCAAAATTTACCAGAACAGACAAAAGAAGCAGCAGAACGAAATACGGTTCTCCCACTCCATAGAAGATCAGGCTTCCAATTAGAAGTACAATATTGCGGCATTTAGGAAATACCAGATAGACTATCATAAAAATCGGCAGAAACCGAAATAAAAATCCAACACTGGAAAATAACATCGAAAGAACTCCCTACGCTAACATACACAATGAAGTGGTTTATCCTCTGTAAAAGTCTACATCTAGTATATGCCCTGCAGAATCATTTGGCAAGCCCATATTGCGGCATATAGCAAATAATTAAGAATTTACAAAGTCTTACGCAGCCCCTTCGGATAGTGGTTCTTGATCTGACCGCCCGATGCTTTTCCGAATCCGAGCGCATACCCTCCATAAGAGACCACCATCCAGCCTTTCTGTTCCCCGCAGACAATACTCTCACCGCGCAGATACGCCAAAGCCTCCTGCTCCGTGAGCCCGTAAAAGCGGCCGCTGTCCGCAGGCAGAAGCGAACGCGCCAGCGCATGGGCCGGCTCAAGGCGGTTCTTCTTCTCCGTTGCAATCTGCAAACCGGGCCGCAGAACTTTCATTCCCGCAAGGGAAATCATCTCTTCCGGCACAAGATAAATCTGGTCTCCAAAGCGGACAACCTGTCCCGGATGCCGTTCCATCCACGCGCCGTCAATCTCTAAGTCGTCCCGCAAAAAGCCCTCTGCTAGTTTACATAACTTTTTATCTCCTGTGACCTGCCACATCCCTTTTCCAGAATCACCCTTTTGCTCTGCCTTCTGCTCCCGCAAGTCTCCCGCCGTGCTTCCCCTTTTACGCAGTCTGGCAATATAATGCCCTTCTCCCCGCTGAAGGTGAGGCCAGATCCGCATCGTATGGCCGATTCCCGCCGCGGGCTGTCCGATCCACGCCGCCCGGCCCTGCGACAGAGTGCCTTCCAGTTCTGTCTCTTCTATATTATATTCCTCATGCGTCCTTAAAAATGCACTGACAGTTCCCTCATTCTCTTCCGGCGAGAAAGTACAGGTGGAATACACCAGCACACCGCCCGGCCTCACTGTCTTCGCCGCCTCCTCCAGAATCGCTGCCTGCCTTTCAGCGCACATTTGCACCGCCTCCGGGCTCCACTCCTCCCTGGCCGCCTCCTCTTTTCGGAACATTCCCTCTCCGGAACAGGGTGCATCCACTAAAACCCGGTCAAAAAACGCCGGAAAAAGCGCCGCGATGCGCTCCGGCTTCTCACTGCAGACAACGCAGCCTGTCACGCCCATCCTCTCCACATTCTGGGATAAAATCCGCGCCCGCTCTCCGATCACTTCATTGGATACCAAAAGGCCCCGCCCCTGCATCCGCCCGGCAATCTGCGTGCTCTTTCCGCCCGGAGCCGCGCACAGGTCCAGGATCCGCTCACCGGGCTTCGGCGCAAGCGCTGCCACCGCCGCCATAGCGGACGGTTCCTGAATGTAATAGGCACCCGCCTCATGAAGCGCATGACGTCCCGGCTGGACCGCAGCATCATAATAATACCCTTCCCGCGCCCAGGAAATTTTTTCCAGCGGAAAGGGCATTCTATTGATAAACTCTTCTTCCGTGCTTTTCAGCAGGTTACGTCTTAGCCCGTACTGGCGTTCCTGCCCATAACTTGCCAAAAAGGCTTCGTATTCCCCGCCGAGGAGCCTCTGCATTCTCTCCATAAAAGCTCCCGGCAGTGCTGTCTCTTTATGATTCATACCATGAGTGCTCCTCCAAAGAACGCTTTCTGCTCCTCCGTCACCAGAACGCGCAGGGGTTTATCCTGCTCTTTACGGTGTCCCAGCTTCGCCATAAATCTTCCGTAAGCCTTAAACCCGCCCTGAGGAATCATCTGTATCTTCACCCGGTCAAGCTCGGCAAGCTCCCGGTCCCTCTTATAGCCGAAGCAGCTCTCCATCAGACATTCATCCAGAACCGCCTCCGCATTCCCGGGCAGCTCTCCTTCCGCCAGCTCCAGATACAGCATGTAGCGCGGCCTCTGCTTCGCGTAATCCCCATCCACGCAGAATCCTTCCGCAACGCACTCCGCCCTTCTCTGGAATTTCCGCATTGCATTCTCCAGCTGGCGCACATTCATCTTTTCATCCGCGATATTGATGACCTGACTCTTCCGATAGCAGACCCGCACAACCGGCGCCTGCCCCTCGAACCCGACAACCTCCACCACGTCTCCGATGGCATATCGGTAAGCCCCGGAAAAAGTCGTAATCAGGAGTTCATATTTCGACCCCACTTCCACGTCGCGGATCGTATAAATTTTTTCTCCCTCGCCGGTTTCGGAAAGGAACTCATAAAAGCAGGTATCAGGCAGAAGTGTATAATAAGCATCCTCCTCATTGACACCTCCGGCAATGCCAAAGCAGCCCTCCGATGCCGCATAGGTAAAATAATGGATCGGCAGATCGCCCACATAAGTCCAGAGCCTGTCCATATAGGGCTTAAACATGCTGCCGCCAATCAGCTGCCCGTATTTAATCTTCGGCCAGATTTTCTTCACCAGCCCCTCTTCCAGATCCTCCACGGGAATCGCCCGAAGCTCCGCCGCTCTCTCCGGGTCTGCCGGAAGATGCTCCTTCAGATAAAGCTCCCACTCATGGCTTACCAGAAAGCAGTCGCTGATCTCCCCTGTCGCAATATCCGACAAAAAAGCTTCCCAGTTATCTACCACATACCGCAGCATCCCCACCACACGGTTTACAAAAATACCGTGTATCGCCGTCACATCCCTGCATGCAAGCGCAAACCGCAGTTTCACATAGAGCAGATCCTCCAGCGTATTTTTCGGAAACAGCACCTCCTCCGGCGCCGTATAACAGTTGATATTTAATTCTCCTTTTGCTTCCAGATAGCGGTGCAGCGCACCGGCCCTCACACCGCTCATGGTGCCGTCTGACATAAAGTCACGGCGGTATTCTCCAGTCTGAAAAATCTTACCGAAAAGTTCCTCATCCGAGGCTTCCGGCATCTGCCTGCGGATCGTCTCCCGGATCAGATCCAGCCAGTAAAATTTCTGCCGCAGAATATCCCGCTCGATAACCGGCACATACTTCGGCGAGTCCGTGCTGCCGGAACTGATACAGTAATATACCGGCTTTTCCGCTGTAAGAAGCCTTTCCTCCCCGGCTACCTGGCGCTCGATAACCGCCTCATAGTCGTAATGGAAGGTAATGGGCAGTTCTTTCTGGTACTCTTCTATGGAATGGATATCCTCAAACCCAAACAGTTTTCCGTATTCGGTATCTTTATTCTCCGCAAGCCTGTCCATCAGGAATTTTTCCTGTTCCGCCACCGCATTACAGCATAATTCCTTAAAACGGGCTATTGCGTCCGTCTTCCCTTCTCCTGCCCCCATTTCAGCCTCCTCCTCACGTTACCGCCATATTTCCCAAAAATACAGTGCAGACAATGACATTATATGCGATTTTTAGCATAAAATCAATAGAATATGCCACCGGCAGCTGCTTTTGCCATACTTTTTATTGCGTATTTTTTGCAAACCCGCTATAATAGCAAAGGATTTACCCGATTAACACACTAAAGTAAAAGATGAGGAGGAAAATTATGACATCGCAAATTTGTATTATCATTGCCATCATCGCCTATCTCGGCATGATGATTTACATTGGGATCACCTATTCCAAGAAAAATACGCAGGCCGCGGAATTTTATCTGGGCGGCCGCAAGCTCGGTCCGCTGGTTACCGCCATGAGCGCCGAAGCCTCTGATATGAGCAGCTATCTTTTGATGGGACTTCCGGGCCTCGCCTATATCGCCGGACTTGCCGAAGTCGGCTGGACAGCCATCGGGCTTGCCATCGGCACATACCTGAACTGGCTTTTGGTTTCCAAACGAATCCGCCGCTATTCCAGCCGGATCGGTTCTTTCACCATCCCTGAGTTCTTTTCCAAAAGGTATGGTGACGACAAACATTTCCTGACCTGTATCGCCGCCCTTATCATCGTCGTTTTCTTCGTGCCCTATACAGCCTCCGGCTTCGCGGCCTGCGGCAAGCTTTTCAGCACGCTCTTCGGCATGAATTACATCGTGGCCATGCTCCTTAGCGCGGCAGTCATTGTAATCTACTGTACGCTGGGCGGCTTTCTTGCCGTGAGTACCACCGACCTGATCCAGGGTATCACCATGAGCATCGCCCTTCTCATCGTGGTCGGATTCGGTGCTGTCGTAACAGGCGGTTTCGGCGGCGTTACGGATGCCGTAAGCAGTCTTCCCGGCTACTTAAGTCTGGTACAGAGCTATTCCGCCGAAACCGGCACGGCCGCTCCCTATACGCCTCTCATGATTGCATCTACACTGGCGTGGGGCCTCGGATATTTCGGTATGCCCCATATCCTGCTGCGTTTCATGGCTATCGAGGATGAAAATAAGCTGAAACTTTCCAGAAGAATCGCCACTGTGTGGGTCGTTATCTCCATGTCCATCGCCGTGCTGATTGGCGTGGTGGGCTACGGCCTCTCCCAGGCAGGCATCATTCCTGTGCTGGAAGGCAGCAATTCTGAAACCGTTATTATCCAGATTGCCTCCGTACTCAGCAGCCACGGTGTGATCCCCGCATTAATAGCAGGCGTTATTCTTGCCGGTATCCTGGCAGCCACCATGTCCACCGCCGATTCCCAGCTTCTGGCAGCAGCATCCAGCATCTCACAGAATCTGGTACAGGACTTCGGCAAAAAGAAACTGGACACAAAAACCTCCCTGCTGATCGCAAGAATCACGGTCATCGCCATCTCCCTGATCGCCGTCTTTATCGCGCAGGATCCTGACAGCTCCATCTTCGGCATCGTCTCCTTCGCATGGGCCGGTTTCGGCGCGGCCTTCGGCCCGGTGGTGCTTCTGGCGTTGTTCTGGAAGCGTTCCAACAGACAGGGCGCACTTGCCGGCATGATCGTGGGCGGCGTTATGGTTTTCGTCTGGAAGTACGGCATCGCAAAGCTCGGCGGCGCTTTCGCCATCTATGAGCTGCTTCCGGCCTTTGTCATCGCCCTGCTTGTGAATGTGGCGGTATCACTGCTTACAAAAGCGCCTGACGAAAAGCTGGTGCGTATCTTTGAGGAAGTGAACGGGCAATAACCGCTTTCCCGCAGCACGAAAACAGCATGCATTGGACAACGCGGCTTCCAAATGAGGCCGCGTTGTCAGTCCTTTAGGTATTTGTAAATTATTTTTTCCTTTATATGCACTGTTTTCTATAAAATTATTTAGTCAGAATTGACGAAATCACTTTTTATGTATATAATTTTATTGTTGCTATTGTTCATAATAATAATTTATAAAAGAGTAAACAATTTTATTACTTGGAGGGGCGAACTTTGCTACACATCACTTCACTGAATGACGGCCTGGACATCTTTAAGGCACTTGGTTCCGACGTCAGAATCGAAATCTTAAATATTCTTCTGGACAACAACAGCATGAGCATGAACGAGCTGGCCTCCCGTCTGAATATCACAAACGGTGCGCTGACCAGCCACATCAAGAGACTGGAAAGCTGTGGGTTGATCTCCATTTCCAGTGAATCCGCCGGGCATGGCAACCAGAAAATCTGCTCGGTTCATCTGGATAAGATCCTGATTGACCTGGAACGGCAGGAAGACATCCTGAACGTCTACAGCACGGATATCAAAGTTGGTCACTATTCTGTCTACAAAATCTGTCCCACCTGCGGTCTGGCATCAGACAAGGCCCTGATCGGCGAAGTAGACGATTCCCGCTATTTTGACCACCCTGACCGCTACAGTGCAGATATCCTCTGGTTTACAAAGGGATTCGTGGAGTACAATATTCCCAATTTCATCCCCAGTTTCCAGAAAATCACGCAGCTCACCATCTCCGCAGAATTAAGTTCCGAGGCTCCCGGCGTCAATAACGTCTGGCCCTCCGACATTTCCTTTTACTTAAACGACGTGTGTATCGGCAACTGGCTCTCCCCTGGAGATTTTGGTGACTCCAGAGGGCTTTTCACTCCCGACTGGTGGTTCCCAAACTGGAACCAGTACGGGCTTCTTAAACTTCTCGTCATCAACAGAAACGGCACCTACATAGACGGCCTGAAAATCTCCGATGTGACCATAGACAGTTTCCATCTGGATTACCGCAGCAGTCTCCGTTTCCGCCTGGCAGTGGACGATGATGCGGAGCATATAGGCGGCCTGACCATCTTCGGCAAGACCTTCGGCAACTACGGGCAGGATATCAAAGTAAACATCCACTACGCCCCTATGGAGAAAACCGAGTAAGTCTTTTGTCAAAATTGCGCCTAGCCATCTGAAAACGCCTGCAGGGTTCTCCCACAGGCGTTTTCAATCCTCTGTCCGAATACGGAAATTCGCTTCTCTATTATGTGAAAAGCCGTTTGTCTTTCTGTCAGTCGTACTTCACGCCCCAGACGCTCTCATTATTTCCTACCGCGCTGAAAGTCATAACCTGTGTCCCCGCCTCATCATTCATCTGGCAGAACACACCGCTGTAGTCCACACCCCCGTAGGAAACTTTCATATAACACGTGCTATCTTTCATCTCCCAGCTTCCCACGATACCGTCGCCTATCACCTGTCCGCTCTCGTCCAGATACAGAATGAAAGGCTGCGCGATCTCTGCGTCGATAGCCGTTCCCTGGTTGATCACATAGTATCTGCCAGCCACCGCGCTCTTGTCATAACCGCTTTCGGACACGTTCTCGCCCTCCGTCGCGTAAGGCAGCATACAGGGCCATCCCTCCTCGTTCACAATGAACTGGTGCACCCTCGGCTCATGCTCTTCCGTCTTATTGTCAAAACGGGTGTGGTTCACAATATACTTTTTCCCGTCATCGTCAATAAAGGCGGAATTATGGCCGGTCGCCATATAGGCCATCTCCAGACTCGGCAGAAAATAGTTGCCGGACAGCTTCAAACCGTAGGGATAATGCTCCGGGTTGTTCGTGTCCAACGGGTATTCCCCATTCATATCCACATAGTCCCCGTCTATGGTCTCAGAGCGGAAAACCCGGATCTGATAACCGCCCTCCCTCGCCAGACCGCCATAGGAAACGAAGAGATAATAGTACCCGCTCTCCTCATCATAGAGAATGTAGGGTGCCTCAATCGAACTGTGGTTGCCGCCGAGCAGCCGCTTCCCGAAATAGGGGTCCACCCGGTTCGCCTCGTCCTCCTCGGGGTGGATCACCCCGCCCGTCGCTTTATCCAGCTCCAGAAGGTATATGCCTCCCGACCAGGAACCGTAAACCATCCAGAGCCTCCCCTCCCCGTCGTAGAGCACCGTTGGGTCAATGGCGTTAGGATATTTGTTAAAATTATACTCGTTACTCTTTTTAATATATTTGTCCTTGGCGGTATCCCGGTCAACATATTCCGTCACATCCGTCGCATCCAGCGTCTCCGCCGTGAATCCGGAATAGATCAGCGCGCCCTTCCACTCATAAGGCCCCTCGATGTTTTCGCCTGTGGCATAGCAGAGATTCGACGCATTCCATGTGGAAGTCGTACAGAAATACAGATAGTAAAGCCCTGTATCCTCGTTATAAATTACATCCGGCGCCCACACATGCCACGCCCTGTCATCAGTGGGAATCAGACTCTTCTTGCTGCCGGCGTAAGCGAACGCGTCCTCATTCGCCATCAGTTCGTAGTAAATCTGATCCTTCACCTTATAGCCGTCCCCGAGGGACGTCCAGGTGCGCAGATCCTCCGACACCGCCGTTGACATGTGGGAGCCGAATATGTAATACTTCCCGTCCGCCTTGTAAACAGACGGATCATGGACGCTGACACCCGCCGCAATCTTTGCCGTTTTGATGCCCGCGTAGTTCACTGTAAAATCTAAGTTCGCCGGCAGTTCCCCCGTCTGGTTTTTCTCCCCTTCAGGAGCCGTTTCCTCTTCCTGCGTCTGTGCGCCCGCATCACCGTCTTCCGATATCTGTGCGCCCTGCGAAGAACCGCACGCTGCAAGGTCAAACGCCAGCAGAAGGCTCCATGCGCATATTAACCCGTTTCTCCTCCTCATCCTTGCCCTCCGTTCCGAGACGTTCCAGACAGCTCCTGCTGTCTTCGTCCGCCTCTTCTCCATTTCCCGTTTATTCCCGTAAACGCTCCGAACCGCCGGCACAAATGCAAAAGGCGGAACAGACCGTTCTCTATAATAAAACTATAACAGAGAGCAGATTGTTATTCAATATTTAATTTATATTTTCTTAAAATATTTTAGTATTTTATTTCTATTCTCCCACTGCAATATCAATCTTACGCAGCTTCTCCAAAAGGATTTCCTCCTCCGTCGGCAGATCTTCCGAGCTCTCAATCTGTTGGCGCACCTGCCACATCTGGTCGTCGATAGCCGCAATCTGTTCCGCGCATGCAGTCAGGCTGCTCACAATTTCCGCCTGATTTGGCACCTCCTGCTTGTACTTCAGCTGATGCTCCAGACTCGCCCAAAAGTCCATCGCGATGGTGCGGATCTGCACTTCCACCGCCATCTCCCTCGTCTGGTCCGAAAAGAACACCGGCACGCTCACAATCATATGGTAACTGCGGTATCCGTTCGGTTTCGGATTCCTGATGTAGTCTTTCCTGCGAATCACCGTAATATCATCCTGCTGTGCAAGCGCCTCCGCCAGCACATAGATATCGTCCACATAGGAGCAGACCACCCGGATCCCCGCCACGTCAAAGAGATTATCCTCCACGTTTTCTACCGTAAATGGAAGCCCCTTGCGGTTCAGTTTTTCCATGATGCTCGTGCTGCTCTTTAAGCGTGAGTTGATGGAAGTGATAGGATTGCGCTGATATCTCACATTAAATTCGGAATTCAGGACATCAAACTTCGTTCTGACCTCCTTGATCGCGCAGCTGTAACGCATACGCATCTCCTTATAGTCCACCATAGTTCCCGCCATCTTGCGGCGCTGTTCATAAATTTCCTTATCAACCTTGGGAATCACCATCATCTGGTTCTCCTCGGCGTCAAACCCCATCTCATCCAATGGGAAAAATGGATTTCCACTCATCTGTATGTCCTCCGTTTATTTTCCTAATATATACCGAATACCATAGAAAAACAAGGAAAGAATTATTAACTTTTTATTAGAATTTTGGTAAATACTGAGACAACGGCATGGCGCATAATGATTGACTTTCCGCATATATCTACTATATAATAAGGAAAAACGACCATTATAATTTAATTCAGAAAGCATCGTGTCTGCAGATGCAGGGAAGTTCTCTGCCCCTCTCCCGCGTAAATGCTTCAGAACGGAGATTCTATGCAGTACAGAAAAATGAAGGACGGCACAGAGGTATCGATTCTCGGTTACGGCTGTATGCGCTTTACAGGCGCTGGCACCAGAATTAATCTGGAAAAAACCGAAAAGGAAATCATGCTCGCCATCAAAAACGGTATAAATTACTTTGACACCGCTTACATTTACCCCGGCAGCGAGGAGGCTCTCGGCACAATCTTGGCGAGGAACAACTACCGGAACAAAGTTTATATCGCAGACAAACTCCCCTATTATCTTTTAAAAAATGAGGCTTCCGTGGAAAAACTCTTTCAGGAACAACTCAGACGCCTGCGCACGGATCACATCGATTTTTACCTGATGCATATGCTCTTTGACGTTGAGGTCTGGAACCGTTTGAAAAGCATAGGCATTGAGGACTGGATCGCGGAGAAAAAGGGAACAGGCGCTATACGTAATATTGGTTTTTCTTTCCACGGTGACACAAATACATTTAAAGCGCTTATCGACTCCTATGACTGGGATTTCTGCCAGATTCAGTACAATTATCTGGATGAACACACACAGGCCGGAAGGGAAGGGCTTCACTATGCTGCAGGCAAAGGCATTCCCGTGGTCATTATGGAGCCGCTGAGGGGCGGCAAACTGGTCAACGCCCTGCCCGACGGTGCAAAAAAGGCATTTGCGGCTCATTCCGTGAAGCGCACTCCAGCAGAATGGGCCTTTCACTGGCTCTGGGACCAGCCAGAGGTAACCTGCGTCCTCTCCGGCATGAATTCCCAGGAGATGGTCCTGGAAAATGTGAATACCGCCGACAAGGCCGGCATCGGCAGCTTCACACAGGCCGACCACCGGCTGATTGACACGGTGCGCGAAAAAATCAACCAGAATCTCAAGGTTGGCTGCACCGGCTGCGGCTACTGTATGCCCTGCCCCCACGGCGTGGACATTCCGACCACTTTCCGCTGCTACAACCAGAGCGCCATGCACAAAAAGTTCAGCTCCATGTTGGAGTATATCCAGATTACATCCTTAAAAAAGGACGCTTCCTCCATGAATAACTGCACCAAATGCGGTGCATGCGAGAGGCACTGTCCCCAGCATATCGAAATCAGGAAAGAACTGCAGAACGCAAAAAAGGCCTTACAGCCTTTTTATATCCGCGCCGCCCTGAAACTGGTCAACAAACTGGTAAAGCGGTAATTATCCTATTTTTTGCCGAGCATACTGTAGTTTCCTGTCGCATCATAGGAATCCAGCAGATAATGGTTCTCGGCCTGCATGGAGAGCATCGCCTCCCTGTCGGCCGCCTGCCGGGTTCCTTTTTTTTGTTTTTTCTTTACCTCTTCCTTCCGCATCTGCCTAAGTGGTATTTTCGCCGCCTTTTTCTTCTGCCTCTGATAAGCCTCCCGCAGACGCGCCGCGCTCTCCCGCAGGCGGTTGCGGATATTTCCCCGCCCGGCCTGCGCAACGGTGGTATTTTCCTTTTCCGCCCGTTCCTGCTCCCGCTTTTCCTTCTCCGGGCCGTCTGATATAAAAGTCGTTACCGTATTCTCGGCGGCATGGGTTTCCGCCAGCGCCATACTCTGCAGTGCGGCCCGGGCCGTCCCACCCAGGCTCTCCTGCCCTGCCATTCCCCTTGCAGATATACTCACACCGTCACGGCCATTCTCTCCCCCGGACAAATCCCTTGCAAGAGACTCCTCCAGGCCCAGACCCAGCCGCAGTCTTGCCCTTCCGGCTCTGTCAGCCAGACCTAACCCCAGCCCCTCCGGGTCCCTCTGTGTCTCCGCGGCAGGCGCAGCCGCCCCACCGCTCTGCTTCACCTTCGCGCCGGACGACATATGATTGGAGTACGGCTCATGAAAATGGGATGTTTTCCATTTGATGACATGGTACTTTACGTTATAATCTTCGCTCTGCTGCACCCAGTTTAAACGATTCATTCTAATCACCAATTTACCGGCCGTTATCTCCTGTAGTTAAAATAACTTCCTGAATTCCTGCCGCTGCTGTTATAGAGATTCGTCCGGTTAAGGGGACTGTAAATGCTGCTCTTCTGTGCCTCAAAATTGCGCTCCGCCGTGGCCTCCACAGAGCCTGCCTTGGCCGCTGCCTTCGAGGAAAAACCGTTTCCGCCCCAGACCTTTTCCAGCGTGTCCACATCCGCCGCTTCCAGCTTTTTCTCATCCACATAAAGCGTGCCGTCCGCCCTTCTGGTAACGCCTGTCAGCGCCAGATCACGCCCCGCCATTCTGGACATGCTGTTCAACTGATTTATGAAAGTCTCATCCGATCTGGTGCCAGACTCCTCCAGATCATTTAACATGTTATTGTACTGATTCACAAAGCTTTTTACATTCGATACAATTTGATCCGTACTGCCGCTCTCCCTGGCCTTATCGTATATGGAATCCTTTTCCGTACTCTTTAAGGCATCCGCGTACTCGCCCACCTGCTTTGCATGATACTGCATGTCATAGTAAAACTTCTGGGACTTCGAGGTGGAGGTGACAAAATTCCTGTTCGTCAGCCCGCTCGTGCTGGTGTTCTTCTTATTACCCAGAAGGCTTGCCAGCCGATTGGCACGACTGCTTGTGCTGCTGCGGCTAAGCGCGCTCTGCAGCAGAGATGTCTGCGAGTCTTTATTATTCTTCCTGAAGTTTACCATTCCGTCCCTGTAATTTCTCGTAATTCTCATTTTGGTTTCCCCCTGTTTCTTTTTTCCGATTCTATCTCATATATCGGCCCGCTCCGTGTTCCGTTAACCCCGTTTGTCACGAACCGTCCCACATTTGTCCCAAATGGATTTCTACTTCTGTATGTACTGTTCCCACCGTTTCGCGAACTCCGTATACTTCTGTTTGGAAAGATAGATCTTCTCCCCACTGTCCAGCGTAATGCTTGTATTGTCATATCCGATGACCGCCTGAAGCGCCACCAGATAACCCCTGTGACATCGGTAGAATTTCTCTCCAAGCACATCCTCCAGATGGTTCATGCGCTCGTAATACTCTATCTTTTCCTTTCTCGTATGCAGAATTATCTTTCTGCCGCTGTTCTCTGCATAGAGAATATCCTCCACCGGCACCCTGCGGTGTTTCCCCGCCGTCTTCACCAGAAGAAACTTCGGCCCGCCTGCACGTTTTTCCACCTCTTTCACCGCGCGGTCCAGCACACTTTTTAGCTTCTCCTGATCCACCGGCTTCATCAGATAATGGAACGCTCCCACGTCGAAAGCCTGAAACACCTGCTCTTTTATCCCTGTTACAAAAATCAGAATGACATCGGACAGCGACCGCAGTCTCTTCGCCGTCTCCATGCCATTCATCCCTTCCATCGCTATATCCAGCAATACGATATCTGGCTGGTATCCTCCCTTCACAGCCTCTATCAGTTTCGTCCCTGAATCAAATTCACTGGTCTGCGCCCCGGAAAACTCGTTGTCGAGTAAGGTTCGAATCCTTTCTCTCCCTCCCGTCTCGTCATCGCAAATCGCAATTCTCATCTTATTCTCTTATGCCCCTCTTGCTGTCTGTCTCCTTAAACTTCCTCGTCCACCTCAATACCTTTGATATCCGCCTCAATCAGGTTCATCTTGTTTAACATATCCTTAATCTCAGCCTTCACAGCCGCGCCGGAACCGGCAACATCCATTCCCGCGTCAGCCATATCTTTTAAGAACGACGCTTCTTCCCTCGCATCCCTCTCCTGATCCTTCTGCGCTTCTTCCGCCCCGCTGCCATCCTCCCTGATCTCGTCGATTCTTGCCTCCATCAGCTCTTTCTGTTCCCTGCGGAGCTCGATCTTCTTCTCCTGCGCTTCCTTCTCTTCCGCTTTCGCCTCAGCCTCCTCACGTTTCTCCTCATAAGTCTCGTCCACGTGATCCTTAGCCTCGTCGATCATCATACCCTGAATATCCTTGCTGGCCTGCTCCATCACCTTTTCCGCTTTGTTCTGGGCGTCCGCCATTTCGTGGTGCTTCAGACGCTCGATTTTCATGTCAGTAAGCGAACTTTGCAGATATCCGGCATAGTCCTCCGCCTGTTTCGCCCGGTTTTCAAATATCACCTGATCCTTATAGAGCGAGAGACTCCGCTCCTGATACTCGGTCAGCGGCTGCTCCTTTAAATCGGCAAGTCTGGCCTCCTCCTCTTCCGTAAACACATGATCGTCATATGGGGATGACGCCCTCATGAGAAGTTCCAGATCCTTCTGCTCCTGCGACTCCGGGTCTACGTCATACTTCCCTCGAAGTCCCTCCCGTTTGTCATTAAGCTCCTGCGCCTGATCCCAGTTCCTCTGCGCTTCCTTCCGCTGAACTTCCTGTCGCGCGCGTATCTCATCCATGCCCTGATCCGTCTTGCGGTCGCTGTCCCAGGCATCCTGCACAAACTTCATGGCCTGTTTCTGGGCCTGCTGCCTGCGAAGGGTAATGGAATCCTTATGAAAAGGGAGTTCTCCCGCAAAGATAACCGTTTTTCTCTGCTGTCTGGCGGCTTTCTGCCGGCCATCTGCCCCCGCCTTTTCCTGTGCCTGTAAGTTTGTATTTATGGTCTGGTTCCCGTTATCTCCTATCTTAATCTGCATATCCGCCCCTCTTTCCGAAATAACACACTTTCCCAATTATATAAACATTTTATACAGTAAATATCGGCGTCTTTCCCCTTTTTCTTAATAAGGGAAAGGCGCCGTTCATGACATAAATCCGCCGCTTCATGGCATTTCCATAGGAATGCTGCAGCCCTGTTACATATGCAGTGATTCAAGAAAGGCCTCACACCCCTCAAGCACATCATCATATGTCACCTCAAAATTGCCTGTATACCAGGGATCGGCGATAGCCCGTCCACTCCCCGCGAACTCCAGCAGCCTGTAAATCTTATGCTCCGAGTCTCCTCCGGCAATCCGCTCCATATTGCGGACATTGGCATCGTCCATCCCGATCAGGTAGTCAAAATTCCTGTAATCCTGTTTCGTCATCTGCCGCGCCCGGTGGGGCACTAACGGGATGCCCACCTGCCGCAGCTTGTTCACCGTGCCATAGTGGGGAGGGTTGCCAATCTCCTCGCGGCTGGTAGCTGCGGAATCTATGAGGAAGGAGGCGGATAAACCGCGTTCTTTTACCATGTGAGTGAGAATGCTCTGAGCCATTGTGCTTCTGCAAATATTGCCATGACATACAAAAAGTACCGATATCACGTTAATTCTCCTCCTGAAATGCTCTTTCCTCTAAATATCAAATTATTACTTTGCTATTTTAGCATAAATCTGTATGTCGTGGTATAGAAATTTCCCCTGTTACAAATTCATAGCTGATTTTCATTCTGACTTCCCGCCGGAACCCGGCGGTCTGTATCAGCCAGTTCCCTTTTATCGTTTGTGCATTGTGCTTTATAATGAATCCGAAGCGGTTTACTCATCTAAAAATCCCAAAAACTTCTTCCACTCCATGTAGCCCTTCAAATCACCATATTGGTACTCGGACTGCATGATATCATTTACAATTTTCACCCAATCCGTCTTTTCTGAAAAGCTCCATGAGCCCGCGCTTCTCTGCTCCGCATTTTTCACTGCTTTTGCGACTGCCGCTTTCAGAACCGTATCCTCAAAACTGCCTTTCCCGCTTTCTTTCAGGTTGGCAGTGTACGCATACATCTCAGCCGTATCACAGTTCTTTGGATCTACCTTTGACACATCCACCATCTGCTCCGTCACATTTCCCGACTGATCCCATGTCCTGACCTTATACATGGGATTGGATGCATCAAAGTCCTGCGTCTTATAGACAGAAATGGATGAACCGCTCACGACATCCACCCATGAACTGATTGCAATATCTCCTGAACCTTCATCAGCTCCATGCAGGGTGGCTGTCGCCTGTGCCGCTTCCGCTGCCTGATCTGCAAAATTCCTTCCTGCCACATTCCTTTCCGTCCTTCTTGTCTCATACCCTGATGCCGGATATCCTGCTGCTCCTATTCCATTTACATTCATTTCCTTTAATCCTCCATTATTTTTAGTGTTACGACCCCTCTGTCAATCAGAGCCGCTCCTGCTCTCTCAATATAAGTCCAAGCAGTTTATTATTCCATACAAAGGCGCTTTATTGTACCGCGGCGAAATAAAATACCCCTCTACCGCAGCTTTACCGCAGATTAAATTCGCAAAGTGAAAATAACAGTTACGAATATGTGTCTTATAACTGTTTCAGCCTTTCCAAAAATGCTGTATAAAACTCCCTTTCTTTGATACGGGCCTGCTCCGCCTCTATGCTTCTGTACGCAGGAGCCAGAGGATGATCCAAATCATACAGCGCCTTTTCCGTTGCCTGAATTGCAGATTCCACCGTGCTTCCAAGAATGTCAAAATTCTCCGTTTCACCCTTAAGCTGTTTATTAAGCCGCTGCACCATCATCTGCGATATATGGCTCATCATCCCGTTGCCCCGGATTCCCATGCCATTTGCATTTACTTCTTTCGCCGCATCCATCCACGCATCCTTCACTTCCTGCGGGGCATTCGGGCCGACCATATCAAAGGCTTTTTCGTCATAATCTATTACTTTATCCTGTGCCGCCTTTTCCTCCATTGTCTCCATAAATCCCACTGTACCGGATTCCATACTTCTTTCTGCTTTCCTTGCCGTGTATCCTGCCAGCGGATATCCGGCTGTTCCTATTCCGTTAATGCTCATTTTCTCCAAACCTCCAATTATTTTTAGTGTTGCAGCTCCTCAGTCGTTCAGAGCCGCTCCTGCTCTCTCATGATAAGTCCAAGCAGTTTATTTCTCCGTGCAAAGACACTTTATCTACGTTCCACGGTCAAATTCCATACCGGTCTTCACCTCTTCTCCCTGCTCCCTGATTCCCCGATCAGCCGGAACACCGGAAATGCCTGCCCTTTGGCTTATTGGGGATATGTAGCCGTGGGGGCAGGCCATTTTCAATTATGATTTGCCTTTACAGAAAGTAAGGATATCATTGATCCACTTCCCATACCGCAGATATCCGTCCCAATTTCCAAGCGTTTTCATGTCATTCATAAGCTCATGTGCCATTGCCATATAATCTGCCTTCTCATGGTAGGAAGCAGTGCACGATTTGTCCTTCATAATAGCCATACTCAGGAAATTACTGTCTGATGTATTCCCGGTATGCGCATTTAACGCAAGCATCTCCGTATAAGAGCAGCTATTTGGGTTCACCTTGCTCACATCTATCGTCTGCTCGTACTCATTCCCGTTTTTGTCCATGCCTTTTACAATATAAAGCGGATTTTCCTCTGAATAATCATCCGCCCTGTATACATTTGCACTTTCCCCTGTCTTTGCATCATAGATAGAAAATAATGCGTCCGGGGTGATATGTACTACATTTCCTGTTGCTTTCACATTCGCCCCGAAATCGCCCTTCGCATTATTTTCTGCTTTCCTAGCTCCCTGCCATGCCGGATATCCTGCCGCTCCTATTCCATTTACGCTCATTTTTCAAATCCTCCATTTTCGTCAATTATTTTTATGGCAGCCCCTCAGTCGTTCAGAGCCGCCCCTGCACCCTCGCAGTCCGCAGAGGCAAAGCCTTATGCGCCTCTGCGGAATAGGGTGTAAAGATTATACCTGTATATCCAATGTGCCGCCTGATTTCAGCCTTTATCCATAAACGCACCAAACGCGCTTAAAATTTTCTGATATGATGCATAGCCCGCAAAATTGTGGCAGTCATACTGCATCTTCATCATTTCCTCCGCAATGGCATAGAAATTCCTCTTTTCAGCAAAAGCGGTGGAAAAACTCTCTGTCCCCTTTTCCGCCCCTGCCCCTACCCTTAATGCAGACATACTGTCCAGCTTCTTTTCATCCACTAAGTATGCCGCCAGTGCGTCTATTTCCGTTCTTGTCGCACTTGCCGGGTCTACCTTTGCCGGGTCAATCAACTGCTCATGTTCCTGCCCGTCCGCCGCCCTGGTAACAACCCGTATGATCGGATTTTCAGCACTATACCCCTCTGCCTTATAAACTGTGACACAGCCGCCATCGGCCAATCCTCTTGAACACAGGCCGCCCATTACAAGAGTATGTACTCCGTTAAAGCTGTTCTGGAAACCAGGGACTGCGTTTCCCGTTTTAGGGCTTTCCCTTTTTTGAACAGGCATATAAGAACCATTGTTTATTCCGTTTACATTCATTGACATCTTTCCTCCTTCAAAAAATCTTACCTGCGGCTTCTCTGTCGTTCAGAGCCGCCCATGCCCCCTTATGATAAGTCCGGGCATGATCTTCCTTACTTCAAAATGCCCGCCGCTTCCATGATGTTCTTCTCATAAGCCGCAATCGCAGACCCCATAACCTCCGGCGTACTTGTGTATGTAACCATGCCTGCGCCCACTATACGGTTGGCAAATGCCTCTGCCATAGCCTGCTTTTTATAGGCTATCTCAATCTGTTGCCTCCGTTCCTCTGCCGCTTCCTGACTCCGCTCTATACTCTCTTTCCTCTGTGCCGTCTCTTTTTCACGTTTCGCTTTATTGATTTCATTAACCTCCCTTACCCGCTCTGGTGAATCACTGCAGCCACCGATATATGTTACGCTTCCATCCTCATGTACTACCACACCGCCCGGTTCATAGACAAGCCCCTTTGCCGCAAACGAAGCCGTCAACATCGGGGTGGCATTAAAGAAATCATCGATCTTGCCCTCATAGTAAGCAGCTTTTTCCGGGTCGCTTGCCATCTGTTCCAGAATGTTCGGTGCTATTACAACATCATTGCCGCTCATGCTCTTTCCTGCCCTCTCAAGGCTTTTCTGGTCTCTTCCGATGCTTTCATACCGCACATTTCCATATTTTTGTTTCAGATAATCCTTGTATGCTTCTGTCCGCGACACAGAATCGCTTCCCGTAGTCTGCTTTACGGTGTCCGCAAAACCGGTTTTCCCTGTGGCATTATTTTTCTGCGCCTTATTCGCATACTGGTATGCCGCCAACATATCATTTACTCCTAACATACTCATGTGAAATCCTCTCTTTCCAAACCATATTTTTATGTCTGCCCCTCTGTCGATCAGAGCCGTGTCTGCCCTCTCCCATGAGTCCGGGCATTGTCAGTTACCGCTTATCACTAAGCCTTAATCCTGCATAAAATGCTGAAACAATCCAAGCAGCATCTTCCCATCCATTGCCTGCTTAAACAAGCCGCCATTCATGTAATCGTTTATCATTGCGCTTACCATAGCGCCCCAGTCTTGCCGCAGGCTCTTAAACTGCTCCATTGTGTCTGACAATCCAAAATAACCGTTATGCGCCGCATTGTCCTTATAATAATTCAAGGTCTGCCAACTTCCGAACGTGCCGCCGGTTCCGCTCCCCTTCGCATCCGCATAATTGCACAACGCGAACATCTCGATCTCTGACGCATTTCTCGGATTCACCTCATTGATGTTGATACGATATTCTTCCTTTCCGTTTGGCTTTGTCACATTTACTTTAATGACCGGATTCTCCTCGGAATAATCTTCCGCATACATGGCCACCATCCCGTAAGAGACTGGACTGTTTTTGTCATGTAAGAATCCCATCCCCAAGATCTTATTTTCTTTCTTCCCGGTTTCGGGCATCTTCATTTTCATTGTGTTTTCATAGTCCTGTTTTGGCATACTTTTGTTTTTGTAATCATTTGTATAAACGCCTGACGCTGTATGATTTGTTATTTCCATTTTGCATTCTCCTCTCAAAAGTTTATTGCTCCCTGTTTATTATAGATGTCAAAGCAACCAGCCCGTCATCTGTTAATAATACGAACCAGCCCTCAAAAAAGTTCCCTTTCTCTTATCCACTGCGGCGGCCCCTCTGTCATTTGGAGCCGCCCATGCCCTCTCCCATGAGTCCGGGCATTGCAGTTACCTTCATTTTTCAAACATCTCTATTTTTTCTTCGCCTCCTCCGATTTCGTTTCCGAAAGCGGTTTGTACAGCCATTCCTCATACTGCCTGAGCGCCTTATTCTCTAGCCATAGCGGTATCCCAAAGCGGCAGCGTTTCTCTTCGTTCTTTTCCGGCGTCACCGTATTTTGCGCTGCGTCCGTCACCTCATTTGCACCCGGTTCCCGATCCGACATTTCCTGCACTGACGTTCCTTTATATTTCCCTAATAGTTTTTCAGCCAGTGCCTTCGATAATTCGTCCTGATTTATCAGAGTAAAAAAGTACGCATCATATTCTGTAACCATATGCTCTCCATCTATGAAAAAGTGAGTCTCCGCCGCATCAAACACTTCCGCCGAGACCTCAAATTCGGTCTTTTCCGGATTGTTGAAAGGATTTTGCGCTTCATCAGACGACGAATACGTCTCGATCATGCCTTTGATGCCATACTTACTTCTGGCATCAAATCCGTTTAAGAAATCGCATTCCTCCTCCGACAGTTCCCCGTTAAAATAGTCCACAAAGGCATCCTTGGAACCGTCCTTCGTTGACAGCCTTTTGGTCTGTGAATTATAAATATAGGTGTTCCGACTTCCTATTCCGCTAATACTCATAATAATCCCTCCATTATCTTCTCTTTCTTTTTTATAATATACAGTCCGTCATTCCATCACTTTACCCCATCCGCACTCACCGCCTTTCATAGTCATGTTTTGGCATACTTTTGTTTTTGTAATCATTTGTATAAACGCCTGACGCTGTATGATTTGTTATTTCCATTTTGCATTCTCCTATCAAAAATTTATTGCTCCCTGTTTTCCTCTGAACGCTTATCCAGTTCCTTGATAAAATCATAATAGCCGTACAGTTTACTCTCCCCCACGAATTTGAATTTCATGGTCTGCCAGTGTGGGCACTGTTCCTTGATCCAGTCAGCCTCCGTTTTTCCATATAACCGCTTATTCTCTTCCAGCTTCGCATCAAGGGACTGGAGCAATTCCTCCCGTGTCATTGCTTTCCCAAAGGGAGGCTGTCCGGAGCAGGCCGCTTTTGCCAGTTCCCTGTCAAACCTTACCGTCCCGTCACTTTCCGTCTGCAATACACTGTCCTTTGTATTCCCCGTGTAAACAATGGGGATATTGTTATAATTATTTGTAATCGTTATGCTCATATCTGTCTCCTTTGCTTCCTTTCATGCTATTATCACATTTCTCTTATCCACTGCGGCGGCCCCTCTGTCATTCGGAGCCGCCCATGCCCCCTTATGGTAAGTCCGGGCATATACTGCTTTACTTCAAAATTTGTAACATCAGTACTGCTATCAGGTATTTCCCAACACATTACTGCTGTATGCACCCATCGCACTTTCATAAGCCAGTGCCGCTGCCGACATCTGTGACCGGCTGATAAAATGAAAATTTACAGCCGTATCGAAATCACTTTTTTTCAGAACATCTTCCATAAGCTGTCTGTGATATTGTAGCTCTGTCTGTTCTCTGCGCTTCTCCGCCGCTTCCTCGGCAAGTTCCTGATATCGCTCCCGTCTTGCCCGTTTTTCCGCCTGTTCTGCTCTCACCTTTGCTTCAATCTTTGCTCGCACTTCCGGTTTCAGATCCCCGGTCACATATACATACCCCACACCTTTTTCATCAATACTCACGGCATAAGAAGACATCTCGAATCCATTCATTGACATTTCTGCCTTACATCTTGGAAGATCATCAAGCCCTTTCTGAATTATTTTTTCATAATGGGCTGCTTTCTCCGGGTCGTTTGCCATCTCCTCTAAAATATTTGGAGCAATTACAATATTGTTATACCCCGCTATGCTTGCGCCGAAGTTGTCAATACTCCTTTGATCGTTACCGATATTTTTCACCATCACGTTTGCTCCATACCGCTGTTTCAAATATTCCACATACTGCTCCTCCCGCGATGCGGAACTATTTTCTGCAGTCTGCTTTACGGTGTCCGCAAAACTGGTTTTCCCTGTGGCATTATTTTTCTGCGCCTTATTCGCATACTGATATGCCGCCAACATATCATTTACTCCTAAAATACTCATGACAAATTCTCTCCTTCCTTTTGATTAACTCTTTACCATGACCGACAATATGAATCTATTGCCTTTTACAATACAGTCTATATCGCCGTCATATTTTACTGCACATTTCCTGATATTCTTTAGCCCTATCCCATGCACCTCCTTATCCTCTTTTGTTGATATGGGAAAGCCGCTGTCCTTGTCGAACAGTGCCGTACCATCAAAACTGTTCTCAATCTCTATAAAATACATATTCTTTGCCCGGAAAGACCGGATCGTGATATAGGCTTCTGCATCCGGCTGTTTCTCCCGCATTCGTATGCAGGCTTCAATCGCATTATCCAGCCCGTTGTTCAGAATAATCCCCATATCATAAGCCTTTATCGTAACGGCATCCGAAAGCATGAAACCCCTTGCATCCAGCTTAATGCCTTTTACCTTTTTTGCCGCATAACAGAACTTGCTTTCTACCACCGCATCACTGACCGCATTGCCTGTATACACCCTGCTGTCAAGCTGCTCTACCGCCTGATACATACCCTCAAAATACTGCCGGATCTCCTCATCTTCCCCACTATACTTTTTCCGTATCAGGTTCTGCAGGACTGCCATGTGGTTCTTCATATCGTGCTTGACCGAGCGTATCCCGTCATACAGTTGCTCCATTTCCACCATAGAACTCTGCATCTGCGTGATCTGGTTTTCCAGTACGATCTTCTCCGCCCGTTCTTCCTGCAGAGCCGCCATGCTCTGATAAATGCGGAAACTGAACACGATAGCCCCAAGCAGCACAAGCGCTATCATGGGGATGATAAGATACAGCGCCGGATATTTTTCATACAGTAATACCGGGACACCATCTGTAACGGTGATCAGGAGCAGCCGTACAAGCACCGAAACCAGCATCCCCGCCACGGAGGGCAGCAGATAAAATACCACTTCCTTACCCATCTGTCCTTTTTCCTTACTGCAATAACTTCCTGCTATCTTTCTTGTGGAAACAAAAAGCAGGGCGCACTGTGCAGCCCCCACAAGGGCAACACCAAAGCAGGACAGGATGCCTGCCGCCACAGGCAGATATCCCACCGATATCATACTAGTGCCTGCTTTATGCACCAGCACCTCTATCATCTCATTTCCAATGTACAGCAGGCTGTACCCCGCCCAGAATGACAGCTCCCGCAGGGAAATAAACTGGACAGCCAGAAAAACCTTTAACAGAATATTCCCCTGATACCAGCACACACAGAAAACAAACAAAATACAGAATGTGAAAAGCAGCTCCATAATTAACGCTGTACTGTCCGTATCCGAAAACAGCCCTTCGCTAACAATCCTTATCACAACCCATGCAATGCCCGCCGCCCATTCAGCATTCCTTATCCTGCACATCTTTGGTGCCGCAAACCTGCCAAAAAAGGACTGTATGCAATACCCTTCAAACAGGCACAGCAAAATGCCAATCAACTGCATAATCCATTCAGCCATCAGCACCCACCCCGTTTCTCAGATACCGCATATAGGATTTTACAAATTCTCCATACTTTTCTTTTGCCATATAGACATACTCCCCATTGTTTAAGGTGATACTCTCGCTGTCATATTCCGCCACATACGCCATGTTCACCAGATACCCCCTGTGGCAGCGGAAGAACCCTTTCCCAAGCTGTGCCTCCAGTTCGTTCATGGAGGCATATGCCTCTATGGTCTCCCCTTTGGTGTGTATCTCCACTTTCTTTCCCCTGCTCTCAATATAAAGGATGCTGTCCTTTTCCAACGAAAAACTCCGGTTCCTCGTCTTTATGAATACTGTTTCCCGCCGTTTACTTTTCCTCTTTTCCAGTTCTCGTTCTGCCCGCCTAAACACCTCATGGAACTTATCTTCCTCTACGGGCTTTAGCAGATAGTGGAAAGCGGCAACGTCAAACGCCTGGAAAACATATTCCCGGATACCCGTTATGAAGATCAGAATGGTATCTTCATCCCTCTCCCGGAGTTTCTTCGCCGTTTCAATCCCGTCTGTTCCCTCCATCTGTATATCAAGGAATATAATGTCAAACTTCTTGTCGGCGGCAAGAAGCGCATCCCCTGTTTCGTAAAGATCAGGGCATATCCCCACTTTCTCTTTTTCTATCAGTTCATTTATCTGTTCACGGATGGCTTTCTCGTCATCACATATGGCTATGTTCAATCTCATCACCTGCAATTCATTTCCCATGCGAATGCTTTTCTCGCATTAAGCATTAGCTTCCCCACGGGCAGTTCTTTTTACTTTTTATATCGGCAGATAATTTTCGTATTTCGCCGGGAGGGAACGAAACCCTATTTGAAAGGGAACGAAATCTTTTTTCTTTTCACCAAAATGTAAAAATCAGTCTAAAGTTTTTCGCCTTTCGTCCGACATAGGAGAACGCAAGCCGCCGTGTAAGCATATTAACTCTGATTTCCCCGCTTTCCAACTTATTATTTTCTGAACCACTATAAAAATATCTGTGAAATTTGAAATGTAAAGAAATGAATTGTGAAAACTTAAGACATGAGAAAAAGGACTGCCGGAACAGCCCTTTTCACACATTATCATTTACCCATTAAAATTTTACCGTTTTACTCGTATATTATCACGAAAACTCTTTACACTATCACGGAAACCCTTATATTATCACGAAAACTCACTGGCAGTTTCCGTGTTCGTATAAG
>DKWV01000030.1:449-29317 GCA_002491905.1 Lachnospiraceae bacterium UBA7143 | reverse complement strand
AGTTTTTATTCCTCAACGCTGGCGGATAACTGGAAAGACTATGAAGTAATAGACTGCTCTAAAGGAGAAAAGCTGGAACGGTGGGGGGAATATATTTTGGTGCGGCCCGATCCTCAGGTTATCTGGGATACGCCGAGAACGGACGGGCGCTGGAATAAGAAAAACGGGCACTACCACCGCAGCGCTAAGGGCGGCGGGGAATGGGAGTTCTTTGATCTGCCACAGGAGTGGAGCATCCGCTATCGGGATCTGGCTTTCCGCCTGAAGCCCTTCAGTTTCAAACACACAGGGCTTTTTCCGGAGCAGGCGGTGAACTGGGATTGGTTTTCTTCTATAATAAAGGAAGCGAAAACAAAATCCCCGGACAGGCCGCTCAAAGTTCTGAACCTTTTCGCCTACACCGGCGGCGCAACCCTTGCTGCTGCAGCCGCAGGCGCGTCCGTCACACACGTGGACGCCTCCAAGGGCATGGTCACCTGGGCGAAAGAAAATGCGGCCGCCTCGGGACTTTCCGATGCGCCCATCCGATGGCTGGTGGACGACTGCGTGAAATTTGTGGAGCGGGAAATCCGCCGCGGCAACACCTACGACGGCATCATCATGGATCCGCCCTCCTACGGGCGCGGCCCAAAGGGCGAAATCTGGAAGATCGAGGAGAGTGTCTTTCCTCTGATCGAGCTGGCTGCCAAGCTGCTGTCGAAAGAGGCCCTGTTCTTCCTCGTCAATTCCTACACCACCGGGCTGCAGCCTGCGGTACTCACCTACATGATGCACACCGCCCTCGTGCCGAAGTTCGGCGGCCGTGTGGAAGCCTCGGAGATCGGGCTGCCTGTCTCGTCAAACGGGCTGGTTCTGCCCTGCGGTGCCTCCGGCAGGTGGTTTACATAACGCCAGTCAGCCGTGCAACCCCATATAGAATCAGCAGATGTACCGGGTAAAATCCATAATAGAACGGCTTGGGAAACTGTCTCCCCTTCTCCCCGTTATACAGAAAAATCAGCGCAAAGGCCAGCAGTCCATACATTTCCCGCAGGGAAGACCAAAACAGACCCTCCGCCGTGTATCCGTTTCCCAGGTACCGCACTAAGTAGGAGCCCCAGGTTCCGAACAGCATAACCAGACCTGCCGCCATAAACTGAACGCCACCCTCTTTTTCTCTCGTCTGATACATGGCAAAAATCAGAAGAACCCCCATAAACCGATAGTCCGTGCAAAGCAGAAAAGCGGCTAAACAGCCCGCCGGCAATATCGCCCAGCGGCCCACTGTCGCTAAAATGCTGCCATAATGGGAGAGATAATCCCATATCGACAGCACCAGCACTCCCAGAAAAAGTGTCCAGTATATGTTCTGTCCGCTCCAGTCGAACGCGGTTCCCGACAGGGCCAGATCAAAAGGAATCTCAGAAAGCAGCGCAAATAACAGAAGCCGCAGAAGAAACCACACTCTGCTCCTCGTATAAAAAAAGCCCTCCGCGATCAAAAAAGCGAAAAGCACGAAAGAAACCCTGCCCACCGCCCTTCCGGCGCGGTAAACCGGTTCAAGCCGCGGATCCCATCGGCCATCCACCGTATACAGCCGCATATAATTAAGAAAGACCACCGCGAAAAAATGGTCAATCAACATCGTAACATACGCGGTGTTTTTCAACACCGCGCCCGTCAGCCCATATCTATGTTCCGTTTTCTGCAAACCTGTCATTTCGGTTCTTTCTCCTACACCATCGCGTCCACATTGGCGCCTTCCACCAGTTCTGCCGCCGACTGTCCTGCATCCGGGGAAACCGGAATATCCACGCCCTGAAGCTCCAGCGACACCGCCGGATTCGACTCCTGCTGAAATGCCTGCTGTATCCCCTCCTGCTTCTCCCGCGCAAGCTTGTTGAACATCGCCTTCAGATATTTCATATCCGCCTCCACGATATCCTTCATCTCATCGGCGCGATGTTTCTTCCGCAGCTTATCAACATCCTCGGGCGACATCTCCTGCTCTGAAGCACCCATATATTCTTTCATGACATCGTTGATACCGCTCGTCTCTTCCAGCTCCTGCATGAGCTCCTCATACTCCTCCATCAGCTCCTGCATCCGCTCCAGCTCATCATCTTTCAGGTTCTCCATAGACTCCTCAAGCTTCTTCATCCGCTCGTCTTCGTCTGATGAGGCTCCCTGTTCGACAAGTCCCTTCCCTGTCGCTTTCGCCTTCTCTTCCTCCTCCAGATGCTTCTTTTTCCTCCGGGCGATCCGTTCCATCTTTCTGGCATGGATAATCGCATGCCGGACATCTGTCTCGTCGTATTTGCCGCTCATCTGCTTCCTGAGAAGGGAAACCACCTCCTCGCGGGCTTTCGTAATGACCCTGCGGGCCCCCGTAGAGGTATTGTTCATAGTGATCTGTCTCGATATTTTCTTATAATTGTAATTCAGTTTTTTCTTTTTCTGGTTTGCCTTGTTCTTTTGAATCCTGATCGCATTCGCCGTCTGACGCGCCGCAATACCAGCGCACTCGTTCTTAATGTCCTGCTTCGTCCTATGCTTGTAGGGGTCGGACGCTGCAGCCGGATTCGTTCCTATTTCCATGCCCATACTCATATCCTCCATGATGCTGTCGAAGCGGCAAGTCCGTTTGCCGCTGTCATAGTATATATCGGCCTGACAGGCCCGAATGTTTAGGACTACAGCCGCCGCATCCAACTCTTTCTGCGAAAAACAGCCAGCGAAATAGAAAGCCTGACAACCTCCTCCAGAGAGAGAATAAAATATACCTGATGAATCGGCAGTTTCCACACAAAAGCCGCCAAAAAGCCCAATGGCACACCGAATATCCACGTGCCAATCATATCAATCCACATCACATAGCGCGTCATACCACCGCTTCTGATAATGCCGCCGCCAAGAATCATATTCTGTACCTTAATGGGAGAGATTATAGCAAAAGCCACCAAAATCATGTAAGCAGTCCTCTGCACCTGCGGCTCTACATTGTACAGTGATACATAATACCCGCCCAGCCACAGCAGAAGGAGGGACAGCACTGCGGACCCGGCAAGCCCGCACCCCATCAGTTTTTTAGAGTCCCTGTAGGCCATATCGTAATCTTCTTTACCCAGATGTCTGCCGATCATAATGCCTGCTGCCTGAGAAACACCGCTTAACAGCCCTATCATCAGCCCCTGCACCGGCCCCGTCATCGTCATCGCCGCGCAGGGCTCCGTTCCCAGTCGTCCGTAAATCACCGCATACATGTTTTCTCCCAGACTCCACATAAATTCGCAGACAAGGATAGGTGCCAGAATACCAAGATACTGCTTCCGATCCTCCGCCGTCAGCCGAAGCGCGGCATGTATCTTGTCCCTTCGGCCATAAGAACGAAAAACGGAATCCCTGCAAAAGTAAACGGCCGTCACGCCAAATGCTCCCGCCTGTGCGATCAGGCTGGCTATGGCCGCTCCCCGCACACCCATAGGCGAAAAACCGCCTCTGCCAAAAATCAGAAGATAATTCAGCCCGGTATTCAATAACACAGAAAAAAAGCTTGCCACAAGAGGAAACGCCGCTTTCCCCACGCAGCGCAAAAACACTGTCATAATGGTAGATATTGCCGTCAAAGGAAAGGAAACTGCATAAATCCGCAGATAAACCGCCGCCTGCGCCCTCACCGCCTCATCCTGCGTATAAAGGGACATGACCCCCTTCGGAAAGAGACCGCACACTGCCAGAAAACCGCCCGCAAGTAAAAGACTCACAAACAGATTCAGGTAGAAACTTCTCCCCACTCCCTTCTCGTCCTCAGCCCCCACATACTGCGCCGCCATAATGCCTGCTGCCGCCGCCACAGCTCCCAGCACTACTGTGTAGATAGAAGCAAATTTTCCTCCCAGTCCGATTCCCGCTATACTCTCACTGCCCAACTGGCCGATCATGATCTGATCCACCATACTGAAGGAAGACTGCAGCAGTGACTGTAACGTAACTGGAAGCGCTATACTTATTAAGTCTGCACGAAAGCCGTTTTCTCCTTTTTTCATCTCTACCTCCATGTCACAGTTTTTTTACACTATCCCGAATAACCAGTTTTACCGAAAGCCTCTCCATCTTCGGTTCTCCATCCCCGCTCCACAATCTTTTTAGAGAATGCACCGCCATCCTTGCCCGTTCCCCCGCATCCTGCCCCACTGTGGTAAGGCGTGGGACGCAGTTTTCACAGAGGGCATTGTCGTCAAATCCCACCACAGACATCCCCTCCGGCACGGCTATCCCCCGTTCCATCAAAAAATGCATAAATTCTGCTGCATACACATCCGAAACCGCAAAGGCAGCCGTACACGTCCGTATCCGCTCATAATTTTCCCGGTAAAGGGAATACCGTCCCTCCCTGTTCATCGGCACTTCCAGGAAATCGGTCTCCCCGTCTGCAAATCCCTCCCTGAAACCTGCCATCCGCTCTGCATCCACGCAGATGTCATTGTCCGAAAGAAGAAGCGCCCGCCGATGTCCCATTTTTTTCAGATATGCTCCGACCTGACGGCCGCCGTCAAAATTGTCAATTGTTAAATTACAGATCCCCCTGTTTGTCTCAAAAAAGCCATCATAGACAACGAAGGGAATGTGCATCCTTGCACGGAGTTTTTCATAATCGCTGTCGCAAAATCCCAGAAGAACCATCCCGTCCATATTCCACATGGAAGCAAAGCGCTCCACCTCGCTCCAGTCCTGCGTTGCCTTTATCATCATAAAGTATCCCGCTTTATCCAGTTCAAACAGCAGAGCATTCAGCGAAGCGGACACAAATGCATCCTCCAGAACCTTTCCCTCATATTTCTCGTGATTACACACTACCACACCGATGATGCGGGAATTGTTTCTCGCAAGCAGAATCCCCGCCATGTTGGGAATATACTGCCTCTCCTCCAAAAGCGCCTGCACGCGCTTCACCGTCTCATCCGATATTTTTTTTGTCTTTCCGTGGATGACATTGGAGACCGTAGCTGTGCTCAGTCCCAGCTCCTCCGCAAGATCCGCAATCCTTACCCGTTCCGCCATAGTGCCTCCATAATTTTGACCTGCTGCCATATCCGTTCTGGGATCATTGTAAGCTCCAATCCTTCAAAACACAATAGGTTAATCGCGTAACCCCAGACAAAAAAAGGAGTGCATTTTTGGCACTTTTGCCTCAAATGCACTCCTTTTTCCGCTAATTCTATTGTTCTGCCGGCTTCGCCTTTCTCATTTTTTCCACGCTCTTTTCCCAGGTGTCCGGCTCCTTCCGCCTCCGCTCGGGAATCCACTTTAAGAGAGCCTCGTTGAGAGCCTTTTTGTCTAACGGCTTGGTGATAAAATCCTGAAAGCCGTTTGCCAGAAACATTTCCCTGACGCCCTCCATAGCGTTTGCCGTCAGCGCGATGATCACCGGGCGCGTACCGTTCTCCCCGCATTCGGTACGGATTAGCTGCACCGCCTCGATTCCATCCATCTCCGGCATCATGTGATCCATGAAAATAATATCATATCTCGTCTGTTTCACACATTCAATGGATTTCGGACCACTTTCTGCCTCGTCAATAATAAATCCGTAAGGCCGCAGGAATCCTCTCGCTACTTTCCTGTTGACCAGGTTGTCGTCCACTACCAGCACCCGGCAGTCTTCCGCCGTAAACGCCTGAATCTCGTCCTCTTTTCTTATGGTCTCCTTCGGCAGCTCCGTCAGGCTCCGCCGGTCAACAATCCTCTGCGGGATCTCCAGAATAAAGACAGTGCCCTCCCCGTACACACTCTCCACACGGATCGTTCCCTTCATCAGCTCCACAAGATGTCTCGTGATCGAAAGGCCGAGTCCCGTTCCTTCCACGCTGCGGTTGCGCTTCGCATCCACCTGACTGAAATTCTCAAATATTTTTCCAAGATCCTCCTCCTTGATCCCACAGCCGGTATCCCTCACCTCTATGTGCAGAATCTCCGTGTCCGCATCCTCTCCCGGCCTGCCGCCGACAGACAGCTTCACGTACCCTTCCCTGGTAAATTTCAGGCCGTTGTTGAGCAGATTAATCAGAATCTGCCGGATCCTGCCCTCATCGCCGTAATACTTGCAGGGTATGGACATATCATACTCGCATTTGAGCAGGATTCCCCGCTTGGAGGCCGCACCGTCCATCATATTGATGACCTCATCCGCCATATTCTTAATATGATAGTCCGCATTCACCAGCTCCATCTTGCCGGCCTCCACCTTGGACAGATCCAGAATATCGTTGATGAGCGCCAGCAGATTTCTGGATGCCGACTTGATGTCGCAGGCATAGCTGTACACCTTCCTGCCCTTGCTTTCCTCCATAATAATGTCACTCAGGCCCACAATCGCATTCATGGGCGTGCGGATCTCGTGGGACATATTGGCAAGGAACTCACTCTTCGCCTCGTTAGCCTGCTCCGCCTGTATTCTGATTCGCTTGATCTCCTCGATGTTGTTCCGTATCTCCGTCATATCCAGGATCAGCACCACATGCCCCTTAATCACGCCGAAGCGGTCCGGCACCGGTTCCACATGGCTCTGATAATACCGGTCGCCTATAAAAATATCGTGCTTTACATCCTCACCCGGCTCCGGTTCCTGAAAATCCAGTATCTCCCCAATATTTCTGCCAATAGCACGACTGTTCAATCCCGGAAAAATCTCTGCAGCCGCCGGATTGTAATTGACAATCCGTCTCTTTTCATCCAAGGCGATCACCCCGTCGCTCATGCTGTTCAAAAGCGCGCCCGAAGCAAGACTGCCGAAGTCATATACCCTCCTGCTCCATATCATAATCACCACACAGGAGAGCACCAGCCCCAGAACCACCGGCGTGAAGTCATAGGCCCGCGACAGTTTTGTGACATAAGTATACAGGGCAATGACTGGCAGAAAAGAGAGACCTAAAATCAGCCCGTACTTGCGGTCCACCGCATCCTCTCCCTTTCTGGCGCAGGCACGGATCAGCACACGCAGGGACATCACATAAGGAATGAGGGTTGCACAGATGATAAAAACCGCATATCCCGGTCCGTAATCCAGGGCCAGATAAGAATGTCCCTCCGCCGTGGTCTGCCATCCCACCTGTCTGTAAAAAAACCTATGATGGTCACAGGTCAGAATCACCAAAAGAAGACACCCATCAATGATTCCCATAAATTTCAGTAACCTCAGCGGTGCCTCCTCAAAGCAGTAGATATAAATAAAATAACAATAGCAGATCGGTATTGTTATCGTTCCCAGATGTTGCATTTTTACCGCCACCAGGGCCGCCTCCATCGTAGGTGCCGTCAGTTCCAGTAAATATCCGATATTCTGTATTAAAGCTCCCACAAGGAAATACTCCATCATTTTCTGCTCTCTGGAGCCGTCCCCGCTCAACAGAAGCGCCAGAGCAAAAAAGATGGTGCATATTCCGATTACCTGCAATCCTAAAAAAGCGATATTCATCTTTCCTTCTCCTACCTTGCCCCTTTATCATAAATAACGCCCAAAGCCTTCGGTGAATGATTCTTTCTCCCGAAAAATACAAGCATCAGAAGCGTCAGCACATAGGGCAGCACCATAACCAGATCCTGATAGCTGCTGGGCATCTCCAGAAGCTTAACGAGTTCATACCCGCCCGATCTCGCAAAACCGAACAGCAGACAAGCCCCCAGCGTGGGCAGAATTTTCCAGTTACCGAAAATCAATGCAGCAATGGCAAGATACCCATATCCCGAATAGATATTGGACGAAAAGTTCGCGGAGATGGAATAGGCAAAACAGATGCCGCCAAGTCCCGAAAGCGCACCCGAAACCAGAACCGCAACCAGCCGCACCTTTCCCACCTCAATTCCCGCTGCGTCCACCGCGTGCGGGTTATCACCGCAGGCTCTCAGGTGCAGGCCAAAAGGCATCTTATAGAGAACATACCAGGCGATAAAAGCAATCAGCGCAATTACTGGCTCAAAGGGATAGAGATTGGTAAAGACCGCACCCAGCACAGGAACTGACGAAATCCCCGGCACAGTTATACGGCTCGACACACCCAGTACAAACTTATTTGAAGCCGCCTGAAAAATACTGGCATTAATCTGCTTCGTCATAAACTCCGTCAGCGACATCGCCAGAATGTTGATGACCACACCGCTGATGACCTGGTTTGCCTTAAAACGGATGCACAGCATCGCGTGAAGCAAGGAAAAAAGCATACCGCCCAGAAAGGCGAACACCATCGCCAGATAAAAAGGCACAGGTGAATCCCCCGCAAAAGAGGGGGCAATGCAGACCGCAAACAGCGCGCCGCAGAAAGCTCCAAAGCCCTGCAAGCCCTCTATCGCCAGATTGGTCACACCGCTCCGCTCGCAGTATATGCCGCCGATCGCCATGATAAACAGCGGAAGCGCAAAGGATAAACCGTCAATTATGATCGTATTCATATCATCTGTTCTCCTTCCATCTGTCTAACCGTTCTCTCACATAGGCGCCGCAGGCGCTGATTAACAGAATAATTCCCGTAAGGGCGGACGCCATCTCCGCCTGCACCCCCGCCGTGGAACTCATGTATGTACTTCCCTTGGAAATCACAGTGATCAGAAAAGATGAAAAAATGATACCTACCGGGGAACTGTTTCCCAAAAGCGCCACCGCTATGGCGTCATATCCCGTGCTGGCAAGCACCCTTGGCTGCATGGAGCAGAAATACCCCAGATAGTAAGTCACGCCTGCAAGCCCGGCCGCTCCGCCGGAAAGCATCATGGCAAGCACTCTGGTGCGGCCCACACGGATTCCCGCGTACTCCGCCGCCCGACTGCTGTTTCCCACCGCCTTGATCTCAAATCCCAGCGTCGTCTTCCCAAGCAGGAAGGCTGTAGCCGCCACCGCCGCTGCCGCCACGAGAATCCCAAGCGGAATATCCATCTTGTAATCGCCCACCGCCGCATCGACAAGTGTCAGCCTGCTGGCTGCATTTATATTTTTCGACTGTCTTGACACCGGATCCACAAAAAATACGTTGATAAAAAAACTGACTACATACTGCACTATGTAGTTGCACATGATCGTGGACACCACCTCATTGATATTGAACCGATGCCGTAAAAATCCGACCAGAACGCCCACAAGTGCCCCCACCACAAAGCCGATCAGAATCACCAGCGGCTTCGCTATCACGGCGGGCAGCTCAGAATAACCGACCAGAACCGTGGCCACAAAGGCCGCCGCAAGCATCTGCCCCGAAACGCCGATATTAAACAGTCCTGCCTTCAGGGCAATCAGAACCGAGAGCGACGCTAAAAGCATCGGGGTCAGCGCGTTCAAAAAGCTGGTAAAATCCGTAATCATTCCCTTGTGGCCCGCGTAGGACGCTTTCGGTGCAAGTCCCGACCCCTGCAGCAGATTGTAATATGCAAGGAACGGGTTCTTCCCGAGCAGCGCTATCACCACGATGCCCAGAACCAGGCTCAAAAGAACCGTAAGTACAGGTATCCAATCATGCTTTTTCATGGCGGCCTCCCACTCCCATCATAAATTCCCCGACTTCGCCCGGGGTCAGCGTTCCAGCGTCCGCAATCTTTTCGATTCTCCCGTTATAAATAACGCCGATCGTGTCCGCAAGATTCATCACCTCATCCAGCTCCAGGGAAATCAAAAGAACTGCCTTGCCCCTGTTTCTCTGCTCCACAATCTGCCGGTGAATGTTCTCAATCGCCCCGATATCCAGTCCCCTTGTGGGCTGGACGAAAATCAGGAGAGAGGAATCCAGTTCAATCTCTCTGGCAATGATGGCTTTCTGCTGGTTTCCTCCGCTCATGGATCGCACGATAGTCCCGCTCCCCTGCCCGCTTCTGATGTCATATTTCTCTATCAGCTCATCGCTGTATCTGATAAACTCGTCGCCCTCTATCACTGCTCCTTTGGAAAAAGGCGGCCGGAAATAGTTCTTTAGCGCCAGATTGTCCGACAGGGACAGATCCATCACCAGTCCCACATTCTGCCTGTCCTCGGGGATATAGGAAATTCCTTCCAGATTGCGGCTGCGGATCGTCGCCTGCGTGATATCTTTCCCGTTTAGGGTAATCCTGCCGCCCGAAGGCTTCAACAACCCCGCCACCGCGTCCGCCAGCTCCACCTGTCCGTTCCCGGAAACGCCCGCCACCGCAAAAATTTCACCGCTTCGGACGGAAAAGCTGACATCCTTCACCACCTCGAACCTATCCTCGTTCTGCACAGTCAGATGCTCTACTTTCAGGATCTCCCTGCCAAAGTCCGGCTTGGGCTTGTCCACGGAAAAATTCACTTCCCTGCCAACCATCAGATTGGCCATGGTCTTCGTGTCCGTCTCCTTCACGTCCAACACATCGACCAGCTTTCCCCTGCAGAGAATCGCACAGCGGTCCGCAATCTTTTTAATCTCCTCAAGCTTGTGCGTAATCAGGATAATGGTCTTCCCGTCCCGGCGCAGGCTCCTTATGATTTCCAGCAGAAACTCAATCTCCTGGGGTGTCAGTACTGCCGTCGGCTCGTCAAAAATCAGGATCTCCGCCTCCCGGTACAGCATCTTTAATATCTCCACCCGCTGCTGCATCGAGACGTTGACATTTTCGATGACCTTTGTGGGATCCACCTCCAGGCCGAATTTTTCAGACAGGGCCCGGATCTCTTCGTTGGATCTCTTCTGATCCAGCGTCTTTAAAAACCCAAAGGTTTTTTTAACCGGCTCCATCCCCATGACAATGTTCTCCGCTATGGTATAATTGCTGACCAGCTTAAAATGCTGATGCACCATACCGATATTCAGTCTGGTCGCGTGGTTGGGGGAAGCTATTTTTACTTTCTCTCCCCGGATAATAATTTCACCCTCATCCGGCTCGTACATGCCGAACAGCATACTCATAAGCGTTGACTTCCCCGCCCCGTTCTCCCCCAAGAGGGCGTATATCTCTCCCTTTTTCACCTGGATGGAGACATCGTCATTCGCAACAATGCCCGGAAAGCGTTTCGTGATATGATTCATCTCAATAATATAGTCAGACATATACGGCTCCTGCCCTCCTCCACAGCAAAACATATATCTGCTTATAGTATACGGCAAAGTCAGATATCCCGCAAGATGCGCGCACAAAAGGGCTGCCGGAGAATTTCCCCGGCAGCCCTAAAGCATGTCGCATATTTTATTTTCACAGGCATCAGATCACCTAATCATGCGCCGCGTCCAGCTTCCTACCAGCTGAAGTCCTCCGGTGTGATGCCGTTAAAGTTTGCCGCGGGAACGATCGTGCCGCCCTTGATCGCCTCATAAGCCGCATCCATCTTCTTAATGGAGTCCGCAGAAAGCTGATTCCTGCCCTCCGCATTGATATATCCCGTAGAGTCTGTATCGGCCTGCAGCACAACATTTCCGCCCTTAAAGGAGCCATCCGCAACCGACTCCAGCGCACGCTCCACATTCAGGTGCATTACTTTAACCGCAGACGTGAGAACCACGTTGGCATCCCCGTTTGCACCGTCGTCATACTGGTCAACGTCACAGCCGATAAAGTAAACGCCGTCAGCCTCCTTCACCGCCGTAAGGACACCGTTGCCGGATGCGCCCGCCGCCACAAAGATAATATCCACTCCCTCTGCAATCAGGGCATTGCCGACTACTTTGCCGGTCGCCTCGTCCGCAAAAGAGCCGACATAATTGCCGCCCACATCCGCGCCGGTCACATCCGTGCCCGCGTAGGAAGGCAGCTCCACTACCTCTACCGACTTTCCTTCTGTCTCATTGATATATTTCACACCGCACTCAAAGCCATACTGGTAGTTCACATTAGAAGGATATGCAATTCCGTTCACTACGGACACCTTATTGGACTTCGTCTCCAGAGCTGCTGCCATACCAGCGAAGAAGCCGGACTCCTGCTCAGCAAACTGCATTGCATAGATATTGTCCACCTCTACTTCGTTTCCATCCGCATCGGAAGGGAATGTATCCACCAGCACAAACTTCACATCCGGGTTTTCCTGCGCAATGGTGGTGATTCCCGCAAACTGGAATCCACAGCACACAATCACATCATAGTCCGCCACAATGTCAGCCACCGCCTGTACGGCTGCCGCCACATCTCCCGTCGTCTCCTGCACAGGCGTCACTGTGCTGTCAGGATGGTTCTCGATAAAAGAAAGGATACCGTTGTAGTTATCCTGGTTAAAAGAACCGTCATCTACACCCGAAGGGCTGGATACAATCGCAATCTTAAGCCCTGCCGCCGTCTCGCCTTCCGCTGCAGGAGCGGGTTCTTCCGCTGAATCCTCTTCCGGTTCCGCTTCCGGCGCATCCGCCTCGGGAGCTGCCTCCTCCGTGCTCTCCTGCGCCGCCTCGGGCGCTGCCGCATCATTGCTGCCACCGCCGCAGGCCGCAAGGGAACATACCATTGCCGCCGCAAGCATTACTGCCACTACTCTTTTTTTCATAATTTCCTCCATTCCGTACTGATACAACCTGGTTTGTGTAACGCATTTATATTAGCATTCCCGCGCCGGAAATGCAATGCCCTGTTTTTATTCTGCCTGAGTTCTCAGGAAATTGATAAACTCCGGCTTCGGAAGCGGCTTGGAGAAAAAGTAGCCCTGAATAAAATCACACTGCAGTTCCGTAAAGAAATCCAGCATCTCCTGCGTCTCGATTCCCTCCACCACGATCTCCATATCCATGTCCTTGAGCATCGCCACTGTATTTTTAAGGACCACCCGCATTTTCGGGTTATTCTGCTCGTCCACAAAAGACTTGTCCAGCTTGATAATTTTCAGTGGAAGCTGGATCACGCGCTTAATATTGGAATAGCCTGTCCCATAGTCATCCAGCGAGAAGGAAATCCCCGCCCTTGTCAGTTTTTCCAGATTTTCCGCCATAACCTCCTGCGTGTGGCTGGCCGCCGTCTCCGTGATCTCCAGATTGATAAATTCGGAGGATACCCGGTACTTTCCCATAATCGACATTACCTTCTCAGCCAGATTGACACGCATACACTGTGTCACCGACAGGTTCACCTCGATATACTTAAGCCCCAGCGACCGAAATTCCCCGCTGGCAATAAACTTACAGACCTCCTCCAGCACATAGTCCCCGATTCTGTGAATCGCACCGCTTCTCTCTGCCGCCGTGACAAGCATCTCCGGTGAGATAAAGCCGTAAGTCGGATCAAACAGCCGCAGCAGCGCTTCCGCGGAGATAAATCTGCCCTCTTCAATCGAATAAATTGGCTGATAATATACCTGAAACCGGTGAAACTCCAACGCTTCCTCGATAATCTGATCAATATTTTTCTGGATCTCAAAGAGCCCCCTGTGGTAGACCTCATCCACATGCATGACCCGCCCCTCATATTTGAGCTTTTCATGAAAATCCGTGCCAAAAGTCATAAGAGTCTTAAAATCGGGAATCTCTCCGGGGCAACTTGCCAGTATCACAAAGGGATTCAGGCTCACGTCCAGATTGTTGAAATCCGACTTCTCCTTCAGGCTCTCCACCAGCAGTTCCGCCGCCCTGGCTGCCTTTTCCCGGTGCTTCTCCTCAAACACCATGCGGAACCGCCCCCGGTCCAGATAGTACAGCTCGCCCTTGTTATCCAGGAGCTTATTGACCCTGCGTATTCTTGCCGTCACATCATTTAACACAAGCATGGCAAAGTCATACCCCATCATGGCATTGATCGACGAAAAGCTGCCCAGATTGAGCATTACCACATCCACATTTTTCGCATTGCGGTAGTTTCGCTTCATATCCGTGGCATAAGCGCTGTATTTCATAAACTGTGTGTCCGAATCCACGATCTCCTCCGGCCTCTGTACACCGATGCTCATGAGAAGCAGACTGACCGACGAGCTGAACATTTCCACCAGCGTTGTCGGGGACACCATCTGGATCAACATCGCGGTAATGCCGATCGGTATATAAGACATAACCGCTGCTATTTTAGATCGCTCCACCAGCCTCCGATACTGAAACATATAACCGATGACAAAAACCAAATAAACCGCCACCGCCAAATAAATCAGGAAGAACCATGCTCCACGCTGATATCCGTCATCCACCAGAAACATCTTCTTCGTGAACGGATTGACAAGCAGCGCCGCCAAAACTGTCACAAAGGGCGCCCACAGCATAAATTGAATCCAAAAGCTCTTCCTGATCTTGTGCCAGGTGTCCGTGAGGCTGATCACAAACAGCACATACACCGGCACCGTAAAATTATGTACTATTAAATATCCCGAGTGCGCCGCATACAGCGCAAGCTGATTCGTACTGGACGCATTGTCCAGCGCCACCGCCCAGATATCAAAAACCGTCGCAAGCAGATTAAAGGAAATAAACGCCAGAAACAGCCGATTGGGCGTACCGCTGGTCATCTTCCTCGCTATGCACGATATCAAAAGCAGCGTCAGGATTAAGAGCGCAGCTATATCAAAACTCAGACTTTTCCCCATACTTTTCCCCTCTGTGCCGCTTTGCCTGTTTTTGCGGCTGGTATAAGTAGATTATAACAAATTCAGAAAAAAGTGAAAAGCCTTTCTTTTCGCAGGTTCTGATTAGAGACTGGTTTTCGACTTTCACAGCTCTCCACATGCTTTCACCTTGTTATAAATCGCCAATCCGTTATTTCTCCCAAAGGAATGCAGACAATTCAAGTATATGACCTTAGGTGTCTTCTTCTTTTCCCCCACCAACTGCTGTATCTTCTCTATCATACCTTCATACTCGGTTCCGTCAAACAAGTTCCTTATCACTTCCTTTATACGCATCTTCTCTGTATAATCAGCAAAATATCCTCCGATAGTCAAATTTTCACGAAGCTGTCTCAGTTTCCTCGTCCGGTCGCTATTTTCATTACCGTTTACTATGCCGTCCTCCACACAGCCCGACAGTAAAACCTTCCTCCTGTGCAGCGCTCTTTTATCCCAGTAATCGCGTACGGCCAGGAATCCGTTATCATGACTGACGATCACTGCAATTCCCTCGAAACCGCCGCCAAACATTTCACCAAGTCTTGACGTGATATAAAAATCCAGCGCATTCTTCCCGCTTTTACACAGCTTACATATCTCAAAAGCACATCCTGAATTTGCTATATCTTCTAAAAACCTGCGTTCCATATGCATTTTAGCCTCACTGTAAAAAATGATCACATGGTCTGATGTATTCAAATAGTGACAGCCTTTCATTCCCATATTTCCAACATTCTCATAGTCAACTAAAAACAGCATACTGTGGCTCCTTTTTCTTTAGCTAATAAATCACGTGCATTTTGCTTTTCCGATTCTTAGTTCCATTATGGACTTTCCCGTGTCCAAAAGAACGGACTTATTGCAAAGAAATAGGCGTACTGTTATCTCGCCATAACCCATACCGAAGATTCCATTGCCCAACTAAAATATTTCTTTTTAGAGCCAGAATTAAGAGGACTTGGTTCTGGGACTGCTCTACTGAATGCTGCATTGGAGAAAAAATAGGAATTGGGTCTATAATTGACTCAATTCCTCATTTCCAGTTTTGTCGCTATTATATTGTCTGTATCTCTATGAATAAATAAACGAACATCTCCTGTCGTCAGATTATAAACAACAGACCACTGTAATTTATCAAGTTCCCCATCCCGCACGCCAACCCTGGCAAGAAGCGCGGAATGCCATTTCTTTTTACAACATTCGCATTATTTTTACAGTTTTAACTTCCATCTTGTAATACCTAATGCAGCACCATATTGCCCTAATTTCATTATGGGAATACTGATACTCATTTCATCATCCGATCATTCTTCCGTCTACATTGTTTTTCTCCCTGTAAATCCCGATTTGTTCATTTGATTACATCATTTCCGTTCCCTTTCCACTATATATCCTTTCCTGGGCTTCTTCATTTCCTTTACAAATAGTACCACACCATATAATCCACAAACCAAAAGAATCATATCTTCGTAAGCATTAAAAAGTAAACAATCCCCCACATACCAAATATAACGGCAAAGCAAAATACGTTTGAACAGGCTCTGTTCCATACCATGCAAAGAAAGCAATCCCTATAAACAAATTTACAATTCCTAACGCAGACTTTGCCGCCCATTTCACTTTTCCCATATAAGACAATATAATTGCAAAAAGCACAAATATAAACAACGGTATTTGAATTATCCATGTCTTCTCATTGTAATTACCAATGACGCTCCAAAACACTTGTGCATCCATTTACTTACCTCACCGAAAGAAGTTTCATCCACCGAACCAATCTTAACCTTGCCATTACCGGTTCTGACAGCGTTACTTGAATATTTTCACACTATCGCCGGTTTCACCTATAAAAGCGATATAGCCGTTCGGAGGCAGGTCGATGGTGTTAACTGCGTCCCTGATGTGGGTGCTGTACAGCAGCTCACGGAACTTATTGTAGACGAACACAGAAGAATTGTCAGGACGTTCGACAACAATACTCTTTCCGCTCATATCTTCCCCAATACGGTACCATGCGGCTTCACTGCTGTGAAGGGATACCTCGGTAATGTCAGCGGAAAACAGCGGGAAGCTGTCCACGCTGCGGCAGCGCGTCCCGTCACTCAAATCAAGGGAGGCTGCCGATGTTTTGTCCGCATAGGTTTGCCGGGTGATCTCTATGTCAAACAAATCTCTGTTTGCACTGCTCGGTATTGAGGTAAAGAAAATGGCATGATTTTCATCGGTCAATTTTTCCGTTCTTGCCCCTTCGCTGTTTTTTGCCAGAATATAACCGGGGAATCCCTCATCTGTCACGACCCGGTAGAACGGGCTTTCATAGTCTTGAGAGGTCCATTTTTCGTTATATTTGACGAAAAATGTCTGTGAAAGCTCGTCCCAGCTTCGCTGTACACTGTCGGAGATGGGATTCTCTTCCATTTTTTCCCCTGTATACATACTTTCTGCCGCATTTCCAAGGCCCCGGTATATTCCAAGCCCCGGGTATACGGTGAACAGATCCGTTCTGATGAATATTTTGCCGTCTTTTTCCTCAAAATAAATGATTTCCCTGTCTGAAGTCATCCTGCCGCTGTCATTTACCCTGACAAAGCCTCCGTCCCCGGTATATCGGTATCTCTCGGGTGATGAGTTGTCCGTGCCCAGGTCTTCCCTGTACATAGCGGTATCGTCAAATGTGATCCTGCATATTCCGTCGTCGTATAATCCGCCGATGCAGTATAAACCCTCATATTTTTTATAATGATCGGGGATGGTGTCTGTTATCTTCGGCTCTGGAGGAGTCAGACCGCTTACCGCCTTTCCTCGTTCTTCAAGCACCACGTCCATCAGGGCAAACGCCATAAGTCCGGCATATTGGCTGCCGCTGTCATTTCCGGCAGTCAGTACCGCAGCGCTGATCTGTTCATCTGGGGCGACAAGGAGGTACGAGTGCATATACGGTACATCTCCGCCCTTGCCCATGACCTTTATGTTTTCTTTTTCGTACTCGACTTGTTCCACAAAGTCCCAGCCCAGACCGTAGCTCTCGTATTTTGTGTCATCGTTCCAACGGGTGGACATCTGTGTTTTGGCATCATCGGAAAGCAGCACATCATTTCCCGTAAAAAAAGCACTGCCGAAATTTGCCACGTCAGGAGCGGTGGCATAGATGCCGCCCGTACCTGCCGCCATTTCATAGGGGTATTCGATTGGCAGCGAACCGCGATAGAGAGATACCTGTGTGTCGCCCGTATCGCCCATATACAGGCTCCAAGCCGTTCCCGCATGGTCTGCGCCTATCTTTGCGGCGATGTTATTTCTCACATAATCCGTAAAGCTCATACCGCTGACGTTTTCTACGATATGCTCCATAAGCTCAAAACCCATATTATTATAGCAGGCATATTCCCCGGGAGCGGATTTGAAACGCTGCCTCGACACGATATCAAATGTATTGTCATGAACGAAGCTGTCGACATCATCATAAAGATAATGGTTTGTCATCAGACCCACGGATATGCCCGATGTGTGATTCATAAGCATGCGTACGGTTATGTCCTTGTACCGCTCATCATTCATCCTGAAATCAGGGAGATATTTTGTGACAGGGGCATCAAGTTCTACCTTTCCCTCGTCAACGAGCTGCATAACCGCCAGGGCGGAATACATTTTACTTACAGACGCAATACAGTATATCCTATCCTGCGAAGCGGTTGTTTCGGCTGTATGTTCCGGTTGTACAGGTTCAGCATTCACCACATTTCCAACAGATGCGTATACGGTTCCCGCCATACACAAGGCAGATATTGCCGCAAGAATCTTTTTCTTCATCATGATTCAACCCCACTTTCATTCCGTCATAAGCTCGGTCACGGATATTTTTCTGATACTGCCCGCACTGACGTAGGTAACGCTCAGGCAGTATAACACAAGCGCTGCCGCCGTACCAATCATCAGCGGCAGGCTTTCGGGAATCTGTACGCCGAACGCTGCCATCCAAAATGCACGCTGTACCCGTACCGCCAACACCGCAGCAATGCAGGAGGAAATGATCGTTACAGGGAGAATACGCAGGGTAAGCTGTATCATAAGATCCCTTGACGTATAGCCCATACTTTTCATGATACCTAATTCTCTGCGTTGTCTTTTTACGGCAGATGCGGCTATGATGCCCAATATTACCGCTACCACAACGGCGATGAATATCACAGCCCAGAACGAAAATGTCTTTGTGACTGCGGCTATGGATTCCATCTGGGATTTTGCAAGATCCTTCACGGAAGATATGTCCTTGATCACGAAACGGCTGCTGTTTCCGCTGATGATCGTATCGCCTATTCTGATGGCATAGTCAATATCGGTAACTCCGTATTGAGAGATCAGCACCGCCATTTTCTCGTCCGCTTTCGCTCTGATACGCTCCTCAAGACTTCCTTGAACGGAATGTGCATACGCTGTGTCCTTTGCGCTTGCACCGTACAGAGCGGTGAGCTTATCCATAAAGGCAGGGCGGTCTTCCTCGTTTTTGAGGGTTATCTCCACTGTGTTCGGGCGGTCGTTCGGACGAATGCGCCGGTAACCATCCTCTGTCATGTAGACGCTCATGCTGTCGTTGTTCATGGCGGAGACAATACCTGTTATGATATAGCTTTTTTCACAAACATCGCCCTTAAGGATGATGCTGTCGCCTACGTGCCGGTTTTCTGTCTCCTCTCTCTTTGCGGATATCATGATCTCGTTGTCGTATTCGGGGAAACGTCCCGTTTTAGGGTGGATATTGTCTGTGAGCGAAAAATCGGAGTAGGAAATCACAGTCGAACTCTGATTACTGCCCTTGATCTCCACCTTATTAAATATTGCACGGCTCAAAAGAACCTTTTCCACTTCGGGAAAATTACGTATCTCATTGCAGAATTTTTCCCCGTCCACTCCGCTCATCATGGTCATACTTATGTCGGGAATTTCCATTCCCATAACTCCCAGAAGCCCGTTATAACCGCTCTTGAAAAAGTCAAAGGTGTACACACTGAACATCACGGCAACTCCTGCGGCGATAATACAGATACCCGTACCTATATTGGAATGCAAATCGTTAAATATGCCCTTACAGGCAAGACGGATATTGATACTGTGCCTCATTTTTTCAAGCGGAAGTATATTTTTCCCGAAATGATGAGTCTTTATGCCCTTGCGAAATGCCACGACGGGAGGGAGCTTTTTCACCCTTGCCGCCCTTGACAGCGCAAAAAGAGTGACGAGCGCTATGATTGATATTACCACGATCAGAATGCGGAGAATATCCACATCTGTATGCACGTCACGGTTGATCATACCCCTTGTGAGCGTATCCATGACCGGGGAAAAAGCTGCCGCTGTTATGCCGCCGATGATCGCGCCAATGCCCCCTGTCAGGATATATTCGCAGATGTAGGAAAGGGAAAGCTCACGGCTCGTATACCCCAATGCTTCCAGCACTCCTATCTGCACCATCTGTTCCTCCATATCCTTTGAGATCTTGTGAAGGATAAGGAAGAGTGCGGCTATCAAGGTGACAATGGAAAGAAAAACGCTCATATACAGAAACACATTAAGAAAATTGGTTTCTGACCATTTCTCACTATCTTTATCAAAAAATATTACGATACTTGAAACACTTTCATTTGACCTTGCGGAACATTTTTCATAGTATTCCTCATAGGAGAATTCCTTTTCCGTGTCAAATGCTATCAGGCGGTATTCCTCATAGACAGCGGACAGCAGCACCATATCATCATCTGTAATTACGCATTTTAACATATGGCGGGAAGAATTATAAAAGCCCGTGCTGTAAAAACCGGCTATGGTAAAAGGGTAATCTCTGCCGCCGGAGACAAACGTAAACGTATCTCCCGGGGCATAGCCGGCTGTAATCTCAAAATACTGGGGCAGCCATATAGGATGGGACAGCTTTTCAATCTCATCATCGGGGAGAGCGTTCAGTTTCTTAAAATTCTCTATCTTCCGCTCTGTACTTTCGTCCGCAAAAATTATATTGTAGCCGGTACTTTCACCCTTCTTTGATATTGTTGACGCACTAACGCCGACAAGTACACTGCTTTCCCGGACATCTGCCACATGGTATTCCTCTTCCAGAATATCACGATAAATATCGCGGTATTTGTCAGCCTGAAATAACAATATCAAATCAGCGGAGCCTGTTTCCTCAAAGCAGCGGTCAAAAGCGCTGCTGATCTGTGTAATGCTGACAGCAAAGGTCGCCATAAGAAATGCTGTAACAAGGGTGAGAAAGACAATTGCAGCCGCCTCACGCTTGTTTCTCTTCAAATTGAACAATGATAATCTCAATATCTTCATAAGTCACCAGCCCATCTCATCCAGGAATACCGTCAGCTTTTCACGGCGCTCTTTCAAGTCGTCCCCGCCGTATTTCACCATTCTGTGTTCGCCGACAACTTTGCCGTCACGCAGATAGATAACCCGCGTTCCACGCAGCGCAGTCTTGATATCGTGCGTTACCACAACGATGCTCTGCCCGTCCTCGTGTACCCCGGTGAAAATGTCAAGAACATCCCTGCCCGATGCAGAGTTGAGCGAACCGGTAGGCTCGTCCGCGAAAAGAATTTTCGGCTCGTTTATCACGGCACGCACGATTCCGACACGCTGTGCTTCGCCTCCGGAAAGCTGGTTTGGATATTTCTTCTGCATCTTTTCATCAAGCCCGACCTTTGCGAGCAGTTCTTTCACCCTTTTGATAAGCTCGGGGGAGTTTTTCTGTGCGGCAAATGCGCCCGTCAGCACATTGTCAAGGACGCTCTGATTTTCAAGCAGATAGATGCTCTGAAATACAAATCCGCAATTCTTTCTCCGAAACACCGCCAGCTGATCATTCGTATAATCCTGTATCTCAGTATCACCGAAGAACACCTTTCCCAGAGTGGGCTTATCCATTCCCGAAAGAGCATAGAGCAGGGTGGACTTCCCCGAACCCGAAGCGCCCATAATGACAGTAAAATCGCCCTCCATAATCTCCAGATCGAGGTTCTTGATAACGTGCTGCTGTGTGGCGCCATTTGAAAAAGACTTGCATAGTTTCTCTGTACGCAAAATAGGGATCATATATAACACTACCTTTCAAATACATGATTGTTGCATCTTATGATAGTATTATACAGGATCCTGTTCATGATTTCCTTGTCAGAATCTTGTTAAATTCTTGTCTTTTTCTTAACTGATCGGAATAAGCAGCATTACGCACAACCCGTTTTCACTCCTGACAGACAGCTCTCCGCCCATTTTATCCATAAGTATCCTTGCGATATACAGACCTAAACCGCTGCCTTCCTTGTCGCCATGCTGCTTTCCGCGATAGAATTTGTTGGTGATGATCTCTATCTCATCTTCAGAAACGCCCGAGCCGCTGTCACTGATCGACACTTCAAGAAAACTCTCATCAAGACGGAAAGATATGTCTATGGGAGTATCTGCGTATTTGTAAGAATTAGATATGATATTGCCAATGACCTGCGACAAACGCAGCTTGTCAATATGTACAATGACCTGAGGTATTTCGGATATACGCACAAGCCCTCTGTCATCATATCTGGAAACGATCTCACCTATAACAGCGGAATTTTCGTCTGAGCATTCTACCTTAAACTCGCCTAAATCCTCCAAAGTTGAAGAAAACAGGTCATTGACAAGCACCCCTATCTCATCGGCTCTTTTATAGATGTTGTTCATCTTCCCGGTCATATCTTCCGTGACTGTTATTTCCTGACCCTCATTCTGAGAGAATATCGCCGCCATCAGCTCTGATGTGAGTTTAATACCCGTCACAGGTGTTTTCAGGTCATGAGAAAGCGACGCAATCAGCTCACGCTCTTTTTTCTGCAAGGAAAGCTCTCTTGCTCTGGATGCTTTCAGTTCCTCCCGCATGATATCAAAGCTTTCAGAAAAAACGCCGAACATATTGCCCTTATCCATTTCAAGAGGTCGGTCAAGATCGCCTGCCGCCACATAAGACGCAAAATCTTTCATCTTAGCAAATGGGAGTATGACCGTTTTGCGGATATACGCCCCGAAAGCCGCCGCCGCACCGATCAGGAGAAAACTGCATACACAGTAAACAGCGATGATATTTGTACGCAGACGGTCAAAACGCTTATTGCTGTCTGTGAGTACGACGCTGCCTGTTATCTGATTATTTTCTATAACATAGGTATAGGGATAACTATTTTGCATTGCCGTCTCAACAGTTATCGCTTCCGAGCGGTCGGAACGGTTATCGCAAATAACATTCCCGTTTATGTCAAGTATTACATATTCCCGTTCCGGTGCTGTGTTTTCAGGCCGCATATCACCTAAAACCATCTTATGTGCGATCTCATTGAGCAAAAGCACATCATAATTATTTTGTGAAAAATCATCTGTGCCTGTGAGCTTCACAACAGCAAGCAGCCCGATAGCAAGCAGCAGGACAAGGAGCACCATAAATCTGTAATATCCTTTCATAGCGCTGTCTCTTCCATCATATAGCCCACACCCCATATGGTTTTTATGAGCTGCGGTTCTTTGGGGTCGGCTTCGGTCTTTTCGCGCAGATGCCGGATATGTACGGCGATCGTACCTTCGTTGATATATTCATTCTCCCACACATCTCTGAACAGATCGTCCTTTGAAACGACCTTGCCCCTGTTTTTGAAAAGATAATACAGCAGCTTGTATTCCAGTGCTTTGAGAGTAATCTCCCTTCCGTCTGCAATGATCTTATGAATATTTGTGTTAAGATACACTTTATCTGTCAGTTTAACAAGACCGTCCTCATTCTGCTGAAAATTTCGGACAGCGTACGTATTATTCCGTGTCCTGTCGTATCTTGCAACGGCGGCTTTCACCTTGGCAAGCAAGACGCTTAACGTATAGGGCTTCTTGATATAATCATCGCCGCCTATGTTCAGAGCGATAAGCACATCATCGTCACTTGTCCGGGCACTTATGAAGAATATTGGCAGGTCATAGTTTTCCCGTATCTTCCTGCAAAGATCGAAGCCTGATTTTTCGCCGAGATTGATATCAAGCAAGAGCAATGAAACATCGTATTTTTCAAGAAAAGCTACCGCATCAGCATAGCTTGTTACATAGGAAGTCTTTACGCCGAACATATTGAAATATTCGGAAGTAGCCGTGGCTATCATCTCATCATCATCTATCATTAAGACCTTATAGCTTTCCAAATCCATAACTCATCTCACCCACTTATCATATTTGTTGTTGAAATACCATTCTTTTATATTGTTATACCAAACGACATTTTCCTAATTCAAATTCATTTATAATTTCATTTGGTGTATGCCAATTCATTACATAATCTTTCTAATTCTTCCTCTGAAATATGAAATCCTTTTCTCACATTAAACATTTTTCGGAGTACATCTTTATCAAAAGCACCATAAAATGCTTCGCCAAAATCAAGGCACTGAGATAACCATGACATTTTACGGGCATACTTCCGAAATTCCGGCGTGTTCAGCTTTTCATATGCATTCTTCACATCAACAGGAACGTCGAGCTGATCCTTTTTATTCAGAAAAGCATAATCGCTTTCATGAAGACACAGGGCATCATCCATTTCTTCAGGCGACGGAATAAATGGCTCTCTTTATCATACATCTTCAGAACATGCTTAAGCATGATTCCTTCCGGCCCATAAAATACTTTTCGCATAGCCATCTTACCGTTTCTCCTCTAACGATGATTGCGTTTCTCTTCCACATATAAGTATTGTAATATCTTTTAAGAATGTTACCCCTATTTTCTCTTCATATCGATCCAGCCATAATTCCTCAATTCTTCCCGGAATGCGCTTCTTCGCGGATACACATCTTTATACGATGTCATAAGTTTTTGTTTTGCACCCACCTCACCCACAGATTCCCGCACTTCACCCAAAGCGGCGATATACGTCGGTTCCTTATATCAGATGACATTGGCACTATAGACTTCCATTGTAAAAACAATTGGCAAAACAGCTCATTTTCTCCTATTCCCTCAAGTCCGCAAATGCCTTTTCGATATTCTTCTGCTGAAAATCTCATTGCACTTTTTGCCATCTCTGCCATAGCGGCGATTCCCTTACCGTTCCATTGCCCCTCATAAAGACATAACAAAAACAGGGCAATTCCCTGTTTCATGAAGGTTCCCGTCCATCCAAGCGCTTCCGATTTATTCATTCCTTTGTCCAATACCTCTACGAACTGCCCGTCTAAGAATCGGAGCATTAAAACCATATTGTTGTCCGGCTTGTTTACCTCTCTCTCAAAATATGTACCCCTCCGATATCGGAAATGATTTCCTTCATACAACGTATAATAATCATCGCTCTCATCCTTGTGGAATGCCCTGAATAACTTTTGGAGCTCTTCCCTTTTCTCTCCGCTTCCATACCCATTTAACAATGCTCGGAGAAAATTTTGTGCGGATGTATCGGATTCACATGCGACAAAATAACATTTCTCCAATAGAGACGATTCCTCGTCTGCCGCAATAGCATACTCAGCCGTTTCCAAAGCTACTTTACTGCGCATCACATATTTCTTTGGTATCGTCTTCATCGCTTTGAGTCCTATGAATACCATATCATCCGCCGACCTATGTTCCCCATTTTCCAATATATCCAAATATAATCCCGGATGGACAGCAACATACTTTCCCGCGTACTGCACTTCCAAAGAAATATCATTTAACAGATCAACAGCTTCCAAAATAAGCCGATCCGCATCATACCCTGTCTTATCTCCAAGAAATGTAACCCAAGACGGTAGAAATTCTTCAAATTCAGGCAGTTCTTCATCGCCATGCTGCATAATTGCTTCTAATGTAACGGTATCTTCTTTCGCATTTACAACAACTCCATACAATGCCTCCTGACGTTTGGCGGACGGCACTGCATGGTATGCACAATACGCTGTATCTAGAATGACCTGTTTCAGGTCGCAGTGCAAAAGCTCATGATGCACCATATCCCCAAGTGAAAGTTCTTCTCCGCCATACTCATTATCGCACAGGATCTCCATTTCCAACATTTGCTTTCCAACTGTGAAACCTTCCTTATATCGCTCCATGTCCATACAGCCATGCACAAAGTCACAGGCTTCCTCAAGCATATCTGAAATACCACTGTTGTCCTCATAATAAAATTCTTCATCACTGTCGTCATACCAGTCATCATATTCTTCGTTCAATACTCCGGTAATAGTAATCTCCTGAGAATCAATACTCTTTAAATTACCCCTGATATGACTGTACATTTCATAGAAATCAGCATCATTTTGCACATTTTTGTTTGCTGCTTTTTCTATTTGTCTCCCGGCAGATTTCAGCATTTCCAGAAAGACATCTCTGCGATGCTCCGGGCAAACTCTCCCGATATCATGGATAAAAGCAATAAGCTGTTCTGTTGAATATTGCGATGTCAGAGCATCAGTCTGTTTTAAAAAATTTGTCAGGTTCATAGCTGTTCTCCATTCATCTACGTATCCTAAACCTATACTTCTGCTTCAATCTCTCAAAAATCTCAAAAGCTACTGGACATATTTCTATCATATCCAATATACTCAGCAAACTTGATAATCTTTCTGGCTGATCAGTATACGGATATTTCTTACAACTATCCGGCTTACAATCTCCCAATTTACAGTTTCCATCCTCCTGCAAAAAATCGCAGGGTTTATGCTTGGTCTGATAGTTCATGCCGTATTCTTCTTTTTGCAAGTACAGTTTCTGCATTTGCTACAATCATAATCTGCAAATAATTCTTTATGTAAGCGTAAGAATTGCCTGTCCAACTTGTCCTCGTCCGCATGACATTTCAGGAAAGTACGGAACTTAAAATTTTCGTTCTCTTTTTTCTTGGCTTCTGATTTCACTTCGTCTGGGTCTATCATATACCTTTTTACCTTTCTGTTATGTATGCCTTAACCATATCCTGATTATTTTAGTTAGATAATCTTACGAATAATGTTTGTGGAATCCAAATTTTTTTAGATACGCTGCCTCGGCGATCTATATATCTCTTTTAGAAAATTCCAGTAGTTACTCAATAATCGTAGCCACATGGCCAGTTTCAACTGTTCTACCACCCTCACGGTTTTATGTGGGGGAAATCGGTATAATTTTATGTGATTTTCAGGACTCTTTCGGTGCTTTTTTCTTTAATATACACCTTGTATCTGAGGTTTTGCAGACTTTTGCTATCATGGTGTTATCACGGAATCCTTAAACATCCAGTAAACATATTATCTATCCCCTCACCAAAAAACTAAATGCTGTTTCACTTTTTGAATTTCCGAAACACTGTTTGGGATTTTTATTCTTATCCTTTTATCAACCTATATCTCCTTGTCCTATTTGCACCAATAATCTCTATTTTATATGGATTGCCTAATCACTGTTTAGGCAATTCGTTTTTTGAAAAATTATTTTAGTCACCTTCTGGCAAATTCGCAACAATACGATAAACGATATTGTTGGTACTCCCCTCTGCCACTATATATCTTGTACCTGTGAGCATTTTAAAATATCTGCGCACTGTCGCGGCAGACTTGCCCGTAACCGCTTCTGCTTCTTTAGGAGTTATTTCTCCATGCTCTTCTATAAAACTAATAATTGTACTTACTTTATTATAATCTTTTTGCTCCAAAACTTCGCTCATTTTTTTGAGCGAAGTTTTCATTGTCGGTTTCAAACCCTTCGTGAATCCTTATTGTAGTAATCATATAAGTTCTGTCCGCATCCGTTTCAAACTCCGGCATGGGCGAACCGTTTCTTTTCAATTCGCGCAAAATTTTCGATATGCCCGTTGATTTCTTCTCGGACAAATCAATTTCCTTGAAAAATTCTCCAATCTTGGGATTTCTGTATCTTCTTGCCCGGACTTTCCCCGCCGCAAACTTTTCCATATCAATATAATGATCCGGTCCGGGAAAATTGATAATCTGAATCTGATCCAAATAAATCCGAATCTCTACCGGCACATCCTCTTTGTAATTTTTGTGTAAAACCGCATTTACGAGCGCCTCTTCCAACGCATTATACGGATAATTGAAAAAACGATCTGCTTCCGCCCTTCCATCAATCTTTACAACTTTTTCCTCAATCACGGTTGTTTTAATGTAGTCCAGTGCGTCTCTTACCTGCTTCCTTATCATGAAAGCGCACCAATTCAATCTTGCTTCCTGCAATCAACTTATCCGATCTTTCTCCAAACATAAGCAGTCCGATATTTTTAATTGCAATTCCCTCATCTTTTTCCTCCGCCACTTCCTCGGATACTAATAAGTCCTCCAAAGAGCGTACATTCAGTTCCTCTATCAGCGAACTATTACTTTCTCTGATAAAATCCTCAAGATATCCCCTGCGTATATGCTCCATAGATGCCCGATTATTAACTCGGTCAACAAATGGTATGGACGCAAATTTCTCAAAAAGTTCCGCTATCTCACTCTGTTTAGCTTCTACCGTAAGTGATGCCGGACGAATCCAATATTTCATCGTGCGATCCTGCTCTTTACCAGCTTCCTTTTTAGAATAGACATCCACCGGTGCCTGATATGGTCCCGCATCACCCGCTGCACATTTCAGATACACCAAGTTTACCCCTTGATATTCCACAATCTCAATCTTTGGAATATAGCGAGATTCAATTTTGTTGCAGTATTGAAATATTTTCAGTTGGATGTCATCAAGTAATTCGTCCGGTACACCTATAGGCGGCAGAATGGGGAGTCCCTTTTCTGTTTTGACACCGAGCACAAGATATCCGCCATCCACCCCTGCAATATCGTTTGCATAACCGCATATGGTATGCACAATTTCTGACGGATTAAAGCCTTCCTTATATTCAATACGGTTTCGTTCTACTTTACGCCCTTCTAACAGAGTTTCTATTTTTATTGGAATCATATAATCATCTCCATAGTTGATATATATGCAATTAAATTGGAGAAACGGCATTTACCCAATTCAAATTTACTTATGATTTGCCACGTCTTCCACAGCATTTCTTATACTTTTTGCCTGAACCACATGGGCATGAATCATTCCGATCCATAAAACACCTTTCACATAGCCATCTTACTGTTTCTCCTNNGGGGAGTCCATTTTCTGTTTTTACACCAATCACAAGATATCCGCCGTCTACCCCTGCAATATCGTTTGCATAACCACATATGGTATGCACGATTTCTGAGGGATTAAAGCCTTCCTTATATTCTATACGGTTTCGTTCCACTTTGCGCCCTTCTAACAGGGTTTCTATTTTTATTGGAATCATATAATCATCTCCATTATTAGTATTATGGCAATTGAATTAGGGAAACGGCATTTACCCAATTCAAATCAACTTATAATTTGCCAT
>DKWV01000030.1:0-120 GCA_002491905.1 Lachnospiraceae bacterium UBA7143 | reverse complement strand
TCAAATCAACTTATAATTTGCCATACTTCCACAACATTTCTTAAATCCTTTACCAATCTGCCACATTATACTTTTCCATAAGTTCTTTTGCCTTCTCCTCGCCTTCTTTAGTAATATACA
>DKWV01000059.1 GCA_002491905.1 Lachnospiraceae bacterium UBA7143 | reverse complement strand
TTCTCATCCGTTACTCCATCCGTTTCGCCACCACCACCAGCCGCCCGTCTTTCACATGGTAGGCGCAGGTGGACAATGTCAGAAAAGTGTCCCCAAACTCTGCCTCCACGCCGGTATCGTAGAGGGAAAGCGCTTTGATATTGCCGTAAAAATCTTCAAATTCTTCCTGCGTGTCTGCCTCGTAAAACTGATAATACTTAAACGCATCATCATCTACATTGTAGACCTGTGACCGCAACACCGCCACGATCTTGTAGGTGCGTTCCTCATAGAGCGTGTCAAAGGAAACCGTGGGATGCTCTTTAAAAAAACTCTCCTTTACATACAGGTCCAAATCCCCGAACATGGAACCGTCCTTCATGTTATGACCGTAGATGATAAAGTTTGTTCCGGCGTCAAGGTCAGCCTGCTCCCTGACGTAGAGACAGCCGTACTTGCTGTCATTTCCATAAAAATCCCGGTGCAGATAATATTTGTCGTCCTCGTTTTGCATGACGGGATAGTCAATCTTCATGCCATCTATGGAGAGCCAGCCCACAAGGTCTTTATTTTCCTCATATAAACCGGCATACTGCGGCAGCATGACCGGCTTTTCTTTTGTCTGTCCGCCATCAGTGTCTGCTTCCTGCTCCGGCAGGACGGAGACGGTCATTTCCTGCGGCGCGCTGTTTGTCTGCACTGGATTTTGCAGCGACACCTCCGTTACCCTTTCCTTTAAAGCTTCCTGCTGCGCCCTGTGCCGTACGGACTGACCGTATGCCTGCCCAAATGGTATCAGACATACGGTCATCCCCACAAGAAGAAGCACTCTCGCAGCTTTTCTTCCCTTATTCTCCATAAATCTTCCATTCCGTACACGTTTTTCGCAACAGTCCAGCCTTTGGTTACCCGGTCACTGAATTTATTCATCCCAATCGGGTCAAATGCTTTTATTAAAACATCATAATAATTCTTCCGGCTTCCAGACTTTTATTTCTGCTTCTCTATAATCATTCGGATTGCGCGTAACAATTCCATCCATCTCTTGCAAATATGCTACCGAATATTGTACGGAATCTTCAAAATCATTCCATTCTAAAGATATGGCATTTTCTATTTCCTGCCCGGATACGCTTGCAACAGATACAACCATAAGCAATTCTTTCATCAATTTTTTAACTCTGCTCTTATCCCTAATCTGACGATAAGCAAGATAATAAATATCCGTAATCGCAGATGCAGATACATACTCCTCTACATCATCCCTTTTCGCCAAACCAAGAATTCCAAAAGACAGACTGTAAAACGGTTCTCTTTTAAGCATAACATCAAGCACAATATTTGTATCAATTAGTAGTTTCATACTTCCTTAACCGTTCCTCTCTCAATTCTTCTAAAGTCATATCTGTGTAAGGAATCGCTCCAGCCAACGATTGTAATGCCTGTTCAATGTCTGCCGTCTTCTTGGAAACCTTCTCCGATTCCTCTGCCGGAAGTATAATCACCTCCAATTTACGATTCCTAAATTTTTCTGGCAATTTCATTATTGACATCAAACTATCCGCATCAATATATTTCCTTACTACTTCCATTCCTGCCTCCTGTAACACGAAAATGAATCATTCTTCCTATTTATTACATCGCTTCCTTTGTTATTCTACTCTCATTATGTGTAAAATACTTTATTTTATATTATACATCACAAAGCGCTGCCCACACAATTCATTTTTCTAAGCTTTCCTACTTCTATATGTAAATAACACACGTCTTTTTACCAATACTGTGATAATATACCAGCAGGACAAAGATTGCCGCAAGCGCAAGGTATTTCCTGAACCTTCCGCCCTGCTTCGCCCATCCGACAAGGCGCGAAACCAACTCTTTCTTCGTCTCCTCGGTCATGCCCCGCTCCCTGTCTGCAAAATACAGGAGCAGATAGGCAAAGCCCGCGATCATGGCAAGTGTGGCGCTCAGTTCCAAGGGCGTGTTGTCCCCGGTCTTAGGCTCGTCGTCCTTTGAGGAACCCTGCTTTACGGTTATTTTTTCGGCATTGTTTTGGCTGCTGTTTTTGGCGCTGCCGACACCGCTGCCAGTGCCGCCGTTGTTGTTACTGCCAGCGTCACTGTTACTGCTGCCGCCGTTATTATATGCACTGCCGTTACCGTTATCGCTGCCGCCATTGTTATCGCCGCCGCTGCCGTTATCACCGCCATTGTTATCATTACCGCTGCCGCCGTTTCCCCCGCCGCTGCCGCCGTTCGCCGTATCTTTATAAACGATCGCGTAGGTGGAGAAGCGGTCTGTCTCTATGGTAATGGTGTCCGCATTGTTGTCCAGGTCAGTCAAAAGCTCCGCGTTTCCATTATGCACCCGGATGACGGCAAATGTCCTTGTCTTTTTGCTGTCGGTATTTTTCAGGCTGTCCGGCACGTTGATGACAATCCTTATCTTCTCCGCCGTCTCATGCATATCCGTGCGGTCTCCGTCGATCAGCTTATACAGGTCGATATTCAGATACTGTCCTACTGTAAAGCCGTTCAAAACCTGCTGTATCGCCGCCTTGTCCGAATTGCTTACGGTACTCCCGGCATCCTTTACCTCAAGGATGATCTTAACATCGGTTCCGTTCTGCACCTGCTGTTTTTCATCATCTGTCAGAAGCATCTCCCGCAATTCCCCTGCCGGAGTGGAAATATTAGTTTCCGGCGCATTTTCTCCCGGTTTGACTTCCGGGGTAACGTTCCCCGGCTCTGCTCCCGTTGCCGGTGCAATGATATACCCGCATACCGTACAGGTCTGGGGCGTGCTTTCTGTTGCTGCCGCTCCCGGCGTGTGTGGCTGAACAGTATCATGCGCATCACAGTTTTTGCATTTGTGCGCGTGTCCCTCCGCTGCCCGATAGCCCCATGCGGTCTCGTCATAGTCATGCCCTTTCTTGGCGATCACCACGCTGGTCTTGTCCGTGATCTCCTGCGTTCCCGCCGCGTCCAAAAACCATTTATCGCAGCCGTCGCAGGTATAGTACGCCGCATTTCCGTCCTCTGTGCAGGTGGCTGGTTTTGCGGGCGTCAGCGTCAGGTTGTGGGTATGGGACTGTGACTTTACCACAAGCTGCACCACGTCATCTGTGTTCACAATTTCATAAGCCGGATTGTCGCTTGTAAAATAGCTGCTGTAATCGCCTTTGTTATGCCCTGTGATGTCGACCGGGCTCCCTTCCGTGGGTGCGGCGTATGTCGTCACGCCAATCTTTGCGGAGCCGGAAAGGGGATTGCTGCTGTCAAGCTCTATCAGTTCGTAAGAAAGATAAACATTATTCTCTGTCCCGTTAGAGGTATTGCCGCTGACCACGGCGCCACCGCCGACTGCGAATGTACCACTCACATATACGCCGCCGCCCGAATGAGCCGCCGTATTCCCGCTGATTTCGCCGCCGTGCATCTCAAAGGTACCACTGCCGTTCACATATACGCCGCCCGCAAAATCTCCCATATTCCCGCTGATCTTACCGCCGTGCATTCGAAAGGTACCTCTATCGACGAAAACACCGCCGCCTGTATTCCCGCTGATTTTGCCGCCGTCCATTTGAAAGGTACCTCCATTGACGGCAACACCGCCGCCCGAACCAACCGCCGTATTCCCGCTGATTTCGCCGCCGTCCATTTGAAGGGTACCTCCATTGACGGCAACACCGCCGCCCGAACCAACCGCCGTATTCCCGCTGATCTTACCGCCATACATATGGAAAGTGCCCTTACTGAAAACGCCGCCACTCTTTCCGCCGGTGATATTCCCGGTATTTTGACAGTCATACAGGTGCAGGGTACTGGAACTGCCGATGTAGATGACCATCATATTGCTGTTGTTGCTGATGGTCTTCCCATTCAAACAGAGGGTGGTCGTCTCCCCGCCGCCTGGCAGGTGCCATGTATCGGACAGGGTCACATCCTTCGTCAGATAATAATTTCCCGCATCCGTGGGCAGGCTGTCCGCCTTTGTCCATGCGGTAAAGGTCACGTCATTGTGTTCGTGTTTCTCCACAGGCGGAGTCGGTGTGTCGTCCGCAATATACGCTGCCCACTTCGTCCACTTGTCTTTATAGGTCTGCGCCTTACCCTCCGGGACATGGATGCCCTGCTTATTACCTGTGACAAATCCGCAGTTCGCAAAAACATCACCTTGCAACAACGGCGGCTCTTCGCCTTTCATGTTAACCTCGGTCAAACTGATGCAGTCAGCAAACGCCCTGTCCCCTATCACCATCACGCTCGCAGGTAGCGTTATCTCTGTCAGACTGCTACAGCCCTGAAACGCTCTGGAATCTATACTCGTCACGCTCGCAGGTAGCGTTATCTCTGTCAGACTGCTGCAGTTCTGAAACGCAAACTCTTGTATCTGCGTCACGCCCGCAGGTAGCGTTATCTCTTTCAGGTTGCTGCAGCCGCTAAACATACCCGTCCAGATATATGTCACACCTTCCAATATCTCTGCTTTTAAGATATCCTGCCCATATGTCTTCCTGCCTGAGTCTCTCCAGTTATTCATCCCCTGCTCCGAGCTGATCGTCAGCTTACCGTCCGCGTCAATCTCCCAATCATCGCCTTCGTAGGGAAGTTCCGCCTGCACCACAGGCTCCGCCGCCATCATCACGCTCTGCGGCGCCGCCACAATCTCCGGCTGTGCATCATTTCCGCTGACGTTTTCCTGCTCCGCCGTTTCCCCGTCCGGCTTCGGCGTCTCCGGCTTCGGCTCCTCCTCCGGCACAGGCGTCTCCTGCTTCGGCTCCTCGTCAGGCTTTGGCGTCTCCGGCTTCGGCTCCTCCGGATTCGTTGTCCCCGCAGGCGCAGGCGCCTTTTCCTCCGGCTTGGTGTTTCCCTCCGCGGGTTCCTCCGTATTTCCTTCGGTGCTCTCCTGCCGTCCGTCGGACACAGAAGATGCCGCGTCCTCCTGCGCCAACACGGTATTCGGCGCTGCATCCCACGCCATGCCCACAACCAGCACCGCCGCAAGCAGCACCGCCGTCAATCTCTGCAATAAACCGCTCTTTCGTGTTTTCATCCTGTACCTCCATCGTCAAATTTTACCTGACAAAACTGCTGTCTTCCTTAGAATGCAAATCACAAAGAAATGCGCTACTTTCTTATAATACTTTATATCATACCCCCCCCCCCTAAAAACAAGATCTTACCTAAACGACACATTTTTCGACAAAAATAACATGCCCCAAAGCCAAAATGACACCTGCCTGGTCACCTGCGCAATAGTTATCTTTTTCAGCACAAAAATATGGAAGCCACTAATTATGGTATTAGCAGCTCCCATCATAAAAGATATTTATTAAATTTTTAGAGTTTTTCAATTCCTTTCCTTCCCTGTAACACATCATTCATCCAACATTATCGTTCCCTTTTTCGCCTTCTCTTTCAATCTCGCCATCTGCTCTCTTTCAATCTCCTGAATACTTTTTTCAGGTTTTGGCAAATCCTCCGGCATCGTTCCACCGATCTTCTCAATAGCCGTGCGCACTTCTTTTCCGACATTATAATGTGCGCTTGTCGCTGCATCAGCACCTTGTATACTGTCTTTCCGCAGTTTCTCCTCTGTCTGTGAAATGCGGAAAAGGTTGGCGATAAGCTCCGTACTTCCCATATAATCAAGAATTTTCTGACCCACTTGAAGTTGCTTTCTTGCATGAATGTCTTCTACATCTAATCCACCATAAAGTCCCATATATCCGGCATTTTGAAATATTGCAAATTCTTCATTCGTAATCACTCCAGCATCATGCGCCGTTTCCGCTAAAAGCTGGTTCCATTGCTTGATGTCCCCACGAACAACAAGACGCCTCCTATCCTCATCCAACTGATTAAAATGATCGGCAACTTCCTGTCGATACGTCTGTATCGCGAAATAAGTCTGACCTAAAGCAATCACTTCTTTCCTTGGATCTCCGTTTTGAACAAGCAGATAACAGGCATATCTTGAAAGTTCATAATCCTTTATCGGCTTGTTTGTTGCGCCTGCATCTACGATTTTGCTGACCTCAGCAAAATCGTCAAACACATCATGTCCACTGTTCTCACAAGCAATCATAGCCCTTTCAATCACTTTGCTAAAATTTCGCCACTGTGTATATTCCAAAGCGTGCGCCAACTCTCTCGCGCTCCAAAACTCCGAGCCATCCTCTCTGACGTGCTTGATATCCTCAAATTTCTTATACTCTCTTGCTTTCAATTCCGTCATGCGCCCAACTCCTCCAATATTTCAGAAAGTATAGCATAATAAGGCTCAAAAGTAAATTGCCGGATTTCCTAAAAACAGACCTTACCTGAACGACACACTTTTCGACAAAAATAACATCCCGCAGAGCCAAAATGACCCCTGCCTGCCCTTCTTTTTCATGATATAATAGCCGCAAAAGAAAAACATAGCGCCGTCGCAGGAAAAGAACTGCGACTGAAGGAGACATTTTTATGATTCATATTGCTGTCTGTGAGGATAATGCTGCAGATCTGGCGCATCTGCGAAGCCTCCTGTGCCAGACAAAAATCCTCTGCGATATTACGGAATATACCAGCGCCGAACCGCTGCTGCTCGATCTGGAAAACGGACAAAAACACTTTGACCTGTTCCTGTTAGATATCTTACTGCCTGGCAGGAACGGCGTGGAGACTGCCCGCCGCATCCGCTGGCTGGACGAAAAAGCGGTTTTAATCTTCCTGACAGTCAGCGAAGATTTTTACAGGGAGGCATTTGACCTCTATGCGTTCCATTACCTGATCAAGCCCATACGCCCTGCCGATCTGACGGAAGTTCTGACAAAGGCTGCGGAGCAAATCTCCGCCCGGAAGAAACCCTGCCTGTCATGTCCAACAGACAGAAACTTATCCTCCGCCAGGCGGACATTCTCTATATAGACAGCTCCAAACATATGCTGTGTTTTCATATGCAGGACGGGAAGATATATACCTCCTATGGCAGACTTGACGAAATCCATGCACAGCTTGCCTACGGGCTGTTTGTACGCTGCCACAAGAGCTTTATCGTCAATCTCATCCATGTGGACAAACTGACGCGGGAGGGATTCCATGTCGGAGATACACTGATTCCCATCTCACGCACCTATGCGGCAGACGCAAAGGGCCGCTATTATAAACGGCTGTTCGGCATTTTTCAGGAACATTAAAAACGGGGTATGATCATGCGAAAAACGATTACATGGAAGAAACAAACTGTAGTAAAATGCGCGGCAGTCCTTTTGTTTGTCCTGCTCACTGTCTGGATGTCCGGGCTGCTTTCCTCCATTACCCGTATAAAAGTGAAGGAACTTGCCCTGACGCCGCTGATCACCGACGCCTGCGGCTGGAAGCTTTATACGGTGGAGAACGGCAGCCGTAGGGAAATTTCTTCGGAAGATGCCTTTTCGCTGGAGGCAGGTCATGTTTTTTACCTTTCCCGTACTCTGACAAAAGAGCAGGAAAATGCGGGATATACTTTCCTGATGCTGGATATAACGCGACCCTGCGCCGTTTTCTTGGACGGGGATCTGCTCTACACCAACTGCCCCGGGGACGATATCCGTTTTGACGCGGTATCCTTTCCGCAGGATTATACTGTCACAGACTTCGCACCGGGAGAGACGGTACGATGCTCCCTGCCTGGGCATTATGCCGGCAAAAGACTCACGATTGCCACCGCACATATAGAGGAAGCAACAGGTATGCCCGGCATCCTGCTGTCCTCCCATGCGGCCGGGTCAGCCCTTCTGATCACAGGCATAGGCAGCGAACTGATGCCCGCGGCGGGCTTTGCCACCCTAACACTGCTCCTCTCCGGCATCTGGCTTTTTGCCCTCTTTCAGGGAATCCGTGATTATCCTTCCCTCCTGCTGATCCTTGCTGCCCTGACCCAGATGCTTTCCCATCTGCGGCAGTTTTCCTTTCTTTCCCCCGTCTCCTTTGCCCTGGACAGCCCGTTTGCGGTATTCATTCCCATCATCGAGGTCATGCTCCCCTGTATCTGGCTGTTTCTGCAGATGAAAGACCGCAAAGGCCGCCTCCTATATGGCGCTGTCCTTGGATTCTCGGCTGCCGTTTCGCTGATTTCCCCCATCGGGAATCTGTTTGGCGGTCTTCCCTTTTACAGCCCCTTTCTGGCAAACAATATCATGCTGTTTTTCCCGCTTGCCGCTCTGCTTATTTTTGCCGTCCGGGAAGCATTCCAAAAGCGGAACCGTATTTTTACCTCGCTGTTATCCGGACTGGGGATCACGGTCTGTCTGATTGCCGTCCTGTATGTGGGTTCCCGCTGCAAAGAGGGATTCTATGCCGATCAGATTATCAATGTGCTCAATATGCGTGATTATACAGTTGGTCTGTTTTTGTATTGGTGCGCCGTGATCCTGCTTGCCATCTCGACGATCCTTACCCTGTACCAGATCATACGGCGTATCTCGGGAATGCGCACGGAGCTTGCCCTGCAGACGGAATACGCCAGACAGCTTGACAGCCGCCTTTTGGCACAGAAGGATTTTTATGAAGCGAAAGTTTCCCATGAAAACGCGCTCCGCTCCCTGCGCCATGACATGGCGGGGCATCTGAACACATTAGCCATATTGCTTGAGGACGGTAAAACAACGGAGGCAAAAAAGTATCTGGACGGTCTCGCAGCATACCACAGGGAACAAACTCCTGAAATCTTCTGCAAAAATCCGTACATGAACGCGGTGCTGCAAAATTATGCGGCAAAGTGCAGGAAACAGCAGATAGAATTGACCTGCCATATCGGAATCGGGGACGAGGAACTGCCCGCCACGGAGCTGTGCCTGATCTTAAATAATGCGCTGGAAAATGCGTTGGAAGGTTCCCTGACGATACCCGAAGGCGAGAGGAGCATCAAGGTGCAGGCGGCTGTCCGCCAGGATCAATTTCTGCTCCGTGTAAGCAACCGCTTTAACGGTCACCTGACAATGGCAAATGGTCTGCCGGTTTCCACAAAGGAGGAAGGCGGACACGGTTACGGTCTTTCCAATATCAGACAGGCAGCCGGGCGCAGAGGCGGGCAGATGGAATACCGTGTCTGGGACGGATATTTTGTGCTGGATGTGACGTTGGGGGTGAATTAAATATAAAAAATAGATGGTGGAATGTAAAATTTATCGTTTTATGCGGAAGACTACATTGTGTCTTGTCAAAAAACGACATAAATGCTAAGATATAGAATAGATTTTCACCTATTATCATGTATTTTATGACAAACATTTTTGATACCGTTTGATCCATTATAATTGATGAAGGAGGTGTTTGCAAAATTATATTTACTACCGTTTTGCTACTATACGAGGGGAGGTATGGTAATGAAAAATATTATTATAAGAGGAACTGGTGTATATTTTCCGGCTAATAAAGTATATAACCAGCAATTGGACGAGCATTTTGAAAAACGGGGACTCAGCGCACATAACCTGATGGAACATTTGGGACGCAGAAAGCGGTATTTTATATCAGAAGGTGAAAATACGCTTACTATGTGCAAAAATGCAATTGACAATTGTGTGGCGAAACTCGGGATAGATTTACAGGACATTGAAATGATTGTAGTGTGTACAGATACGCCCGAATATCTGTTTCCGTCTAACGCTATGGCGTTAACCGGACTTTATGAAGACAAATTACGGAATGTAAAAACAGCATTTGATTTGAATTCAAACTGTACGGGAATGATACAGGGTCTGGATGTCGTATACAAGTATATGCAAACTTCCAATATATCTAAAGCATTGGTTGTAGGATGCTTTTGCATAACACCAATTGCATTATGGTCGGATACCGTGGTATATGGGACATTTGCAGATGCGGCAGCATGTATTGCCCTGGACAGCTGTGAGGAGGCTAACCGCCGGGGATTTTTAGATACATTGGTTCAGGTAGACGCACAATTTTACAAACAGGTTATATACCCAGGATGCGGCATGGCAAAAGTTCCGTTAAAATCTATAGAGCCAAATGAAAAAAGACTGATTTGGAATCCTTTCAAAATGGACTTTCTGCCACAGGTTTGGTATAATATGATAATGAAAGTACTTGATAATCATTCCTTAACTGTTGAAGATATCGATTTTTTCATTTTTTCGCAGTTAAGTGATGCGTTCAATATGAAAACACTGGAATTATTACATATTCCGGAGGGGAAATATCATTTTGTGGGAAACGAATATGGATATACGGGAAATACATGTCCTGTTTTGTGTCTGAATAGAATGTGGGATACCTATGCGGCTGCAGGAAATAAAATTATAATCAGTACTGTGGGTGCAGGGTTATCATATATTGTACAACTATACCAATTTTAGAAGGAGATCATTTCATGAATCAAAAAAGTACGCAGCAGAAAACATCGGTGGATGTGTACCTGTCTACCGTGTATAAGTGGGGACTCTTTATACTGGTCTGCGCATGTATGTGCGCTACCGTCATGTTCAATACAGAAAAAATGTTCGGATTATATCCGACCGTTCCCTGGATTGCGACCATTATGCTGGGCGTGATGGACGTCTGCTTTTTTGCCGCCGCCATCGTATTGATCAAAACATCATTTGGTGAGGACGGCTATTTGAAGGATGGGAAGCTTAAAACGGGCAAAATCTTTTCCGCCATAGTTCTGGTCGTTCAGTGGAACTATCTGCTGTACATGCTTCCGACGAGGACATTTTGGGGATTTTTATTCTTTTTCCTGATATTGATGGCATTCTTTCTGGATATTAAACTGCTGCTTGTAAGCGGTCTGGCATGTATGGTTTCGCTGTTTATCGGCTGGTTTATCCGGGGAACAGATCTGCTGCCGGTCAAAGATGAACTGTTTCTGACAGACATTATTATGTGTCTTGTTGCACTGACACTGTCATTGACGGGTCTGATCATTTTTGTATTTTTCGTCTCCTATTTTCTCGTCAATGCCAAAAAGGACGAGCTGGAAGAGAATGCAGAACGGGTGCAGCATGTCTTATCCGAAATACAGACATTATCCGACAATCTTTATGACGCAGGGCTTTCACTTGTAAACACTTCCGAAAACGAAAGCGCCTCCGCGCAGCAGCTTGCGGCCACAAGCCAACAGTTAGTGGACAGCAGCAACCAGCTTATTTCTAAGACAGCGGAAAGTATGGATAATTTGGAAGAATTAAATGCATGCGGAAGCACCGTTTCCGAAAATGTACAGAAAGTGGAATCCACCTCTAAGACCCTGCTTGAAAAATCGGCGGAGAACGAAACCCTTTTGAATAATTTACATAAAATAAACAACGAAGTGTCCGATGCCATGAAGGACACGACGGAAATCACAAAGAAATTATCCGAAGCCGTAGCGGAGATCGGCGTTACTCTGAATCTGATCAGCGACATTTCTTCTTCCACAAATCTGCTGGCGCTCAATGCTTCCATAGAGGCGGCAAGAGCTGGAGAAGCCGGAAAGGGATTTGCCGTTGTTGCGACAGAGGTTGGAAATCTTGCAAAAAGTACGCAGGATTCACTGTCGGTTGTGCAGCCGGTGATTGAGCGGGTACAGAAAAATGCACAGGAAATTACGGCACAGGTAAATGAAAACGCCGAAAAGATGAATACGCAAAATGAATATTTCGAAAACGTATTTTCTCACATACGTGACATTGCACAGCTTTTGCAGGAATCCAGCGATGCCATAGACATTATGTGCGACGCTCACAACAGACAGACCGATGTGATTAAAAGAACGGTATCCATCAATCAGGATATTGTCGAAAATATCAAAAATGAGAGCGGGCAGTTCAGTGCGATTAACGCTATGGCGGACAACAATGCGAAAGATACCGTAAATGTATCGGAACAGGCCACTGTTATCAACAACATGGTTGACCGAATGAGAAGCCTCTTAAACTAATGTTCCGCGCCGAGGACAGGGATTTTTTGAGGAACAACCTCCCACAAAGGGTTGACTGTTTGAGGATAGAAAAACCACCCTTTCGACTATGAACTGACCCCCAAAAGTTAGA
>DKWV01000017.1:50324-55211 GCA_002491905.1 Lachnospiraceae bacterium UBA7143 | reverse complement strand
GGAATTTCCTATTATACAAAAAAGGGCCTGCCAAAAGGCAAGCCCCACACTCGTCAATATTTTGTCAGAAACTGTCTCGTCCGCTCTTCCTTCGGATGGTCGATCACCTGTCTGGCATCGCCCTGCTCCACGATCACGCCCTCGTCCATAAAAATAATCTGATCCGCCACGTCCCTGGCAAAGCTCATCTCATGGGTGACAATAATCATGGTCGTATGCTGTTCGGCGAGCCCCCTGATTACCTTTAACACCTCTCCAGTCAACTCCGGGTCAAGGGCCGATGTCGGCTCGTCAAAACAGAGGATATCCGGCTGTAACGCCAGCGCCCGGGCAATGGCCACTCTCTGCTGCTGCCCGCCGGAAAGCTGGTGAGGATAGTGATCCATGCGCTCAGAAAGTCCCATCTGCTCTAAGAGCGATTTCCCGTGGGCTTCTATCTCTTCCAGAATCTCCTTCTTCTTCTGCTTAAAATCCGGCCTCTCCTTTGCGAGAAGCGTCTCCGCCAGCGTCACATTTTCAAGCGCCGTATACTGCGGAAAAAGGTGGAACGCCTGAAAGACCATGCCGAAATGAAGCCTCTTAGTCCTCAAATCCCGCTCCTGTCCCTCCACCGGATGGTCCGCATCGAACAATGTCTCTCCCCGCACCGTAATAGAACCGTGATCCGGCGTCTCCAGAAAATTCAGACAACGCAAAAGCGTCGTCTTGCCGGAGCCGGAGGAACCGATGATCGCCAGTGCGCTCCCCTCCTCCAGATCAAAGCTCACGTCGTTGAGCACCCTGGTGGAATCAAAATGTTTTCCGATATTTTTTACTTCTAAAACCGCCATCTGTTCCTCCATTCCGAAACGCCCTGCCCTGTCGTTCCTGTCTGGCCAAATGCCGCTTATCTGAAATAATTGAGTCTCTGTTCGATATAATTAAACAACAGTGTCAATATGCCCACGAACACCAGATAGAACACCCCCGTATAGAAGAGCGGCCAGGTGAGCCCGTTGCTCTTCATAAAAGAATACCCTGCGAAAGTAAGCTCGTATGCCGCAATAATCCGCGCAAGAGACGTGTCCTTCACCAGCGTGATGATTTCATTTGACATGGGCGGCACCACGCGCTTCACCATCTGTAAAAGCGTCACCTTAAAAAAGATCTGCCACTTTGTCATGCCGAGCACCTCGCCCGCCTCCCGCTGCCCCACAGGTACACCCTCGATGCCGCCCCGGAAAATTACGGAGAAATAGCAGGCATAATTGATGCTGAAAGCCACCACCGTGGCGGTGATCCGCCCCGCCTCGCTGCCGCTCCAGATATTGTGTCCGAGCCACAGACCCGGACCGTAAAAAATGATAATCAGCTGCAGCATCAGCGGTGTGCCGCGTATGATCCACACAAGCGTCTGGATCAGTCCCCGCAAAGCTTTCCATCTGCTCATTGCTCCGAAGGCAAGAATCAGTCCGAGCGGCAGCGAAAAGAGCAGTGTGAAAATGAATATCTGAAAGGTCGTCAAAAGACCGTCCAACAGTGACTGTGTTACACTAAAGAACATACCTTACTCTCCTACTTGCCGGGAACCACAATTACCTGTGCATTGTTGCAGTATGCGTTGGTGCATTCCATTGAGTTTTTCACCTCATCAGTCAATGTCATGCCGTTCCATACAACGTCAATATTTTTAGACTCCAGCTCCATGATCTTGTTATCCCAGTCGATCACCACAAACTGGGCCTCCACACCGAGCGATTCTGCAACCATACGCGCCATGTCCGCATCGAAACCAATCCACTCGCCGGATTCATTCTTATAATCCATCGGCTCAAACTCCGTGATACCCACAATCAGTGTACCCTTGCCCTGGATATAGGCCACATCGCTGTCGGAAGCCGACGCCGTAAACTCAGTAGCTTTCTGCTCCACAAGCGCCTCCTGCACACCGTAAGTCTCAGCCGTCTCCTGCATGGAACCGTCCGCATAACTCTGTGCAAACTCAAAATTGATATAAGAAGCCAGATCAGAGCCTTTCCGGCATCCCACCCCGTACTCCTCCGTGGTCAGTTCATCCGTATGTATCAGATCGGGATAGCTGGTTCCTTCTCCGATCATTGCGCCAGCCATCAGAAGATCAATGACCGCCGCGTCCGAAGTGCCCGAAGCCACCTCCATCAGCGCATCCGCCTGGGAAGCCACCACATTGGTCTGAAATCCTTTCTCGTTCGCTGCCGCCTCTCCGGCGGAACCCGCCTCCACCGCATACACCATGCTTCCGGCATCCGCCGCGCCCGCTGCCGTTTCCTTCGCATCTCCGCAGCCCGTGAGAACTCCGCCCAAAGCCATAGATACCACCAGTGCCGTTACCAGTTTCTTTTTCATAATTTTCCTCCTCTTTTCGAACTTATTTTTCATCTCTCCCCAAAATATATTTGAGCACTTTTGTATTTTATCATAGTAGTATGCTAAAGTAAATGTGTAAATAGATAGAAACTATTGTCTGTCAAAACATGCCTTTCCGTCAAAAAACCAAGAGAGTACCCACTGCAGGTACTCTCTCGTATCTTTCGCCGGAGTTTCCTCCGTCCCGTCTAATATTTAATTTCCTTCCCCTCCAGACGCCACTGCCTGAACTCCGCCGAAGCCGACAGGAGCAGATCGGAAGAGGAATTGAGCGCCGTCTCCACGGAATCCTGAATTACGCCGATGATAAAGCCTACCGCCACCACCTGCATGGATATGGAATCCGGGATACCGAAAAGTGAGCACGCAAGCGGGATCAACAGAAGCGAGCCACCCGCCACGCCGGATGCACCGCACGCTGAGAGCGCCGCCAGCAGGCTCAAAACAATCGCCGTCGGAATATCCACGTTAATACCGAGCGTAAAAGCGGTCGCCATTGTCATAACCGTGATCGTGATCGCCGCGCCGTCCATATTGATAGTCGCTCCAAGCGGAATGGTCACAGAGTACGTGTCCTTATCCAGTCCCATCTCCTCGCAAATCTTCATGTTCACGGGAATGTTCGCCGCCGAACTTCTGGTAAAAAATGCCGTGATCGCACTCTGTTTCAGACACTTAAAGATGAGCGGATAGGGATTCTTGCGGATACACCAGTACACAAGGATCGGATTGGTCACAAAGTAGATAAAGAGCATACAGCCCACCAGCAGAATCAACAGCTTTCCGTAATCCCGAAAGGCTTCCAGACCGCTGCTCGTCACACTTGTGTAGACCAGTCCAAGTACGCCGAAAGGCGCAAAATTAATGATAACCACAACCACCCTGGAAATGGCCTCCGAAATATCATTGAGCACCTTCTTGGTCTCGTCTTTCGCCGCGCGGAAAGCTACGCCCAGAAGTACCGCCCACGCCAGAATACCCACATAGTTCGCATTCGCCAGCGATGTCACTGGATTTTGCACCACATTCATCAAAAGCGTACTCAAGACCTCCACGATACCGCTGGGTGCGGCCGACGTATCCGAAGCCGCATCCACGAGCACCATCTCCACTGGAAACGCCATACTGGCAAAAACAGCGATCACCGCCGCCAGCACCGTACTGAACATATACAGGATGATGACCGTTCTGATCACCCCGCCATGCGATTTGCCCGCATTGCAGAGTGCGCTTATCACCAGAAAAAACACCAGAAGCGGCGCGATTCCCTTCAGCGCCCCCACAAAGACATCTCCCAGCACGCCGATTCCTGACGCTCCCGGCGCCACAAGAGCCAGAATCACACCGATCACCAGCCCCACAACAATTCTCCTGACAAGGCTTATGCCCGTCCATTTTTCCCACACACTTTTCATCACTCTAATCCCTATGTATTACTCTGCTGTCGTTTCCTCTGTATACTTCACTGCCAGTTCATTGACCGTACCGTCCGAAAGCATCTTCTCGATAGACTTATTGATCTTGTCAAGCAGTTCCGTGTTGCCCTTCTGTACTGCAATGGCGTACTCCTCGGACTCGAATGCGCTCGGATCCTCCACGATCTTCAATCCCTCGTTGTCATTCACATATTTCTGCGCCGTTGCGGAGTCGATCACGACCACATCACACTTGCCGTTCGTCAGCTCCATGACTGCCTCCGTGCCCTTCTTAAACGCCTCGTAAGTGTAGCCCATATCCTGTACGCAAACTTCGCCCGTGTAACCCTGCACCACACAGATTTTCTTATCCGCCATATCCGTAGCTGCGGCAATGTCCGAATCCTCTCTCACAATCATAACCTGGGTTGCCGTGTAGTAAGGTGTGGAAAAGTCCACCGTCTCACGTCTTTCATCCGTCGCTGTCATACCTGCGATAACCGCGTCGATCTGCCCATTCTGAAGCGCCACCAGAAGGGAGTCAAACTCCATGTTCTCCACTGCTGCCGTCATGCCGTTTTCTTCCGCAATCTGCTTTGCAATCGCCATATCAATGCCGTCATACTCGCCGATCGCACCGTTCGATGTGACATACTCAAAAGGCGGGAACTCCGCGTTCGTACCAAAAGTCAGGGTATCTCCTTTTGAGGAACCGCCACCGCAGGCCGTCAGGGTACATGCCGCCATAACCAGGGCAAGCGCCATTGTCAGTAACTTTGTTGTCTTTTTCATAATTTTATCCTCCTCTGCATTTTATATCAACTCGAAGTGCACTTTCTATCCTGTAAGCGCACCGAGAGCTGCCTCGCGACTAAAGAACCTTTGACAGGAAATTCTTCGTCCGCTCATTCTGCGGATTGTTGAAGATTTCATCCGGCGTGCCGCTTTCCATGACTACACCCTGATCTATGAAAAGCACGCGGGATGCCACCTCTCTGGCAAATCCCATCTCATGGGTGACAATCACCATTGTCATGCCAGATTTTGCCAGATCCTTCATCACATCCAGCACCTCGCCCACCATCTC
>DKWV01000017.1:0-50024 GCA_002491905.1 Lachnospiraceae bacterium UBA7143 | reverse complement strand
CACCTCGCCCACCATCTCCGGGTCGAGCGCCGATGTCGGCTCATCAAAAAGCATAATCTCCGGGTCCATCGCCAGGGCTCTGGCTATTGCCACCCTCTGCTTCTGGCCGCCTGAAAGCTGCGCCGGATAGGCGTTCGCCTTCTCACCCAGATTCACCCGCTCCAAAAGCTCCTGTCCGCGCTTTACCGCCTCCTCTTTCGTCATTTTCTTAAGGAGTACGGGTGCAAGCGTAATATTATCCATAATAGTCAGATGGGGAAACAGGTTAAACTGCTGGAACACCATCCCCATCTTCTGGCGCACCCGGTTTACATTCACCTTCGGAGCCGTGATCAGCTCATCGTCCACATAGATTTCCCCTTCGGTGGCTTTTTCCAAAAGATTGAGACACCGCAGAAAAGTGCTCTTCCCCGACCCCGAGGGCCCGATCACGACAACCACTTCTCCCTGCGTGATGTGCTCATCGATCCCACTCAGCACTTCCAGATCCTCAAATTTTTTATGTAGGTTCTTTACTCGTATCATATCCCTCTCCATACGCAGAGAATGCCGTTTTTTAGGCATTCTCTCACGCGAGATTTAGCACTTCTTAGCGAAGCAGCCTCTGCTGCTGAGCTTTAGAAGTTCTTCTCGCGTTGTTATCTGGCATCCGCCCTCCGCAACCGCATCTCCACCCGACGAAGCGCCAGGGTCAGTATCTTGATCAGCACATAATAGATAACTGCAGTTCCAATCAAGGGCATAAACGCCTCGTAGGTTGCACTCTTAATGAAATCTCCCGCCTTCTGGATATCCATCAGACCCACATAGCCGACAATGGCAGTTTCCTTGATCAGCACGATAAACTCGTTGCACAGCGCGGGGAAAATATTCTTGACCGCCTGAGGCACAACAATCCTGCTCATAGTCTGAAACGCGGAAAGTCCCAGAGATCTGCCTGCCTCCGTCTGCCCCTTGTCAATAGACAGAATGCCCGCCCGCACAATCTCCGACACATAGGCGCCGGAGTTGACACCGAAAGCAATCGCAGCAATGATCCACTTGTCAAGCGGCACCGATGCAAAGATTACAAAATAGATAATCATAAGCTGTGTCACCGAGGGGGTTCCCCGGATCACATCCGTATAAACGCCGCCGATCAGCCGCAGCGGTTTTTTCTTTGACAGGTTGCACATGGCAATCACCATGCCGATCAGAATACCGATGACAATGGCTAAAAGCGACACCTTGATCGTCACACCGATACCGCTCAGAAGAAGTTTGTAACGGTCTTTCCTGATAAAGCATTTATAAAACAGATCACTGAAATTCGACGCCCACTCTGCCATCGGTTTTTCGTCCTTTCTAATCCTCCACCTATGTCCGCTCTATCATACCACAACCTTTTCCAAAAGGAAAGAAGGAAAATGCATATTATGCATTTCCCTTCTTATATTTATCCGTCCAGTTCCCTTTTCCACTCTGCGATAATTTCCTCACACCGTTCCGTATCAATATCTTCCACAGCATTTTCTAATCTTTCAAAAATACTTCGCTGCACATCATCGTAAGAGTACTGGCTCATATCACTGATCACCTGCTCCATAGCATCCATGTCCAGATTCTCCATAGCGTCCTCCATGTGCCGGAAAAGCTCCGATATCTCTTCTTTCTCTGCCGCCCTTCCGCTTCCGGCCTCCTCCTCCTTCGTAAAATAGGGAGCCAGAATGCCTTTGTAGAACATATACTCTTCCAGCATACCCGGCGTAATTTTATGAATCAAAGCCGCATTTTCGGCGTTGCCGGCCGCCTCCATCTGCTCTGCGGTGTATGCCAGATCCATAGCTCCGATCTGTCTGGACGCGCTCTTTAACGCATGCACCTCCACCGTATAATTCTTCCACTGTTCCTTCTGTTCATACTCCTGTATCAGCGCGCATTTCTTTTCGATCACGCGATAATATTCTTTCAACACGGACCAGAAAAGCTCTTCGTTCCCGAGGAAACCCATTGCCTTCTGTACATCCAGCCCCTCAATGACAATGTCTGTGGTCGCCTGCGCCCCGCTGTCATCCTTTGCCGCATTTCGAAGAGACGCACCATTTTTATTTTTCTTTTTCTTCTTCTCAATCTTTTCCGGAGGCAGCCATCTGCGCAGCTTGGAGACCATATCCCTCATTTCGATGGGCTTCGTCACAAAATCATTCATTCCCTCGCTGATAAACATTTCAGCCGTCCCCTCCACCGCATTGGCTGTGAGAGCAATAATCGGCACCTGGCCATTGTCCCCCAGAAGCCTGCGGATTACCCGAGTCGTCTCCACGCCGTCCATTTCCGGCATCATATGATCCATAAAAATAATATCGTAGCGTTTATCCGTAACCATCAGGACGGCATCCTTGCCGCTCAGGGCCGTATCTATTTTCATCTCCAGAGGGTTCAGAAGACCCTTGGTCACCGTCAGGTTGATGGAATTGTCATCCACCACCAGAATTTCCGCTGTGGGCGCCACAAAATCAAAATCCTCCGCCTCCATCATGGAAAATGCCGCGTTATCTTCCTTACCGCTAAAAATATTCGAAAGTCCCAGAATATAAAGCGGTTTTTTGACCATGCGCAGATTGGCCAGATCGTAAGAGCGCACCGTCCGAAAGTTCGTCAGAACCACCCCGTTGATATCGGGATGCAGCCTCAGAAAATACTGCACGGCCTCTGTGCACAGCGGCTGTTCCACAAAGAAAAAGCCCGCACCGCTCTCCATTATCTGATTTAAATCTTCCTCCGAATCCAGCCTCTCATAAGTAACGCCGAGCCGGGCCATGTCAACCTCCAGTTCCTGCGCAATGTATTCGCTCTGAATCAGACCGGCCGCCACAATGTTTTTCGGCAGCTTTTCCACAGAGTGGTGAATATCCGTCACTTTCTGGGGAATGACAAAGGAAAAGGTCGATCCCTTTCCATATATGCTGTCCACATGTATTTTCCCCTTCATCAGGGTCACAAGCTGCTTACAGATTGCAAGTCCAAGCCCGGTCCCTTCAATATTGCGGTTTCTCTTGCTGTCAAGCTGCTGGAAGGACTTAAAAAGCTTGCCCATATCACTTTCCTTGATCCCGCTTCCCGTATCGGTAATGGAAATGATCAGTTCTATCATGTCTTCCGACGTCTGCAGGAAATCAACCTTCACATGAACATTGCCCGCTTTGGTGAATTTGACGGCATTGTTCGCCAGATTCACCATAACCTGTTTAATCCGCACATTATCGCCGTAAAGACCCGCCGGCAGGTCCGGATTGACGTCCACCGTCAGTTCCAGCTCCTTGCTGCCGATACGCGTCATAATAATATTGGACACGTCGTTAATCATGGACATCGGCTCATACTCCACATCGCTGATATCCATCATGCCGGATTCAATCTTGGAGAAGTCAAGAATATCGTTGATAATCGTGAGCAGCGTCTGACCCGAGGACTTAATCTGCCCAATATATTCCTTCGCCGCAGGCGTCAGGTCTTCCCTGAGCGCCATCTCTGCCATACCGATCACTGCATTCATAGGCGTCCGAATTTCGTGACTCATGTTCGCCAGGAAGTCGGATTTCATATTGGAAGTTTTTTCCAGCTCCATGTTGGTCAGGGTGACCTGATACTTGCTATAGGCTATATCCGAGAGGACATTCGCTATCGTATAGAGCGCGTTGGACACTTTCTTGATTGTCTCTTTATCCACAATTCGAATATCCTGTGCGGCACGCACCAACTCGTCTGCGTCCACGCCAATCTGATCCGCCACCTCACTTATCTTCTTCTCGTCTGGCGGTATAGTCAGCATCTGGCCTCCGATAAAACATCCCACCAGATGTCCGTGCGCCATAATGGGCGCCGCAAATTCAACCAACCCGGCATGGCAAAAATAAGCGCATGCTCCTTCTGCCCTCGCCGCCCTCTCGACTCCCTGTTTATCACACTTTTGACAGCGTTTCCGGCCTTCCTCCGTATTTCTGATATAATTCCGGCAAAAGTCCGTAAACCCGGATGGCTCTGTCTGTATCACTCCTCTACCATCAGTAATCATAGATGCAATTCCCGACATATCCGAGAAAGCATTCTGTATTTTCTGCAGAGATTCCACATCTATCAGATCTGTCAGCTTCAGTTCACTCTCTATGATCGCCATAGTATCCTCCCCTGCCAAACATATTCCAGTCAGCCCAAAACACCTTTTATCGTGGAAGACAATTTTTCCATATCAATAGGTTTAGTGAGATACCCCTGCGGTTTCATCGTCAGCACTTCCATAATTTTCTTCCTGTCGGTCACACCCGTAAGGAATACCACCGGCAGATTCTGGGTGGCCGGGTTTTCCCGGATCTTTGCAAGTACCGCCGCGCCGTTTTCCTCCGGCATCTCATAGTCGAGAAGTACCAAGTCCGTCTTCTTCGTCTCCAGGAATTTCAGGGCAATCTTGCCGCTGATGGCCGTCGCCACATCATAACGTTCCACCAGATAGCTTTTCAGCAGCTTAAGCACACTGCTGTCATCGTCCACAACCAGAATATGCTTTTTTCTTGCCGCCTCCTCCATCTGTTTCTTTTCTCTTTCCTCTTCCTTTGCAAGCTGAGCAAGAAGTTCCTCTGCCACCCGCATAACATCCTCGGTTTTTAAGGTGCTCTCCGTCACCGTCACTGACCTCTTTTCCCGGGTGCCTTCCGGTCTCTTCTCCTTCAAAAGCTTGACAATAGACTCCTCCAGCTTCTGGGAGGAAAGCGGTCTGCGGAATATGCTCACCTCCATAGTCGGTGCAATGCGCACAAACTGGTCACACTCATCGGCATCCCCCACAATCACGATCGGGATACTCTCCTCCGCAATCTTGCGCTCCACGTTCACAAACCGCTTTAAGTCATCCGGGTTTTCCCCGTACAGACAGTAAACCAGCGCGTCGGGATGTATGTATTTCACATGGTTTATCACATCGTCATACCGGTCCGAAGTGCTGAAGCACTCAAAGTTAAAATCCATATACGTAAAAAATTCATTAATGACCATCTTGTTGTTTCCCATAAGCAGAACCTTGTATTTCATAAACCCTTACCCCCTATTTTGCTCCTCGTCTGCGCACTGCTCATTGCCATTGCGTACATTATACCAAATATTGCCTCTTTATGCACTTATATTTTTCTGCGCATACGAAAAGGCGGGCAATTTGCTTTCCCGCCTTTTCTTACTTTCTGTATATTGCCATATCGTCTACTGTTCCGTATAGTGATACCTGCGCAAAATGCGTCCGAATCCCAGACAGATCACTACCCCGAGTATACCCAGAATAAACATCATCATCGCCGCACCCGAACCTTTTCCCGTGCCAAACAGCCTGACAAGCGTTCCTTCCGCACAAGCCGCCGCCATAATCGGCTCACAGACCTGATCTACCGTAAGGCCGCCCAGAAACAACCCGATGGGAATGGTAAAAAACTGCAGGGTATTTCTGCAGGAATACACCCGTCCCTGCATTTCGAGCGGAACCGTCGTCCTTACAATCACATCCAGATTGGCGCTCATAACGGGCACCAGTATCCAGCCGATGATCTGCCCCACGCACCACAACGCAGGTACCTGAGTAAATGCCAGCAGAAAGTTCTCCGTGCCCAGAGAAAACAGCATCGTCAGATAAATCACGCGGATGCGGTTTTTCGGTGCAGGCAGCGCCGTCACAATCAGACTACCGATCAGCATCGCAATCCCCGCGCAGGAGGTCACCATGCCAAGAACCGCCTCCCCGCCGTTTTCTCTCGGCAGGATCAGCGCCGGAAGCACCGCGTCAAAGGCCGATGCCACGAAATTGACCCCCGCCAGAAACAAAATCAGCACAAGCACCAATTCGTTTTCGCGCAGACAGGAGAGCCCCGCTCTGACCGTCTCCAAAAAAGAGTCTTTTCCTGTCTCTTCTTCCTTCTCCGGCGCGCAGAGTTTCACTCCGAACAAAAGCGCCAGAAAAGCGATTGCAAAGGTGGCCAGATCCACATAAATGACAATATCCATCCCCGCAAAGGCATATAGCGCTGTCGCAAAAACAGGGTTTAAAATCGTCACAAGAGAAGACGAAAAAGACCGCAGGCCGCTGGTCTTCTGGTAATACTCTTTCGGCGTAATCATGGTCATCGCCACATCGCCTGCGGGCTGCTGTACAGTGTTCATCAGGCCGGTTACGGCATTGAGAATATACATATGAACAGGCCGCAGCAGATCCGCATTCAATAACATCAGGACAGCCACAGAACAGCAGGCTGCCAGCGTGTCACAGACAAGCATCACCTTTTTCTTGTCCCACCTGTCGCTGAGTGCGCCCGCAAAAATGCTCATCACCACATAGGGCGCGTAGCTGCACACCGCCAAAAGCGCTGTCTGCAGCGCAGAACCCGTCTTTTCATAGAGCCACAGAGTGAGCGCAAAACCTGTCATGGCGCTCCCAAGCTGTGACAGAGACTGTGTGCTCCACAGAATCAGAAACGTTTTTAATTCCTTTATACTATTTTTCATTATCCTTTGCTCCTTTGATTTTCTTAATTACAATCAAAATGCAAAGGCCGAGGACTTACAGCCTTTTACGGCTCTCCTCCATGCAATGTCCTCATCCTTTGCATGGAGCTTCTGCAATCATTAACATAGTCTGCTCTCCCTCCCGATGATCCGCCACGCCTCCACCAGCCGTTCCAGCGAGTAACCCGCATTGGCAGGACTTGTGGAAGGCAGGGAAACCGCTTCCCATCCGTTTAACGGATAAATATATTTCTGATAGAGCTGATACGCCTTTCCGCCATTTACATAGATCGCTTGGATATCCGCACCATTAAGGATCCGCGATAAGTCATTCGGCGTCACATTCCGGATGCTGGCATCCGAGGAGCCTGTGATTTCACAGCTTGCAATCACATCCCACACCGCGATATGGTGGGATAAAAGCATCTCCTTTTTCTGCTCTATGCTCTCCGGCACCGCACAGCCAAGCACCTGCGCCATCACACGCCAGAAACGGTTCTGCTTATGACCGTAGAAAAACTGTTGTTCCCGGGATTTCACCGAGGGAAAGCTGCCCAGTATCAAAATTTGAGAGTGCTCGTCGTAGAGTGGGGGAATCGGATGGGAAAGCATTTTTGTCTCCTCTGATGTTTACATGCCATGATTTTATTATACCCTCGCCCACTTCATTCCACAATCAAAAAATCAACAATCATTTGCCTCTGTTATCCGTCAATTCGTATAATTACCGCACTCCTGCACCGCCTCCGGCAGTTCCTCATACTGCACCTCACTCCATTCCACCACACCGCGGACAGGGCTTACGGTCAGCTTCAAATAGGCATCCTCCCGCAATTCCCGGGACGCGCCAAAGGTAATTTCTTTTTCGATGCCCTTTTCATTGTAAGCGGGCAGCGTATAGGAATAACGCATGCCTCCCTGCAAATCTACCACACCGTCCCGAGGCTTTCCCTCAGAAATCTTACTGTTGTCAATCTGCGTGTAATAATACATACTTCCGGTTCCCAAATAAAGCCATGTACCAAGGCCAAACAGGGCCGCCACAATCAGTACGACAATTCCGATTCCAACAAACACATTTTTCTTCATCATGATATCCTCCTGTCTCTCTTTACAGGATACGATATCACGCCCACCTTACATACGCCTTGTGGAAGCCTTGCGTTTACCTTACATTGTTATTTCAACGATCTCAGATACTTTTCAACCATATCCACCACTTCTTCTGCCGTCTCCAACTGTTCTTTGGCATCTTCCGCAGAAACAATGTAGAAGTCATCATAGTCGCTGGCATGCCGCACTTCCTGCGCCCTGCTGATTTTCCTGCTGATTTCCTTTGGGAAAATTCCGGTATGCACAAAATCCCTGTTAAAGTTTCCTATTGTCTGTGCATGCTGTTTATACGCTTTAAACTCCAATGCAAGACACGCAGATATAGACCTGAATATGGCATAATAGGCTCTGTTATTAGATGTTCTATACTGTCCGCTCTCAAAATTTAGTTTTGCCGCATCTAAATCCTCTCTGGCAGTTTTTAATCTATGAAAAGCCAATTCTCTGGCACCGCCTGTATCGTCCAGATTAAGTTGCATATAACTCCACCCCCTCCTTTTTTACGTTGTAGTAAAACGGGTAGGCTCGGAGCCACTTATTAAAATGGTCAATATTTTTTACGATGGGCATAATGTTTAGATCATAATCAAAATCATATTCAAAGGTCACTTTTGAAAGCCGACGTTCCTCTTCCTTGATCTCCTGTTCATTCATGCCTACCAATATCATTATATCAATATCAGAATCTGCCCGGAAATCCCCCCTTGCATAAGAGCCATACAAAATAACTGTTTTTAACCGGTTTCCATACAGTTTCTTTACATCCTCCACGTATTTTTTCAATATATCATGTATACTCTGAGGCATTTCCTTCTCCCTCCTTCCGATTCTAATATTTGTTTTTCCAGTTCTCTGCAATCGTGCAACTACCTTACCTTCATTATATCACGTCCCGGAAACTTTAAATCTTCCCGCCCTGCCCCTATTTTACCATAGCCCCAAACCGCTTACAAACATATTCGGTCCAACATCTCCTCCACTTCCTCCGGAACCGTACACCCGTGCTGTCCCAGAGCGATGGAAGGCTTTGTCTTCCCATGATAATCGCTGCCGCAGGTGACAAATACACTGTGTTCCCGTGCCGCCCGGTAAAACGCCTGCGTCTGTTCCGGGCTGTGGTAACTGCTAAATGCCTCTATGCCGTCAAGCCCCAGACGCAGTATCTCTTCCAGTAGACATTCCTTTCCCCTCAGATTTACACCGGGGTGTGCAAGCACCGCCGCTCCATGATTGCGGTGGATCGTGTCGATAATCTCTTCCATCGCCGGGTAGTCCGTCTTCGCGTAGCAAGGTTTTCCCTGTGAATAATAATCCCAATAGAAATTGACATAAGGGTTATCGCTTCTCTCCCCACCGGGCCGGTAGGGCGCCAGGAGCGGGTGGTCCGCATATTCCGGCATGGCAAGCAGCGCCTCCGCAAACATCTCGCCCGTCCAGTTCCTCTGCCAGTAATTGCCCTCCTCCATAGCCAGCATATCCTCTTTTGTGATAAGGGGAAATCCCAGCGCCTGTGTTCTCTCCAGTCTTTCAAAGGATGCCTGTGCGCTCTGGTCCGCAACATTCTTCTCTATCGCTTCAAAATCGCTGCCCCGAAAGTCTATGCCATACCCAAGCACATGAAAGTTTATTTCCTCATAGGTGCAGTCAATCTCAATGCCCGAAAGATACCGTATGCCGTTTTTCTCCGCCGCATTCTTTGCCTCTTCATTTGCCTTCGCACAGTTATGGTCTGTCACCGACATCATACGGACGCCTGCTCTAGCGCACTGTTCCACCAGTTCAATTGGCGTGTATTCCCCGTCGTCGCTGTATTTGCTGTGCATATGCAAATCAATCATACATAATCCCCCATTCTCAGCTTTTTATTTTCCCTGTCCCCATCTAATCCGCTATCGTCAAATATAACTGTTCAGCACCCTGTTCTTCACCGTTATCAACACCTTTGTAACAGTTACCATCAAATTAGCTGTCACGAAGCCCTGTGTTTCTCCGCCCTTACTATCGGCAGCATTTTTTCATGCATGACAATCATGAGAAGTAATATTACCAGCAAAAATACCGAATACAGTGACACGCTGATATGATTGGCCAGAAAGCCGAACACTGGCGGCATAAAACAGGTCCCCACATAGGCGGACGCCATCTGTACGCCGATCATAGCCTGCGATTTATCCGCTCCGAAATGCGCCGGCGTGGAATGTATAATCGAAGGATAAATGGGCGCGCAGCCCAAACCGGTCATCACCAGCCCCGCCAAAGCTGCCATATCCCCAAAGGGCAGCAGCAGGCATACAACACCGCACAAAATCAGGCCCTGTCCGAGCCGTATCATCTGTGTATCATTTAATTTCATGGTCAAAAATCCACCGGCGGCTCTTCCCGCCGTAATACCGATATAAAACAGACCCGCAAACCCGGCCGCCGTTTCCTCCGCAAGACCGCGCTGCAGCACGAGATAGCTGCTAGCCCACAGTCCGGCAGTCTGCTCCAGAGCGCAGTAGCAGAAAAAGGTTACCAGAATCTCTTTTGCTCCCGGTATCCCGACAATCTGCCGCAACGAGAGCGGTTTCTTATTTTCTTCTCCGCTCTGCCCCGTATCGTCCGCCGTCTGCGTCTTCCACAGGGGTAGGCTGAAAAGCAGGACAGCCGTCAGTACAATCTGCAGAATGGCAATATAACGGTAACCCATGTTCCATCCCTGTCCGCCGGTAAGCGCGTACCCCATAATGTACGGACCGAGAGATGCCCCGACGCCCCACATGCAATGCAGCCAGCTCATATGCCTGCTCGCATAGTGAAGCGCCACATAATTATTCAGGGACGCGTCCACACTCCCTGCGCCCAGCCCATAGGGAACCGCCCACAGGCACAAAGCCGCAAAGCTGTGGCTGACGGAGAATCCAAACAGAGCAACAGCTGTCAGCAGTACGCTGAAAGCCGTCACTTTTCCCGTTCCCAGTTTTTTCGTCAGGCGGTCGCTCTGCAGGCTGGAAACGATGGTTCCGGCCGCAATGATCATAGAAATGCCGCCGGCATAGGAAACCGGCACGGAAAACTCCTGATACATGACCGGCCACGCCGAACCTAAAAGAGAATCCGGGAGACCCAGACTGATAAAGGCCAGATAAATAATCACCAAAAGTAGTTGAAACATCCTGTCGCCCTCCTGCGTCAGCTTTTATCATTAAGATACCATCAACCGCTCCCGGATTCAACTCATTTTAGTTCGCGTCACGCAATCCCAAGCTGCCCCTTAATCGATTTCACCGTGGAGCGGTACACCGCATAAATCACACCGCCGATCACCGCTGTGACACACAGACAAACTCCCATAGCCATCCATTCCGTCGGAAGCATCCTGCCGTCATTCGCGTACAGGATCATGGAATACAGCAGGAACATGGCGGAGGTGCCCACCAGAGACGGTACTCTGAATACATTGCCGCACTGGCTGCGCACTTCCCTGTCCAGAAAGGCGGGCGAAGCCCCCAATTTTTTAAGATCATCAAAGATATAACGGTTGTTCAGCGCAATGCTCTGACAGCGGGTATAACACACCACCAGCGCTGTAATCATGCACACGAGGAAGATAAAGAGGAACATCATAAGCATCACCGCCATACTCCTCATATAATCATTCTGGTTCAGAATCCGGAAATCCGGCTGGTACACCCAGAACTGTCGGAACGCAAAGGAGTCCGACAGCTCATAACTGATCGTCGTCATATCATCCGTATCACCCCAATATTCTTTTCCAGTCTCATTTTCCCTGATCTTCTGTACCCGGTCATAGTATGAGGGACGTGCGCAGCTATCGTCAAAGGAGGACACAAAAAGACGGTAAAAAGCGTTGGCAAACGGATAGGAGTCCTCCCCGTCCACATTGAACGCCGCGAACTGCCCTCTCCACTCATCCGTCAGGCCCTCCGAAATGGCTGCGTAGTCCTCATTGTCAAGGACACAACAGGGAATCTCTTTCGCCAGAAGATCATAGTGCAGAAATCCCGCAAACTCTGTGGCAAGCTGCTTACGGGTCACCATATTGGTAATCTCCCTCGCGGAACTATTGGCATAGAGAGAGGTTTCCTCCCGATCCGTCAGGCTCATGTAGGTGCCGGGTTTCACGTCAGCCTCCTGTCCGGTAAGCGCCCGGTAAGCATCCTCGGAAAGCACTCTGGCTTCCTGCAGCATGGGCACATATTCGACATGATAGCGCAGACCGTCCTCCTCATAGATCTCATCCATCCCACCGATTCCCAGCGTGACACAGCTGCACTCCTTCCAGTCCTTAAACGAAAGTCCGTATTCCCTGCCAAGCATTTCCACTGTTTCCCTGTCCGGGATGTTCTGGTCCGCCTGATACTGATAGAAATAGTCATAGGGCTGCGACGCATAGTGAACCAATGCACTGACAGCATTTGTCGGCAGATAAAAGATGGCAAAGCATCCTCCCGCGACCAACAGGGTTACCACCAGCAGATTATTGACCGTCTGCTTCCCCTGAAACTTCATCATACTTCGGGAAATGATATTTTTATAGGGATTCTTCCGGTGGCTCTTCCAGCCGTGTACTACGGTGTGCAGCATGACCATATAGAGTCCCACAAACACGGGCGCATAAAATATGCTCACCCATGCCGGCGGGAACATATGGAACCATGCATGACACGCCCACGGCGCCCCGTACCCCAGCACCGCGCCTGTCAGAATCAGCAGAAATCCTACCGGGCCGCACCATCTGCCCAGCTCCTTCACCGGCTCGTTGATATGCTCTTCCCGAATCACTTCCATAATATTCGTCTTTTTCAGATACCGCCACGCTGTCAGACAGGCAAATCCCACCACCAGGAGCAAAAACAGCAGGGAGACAAACAGGCACCTGAAATCAAATGTGAGGACCATGTCCGAGCTGTCCACCAGGAGCAGTCGGAACGCATGCCAGATGATCCACACGAAAGGAAAACCCGCCGCCGTACCCACAATGGCGGAGGCGCCGCTCAGGACGATCACTTCCCGAAACAATCCCGGCGCAAGCCGCTTTCTGGAAGCCCCCAGCGCCATCAGAATCCCAAGCTGCCCGGACTTATGCCGGAAAAACAGTCCCAGCGCGTAGATAGTAAAGACCACGCATCCGATCAGCGTCATCACAAAGATCATGTGCATCTGTTTCGCACTGTCGCCTCCTTCCGGGAACACCTTCTGCACTGTGGGTGAAAGCATCAGCGCAGAGTACGCCGAAATAATCATCAAAGCCATAAAATTGCAGAACAGATAGAGCCGCGACTGCTTTCGGTCCGCCCTCCGTAATTTCTGTTCCATATTCATCATTGAAATCATATGATATCCTCCTGCCCCATTTTTTTGATTGCATCCAGTAACTGTTCCTGAAATTCGCCGCGCTCTTTCGCCTTCTCCAACTGGCGGTAAATCATCCCGTCCTTCAAAAGAATTACCCTGTCACAAAAGGATGCCGCGAAGCTGTCATGCGTCACCATAAAGATGGTGGCATTCATCTTCTCTTTTGCATGGATAAAGCTCTCGATCACCGCCCTGCCGGACTTGGAATCCAGATTGCCGGTCGGCTCATCCGCCAGAATGATCAGCGGGTTGTTGATCAGGCTCCGCGCCACTGCCGCGCGCTGTTTCTCACCGCCGGAAATTTCCGCCGGATACTTATCCAGGATATGCCCGATCCCGAACATGGCCGCGAGCTGGTCCGCCAGCTTTTCCGCCTCCTTCCCCGCCTCTCCCTGCACAATGCGGGGCACCAGAACATTCTCCCGGACGGTCAGTCCGTCAAGAAGCATAAAATCCTGAAAGACAAAACCGATCTTCGTGTTCCTGACCCTTGCCAGCTCATCTTCATTCATGCCTGCCAGTTCCATGCCACCCAGCCTGATATTTCCTTTATCAAAGGGAATATAACAGGAAATGCAGTTTAACAGCGTAGTCTTCCCGGACCCCGACGGTCCCATGACCGCCACGAACTCTCCCTGGGCCACATGGAAATCAATACCATTTAATACCTGATATTTGGTTTTCCCCGCCGCGTACGTTTTGTAAAGCTCTTTCACATATAACATCACCGTTTCCTCCTTACCTGCCGCCGGAAGAAAATTCTGTACTTTGTCCGGCGCATCCTGATTCTTTATCCGAAATGACTTTATCATAAATTCTCCACTCGAAAAGTGGGACTGTCATTTCTGACACGCTCCCTGTAAAGTTTGGCTATTGCCTGTCGAAAATGTAAAGTTTAGACGGATGGAATGTAAAGTTTGGAAAAACCGCGCGGGACTACTTCTAAAGAAATGTGATATACTCAACACATAGCTAGACAATTGCGAAACTCATCTCAATGCTGTAATTATTGTGCAAATAGCATAACCATAAGCAGACCCTTGAAGAACGCCAGTACTTAGCGAGGTACTTTCGAGCTTAGTACTGCTGCGTTTTGAACGGAGCGAAAGCGCGTCTGCGTTGGTTATACTATTTGTGCAATTTCAACACATTTAAACGAGTTTCGCAATTGTCTACAACATAGCAGTCGAAAGGAGACACCCCATGCTGCGAATCGCAATCTGTGATGATGAAACAGACGCAAGGGACGCCCTGCGCATCCAACTGGAAAAAATACTGATTGAGGATGCCGAGGAGATTGTCTATGAGTTTTCCTCAGGCACAAACGCCGCCTCGTGGCTCGCCAGTCATCCGGGCGAAATCGACCTGCTTTTTCTGGATGTGGAAATGAAAGGACTAAACGGCATGGAAACCGCAGAAAAAATCCGAACCTTTGACACCGGGCTGGTGATCGTCTTTGTGACAGGGTATTCCGATTATGTCTTTGACGGTTACAGGGTAGGCGCGCTGGATTATCTGATGAAACCTGTCGCGAAAGAAAAACTGAGACAGGTAATCGGGCGGGTGCGCGCCAAATCCGCGCAGGAAGAGCCTCATACTTTTACCCTGAAAAACAGGGACGGCACATGGCGTTTCCGCCTCTCTGACATTCTCTACTTTTATTCCGACAGACGACAGGTCGTTCTGGTCACGGCAAAAGGCCAATACCCCTTCTACGCCAGACTGGATGAGATTGAAAAGCAACTATCCTCCGACTTCGTGCGGATTCACCAGCGGTACCTGGTCCACCCGGCCCACGTGGACTATCTCGGCAGCGAGTCCGTCTCCATCCACGGGCAGGAACTACCCTGCAGCAGAAGATACCGGGAAACCGCCCTGCAAAGAATCGCCAGATCTATGATGGGAGGCAGCCTTACATGACTACAATGCTCAAAATACTGCATGCGGCCGCCAACCTGCTTTCAGGCTGGCTGATCATGCACGCTATGTCATACCTGATTGAAATTTCCGGGAAACGGTTCCGGCGCTTTCTGCTGTTTTTCGGCTGTTGTCTGCTCTGCTCCATGACCATATTTATCGGAGATCCCTTCAATATTCTGGCGACCACCCCGGTCTTTCTGGCGATCATCCTGCTTACATGCAAAGGCAGCTTCTGGCAGAAAATAACCATTGGGCTCATGTTTTCCGGCACGGTCTTTTCCTTCAGCGCTCTGCAGGACAACTATATCCATGATTTTCTGTTTTCGCCCAGACAGGCCGGAATCACGGTGCTGCTCTTTGGAGACAACCATATCAGCCACCTCATTTCAGAGGCATTTGTGCAGTCTGAACACGGCTACCTCATTTCCAGTACCTTCACCTTACCGTTTGCGCTGATCCTGTATCTCTGTACCCGAAAAATCGCGCCGGATAAAAATTATGCCCTCTCAGACAGCATGTGGCGGCTGCTGTTTCTCCTTACGATCACCCCGCTTGGCATTGTGCTGGCTGTCGTTACCCTGTTTCGCCCTGTCAACGCTTACTTCGATATTTTCGTCCACAGGGAATATGCCTTTTTACTGCTGATTGCTTTGTTTGCCATCATCAGCCTGCTCTGGTGCGTCACGGTTTTAGCCAGACAGCGGAAGCTGGAACAGCAGAGCATGTTCGCTGAAATCAACCGCAAGTATTACGAAGCTATGGAACAACAGCATTTTGAAGTACGGCGGCTGAAACACGATCTGGCCAACCACATTCAGGTATTATCCGCCCTGCCCGAAGAAGAAAGAGCGTCCTACGCCAAAGAGCTGGCCGACAGCCCAGTCCTCTCACAGTCTTTCGCTTACTGTAGCGATTCCACGGTCAACGCCGTGCTGACCGTCAAGAAAAGTGTAATGGAGCGGTGCCACATCCTCCTGAAAGCGGAAGTGGATATCCCTTCCCCGCTCCCCTATGACAAGACAGATCTCTGCGCGCTTTACGCCAACGCGCTGGACAACGCCGTGGAAGCGTGTATGAAGCTGGATGAAGCAAGACGAGAAATTTCATTAAAAAGTAAGGCAGGAAAAGGGCTGTTCTGTCTGGAAATCAGCAACCCGGATCCCGACGTGAGAAAGAAACAGTCCCCAGATCAGACAATCATTTTACCCACCTCCAAACTGGATAAAGACAATCACGGTCTGGGACTGCAGAGCATCCGGGAAATTGTAAAAAGGTATCACGGTAGACTGGAAATCAAAACAGAAAACGGCGTTTTTGATCTGTTTCTATATCTTCCACTGTCATTCTAATATAATACCGGGACTACTCTTCTCCCTGACTCTCATCATCACAAATTGCTATCCGCATGGTTTAACCTCCAGTTTTCAAACCTGTTCCGTCTGATCCCCGCATAGACTGTCCCGGAAATATTATGCCACACGGAAAAAACGGCTCCCGGCAGCGTGGCAAGCGGATTGGCGGCAAAATTAGCCGTGGCAAGGGAAATTGCCAGGCCGCTGTTCTGCATACCCACTTCGATTCCTATGGCAGTCACCTTTTTCTCTTCCAGCTTCAGAAGCTTCGCCACACCTGTTCCCAGACAAAGGCCCACCACATTGTGTATCGCTACCACCACCATGACCAGAGCACCGCAGGTCACGATCTTCTCCGCATTGCTTCCCACAATCCCGGAAATAATCATCACGATAGCCACCACCGATATCAGGGGAAGCAGTTCTCTTACGGCGTCAATCTGCTTCGGAAACAACCGATAAATCAGAATGCCAAGAAGCACCGGAACAAGCACCACCTTAACCACAGACATCATCATGGTGAGAAGCGATACCTTCACCCATGAACCAGCCAGCAGATATACAAGCACAGGCGTGCAGACAGGCGCAAGGATCGTGGAAACAATCGTCATGCCTACAGACAGGGGCACGTCGCCTCCCGCCACATAGGTAATCACATTGCTGGCCGTACCGCCCGGACAGCACCCTACCAAAATCACGCCGAGCGCCAGATCCGCCGGCAGTCCGAAAGCCTTTGCCAGCACATAAGCCGTAAACGGCATCACCGTATACTGCAGGACAAATCCAATGCACAGCTCCTTCGGTCTGGTGAAGACGATCCTGAAATCCTGCGTCTTAATCGTCAGTCCCATGCCGAACATGGCAGCCCCCAGAAAAAGCGTGGTATAGCCCGTTGCCCAGGAAAAAACCTTTGGCCGGAAAAAGGCGATGGCAGAAAAGATAATAATTAAGACAGCAATGTTTGAAGACATAAAATTACATATTTTTTTAATTCTCTCCATAGTACCCCTCCGATCCAAGCGCTCCATGTCTCTCATATCTTGCAACGGACGTGATCCGATTGCGCTCATCCACAAAGACTACCTTCGGCGGATTGTCCGCCGTCTCCTCCGGCGTCATCTGCGCATAGCACATGATGATAACCTTGTCTCCCGTGGCCACCATGCGGGCCGCAGCCCCGTTTAAACAAACCGTTCCGCTTCCGGCCTCTCCCGCAATCACATAGGTTTCAAATCTGGCGCCGTTGTCCACATCGGCAATCTGCACCTTTTCATACTCATAAATTCCCGCCACTTCCATCAGACTCTCGTCAATGGTAATGCTTCCCACATAATTTAACTCAGCCTGCGTCACCGTGGCCCTGTGAATTTTACTTTTTAACATATTCAAAAGCATAATTTTCCTGCCTCCTCCCCGGCTTTTGCATTATCATAATTCCATTATAAAATTATCAATAAGCCGCGTCTTTCCGATATAAACCGCCATCGCCGTGAGTACTCTGCCCTCCGCCCTTGTAAGCGGCTCTATGGTATCCGCATCCACCATCTCCACATAATCTATCTTCGCAAGCGGCTCCGCCTCTATGATTTCACGCATTGCCTTTAATACTGTACCGGCGTCCCGCTCCCCGTTTTTCATCATTTTCTCTCCGTAAAATACCGCTTTGGAGAGAACCAGCGCCGCCTTCCTCTCCTCTCTGTTTAAATATGTATTTCTGGAGCTTTTGGCAAGGCCGTCCGCCTCCCTGATAATGGGACAGCCCACGATCTCAACATCCATATTCAGATCCCGTACCATCCGGCGGATCACAGCCATCTGCTGGGCGTCTTTCTGCCCGAAGTAAGCCCGGTCCGGCGCCACAATATGAAACAACTTGCAGACCACCGTGCATACGCCCCGAAAATGTGTGGGTCTGGTCTTGCCGCACAGTCCCTCGCTGACCTTCTGCATCTCCACATAGGTGGAAAAGTCCGGCGCATACATTTCTTCCGCATCGGGGTGGAAAATCAGGTCCGCCCCCGCCTCCTCACAGAGCTTTTTATCCGCCTCAATATCCCTCGGATAAGTCGCCAGATCCTCGTTGACCCCGAACTGTATGGGATTGACAAAATCGCTGACTACCACCCTGTCGTTTTCGACCACTGCTCTGACAATCAGACTCTTGTGCCCCTCATGGAGATATCCCATAGTCGGCACCAATCCCACCGACAGACCCTGTTTTCTCCACTCTTTTACCTGTTTCCTTACCGCATCCACTGCCCCTGTGATTTCCATAATCTCCTCCGTTTCTGACTCTGCTTATAAATCGAGTAGGGAAGGTTTCTCCCTGTGCATCAAAAAAGTCCGGACAGAAACTGTCCGAACACACATACAAAGACCCTTATATTAAAATGTGCCGCCCGTCGGTACAGCCATTTACTATAAGAATTTCCTATACGCCCGCAAGCGGGTTGTTAAATTTCCACATGTATGCGCTGGTACAGCTCCTTAAGATACCGTCCGCCTAAATAATAGCATACACGTTTTCAAAGCGCAATCCATATTCTTGGTTTTTTTCAGGTACAGGGCTGACGTATTACAGCCTACAGTTCGTTGATTGTCTCCGTGATGGCCATTTCGCGGATGCGCCTTGCTGGAGCGCGCACCGCCGCCACGCAGGACAGTGCGACAATAAGAGTAATGATCGTGAGCGAATCCCAAGGAATCTTCCACGATCCGCCGAAATGCGTGAAAACAATCTTCACCATAAACAGCCTGTGAAAATACAGACCAATGACATAGCCGAGGAACAGGCCGCTGACCGCATAGGTTACCGCCTCCGCCGCGATCATCCGGGTCATCTGCGCCACACTCATACCTACGGCGCGCATAGCACCATACTGCTTCATCCTGGCCGATACGCTCATGGAAACATTGTTCATAATATTAAAGGCCGTGATCAGGGCAATGATCGCCAGAAAACCATAAGCCGCAATACGGAATACCCAGAACGAGGAATAAGCTGTCTGGTCCTCCTCCCGCCTGTCCACCAGCTCGTTTTCTCCCACAATGGCGCGAATTGCATCTACCGTCTCCTCAGATGCATCCTCTGTGAGATTGACGCCCAACATGATATAATCCGTATCGCCCGTCAGCCGCGTAAAGGTCTCCTCCGTGCAGACAATCGCCGGGCGGCTTTCTGTCCCGATCCCTTCCGAGGCAACGCAGGCAATGGTGAGTTCCGTATCCCCAATCTTTATCACATCCCCGGTATTTAAGCGGCTGTCCATATTAAAAATAGTCATCACATAATCCGTATCGCCCAAAACCTGATCCAATTCGCCGCTGGCAATGGAGTCCTTCGTCCAGTCAAACATAAAGCTGTCATAGGAAGTCAGATCCACGCTGCCGGGAACGCCGTTGATCTCCGCAGCCACATCGTAGGATATGGCGCATCCAAGGACCGCTTCCACCCCCGGCAGTCCGGCAATCTCTTCCTTCATCCCTTTGTCTATGGAATTGGCGCTGTCAGCCGCCGCAATGCTGATATCCGGATTCAGATCGCTCTCTGAGGGTATCAGTCTTTTCATCAGGTCCAGCCCGGCAGAAAACACCAGAAACAGAACAACGGTAAAAGCAAAGGATAAAGACATCAGAACCAGGTTCTTCTTCACAGCCGCTGCATGGTACATGCCGAGCGCATGCTCCACCTTGAGGACGCGGATATTTGCCGCACGGGAGACTGTTTTCCCGCCCGCCACATTGCCCGACACCGCCGCCACAGGGGAAACGCCTGCCGCCCGCCTTGCCGGGGAATGAGCCGCAAGCAGCACCGCTATCACGCCCCCCAGAACGCCCGACACAATGCCGACTACGCTGAATCGGTAATGGTAGTCCTCGAACTCACCGCCCACCTTATACTGCAGGATCTTAGACAGCGCAAACACAAATACCACGCTGATGGCCAGACCGGCGGGTATCGCCGTCTTACACCAGTTTAGCGCCTCCAGCCGCACAAAACGCATCACCTGCTCTTTGCTTGCGCCGATACAGCGCATCATGCCGAAAAACTTCGTCCTCTGGGCTACCGTGCTGTTTAAGCAGCTTGCGATCATCAGCACGCCCGCGATCAGAATCAGGACAAACACGATGGCAGCAAGCAGATACAGATTCCCCATCGTCTGATTACTGCTGACACCCGCAGCGCCCATAGTGACCATATTTTCATCAATATCCTCATCCGCCAGCCCATACTGTTCTTTCAGATCCGCCAGCGCGCTTTTGATATCGGTGCCGTCTGCAAAACGGACATAGTATGCCGACTTTTTCGCCGCATCCAGAGTAACCTCGTTTTCAATGACTCCCGTGTCGTAATCGCCGTCCGTTTGGCCCGCGCAGATTCTGTCAAACGCGTCTACGCTGACATAGGCGGTCACATCCTCAAACTTACTGTCATACTTCTCCCACTCGTCTGCACAAAAACCCGTCACCGTAAAAGTAAAGTCCCCCGTCGCCACATGAACAGTCACGTGATCGCCTCCGCCGACGCCAAGCCTCTCCTTCGCGCCCGTGTTTAACATAATCTCCCCGTCGTTTTTGGGAAATGCGCCCTCCCGCTCATAAGCCCTGATATCGTCAATATAGCCCGCCTCCGCGCCATATAATATGACGCGTGCGTCATTTATATAGTATCCCTCGAAAACGTCCTCCCCGAGGGCATTGCACCACGCCGCCGCCGACACATCGTCCCTGCCCGCGATCTGTTCCGCCTCCGCTTCAGACAGGCCGCTTATCACAATATGATGGCTGCCGTGATGTCGTATCAGTCCTTCCGTCTGCCCCTTCACCATAATCTCCGCATAGGAAAAGACCGTGGTCACGAGGAACACCGCGAAAACGATGCACAGAAGAATCAGGCGGTTCTGTTTTCTGCGGGTTTTTGCGGAAATGGGGATCAGACTTAAGTAACTTTTCATTCTATGCACCTCCCCAAGTCCGTCAGCACACCGTCCGACACTTCCAGAACGCGGTCGGCCGTCTGGGCAATCATGCGGTTGTGGGTAATCATAATGATGGTCTGCTCATATTTCCGGGATGCCTCCCGAAGCAGTGCTATCACATCGCTGCTATTCTGGGTGTCCAGATTTCCCGTCGGTTCGTCCGCCAGAATCAATGACGGCCTCGTGATCAACGCACGGCCAATCGCCACTCTCTGCTGCTGCCCGCCGGATAACTGGCTCGGCAGATGATTCCGGCGTTCTTTCAGGTTGAGCACGGCCAGCAGCTCCTCCAGATATTTCCGATCCGGTTTCTGGTAATCGAGCAGCAGCGGAAAAATCATGTTCTGCTCCACTGTCAGCTCCGGGATCAGGTTGAACGCCTGAAAGATAAAACCGATATTTCTTCGCCGGAAAATAGTAAGGCTCTTCTCTTTCATGGCAAAGGTATCCTTGCCGTCAATCAGAACTTTACCCGACGTGGGCGTATCCAGCGCCCCAATCATGTTAAGCAGCGTACTCTTGCCGGAGCCGGACTCTCCCACAATCGCCACATACTCCCCCTTGGGAACGGAAAAGCTGACGTTTTTAAGCGCCTGCACCGCCGCCTCACCGCTGCCATAAGTTTTACAGATTTTACTCACTTCCAGTAAATTCATTCTAAGCACCTCTTTCCAGATATTTTAGGATAAGAATAGCACTCAAATACTACCGACAGACTTCGTCCATATTACAATTTTGTAATAATCGGAAATACCAGCACAAAAGTCGTACCAGCCCCCAGCCTGCTGTCCACCCCAACTGTGCCTCCGTGCGCCTCCACCACCGCTTTCACAAGCGAAAGCCCAAGCCCGATCCCCTGCGTGTCCTGTGAATATCTGCTTCGGTAAAACCGCTTGAATATATGATGCAGATCCTCCGGGTGAATGCCGCTTCCGCTGTCCTTTACCGTGATACTGACGGCGGAGGGGGACTGTCCCCAGTGAATCCATATATGATCCCCGCGCTCCATGTGGTCAAGCGCATTTTTCACCAGATTGTCAAGAGCTTCCGCCATCCAGCTTCGGTCGCACAGGAAAGAAACGTCACCGTCCCCCTCCAGCACAATCTGCTTTTCCTCCTGCCCCGCCCGGAATGCAAAATGTTTTTCTACTTCCTCCATGATTTCAGAGAGATTTTCCAGACGTTTTTCCATCAACATCGTTCCCGCGTCAAATTTCGTGATCTTCAACAGATTCTGCACCAGCGTCTCAATGCGGTCCAGTTCCCGCTCCGACAACCCGGTAAACTCCTGAATGGTTACAAGCCCGCCCGTCTCCGCCTCCGTCTGCATAATACCGTTATAAATATTGAGGGCGGCAAGTGGTGTTTTCAACTGGTGGGAAATATCCGAAATGGTGTTTTTCAAAAATGCCTTCGACTGTCCTTCCTTCTGTACCTGTGCGTTCAGGATCGCCGCCAGGGAATTGACCTCGTGAAAAAGCCTGTAAAGCTCCCCCTCCTCGTCACAGACGATACGGGCATCCCTGTCCCCGGAGATAAACTCCCTGATCTGCGTCACGGCTTCCTCCATAAGACTGTCCTGCTGCCTGAAATACTGATAGCAGACATACAGTACGACGACTCCCGTCAAAAACACAAAGACCGGCGCAGTCATTATTGACACATGTGTCACCGCTTCCATTGGCCATCCTCCCACGGCTCCCAAAACCACCGGCAGCGCGGAAAGCAGGACAGCCGCCGCCATACACAGCGCGATCTGTATAAACAATGTTCTGACTTTGTGATTCACAAACACTCTCATGCCCAATCCTTCTCCATTCCGAAACCCGCTCCACAGAGGATGTCTTCACCCTCTGTCTCCCGTGCTCCATTTATATCCCATACCCCGGACCGTCACAATCTTTTCCGGCGCGCCAGGATCATCCTCAATCTTCATGCGCAGCCTGCGGATATACACAGCCAGCGTCTTATTCTCTATAAAGTTCTCATCGCAGTCCCACAGGCTGGCGAGAATCTGGTCCGGTGAAAGCACTCTGTCCGGGTTCTCCATAAAAAGGCACAGAAGCTTATACTCCCCTGAAGTCAGCTCCAGAAGTTCCCCGTCCTTGCGGGCTTCCCCGTTTAACAGCTCGAGCGTTATCCCGTTCAGGGACAGGGTTTCCCCTGTCTGCATAAAATCGCCGCTCCGCCGGAGCAGGGCGTTGATTCTCGACAAAAACACCGCCAGCTTAAAAGGCTTCGTGATATAATCATCTGCGCCGATATCAAGCCCCATGATAATATCCGTCTCTTCATCGGCAGCAGTCAAAAACATGATCGGCACTTTGGAATTCTGCCGTATCTTTTCACACAGAGTATACCCTGTACCGTCAGGCAGGGCCACATCCAGAATGACAAGGTCGTACCTTCCTGCCTTCCACATTGTTTCCGCTTCCGCCATCGTGCGGGCGTTCTCCACCTCATAGCCCTCCTTTTTAAGCGCATAGGTCAAGCCGTTTATCAGGCTCAGATCATCCTCCACAAAAAAGATATGTTTCATATTCCATCCTTTCCCTGCATAGACTATAGCAAACCGATTGCCTGCGCATTCGATTCATTTACGCTGTTCCTATCATACATCATTTTAATTCTATATAAAAGAGGAGCCTTTATGTGTACAAGTATTGCCATGAATACCGAAGATTTTTACTTCGGCCGCACAATGGATATTGAATATTCCTTTGACGAAAATGTGGTTTTCACGCCCAGGAACTATCCCATTGCCTTCCGCAGAAACGATACCCTTTACAGGCATTACGCCCTTCTGGGTATGGCCAGTGTAAGGGAGGGCTATCCGCTTTACGCGGAGGCGGTAAATGAGAGAGGGTTGTGCATTGCCGGCCTGAATTTTCCCGACAATGCATACTATCCCCCGAAGGAAGACCCTGTCAAACAGAACATAGCGCCCTTCGAGCTGATTTTGTGGCTGTGCTCCAAATGCGCGTCCGTCACAGACGTAAAAGCACTCCTTTCCTCGACCCATCTGGTAAATATCCCTTTCAGCGAAGATCTGCCCACAGCACCGCTGCACTGGCACATTGCGGACCGGGCGGGCTCCATTGTGCTGGAGTCCACGCAGAGCGGTATGGAAATATATGACAACCCTGTCGGTGTATTGACAAACAACCCTGCGTTCAGTTTTCAGACCACAAACCTCTGCCAGTACATGAACCTGACCACCAGCTGTCCCCAAAACTGTTTCAGCAATATAAAAAGCCTTATCCCTTTCGGACAAGGTCTTGGCAGTTTCGGCTTGCCGGGCGATTATTCCCCCGCCTCCCGTTTTGTAAAAGCAGCTTATCTTTCCATGAACTCTGTCTGTGATAAAGATGAGATGAGCAGCGTTTCCCAGCTTTTCCACATTCTGGATTCCGTGTCCATGATACGGGGCAGCGTCATCACAAACCGGCAGCTTTACGACACCACCACCTATGCCTGCTGCATGAATGCCACAAAGGGCAGATATTACTATAAAACCTATTCCAACTCCCAGCTTACTGCCATTGATATCTGGCGCGAGAATCTGGATACGGAAGCGCTGAAAACCTACCCCTTTGCGTCTAATCAGCAGATTGCCTGGGCAAACTGACAGGCCGTCCGCATCCTTGCGGCAGAAATGCTTTAATTCTGAAAGAACCGATCCGCTCACGGGCGGACCGGTCCGTATTACCGTTTCATCTCCACAATATATTCCGTGGTTCCCTCCTCCAGCCGTTTCTCTCCAGTAGGCGCAAATCCGTATCTCTCATAAAAGCGTCTGGCGTCTTCATTTTTTTCGAGCACCCACAAATACCTGCAGTTCTGTTCTATGGCAAACGCCATCAGCTTTCCGCCGATTCCGCGGTTTTCAAAGAAATGATCCACATACAGTTCCTCAATCCTGTCACCCGCAATGTGCAGCACGCCCTTGACAAACTCATCGTCGTAGACCCAGATGTCTTCCAGTTTTCCCGGATTTTCCATATATTCCCTGGCAATCGGATAAACCTGTATTTCCCCAAAGGACACTTTATCGTTCTGGAAAATCCTTCTGTAATTCATCCGCTTCGTAAACACCAGAATTTCCGCTATTCTTGAAGCGTCATCGACTGTCGCGCGTCGTATCATCTCCCTGCACCTTCTCCCCGGATGACAGCGCTGCACTGTCTGTATGAGCAGCCGCACTGAACCCGATTCCATTTGTCCCTGTTTCCAACTATATTATCATAAAAAATATGGCACTTCAATTCCGCTTTCCCCAATACATCGGCCCCAGAGAAACAAGAAACCCTATCGAGACAAACATGGTTGACAACTCCGATAAGGGAACCGCAAGCCATACCCCGTTTTCCCTAAAAAACATCGGCAGCGTGAGCAGGAAAAGTATGAGAAACACAAATGTCCGCAGAGAGGAAATAAGCGCCGATACACGCCCGTTTGATAACGCCGTAAAAAACGCTGAGGAAAAAATATTGATGCCGCAAAAGAGAAAGCTGATTGGAAAAATTCGAAAACCCTCCCGGGCAATATCATAAACAGGCGTGCCTTTTCTGGCAAAAACGCCTGTAAGAGGCCCTCCCAACACCACAGACAGCACAAACACCACAACCGATACCGTTATCATAAAGAAAAGGCATATCCGAAATATCTTTCTCAGACAATGCGTATCCCCAAGCCCATAGCGATAGCTGATGACAGGAGCCACGCCCATTGAAAATCCAATGTATAAAGCGGACAACATGAACTGTGTATAAATCATGATCGTAATTGCCGCAACGCCGTTTTCCCCAAGCAGTCTGAGCATAACCATATTGAAGAAAAAAGTGGTTACCGCCGATGCCATCTGACTGACCATCTCCGAAAACCCGTTCGCACAGCTTTCCGCCAACAGCGTAAAATCCACCTTTGGTTTTGCAAATTTCAGATGTCCCCGCGTTCCCGCAAAGAAGCATATCCCGGCCACCGTCGGTAGCAGACAGCCGATTCCTGTTCCCAGCGCCGATCCCCTGATTCCCATTTGCAGGGGAACCATGAAAACATAATCCAGCAATACATTAGCAACCCCCGCGCTGACTGATAACGTCATGCCAAAGCCGGGATGTCCTGCTGTGACAATCAGGTTTTGGAAAAGGACCTGCATCATACTCGCCGGAGTAAAAAGCAGAATGACAAGCAGATAATCCCTGCAGTAGGGAAACAGCAGTCGGCTTGCGCCAAGGCCCCGGATGATAGCGCCCAGAAAAAGCACCCCAATCACCGTGATCAGCAGCCCCCAAACCGCCCCTGACAAAATCAGGAATGTAAAATCCTGCGATGCACGCTTTTCCTCGCCCGCTCCCATTTTTCGGGCAATAATCGCACTTCCCCCTGCCGCCAGCATCGTCCCGAGTCCGACAGTCAGATTGATAACCGGACAGACAATGTTCATGGCTGACAAGGCATCCGTACTCACGAACCGCGCCACAAAAACGGTATCCACGGCGGTATATAATCCCATGAATATCATCATAACAATTGTCGGCATCGCAAACAGTAACAGGGATTTCAGATTAAAATCCCGGGCCAGCGGATTTTCCGCTGTCTGCATATGTTTCTCCATTGATCCCACATCCTTCCCTTTGTAAAATAAAGCGCTGTGTGGGATATCCAAATTCGATAAGCAGCTCCGCCTCCATAAATCCCAGTTCTTTAAAGAGCTTCCGATAGCCTGTATCCGCCTTGTCACCTTCCCGAAAGGTTGTAACTGTAACTTTTGTACCGGCGTTCACAGTCTCCATCATCCTTTGTATAAATGCCGCCTCTATTCCCTGCTGCCTGTATTGCGGATGTACACCCAGAAAGTCAATGCTGCCGGTCTCCCTGCAAAACGCCATAAGACCGACCGCCGTATCCGCATCTTTCAGAATCAGCGTCCCACTGCAGCCAATAGAATCCCGCAGCCGTTCCGCATACTGATTCTCATCCAGACAGGGAAATCCATCTACCGCAAGGCGTGCCAAATCCATACATCCCGGTATGTCCTCCGCTGCCGCATAGGCAATCCGCGGTTTCCAGGAAACTGTTTTGGGTCGTTTCTCAGGATCCCGATTCAGGACATACCTTAACTGCAGGGGATAAAACACCGCCTCTCCCCGGTATCTGGCCGGTGTCTTTTTATACATCTCTTTAAATGCGGTCGTAAATGCCTGCTGGCTCCCATATCCTGCAAGGAGGGCGACTTCCATAATCGGCTTGTCCGAATAAACCAAAAGCTTTGCCGCCTCTGTCAACTGCCTGCGCTGTATATAATCATGCAGCGTAATGCCGACCTCATTTACAAACATACGGTGTAAATGGTACTTTGAGTAGTGTACCGCGTCAGCAACCGCCCCAGATCCGGCCTGTCAAACAGATGGGCTTCCATGTAGTCTATCGCCGTAATAATATTTTGGGTCATGTTTTTCATTGCAGCAGTTTCCTTTCGTCCCGCATATGGCATTAACCCACAGCCCGCGCTTCTGCGGCTATTATAGCAAAAACACTGCTTCTCCTTTTCATAAATCTTGCTGTTTTCTGCATGATAATACACACCCGCAAAATCCGCAATTTTATCCAATCCCCCTCTTTTGAACAGCCATATAATACACGTATCAAAAACAAAGGAGGCTCACATTTATGGGTAACGATTTATTTGAAGCATTTGACAACGGTTCTCTCAGACTGCCGGAATCGGCAGCAGAATTTGCAGACATCCTCTGGGCAAAGCACCCTGCCTTTGACGGCGTAGAGCTAAAGCACATTGTTTCCGCCAAAGATACCGACGGGCAGTTCAGCTATCATCTCGTCCGCATTGCTCCGGGCAAAAGTATTCTGAATCATATCCATGAAACACAATTGGAGACACATGAAGTAATCGCCGGTTCCGGCGTCTGCATAAGCGACGGCGCCAGCATTCCCTATGAACCCGGCGTCATTTCTATAATGCCCGCCGGTATTCCCCATGAAGTAAATGCAGGCGCCGACGGCCTTTTCCTGTTCGCCAAATTTATGCCGTCTCTGTGCTAGTGTGTGTCCTATACTCGCCTGGCGTCAATCTGACAATTCTATGAAAGCATCGGTCGAAGTGGCTCTGGTCACAAAACCCTGTGGCATAAGCCGCTTCGGTCACGCTTTTTCCTTCTTCCAAAAGCTTCTGCCCTTTTCTCACCCTGCACTGTATCTGGAACTGGTGGGGTGTCAGACCACAGGCCGCTTTAAACTGCCGGATCATGTGATAGGGACTCATCCCTATGCTCCGGGCCATGTCTTCGACTAAAAATACATCCTCGGGTGTGTCCAGAATCCGTTTCTTTAGCTTCTCCATACAAGTCGCTTCCATTCCCGCCCGATTCGGCATTTCATCGACGGATATGCAGACACTTATCATAGAATAAGCAGTACCATGTACCGTCTCTATTGCATGGGGTGTATCCGGCGGAATACAGAAATGCGCTCCTGCGCGGTATATCTTCCTTTCGTCATCGCAGACAACACAGACTGCGCCGTCCGAAACGAGGCCCAGTGTGAAGTGGTTTGCGTGGGTGTGCACGGGGTAGGACTGCGTGGAATCTTTATAATAAATGCATTCTATGTTTTGGTTTGTTCGGCCGTAGATAATGTTGTTTTTCATTGGGTCACCATTTCAAATAATTGTTCTATATTCTCTACTATATCTTCCCAATTATAATCCATAGCATAATTATATTTTCGCTGATATATTTTCCACTGTTCAGCCAATCCGGCATCAAATTTAATCTGTTTCAAAATATGATTTAAGTCTGATACAAGTTCATGTGATTCCCTTTTTTTACTTGTAGCTTCAAATGCTTTTGCTAAATCCCCATAGTTAATTGCATCCGATTTGACAACCTTTAAAATCATAAGGTCATAGTAGTCTCTCATCCTTGTATTTAAGATTCCTCTTGAAATGATAGTTTCCATTTTTTCTGCCAACACAGTTTCAAGATTATAAGCTAACAAGGGTATCGTACGTTCCTCAAACATCAATGCGTATTCATAATTCACTTCCTTAGGCGTAATCACATCATCTGTAGAAAGATTATAATTCCGTATAGTAGTATCTATATCCATAGTTGCACGGTTATCAAGGCCCACCATAGAAGCAATCAGTAACCCACCTTTTAATATCAGGCTATCCCTATATTTCGAAAGCGACATCCGTTCCAAAAATCTCTCCATTACATAATTTCTGATCAGTGTCATAGCTTTGGCATTATCCCCATGCGATTCGTTCCTTATCAAAGCTTTCAATTGTGTTGAAGTATGAATCACAGCAACACCTCCATATATTGTTTAATCTTTTTCTCTACACGGAATGTTTTGGCATATTCCATAAGCCTTGGCAAATTTTTCTTTCCATTCAAATATTCTTTTACGGCAAACTGCTTTTCCTGCATTTCTGTGTCGGTTCTGAAAATATCACACAAAGTTCTTTCTGCGTTATAGCATGGAACTGCATGTCCATATGGCGTAATAGCAGTATCTATACCCAAAGAATAGCGTTCCTCCACTACCGTTACCTTTTTAAATGGGCTGTTCCCTTTATAGTCCACTTTATATCCTCTTGGAACGGTAACCGTAAAGCAGATCGGTTCCCGTTCCGATAATCCAAGCAGATACAGAGCCGTATCGTGAGAATAGACGATTTTCTTATATTGCAGAGAAATAATGTACAAATCATCCCGCCATGCGTCTGGAGTCAGATATACGCCTTTTGCAACCCTTTCATAATTTTTGTCTTGCAAATACTTAATCGCGTATTGCTTTGAAATACCCTCCGCAACAATGTCTGCAATCCGTATAATGCCTTGATTTTGTAAAATTTTTTCTTCTATCATTTCCTTTTTGTTTACTTTCATACCACACATTATAAATAACTGTAGTTTTAAAGTCAACTTCTATTTCATATCAAAGATTTTTACTAAATTAACAAATAATTTTCCTTCCAGGTTGTCCGCTATGGCATATAAAGCATTAATAAATATTGCAATATCCTCTCATTAAAGCGACATTACAGCATTTCTCCGACAATCCTATTTACCACGCTGCCGTCTGCCTTACCCTTTACCCTTGGCATTAATTCCTTCATCACTTTCCCCTTGTCTTTTCCTGAAGGCTGCGTGATACCCAGAGCCTCCAACACTTCCTTAACTTGCTCGCGGATGGCCTCCTCGCTCATCTCTTCAGGGGCAAACTCCTGATAAACCGCCAGCCTGATCCGGCAGGCTTCTCTGATATCCTCCCTGTTTTCAGGGGCCAGCTCCATCGTCTCTTTCGTCTGCTTCATTTCCTTTTTAACGACTTCATATTCTTCCGCCTCCGTGAGGTCCGCACGCTTATCAATCGCCTTGTTTTTCAACGCCGAAAGCAGCATGGACAGCGCATCCTTTCTGTCCTTTTCCCTTTTCTTCATGGCCTCCATCATCTGGGAGCGCACTTCATCAATCATACTCATTATAAAATACCGTCCTTTCTTTTATTCCAGCAAACATTTTGTTTGTCTTTACCCAAATAATTGTACCATTTCCCCTTTCCCTTTACCATAAATTTTTGTCAGTATTTTGCCGTCTGAAACAAAAGGCTGATCATTGCATTTGCCCTCCAAACGTAGTATTCTATATATCAACAATCGGACAGCCTGCCATCATATGGCCGTCCGCGAAAATCCATTACGCAAGGAAGATATTCAATATGAGAGAAACATTTCATATTATCAGCGACGGCTCCTGTGATCTGCCCTCCGCATTGACACAGGAAAAGAACATAACAGTCGTACCCTTTTATGTATCTTTTGACGAGACACATTATTTTAAGGAAAATGTGGATATTGCCATCCGGGACTTCTATCAGATGATGGTAGAGAAAAAGGGCGTATATCCTAAGTCCTCCATGCCTTCTATTCAGGACTACGAAGAAGCTTTTCGACCCTTTGCAGAAAATGACACTCCCGTCATATGCATCTGTATCACTACGAAATTCAGCGGTTCCATGCAGTCCGCTCTCAACGCCAAAGAACTTATTCTGGAAAAATATCCGCAGGCTGAGATTACCGTCATTGACGCTACCATCAATACGGTTCTGCAGGGTCAATATGTTCTGGAGGCCGCCAGTCTGCGGGACCACGGTTTCAGCTACCATGATACCATAGCCCGGCTGGAAACCATCAAGAGCACCGGCAGGATTTTTTTTACTGTGGGAAATATGGAATATTTAAAACACGGAGGCCGAATCGGAAAGGTGGCGGCTCTTGCCGGCGGCGCACTGGACATCCGCCCTGTTATCACATTAGAACAGGGAGAAATTTTCCCTTCCGGGCTCGACCGTGGTCGAAAGCGCACACTGAAAAAAGTGATGGCGCTCCTTCTGGAATATCTAAAGGACAGCCCTCTGGGAATCGACTGCTACAGCATTGCCGTCGGATACGGCTATGACCGTGAGGAAGGTATCGCTTTCCGCGACCATGCCCTTTCCACCCTGCAGGAAAAGGGATATACCATAGACGAAATACCCGTTTACCAAATCGGGGCAACAATTGGCGTGCACACCGGGCCTTATCCACTGGGATTCGGGATCATTGAGAAGGGGATTCACGGTGATGCGGAAAAGTAGCCTGCTTCATTTGCCGCTGTTCAACCGATTTTCCAGTTCCTCTACAATTTTCTCCTTTTCGCCGCTGCCGTTTGTCTTAAACCGCAGCAGTGGGATCTGATACAATTCCAAAATATGATCCTTCAACAGATCCCGTGAAGCCTGCGCAGTTCCCTGTTTATGATTTTCGTATCCGTCAACTTCAATCGCCAGCACAGGCTTTTTACCGATTCTGTTATATATCAGAAAGTCTAAATGCGCCGCCGGATTCATCGCAAAACGACATTCCTGTTCATTTAATAATGCTGGATTTTTAATCAGCATATTTAAGGGGAAATGACAGACCACATCCAAACTGGCATATTTGTTGTTCTCCGCAATGATTTCTTCAATCAACGAATAGGTCAGATTTTCCGAGTCATACCGTGATACCCTTTTATGCTTACGCAAAAATACTCTCCTTTCCTCTGTATACTGCTTGTAAAGATAATCAAAAATCGAATAAACCTTACTGTCTGCAACCTCAAAATTGTGGTATTGAATGTAGTCAATCAAATCTGTTATGTTATGCTCTTTTGTCTGTTCGTTCCCGGTAACAACGAGCATCAGTCTCTTCTTTGCCCTCGATACCGCAACGTTAATTAGGTACGGATCATCCGCAAAATCTGATATCTCATCATCCACTGTAGATATAATGATATTTTCCTTTTCCTTGCCCTGAAATTTATGTACCGTAGCGGCGTCCATGTCGCTGATCTCCCTGCTCAAAGCTTCCACCTGATTCTTGTATGGCGCTATAATGCCGGTTTCTTTCGAATCCAAGGCATATTTAGGTATAATCTCCTTTTTGATGACATCTATCTGACGCTGGCTGTAATGGTCACGCGCATGATTCCCCACTACAGTTTTAACCACCGATAAAACATCCTCCTCGCCGTTATCCCTTGTCATAATAATCAGCTCGCCACGGTAAAATTTCTGGTTGCAGAAATTGATTATTTTAGGATGGCATCTGTAGTGTTCCCGTAACAGCGTCTGTGTCACATTTGGCATAACATCCAATACCGACTGTAAAAAACTCCGTGTATACTGATATCCCTCATCTACATGGAAACTGTCATATATAGCTTTTGCCTTGCTTTTGACATTCTCTGTAACAACATTGGGAAGCTGTTTGGTATCTCCCACGATCACAACATTCTTTGCGCAGGAAAGTGCCAGTGCACCCGTTGCAACATCTACCTGCGACGCCTCGTCCATAATGAGATAATCATAAACAACCTCTGTATGCAGGCTGCTTGTTGACGAAAATGTCGTGCTTAATATAACGGGATACTCCGCCAGCACACTATACGGGTCTTTCCACAAATCATCTTCACTAAATATTTTACGGCTGCCCTCGGCTTCATAGTTTCTTGCCAGTCTGTCTTTTAAGGCAATCATGGACTGATCGCATAAATCATCGAGTAAGTTCCTATTTACATGATTCAAATATTCTTCAATCTCAACAATTTCCGCAGACAACTCCGCCTGCCTTGTTCGATAATACATAGCCTGAAAAGACGTGATGATCCTTGCCATATCCCTCTTACCGTACTTCCAGTCCGTTACTCCATACCTGAAACGGGCTTTTATCTTAAACAGCTTTAATAAAAATCTGGCTATCCTTTCCCTTTCAGAAATCCTCTGGCACTCCTGCCACAATGCCATCCAATTCTTTGACAATAGTTCTTTCTTAAATTTTATGCTATCCGTATTAACATCTGACTCATCAGCATACTGATTAAAATATTCCAACTCCGTGGATAATTGCGAGATTTCCTGTCTTAAAGATGCCAGTCGTTCCTGCTTATCAAAAACCGTTTTTAACTGAACCGACTGTTCTGCTATTCTTTTTCGCAAAACATCGGGATCCTCTTTCGTTTTCCACGACGAAAAATCAGGATACTTCCCGTCCTGATTTTCAATAAACACTTTCTTGTTTTTAGAGCTTCCCAACGCCGCAGCAATAAAACCCAAATTGTATTTGGGAGAAGATAATTTCTCATACACATTTTCAGTTGCCGAGTTGTTATTTGATACAATCTGAACGGTTTTTCCCTGCATCAGTATATTGGCAATAATATTCAATATCGTCTGCGTCTTGCCCGTTCCGGGAGGCCCTTGGATCACGCTGATTTGATTTTCCATAGCTCTTTTGACAGCCTTATACTGGCTGTTATTACAACCAAATGGAAAAATCGGTATATATTCACGCACATTTTTATCTTTCCGCAGTGAACCCGGGTCCAAATACTTCGCTAACGCTACGTCACTGCTCACAAATGATATCTTTTCAAACCGCTTTGTCAGTAACTTTTCTCCGGTTTCTTCATTCCTGATATTGCTTAGGCCAGCAATCTGTTTTATGTATGCGAACACATTCGCTGACTGCTTGCGGTTGAGACAGGATTCCTTTATTTTCAGCTCACTCTGGCGGTAATCTTTCTCTGTGCCGTCACCAAAACAAATATGCCAGTATATCTCGTCCTGATACACACTTTTAAATACGCGGATATCTTTAATACCAAAAAGCGTCTGCCCGTCTTTGCTAACCCGATACATATTGGGATCTAAAATTTTCGGGTCAGTCAGCCACTCTACATTTAAATATCCGTAAGAATATATCTTTCCTTTCCCATAATCCACATCCCATTTACGCGTTCCCCTGTTATATTGGCAGGATCTTATATCGGATGTTTCTATTTCACCCTTAATAAGAATCATATTGTATTTTGTATTCATTTGTTTTCCTTTTTTCGCTTAATACTTTTTATGATTTGTACCGATATTCTTCTTTTAGCTCCACTGTAATTGAATATACCAGGCTGGCGCAAAAGTGATATCCTCCCCATTGAACAGTATCGTTGCCGTACTGTCCTCCCATTCAATTTTTACATTATAATCCGGCATCATAATATACCATGCCGCGCTGTCTTCCTCTTTCCATGTATATTCCGCATAATTTCCCGCCAATTCCACATATTCATCAATATCTTCCTCGCTTACACCCTCAGCCTGTATATACATTCCGTAATTTGCATCCGCCAAATTATCTCCGGATTCCGGATAAGAAACACTACCATTCTCCTCTAGAATCACACTCAGATATCCTGTCGATTCCGGGCTGTACCAGATGGGCAGAGGCAGAAGTTCCGGCAGATCTGACATGATATAAGCAGATTTCTTAAGTTCATCCAGATCATTATTCGCTATGATCTGTTCCATTTCATATAAATCCGCGTTCAGCATCGATATCAAATCAGACTGCATTAAAATAGTATCCTCGTATTCATCGAGACTTTTATCCGCCGCAGCTTTCAATTCTTCTTCCGTATCAAGCCAGTCATCACATTCGGTTGATAAAGTGGGATATTTCTCCTGCATAGACGACCAGAACTCTTTTGAAACCGTATCATCCCCCAGCGATAATAAAAGATAGTTTGTTTCATAACAATCATATCTGCACATACAGGAAATGGTCTCCTTCTGTGTTCTTACTTCTTCTTTCAGAATGCCTATGGAACCCTCATAAAAAACATCGCACTCAAGACTTTCCAGCAGTTGGTTTCGGATAGACATATGCGCATTTTCCAGGATATCCGCAAGAGAGGAAAAAGCCTGTTTCTGATATCCTGTATCAATTCCTGCATTCGCCAAAGTCAGATATTCCTCTTCCGATAAATCCTCTTCTGTCATGGAAAGTTCTTTCAAATAGCGGGCCGAGGCAATACATGCAGTTCTTGCTTTGGTAAGATCCGTCCAGCTGCCACTCTCCAGATAGGTCTCCACATAATCCAACGCCCACAGCTCACTGGCATACATCTTATCCAGTACGCCAATATAGTCAGACCAGACAACCAATAAATGCTCTGCTTCCTTACTGTAACCAGAAGTGTTTTGCGGCGTTCCGCATCCTACATATGTTAAAGATAAAGTTACTGTCAATACCAAAGCCAAAAAATATTTTATGATATTGTTTTGCTTTATTCTCATAGCCTTACTCCTCCGAAATCCTGAATAAATCTATCAGTCCGTTTTCTCCAAATTCACTCAGCGCTTTTCTCTGTGCCGTCTTATAGTCCTCTACATTCTTCTCCGGTTCTTTCGCCTTCACTGTCATTTCATTCTGTTTGGCAACATGGGCACGGCTTTTCATGTAACGTGTATAATTCTGCCGTTCTTCTTCCAGATCACTCTGCTCCATCGCAGTCAATTCCGGCTCAATTACCATATTATAATACTTTCCAAGCAGCATGGCGTCAGCCGTTAAAAACGCTTCCAACTTTTCAATGTAGTCTTCCCCAAAATATTCCCATGCCGCATCGTCTTCCCTCGCCCGGATTAGAATATTCAGATAATCCGCATATTCCTTTGCCCGGTCTTCCGGCAGGGCAATAAGCGCCCGGTATGCCTCCTCATCCAATGGCTGTTTAGACCACGGCATGACTTCCCCGTCTTCATAAAGAACGTCCAGATAACCGGCTGCCTGATATGACCCAATCGCACTGCCTGTTTCCAATGCATTCCTGCAGTTATACACCGCCCTTTCATATTCCGCCTGATCGACATTCCCTCCATTAAGGCAGGCGGTTAATTCAGAAAAGGTCTCGTACTGGTCTGCGCAGGTTATATATGCCGTAAACGCGGCATCCAGCACATTTTCCGAGGCAGCCTTATCATACTGCGCCGGTTCCGCATACGGAAGGTATGCCTGATAGACGCCGGCAGAACATATCACAAGGAATACAGCAATCAAAATTGCTTTGATTCTCTCATCCCGGACAAACCCCCTGTCAAAGCTTTTTTGAATTCCAATCAGATACTCCTCAATCATCTGATGGGATGTCCGATATTTTCCCTGTTCATCCCGGACAATCAGTCCAAGCTTCCTCCAGAGAATTTTATGTACCATCAGCCCATACCAGGCTTCTGCCCCCGGCGCTCCGCCACGGATATCAGCGATATGGCCAATCCACTTTGGAAATGTCTTCGTCATCCGTCTCTTATTCATACGGCGATAGCATTTTTCTATAGCCGGAAGCATTTCCTGATCCGATAATGCGCGCCCCTTCGCATTCATAAGCCTGGCAAGTTCCGGCAGGACAAAGGAAAGCGCAGCTTCTATCTGCCAGCGCTCCCCGGAATTTTCCGGAAGTCCCTTGATTTCCTTTCTGCGTATAGCGTCAAAATACCGTTCTAAAAGCTGCTCCTTCGAGTGGATCGAGAGCTGTTTCCCCTGATTCAACGTTGTCTGAATATAAATGGAAAGCATCATAGGCGAGCGGAGCAGTTCCACCAACGCTTCCTGTTCCGGCATCAGCACACCATTTTCTCCCAGAATTTTTTGAACTTCCGATTTATCTAACGGCCTTAATCTTATTTTGGGAAAACTGATCTCCTCAACATCGCTCCGGCTTGTCAAAATAATCCGGACTCCCTGCATTTGAGATAATTCCGATATTTCCTGTAAAAGTCCCTTTATGTCTCCAGAACTCTCATTTAATCCATCCAAAAGAATGATTAATTTCGGCCGCTCTCCCAACCTGGTCTGCATGGGATCCGCCAACAGCTGAAGCAATTCATGTCTTGCCATTTCTATACTCTGCGTGCCCGGTTTAAACTTCAAACTTTCTAACAGCATATCCTTAAGGTAGGACGAATTGTTTTCCGACCATCCATACAGCGACAGATAAGTGAATGCCGGTTCCATGCCGCTGTATTTTGCCGGCTGTAAATACGCCGCCCGCATCAACGCAGTCGTTTTTCCGGCTCCGCCTTCTCCCAAAAGAAACAGCGAACTGCCCTCAGGAGATATCACCTCTTTTATCAGTGCGTCCAGAGAGATTGCTTCGCCCTGACCGTTTTCTCCTATAACAGGAAATAATTTTTCGTCCTCCCTGATATAACCTAAGGCCGGGTTAGAACTGACTGCCCGGATAATATTGCTCCTTCCCGTCTCCCAGAGAGCCGGATGGGTAATTCCTTTTCCTTCGATGCGGTCCTGCAGTTCCTCCAGATCCTGCCGCATCTCTCCTGTCGACTGATACCGCCTCGATGCTAAGGCTGAAAGTCCGCGTCTCAGTATCTTTCGGACCATGCTGCAGACTGTATCCGGCATTGTTGCAAGACAGGGCGCCTCAGAGACATCGGGAACGCGCCCACGGACCGTCTGCAGAACAGACAAATTTCTTCCTGCCAGCAGCCGATAAAACACTGCCGTGAGCGCATATAAATCCGACGGGCATCCAATGGAGACAATTTTGCCCGAACGTATTTCCGGCGCTGTAAATCCCTCTTTCACACTGTAATATACAGATTCTCCCTGCCTGATTTCCTGCACCGTATGCACGCTGTTATAATCGATCAGAGAAATGCGTTCTTTCCTGCCTTCACCGATCAGAAGTATATTGTCGGGACTGATATCCAGATGCAGGAAACCGGAATTATGGAATGCCTCTAATACATCCAATGCCCCCAAAACTCTGCGTATATGGACAACCAGAGAAATATCAGACTCTTTTCGCTTTTCCAATTCTTTATCAAGACTTCTGCCACCGGAAAAACCAAGCACAGAATATAAGGTATTGTGCAGCGAAAAAGTATTGATATTGGAGTCAATTTTTTCCGGGTGCTCTTCCAGCAGCTTCAGATGGACTTCGTTTCCACGGTTAAAACTGAATCTCTGCAGTTCCATCATTACTTCGGCGTCTTCCGTCCAGCATACATCTCCTTTGGCATCCCGGAAAATCTGCCCCTTCGGATGAAACGGAAACAGCTCTTTGATCAGTATCCTGTGTCTTAAGTCTTCAAACTGTTCGTCAGGATAGGAACCCATATATACAATGGCATTCGAACCTTTTCCCAAAAATGAATCTACCCTGCACTCCATTCCCGGAAACGGAAGCAGCGTTCCCGCCCTCAAAGCAGCCCTGTTATCCATCTTTCGCCCCTTACTTAGTCCCTCTCACCAAACATTTCTTTGAAAATTGCCTTCATGCGGATATCTACATCAAACATATCATCTACGCAGATACAATATATAATCAGCCAGTCAAAAGGAGCCCTTGGATCCAGCGTCATAAAACCGCATTGGAGCAGCATGTCATTCAACCGCTGATATATATCCTCAAAGACCTCGTCCCTCGACAACGCACATTCCATATCGTCCTCATCTTCCGTCACAGGACCCTGATCCGTTGCAAGGAACAGCAAAATAAGTACTTTTCTCGTTACGTCCGCTTCCCTGGATTTCATTTTTTCCAGCGCGGTCTCGTTGGGCCAGCAGTCACTTACCTTCTTTTGGATTATGGTAAAAAACCTTTTTTCTTCCTCGGAAAGTGCGCCGCCCTTCTTACCGTTGCGTATCCTTTCCTTAGCATATAACACATTGCTTCCGCAGAGATATTCTTTTACAACATCATGAACCGTTAGTTTTTCCGAATCGAAAAGTCCGGCATTTTCTTCCGTCTCATCAAGCTTTGGATGCTCCAGCACATCCATCATATCCACAAAAAGACGATAGGCATTATTATGGTACCTGCCCAGCCTTATCGCCGCCTCCGTCAGATAATCAATTAATTCCTCTCTCGTGCGAAGAGCGGCGACCTCGCTTCGGATAATCGGCGTAAAGTTGTCTTCCATAAGAATCTCCGAACCCTTTTTATCCGGGAGAATCTCCATCATTTCCTCATTCAGTTTCTCTGCTTCAAGATAATCCATCCCCTGTTTTAAAGCAAATATATACACAATTTCATCAGGATTTCTCCAATGGAGCCCCTCCTCACAGGCAAGCGCCGTAAACGCATCCGCCTCTTCCACAGACAGTCCTAAAATAAAGCAGATTTCAATGGCATCGCGTTTCCTGAGCATTTGATTCACAGGATTATTCAGCCAGTCGTCTACCCTCCTCTCTATAAACTCCCTGTCCATATCCGGATGGTGCTGCCAAAGTCCACACGTCAAAGTTTCCTGCAAATCCCGCCCTTGTGCAAATTTTTCCAGCTTGTCCCGCAACGTCCGCATTTTCGCTTCCTTTTCCAGAAAATCAACCGCTTCGCGGACAGTCATGATTTCCGCCGTCGCCTGCTCAAACATTCTCTTTGACGTAACTGTCATATTACCTTCCATAACGCCCTGCTCCCCGCTCAAATACAATCAACACATCTCGTATGGAATGCCAATTGCGCTTTCATAATTGATATTATTTCTGTACTTAGTACCGTTCGCCTCAATTTCCGACATATCGCATTCCATAAAATTATTTCTCTCCAATAACGACTGTGAAATCTTCGCTTTTGTCATGGAACTTTTTACAAAGATACATTCCTTTATTTTGCAGTACGACAGATCCGCGCCGTCCAGCGATTGATACGAAAAGTTCACCCTTGTTAATTCTGCTTTTTGAAAAATAGTCTCCTCAAAAATGCAGTCAATAAATTGTACATCCCTTATGACTGCTCCATAAAATGTGGTTCCCGTAAAATCAACTCTTGCAATCTCTGTATTTTCAACCGTTGAATAACTAAGATCACTGTCCGCATAGGAACCCCCATCCTGAATATCAACCGCTATATTATGACTCATCTTCGATAACAATGTCACCGCATTCTTACTGACGCTCTCATTCGAATTACCGACCAGACCTTCCAAAACCGTTTTTATGTGCTGGTACATTTCCTTATCATCATATAACATATCATTCAAAAACAGGGCCACTTCGGTTGATATATCTCTTACCGACAAAAATTGACTGATACAACCCGTTTCTCTATTTTTATACTCCCGCAGCTTTTCCATCATGTAACATGCCACAAAATACTCCATAAACGATTTATGTATAAACTTAAAGTTTCCGTCTCCGTCTGTATTCATAAAGGAACAGCTCTGTATATCATGGCTGAAATAGTCAATTTCATCCATCTGATGTAAATTCGGAAAATACTCCCTGATTTCATCTGGCATTTGTGAGAAATGTATCGAAAGAATATCATCCCGATACATCTTGTACGCAATATGCATGCAAAAATGCAGTTTATCTTCTTTTCGGATTAAAGTTTTCCCTTTTGAATTCTCTCTGTCCAGCCACAGCTCCGTATAATTCCTATACAATGACGCCGCATTTATCTCGATCTCCTTCTTCTCCCGTCCGTTGGAATCAGAAATTAATTTCGGCAGCGTCCGAACTATGATATTCAGCAGAAAAGGTCTTCGTGACAGGTCTGTCAGGTCATGCGTATGGGCAATCAGATACTCTATTTCATTTGTATCTAACCCCTCTTTTTGCAATACATCCCTGTAAGATAAGATATACTCATGGATTTGCCCCGCTGTCAGATCGGCAATATATGTTTCATCAAACAGTGCATGATTCACTTCATTTGGCTCAAACTGTAAATGAGCACTTTGTATCAGTTTCCTGTACTCCCTGTTTTCCTGAAAATAATTTGGCCTGCAGGTAACTATAATTTTGGTGGTCTCACTGCAATACCGACAGATTTGGTTGAAAATTTCAAATTTGACATCATAATTTACCCTTTTGGCCACCTCATCAAATCCGTCAAACAGTAAAACAAATTTCATATACTTTAGCATCAGTTTGAAAGCGTCAATACTTACATTCGGCATGTGGCATTTATTGACGAAAATATCCAAAAACAGATTCTCCATGTTTATGGCTTTAGCATAGTCCCTTAAAGGTACAAATATCGGAATATATTCGCTTTCACCCTCAAAATACTCTTCGGATAACTGATAAGCTAAGTTCAGTAAAAAGGATGTTTTCCCACATCCATAATCACCCAATATCAAAAAAGCGTTATACTGCGTTTCCTGCAAAAAATCCCTTACGCTGTATTCCAGCGGTTCACTGGTTTTTAAATCTAAAACGTCAATATAATGCCCATACAGATTACTTTTTTTGTATTGAGTGATATTATTATTTAAATATGCCGTAAAGTCCATGATTTCATTAATGATTTCATTCTCACGGAAAACTCTTATTTTCCCCTCATATGGCATAAAATATTTTTCATCCGATTTTCCTATACTGCCGTTCGTCACAATGTGGATATACTGATAAACATCCGACTTATCTTCCCTGTTTATAATTTCCAATATTTTCCCGATGTCCTCTAAGGATAACTCTTCCGTTTCCGAATACATTGGTATAATAAGCGCATTCGCCCTTATAATTCCGGACTTTTGTTCGGCAACAAAATAATCTTTTTTATTCCTTACCAGATAATTTTGTATGCGGTACAGGTTCTCTATCTGATCGAAAAATTCCGCCCTCTTTTTCTCATCCTCTTCCCTCCCCGTTTCTTCCTGTCTATCCTTAAGCTCCCGAATGCTGTCAAGGATTTCTTTCTTCCCATCCGATATCTGTTCAAGAACCTCTTTTGTATTTTTCTGTCCTTCCCGCTTTAATGTTCCGAGCAGGATTTTATTCTCATCACTTAAAATACCATCCGCCCAATCGTTCACTTCATCTATGCAATTTAATATCACACTTTCCACATTTTGGCTATGTATATAATTCAGGCTTGGATACTGAAGGAAGAAATCTTTCAAAAATTCCTGTTTATCCTCCTCGCCGAAAATATATCCCTCCTGCCTGATCTCGTCTCCTTTACTCAGTATCCATTCCTTCACGCTTTCCTGCTCAAACTGCTCCTTGATTTTCGCATTCAAATCGCCAACTATATTTTTCTCCAGTTTTCTCTTTTTCAGGCTGCTTTTGACTTCTTCCTCCGCCCCGCCCAATACGTTTGCAAGGACGGATGCCAGAATCCCGGAACAAAAGGATATTATTTCATTCATTGTAATCATTCCCCCAGAGCAAGTATTTCTGTATTGATTTTATAAGAAAATTCATACACGCATTCCGTTCGAGATCTACACTTTTATTGACTATTTTATGTAGTCTATTATGATAAATAATAACAATATTTGACAAATATGTCAAATATGCACTCTCAAACTGATAGCTTCCTGCTCCAACTTACAATTATGTTCTAACATATAGTCGATCACATCCCTGTAGTCCTCCTCGTCCACGCCTTGTCTCCTGCCCCCTTCCAGCTCCTGTTTCAACTGCGCGAGGCGCTTCCTGTCGTTTCCCGTCAGCGGTTTCCTATCCTCCCGGTACATCTGCAGCGTCTCTATATCCATATAGATCGAGCGGAAACGGATCCCCGTTTTTCTTTTCAGGTGTTCCAGGATATAAAACCCACCAGCGTCAATATCTCCGAAATGTCGATACTCCTTTTCCCGATTTCTCTCGTACAAATACAGCAGGAAATTACGCTTCACCTGATTGTGGAATCCGCCCAGATAAACCACACAGTCCTCTCCCGCCGGATAATCATGGAAGCTCGTCAGATTCTCCACAGTTACCACCCGTTCCCCAAGTACAGCAATATCCCGCAGACCTTTCAGGGACTCCGTGGACAGCGCAATATCCCCCTTTAACAAAGACATATCCATCGTCTGGCTGCCCAGCGTCAGCTTCACATTTCCTTTCAGCATCACATAAGTAGGAGTATGGACGATACCGCACTCCTCCAGAACAGCCTCTTTTTCTTGAAATTCACCATATTGGTACAGCAGAGAAGAAAGTTTGCCTGCCAGTCGCTCCATACGCTTGGAATCATGGAACACCTGCATGGAAAAATTTCTGATAAAAATTTCTTCCCTATTTCTCAGCACTGCTTCCGCCGCCGTAAGAAGCGCCCGGTATTCTTCCAAATCGTGGCTGTAATACTCCACATTCCGATTTTTTTCTATCCGCAGATACTGCGCCACAATATATCGCTGCAAGGGTCTAAACGGCTCATCGTCCACCTTTCCGCCCTGCCCCGGCCGCTCTCCTGTACGCTCAACAGATAATTTTTCTGACAGTTTCTCCCAAAGGCAGCAAAGCGCCTCCTGCTCCTGTCTCCGGGGCGTTCTCCCCAGATACGCATAGCAGATATCCAGTTTTTCCGTATTCAGAACAACCCTTTTCAGCACTCTGTTTTTTTCGTATTCAACACTTACCAGGGAAGCGGCGTCCAGCTCCTCTATAGCCTCGTTGACCCGACAAAAATAATCGTACTCCGCATCGTCCTGATATCTCGGGAAAAGCTTTCCGATCTGCACCGAAAAACTCTGTCTCACCTGATTTTCGCCTTGAAAGGTCCTGCTCTTTTCATAAGAATCCAGCAGCTGTCCCAAAACCTTCCTCTGCAGTTGATCCGGTCCGTTTTGTCCGCCCATCACAAATCATACTCCTCCACAATACTGCTCTGTCCCACGCGGATCGCAGTCAGAACTGTCCCCACTTTCTCGCCTATGACCTCTATTTTCGCAGGCGGCGTGGCAAGGATCACCTGGAGCCCCAGACCGTTAAAGAAATCCATCATAGACTGGATCCTCTCGTCATCCATCTTGTCAAAAGCCTCGTCCAACAGCATGATCCGCACACTGTTTCCGTATCGGTACAGCTGATAAAAGGACGCCGCGATGGCCACATAATAGGGCACCTGCGTCTCACTTCCGCTCTTTTCCCCATAAATGTCTGAGAACCTCTGGACAGAACCGTCCCGCTTGTGAATCTCAATATCATAATCCAGATAGGAGCGGTAGTCCGTGTACTCCTCCACGATCTTCTGCCCGTTGTCATCCTTTGTCATCAGCTTCTCGAACAGATCCGACATTTCCTCCCGGTACTCCGCCTCAAAGGCGCTTGTCCAGAGGTTGATCCCCTCCTGATTGTTCTCGGACGTTATCATTTTATAGAGACCCTCTTTTCTCTTGTCAAAGGTGATCTTGAACCGATAACTGTCATCCCCGTAATATATACTGTCAAGCGCCCTGTTCAGACTGCGGAATTCATTCTTTGCGGCCTCAATATTCTCCTTCATCTTTGAGAGGAAATCACTTCTGAAAATCTGCTCACAGTCCTCCTTCGCACGCATCAGCTTTTCCTCATAGCGGACGATCTCCACGCCCTTAAGCTTCTGCAGCGCCTCTCTGTAATCCGAAATTCCCGTAAGACCCGTCACAAAATCCGCCGCAAATTCCTGATTAAAGCGCATCTGTAATCCCTGCAGCCCGTCATTGCCGTATAGTAATCTTTCCCTTTCATTCCAAAGCTGCTGTCCTCTGGGCGCAAAATTCTCCGCGATGGTTTTGGGCTGCTTATGCTTTCGGTTCTGGCGGTACTTTTCGTCCGCTTCCCGATAGGCAAGCCCTTCCTCGTCCGCCCTTCTCTCAAGCGACTCCCGCATCGTATCATATTCCTGCTTCTTTTCTTTTACTGCATTTTGCTGGAGCTCAATTTGATTATTCAGACGAACTATCTCCTCTATCAAAGATTCCTTCTGCTGATTCTTATCATCCCGCTCTTTTTCTTTTCCTTCAAGCTTTATGTTCAGCTCAATCAACGTCGGATCACTCTCCGCCTCCTTTAAGTCAATTTTTGCCAACACCAATTGATCCCGCAAATTCCGTAGCGTTTCCGGCACATAGAGATAAAGTTTGAGCACATCAATGCTTACCTGTCTTGCACTCTCCTGCACCGCACCATATAGACTTACCTGCTCCCTAAGCCCGCTTCGCTTCTGTACTTTCTCCTCAATCTGCCGCTTCACATTCCCAATCTGTACCCGGTACGCATGCTGCCCTATAAAAGGATTCTCATAATCTCTCGGATTCAGGTGCCTGACCACATACCCTTGATAGAGCATACAGTCCGGCGTCATGGCAATGGCATGCTGTTCCAGTTCATGCACATCCGCACAACGCTTTACGCGTCCCAGAATATAATCCGCATACGCCTTAGCATAGCGGTTCTCGCTTTTTACAACCGCGGCAAGCGAATCCTGATCCACCTCCTGCCCTATAGGAATTTTGCGGGTATTAATAATACCTGCCGTATGAATATCTTTACGGTTTCTGTCATAAACCTCCAACGCTGCAATATAGTACTCCGGTTCCACCACCAGATAGAACTTCTGGGTATTGAGATAGCCCTCTATGGCGTTATTCCATGTATAGTCCGTAATTTCCAGAAGCTCCGCCAAAAAATATACGGTGGACCGAATTCCCCTGCGGGCAAATTCCTTTTCCACCAATTCTTTCAGCTTTCTTGCGTACTCTGGATAAGGAAGCACCCGCCTTTCCAAATTCTTCAGACGTTCCTGACATTCCTCGATCTCCTTTGAAACCTGATTCATCTCAGCTTTCATCAGAGCGCCCCTTTCCTGCAGTTCCTGCTGTTCTTTCCTCAAAAAGGTATCCAGACGCTCCACGATCTGCGCCTTACTGCCGTGCGCTGCCGTCTCTTTACCCGACCCTTCCTCCTCGCCCAACATCTCCGCCTCGCGGCGGGTAATCGGCCGATAATCCAGCTTTGCCAGATCGCTCAGATAATTAGTCAAAAAGCGAACCTGCTCACCAAGCTTTTTATCCTCCTCCTTCTTGCCCGCAATATCCCGATTCAACGCCTCGATGCGGCTCTGCGCCTGCTCACGCATCCGATTGGAATGATTGGATTCTTTGTCTACATTGATAGCTAGAATCTGTTTATTCAGCGCTGCGATCTGCTTTTCCATCTCTGCAGAGTTCTCCCTGTCTGATTCCAGAGCCTGCCCGTTTAAACGAATACTCTTTTCCAGGCCCTCCAACTCAAGATGCACCGCATCCCTATTGGCAAGCTCCAGCAGAATATCATTGACCAGTATGCTGTGATCTTTCTCCTCAATCTCCTCGTATTTTCCGAGGATCCTCTCCAGTGCCTCCTGCTGCCTTCTGGAGACAGCCAGAATGCCTTCCAGCTCGCTGAGCGTCTCAATATTTTCCCGCAAGGAAACCACATCCACCCGCGCTTCGGACAGTACAAACTTATTGATAAATTCCTTCACATGATCCATAGGCTTAAACGCCAATGATTTAGGGATAATATCAAAAAATTTATCGTCCAGATTGCCCAGCCTGCGCTTAAATCGGTCTCTGGCCGCATTTTTCTGGTCAATATAGGTAACTTTCTTATTTTTAACCCTGAACTCATCCGCCAGTGCGGCATGCCCGTCCGCCATGAAAGAAAGATCCTCCAGCCTGCACTCCTCCATATACCAGCGGGTAACTACCTGACTCTCCTCGTCCGCGGAGAGCATGTGTACACCGAGCACAAAATAGCGGTCTCCCTTCTCCTCATAAAATTCCAGCGCCACATTGGCGGGCACCGCATTTTTCCTGAGATAAGTCTCACCCACATTTCCGATTTTACAGCGGACGTACCCCTTAAGGTTACGATTCCCCTTTTCGTTTGCCGCCACGTTAAACCTGCGCGTATTCGTTGTCAACACCAGCTGTATCGCGTCCAGTATGGTGGATTTTCCCGCCGTATTTTCTCCGCTGATCAGCGTCGATCCGTGAAAGGATATTCTCTCGTTCTCAAAATAGTGCCAGTTAATCAGCTGCACCCGTGTCAAAATCTTCTTCTGATTCTCCATCCGTACTTCCTCCGGCGTACTCTCTCAGCTTCTGTTCCGTCATGGTATAATAAGCATTGATGTCCTCCACGTCCACCGCCATGATAATCGACGGATAAATAACAATCCGCGCATCCGGCTGGCTGACATCACTGTCCAGATTCTGAATCAGATTATATCTGCGGAACAGACTGATCATGTGCCGTTCCATGCCCTTATCCATCAGAGGCTTCGCCTTAATTTTGAGCATTGCGTATTTTTCCCTGATCTCCTCCATAAGCACCGTCACCTCCTCTGAGAATGTGCCGAGCTCCCTGCGCTTCTCCACATAAAGGACGCGCAGGATCAGAAGGAACACACTTTCATATTTTCCCAGTTGCAGACGCCCCGTGCCAAATTGATTCACAATGCCAATCACACCCTGATCCTCATTGATTTTCAAGTCATATCCCAGCAGATCAAAAAATGGAAGAAATAATTCCCGGTTCTGCCTGACAAATATATACTCTTTTTTTGTATCCTCACGCTTTCTCAGCAGAAAGCACTGATTCAACAGTTTATTGGCCGCTACGCGAAATCTTTCTTTCTGCGCCACGGACTCCACCAGTTCTTCAAACATACTTCCTCCCCATATTTACTTTTTCAGTATATCAAAATAAGGCAGAGAATACCCATGCATCTCCACCTGTCTTCCGCTTCGTTTAATTGTATAATTGTTGGAGTGATTTCCCGCATAAATACTGATATAGATGATGCGAATCAAGTCTCTGCGAGATGTCACAGGCACCTCAGTCACCGGCAGCGCATCCCGCCCGTCCAATAATTTCACAACATACTCATTGATATTCTTTCTGGAAAAACGGCTGCGGTTCTTCATCCGCAGCGCCTCTTTATATAACTGCCGCTCCTCCTCGCTCATTCCTGCATCATCAGAAAAGTTACTGATTTTCCCGAGTTTTTTCGTGACAGGTATCGTTTGCAGGGATTCCGGCGAAATAAAACTCTGAGGATACATGGAAAACAGCGTCTCCATATCCGACTGATTCCCTTCATTCAATTGCCTGACATACACATCCAGAATTTTAGAAAGCTTCCCTTCGAGATTATTACCCGTAGCTAAAAGGAATCTCGCCCTCATCACCGCGCTGCGCATATAGCGCGCATGTTTCCGATCAATCTCTTCAATAATATCATCCAGACGGTAAAAAGAAGACTTGATATCTATCAACATGGAAATCACCTGATCGTATGCCTGATCCGTGTCTGCTGTTTCCTCCACCTCCATATAGCCAGTCACTGCCCGTTCCATAATTTCCGGGCTCTCCATCATCCACTCAATACGCTCAATGATTGCGGTCCTAAAATAAGAAATATTCTCGCTCGTCTTCATTCGCAGATATGCTTTCGATCCAATATTCTGATGATACTCAAAAAAATGATTCAATATCTCATCTGCACCCATATCGTTGGTCTGTCTGTCCATATGGCGCTTTATACTGGCATTCAATTTTTTAAGTTCAGACAGCAGGCGCTCCGTGTTCTCCATCACACCCTTAATAATCAGCTCATAAGGCTTACTGTACAATTCTTCATTCTGCAGGCTCGCGTGAATCTGGGAAATGATTCCCTGATACTCCGCCTCCTCTTCCCTAATCACACGGTTCATGCTCTCGATAACAGGAATGGCATACTCGCATAACACCACATTGATCTGATGATTTGTCTCCTGCTCATACTCAATCCAGCCGCATCGTTTCAGCATAGCAATTACACCGTTTGCCTTCTCCCGCGCGTCAGACACAAAAGTCTCGTTATCAAAGCTCATCTCTGCATCGTCGGCTTCAAAATAATCCGCCAACTCCTTCACTACTATCTCCCGTCCCACACCGTAAGAGATCTCCGGCTTGAACGCATTAAAAAGCTGCATAATACAATCCGCATATGCCTGTCGGTATTTACTTGTAAGCGGCTTAAAAAAATCTACCGGAAGAATATCAAATAAGCGCTTCATGCCCATCGGTTTCCTTCAAAATGAGTTTCTCTTTCCCTTCTATTCTGGCAATTCCACCTGGGAAAGTCAATACTTGATCTTGATTTCACATCAGCCGCCCTTGATATTCGCTTCTGATAATCTCTTACATTTCCTCAGGTGTTTCTTTACAACCGCCTATCAGCCACATTTTAACAATCGCATTAAAACCGCTCCTGAAAAATTCGATATGATATTCGATATGCCGGTTAGCAAAGTGCCGCTTGGCCTGATTAATATCATAATATTTGAGTTTAAATTGATTATCGTAGCCTAGTTTGAAATAAGTGCGGTAAAATAGCTGGTTTTCCATGATATGACGGAATGGCCTCAGATAGTCATTATTGTTAAATCTCCGCGTTTCTTCCGCTTCATAAAGCCAGTTTACCTCATCCTCCAAATAAATCCTTATCCTGTCTGCCAGTTCCTACTCCCCGATTGTCCGGCAGTCCCCAGTTTTCCTATTTCTGCATGATGGGAGATGTTGCTAACACAATACCTCTCATCCTTTAAATTTCACTTTGTTTCTATCTCAACCCAGGATCGCGCGTACCATCTCTGTGTTGAATAAAATCTCTAAATTCCACTTTGTTTC
>DKWV01000010.1 GCA_002491905.1 Lachnospiraceae bacterium UBA7143 | reverse complement strand
TAAATATATTGTAGTAGGAAGGAGGAAGAGAGGATGTCGAAAATGAGTCAGTTGTCGCAGCAACTCGATGAGCTGGTCAGATGCGGAGAGGCACTGATCGGAGTTGCTGAATCACTCCGGGAACTTTTCTCAGGAGAGGAAGCATCTGCAGAAGCAGAACCTGTAAATGCGGGCTCAGCAGTGGAGAAGAAGGCAAAGGTAAAGAAGGAGCCGGTTCAGGAAGAGAAGAAGGCGTATACGCTGGAAGATGTAAGAACGATTCTTGCGGAGAAGTCCAGGGAAGGGTTTACGGAAGAGGTGAAGGCTGTCATCGCAAAGCGGGGCGCTAAAAAGCTTTCCGGTATTGATCCGGCGGAGTACGAAGCAATCGTAGCAGAAGTGGAGGGACTTGGAAATGCCTGATGTACATGCAACATTATCAGCGTCATCCAGTCACAGGTGGCTTGCGTGTCCTCCGTCTGCGCTCTTAAATGCGGCTGTGCCGGATACGAGAAGCGAATACGCGGCACAGGGGACGGATGCCCATTCTCTCTGTGAGTATGAGGTGTTAAAAAGTCTGGGCAAGCCGGCACAGGATCCGACGGAGGATCTGACATGGTATGACGAGGAGATGAAGGACAGTGCCGAAAGCTATGCCGCATTTGTTAATGAGCGGCTGGCAAAGGCAAATGAGCTTTGCAGTGATCCGATCGTCCTTGTGGAGCAGAGGCTGGATTATTCCAGATGGGTGCCGCAGGGATTCGGAACCGGGGACTGCGTGATCGTGGCGGACGATGTGCTTACGGTCATCGATTTCAAGTACGGTGTCGGGGTTCTGGTGGAAGCGGAGAGGAATCCGCAGATGATGTGCTATGCGCTTGGCGCCCTGGATATTTTTGACGGGATCTATGACATCAACCGTGTGGAGATGATCATCTTTCAGCCGAGGCGTGAGAACATCAGCACCTATACGATGACGAAGGAGGAACTGCTTGACTGGGCGGATACGGTGCTTAAGCCTGCGGCAGAACTGGCTGCGAAGGGTGAAGGAGAGTTCAAGGCCGGAGACCACTGCCAGTTCTGTAAGGTGAAGGCTACCTGCAGGAAAAGGGCAGAATACAACCTGGAGCTTGCAAAGTATGATTTCGAGATGCCGGACAAGCTGACGGATGATGAGATCGAAGCAATCCTTTCCAGGGTGGATGAGCTTGTCGCCTGGGGAGCGGATATCAAGGAATTTGCCCTGCAGCAGGCGGTAGCCGGGAAGCAGTGGAAGGACTGGAAGGTAGTTGAAGGAAGGTCGAACCGTAAATATACGGATGAGGAAGCCGTGGCGCAGATCGTAAATGCAGCCGGATATGATCCCTGTGAACATAAGGTTCTGGGAGTTACGGCGATGACAAAGCTGCTCGGTAAGAAGAAATTTGAAGATCTGCTCAGCGCTTTTATCGAAAAGCCGCAGGGCAAGCCAACGTTAGTGCCCATGTCGGATAAGCGTCCGGCAATGAATAAATCGGCAGAAGCCGCAAATGATTTTAAGGAGGAAAATTGAAATGTCAAACAACAACTATGTTAATCCCACAAAAGTGATCACAGGAGTAAACACCAGATGGAGCTACGCCAATGTATGGCAGCCGAAGTCCATCAACGGGGGAGCACCGAAGTACAGCGTGTCCCTGATCATCCCGAAGTCGGATAAGAAGACCGTGGAGAAGATCAAGGCTGCGATCCAGGCGGCGTATGAAGAGGGCGAGGCAAAGCTTAAGGGGAACGGCAAGTCCGTACCGCCCCTTGCGGCGCTGAAGACTCCTCTTCGTGACGGGGATCTGGAAAGACCGGATGATGAGGCTTATGCGAATTCCTATTTTGTGAATGCCAACAGCGGAACGGCTCCGGGAATCGTAGATGCGGACAGACAGCCGATCATTGATACCTCAGAAGTGTATTTCGGAGTGTATGGCAGGGCAAGTATCAACTTCTATGCCTTCAACAGCAATGGCAACAAGGGTATCGCCTGCGGTCTGAACAATCTTCAGAAGATCAAGGATGGCGAGCACCTTGGCAGCAAGATGAGCGCGGAGGATGATTTCGCGGACGGGGATGAGGATGACTTCCTTGACTGAGAAATACACGGAGCAGGCGGCGGGAAACCGCTGCCTGTATGGATGAGGTAGATGGCAATGGTAAATGAAGTGTTTGAATTCCTCTGTGACGCATTCGTGATCTTTCTTTTGCTGGAGATGTCTACGCTGGTCTTCATGAGTATCCATGAGACCTTTAAGGAGAAGCGCGATAAGCTCCGCAGGTATTACAGAGAGAAGCACAGAAGAAATCAGGATTAAAGGAAAACGGGCGGCGGAGGATAAAACCTCCGCTGCTTTTGTCAGAAGGGTGGTGAAGTATATGAAGAAACTGAGTATTGATATTGAGACCTACAGCAGCAATGATCTTACGAAATCAGGCGTTTATAAATACGTGGAGGCTCCGGATTTTGAGATATTACTGTTTGGATATTCGGTAGATGACGGGGAGGTACGGGTGGTGGATCTGGCCTGCGGTGAACTTATCCCGGAGAAAATAGTGGCTGCGCTGTCGGATGAGGATGTTACGAAGTGGGCGTTCAATGCGCAGTTTGAACGCATCTGCCTGTCTGCTTATCTGAGGAAGCATTATCCGCAGAATTTCTATTCCTACAGTATTCCGGAGGATTCTGTCGGAAATTATCTGGATCCCCACGGCTGGAAGTGTTCTATGGTGTGGTCGGCTTATATGGGGCTGCCACTGTCGCTTAAGAGTGTGGGAGGGGTATTAAAGCTGTCGGAGCAGAAGATGGATGAAGGGAAAGCGCTGATCAGGTATTTTTCAGTGCCGTGTAATCCGACAAAGGCGAACGGGGGCAGGAGCCGGAATCTGCCGGAGCATGATCCGGCGAAGCGGGAGCTGTTCAAGACCTACAATAAAAGAGATGTGGAAGTGGAGATGGCGATACAGCATAAACTGAGGAATTTCTCGGTGCCGGATATGGTATGGGAGGAATACTGGCTGGATCAGGAGATCAATGACCGCGGAATCGCATTGGATATGGATGTCGTGGAGAATGCCATCAGTATTGATGCCGCTTCAAAGGATAAGCTGTCGGAGTCTCTGCAGGAGCTTACGGGACTGGAAAATCCGAATTCCGCGGCGCAGATGAAGGGGTGGCTGTCGGACAAAGGAATGCCAATGGAGTCTATCGGAAAGAAAGAGGTGGCGGCTGCCATGGAGAAGGCTCCGGAGGATATAGCCAGGGTACTGACATTAAGGCAGCAGCTGGCAAAGTCTTCCGTGTCAAAGTATCAGGCGATGCAGAACGCAGTCTGCGCCGATGGCAGGGCGAGGGGAATGTTCATGTTCTATGGAGCCAACAGGACCGGACGGTTTTCCGGGCGCATCATTCAGCTGCAGAATCTTCCGCAGAACCATATGCCGGATCTGACACAGGCCAGGGAACTGGTGAAAGCAGGGGATATGGAAATGCTTGAGATCCTTTATGACAACATACCTATGGTGCTGTCGGAGCTGATCCGGACGGCTTTTGTGCCGAAGCCGGGATATAAATTTGTAGTGGCGGACTTTTCGGCGATTGAGGCAAGGGTGATCGCATATCTGGCAGGGGAAGAGTGGCGGTCAGAGGTTTTTAAGAATGGCGGCGATATATACTGTGCCTCTGCGAGCCAGATGTTCAAAGTACTTGTGGAGAAGCATGGACAAAACGCACATTTGAGACAAAAGGGTAAGATTGCGGAGCTGGCTCTTGGATATGGTGGGGCGGTCGGAGCGCTGAAGGCAATGGGGGCTTTAGAGATGGGGATTCCGGAGGATGAGCTTCAGCCTCTGGTGGATTCCTGGCGGGCGGCGAATCCGAAGATCGTGCAGTTCTGGTGGGATGTGGATCGGTGCGTGAAGGAAACAGTCAGGAAAAAGAAGGATACTGAGACTCATGGGATCCGCTTTTCCTATCAGAGTGGGATGATGTTCATCACCCTGCCATCAGGGAGAAGGCTTGCCTATGTGAAGCCGGGGATGGGAGAAAATCGGTTTGGCGGCGAGTCTGTGACTTATGAAGGCGTCGGCGGCAACAAGAAGTGGGAGCGGATTGAATCCTATGGTCCTAAGTTTGTGGAGAATATCGTGCAGGGGATATCCAGGGATATTCTGTGCTATGCCATGCGGACATTGTCGCATTGCTTCATTGTGGGGCATGTGCACGATGAGCTGATCATGGAGTGCAGCAGGGGTGTTTCGGTGGATGTGGTCTGTGAACAGATGAGCCGGACGCCACCATGGGTGCCGGGGCTTATATTAAACGCTGCTGGGTTTGAGGCGGAGCATTACAAGAAAGACGATTGATGGATAGGATTGACAAAATAATGATGTTAGAAAAACTAACAAAAATAGTTGCAAATCCTAACCGACAGGTGTATAATGAAATTGCTGGCAAGGCAAAGGAGGATACAAAAATGGCAAATATTCATGATCGCATTAAAGAATTGAGGAACCAGCTGCACCTGTCACAGGATTATGTGGCTAAATTTTTGGGAATTAACCGCTCCACTTATACACAAATGGAGAACGGAAAGCGCAAGGTTTTAGCGGACGAAGTGGCTCAGTTGAGCATTTTATTCGGCGTTTCAGCTGATAGTTTGCTAAATAATACTGAAATCAGCCAGCCAGCCGCGATGTTTGCACGGAGCTTTGAAAAACTTGATGAAAGTGACCAGGCGGAAATTATGAATCTGATCAGATTCAAGGAGCAGGTTAAGGCGCAGAGGGCTGAGTAATGCAGTTTGACACGGAAGCAAAAAAATATAATGATCCGGAAAAAATGGCAGCGGCCTATCTGGTGAAATATTTTGGAAATCAGAAAATAGAATACCCTATCAATCCTTTTCAGATGTTAAAGGATGAGGGTGTTCTGTTTTCGTTGATGAATTTTAAGAAACTGGAAGGGGTTTATATTCCGGCTTCTTCATCGGATGATGTTCCTATGGTGGGTATTAATGCAAACAGACCGATTACCAGACAACGGTTTTCAGCTGCCCATGAGTTATGCCACCATTTTCGCGATGCAGATAAGCAGATTTCCTGCCCGATTGGTTCAAAGAATGCTATAGAAAGATTTGCCGAAGGATTTGCAGCAGCTCTTTTGATGCCGGTTGGTGAATTGAGAGCGCAGGTTAATAAGCGTAAAAACAGCAATCATAACATTTCATTTGATGATGTGCTTGAAATTGCTGATTATTTCGGAGTGAGTTTTCAGGCATGTCTTTTCAGGATTGCTTATCTGATACACGCAATTTCGGGAAACACGGAACCGGATGAATTAAGAAGACGGGCAACAAAGTATGGTCCTGAAAAAGTGCGTAAACAAAGGCATATGACCTATACGCGTCTTTATGGAGATTTTATAAACGCATATCAGGAGCAGCTCGCTTTTAAGCCAACAGATTATGCACGCTATGTATTTCAGAATGAATACATCTATAACGACAGCCGGATGGAAGGATTGAATGTTACTATTGAGCAGGCTTCGGAGATTGTAACAGATCTACGGCTTAATATGCAAAACAGTGCGTATTGCAATCAGGAGAATGAGGCGTATTTATCCATTGCAGGGCATTATGACATGTATCAGGAGATTTTTGCTGAATCGGTAAAAGAGTCTCTGGATGCTTATTATCTGTTTACTCTTAACAAGCTGTTGTTCTCGCATTATCCTCATCCGGAGTTTGGTGGTTCTGCACGTCAGAATAATACTCTGGTGCTCGGGGCTAAATTTGAAACGGTAGATTACCATGAGATATTTAATGAACTGGCGAAGGTGGACGAAGAGGTAAAAGATTTCTTTGCGAAAAGAAAAGAAATCCCGGTAAGCGACTATTTGAAGCATGTAGTCCGTATGCATCATAAGATTACGGTGATTCATCCGTTTCCTGAAGGCAATGGAAGAACATCGCGGGCTTTTATGAATGTTCAATTGGTTCGATCGGGAATTACACCGATTTATATTAAGGTCGAAGACAAAAAGGAGTATGTAGCTGCTTTATCTCGTGCTGATCAGACAGGGGATTATGATGAACTGTACGAGATAGTGTTCAGGCTGATACTCAGATCCTATGTAGATTTGCATAAACAGTGACAGTACATAAAGACAAGATTATTCGGAGCTGATCATAATGGTCAGCTCTTTTTTTTGAGGACGAGGTTAATTTCCCGTCCTCTTTTTTTGACTGTGACATGAGGGACAAAAGTGTTCCTGCAGATCAGAGAAAGGAGGACGGCATGGTGCCAATTACAGATTATTTTGAAGAATGGAGGTTGATAACGAATGGATGAACTTAAGTACAACAGTGAAGGGTATTATGACCAGGTAGTCTATGAGGCTCTGACAAAGATTGAGCGAGAGGAGCGGAAGGCAAGACGGAAAGCTGCATACAGACCGCTTGTTTATATCTGCTCGCCCTATGCCGGGGATGTTGAGAAGAACACTTTCAGAGCCAGGGCGTTTTCAAGGTTTGCGGTGGAGAAGAAATATATCCCGATCGCACCGCATCTTTTATGTCCGCAGTATCTGGATGAAGAAACGGAAAGATGGCTGGGGCTGAAGATGGGGATCGTATTCATGGGCAAGTGTGAAGAGGTCTGGGTGTTCGGAGATGTGATCTCGGAAGGCATGGAGGCAGAAATCGAGAAGGCGAAGAGGATGCGAAAGAAGATCAGGTATTTTACGGAAGATTTGGTGGAGGTGTTTGAATGAAAGGAGAATTCAGTTTGCCAATATGGGCGGCAAGGTTCTGTGGGAATGAGAAGAATGCCAGATATCCGGATATGCTGACGGTTACAAATGCGGAGGAGTTTAAGGCAGCGGTAAAAAATGACCATACCTTTATCTGCTTTAAGAACAATTACCGCAGTGAAGAGAATTTCGAGTATGCCTGTGCGCTGACGGAGGATATCGACAATACACACTCAGAGAATCCGGATGACTGGTATACGAAGGAGGATATTATAGCTGCTTTCTCAGATGTGCAGATGATCATCTATACCAGCCGGAACAACATGAAGAAAAAGGAAGGCAGGCCGGCAAGACCGAGGTTCCATATCGTGTTCTTTGTGGACAGGATCGACAATCCGGCGGACTATAAGCTGCTTCTGCAGATGGTAAGGGACTATTTCCCGTATTTTGACGCGAAGGCGCAGGATGCCGCCAGATTCTTTTACGGGAATCCGGATACGGAGGTATATGTACAGCCGGGAGTGATCAATCTCTCAGCGTTTTTCAATCTGGATGAGTTTGCAAGGATGGAAAAGGAGATCAGGGAGGGTAGCAGGAATGACACGCTGTTCCGGTGGGCAGTAAGCTCCATGAAACGCTACGGTGATACGGAAGAGACCATAAAGCGTTTTCACATGATGGCTGACAGATGCAACCCACCGCTTCCCGACGAAGAATTACAGTCCATCTTGAAGAGTGCATCCAGGTACTATGCAAAGATCAAAGAGGATCCGGAGTATATCACGCCTGAGGTCTATAACGCAAAAGGACCGATCAAGTGGGAGGATCCAATCCCATTTGGCAGGTATACGGTGGCGCAGTTTCCGATCGATGCCCTGCCAAAGGATATCGGAGATTATGCAAAGGCGGTTGCACTTAGTACGCAGACTCCTGTTGATATGGCTGGAACTGTGGCACTGTCCATATTGTCAGTCTGCCTGCAAGGGAAGTTTTCCATACAGGGAAAGGCTGACTGGGTGGAGCCGCTCAATACCTATGCGTTGGTGATCGCCATGCCGTCAGAAAGAAAGTCAGCAGTACAGCACATGATGTTAAAGCCGGTAAATGCCTATGAGCAGCAGTATAGCTTCTGATAAAGGAAACAATGGTTGGAGATAAAAAGTTGGAAAAAGTTTTTGTACCCCATTGACAAGAAGCGTGGCCGAAGGGCTGGGCTGTGTTCAACATGGCAAAGGAAGTGTGGAATGGAGAGAATGAAGCGGCGGATGAAAAAGAGGCCCACGAAAACAGCATGATTTTCCCCATCGGGGAACCCAATGACGGGTTTGCACAGTATTTTATCGGGCAAAGTTACCTTGCGCCGGTTTCCACGGATCAGGTCGGGATTTTTAATGTAACCTTTGAACCGGGCTGCCGGAACAACTGGCATATCCACCATGCCGACAAGGGCGGCGGACAGATCCTTGTCTGTGTGGCCGGACGGGGGTATTATCAGGAGCGGGGCAGGGAGGCCGTGGAGATGAAGCCCGGCGACTGCATTAACATTCCCGTGGGCGTGAAGCACTGGCACGGCGCCGCTCCCGACAGCTGGTTTTCCCATCTGGCCGTAGAGGTTCCCGGAGAAAACGGCTTAAGCGAATGGCTGGAAGCAGTGGATGATGAGCAGTACGGAGCGCTGACTGACCGTTCCGGCGCGTCCTGCGGCTGAGTCCGATCGAGTAAAAGCGTTTTATATATTTTTGCACAAAATGGAAGGTTAGTTTCTGCTAACGTGTTGGGAAGTATGACGAAAATGTGGCCGACGGTAAAAACAGCGTTGACAAAGCCGGGGTCAAGTCATATTATATATATGGTTAGCGGAGGCTAACTTCTATTTAACACATGGGGTTAGTGAAGACTAATACATATTCCAAAGAAGATGTAGAACGTTTCGGAATGGAGGAATGCATGATGCCGCTTACATTGGCAGAAGTAGGAGAGGAAAACATTATCAGGAAAGTCGGGGGAAAGCAGGAAGTCAAGGCTCATCTGGAGAACCTCGGTTTTGTTGTGGGAGGTGCGGTTACGGTAGTCAGCGCCATCGGGGGCAATGTCATCGTGAACGTGAAAGATTCCCGCGTAGCAGTCAGCAGGGAAATGGCACAGAGAATCATGGTCTGAGCAAAAAATGATGAAATGAGGAGGATAACGCGAATGAAAACATTGAAGGAATCGAAAGTCGGCGATACCGTCCGGGTTGTGAAGCTCCACGGCGAGGGTGCGGTCAAACGCCGGATCATGGACATGGGGCTGACAAAGGGCGTGGATGTGCAGATCCGAAAGGTGGCGCCTCTGGGAGATCCGATCGAAGTGACAGTCCGCGGTTACGAGCTTTCTATCAGGAAGGCGGATGCGGAAATGATCGAGGTCGACAACGTGTAAAAAGCTTTTTTTTGATCGAAAGTTAGTAATAACTAATAGAAGTGATAGAAGAAGGAGAGGAAAAATTATGAGTATGCGAATTGCCCTTGCAGGTAACCCGAACTGCGGTAAGACAACGCTGTTCAATGCCCTGACCGGCTCTAATCAGTTTGTCGGAAACTGGCCGGGTGTCACGGTAGAAAAAAAGGAAGGAAAGCTGAAAAAGCATGACGGCGTGACCATCACCGACCTTCCCGGTATTTATTCCCTTTCTCCCTACACATTGGAGGAAGTGGTGGCAAGAAATTATCTGATCGGCGAGCGCCCCGATGCGATCCTGAATCTGATTGACGGTACGAATCTGGAGAGAAACCTGTACCTGACCACCCAGCTCACCGAGCTTGGCATTCCGGTTGTCGTGGCCGTCAACATGATGGACGTGGTGGAGAAGAACGGCGATAAGATCAACACCGGGGAGCTGTCAAAGGCGCTCGGCTGCAAGGTGGTGGAGATTTCTGCCCTGAAGGGAACCGGCATCATGGAGGCTGCGGAGGCTGCGATCCATGCAGCAGAGAACGGGAAGACCGTTCCCCTGCACACCTTTGCAGGCACGGTGGAGCACGCCCTGGCCCATATCGAGGAGGCGGCAGTGCACGGTCTGCCGGAGGAGCAGCAGCGTTTTTATGCCATCAAGCTGTTTGAGCGGGATGACAAGGTTTTGGAGCAGCTTAATCTGAGCGAGGCTGTTCTGGCCCATATTGAGACGGATATCAAGGCAGCTGAGAAGGAGATGGACGACGATGCGGAATCTATCATCACCAACGAGCGGTATATTTATATTGGAAGTATCATCAAAGGGTGCTTAAAGAAAAAATCCGCAGGAATGATGACGACTTCCGACAAAATTGACAGGATTGTGACAAACCGCTTTCTGGGGCTTCCGATTTTTGCGGTGATCATGTTCCTTGTGTACTATATATCTATGGTGACGGTGGGAAGCACGGCGACGGACTGGGCAAACGACGGACTGTTCGGCGACGGATGGCATCTGTTCGGCATCGGCTCGGGAGAATATGAAGAGGCGGCAGGTGAGTATGGCGACGCGGCGCTGATCGTGGACGGTTATGACGCTTATGTGGAAGAAAACGGCGCGGCTCCCACGAGCGACTTCCCTTATGAAGTGGCGGATGACGAGACGCTGGAAGTGACGGTGGAGACGGCATCCCTCGAAGATTACGAGAGCGCGCTTGCGGTTATGGAACAGTATGGCGACGAGCCTGATCCGGCGGCTTACGGGGTATGGGTACCTGGTGTACCGGCACTGGTCGGAAGCGGACTTGAGGCTGCGGGGGCTGCAGACTGGCTTGCGGGACTCATCAATGACGGTATTGTGGCCGGCGTGGGCGCGGTTCTGGGATTCGTGCCGCAGATGCTCGTCCTGTTCCTGCTCCTTGCGTTCCTTGAGGCGTGCGGCTATATGGCGCGTATCGCTTTTGTGCTTGACCGTATCTTCCGCAAGTTCGGATTGTCCGGCAAGTCTTTCATCCCGATGCTCATTGGTACCGGCTGCGGCATTCCGGGCATCATGGCGTCGAGGACGATCGAGAATGAGCGCGACCGCCGTATGACGATCATGACGACTACCTTTATTCCCTGCGGCGCGAAGGTGCCCTTTATCTCTATGGTTGCCGGCGCGATTTTCGGCGGCTCCGCATGGGTGGCGACAAGTGCGTACTTTGTAGGTATGGCGGCAATTATTATCTCAGGTATTATGTTGAAGAAGACAAAGATGTTCTCAGGCGATCCGGCTCCTTTCGTCATGGAGCTCCCGGCTTACCATATGCCTACGGTGGGCAATGTGCTGCGCTCCATGTGGGAACGCGGATGGTCTTTCATCAAGAAAGCGGGTACGATCATCCTGCTTTCCACGATCGTGATCTGGTTTACGACTTACTTTGGGTTTACTTCGGAAGGATTCCGAATGCTTGCTGAGGAGGAGATGGACCAGTCGCTTCTGGCGGCGATCGGCAGTGCGATTGCGTGGATCTTCATACCGCTCGGCTGGGGGAACTGGCAGGCGGCTGTGGCATCCATCACGGGTCTCGTGGCGAAGGAAAATATCGTCGGCACGATGGGCATTCTCTATCCCGGCGGATGGCCAGAGATTGCGGCGAACTTCAGCATGGTGGCAGGATATTCCTTCCTCGTGTTCAACCTCTTATGCGCGCCCTGTTTTGCGGCGATCGGCGCGATCAAACGGGAGATGAACAATGCGAAATGGACGTGGTTTGCCATTGGTTACCAGTGTGGGCTGGCCTATGCGGTGGCGCTGATGGTGAACCAGATCGGCTCGGCATTCATCGGAAATTTAAATGTAATCGGTCTGCTGGCGGCCATTGTCGTCCTCGGCGGCATGATCTATATGCTGTTCCGGCCTTATAAAGAGGCGACAAAGCTGACCACGAACATGAAACTGAAAACAGTAAAGTCATAAAGACAGGGGATTCCAATGCTTACATGGATTATGGGAAATATATCGACAATCGTCGTCAGTGCGGTTTTGATTCTTGCGGTGGCGGCTGCCATTACCAGTATGGTACACGATAAGAGAAAGGGAAAGTCATCCTGCGGCTGTGGGTGTGCAGGCTGCGCCATGAATGGCGCCTGCCATCCGGGAAAGTAAGAGTGTAAAAATGGCGTATGGTATCGTTATTGCCATGCGCCATAAAACTTATATTTTTATTTGCGCCCCAAAATGGGCAGGATGCATTTTTTCATGGCATCATAGCTTTCCGGGGTAATGTCATGTTCCATTTTGCAGGCATCGCTCGCCGCGGTCTGGGGGTCAACGCCAAGGTGGACCAGCCAGTCCGTCAGCAGGGTGTGACGATCGTAGACGGTCTCCGCGATTTTTCGGCCTTCGTCCGTCAGATGGAGATGCCCACCCTCCGAAACAGTGATATATCCACGGCTTTTCAGGTTCTTGACGGCGACGCTCACGCTGGGTTTTGAAAAATTCATCTCAGTCGCCACGTCGATGGAACGCACGGCGGAGAGACGTTTGTTCAGGATGAGTATTGTTTCAAGATAATCCTCGAGGGATTCTTCGGCTTTGTGCTGGATATAGCTCATAGTATCACTGTGCTCCTTCCCGGGACAGAACAGTTCCTCTGTCCATCCTAACACGTTAGGGAAGGGGGCGCAAGCTATTAAATTTTTTAGCGGCCACTGTAAAATCGCAATTTGTGTCCAGTGGAAGAGTGGCGCTGCCCGCATAGGCAATCTGCAGGCCGGGAGACTATGTAAAAAAGCCGAGGATGTTTCCAATCAGCGTGCAGACAATAAGAAATAGGATGGCACCTGACAGGACATACCATTTGTAGTAATGCCACCAGATCTTTCAGTTGTGATTAGCAATTTGCAGGTGCTTTTTCCTCCAAAGTGGTTCCACCGTATGCGTAGGTGACAGGCAGACAGACTAAGGGAGGCTTCGCCATCGTATTTTCGCGCAGAAGAAGGTCCACGCACATTTCTGCCATATCGGAAACGGGCTGAACAATGGTGGAACAGTGATAGTCTATGCTGCCGAAAGTGCGTATGCCGTCAAAGCCTATGAGCTGCACATCTTCCGGTACCCGTATCTGCAGCCTGTGCAGTATGCTCAGTATGTGATAGGCGAGGCGGTCGGTGACGCAGAAAATGCCGTCGAAAGATAAGCGCCCATCGTGGATATGTTCTGATATAAAATGTTCAAACTCTTCAAATGGATCGCCGTCATTTAAAATCTTCATTTCATAAGAAAGACCGCGGGACAGACAGCCGGTCTCAAAGCCGGCTTTGCGTTTGTTTGGTTCGTTGTCGAGTGTGGAGCCGCTCCTCAGGAAAGCTACATGTTTGCATCCGAGGTCGGCCAGCTTTTCGGCGGCGAGCTGTCCGCCTGCAAAGTTGTCACAGGCGACACAGGGAATTTTGGATCCCATGGAACGGTCGATGGCGACAAAGGGGGTATTTTCATCCACAATGAGATTGGGATTATAGGTAAGCCCGATGATGCCGTCCACTTTGTTCTGCTGTGCCATCATAATGTATTCCTGTTCCTGCCGGGGATCATAGTCGGTGGCACACAACAGCATCCGATACCGCTTTTTCATAAGCGCCACATTAATATAATAAGTAAGGGAGGCGTAAAACGGTTCAATGGTGTTGGGGATCAGGAGGGCAACGGTATAAGTTTTGTTTGCTTTAAGTCCCTGTGCGTAGCTGTTGACCTGATAGTTCAGTTTCTGAATGGCGGCTTCTACGCGAATCCGATAGGAATCACCCACAGGCAGGCCGTTTACGACTTTCGATACGGTGCCGAGAGCCACGCCGGCTTCTTTTGCGACATCCTTCATGGTTGGAGTTGAAAAATCTTTCTTCATATCTTGCGCTCCTCCGTGCAGACCTTTTCCCGGTATGCGGTAAATAAAAGTGAAATATATCGTGAAATTTTGTGAAACAATAGCAAATTCCACTTGAAAACAAGGTCGTTTTTGCCATATATTATACGGATATTATAAAATGTAATAGGGAATTTGTAAATAGCAAAGATACAAATAATGAAACGTTTCGTGAAAATGGTATGTATATATTATACAAAATAAAAGCGAAAAATTCGTATAAAAGTGCAAAAAGAACAAGATTATAAAAGAAAATATAGGTATAATATTGACTTGATCATGTATAAGATGCTAATATGCAAATACACCGAAATAACGTTTCACGAAAATGGGCGTTACCATGTGGGAAAGTGAGAGATAGGATAGAAGGAAGGAGACAGCAAATGAGTAGAACGAAGACAGCGCCTCAGTCAGGAGGCAGATCGCTGAAAAGGCGGTTGATGGATAACTGGCAGCTATATGCGATGCTTCTGGTACCGGTGATACTGACTATCATATATAAGTACATACCGATGTATGGCATCCAGATTGCATTCCGGGATTACAAGGCCAGCAGGGGATTTATGGGAAGCGAATGGGTAGGCCTCGAATGGTTCCGCAGGTTTTTCAGCGCACCGACCTTTGGGCGTATGATGAAGAATACCATATTATTGAGCTTTTACAGTTTATTGTGGAGTTTTCCGATTCCGATCATCCTGGCTCTGATGATGAATCAGATGCGGTTTCACCGGTTTAAGAGAATTACCCAGACGGTACTTTACGCACCGCACTTTATCTCCACAATGGTCATCTGCGGTATGATCCGTATTTTCTTAAGTCCTTCGGGCGGCTTGATTAATCTGATTGCGGGAACATCCATAGATTTCCTGACAGAATCTTCCGCATTCCGTACCATTTACATCGCGTCAGGGATATGGCAGGATGCGGGCTGGGGCATCATCGTATATATGGCAACACTGTCCAATGTAGATACATCGCTGTATGAGGCGGCCAAGGTGGACGGCGCATCCCTGTTTCAGAGAATTGTTCATATTGATATACCGGCGCTGACTTCTATTATGGTATTAAACCTGATTATGAGCGCGGGTGGCCTGATGAATGTAGGTTTTGAAAAAGTATGGCTCCTGCAGACGGATCTGAACAAAGCGACGAGCGATGTCATTGCGGTCTATGTTTACCAACAGGGTATCGAGCACGCCAAATACAGCTACTCAACGGCGGTGGGACTGTTCAACACGGTAATCAATATTGTCCTGCTGATCGTGGTGAACAGGATAGCGGGTAAGATATCGGAAGACACGAGTTTCATATAGGAGGTGCGGTATGAGAGAAAATACAAAATCGGGAAAGCTGACAGGACTTTCCGAAAAGAGCAGCGATATCATTCTGGTGATTCTCTGTACCATTATTCTGTTGATTGTTGCGTATCCGCTGTATTATGTGCTGATCGCGTCCGTATCCAATCCTTACGACGTGTACGCGGGTAAGACGTTTCTTCTGCCGAGCCAGTTTACACTGGATGGATACAAGTCGGTGTTTGCTGACCCCAATATCCTTCTTGGCCTTTTCAACAGTTTTAAATATACCATCATCGGTACGGTGTTCTCGGTGGTTGTGCTTTATCTGGCGGCGTACCCCTTGAGCGTGAAAGATCTGCCGGGGCGGAAGCTTATAAGTATCTTTTTTATCATAACAATGTACTTTGGCGGCGGAATGGTTCCCACCTATCTGGTTGTGAAACAGACGGGATTGATTAACAGCATGTGGGCTTTATTCCTTCCGGGCGGTGTGGCAGTCGGCAATATGATCATCGTAAGAAACTTCTTTGAGAACAGTATTCCGAAGGAGATGATCGAGGCGGCAAATATAGACGGCGCTTCCAAGTGGGCAACATTTATTAAGATTGTGGTACCCTTGAGCCGTTCCATCATGGCGGTTATGGTGGTGTTCAGCATGGTGGCATACTGGAACGACTGGTTCACGGCCATGATTTATCTGCCGTCACCGAATAAATCACCCCTTCCGCTCGTGCTGAGAAACATACTGATCAAGAGCTCTGCCAGCGCAAGTCAGGCAAGCACTATATCGGGCGGGTTTGCGGAGTTGAATAAGATGACAGAGATGATTAAGTTTTCGTCCATCATTATTGCGGCGGTGCCGATGCTGATTATTTATCCGTTTGTGCAGAAATATTTTGAGAAGGGCTTTATGGCGGGCGCGGTAAAAGGATGATGGCAGAAAGGAAGGTATGATGAGAACATATAAAAAGTTTTATAATAAGAAAAGAATCATATTCTGTATGCTTGCGGCGGGTCTTGCCCTGTCAGTGACGGCATGCGGAAACAAGGACTATGGCCACCATGAAAAGGGCGTTGCCAATACCGATACCTCCCAGACGCAGTTTGCCATCATGGGCGCACAGAGCGCGTTGAGTCCGGGATATGACGGTAATGTCGTTTTGAACCAGCTTCAGCAGGAGGCGGGAATCAGCATTGACTGGACTACCATGAGCGAATCCCTGGCGGAACAGGTAAATATCCGCATTGCGGGTGAGGAGCTGCCGGATGCTTTTATGGGCGTGGGATTCAGTAACTATGATATTTCGCGCTACGGGGATGACGGGACGTTTATCGACCTGACGCCGTATCTGACAGAAGAATACATGCCTAACTTAAGTAAGATTCTGGAAGAAAATCCCGATATCCGCAGTGCCATTACTATGGATGACGGATATATATACGGACTTCCGGCGGGGGAGCGCATGGGAACGGCGGGTATCGGTGCACCAGAGGATTACAGCATTTACTCCATTCCGCAGTTTGCCATGATCAATAAAGCGTGGCTGGATGATCTGGGTCTGGAGGTGCCCACCACGCTGGATGAACTTCACACGGCGTTGAAGGCTTTTAAGGATAACGATATGAGTGCAAAGTACTATGGAAATGCGGCGGGCAGCACGATTCCCATGAGCACGGGCTTTGACCAGTGGTGCTGGGGACAGAATATTTTCTATGCCGGATTCGGTTTTACAAACTGGCCGAATGACGTATGCAATGACCTTGTTTTGAAGAGCGACGGCAAAGTAGAATTTATGTGCGTCACGGACCAGTACCGGCAGGCGCTTACCTATTTCCATGACTGGTATGCGGAAGGGCTGATGGATGTGGAAATGTTCAGTCAGTCTGATACGCAGCTGATTTCCAAATGCTCGCAGGGTTATGTGGGTGTGTCTACATGGTGGTATATTGAGGAGTTGATGGGCGACTATGCAAAGGATTATGTATTCCTGCCGATTCTTGATGGGCCCGACGGCACGCATAATGTGACGGTCCGCACCGGCGGCGGCATCAACAGCGGGCAGCTCAATATTACAAAGGCTTGCAAGAGCCCGGCAAATCTCTTAAAATTTTATGATAAGTGGTATGCCCCCGAAATTGTTATGCAGCTTCAGTATGGCCCGATCGGCACGTATTTTACGGGACAGGATGAGAATGGCGTGTGGCAGAGCATTTCGGATGAGGAGAGCCGCGAAAAGTTTGGAAAAGGATCCGGCGAGCTAAAGGGCGAGTGTGAGGTGGCAGGACCAAAGCTCATTCTCAGCGATTACTACCAGACGACTTTCCGAATGGAAGACAGAGCCATTGAGCGTTTGGCGGATCTGTATGATTTCTGGATGCCTTATGTGGATGATACCACAACTTATCCGGTGGACTGCGTGTTCACGGGAAGGGAGCTGGATGACATCGACTGGTACAAGGCAAATTTTGAGAGCGCCGTTTCGGAGCAGGAAGGACTGTGGCTGAAAGAAGGCGGCCCCACGGATGAGGAGTGGGAAGCGTATATCACCCATCTGAGAGACAAATGCGGTATGGATAAACTCTTGACGGTGTATCAGAACGCTTATAACCGCTATGCGGGAATAGAAACTGCTGAGTGACAGGACAGAGTGGCCTTTTGAGCCGATCTAAGGAAAATATATGGAGTAATAAACCGATCAGGATGGAGGTAAAGCATGATAAGTCAGACATTGCGTGATGCCAGAAAATATGAAGAGACGATGGAGAGAACGATAGAGAAAGAGCAGAAACCGGATTTTCACCTCTGCACACGGGTGGGATGGATGAACGATCCGAACGGATTTTCCTATTATAAAGGGGAGTATCATCTGTTCTACCAGTATCATCCCTATGATTCCCATTGGGGACCGATGCATTGGGGTCATGCGGTCAGTGCGGATCTGATGCACTGGAGATACCTTCCTGCAGCGCTGGCTCCTGATATGGGGTATGACAGGGACGGCTGCTTTTCCGGCAGCGCTGTAGTGCTTTCGGACGGAAGACATCTGCTGTTGTATACGGGCGTTTCCAAGGAAACACAGCCGGACGGCAGTATGCGGGATGTGCAGACACAGTGTATCGCGCTGGGGGATGGCGTGGACTATGAAAAGTATGAGAAAAATCCTGTACTGACGAAAAAGGATCTGCCGGAGGGTTGCAGTAAGTTTGATTTCCGGGATCCGAAGATGTGGCAGAAGCCGGACGGCTCTTATCGGTGTGTCGCAGGCAACTGTACGGAGGACGGGGATGGACAGGTGCTTCTGTTTGGCAGTCCCAACGGGATTGACTGGAAGTATGAAAAGATATTGGTGGCAAATCATGGCCGTTTCGGCAGGATGTGGGAATGCCCGGACTTCTTTATGCTGGACGACAAGGCGGTGCTGCTCACGAGTCCCATGGATATGCTGCCACATGAATTTGAATATCATAACGGGAATGGTTCATTGTGCCTGATCGGTTCTTACGATGAGGAGACAGATACCTTTGTGGAAGAGCATAATCAGGCTGTGGATTATGGGATTGATTTCTATGCGACACAGACAATTCTCTCGCCGGACGGCAGAAGGATTATGGTCGCATGGATGCAGAACTGGGATACCTGTAATCTGCACACGCCCGATCAGCCGTGGCTTGGACAGATGACGCTTCCCAGAGAATTATCTGTGAGGAACGGCCGCCTGTATCAGAAACCGGTGCGGGAGCTTGAAAATCTGCGCGGTGAGGAAGTGCGGCATGAGAATGTTACTTTTACGGACGTGATCCGGCTGAAAGGCGTAGAGGGACGCAAAGTTGATATGGAATTGACAATCCGCCCCGCGGATGTATCAAATATTTACCGCAAATTTGCAGTCAGGTTTGCGCAAAACGATACCTATCAGACTTCCATCAGTTTTCGACCATATGAGTCAATTGTGAAGGTGGACAGAAAATTTTCGGGTTCCAGAAGGGCGATTATACATCAGCGCCGCTGTCTTGTGAACAATAAAGACGGAAACATTAAGCTTCGGGTTATTCTGGATAAGTTCAGTGTCGAGGTTTTCGTGAATGACGGCGAATATGTGCTCACCGCAACGATGTATACGGATCTTGCGGCGGAGGGGATCTCTTTCTTTGCGGATGGTGATGTGACAATGGATGTGGTGAAATATGAATTGAAATAAAGGAAGTCACGGAGCGCGGAAAGGAGACAATGTGATGAAAAAGTATGATGTGGTGGCATTGGGTGAACTGCTGATTGATTTTACGGAGAATGGAACGAGCGCACAGGGAAATCCGATTTATGAAGCCAGTCCCGGAGGCGCTCCCTGCAATGTTCTGTCCATGCTGACAAGACTGGGCAGAAAGACGGCATTTATCGGCAAGGTGGGGCAGGACATTTTCGGAAAGCAGCTAAAGGCGGCGCTTAACGAAGTGGGAATCGATACCTGTAATCTGATGATGGATGAGGAGGCGCGCACGACGCTGGCGTTTGTGGAAACCTTTTCGGATGGGGACAGGGATTTCTCTTTCTATCGGAATCCCGGCGCGGATATGATGCTGCGGGCGGAAGAAGTAAATATAGAGTTAGTGAAGAATACGGAAATTTTTCATTTCGGGACCCTGTCCATGACCCATAAGGAGGTGCGCAATGCGACAAAGCAGGCGGTTGCGGCTGCGAAGGAGGCAGGCGCGGTGGTTTCCTTTGATCCGAATCTGCGGGAGCAGTATGATATTCCGCTGATTATGCTGTCTGCGGGAAAGGAGGGGAGCCGCGCCTACTACAAAGATATGCGCGTGGAAGTGAAACCTTTTTTGCAGGAGAATACCATTGAGACGACAGGGGCGGGTGACACCTTTGGGGCCTGCTGTCTGCATCATGTGTTGGAATACGGCCTGCAAAATATGAGAGAAGAGAATCTGAGGCAGATGCTGACCTTTGCCAATGCGGCGGCCTCTATTATCACGACCCGCAAAGGCGCGCTCCGGGTTATGCCCGGAGAGGGAGAGGTGCGGGAGTTAATGGGGAAGAGATAAGGCGGTAATCCTACGCAAGTTTCCCCAGTTTTGCCGTATCGGCGATGACGATCATTTTCATTGTCGGCTGCAAAGGCATTTCAGGGTCAATGTCGATGCGGACGTTTTTGTCCTCAATGACTGCCACCACGTTGATGGAATATTTTTTACGGAGATTTAATTCCATGAGAGTTTTTCCTTCCCATTCCGGCCTGACGGGCAGCTCTACCATAGAGACATCCTTGGAGAGTTCCATGATATCCATAAATCCGGAGCTTAAAAGATTTTTGGCAAGGCGGATGCCAGACTCGCTTTCCGGGAACACAACTCGGTCCGCGCCTACTTTGTTTAGAATTTTGCGGTCCAGGTCAGTGGCGCATTTGGCGATCACGGTTTTGACGCCGATCTCCTTGCAGAGCATAGTAGCCATCACGCTGGCTTTCAGGTTGCTGGCCATAGCGATGATGACGACGTCGATATTCGCAATGCCGAGCTGCCGGATGACTTCGGCTTCTGTGATATTCGCGCATTTACAGTAGGGAATTTCAGCGCTGGCGGCATTGACAAGCTCCTCGTCTGTGTCCACGGCGAGCACCTCCGCGCCGCCTTTAACAAGTTCTTTTGCCACTGCTGTCCCGTATCTGCCCAGGCCGAATACGGCATAAGATTGATGAATGCCCATAAGTTTGACTTCCTTTCTCTGGTTCTCAGCCCACGCTTATATCTTCCGTGGGATTCTTGATGATATTTTTGGTTTCCTTTTTCGTATTCAGCGCGATCATAAGAGAAATCGGACCGACTCTGCCAAGGTACATGGTTATGATGATAATGATTCTGCCCCAGATATTCAGTCCGGAGGTAAGATTTCTTGTCAGGCCCACCGTTGCGGCGGCGCTGACCGTTTCATAAGCTATGTCGAGTGCATCTGCGTCGGTTACGGCTGACAGGAGAAGGGTTGACGTAAACAGGATGATAAAGGCCATGCTCACTACCGCAACAGCTTTGCTGACAGCATGCTTCGGGATCGTCCGATGGAAGAGATCCGCCTCGGAATGGGTCTTGATCGTGGCAAATGCCGAGACGATCAGGACCGCAAAGGTCACCGTTTTAATTCCGCCTGCCGTGCCCACGGGCGATCCGCCGATAAACATCAGAAGAAGGGATACGATGGCGGAGGCGTTTGTCAGATCCTCCTGCGGAACTGTAGCAAAACCTGCGGTCCTTGTAGTAACGGACTGGAACAGGGATGCCTGCAGTTTATCAAACAGGGAAAAATTTCCTATAGTTAATGGATTATCGTATTCAAAGGCAAAAATAGCCGCCGTTCCTGCGAGAATAAGGATTCCCGTGACGGAGAGGGCAATCTTGCTGTGGAGCGTCAGGTTGGCGAAGCATTTCAGTTTTTGCCGCTTTATATGTTTCAGGACGCTTACGATATCCCACCAGACTATGTATCCAATGCCGCCAAAAACAATCAACAGGATTGTCACAAGGTTGATGACGGGGTTGTGGACATAGGCATACAGGCTGCTTTCCGAGATGACATCCATTCCGGCGTTACAGAATGCAGAAACGGCATTAAATATGGAGATCCATATTCCTCTCAGGCCGAATTCCGGGACAAATACCGTCATATATAAAAGTGCGCCGACGCCCTCCACCAGAAGTGTGCCTGCAATCACCTTACGGATAAATTTTACCATGCCCGAGAGTGTGTTCAGGTTGAAGGCATCCTGAATCAACATCCTGTCTTTAATTCCGATTCTCCGATGCAGACTGATCATCAGGCCGGACATGATCGTAACGACGCCGAGCCCGCCGATCTGTATCAGAAAGAGAATGACAACCTGTCCGAAGGGACTCCATGCGGAGTAAGTGGGAACGGTTACAAGTCCTGTCACACAGATAGAGGTTGTCGCGGTAAAAAGCGCATCAATATAAGGTATGGCATTTCCGTCTGCGGAACTGACCGGCAGGGCGAGCAGCGCGCTTCCGGCCAGAATTGCAAACAGAAAGCTGAGCAGGATTATTTGTGTTGTGGAAAAATGTGGGTGAATGTTTTTTCTCATAGAAGAAATTTTATCACAGCCGCAGCAAGAATGAAAGCCCATTATAAAGCCTTAAAAGTTTCGAAGACAGGAACTTCAAGCAGGGACCTATTGGAAGATATTATACAATTTCACAGGAATGTAAAAAGACGCCGGGGTTAGAATTGACAAACGCCGGTCGTGATACTATACTTCCTCTTGAGTAGGAGAGGAGCTATTTCTATGGAAAAGGAACAAACTGAAAAAAAGGGCGGCAACCAGGCGATGGTTAAGATCTGCGGATTTATTGTGGATAAACGCAACCTGTTTTTCCTGCTGTTTGGCATTTTGATTATTTTTTCAGCCGTGTCGAGAAATTGGGTCAATGTAGAAAATTCCATGTCCCATTATCTTCCGGATTCCACGGAGACGAAGCAGGGACTTGACCTGATGGAACAGGAGTTTATTACATACGGAACCTGCGATGTGATGGTGGCTAATGTGTCCTATGAACAGGCGGAGTCCATTGAGCGGAAACTGGAGTTTCTGCCAGGTGTCTTTATGGTGGATTTTGACGATACGGAGGAACATTATTTCAATGGTTCTTCCTATTATAATGTCACTTTCGATTATGACGAGAAGGATGACCAGTGCCTGGAAGTGCTGGAGCGGGTGAAAGAGGAGCTTGACGGGTATGATTACTACCTGTCCACGACGCTGGGGGATATCGAGGCGGAACTGATTGCTGAGGAGATGAATGTCATCGTTGTTCTGGTAGCAATCGTTGTGGTGACAGTCCTTTTACTCACATCCCAGGCCTATGCAGAGGTACCGGTGCTCCTGATTACCTTTGTGGCGGCGGCAATTTTACAGATGGGAACCAATTTTATTTTTGGTACGATCTCCTTTGTATCCAACTCTGTGACGGTAGTGCTGCAGCTTGCGCTGTCGGTGGATTACGCCATTATCCTTCTGAACAGATACAAGGAGGAACATGCCACGCTGGAATCCCGCGAAGCGATTATCATTGCGCTGAGCAAGGCAATCCCGGAGATCTGCGGCAGCTCTTTAACTACCATAGGCGGTCTGATTGCTATGGGCTTTATGCAGTATAAAATGGGGCCGGATCTGTCCATGTGCCTGATTAAGTCTATTTTTCTGGCGCTGGGTTCCGTGTTCCTGTTGATGCCGGGTGTGATTATGCTGTTTTCCAAGCTGATGGATACCACCAAGCATAAAAACTTTATCCCCGACATACCTTTTGTGGGGAAATTTGACTATGCGACGCGGTTTATTGTCGCACCGCTTTTTGTGCTTGTGATTGTTTGGGCTTACACCACATCCAGCAAGTGTCCTTATGTGTTCGGTGACAGTACGATCACGCCGCCGATCCAGAACAGCATCCAGAAAACGGAGGAGCTGCAGACGGAGAACTTCGGCGCCAGCAATATGGTTGCGCTGATCGTGCCCGCAGGAGACTACGAGAAGGAGGCAAAGCTGTTAGAGGAGCTGGAGGCCTGCCCTGAGGTAGACTACACGCAGGGGCTTGCCAATATAGAGGCGCTTGACGATTACTGTCTGACGGATAAACTGACACCCAGACAGTTTTCGGAGCTGATTGATCTGGATTACGAGGTGGCGGAACTGGTGTATGCAGCCTACGCTGTGAATGATGAGGACTATGCGAAGGTGGTAAACGGCCTCCCCGAATATAAGGTGTCGCTGATTGACATGTTTATGTTCGTCCACGACGAGGTGGAGGAGGGGTATGTCACACTGGAAGATGACCTGCAGGATACGCTGGACGACGCCTATGATGCCATGAACTTTGCGAAGAATCAGTTACAGGGTGAGAACTACAGCCGTATGCTTGTCTTTCTGACGCTTCCCGAGGAGAGCGAGGAGACATTCGCCTTTCTTGACAGGATGCATGAAATTGCGGAGAAGTATTATCCTGACGGCAAGGTGCTGGTATGCGGAGAGTCGGTGAGCCAGTATGATCTGCAAAAGACTTTTGGACGCGACAATCTGGTAAATAACGTGGTGTCCATTCTTGCCGTGCTGGTGGTGCTTTTGTTCACCTTCAAGTCGGCGGGTATGCCGGTGCTTCTGATTGCGGTGATCCAGGGATGCATCTGGCTTAACTTTTCGGTTCCGGCGCTGCAGCACGACAATATCTTTTTCATGTCCTATCTGATCGTCAGCTCGATCCAGATGGGTGCGAATATTGACTATGCCATTGTCATTGCAGGACGGTATATGGAACTGCGAAAGGAAAACGGCAGGCGGCAGTCCATTATAGATTCCATGAATCAGGCGTTCCCGACAATTATTACTTCGGGAACCATGATGGTGGTGGCGGGGTTCCTGATCGGTAAGCTGACTTCCAACGCGGCGATTTTCGGTATCGGAAAATGTCTGGGAAGAGGAACATCCATTTCCATATTGGTAACCATGTTTGTCCTGCCGCAGATTCTTCTGGTGGGCGATAAGATTATCGAGAAGACGGCCTTTGTGATGAATATGCCGATCCGCACGAAGAATGTGACCGGTCTTATGAGAGTGGATGGTCTGGTGCGCGGCAGAATCGAAGGAACCGTGACGGGCAGTATGAGCGCTATTGTCAGAGGTAATGTGAGTGCCTACGTGGAGGCCGGAGATGTGACGGAACTTACGGAGGAGGAATATAAGCAGATGACGGAGACGGTGTCCCGGGAATTGGAGAGCAGGGAGGTGGCGGATCATGAGTAAGAACAGACTGACAGCCCTTCTGCTTACGGCGGCAGTGTTTGTGGGCGCCCTGCCGGTGGTATCGGTACAGGCTGAGGAAGAGAAACCGCAGGAGAAGACAGGAGCAGCTTTCGAGAAAACGGAGACGGAGAAAAGGTCGGAGGCTGAGAAGGAAAAAGAAGCGGAGAACAAGGTAAAGGATATAGATACGGAGGAGAACGGTGAGGAAGAGGAAGTCGCCAGTGTGGAGGATGCTAATGAGACGATTGCTTCCTATGACGACGACGAGGTGGAATGGAAAGAGGTTTACATAAGTAACGCAGAGGAACTGAAAGCTTTTTCCAAAGACTGCCGGCTGGATACCTGGTCGCAGAATAAAAAGGTCTATCTGACGGCGGACATTGACCTGGCGGGAGAGAGCTTTGTATCCATACCGACTTTCGGCGGATATTTCGACGGTCAGGGTCATACCGTCAGCGGATTTTTTGTGCATAAGCCGGTTTCCTATGTGGGGCTTTTTAACTACACACAGGAGACGGCGGTTATCGCCAATCTACGGGTGGAGGGAACAGTCAAGCCATCCGGGAAGCAGATGGTAGTGGGTGGTATCGTGGGAGATAACAGTGGTATTCTCTTAAACTGTGTCTTTGACGGCGTTGTGGACGCCAACGATTATGTAGGCGGTATCACGGGCTATAACGAGATCAGCGGCGTGCTGATGGACAGCGAGGCGAAGGGGACGATCACAGGAGCGCACTATACGGGTGGTATAGCCGGTGAAAATGTCGGCAATATTGTGGGGTGCCTCAACCGCGCCGAGATAAATATTTCCAGTGAGGACAAGGCAAAGTCTCTGGATGACATCAATCTGGAGCAGTATACGACGGGAATTTTAAATTCCCTTGACAGGAATGAGGACGAGAAGGGAGATAAGCTTTCTACCACTGACAATACGGTAGATACGGGCGGCATCGCGGGACTCTCCACCGGAATCATACAAAACTGCGTAAACGAGGGCACAATCGGCTACGAGCATGTGGGCTACAATACGGGCGGCATTGTGGGACGGCAGTCGGGTTATGTTTATGCCTGTGCGAATAAGGGAAAGATATACGGCCGCAAGGACGTGGGCGGTATTGTCGGGCAGGCGGAACCGTACATAGCGGTGGATCTGTCGGAGGATATCGTGCGGCAGCTGTCAGATCACATCGATACCATGCATGACCAGATTGGCAAGATGCTGGACGATGCGGGTGAGCGTTCGGATGTACTTTCCAACAGGCTGTCGGTGATCCGGGATTTTGCGGACAGGGCGCTTGACGATACCCACTCTCTGGCGGACAGGACGGTGGAGTGGACGGACAGCATGATGGATTCCGTCAACGAGGCGGTGAGCCGTTTTGACTATGTGTTGGATGAGACGGCAAAAGACGGCGGCGTGGTTGACCATGCATCTGATGCGGCGGAGGACGTGAAAGATGCCGCCGGGAAACTGGAAGATATGGTGAAGGCAATGGACCTTTACAAATATATGACGCCCGAGGAAAGGGAGCAGTATGACAGGGCGAAGGAGGCTATCGAAGAGGCCGGGAAGCAGCACGCCGAAGATGTGTCAAAGGCTACGGAGGCCTATGAGAATTATTATATTGCAAGAGTTGCTTTTACAAACAGTGAGTATACAAGTCCCGATACGGTCAACGAACATGATTTGAAGCCCAGGATTGGGGGAGTGACAGACAGAAACTGGAGCTACTCGGGAAGTGCTAAACTGCCGGATGATTATATAGGCATTGACGGATGGGTACATGCGCTTGATGACGGCGGAGAGACCGCATTTCCGCAGGATGAAGGAGATCAGGGGACCCTGGATCATAAGCTTCTGGATGACGCGTCGGCAGAGATGGCGGCTGATGCGGCTCATGTAGCGGAAGAAGCCAATAAATACGCAGATGAACAGTACAAACAGGCTCATCCCGGCAGCGTCAGTTATACGGAAGATATGAGCGAATATCTGAAAATCATGACGGATATTGCCTCCAGACACACGGACGAGATGACAGATGATGCGAAAAAGCAGTTAAAGGCTGCTGCCTCCTACACAAAGGACGCCGCGGAGAATCTGGAGGATATGGGGGATGGGACCAAGGACATCCTGACTACATTAAACGATAAGCCGGATCTTGCTTTTCCGAGGTTGGGAGAGGATTACCGCTCCACCACAGGGAGCCTTAATTCGAACCTGAAAAATATTTCCGAAAATATGGGGTATTTAAATGACGAGATGTCTTCGTCGGGAGACCTCCTTGGGGATGACCTGTCGGATATTAACGACCAGTTCAGTGAGATCATGCTTTTGTATACGGATGCGTTGGACGGCGTGCTGGATATGGACTATTCCGACAGATATGAGGATGAATCCCAGGAGGATGCAGAGGTGAGCATGGATGCCACCATTGCAAACTGTACCAATAGCGGAAATGTGGAGGCGGACCTGAACGTGTCAGGTATTGCGGGCACTATGGCTGTGGAATATGATTTTGACCTGGAGAGCGATATCACGGGGATTGACGAGGCCAGGGCAAACTCCACATTTCTCACTAAGTGTGTGCTCAGGCAGAATGTGAATCAGGCGAAGGTGACCGCGCAGAAGAGCTATGTGGGCGGTATATGCGGTCTGCAGGAGATGGGTATGGTGCTGGGCTGTGAAAACTACGGCAGAATTGAGAGCACGGCAGGCGATTATGTGGGTGGCGTTGCGGGACAGTCACTGTCCCATATCAGACAAAGCTATGCGAAGTGTACGGTGACAGGCGGGGAGTATGTGGCCGGGATTGCCGGATGGGGAAATGGAATAGAAAACTGTCTGGCTATGGTAAAGGTGAAGGAAGCGGACGCTTTTTCAGGAGCCATAGCGGGGAAAGTTTCCGACAACGCAGAGGTTGTAGAGAATTACTTTGTTTCAGATGAGATTGCCGGTATCGACCGAATCAGTTACAGCGGTAAGGCGGAGCCGGTAAGCTATGACACCCTTTTACAGACGGAGGGGATTCCCGCAAACTTCCGCAGGATGAAAATTACTTTCTATGCCGATGATGAGGAAGTTGGGACGGCTGAATGTTCATACGGCGGCAGTGTGGCTCTGGAAAAATATCCGAATATTCCTGTGAAAGAAGGATTTTACGCGGATTGGGATAATAAGGATCTTACGGACGTCAGGCTTGATGAAGACGTGTCGGTAGAGTATGTGCGGTATCTGACGACGCTGGCGGGGAGCTGGATGCGGGAGAACGGGCAGTCAGCGCTTCTGGTGGATGGCCAGTTCGTCCAGGAGGATGAAGTGGTTGTCGAGAAGCCGGGAACCAACACGCTGCAAGTGGCGCTTCCTTCGGGAGAGGAGGCGAAAGAACTGACGGAATGCTGGACAATGGAAATCCCGGACGACGGTGCGCGGACCCACCAGATTCGGTATCAGGCGCCTCAGGGGCAGACGGAAGGCGTGGTGATTTATGTGCAGGACAGCGCCGGATGGAGAAAAGCGGAGACGGAGCTTATGGGTATTTACCATCTCTTCCCGGTGGAGGGCAGCAGTGTGAAGATTGCGGTCAGCGTCACGGAGAAGGGGATTATGGATTATATCGTCCTTATTGCGGTGGGCGCAGTTGTATTGATTCTGGCGGTTGTGCTGATTGTACATAAGAAGCGAAAGAAACGGAATATTCGGAAGGCGGAAGCTGACGGGGAAAATGAGGGCAGTGAAGAGAATACTGAGAAGGTAACAGAATAGATTTTTGCGGAATGCGGCACAAAAAAGATCCCTCTGACCAAACGTCAGGGGGATTTTTGGCAGACACTCTGAATCAGTCAAAGCCCGAACACATCCTTGATAAACAGATACGCCACTGTCAGGATCAGCCCGACGCAGAAGAGCAGAAGCCCGAAGGACATACTTCTGGCAATCATCATGGTATTTTCACTCCACTCTTCCTGCAGCAGGGCCAGCTTATGCTCATAATCCTGTTTTTTCGGATTTTTGCGGTGCAAAAGCAGATTGCCGACCCTCTCAAAGAAGGAGGCGGCGCAGGCGCCAAGGTGTGTCAAAGCGTTGCCCTCAGGCCGCTCGTGGGGCAGCTTCTCGTCGCGGTAAATCGTCTTTCTGAGGAAGACAACCACCGCATCCACCAGGCTGTCCAGAAAACGGCAAAGCATACCGAAGACAAAGGGCAGAATCTTTAGCAGCAGAGGACGGTAAATCAGGTTTTCCAGATCCATCCATGCCGGCCACAAGTTTACATAATATTTTCCGGCGGCGTCATTTCTTTGGCTTTGTAAAGGAGAATGCGCAGTTTTCATAAGCACAAACCGCACGATAAAGCCGTAGATCAATGCGCCGAAAACAAGGGAGATCAGCGCTCCCTTCAGATTGGAGACGGAGAAGTAGGAAACCTTTTCCGCAGTCTCTATCCGCAGGAAGCCCTGTCCCATATCGGCAATGCCGTTCATTATGATATCGGGGAGAAGTCCCATAAGTGGCAGCAGGACAGCGCTTACGGTGAGGGCAGCAGCGCTTGTGCGGTTCATGTATTTCCCTTTCAGCCCGTCATATTTTTTCTGCACAGCGTTATCCGCATTTTTTTCGAGAAAAAGACAGACATAGAGCTTGGCCATATAAGCGATAGTCAGCCCTCCGCTGAACAGGAAAATCCACTCGACAGCGCGCATAAATGAGGTGCCAAAAAATGCAGGGATAACGCCCGCGTTGATCAGGAAAGTGTACTCTACAATGCTCTCATGAAGCAGCGTCTTGCTGATGTAGCCGTTAAAGAGCGGCGCACCGCCGATTCCCAGAGCCCCCATCAGAAAAATGAAATTTAAGAGCGGTTTTTTCCGACCGAAACCGCGGATTTCATTTAAATCCAGCCTGTGTGTATTCATAAAGACTACACCCGCCGCCATAAACAGCACCAGCTTAATCAGAGAGTGGTTGACCATGTGCAGGAGACTGCCCCGCAGGGCAGCCGCATTTTCCGCGCCCAGCAGCCCCGACATGCCTACGCCAACCAGAATAAAGCCGATCTGGGAGACGGAGGAGCAGGCCAGCGTCCGTTTCAGGTCAACGGAGAACAGGGCCAGCGCCGCGCCGATTGTCATGGTAAATACACCTAAAATCAGAATCAGACCACCCCAGGCCGCACTGCCGAAAAAGAGATCGACCGTCAGGATCAGGATGCCATACATACCGGCTTTGGTCAGAATGCCGGAGAGCAGGGCGGAGGCGGGAGCGGGAGCCACCGGATGGGCTTTCGGCAGCCAGATATGCAGCGGGAACGCGCCTGCCTTCGCGCCGAAGCCGAACAGGAGACATAGACCTGCCGCCCAGATTTGTGCAGCGTTTTCACCCGAAGAAAGGGACATTTTGGCCAGATCCGCGAAAAAGAGCGTGCCTGCCGCGTCGTAGAGCAGGAATATGCCCATCAGCATCACCAGACCTCCGATCACGGCCACAGCCAGATAAGTTGCGCCGGCCCGCAGGGACTCCGGCTTCTCGTCGTGAACTACCCAGACATAGGAAGTAAACGACATCATTTCAAAGAAGAGAAAGGTAGTGTAAAAGTCCGCCGAGAATAACACGCCTTCGGTTGCTCCCAGTGTTAAAAGCAGGAACAGATAGTAGCGGTTTCTGTTTCGGTAATGCCCAAAGTACTCTTTCGAGAAAAGGGTGGTCATAAACCACATAAAAGCGGCCACGGTTCCGTACAGCGCGCGGAAACCGTCCAGGGTAAAGTGCAGGCCCATGCCGCAGATATAGGGGATCTCCAAAAGAGTACCGCCTGCTGCTCCCGACAGCATCTGTACAGCCGGTATTGCACAGAGAATGAAAGTAATACCTGTTATGATATCTGCAAAAATGCTTCGTGCGTTTTTGTTCTTCCGTCCGATGCCGTAACTTACGAACGCCGCAAGCATGGGAAGGAAAACGGCGGTTTCAATTATGATACTTGTATCGTTGTGCATGATGACCTCCATAGTTGCATGTGGTAGTACGTGCAGTTCATTTTCATAGCCCAAGCCATTTAAAAGTGTGCCAAAATCTGACTGTCTATATGTTCCCCCCAGCTACTTCCATAAAAAAGTCTACAAGCGGCTGGGAATATACGCCGAACAGTATAATAAATACAGTAAATATAAACAGGGGCAGCAGCATCTTCCAGTTGGGATCGCGGATGCCGGAAACCGTGCCGTAATCGAAATCCTTTCCGGGGAAGAATGCCCGCACCACAATCGTAAGCATGTAGATGGCCGTCAGGAGCGCCGAAACCAGAAGACAGGCGATTCCTCCCCAGGCCAGAGGATTGCCGCTTTCAACGGCGGCCTGTGCCAGATTCCACTTGCTGACAAAACCGGCCAGCCCCGGGACGCCCATCAGCGCCAGGGATGCGACAGTGAAAATGCCGAAAACACAGGGCATTTTGTAGCCGAGACCGTTCAGCTCGTGTACATAATGACGGTCGGTCTGGTGCATGATTGCACCGGCACAGAAGAAGGAACTGATCTTCATAACAGCGTGGAAGACAAGGTGCGTCAGCGCGCCCACAAGCCCCAGAGGCGTCATAATGACTGCGCCGAAGAGGATGTAGGAGAGGTTGCTGATGGTGGAGTAGGCCAGACGTCTTTTCAGATGCGTCTCCTTCACCGCCCGGCTGCAGCCGTATACGATGGTGAACATGACGACAGCCATAACCACGTCCTGTGCCCAGGTGCCTTTCAGAAAATCTGTGCCGAAGCTGTAATAAGTAAGTCTTATGATGGCGAACGCGCCCGATTTCACGACAGCCACCGCATGGAGCAGTGCGGTGACGGGTGTGGGCGCCACACTGGCCTGGGGAAGCCAGGAGTTAAAGGGACAGACAGCCGCCTTTACGCCGAAGCCCATAAAAGCCATCACATAGATCAGCAGTAACACATTGGTTTTGCCGACGGTTTTGGCAGGGTCGAGCACACCGCCCAGAATAAAGTCCGTGGTGCTGCCATAGACAATCACCATAATCAGGCCGAGAAAGGCGAAGGCCGCGCCGCCAAGCGAATAATAGAGATACTTTCGGCTTGCCAGAATCGCCTCGCGGGTCAGAGTGTGCATGACCAGAGGAACCGTGACTAACGTCAGCAGCTCGTAAAAGAAGTACATGGTCAGCAGATTGGCCGCCAGGGCAATGCCAAGCGTCACGCCGTAGGTCAGTGTGTAGAAGAGGAAAAAGACATTCTCGTGTTTTTCCTTTGTCATATACTCAAAGGCATAGAGCGTCGCAAAGGGCCAGAGTGCGGAGACAAGCCCTGCAAACACCATGCTCATGCCGTCCACGCGGAAACTGATATTTAGGTTGCCCGTAAAGTGCGCCAGAAGGAAAGTGCTGTCCGAGTGGTGCAGGAGCAGATACCAGACAAGGATGCTGTTTAATACAACTGCCGTTTCCAAAAATACTTCTTTCTGCCATCTCTTCTGGAATGGGATAATGGGTACCAGAATCCCGGCTATAAATGGAATTAAGATCACTGAAATAATCACGGTATCACCTCCCTTTAACCGCCATCAGAATGATGCCGGCGATCGTGTCCGGAAACAGGCCGATTACAACTGGCAGTGATGTCAGTATTAAAATTGGTACAGTCATCAGTTTGCGGGGCTCTTTCTTCTGTAGTCCGCTGTAGTCGTAGTCCCCTCCCGGGAAAAAGCCGTGGATTGTCAGCGGCAGGAGATATCCCGCAGTGAGCAGCGCGCTTACCAGAAGAATGATGGGGCCGAGCACATCAAGAACAGGCAGGCCGCTCTTTAAAGAGCCGAGAGCCAGATACCATTTGCTGACAAAGCCGCCCGTGGGGGGAATGCCGACCAGTCCCAGGGAAGCGATCGTCCAGCACCACATGGTCAGCGGCATTTCCTTGCCGATGCCGCGCATTTCTTCCACCCGCGTTTTTCCCGTTTTGTAAATGATGGCTCCGGCGCACAGGAAGAGCGCGGCTTTGACAAAGCCGTGGGCCAGTACCTGGAAGAGGCTGCCGACAAGAGACGCCTCATTCATAACGGCGAGGCCGAAAAGAATGTAGGAGAGCTGGCTCACCGTGGAGTAGGCCAGCCTTTTTTTCAGTACAGGCTCCCGATAGGCAAGCATAGAGCCCATAAACACGGTTATGAGGGTCAGACACATCCAGACGGTCTGCACCCAGGTCCCCCGCAGAAAGCCTGTCCCGAAGATGTAGCCGGTGATGCGGACAACCGCCAGTACACCAGCCTTGACGATGACGGCGGACAAAACCGCGGAGGCCGGGGCAGGCGCAACGGGATGTGCCGTGGGGAGCCATGCGTGCATGGGAAACATGCCAGCCTTGACACCGAAGCCAAGCAGCATGACGAAAGCCGTCAGAAGAAGGAAGCCGCCATGCTGTGTGACGGCGGTTTCTTTTAACACGCCGCCCGCCGTAAAGGTCAGGGTATCGCAGCTCTGATACAGAAAATAAATGCCGAACAGTGCCCCGTAGGCGCCGCACAGGGAATAAAACAGATATTTTAATCCCGCCATGATGGCCTCTCTGGAGCCGTTGTGGAGAACCAGGGGCATGGAAGATAGAGTCAAAAGTTCAAAAAACAGATAGAAGGTAATCAGGTTGCCTGCAAAACAGAGGGCGTTGAGCACACCGAAAAGAATCAGATAGAAGCCGTAATAACGGCTTTCCCTCTCCTCGTGTTTCATGTATGAAAAGGAAAAAAAGCCGGCGCAGAGTAAAACGATGACCGCAAGCAGGGAAAAAAGCTGTCCTACACTGTCAATCCGAAAATAAATGGGAAGCGTTTCTGTCAGGTAAAAAAGGGTAAATCCCTCCCTTGCCGTGAGGGGCGCGGCAAAAGCAAAAACAGCCGTAATGACAAGAAAAATGCCGGTCAGGACCAAAAGCGGTTTTCTGTCGGTCCCGGCTTTTTCCCCCGAAAGGGGCGTCCGGAAGCGGATCAGCAGAAACAGTCCCGCTAAAATAGGAAAAAATATGGATAAAAGAATAAAATACATGCCATTACCTCCATGTAGATGATGCAACAAATACGGCAGGATTACGCGAACATGGCGAGTCCCTGTTCAATCATATTTACGACCGGCTGGGAGCTGACGCCCAGAGCCACATTTAACAGGATGAAAAACAAAAGGGTCACAGCGTATGCCTTCATATCACGGAAAGTAACGCCGGAATAGGGCGACTCTCCCGCGGTGGTGTAAATACGGATTACCGTCTTCATAAAGTAAATCGCGTTCAGTACAGTACTGATTCCCAAAACAATCAGGGAAGCGAGCATTTTTCCCTCCACCTGAACCGCCGCCTGGGCGAAGAGGAGCTTGCTGATGAAGCCGGAAAACAGGGGAATACCCACCATAGACAGCGACCCCGCCGTGAAAGCCACGCCCGCCCATTTATTGCGGTAGGCCGCGCCTGTCAGGTCGATAAATTTGCGGCTTCCGCCCGACACATCCGTAAGACCGATGGCGGCGATAAACAGCAGGGATTTTGTGGCCGCATGGGATAGAATATGAAAGACGCTTGCGACCATACCCGCCTGCGTGCCCATGCCGAAACCCATGTAAATGTAACCGATCTGCGCCACAGAAGAAAAGGCGATCATCCGGCGGATATCATTTTCCTTAATGGCGGAGAGCGAGCCGAAAATCATTCCCATCAGTCCGAAGACAAAGAGGACGTCAATAATTCTTGTGCTGTTAAAGATGTCGAAGCCGATCACCCGGTAAATAATTTTAATCAGCAGAAAGATATAGCCCTTGGACACCAGACTGGAAAGGATCGCCGCGGAAGATACCGTGGAGTAGCCATAGGCGTCCGGCAGCCAGGCATGGAAAGGAAACAGTGCACTCTTGATGCACAGACCAATGCACATCAGCGCCACTGAGACAATCAGGGGTATCTGGTATTCGCCGGCCGCTATAAGCTGGGCCACTGACTCCTTTATGTTGCTCATCAGAAGATGCCCTGTCAGGTCGTACATAATGCAGAGGCCGAAGAGCAGCAGGCCGGAGCCTAAAAGACTCATAATCATGTAGCGCACGGCGGCCTCGATGGTACGTCCCACCTGTCTTATCATAATCAGGCCGCAGGCGGAAATCGTGTTGATTTCTACAAAAACGTAGGCCGTAAACATATCGTTGGTGTAAACCAGCGCAAGCAGGGAACTCAGCAGAAGGTTCACCAGAATATAGTATAAATTATGTTTGCTCTCCACCACTTCGCCGGGAAGCTTATGCGCGCCGCCTGCCATAGACAGATACATGATGATGCAGAAAAAGAGCGCCATGCCCGCTTCCAGCACGCCCGCCCGGATCTCGTTGCCCCAGGGCGCGGGGAAATGTCCCATCCAGTAGATAAAGGATTCGCCTGTGGAGAGGAGGTACAAAAGCAGCACGGCCGACATCAGTCCGACAGCGATTATCACCACACGGTTTACTGCCTTTGCGGCCTTTGCGGGCAGCACGGAACAGACCGTCCCCGAAAAAAGGCTTAAAAGGATAGAGAAAAAGGGAAAATTGCAGATAAAATTCATGTTATTTTCCCTCCTTTTTCAGCTGCATGGAAATCTCGTCCAGATTCAGCGTGTGGTATCTGGTGTAAAGGCGGATTGTCAGGGACAGCATCAGCGCGGTAACGGAGACGGAAACCACGATACCCGTCAGCACAAGGCCGCTGGGAATCGGGTTGATGTAGGCTTCCGTGCTGGTAACGCCGTTCACCACAATGGGCGCAACCCGACCGGCAATATAGCCTTTTTCCGCCAGAAAGAGATAGATCGCGCTGTCCATGATATTCAAGCCGATAATTTTTTTAATCAGATTGGTCTGCAGAAGCAGATTCGTGAAGCCGATACAGAAAAGAACCGCCGAGACAGCTTCTCCGTAGTTTGTAAATAAATTCGGGCCCATTTTAAAACCCTCCTTTTCGGAACATAGCGTAAAAAGCGTAAATCGTGCACGCGACCACAAGTCCTACCGCGATATTTAAGGGCAGAATCAGACCGCTTGAGAGGATCGCGCCGGGCGTACCCTTCGGAATGACGCTGTGAAGCTGGTTCGCACCCGTGTAGAAGGAGTAGCTTTTTGCCAGACAGTAGAAGGAGAGGGAGAAGAAACATACCCATTTGTAGGTCTTTTCCGTAAAAAACCGCTCCGTCTTCTTGAAGCCAAAAGCGTTTAAGTAGAGCACCAGCCCCGCGCCGATGACTGCGCCGCCGGAAAAACCGCCGCCGGGGCCGAGATGGCCGTTTAAGATAATGTATATGCCAAAAATGATGATGACGGGCACAAGGAAAGTCGCCACAAGCTGTAAAATCGCATCGTTTTTCGGTTCAAAACGGCGGTCGCTTATCTCCGCTTCGTCCTTTTGGGTTTTGTTCAGGCGCAGCAGAATCAGCACGGTAATGGTTGCCACAAACAGCACATGGGATTCTCCCAGCGTGTCGAAAGCCCTGTAGTCGAGAATCATGCCGGCGACGATGTTGACTGCTCCCGTCTCTTCCAGCCCTTTTTCGATATACCGTTTGGCTACCTCGTTGTTAACCGGGCGGTTCACCGTCCCGGTAGCGGGCAGATAAGAGATCGTCACTAAAAGCAGGGCGATCAGAAACAGACAAAAGAGGATACTGGTCGCCTGATACAGCCGGTGAAAAAGGTGCAGCGATCTGTTGTGTTCAGTATCATAGACCTTGTCCATGATGGCGTCGTGCTCTCTCTCATGGCGGAGAGCCGCCTCCCGGTCTGGCTGGTATTCTTCCTGGGGATGCATTTCCATCTCTCCGATGTAAGGGTCCTTTTCGCCGGACAGCCAGCGAAAGAAGCGAAAGGCGAAAGTTTTCTGGTATTCTGATGCCGGCCTTTTTTTACTCATTTTTTTCCTCCCTGGATTCCCCTTTTGCTTCGGGTTCCGAAGCTTCAATGGCACGGATTTTTTTGAGCGTCACAAAGAAGAGAACGCTGGTGATCCCCGCACCGACAGCAGCCTCCGTGATGGCCAGATCGGGAGACTCCAGACAGATCCAGAGCATCGACATAACCAGACTGAAGGACATATAAATCAGAATCGCGTTTAAAAGATTTTTGGAAAAGCTGACGGAGACGGCACAGATAATCAAAAATCCCATCAATATGATCTGGAAAGCGGTCATGACACAGTTCCTCCCTCTTCCTTCGTATTTTCATTTTCCCGCCGGGCAGTAAGCTCCTGCTCCAAAGTTTCCACATCCCCGTATATTTCGCAGTATGAGGACAGGTGGTCGTTGGTGGCCACCTCCAGTCTCGAAAGCACATGGGAAGAGACGGGGGAGGCAAACCATAAAAAGACGATAATCAAAAACATTTTTAAGGTCGTAAAGTTCAGACCCGAAAAAATCATCAGGCCGATGAGGCATGCGCTGATACCCAGCGTATCGCCCATTGCAGCGGCGTGCATTCTGTTCAGGACATATTTAAAATGAAAGACACCGAACAGCTCCGTAAAAAAAATAACCACACCAATTAATATAAACAGACATCCGGCAAAGAGCCTTACCCATTCAAACGCGTCCATCCGCATTCCCTCCTTCCGCCTTCTCCTGATTATGGTGCTGCTCCTCATAGATACCGATATAAACCTTGGAGATCACAACAACGGAAAGAAAGCTGATCATGGCGTAGATCAGACAGATATCTACCAGATAGCCTTCTTTCAAAAGCAGCGCCAGAACGGAAATCATGACCATAACCACGGTGCCCATCATGTTGACGGCCACCAGGCGGTCAGCCACACGGGGTCCCTTTACTGCGCGGATCAGACAGATCAGCAGCATAAAAGAAAACAGGATCAGCAGGGCGATAAAAATCGGGTGATAGATGAATTCTTTTTCCATGACAACCTCCATCTCAGGACAAATCTTTTTCTATTTTTTCCAGAAGCTTTACAAACACGGAAGAGGAAATGCCCTCCGCGAGTTCCTTGTCAAGACAATGTACCGTGTATTCATTGCCTGTCAGCGCGACGGTGATCGTGCCCGGCGTAAGCGTTATGGAGTTGGCAAGCAGCACCCGCGCAAAAGTGGTGCGCAGGTCTGTCCGAAAGTGTACCACAGCCGGTTCCAGTTCATATTCGGCGGTATAGATCAGTTTAAAAACGGTTATATTTGCTTTCAGGATCTCCGCCACAAGCGTGAAAAGATAATGGAGCAGAAGCGGTGCTTTTCGCCATAAAAAAAGGTCGTATCGGGGGCTGTAGTTGAAAAATTTACATAAAAACCAATACATAACCCCTGCAATAACGACACCGAAAGCGGCAATTTCCGCGGTGAACTGCCCGTTAAAAATAACCCAGATCAGAAAAAAAAGAATAAACATTTTTCCACTCCGTTCTCCAGAAAAAAATTTATGTGTTTCTACCTATTAAAAAGGGAGACTATATGACCGTTGATATTATGTACCTAAAATGTGGAAGTGTCAAGAGGGTCTTTCATCGGGACAGCCTTTCTGATAAAATTAAGAAAAAAGAAAAAGCGGAGGCACACATGAAATACTTAGTGATCGGCGCGGGCGGCACTGGCGGCAGCATTGGCGCATACATGACGGAGGCGGGCAAGGATGTGACCCTGATTGCCAGAGGGGAGCATCTGAAAAAGATGCAGGAGCAGGGCCTTAAGATGGAGACTACGAAAAAGGGCAATTATACCGTGCATCCCGTCAAAGCGGCTGATATGGAGAACTATGATGAACATCCGGATATTATTTTTGTCTGTGTGAAGGGCTATTCGCTGGAGGAGACGATTCCCTTTATCAGGCGGGTGGCGAAAGAAAATACGGTTGTGATTCCCATTCTGAATATTTACGGGACGGGTGGCAGAATGCAGGAAAAGCTGCCGGAGCTTCTGGTGACGGACGGATGTATCTATATAGCGGCGGAGATTAAAGAACCGGGAACAATCTGGCAGAACGGAGATATTTTCCGTGTGGTGTATGGTACGCGGAAAAAGGAAGACCTGAGGCCGGAATTGTTTGAAGTGGCGAAAGACTTAAAGGACAGCGGGATCGACGGCGTGCTGTCGGAGAATATTCGGAGAGACGCCCTGCAGAAGTTTGCCTATGTGTCTCCTATGGCGGCCTGCGGGCTGTATTACCACGTAAACGCCGGGGATGTACAGGTAACCGGGGAGCCGCGGGATACCTTTGTCAAACTGATGAAGGAGATTGACGCGCTGGCGGTGGCGATGGGCGTTCCCTTTCTGGTGGATATTGTGGCTACCAACCTGCGGATTCTGGATTCGCTGAGTCCTGCGGCGAGCACCTCCATGCAGCGGGATATCTATGCGGGGAAGTCTTCCGAGATCGATGGCCTGATCTACGAGGTGGTGCGGATGGGGAAGAAATACGGTGTGCCTACGCCCACATATCAGATGATTGCTGATAAGGCCAGAGAGGATGGGTTACAATGAAAAAGTTTAAAGAGAAATATCTTGCGGGAGAAATTGAATTTGAGGAGATCGACGACTATAGCCAGGAGTGGGGATTTTCCGACACCACCGACACCCTGCGGGAGTATCTGGGCCTGAACGCCGAGGAGGAGGACGCCTGGGTGAGCGTGGGGGATGAGGCACTAAAAGAGCTTCTGGACAAGCAGAAACTCTTTTAGCGCCTTTCCCTTAGCTGGCGGATATCTCGTGCCTGCGCAGATAAAAAACAGACAGCACGACAAAAATGATAATATATCCGAGGGAATTGACCACTAGAGTCGATACACTGATTTCCATGTTCGGATTGTTGGCCCGCATTCCCAGGCAGTAGAGGGAGTATGGATAATGCATACCGTAGTTATGGTTGGTCATATACAGCCCGAAAATGCCTCCGGCAAGGGCGATGCCGATGGGGATGGCAAAGGAGCGGATGATCAGGGAGAAAAGGAGCTGCACACAGCAGACTACCACTGCACCAAGCGTGCCGCAGAGAAACCACTCCAAAGCTTCCCGCGGAAACGGGCTTTGAATCCCGGCGAGCGTGCCGCAGATAAAAAACAGCAGGAAAATCCATATATTTCCGAGAATTGATACCCGTACCGCCTGCGTCAGTTTGCCCAGATAAAGACTGGACAACGGCAGGGGCGCGGTCAAAAAGCTGTTCCAGTTGTGGCGGGTGTGCTCCAGCCGCCAGAGATAGGAGCAGTAGGTACCGATCAGCGCGGGCATAAACAGATAGCAGAGAAAAAGCGAGTGCTGGCTCCACAGGCTGTACCATTCCGACTTCAAAATCCCGATATTCATTTTGTAATTCATCGTGCCGAAGAAAGCGGAAATCATGGGGAGCGCGAAGAACGCCAGCCATATCGGACTTCGTTTCAGCTTCAGGGATTCCGCCTTTACGGCTCTCATATAGGATGTGAGCATATTGTTACCTCCTTGTCGAATAATCATATTTTCCTATGCGATACTTATTAAGCAAATGTCTGAACGGCTGCCATTCATACTTCCTTTCTGGTGAATAGGATTCGTCCCGCCGTATAAAACACCACAATCCAGACAAAAATCATAGCTACCGCACACAGCTCAACCGGCGAATATTCGCGGTAATAAAAATGCACAACTCTCGTATCGGGGTTCCAGTCCATACTCACCTGCGCGGCGGAGAGAAAGCCTCCCCAGGGGAGAAAAGAGTACATTTTGACATACATTAAAATCAGTCCCAGCATGGAACCGCCAAGTCCTGCCACAAGAGGAATCATCTGATTAAAAAACAGCATGGATAAAAGAAGCTGTAATAGGTACAGGGACAGGCAGCAGGCGAAATTCATCAAAAAGGCTGTGCCATAGTATTTCCATTCCGGGTGCCCCGCATAGCCGCGGGCGTACCCCAAAGCAATAATAAAAAGAAACTGTGCGGCACAGACAGCCAGAATAAAGAGGATGCCGCAGACTACCTTTGCGTGGTAGAGCGAGCCCGGCCTGCGCAGCGTGTTTAGCAGCTTGTAGGTATTGCCCTTGTGCTCCACGTCGGCCAGCCGGGAGGCGAGCACGGACATGATGGTGGGCATCATGATCACGCTCACCAGAGGAAGAGAGTAGAGCATGAAAATCCATCCTTCCAGCCGTTCGTTCTCGTCGGGACGTGCGCCGGACCAGAGCAGCCATGCGAATTGGACGCAGATCAGGGCGCACATGGTCAAGCCGATTTTTTTTCGTTTGATTTTTTTAAATTCCATCCGCAGAGTGATCATAAACTGCTCTCCTTTCCTGTCAGGGATAAGAAAATATCCTCCAGACTTTTTTCCCGTTTTTCTACACGGTAGAGCGATATATTCTGTGCGACAAGCTCTCTGCACAAATTTGCCACGTGGGAATCATCCATCATGGGCAGTAAGAGCCAGCCTCCCTCCTGCGTGACCTCAATGCCGTCCTTTCTTAGCAGGTCGAAGGCAATCGCCGTGTGGCTGACACGGAGCGCAATCTGTTCTTTGGAGTGGGCGTGCAGGGATTCCAGCGTGTCCTGATAAACCAGCCCGCCTTTTCGGATGATTCCCACATGGTCGGCCATCTGGTCGATTTCGCTGAGCAGATGGGAGGAGACCAGAACCGTCATGCCGTAAGCGCCCGGCAGGGAGCAGATCAGTTCACGCATTTCCTGAATACCTGCCGGGTCGAGGCCGTTTGTGGGTTCGTCCAAAATCAGGAGTTTCGGAAATCCCAACAGCGCAGCGGCGAGACCAAGACGCTGCTTCATGCCGAGGGAATAGTGGTTGACCAGCTTCCCCCGGGCCTCGTCCAGACGGACAATCTTTAATACCTTGTCGATATCCTTTTCGGAGCAGCCCTTAAGTGTCTGGATAATGCGCAGATTTTCTTCCCCGGTCAGATGCCCGTAATAGCTGGGCGATTCGATCAGCGATCCTGTCTGCGAGAGGAGTTTCATGCGGTTTTTCTCGTTGACCGGCACGTCAAAGAGGGTAATGCCGCCCTCGGTAGGTCTGGCGAGTCCGAGAATCATCTTCAAAGTGGTGGATTTGCCTGCGCCGTTTGGTCCTAAGAAGCCGTAAATTGCGCCGGGCGGCACTTGCATGTTGACAGAGTTGACACAGCGGACCTTGCCGTACTGTTTTGTGAGATTATGAGTTTCTACCAGATTTCGTGTTGGCATAGTATTTCATCCTTTCTCTGAGATATTTTGCGGCGGATTGTATTGCCTTTGCCTGTTTGCCTGCCGCTATCGTCATGGTAAAAGATTGGGATTACAGGGGAATGAAGGGAAGATTACATTTACCTTAAGAATCTCACAGGAATCTTTTCAGGAAATGTGGGAAGCAATATACTGATAATGGATAGGAAGTCTTTCCACTGCATAGCAGCGTGGCAAATTTTACAATGATGCAGTATCTTCAATATGGAAAGGGAATCTTTATGAATTTATATGACTGTAAAATTCTACTGGTAGATGATGAGAAAGCCTTGCGGGAAATGGTTAGTGGGTTTCTTCGCCGGGCGGGATTTCATAAGGTGACTGTGGCGGCAAACTGCATGGAGGCGGAGGAGCTGTTTGCGCAAAAAGCCCCGCATCTTGTTCTTCTGGACGTAATGCTGCCGGACGGCGACGGTTTTTCCCTATTCAAAAAGCTGCGGGAAATGTCAGAGGCACCCGTGATCTTTCTGTCGGCGCGGGATGAGGATGAAAGCAGACTAAGAGGGTTGGGGCTTGGTGCGGACGATTATATCACAAAGCCCTTTTTGCCGGAGGAACTGATCCTGCGGGTGACGGCGGTGCTGAAACGGGTGTACCGGGTAAAGAGCATGCAGGAGTCAGAGATAATTACACTTGGCAGATGTCAGGTAGATCTTGGCAGCGGGGTCGTGCACTGGGACAGAGATGCGGCGGATGGAAATCAGGCTGGGAGCGGCGGAGTGTACGGCAGCAGCCAAGTGAACGGTATGGAAGGCAAAAACGGGGAAATAACGCTCACCGCAAAAGAATACGCCATCCTGCAAAAACTGGCACAGGAGAGAGGGCGGATTGTGACCATTGATGCCCTGTGCGATGCCGTCTGGCAGGAGGAAAATTATGGGTATGAAAATACGTTGGTTGTGCATATCCGCAGACTGCGGGAGAAAATTGAGGAAGACCCGTCACACCCGAAATATCTTTTGACGGTGAGAGGGCTGGGGTACAGACTGGTATGAGAGGATTCGGGGGAGAGAGAATAAACTACAATTACAGAAAAGCGGCACACCTTCTATTTTACGGCGTGCTGGCGGTCTTCGGCATTGCGATGCTGACCTTTATACTTAATATTGTGTTCCTGATATCCGCGGCAATTGTCTATGTGAACACCGATTCCAATTATGTTGGCGGAGGGGAAATTATGAAGGCACTGACTGTTACGCAGAATGGATATGTGCTTGACAGGGAGGTGGAGGAAGAACTCGGGCTGAAGGATCAGTGGGCGATGCTTCTTGACGAAAACGGGCGGGTGATCTGGAGCATCCGAAAACCGGAAGAATTGAAGGACGAGTACAGCAGATCGGATATTGCCCGTATGAGTAAATGGTATCTGCAAGGATATCCTGTGCAGATGCGCGCATGGGATGATCGGATTATGATCGTAGGCATGCAGAAGGAAACCATGTGGAAATACAACGTAGAATTTTCCCTTCCGTGGATGGAGTTTGCGAAAAGAGTGATTCTGGCATACCTGTTTATTAATTTTGCATGGATTGTTGTCCTGGCTTTTTTCTTCACAAGACGGTTTACGAAGAACAGGGAGCGGGCGCGCATTGAGTGGATTGCCGGGATTTCTCACGATATCCGCACGCCCCTTTCTGTGGTGATGGGATATGCCGATACGTTGGAGCGCAGTGAGAGTCTGCCGGAGGATGCAAGGCAGCAGGCGGCAGTGATCCGGCATCAGAGCTTGGTGATGAAAGAACTGATTGCGGATTTAAATCTGACCTCCCAGCTGGAATATTCCATGCAGGCTCTTCGGAAAGAAACGGTGCGCCCGGCAGAGATTGTCAGGAGTGTCGCCGTGGCTTTTCTGAACGATTCCGAGCCGGGGCAATTGGATATTGACATGCAGATAGAACCGAAAGCAGAGCAGTTGTGCGTAAAAGCCGACAGACAACTTTTAGTGCGGGTATTTCGCAACCTGATTAATAATAGTATGAAGCACAACGGCAGGAGTAAATTGGTGAAAATTCGGATTGCTATATGGCAGGAAAAACAAAAATGTCATATCCGTCTGGAGGATAATGGCGTGGGCTACTCAGAAGAAATTCTGCGCCGTCTGCGCAGCAGAAAGAAGGATTCGACCGGGGAGAATATCCGTGGCCTGGAGATTGTGAAGAAAATTATTCTGGCGCACGGCGGGAAGATTCGTTTCGGAAATGGGGAGGAAAGCGGAGAATACTGCCTGATAACGCTTCGCGGGATGAAGCAGAATAAAGCATATTTTAATGGTGTTTGGAATCATCTGGATTATCGTGATTGAATTTAATGAGAATTCAGGCAGATAAAAGAAAAGTACTACATGATGTATTCGTAATATATGAAAAGTGTTATAATGAATAATATACGATTTGTATCAATAGTTCGTTCTGATAAAGAATATGGAGATTAGCTAATGATACTTTTTATGGTCAGAAAAACGAAAGAGACACCACCTGAACGATATCTCATTCCTTTGCGGTATTCTGAGAGCAGAAAAGATAAAATTACAGAGGGGAATGTCCGATTTGTATCGTGGAATGAAGCGGATTATCAGCTGAGTAATGGGACGACAAAAAAAATTACTCATATTGATGAGCTAAAGCTGGCTGTATATGATGCGGCCATGCAGGATGAGGATGTATGCGGAATAATGATAGAGCAATTCCGGGTGCAGTATGGCATTGATATCCGTGAGGTATGGAACAACCATGCCGATTCTGCCTATCATATCATCGGGGATGTGTTTGCACGGTGGGCACATCCGATGATCGGCAATGTGATGGTCAGTTCCGGAATCAGACCGCAGACGTCCGAAGATCAGTATGAGAAAAACTGGGATTCATTTCCGGCTGATCATATGACTGATGAAACAAAAGCAGTGATTAAGTCTTTGATCGATGAAAGTCTGGGATTTGATTCGGAATCACAGAAGGCCAGTCCTGCCGGTTTGCGCAGGCTCGTGAAGTCGAGCCGGGATCAGGTGCGGTGCTGTAAGGATATGACGGAACTGGCCAGGGCGGTCATAGGGGAAATCACTACGTATGCGACCAGGAAGCTGGAGAAGATCTATGCGCTTGAATTGTGTAATTCTGACAGATTTTTGGCGGCGCAAAAAGAGTTTTTGAAATGTGTCGTTCTGGTACAGGCAGAAGAAGGGATTACTGTGAATCCAAAACTGCAGCAATATTTTACAGACTATGGAGAATGCCCGATTAGCGCAACAGAATATATCTATTTCTATTTTCCACACCTTGCTAAATTGGAGAGAGAAGATCAATGGATTGCTTTTATATGTCTGATTAACGCATATCTGGGGAATGCGTGCAGTATCCCATGTGACGGGCCGACAGATGAAGACGCAGCCGGGATTATAGAAACGTGTGTGAGAGAATATCTTAAATTTCCGCCGGTCATACGCGGAGCTATGATTATCAATGCCATACGGAGATTTAATATGACGCCCAGGATGGATCGTTATGCATTGCAAATGGCGGAAGGAGAGAGGTATTGGGAGATCGTGGATGCACCAAACGTGTTTTTCATACCCACGATACCGAAGCGTCAATCGGCCGGTTCTGATGACCGGCCACCCCGCATATTGTTATGGAACTGGACCCGGGATGAAAAGCATCCAGTGACTGCAGGGTACAGAAAATGCCTTATGCCGCTCTGGGCAGGGCCGTCCGGGCACTCCGCCGGACTGCTGGATTTTTACAGGGGGTATCTGGGGAAAGAGTGTTTCCTGTTTGAGAAAATGCCGCTGCCGATCGGTCTGGTTATTCTGCCCACGATGTTTACTTTCTGGCGGCTCTATTATGATAAGCGGATATGCGCAGTCCACACGCTGGCGGAGACTTTTGAGGGGGCGCTTGCCTGTGCAAATCCTTTTATGAGAAGGGAATACCTGGTCGACCAGGTTAATGCTGAGGCGGAAATGATGCATACGCCGAAGATTCTCGAGTACAAAGAGGTTTTTGATACAATCAGACTGCTTACTTTTAAGAGCGCGAAAATCCTTAACCATACCGGCGTCATGCACCCGGTTCGTATTATGGCACAGATCCGGGCCACACATTATGATACACTGTCGGGAGAAGGCGGAATCGCAAAGATCGATGCGCTGGATGGTATCATAGATGGCCTGCGCCGCAGGCTGACGGAGCAGCATTATGAAGTGCCCAGATGGGCGCAGCCGATCAACGGGCTGCCTGGAGATGGCAGCATTGCGGAAAGTGTGAGTAGTGGTGGTTTCGACGGCCTGGAGATACGCAGTTTTCGGGTTCTGAAAGTTAAGGTGTTCGGGGATCCGCTTCGCCAAATGGTGCGGCGCAGTCTTATGAGGAGCAGGGATATTGCATTATCAATGGCAGATGGGGGACTCGGAGCTCTTTATGACAAGATATGCGCCTGTGCGGCATCCGGAAAGAGCTATCGGTTTGCGGATGATTTTCCTAAGCTGCCCGAATGTTATATTGATATGCACACATCGCCCTTTCTTTCCGGGATATGTTTTTCCGGTATTCGGGAGTGCAGCCAGAATGGGGAAATATTTACATACAGGGCAGAGATCAGAACAGATGCGTCGTTTTGGAAATGTGTCAAAGCGATAGTGCCCTTGGCGGATTCTGAGGAGGTCTTCTGTACGGTCACGGAGACTTCGGGCGGTCTGCGTTTTGCAGGGGAGACCGCTGTCGAATCCGTATACAGGGTGGCGGATCAGCTGTCCCTTGCAGTGCATCGGGTGAGTATAGAAAGCGGGCTGGATGATGTATCCTGCTTCCCGTCTATAGGTATTGCTGCGGAAATCGGAGAACAATTTGATTTAAATATAGTGGTTTCGCCGGACGGTGACAGGCTCTATATCAGCGGTGAATATGAGGAGGGCAGGGTTCTTACGGTTGCCGCTATGTTGTCTCTTTTCGGGCTTGACGGAGTGATTCAGGGTTCCGATCTTTTGCCCGATGAGGAAAGTGTTTTTGGTTCTCTGGGTCTTCGGAGCGTGTCGGTCACAGCGGATACTGCGTCGGAGGGTATCACGCAGATCGGTTTTACGGTGACGGCGGGGAAGCCGTGGCGTATTTTCGGTGATAAGATCACGCTGCAGCCATACTTTGAAATGAATATAGAATATCCTTTCGATAGTGGGAGAAGGAAGACGGATTACAGTGTACTTGGCAAATGGCATATCGGGAGCACTGTTTTTGATCTGATGTACCGCTCGGACAGGACGATTTATGCGGGTCTGGCGGAAGACTCCACGCTGCGGTTTGCGGATGTTGCCGGGTTGTTTGCCAAAGACGTCAGCTTTCCGCCCGTGGAGCTGACGGGTATGGAATTCAGTGCGGACGTGGTTTCGGGCGACTACTCCCTGTATCTGTCAGCAGAACATGTGCTGGAGTTTGAGGTGGGGAAAGGAAAACTCGGCATTGAGGGGCTGTCGCTTTCGCTTGGTTTTGCGAACGGTAAGTTTGGTGCGCTTAAGCTGGGCGGGTCTTTTGCCCTGGGCGGTATCACACTGGCGCTGAGCGGCAGCTATGGTACGGACAACGGCCTTATCTTTAAGGCTATGGCCTATTCGGAGGAAGAGTACAGCCTGGGAGATTTTATCGCGCAGGCCGCGCGTGATCTCGGACAAACTTTTGACAGGGATTCCCTTCCAGACACATTACTTTCTGTGAATATACGGATGCTTACGGCTTCTTATGATTCTGGAAAGAAAATGTTTCATGGCTATGTTGACCTGGAGAATGTGCTGGTGGTCTCGGAAGATTTTTCCATTCGAAAGATGGCGCTTGAGATTTCGTCCGAACAAGGGAAAGCCGTGGCGTTTCAGGTGATTGCCAGGATTTATATATGTGGGACGGAAATAGAGCTTACGGTGTCTAAGAATCTGGAAGGATTTATATTGTCCGGCGAGGCTGTGTTTAGCAATCTGACTTTCGGCAGGATTGCCGGAGAATTTGGAATCGCTGCGGAGCATCTGCCAGATTTTATATCCGAATTTGCCATCACGCATCTGGGAGTAAAGTACAATTTTACCACGAAAGGATTTGCGCTGCATTTACTCACAAGTGCGGGGAAGATCTGCGCGGAAATAAATGCGGGAGAACAGTCGGGATGGCGCATCTGCTACGAGACAGATCCGAAGGTCTCTGTGGACATGCTTCGGATGCCTCTGGTGGGAGAATTAGTGCAAAAGGTGGCGCCGGGAACCACTGGTCTGTCCGTAAAGGACTTTGTGCTGGAAGCATCTTCGACAAAGGGAACGGTATTCCGTTGCACGGCATTTGGCAGCGCGTGCACTCTGGAACTCTGTAAGCCGACGCCTGATCATTCCGTAATGCGGAGTAATACAGCAGATCGATCCGTAAGAGCTGCGGGGAACTTCGCGCCGGAGACAGTAAAGTGGTTCAACCTGAACAGGACTTTTGCCATTCTGACAGTCTCCAAGGCTGGGATTGGTCTGGACGGAAGCCGGGTGGTGCTGCTTCTGGATGCTTTTCTTGCGGTTTCACCGTTTACCTTCAGTCTGGCGGAGGCCGGCGTGGGGATCAATATCTCCAGGCTTTCGGATGTGGCATTTTATCTCTCCGGTTTTGGGGTGGCGTTTGACAACGGCGCGTTGGCAATAAGCGGCAGCTTTTCCAGAAAGCGCAGGGAGGGGAAGGAAGTTTATGCCGGTTCTCTTCTGGTGAAGTGTAAGGCAGTCACGGTGACGGCGGTGGGGGAATATTCTTCGGGATCGCTGTTCGCCTATATGGCGCTCTCGGCGTCTATCGGCGGTCCGCCAGCGTTCTTTGTGACCGGGCTTGCGCTTGGCTTTGGATACAACAGGAGATTGGTTCTGCCTCCTGTAGAACAGGTGCCGGAATATCCGCTGGTCAAAGCTGTGAAGAGAGGATTTGACGCGCAGACGCTGGATGAACTGAACAGGTATATTACGGAGGAGAACGGGCAGAATTTCCTCACGGCGGGTATAAGATTTACTTCCTTTAAAATTGTGGACGGTTTCCTGCTTCTCTCGGTTTCTTTCGGGAAAAGGTTCCAGATTGGTGTGCTCGGGATCGCGGATATATCCATGCCGCCCAATGCGCCGTCCAATCCTGTGGCAAAGGCACAGCTTGCCATAAGGGCGGAATATGATCCATCGGCCGGCGTGTTCAGCGCGGAGGCGCGTCTTACTTCCGAGTCCTATATCCTGTCCCGGGACTGCAGGCTGACAGGCGGGTTTGCGGCATTCTTCTGGTTTGAAGGCAGTGAGCACAGCGGTGATTTCGTGGTTACGCTGGGCGGATATCACCCGGCGTTTCAGAAGCCAGCGCATTATCCGGATGTGCCGCGGCTGGGATTAAACTGGAATGTGAACTCTAATATAAATATATCCGGCGAGATTTATTTTGCGCTTACGCCCAGCGCGGTTATGGCTGGCGGCAGGCTGAGTGCGGTCTATACGCAGGGTAAACTGCGCGCGTGGTTCATTGCCTATGCGGATTTCATCGTATCGTGGAAGCCATTTTATTATCAGGCAAGGATCGGTGTGTCTCTGGGCGCCTCCTACCGCGTTGACGTGTGGTTTATCCATAAGACCTTTTCTATTGAGCTGGCGGCAGAGCTGGCTCTCTGGGGACCGGAGGTACAGGGGCGGCTGCACGTCTCCTGGTTTATCATTTCTTTCACAATTTCTTTTTCCAAAGGCGCGGATCATTCGGGTGAGACGCTGGACTGGGGCGCATTCAAGAAATCGTTCCTGCAGGATAAGGGACAGAACCGTATGTTGAGAGCGAACAAGGGGACGCCGGCCGGGGATACGGATATCCTTGCAGTCACGGTCACGGGTGTCTGCGGGCAGGCGCCTGACGGGACGGATATCGTCAACCCGGGCGGGTTTGGTATTACATTGGTCTCCAAGATACCGGAACAGGGAAATGTGCGGCCGGTCAATAACGCGGAGCTTAAGTCAACGATAGCGCTTACCGTGGAAGACGAGCGAAAGAGAACGATAAATGACAGATTCCGAAAAGGCAGTGTAGTCAGGAATGTGCCGGCAGCTCTATGGAAGAGCGCGCCTGCCCCACAGGACAGACTGCGGGAAGAGAATATGGTAAAGGATGCCCGGTGCGGAATGTCCTACGAGCTGCTAAGCGAGGTGCGGACACAGGAACTTTTTCCGGGAAACCGTTATATTTCGCTGGATGAACTGTATCGGAATAATACGCTTACGTATGAGAAATGTTTTCAGTTTATTCCCGGTCAGCGCCTACATCTGTCTGACGAGGATTCGATTCACAGATTTTCCCAGAGCGCAGACAGTGAGGAAAGCATAAAGAGACGACAGAGATATCTGGCTGACAACGGCATAACGGAGCAGGTGTCGATCGCACGGTTTGCCAAGGAGGCTGAGAACTGGCTGTCTGAGGAGCTGCTGATCGGCATATAAACGGGAACGACTGGCTATGGAGGTTATTATGGATTTTCAGGATCAGGATTTTAAACTGGCAGATTATATGAAACCGGCCATTGAGGAAGGCAGGTATACGGTCACTGGCCGGCAGGAGGTTGCCAGACCGGTATCGGAGACCTTTCAGATACAAAAGGAAATCTGCATTACGGCAAACACGAGAACGCTGCCTGGGCAGGATGTGTTCAGCGTGTATCCCTCACCGGAACAGCAGGGAGATTTTGCGGGTACACTGCCCTTTATCGTATTGAACAATCAGGTGTATCCGTGGATCCGTCACTGGCGGGATGATATCGGTGGGCAGCCAGTTCCGTGGCTGGCCCTGATCGTTGTATCCGAGGAGGAAGGGGCGGCGGAGACGGATGTGAAAAATTCGGAACTGCCGGGATTAAAAGAACAGGGCGTGTTTTTCCCGTTGAGAGAGGGAGAGGTGACATCCTGTCGGGATGATGACAATATCCATATCCTTACGGTGCCAAAGCAGACATACTGGAGTGTGATGCCGGAGGCGTCAGATCTTCCGTGGCTTACCCATGTGAAATTCGTGGATCTGTCGGCCACGGAGGATCCTGTTGCGGAGCAGGACGGGTGGTTTTCCACTGTCATTGCCAATCGGTTTATCCCTTCTCTGGAAGGGTGCAGCTTGAAAAGTACTGTGCACCTGATATCCGTTGACGGCTATCTGGACGGGAACATACCGGCTGACTGCGACAGGGTGCGGTTTATTTCCATCTATCATTGGAGCGTCTATTCTGAGAAGACGCAGGACCAGTCTTTTGCCGCACTGATGAACGGAATCGGCAGGAATTCCCACGCCGTGAAAGATCAGTCTTTAAAACCGCATTATCTGCGCACCGGTGAAAAGACATATTCCCGGTATCATTCGCCGCTCCTGCCTTATCATGCGGAGCGGTATGAGAATCTGGGCGGGGAGGGGCGGTATACGGCGGACGGCAGACTGATCTATGACGCGCAGAATGGAATCCTGGATATCAGTTATTCTGCCGCCTTTAATCTGGGCAGAATGATCAGCTTAAGCCGGCGCACGGAGGCGGAAAAGATCGCAGCGTGGAGGAAAGAGCAGGCTATGGGTGAACATCTGCGTATGCTCGATCGGGCGATCGGCGTGTCCCTGCCCGAGCTGTGTGAAGTATGCGAGAAACTGTCGGAAGGCGGCGGAGGGTTGTGAGCAGCGAAGGTATGAAAAACCAATTGTAAAGGCTTGGAACAGATATGTGGACGATCATAGGGAGTGGGAGGAAGTGGCAGTATTATGAAACGTCGGATCGTGGCAGAACAGGCAGCACAAAGGCAATTAAAGGAAAGACGATATGTTCCCATAGATGTCCCGGATAATCTGAAGGAGTATGCCGATGAGCTGCGCCTGTTAAAGGGGGTTCCGCTTACCTATCTGTTGACGGAAGCGTCGGATCTGCCGGAGGAGAGTATCCGTTTTTTTCATCTGGACATCAATTGGACGGACGCGCTTCTCGACGGTGCGTTTTCTATCGGAAGGGTGTGTGCGAGGGATGCCCTGTGGGATAAGATAACGTTAAAGCGGGCGGGCGAGAACAGATATTATGCGGATATGCCCAGAGTAAGGCGGATGCATGTTAATCACAGGGAACATGTCTTAAAAGAGATATCGACCGATGGTGCGCCGGAGGACTACAGGCTGGTGAGTGGGTTCCTGCTGCGGTCCCGCCTTGTGGGTGAAAAGAAGGGGCTGCACATATATGCTTATGACAGAGCGGGAGTGCCGAAAAGTCACATGGATAACGGCGCGCCGCTTCCGGTTCTGCGCATGGAGACGATTGCGGATAATGTGCTTCTGGCAATGTTCCACGGGGAAGTATACCAGATCATGATCGAGGAGCCGAAAACAGGACTTCGGTTCGGCGTGTCATCTGTGGATGTATCTGCGGGGCGTATCACCCGCAGTATTGATCTGCGTTCCGCGCAGGAAAACGCGGAGCTGGGAAAAAGAGTGGGGAGTTTCTGCATCGACGGTTTTACGGACAACAATGGCAGGCTGCATGCAGGACAGCTGGCGGATGCGGTGGGAAGAGAACTGAGAGCAAAGGGCGCGCTGGGAACAGAACAGATCACGCCGGCACGGTTTGCCTTTGAGATGATCGCGGCAGCGCATCGGGCGAAGCTTACAGCAAAGGATTGATGGGAGGAGACAGAACATGGCTGAAAGAATAGTGATTCCGATGATTGTGCTGGCGCGTTATCTGAAAAATCCGCTTCCGGTGCCGGCGCTTGATCCAAACTATAAGACCGCGCTGCGCTCCTATCTGGGCAAGGATGCGACACCGGCTGCGTTCAACACAAATCTTCTGCTGAAACGTGGTGTGCACCTGCATTTCATTCTTCCCTCGGCGCTGAAGAAAGGGCGCGAGGTGACGGACGAAAACGGGGAAAAGACAATGGAATATCCGGCGGTACCGGACCGATACCTGGTCACGAGAATGTATATAAAGAATCGGAAAATCGAGACGGACAGCCATATCGTGGAAAGTAATTTTTATTCGCTCGACGATGCCTACAGTGACAGCATAACAATTCCGAAATTCGACGATCTGCGTGCGAGACACCGTTTCCGCTATATGGGGCGGACTTATTCCGCTGACGGGCCGGTGCCTGAACCAGTGGGGGAGTGCGGGTACTTTGACAGGATTACGGCTGTGGGCGCAGGAAATCCGATGTTCTCGGCATATTATCCGAGCTGCTCCAGCGTATTCGGATTCTATGACAATCTGGAGGGCGTACCGGCGGATGCGGTGCTTACTTATTGTGTGACGGGAACCTATTCTGATCCCGCCAATGATCTGTTTCATCAGGTACAGAATGCCGACGATATGAAGAAGGTTATGGCAGATTATGGTTTGTCGCTTGCCGGGGAGGGTACCGTCTGCAGATCAAGTATGGTCTTCGGTGTGGCAGGCGGCATCGATCTTTCACGGGATCAGTCTGTGCCTGTGGGGGAAATCAACATCGGCATAGGTAAGAGCTCCGCCGAGGCGCTGTCGGCGATCATCAGTGAGAAGCATTTCGGGGACAGGGAGGGTATGGAGCGTATTCTGACGTCGATTCAGTATGATACGGCGGACGAGGCAGCTTCACCGGACGGTGATTTTAAGATTGACGATGACATTCATTACCGGGGATTTTCCCGACTGGATCCCATAGAGAGAGCCTACACCGTAAAACTGCCGAGAGACGCGCAGGAGAATCATAAAGCAGATATGGCAGAACTGGGGGAAAAATATGCGGAGCTGACTTCTCTGGAGCGGGAGACCGGGAAGATACGGCGCATGCTGGAATACCAGAAGGATTCGCTCTATTATCTGTGGGAGCTTTACGAGGGGGCGGGCTCGAAGCGGGCAGAACAGATCAGAGGTTATATGGATCAGCTGAAGGAAGCGATCGGAAAGCAGAGGAGAACGATAGCTGCCAGACTCACAGAGGCGGAAGAGAAGAAAAGTGCATTGGAAGAACACCTTGCACAGATCGGCGCCACACTGGAAGCGGAAGCCTGCGAACCCTTTTTCCGGCAGGGGGATCCGGCGGTGATGCTATTTGGAGAGGGTATGAACAGAACCTATGCTTTCGGGGAGGATGGGCGTTTTGAGGAGGATGGCACGCTTTTGTGCCTGACCGGGCCGTTGACGGCGGACATTCCGAAAGAAGAAATCTTATCATATTTTGCAAATCCGCACTTTGTGGAGTATAATGATTATATAATGTCGTCGGCCCTGTTGGATCAGAGGAACCTGCTGTCGGGGCTGGGGCTGTCCCCGGTGATCCGGGAGAAGGTTTCCCCGGTGGTCTATAATGGGAAGCCGACAGAACAGGTTACGCTTCTGATGCAGTGGGAGTCGGTGTTTTATCCCGATTACACGGATGCGGTTCCGGCAGAAAGTGTTCTGCAGTACGGAGATACGGATTACATATATCGGGGCAGCAGATCGCAGCAAGGCATACACAGCGAGGGTGTTACCGTGCTTACGCCCCACGGCATATATCATCTGCAGGAGCAGTTGGAAAAATATCTGGCCTTACACTCGGACGATCCTGAAATCACGGCGTTGGCTGGAAAGATCAGGGATCTGGCGGCAGTATCCCAGAGTCTGGGCGGTTTTAGCATGGATCTGTGTGGGCTTTCCCATGCCTTTCAGTTTCCCGTTGATATTGACCCGAAGGACGTCTTTGCACGGGAAGCTGCAGCCTGTATTTCGCCGGAGGAGCGGACTTTTTATGAGCCGGAGGCAGAAAGGCTGGCGGTGCGTGACAACGCGCAGATATTCCCGCTCAGGGAAGGATATTTTGGTCTGTCGAAGCTTGCTATGGTATCTTCTTTTGGAGAACAGAGGCGGCTTTTGGATGACGAACTTGCCTTCCGGGGCAAAAGATATGTCTCGGAGAACCTGCAGCCGGTGAAGGATGGCCTTTGCTTCTTCCCGTTGGCGCTGACTTCCGCCGCAAGACTGACTGTAGATTTTGTCTCGGCGGGAAACCGGGCTGTCTTCTCATCGCCTTTTCCGGGAAGTTCGCCGGTGATCGGTATTTTCCTGCCCGATCTGCTGAATCGGAATCTGAATGTGTTTTCCGGTTCGGGTGAAAGGATCGGGGTATTGAAGACGGCGTACAGGACGATCGGCGGGAAAAAGAGGGCAGTATGCAGATTCCTTTCATCGCCTGACGCGCCAAAGACGCCGGATCCGCGGCTCACGAAGCTGATTGATGCCCTGACGCAGGATACATCGGCCTTTGCCGAAGTGATGGAGACCATAGACACCAAGCTGAATGCCACCCTTCCCCTTGCCCAGAATCATTTCGTATTCGGACGTGCACTGGTGCTGGCGGAAATAGCGGTGGAGCTGGAGTATTTTGGTGCGCCCCATTGGTCGCGAAAGGATGAAGACATTGGCAGCTTTGATGACGCCGGGCTTGCGGCGCAGGAATTTCCCGTTATGTTTGGGGACAGAAACAGAAGCACGGACGGGGTGTGCTGCGGCTTCACACAGGATTTTGAACGTGGTTTTGCCGCTTTCGGTGCAGAGCGGGCGGATGCGGAGTACCTGAATGCACCGGCCGTCACCGTGCGGGGAACGGGAGGAACAGTATACGTACCGCTGCTGTTTGATCCGATGCTGAAAGTCACAGTCACCACGGGGATTCTGCCGGTAAAACAGGTGGAGATCTGCGGAGAGCATGTTGACTTCTCACAATACCAGTTATGTGCGGCAGAGCTCAATACGGTGCTCGCGCAGAAAACAGGGGCGCAGCTTCCTGAATTTGCCAGGGGCACAGATTACCGTCTTTTTTATCCGGCAGATGTTTTGGAGGTGCAGGATAACGGAGGAAGAGCCGTTGGGAAAATAAAATACGAAGAACTGCCAATTGTGAGCAAGACTTTATCAATGGGAGAAATCAGCGGGGCGGAATCGGTGATCGTTGACGGCATGCTTGCGGAGAGGAGGACACAGTAAAGATGGCGGAGACAGCGCAGCAAATGCAGACGGCAGATGAAATTAACGTAAAAATTCCTGAGAAAGTTTTTTTTTCCAAAGATCCTGTTACCTATGTCGTTAAGAATGACTTCTATATTACCATAACAGGAAATATATCTGACGTACAGGGAGCGACAGTGGCGGAGTATTCTGAGGGTGAAAGAACATCTGCACGAACAGGCGCAGTGAAAGGAGAAACTTATCCCACAATCTACATCAAAGGCTTCGAACAGCTTTTTGATGAGAGTATCGCCGGACATGACCAGATGGACGCTTTCTTTAAAATGTTTCATGTAAACGGCGATAAGGACTGGGAGATCAGTTACGGCAAATTCCGGGACACGGAAGAGGACTGTGCGGTGATCATGACGGCGGCGCTTTCCCTGAAACCGAATTTCACGGTGGGCTTCCAGTTGTCGGATAAGTGTGCTTTCACGAAAGTGCTTGAGGATACGAGCCCCATAGCGCTGGATGTCTATATTGACGATTTTGACAGCCTGTTTACCGGGGTGGACAACCACATTCACTATACGCTCAGCCTCGAGAGAGGATACGCTGTTTACATTGACCGGCTCGGCGCGTATATGACGTCAGATCCTGATACGGCTGTGACAGCGGTACATAAAGGCGATACCTGCAATATCTCATGGCGGATCGAACAGAACGAGAAAGCGTCGGCATTCCTGTATGATGAAAACGGCAGGGTGGTGGCAAATCTTCCGCCCTATACGGCTAAGATCGACCAGGACCGGAGATTTACGCTTCTGGCGTATAATGAGTTCTGTTCGGTACAGCAGTCTGTGACGGTATATCGGACGCTGTGGGATAAGACAGGGATAGAGCTGAAAGGTCTTCCGAAGACAGATAAAGCGGGACGTTTTAAAATCTATCAAAATTATGCGGGCAGGTATTTTCTGTATATTCATCCGAAGCTGTATGCAAGCGAAGACTGTGCCGCATGGGAGGTTTACGCCGAGAATACGGCTGCGGCTTCCGGCTATACTTTCTATTCTTCGGCTCTCTCGGAAGATAAATTCTACGTGTGCTATTTGGATAACAGTAAGGTCACCTGCTGCGAAATGGACTGGAGCAGTAAGAAATGGTCCAGACAGGTCATGGAAAGGACCAGCCTGACAGGAGCGTATGCCCTTTTATCCGATCCGAAGGCCACAAAGATCGCTCTGACGTCGAAGGAAGGGATGGGCATCTATGAATTAAGAGGCGGGGCGCTGATAAACGGGCGGTATATTAGCGTGCCGCCAGATACAGAACTCGCGTCGGCAGATGTGCTTGCCGACGGCAGGAGGAGTTATGTGACGTTGTCCTGCGTGAACGGAAGAGTATATTTTTATGATCTGGATGATGATTTTAAGAACAATATTTTTGAATGTCCAAAGGCGCCGGATGACAATGTCTGGCTGGTGAAATCCAACGCGGTATATATTCTGTTGAACGGGTGTGTTTTTGAGGTAAACGACCGGGAGAAATTTATGGACATGCACTATTTCCCGGAATTCGCAGAAGTAACCAGGCCAGCCATAGGGGCGTTCGACGAAGAAGAGATCCGAGGATTTTTCTCAGACGGAGAGCACATGGAATGTCGAAACTATAAATTCTGACTAAAATAACAGACGGAGGGAAAATTTTGATGAAAAAAACAAATGAGTATCAATCACCTACAGGCACTTACAGGTATGATTTTACAAACGAGGAGGACTATCAGAAATTTGTTCAGATCTTCGGCGGTGAAGCACAGTTAAAGAAATACCCACAGATCCAGAAAGCTGCTGCAAAGACGGCCAGTGTATGTACGGCAGCGGGACAGAAAGTGTTTAATAATACTGCTGCTCAGATTATACTGGAAGGAAGTATAGCGGAGATCAGGGCAATAGGTGTCGAAGACAGCCGGGCGGATACTCTCAGAATTTCATCGCAGGGTATGACAAAGAATGTGCAGGAGGAAACCTATGGATTCTACAGACTGTCTACTGAGGTGGAACTATCCTATGCCAATGCAACCAATACGGATATGCCCATGACGTTATGCTCTGTGGAAGAGGAAGAACAGGATTCCATGACATGTTGTCTGCTGGTCAAAGTGAAAGATGACAGTACGGGAGCATACATCTATCAGACAAAATTATACTATGAGAATGAACCCATGCCGCTGCTAGAAGAAGTATCCACCAGTATGTTTCCCTATGAGAAACTGGCAGGGAAAAATTTTACAATGACCGTAGATGCAATGTGCGAGGCAAAGGACGGTACGCTTACGGCAGCCAGTCTTGCACCCAGAAAGTTCAATTTTAAAAACGCAGCGGCACAATCTTTCATCAAGAAAATAACCGTGACAGATCCCCGGTGGCAAAATGGAAAACAGCAGGGAAGCATAGTATTTCTGTATGGCAGAAAATCATTTGGAGGTGTGAAGGGAGATTATGTCGGCGGCGATTATTATAGTAATAATAAAGACAGGAATCTGCATACGATCATACCGATCAAAGGGACCATTGAACTGAATCCGATCAAAAAGATAATCGGTGTCTCCATAGATTCCTATGAAGTCAGCAACGGGAAATTTCCCAAATCCTATCTGGATTATGCTATAAGCAGTGGAAAAGTCATCGCAGAGCACGGCGGAAGTATTAAACTTGAGGATCTGGGAAAGGTTCTTCAGGGAAATGGCGATCTGACTTATGACAGTAAATCAAATACGGCCCAATTTGATTTGAAACTTCCAGTTAAAAGTTCCATGTTGGGTCCCTATGACTGGGATTACAACCTGAGCAACGCTTTTTTAAATGACAGTTCCCATACCTGTTATCTGACCGCGTGTTTTGTGCTGCGGATAGAACATGAACCATACATGGGAATGACGGTCGATCAGTACGCTATCTTTATTTATAGTGTACCGCGAAATCCGGGGCATTCGATCGTCTATTATGAAAGCGGGGATGGGGAAACCAATGTTTTTATCCCACCTATTGAGATCTATTGGGGCTGTTTTGCAAAAGATACACAGATCAAAACTGCGGACGGCAGCCTAAAGCGGGCGGATCAGATCAGGACAGGGGATCATATCCCGGCGCTTGGCGGCAGGACACTCACCGTAGCGGATATTCTGACCGGGGAAGATCCTGAGATTATTCGTATCATGACCAAAGACGGCAAAAGCATCCGGGTTTCCGATGGACATGCAATGTTAGTCGTCGATGAGGCGGCGCCGGCGGGCAGACGTATGGCGGCAGGCAGACTGCAGCCCGGAGACCGGCTTATGACACCTGACGGCGTATCGGTGATCTCGGAGGTGGTGACAGAGCCCTACAATGATACAGTATACAATTTTACTTTTGAAGGGGAAGAGAATCCCAACTATGTCGAGGCGGACGGATTCTGGTCCGGTGATTTTTACGCGCAGAATGAGAAAAAGGAAAAGAAACCGGCGCAGCTTACAGAAGAAGCCCTGGCGCTCAGAGATGAACTGCGGGCATTTTATCATGCTAGTTAACCAGGTGGTTTACGGGGAACAGGGAGCGGAAGCGCATTGAGCGGACTGCCGACACTTTCCACGGCGGGAGGCAGAATAAAAAATTCGCAGAATTGGGTATTCTGCGAA
>DKWV01000054.1 GCA_002491905.1 Lachnospiraceae bacterium UBA7143 | reverse complement strand
ATAACGCGGGGTGGAGCAGTCTGGAAGCTCGTCGGGCTCATAACCCGAAGGTCATAGGTTCAAATCCTGTCCCCGCTACTCAATGCCCAGATAGCTCAGTTGGTAGAGCAGAGGACTGAAAATCCTCGTGTCACTGGTTCGATTCCGGTTCTGGGCATTAACAAGTGAAAACCCTTATAATTGCTGCGTTTGTGGTGGTTATAAGGGTTTTTTAAGTAAATGGAGACAGAATTTTGACCGTGTGGTAGAAAAATATGGAAAATGATATAATAGAAAAAAGGATAATGGACGGTGGGGGATATGAATAGGATTAAAAAGGGAATTCTGGCAGCGTTTGACCATGTTACAGAGTGTATGATGCCGATTATACCGATTCTTTTGGCGGGCGGCATCCTGAAAATTGTTGTGATGCTTTTGACGGCGGTACATGTTTTGACGGGGACGACAGAGGTGATTATGTCGGCGCTGGCGACAACACCCTTCTATTTTTTGCCGGTATTTGTCGCCTATTCCGCTGCGAAGCATTTCGACACGGATCCGCTGCTTGCGCTTGCGAGCGTGTGCGTCATGCTGCTCCCTGATTTTGCGGCGCTGATGGAGGGCGGGGAGAAGGTTACCTTTGCGGGGATACCGGTGGTAGCGGCGACTTACGCTTATAATGTAATTCCGATTATCCTGCTGGTTTACTGTATGTCCCATATTGAGGGATGGCTGAAAAAGCGGATTAAGGAGAGCCTACAGCCGTATTTTCTGGCGGTGTGCGTGATCTTTCTCACCTCACTGTTTGGTATTCTTGTAATTGAGCCGATTGTCAGCCTGTTGAGCGGTATACTGGCGGACGGGCTTGAAATCATGCAGATAAGGGCGCCTATGATAGCCTGGGCTGTGTTTGCGGCGTTGACGACGTTACTTGTATCCACGGGAATGCACTGGATCTTTATCACGCTTGCGATTACACAGATCGGTGTGACGGGCGTTGATTACGGAATTATGGTTGCATTTCTCATTTCCAATATATCGCTTGCGGGCTGCGATCTTGCGGTCTTTGTCAAGTCGAAAACGGCGGAGAAGAAGGCCATGTCCATCAGCGCGATGATTACGGAATTTGTCTCCGGGATTGCGGAGCCGTCTATTTTTGCCGTATGCTTTAAGGAAAAAACACCGTTACTTGGCAATATTTTTGGCTGCATGATTGCAGGGGCGGTGCAGGGGCTTCTGACGGTACACTGCTATACCTTTGCCTTCCCATGTATTCCGACGATTCTGATGTTTTACAGTGTTGATGATCCGGCCAATTTATGGAAAGCAGCCGCAGTGGCTGTCGTGTCCTTTGCGGCCAGCTTCATTATTACTGCGCTTGTGTACCGCGACGGCAAAAAGATTCAGGGAGATTGATTACAGGGCGCGCGGTTTTATGAAGGATATGCTATACTGGGAAGGAGGGATTTGTCGCCGTGGAACAGAAGATGAGGATATGTCCCGGCTGCGGTGCCGGAGTGCCTGACGGTGGGACGGCTTTTTGTCCTTACTGTGGGAGGGAGCTGATCGACCTAAGCAGGGAAAATACGGACGAAAAGATCAGGGCGGTAAAAAGGGCGCAGGCTGATACGACAGCCGTTCCGAAAAAGCTGGGAGCGGTTGTGGTTGTCACGCTGATGGTGTTGTTTCTGGTGTTTGCGCTTGTTGTTGCGCTGGATATACCGGATAAAATAGGAGAGGCCAGGATGCAGCGGGATATGGACAGGCTGTCCAGCGATATGAAGAATGCATATGAGAAAGAGGACTGGGACCAGTTGGAGAAATATCTGATTGACGAGTGCGAGGTGTACCTCGACTCCCCGGACTATTTCTGCTACCGCACGGCATGGTTCCTGCACACGTATCCGCCTCTTTTCGATGAGGCATATAAGGCACATGATGCGGAAGAAATGCTGTTCATATACGAAGTAATGGCAGAGGATTACGATATGCGTTCGGATGATATTTTCTTTTCTGTCTATGGGACGGATGAAGAGATTGAGGCGGCACTCGCGGAGGAAGTGGAGCGGGAGACAGAAATAATGACGGAGGAAGGACTCGAAGATGAAATGTACAAACTGCGGCGCTGACTTTGCCAGCGACCAACTGAAGTGCCCCTATTGCGGTACGGTCAACGAACATGCACTGAAGCTGGCGAAGGAACTTCAAACTTATGATGAGGCGTATGAGAAAAAGAGGGATGAACTGCTGGAGACTGGTGCAAATCAGGTGCTCAGGCATCTGACATTCGGGCTGGGGATTGTCTTTCTGGTGATTGCTATTGTTTCTTTTGGCTTTGTTGCCTTTTTTCAATACCGTTTTTCAGGAAAGTCTTCCTACGAGGTGACTGGCGCGCGTCTTGCGCAGAATAAGGAGAAGATTTCCCAATATCTCGATGAGGGACAGTATATACGGGCGTATCTTCTCGCTTCTACTACGGATCCGACGGGCGAGCACTTTGCGAATTACCCGGAGTATGCAGCGGAGCTCAATGACATCTACAACTATTCTCTTATTTTAGTTGGTGTGCTGCAGTCTATGGACTCCATGAACGAGGGGGATAATTATGCTGCGCTTCAGGATACGGATGTAATCAGCATACAGATTTTTTACAGCTCAGGGGGAGACAGTGCGGTTAAAGAGGAGCTGACGCGGGAGGTTGACGGCTATTTGAAGAATTACTACCGGCTGACGGATGAGGAGATTGAGACACTGAAAACGCTGAAGTCAGGGAAACAGTTTACCCTGGAGGGAAGCGCGGATATTGAGGAAGTCACCAAACGGAGAATGGAGGCGTACTTTGAAGAATAAGAGCAATACAAAATACTATGTGCTGATCATACTGTTTACAATTCTGTTTTTTGCGTGCATGGCGTTTTGCTTTAGCCGTTTCCGGGAGCTGTCCCACAACTATAGGACAAGGTCCCTGTCTTACCGCCTGGAGGCCATAGAGTTGGATGAGGATATGTTTGGGCCGGCCCATAATTTTTCGTCCCTTTACTTTGGCAGAAATTATGAGGAGGAGTTTGACGGGTACTGGGCTTTCACAGACGCTTATCTTTCCTATATCAGGGGAAAAATTTCTGAGGATAAGGCGCCTTATATCGAAGAACTGAACGCTTATCTGGAGACCGCGCCGGGAGGAGCGCGGGAAAAAGCGGCGAGAGAATATGTGGAGGAGCTGGAGAAGCAGTAACTCATGTTCCGCTTTGCCCAGTCCCGGACAGTTACGAAATAGGAAATACAGCCGATATAAAAAGTAGTTGACGGCACAACAAAAAGGAGTGCGGCGATGAAAAAGCTGCTGTTTTTTACAGGTGATATCGAGACACAGGGGTATTTTTCCCTGCAGATCGCGGAGGCCATGAAAGCGCTTGGGCATGAAACCTTTATCTATGATCTGGGCAGGCCGTGGGAGAGCGCGGAGAAGTTTTTTCGTTTTTTTGAAGAAGGGAATACCGCGCTCATCAACTTTAATTTTCACGGGATGAGCGGGGAAGAATATTTTCTGGATGAAAATGACACGATGATGTGGGAGGCGCTGTGCATCCCCAGTTATAATATTGTGGTGGACCACCCCATGTATTATCATCATTTTCTGGAAAAGGTTCCGAAGAACTACCACCATATCAGCATAGATAAAAACCATGAGGCTTATATGCGCCGGTTTTTCCCGGAGATTAAAAACGGGCCGTTTCTGCCGCTGGCAGGCACAAAACTGTATCCGAACAAGTCGAATGTGCCGATTGCGTATCGGAAGTATGACGTGACGATGGTGGGAAATTATTGCAGGCCGTCCACTTTTGACAAATATATTACAAGGATTGACGATGAGTACACAGCCTTTTATCATGGGATGATCGATGATCTTTTGACGAATCCGGGCAAGACGGTTGAGGAGGTCGCGGAATCCCATCTGCTTGCGGAACTTTCCGAGGTGCCGGAGGAAGAATTAAAAAAAACTATGGCAGCGCTCACTTTTATCGATCTGTATGTGCGCTATACATTCAGGGGACGGGCGGTGCAGGAACTGGCGGACGCGGGGATTAAGGTTCACGTTTTCGGCGACGGCTGGGACCTTCTGGAATGCAGGCACCCGGAGAATCTGATGATTATGAACAATCTGGACTCTGAGGGGTGCCTGAAAAAACTGTGTCAGACGAAGATTTCCTTAAACGTGATGCCCTGGTTTAAGAACGGCGCACATGACAGAATATTTAATTCCATGCTGAACGGGGCGGTGTGCCTTACGGACGGCAGCCTGTATCTGGATGAAATTCTACATGACGGTAAGGACAGCAGCCTCTATTCCCTGACGGAGATGGAAAGGCTGCCGGAAATTGCGGAGGGACTGCTTTCGGACGCTGACCGCATGCAGACAATCGCAGACGGCGGCTATGAACTGGCAAGGACGGGGCATACCTGGGCACACAGGGCAATGGTGCTGCATAATCTGGTGGAAGAGGAGCAGTAAAGCAATTTTAATTTGGTTCGCGGGAAACGGGGGAAAAGAAAATGGAGTTGTTGAAGAACTTAAAAAGAAGACGCAGCGAGCGCTTAAAGAGGCTCTACGAACGCCATAAGAGAATCCATGAACTGCTCCGGGAACACGGCGGGGACATCCTGAAATCCGAAAACTTCATGAGTACCAGAGGGCATCTCCAGCACGGTACGATGACGGTGCACAATCATTGTATGGATGTGGCTCGTTACAGTCTTCTTTTAAATAAAAAGCTGGGGATTGGCTGCAACAAGCACGATCTGATCCGGGGCGCGCTGCTGCACGATTATTTTCTCTACGATTGGCATGATAAGGATTACCTGTCCCAGAGGAAGCGTCTGCACGGTTTTCATCATCCGATGACGGCGCTTCGCAATGCGGAAAAGGAGTATCAGTTGAATGACATTCAGCGGGAAATCATAAAGAAACATATGTGGCCTTTATCGGTGGTGCCGCCCACCTGCAGGGAGGCTTGGGTTGTGACGGCTGCGGATAAGTACTGCTCGCTGATGGAAACCGTGGGCGTTCACCGGGGACATGGGGCCAAGGCGTCATGACGGCGGAAAAAAGCCTGTATCAGGCACTATCAGACTATGCGGCAAGCGATTTTTATCCCTATCATATGCCGGGGCATAAACGCAACCCGGCAGGCGGCGAGATGGCGGATTACCACAGAATTGACATATCGGAGATAGACGGCTTTGACAATCTGCATCAGGCGGAGGGCATTTTAAAAGAAGCGCAGTTTAGGGCCAACCGTCTTTACGGGGCGGATGAGACTTTTTTTCTGATAAACGGGAGTACCGCCGGGGTTCTGGCGGCTGTCATGACGGCTGTCAGGCCGTTCGATGAGATTTTAATAGCAAGAAACTGTCATAAATCGGTTTATCATGCGGCGATTTTGAATGGACTTATCGTGCGGTATTACTATCCGAGAATGATCCCGGAGTACGATATCTGCGACGGGGCATCTGCGGAGGAGCTTAGTGTCCTTCTGGACACTTACCCCGAGGTGAAGGCGGTGGTCGTTACCTCGCCGACTTATGAGGGGGTTCTTTCCGACATCCCCGGGATTGCAGCCGCGGTACATAAGCGGGGCGGGATATTGATTGTGGACGAGGCGCACGGAGCGCACTTTGGCCTGTCGCCGCATCTGCCGCAGGGAGCCATTGCGGGAGGGGCGGACCTGGTGATCCACAGTCTGCATAAAACACTTCCGGCAATGACGCAGACGGCGCTTCTGCATGTGAACGGCGACAGGGTTGACAGAGACAGGCTGCATAGATATCTTTCCATGCTGCAGAGCAGCAGTCCGTCCTATGTGCTTATGGCGAGTATGGATTCCTGCGTAAAGTTCCTAAAGGAGCAGGGACAGGAACGGTTTGCCGCCATGCGGGGACACTATGAGAGTTTTTGCGAAAGGACGGCGGCGCTCAAACATATCCGTATCGGGAAAATGACAAATCTGTTATCAAAAAAACATGAATTAAAGGGATGGGATATCGGAAAAATACTGATTTCCGTCAAGGGAACAGGTATGACGGGGAAAGAGCTGAGCGGGATTCTGCGGGAAGCATATCATCTGGAGATGGAGATGGAAGCGCAGACATATGTGCTGGCGATTATGACATTGATGGATGAAGCTGTAGGCTGGCAGAGATTGGCTGACGCGCTTTGCGAAATAGATGATAGGATAGAGAAGGGCGCGTGCGGTGACAGTGCCGTGTCGGAGAAAAAAGCGGCGGAGAGAGGTGCGTCGGCGCTTTTATTCAGGCCACTTAAGAGCGGCATGGCACCCGCCCGGGCATTTCACAGCGAATGGGAGAATATTCCCCTGCAGAAGGCAGAAGGCAGGATTGCAGCCGGATTTGTCAACCTATATCCGCCGGGAAGTCCGCTTGTGGCACCGGGAGAAATTTTTGACGAGGCGGTGGTAAAGCAGATTGAAGGATACCTGAAAACAGGGTTGACCGTACAGGGAATCTCCGGGGAAGGAGAGGTTGCCGCAGTGACGCTGTAGCGGTTGAAATTCTTATGAAAATATGGCATGATAAAAGCGTGAGAAGAACTAATATAAAGGTAATTATAGCATGGGGAAAATTGTATGCCTGATGGGGAAAAGTTCATCGGGAAAAGATACTATATATAAAAGGCTGCTGGCCCAGAGGAGCGTCCCCTTAAGGGCGATTATACCATACACGACCCGGCCGATACGGGCGGGGGAGCAGGACGGCGTGGAATATCATTTTACCGATGAGGAGGGTTTCCAGCGGTTCCTGAGGCAGGGAAGCGTGATCGAGGCGCGGGCCTACGAGACCTGTTATGGCGTCTGGCGGTATTTTACCGTGGCGGATGCGGGGATGGATCTTTCGGCACACTCTTATGTAATGATCGGTACGCTGGAGGCTTACGACCAGCTTCGCGGGTTTTATGGCGCGGATAAGGTGCTGCCGGTTATGATCGAACTGGATGACGGCGTGCGCCTGCAGCGTGCGCTGGACCGGGAGAAGGCGCAGGATCATCCGAAATATGAGGAGCTGTGCAGGCGGTATCTGGCAGATGCGCAGGATTTTTCCGAGGAAAAGCTGGCTCTGTCGAAAATCGAAAGAACTTTTAACAACGATCAGCTGGAAAGCTGTCTGGGTGAGATAATTGCGTATTTACAGGAGAAACTTCGGTAAGGTTTCAGAGTAAAATCAGGACAGGGGGTGATGGGAGTGGACATTAAAGTAAATCAGGTGCAGCAGCCGCCGCAGATCGAACAGCCGACCCAGGCGCAGGAGACAGACGGTACTTTCAAGTTCACTCTGGTCAGCAGAATCGAAGAGCAGGACCTGCAGAATGCCCTGACCGGTATGATGGAGGAGATCACCAGACAGGGGAATAAGCTTGCCAAACACCGCGATATCAAGGACATGAAACGGTACCGCGCACTGGTAAAGGATTTCCTGAATGAGATTGTGAACAGGTCTCACGCTTTTTCCAGGGAAAACTTTTTGGACAGAAGGGGGCGGCACAGGGTCTATGGGATTATCCGGCTGATTGACCAGAATCTGGACGCGTTGGCGCAGGAGCTGGTGAAGGATGAACAGGACAACCTTGCGATCCTGGAAAAAATCGGTGAGATCCGGGGATTACTGTTGGATATCTTTACTTAAAGAGGGGGATACAAATGCCAAAGTTTTCAGACATTATCGGACAGGAAGAGCTGAAACAGCATATACGGAACGCGATTGAGACAGACAAGGTTTCCCACGCTTATATCATTAACGGAGAGCGCAACGCGGGCAAGGAGTTTATCGCCCGTCTTTTTGCGATGGCCTTACAGTGCGAAAAGGGCGGCGTGGAGCCATGCGGAGAGTGTCATTCCTGTAAGCAGGCGGTCAGCCTGAACCACCCGGATATTATTTATGTCAGCCATGAGAAGCCTAATTCCATCGGCGTGGAAGATATCAGGGAACAGATTAATAACGACATCGGGATTAAGCCTTACAGCAGTCCCCGTAAAATTTATATTATGAATGAGGGAGAAAAGATGACGCCGCAGGCGCAGAATGCGCTTTTGAAGACGCTTGAGGAACCGCCGGCCTATGCGGTGATTCTGATTCTAACCTCCAATGTGGAGGAACTCCTGCCTACGATTATCAGCCGCTGTGTGGTATTGAATATGAAGCCAGTGCCGGATGCGCTGGTGAAAAAATATCTGATGGAAGAGCTTGCCGTGCCGGATTATAAGGCGAATATCTGCGTTGCCTTCGCGAGGGGAAATGTGGGTAAAGCGAAGCATCTGGCGGGCAGCGAAGAGTTCGAAAAGGTCAAGGAGGAAGCCATTTCGCTGGTGAAATATATCAACGATATGGAAATTAACGAGATCGTCAAGGCGATCAAAAAGATTACGGAGTACAATCTGGATATCAACGATTATCTGGATATTCTTACTGTATGGTACAGGGATGTGCTTCTGTTCAAGGCCACGAAGGACGTGAACAGTCTTATTTTCCGCAACGAGATACAACAGATCAGGAGAGTGGCGGACAGAAGTACTTACGAGGGGATTGAGACGATTGTGGATGCGCTCCAGCAGGCGAAGAGGCGGCTGGAGGCAAACGTCAATTTTGACTTGACGATGGAGCTTCTGCTCCTGACGATCAAGGAAAACTAAACGCGGAATTTTTTGGAGGTTGATAGATTATGACTAAGGTAATAGGCGTGCGGTTCCGTACCGCTGGTAAAGTATATTTTTTCGATCCGGGGAAACTGGAGATCAAACAGGGAGACCATGTGATTGTCGAGACGGCCAGGGGCATTGAATACGGCACGGTAATCGGCGGGCTCAGAGAGGTGGAGGACGAAAAGGTGGTGCAGCCGCTTAAGTCGGTTCTCAGGATAGCGAACCAGAAGGATGATGAGCAGGAGGTGTCGAACAGACAGAAGGAGAAAGACGCCTTCAAAATCTGTCTGGAGAAAATCAGGAAACACGGCCTGCAGATGAAGCTGATAGACGCTGAGTACACGTTCGATAATAATAAAGTCCTTTTTTACTTCACGGCGGATGGACGTATTGATTTCAGGGAGCTGGTGAAGGATCTGGCTGCCGTTTTTAAGACCAGGATCGAGCTGCGGCAGATCGGCGTGAGGGATGAGACGAAGATTCTGGGTGGTATCGGTATCTGCGGACGGCCTCTGTGCTGTCATACGCATTTATCAGAGTTTGCGCCGGTGTCCATCAAAATGGCGAAGGAACAGAATCTGTCCTTAAATCCCACGAAAATTTCCGGCGTCTGCGGCAGACTGATGTGCTGCCTGAAAAATGAAGAGGAGACTTACGAGGAGCTGAATAAAAAACTGCCGAATGTGGGCGATTTCGTGACCACGGACGACGGGCTGAAGGGCGAGGTGCACAGCGTAAACGTGCTGCGGCAGCTTGTAAAGGTCGTGGTGGATGTAGGGGACGAAAAGGAGATTCAGGAATACCGGGCGGATCAGCTGCGCTTTAAGAAAAGACACGGCAAGAACCGCAAGGCGGAGGCCAATGATCCTGAGCTGAAAGAGCTGGAAAAGCTGGAGAAGAAGGATGAGGCTGGCAAATAAATCGGAGAGCGGACTGTGCAAAAGCGCGATATACCTGTAAAAGAAAATGAGAGAATAGACGATCTGCAGAGGAACGGGTACTGTATCATACAGGACCCGGATCGTTTTTGCTTCGGGATGGATGCGGTGCTTTTGTCCGGCTTTGCCGTGGTGAAGGACGGCGCACGGGTACTGGATCTGGGAACGGGAACAGGGATTATTCCCATTCTGCTGGAGGCAAAGACAAAGGCGGCCCATCTGACCGGCTTGGAGATTCAGGCGGACAGCGCCGAGATGGCGGGGCGGAGCATAGCCTTAAACGGGCTGGAAGAAAAAATAGATATTGTTACGGGGGACATTAAGGAGGCAGATAAGTTGTTTGACGCTGCTTCCTTTGACGTTATTACATGCAATCCGCCCTACATGATCGCCCAGCACGGGCTGCACAATCCTTCGGACGCGAAGGCTGTTGCCAGACATGAGATTCTTTGTACGCTGGAGGATGTAATATCGCAGACATCCAGACTTCTTGTGCCGGGCGGCCGGTTTTTTCTGGTGCACAGACCTTTCCGGCTGGCGGAAATTATTGTGATGCTGGCAAAGTATAAGCTGGAGCCAAAGCGTATGCGGCTCGTATATCCCTTTGTGGACAAGGAGCCGAACATGGTTCTTCTGGAGGCGGTGCGGGGTGGCAGGCCGCGGATGACGGTGGAGAAGCCGCTGATTGTGTACAGGGAGCCGGGCGTGTATACGCCGGAGATTTATGAGGTGTACGGCTACTAAAGTGAGAAGATTTTCTAAAGCTCAACAGCAGAGGCTGTATCGCAAAGTCAGCATAGCTGACTTGGAAAATCTATATCTCACTTAAGAGAATGCCCAAAAGCGGCATTTTCTGCATGGATTTGGAGAGGACAAACATATGCCTGGAATGTTATATTTGTGTGCGACGCCTATCGGGAATCTGGGGGATATGACGCCCCGGGTGGTGGAGACGCTGCAAAATGTGGATCTGATTGCGGCGGAGGATACGCGAAACAGCATTAAACTCCTGAACCATTTCGGAATCAGGACTTCCATGACAAGCTATCACGAATATAATAAAGTAGAAAAAGCGGACTACCTGGTGGAACAGATGCGGCAGGGGAAAAATGTGGCGCTTATTTCTGACGCCGGAACTCCGGCGATTTCAGACCCGGGGGAGGTGCTTGTGCAGAAATGTCAGGAGGCGGGTATTACGGTCTCTTCCCTGCCCGGCCCGGCGGCCTGTATCACGGCGCTCACGCTCTCGGGGCTTTCTTCCAGACGGTTCTGCTTTGAGGGCTTTCTGCCTTCGGATAAGAAGGAGAAGGCACAGGTCCTGGCGGAGCTTAAGGAGGAATCCCGCACAATTCTCATCTACGAGGCGCCCCATCATCTGGTGCGGACGCTGGGGGAGCTGTACGGGGCACTGGGTGACCGCAGAGTCACTCTCTGCAGGGAACTGACGAAAAAGTTCGAGACCATACTGCCGACTACCATCAAAGAGGCGCTTTCCCTTTATGAACAGGAGGAACCGCGCGGAGAGTACGTGCTTGTGGTGGAAGGAAAGAGCCTGAGACAGAAGGAGGAGGAGCGGCAGGCGTCCTGGCAGAGCATGACGGTGGAGGAACATATGGCTTTTTATGAGGAAAGTGGAATGGACGAAAAAAGCGCTATGAAACAGGTGGCTAAAGACCGCGGCGTACCGAAAAGAGAAATTTATCAATATTTATTGTCAAAGTGATTGACAAAATGCCCAGAATCCGTAAAATTAGGATTGACAAATGTCAGACCAGATAATATACTTTGAATGTCAAACTATTTTAATGACGAAAAGGAGAACAGGAAAATGTTAGAGAGAGTAATTGAGATTATTCAGGAGCAGTTAAACTTGGACGGTGTGGAAATTACTGAGGAATCTTCTTTCAAGGACGATCTTGGTGCGGATTCTCTGGATTTGTTTGAGCTTGTTATGGCTTTCGAGGAAGAGTATGGCGTAGAGATTCCTTCCGAGGACTTAGAGCAGATCACGACAGTGGGCGCTGTTGTGGAATACATGAAGAGCAAGGGCGTGGAGGCGTAAACCGGGCGACGGTTTAGAAAATTGCGGCAGCGCGAAACATGAAATCGAGCGTGCAGGCGCCGATTTGTGATTTGAGGTTTATAGAATGAAGACAAAAATAACGGAACTTCTGGGGATCGAATATCCGATCTTTCAGGGCGGAATGGCCTGGGTCGCGGAATATCATCTGGCGGCGGCCGTATCAGAGGCGGGCGCACTTGGCATTATCGGCGCCGGCGGCGCGCCGGCGTCTTTTGTGAGGGAGCAGATCCAGAAGGCGAAAGAGCTGACGAAGAAGCCCTTTGGTGTGAATGTCATGTTGATGAACCCGGAGGCTGACGAGATCGCGAAGGTGATCGTGGAGGAAGGCGTTAAGGTGGTGACCACCGGCGCAGGGAATCCCGGTAAGTATATGGCCATGTGGAAAGAGGCGGGAATCAAAGTGATCCCGGTGGTTGCCAGCGTAGCTCTGGCGAAGATGATGGAGCGCGCGGGCGCGGACGCCGTGATTGCCGAAGGTACGGAGTCTGGCGGACACATCGGTGAAGCGACCACGATGACCCTTGTACCGCAGGTGGTGGACGCAGTCAGCGTTCCTGTGATCGCGGCAGGCGGCATTGCGGACGGCAGGGGCTTTGCGGCGGCTATGATGCTGGGCGCGGAAGCGGTCCAGATGGGTACACGGTTCCTGGTTGCGTCGGAGTGTACCGTACATGAGAATTACAAGAAGAAAGTAATCGCTGCAAAGGACATTGACTCCGAGGTTACCGGCAGGGCGAACGGACACCCTGTCCGTCAGATCCGCAACAAGCTGACAAGAGAATATCTGCAGATGGAAAAGGACGGCGCATCTCTGGAAGAGATGGAGAAACTGACTCTCGGCTCCCTGCGCAAAGCGGTGGTGGAAGGCGATGTGGTGACAGGCACCCTGATGGCGGGGCAGATTGCAGGTATGGTCAACAAGGAGCAGACCTGTGCTGAGATGCTGGCGGAGATCATGGATCAGGCGGAAATTCTGTTAAAGTTAAAATAAAAGAATCGTCGCTGCGGGGCGGCGATTTTTTTCAGACAAATACTTTGAAACTCAAAATATTTGCAGATGCAGTGGGTAACACAGGAAAGGAAGGGTAATTCGCTTATGGGAAAGACTGTTTTTATGTTCCCGGGACAGGGAGCGCAGTATGTGGGGATGGGAAAGGATTTTTATGAACAGATTCCGGTCTGCAGAGAAATGTTTGAACTGGCGGGCAAGGCCAGCGGACTGGATGTGGCAGCGCTCTGTTTCGAGGAGAACGAGCAGATCAACATTACGGAATATACGCAGATCGCCATGCTGGCCACAGAGGTGGCAATACTGAAGGCTGTGGAGGAGAAGGGTGTGAAGCCCGACATTACAGGGGGATTAAGCCTTGGCGAGTACGGTGCGCTGGTGGCAAGCGGTGTTATGTCGCCGGAGGATGTGTTCAAGATCGTGCGCAAGCGCGGCATCTACATGCAGGAGGCGGTGCCTCAGGGCGGCGCGATGGTGGCGGTGCTGGGACTGGATACGGCCGTGATCGAGCAGATTTGTGAGGAAACGCCCGGAATGGTGACGGTTGCAAACTATAACTGTCCGGGGCAGATCGTGATTACGGGCGAGGAAGGCGCGGCGCAGGCGGCGGTGGAGAAGCTGACGGCGGCAGGCGCAAAACGGTGCGTGCCCTTAAAGGTCAGCGGCCCGTTCCATTCACCTCTGTTGGTCGGTGCCGGTGAGAAGCTGGCGAAGGAGCTGGAGGCGGTGGAAATTCACGATATTGCCGTTCCTTATATCGCCAATGTAACGGCGGATTATGTGAAAGATAAGGCGGATGTGAAGCCTTTACTGGAAAAGCAGGTGTCCTCTTCCGTGAAGTGGCAGCAGACGGTGGAGCGGATGATCGCGGACGGCGCGGACTTATTTATCGAGATTGGTCCGGGAAAGACGCTGTCCGGGTTTATGAGGAAGATTAACCGGGATGTGAAAGTGATCAACATAGAAAAAGTGGAAGATCTGGAGAAACTGCCTTAAATGGCTGTGAGAGCCACAAACAGGGAAAATAGGAAAGGAGCAGGATATGCTGACTGGAAAAGTAGCTCTTGTGACAGGCGCGGGGCGCGGAATCGGGAGAGAGATCGCACTTACGCTTGCGGAGTACGGTGCGGATGTGATCGTGAATTATAATGGTTCCAGGGAGAAGGCTGAGGAGGTTGCAGCGCAGATTCAGGCTATGGGGAGAAAAGCGGCTGCGGTGCAGTGCAGCGTAGGGGATTTTGACGCCTGCGGGAAGATGATTACGGATGTGCTCGCCGAGTTCGGGCATATTGACATTCTGGTGAACAACGCCGGCATCACAAAGGACAATCTGGTGATTAAGATGACGGAGGCCGATTTTGATGCGGTTATCGACACCAATCTGAAAGGGACATTCAATACGATCAAGCATATGTACCGTCCTTTTTTAAAGCAGAAAGCGGGCAGAATTATTAACCTGTCCTCTGTCAGCGGGGTTCTTGGCAATGCTGGACAGGCTAACTACGCGGCTTCCAAGGCGGGCGTGATCGGTCTCACCAAGTCTATGGCAAGAGAGCTTGCCAGCAGGAATATCACGGTGAACGCGGTTGCGCCGGGATTTATTGACACGGACATGACGCAGGCTATGACGGACGCAGCCAAGGAAGCGACCCTTGCGCAGATTCCTTTAAAGCGCGTAGGCACGCCGAAGGATATCGCGGAGACGGTGGCATTTCTGGCAAGCGATAAAGCGGCGTACATCACCGGACAGGTTATCTCAGTGGACGGCGGAATGGCGATCTAACAGCCGCGAAAGAAAAACAAGCGACGCGAAGCGGCATTTGTTTTTCGGCGGCGTTAACGAGCAAACGTCCGATGGAATCGGACAGGAAGCGCGAAGCGCGGGTTTGCGAGTCTAACATTGCGGAAAGGAGCAAAATACGAAATGAGCAGGCGAGTGGTAGTAACGGGAATGGGTGCGATTACACCCATCGGATTGAGCGTGGATGAGTTTTGGGCAGGTGTGAAAGAGGGAAAGATCGGTTTCGCGCCGATCACGAAGTTTGACACGACTGATTTTAAGTGTAAGCTGGCGGCGGAGGTCAAGGGCTTCGACGGCAAGAACTACATGGATTTTAAGGCGGCTAAGAGAATGGAGCCTTTTTCCCAGTACGCGGTGGCGGCGACGAAAGAGGCGCTGGAAGATGCGGGGATCGACATGGAGAAGGAAGACCCTTACCGCGTAGGCGTGGCGGTTGGCTCTGGCACAGGTTCCCTGCAGGCGATGGAGCGTTCCCACAGCAGACTTTTGGAGAAGGGCCCGGGCAGGATTGAGCCGCTCTTTGTACCGCTGACGATCTCCAATATGGCGGCAGGAAATGTGTCGATCCAGTTCGGCCTTAAGGGTAAAAGCATCAACGTGGTGACGGCCTGCGCGACAGGCACAAACTCCATCGGTGAGGCGTTCCGCACGATCCAGTACGGAGATGCGGAGGTCATGGTGGCAGGCGGCACGGAGGGCAGTGTGTGTCCTATCGGTATCGGCGGTTTTTCTGCGCTGACGGCGCTTTCTACCAGTGAGGATCCGACGAGATGTTCCATTCCGTTTGATAAGGAGAGAAGCGGCTTCGTTATGGGCGAAGGTGCGGGCGTGGTTGTGCTGGAGGAGTTAGAGCACGCGAAGGCAAGGGGTGCGAAGATTTATGCGGAGGTAGCTGGATACGGATGCAGCTCTGACGCTTATCACATCACTTCCCCGGCGGAGGACGGCGCGGGCGCGGCCAAGGCTATGGAGTATGCGGTGAGGGATGCTGGACTGAACCTGAACGACATTACCTATATCAATGCTCACGGAACGGCGACGCATCATAACGATCTTTTTGAGACGCGGGCGATCAAGCTGCTGTTCGGTGACCATGCGAAGGACATTAAGATTAACTCCACCAAGTCTATGGTGGGTCACCTTCTGGGCGCGGCGGGCGCGATCGAGTTTGTCACTTGTGTGAAGGAGCTGCAGGAGGGATATATCCACAGAACCGTGGGCTATCAGGTGCCGGATGAGGAGTGTGATTTAAACTACTGTAAGGAAGCTTATGAGGAGAACTTTGAGTACGCGCTGTCCAATTCCCTTGGATTCGGCGGACATAACGCGAGCCTGCTTGTTAAAAAGTTCCGCGGATAGGAGGAGATTCAACATGTCATTAATGGGTGCAAAAGAAATTATGGATATCATTCCCCACAGACAGCCCTTTATGCTGATTGACACGATAGAGGAGATGGAAGAGGGGAAGCGCGTTGTCGCGAAGAAGTGTGTGTCCTACAATGAGCCGTTCTTTGCGGGGCATTTTCCGGGGGAGCCTGTAATGCCGGGCGTGCTGATTGTGGAGGCGCTTGCGCAGACAGGGGCGGTGGCAATTTTGAGCCAGCCCGAATTTAAGGGAAAGACTGCCTACTTTGCGGCGATCAACAACGCCAAATTTAAGGGGAAAGTGGTTCCTGGTGATGTGTTGACGTTGGAGACGGAGATCATTAAGGTAAAGGGGCCTATCGGCGTAGGCGCAGGAAAGGCTTATGTGGACGGAAAATTAGTGACACAGGCCGAGCTGACCTTTGCTATCGGCGAGGCGTAAGGCGAAGGGCGGCTTGACGGGGCGTCAGAAAGGTGAGGCCATAGACAAATGGTAAATGTAAAACCTTTAAAAATCGGAGACTTAGTGGCACGTGTGCCGGTGATTCAGGGTGGTATGGGGGTCGGTATCAGCCTTTCCTCGCTTGCCGGAAATGTGGCGAAAGAGGGTGGAATCGGCGTGATTTCCACGGCACAGATCGGTTACCGGGAGCCGGATTTTGACACGGATCCGATCGGAGCGAACCTGCGCGCAATCGGGACAGAGATCGCGAAGGCGAGGGAGATTGCCAAAGGCGGAGTTCTGGGCGTCAACATCATGGTGGCTACCAGAAAGTATGAAGAGTATGTAAGGGCGGCGGTGGCAGCGGGGATTGACCTGATTATCTCTGGCGCGGGTCTGCCCGTGGATCTGCCGAAGATTGTGGGGGCGGCGAAGACGAAGCTGGCGCCCATTGTGTCCAGTGTGAAATCGGCGCAGATCATTATGAAATACTGGTGGAAAAAATACAACAGGCTGCCGGATGCGGTGGTGGTCGAAGGCCCTCTGGCCGGTGGGCATCTGGGGTTTCATAAGGAACAGCTTGTGGATATCGAGGGACTGCACTATGACGACGAGGTGAAAGCGATTATAGCGCAGGTTGATGAGACGGCGGCGGAACACGGGGCAGAGATTCCTGTCGTTATGGCGGGCGGTATCTATACCCGTGAGGATATGGAGCATTATCTGGAAATGGGAACCTCCGGCGTGCAGATGGCGACACGTTTTGTGACTACTTATGAGTGTGATGCGGATCCGGCTTACAAGCAGAGTTATATCGACGCGAAAAAGGAGGACATTGTCATTGTGCAGAGTCCCGTGGGTATGCCAGGCCGGGCGATCTTAAATCCCTTTATGAAGCGTGCAAAGGAGGGCCAGATTCCCCATGAAAAATGCCATCTATGCATCAGCACCTGCAAAGGAGCGGATACACCCTACTGTATCACGGATGCGCTTGTGAACGCCGTGAAGGGAAAGGTGGATGAGGCGCTGCTTTTCTGCGGTGCAAACGCATACCGCGCAACACATCTGGAGCATGTAAAAGATATACTGGAGGAATTTGCGTGAAAACAAGAATCATAGGAACGGGGAGCTGTCTGCCAAAGACAGTGGTGACAAATGATGATCTGTCAAAGCTGATGGACACCTCCGATGAGTGGATCAGCAGCAGGACGGGAATCAGGGAACGGCATCTGGTGAAGGAGGAGACAACCGCAAGCATGTCCATAGAGGCTGCGAAGCGCGCGATGGAGAATGCGGGTGTGACCGCGGAGGAAATCGACCTGATTATTCTGGGTACGGTGTCGGCGGACTTCGTGACGCCTGCCTGTGCCTGCGAAGTACAGGCGGCGATCGGTGCAAAAAACGCGGTCGCATTCGATATCAATGCAGCCTGTGCCGGTTTTATGTTTGCCATGAATATAGCCAATGCCTATATACGGGCAGGAATATATCGGACTGCGCTGATTTTGGGGGCGGAGACGCTTTCTAAGATCGTGGACTGGGAGGACAGGAGCACCTGCGTGCTCTTTGGCGACGGTGCGGGCGCAGCGGTTGTGCGCGGAGATGAACAGTACGGTCTGCTTGCCTTTGACCAGGGCTCCGACGGTGCGAAAGGGGATGTGCTTGCCTGTCCGGGCCGCACCAATAACAATCCCCTGATCCAGACGGACCAGAGGCTTGAGTTTGTGCATATGGACGGGCAGGAGGTCTATAAGTTTGCCGTGACCACGGTGCCTGCTTCTTTACAGAAGACCATAGAGGCGGCGGGCCTTACGCCGGACGATATTGATTATTTTGCGCTGCATCAGGCGAATATCCGCATTATCCAGTCGGTGTCAAAGCGGCTCCACCTTACGGAGGATAAGTTCCCGATCAGTCTGGACCATTGTGGAAATATCTCAGCGGCCAGCGTGCCGATCCTGCTTGATGAGATGAACCGTAAAGGATTGCTAAAACCCGGTATGAAGGTTGCGCTCAGCGGTTTCGGCGGCGGCCTGACATGGGCGTCCGCAGTGGTAGAGTGGTAACAGTTTAGTTGGCCTTAAGCGTCAGGGCAAGGGAGGAGATCTTTTCCAGAACTTCCTTGCAGGCGTTCATATTTTCCACAGAGGTCTCGGAGGTGCGGAGGCCTTCGGTGGAGGATGCGGCAACTTCTTCGCTGGTAGCGGAGAGATGCGTTATATTTTCAGAAATGGTATCTGTGGAGGTGAGTATCACATTGACGCTCTCCTCCGTATTTTTTACTTTCGCAGCCAGTTCGGTCATCTCGCTGTGAATGTTTTCAAAACGGCCGCGCATGCTCTCAATCATTTCATTCTGCGTGCGCACGGAAGCGGCGGAGGCTTCAATGCTTTCGTTGGCTGATTTTGCGTCGCTGTTTAGTTCGTTAATGATGGCAGTGATGTTGTTGGAAGCCTCTTTGGTCTGCTCGGAAAGCTCCCGGATTTCGTCGGCTACCACGGCAAAACCTTTGCCAGCCTCCCCCGCTCTCGCTGCTTCAATGGAGGCGTTCAGGGCAAGCAGATTGGTCTTTCCGGCAATGCTTAAGATTGTGCCGATGAACTCCTGCACATTATTGATCTGCGCGGTCAGCCGCGAAATTACCTGCACTGTTGTGTCGCTTGCAGAGGCAACATTTTCAGCCTGTTCTTTCAATTTGCGTATCTCGTTTGAACCCTCGGAGATGGTCTTCATGGTTCTGTCGGAAGCGTCCATCATGGCGCGGATTTCTCCGTCCGCCGTATCGGAGGCGGTATGGATCTCCACGCACATGGCGGCCTGCGCCTGGATGGAGTCGGCGGTATTCTCCGTGCTGTCTGCAATGTTTTCCATTGCAAAATTACAGGTGTCCACACACTGCTTCAGCTCGTCCACCATCTGCATGGCTTCTGTAAAGTGGGCTGTGATCTCATCCGCAACCTGGCTCATGGTCTGGTTGGTCAGTTCCTGCTCTTTGGCTGCCTCGGTGATGGAGGCCATGTTTTCCTCGTTAAAACGGATCAGCAGGCGTGTTACCGTAATGGAAGCGAGCGCCATCAGAAGGAGGGAAAAAATCTCTATAATTGACCGGCTGCCATAGTCGCCCTCGCTGCTCCAGTGAATAATGACGCGCAGCAGATTGGCAATAATGGCAACGGCGTTTCCCCAGAAAGCCAGCTTTACATTCAGAAAAGCCATAGAGGAGACGATCAGGGGAAACACATAGGTAAATACGCCGACGTTGCTGTTTAACAGAACGATCACTACATAGGCGAGGGCACAGGAACCCATCAGAGCGACAGAGCAGGCTTTCGTTTCCCGGTTTTTGATAAGCGCGAAAATGTCAACAAGGATAGCGGAAACCGTGAATCCGATCTGTATCCATACCTTCCAGGTGCTGTTTCCCGTCAGAATAGACAGAAGGAAAGTAATCAGGAAATATCCCAGTATAATCATAATTACGGGAAAAATTTTGGAATTAGCTACTTTGTACTGCTCTTTTGACATGTTGGAACCCTCCTCACACAGAAAAATGGCAGAAATAAACGCAGATTGGTAAATCTGCGTTTATTATAACACTATTTGTATAAACACACAATAAATTGTGATAAAGTGCGAAATATTTGTATATTATTACTAATGACTGACAGTCACTCTTCGTTCCGAATACGGTCGATCAGACTCTCTTTTTTCACTTTCTTATTGATAAACAGTGTAATTAAGGTCTGACCGGCCAGCAAAACCAGAGCGAGGCCGACGGTTTCCCGAAGGGGATAATGATAGCGGCTGATGCTCATAAAATGCTCCTGTTTTGCCCATCGGTAGAACAGCCAGCCGAAAAAGTTCCCAAGCGTCAGGCTGATCAGAAGAGTGCCTGCGGTGAAGACAAGTCCTTCCCCGGAGAGCATGCGTACGAGCTGCCTGTCGGAGAGGCCGAGAGCCTGCAGGATGCCCAGTTCCTTCTTCCTCGTGACAATGCTGGTGATCATGGTGTTGATCAGGTTGATGAAGCCAATCACGGCGATGAGGATCAGAAGCAGGTAGAGCGGATCTCTCATCAGTCCTACGCTGGAACGGCCGACTCTCATTTCCACATCCAGGGCATAAAGGGTGAAATGTTCGTTTCCCGACACCAGCTCCCGCAGCGTTTCCTTCACACTGTCATAATATGCATTATTTACATGCAGATAAATATCCGTGGTAGGATCGCTGGTAAGTCCAAGGCTGTCCCAGGTATCCTCCGTCATGATCAGGAAAGGCAGATCGACAGGAAACCCGTTGTCTGGCGTTGCCAGCGCGGTGAGTGTGGATGTAAAAGGAATTTCCCGGTTACCGTCATAGAGGGTCAGCGAATAAGTTTCACCAAGGGAAAGACCATACTGCGAAAAATAGTAGTCATTGGTGAAAACAAGTTCGTTGTTTGCTGCCATGCGGTCGTAGTCGATGCTTCCCTGATTTAGACAGGCGTTTAATTTTGCCACTTCGTCTCTGGTAAAATAGGAGAGCTGCAGGCAGTTTTCGTGGTCTTCATACAGGGTGGATTCCATATTCGAAGAGGAAAGGATTCTGCCGTGTTCGCGTTCTACCGATTCTACGCCTTCTATGGAGAGCAGCTGCGCAAGGAAAGCGTCATTAAAATAATTTTTCTGAACCAGACTGTCCAGATTGTTTTCAGGATATTCCTTATCATGCAGCGCGTAATCCAGAGAAATGCGAAAATCGCCTCTGGGGATATTCCGTCTTGCCAGGTCCTCCGCGCTGACGCTGCTGAGTATGGCGGAGACGCAGATAAAGAGTACGCAGCTTAAACCCATTGTCAGGATGGTGACAGTGGTGCGTCTCTTATTGCGTGTCAGGTTGGCAAGAGTCAGAGTGGAAACCTTTATCTCGTGGTGCCCGTTACGGCTCTTACGGTCGCTGCTGTTTTCCTGATAGCGGATGGCTTCCACTGGGGAAATTTTTTTCGCCATCCGGATGGGTTTTCGAAGGGATATGGCGACGGTGGCTAATGATGCTGCGGCCGCTGCCAGAAGTACAGGCAGGGAAAACATATGAAGCTGCCCGACAACAGCCATCACTGCATCGCGGGAGTAGGAGCTGATGGCGGAACCGCTCTGGTATACCCACAGAGCCAGTGGAAACAGGAAATAGGGAAGCAAAAATCCAATCAGCAGTCCCAAGGGAACCGCAAAGGCCGAAATTATGGCGCCCTGCCAGGAAAGCATTTTGGCTATCTGGCGGCCCGACGCGCCAAGCGCTTTCAGCTTACCGATCTCCTGCACGTCGGTGATCACGCCCACATAGTAGATGCTGTAAATCACCAGAGCGGAAAAAAGAATGACAATCAGGCTGATTGCGGCAACGACAGCTATGATTTCCGTACCCGGGTCGGTTGCGGTGAAAAGATACTCTTTGTTAAGGCTTACATCTGCTTCATCCAGTCCGATGTCCGCGGCGACAGAAAGAATCCGCTCTTCCATTTCATCGTAAGTCAACTCATCCTCCCCGTAAACGCGCAGGGTGGCGCTTGGCTCGGGCTTGTAAAGATCGGACTTTTCATATTCGTGCAGGAGGACTTGGGAGACCTGAGCGGCCCACATCAGGCGGCTGTCATCTATATCTTCGTCAATTTCTACGTCGGGCAGCAGGCCGCTGATGGTAAACTCTTTCGTCAGGATTTCCCCTTTGCCGTTTACACGGAAGGAGAGGGTTACTTTGCCGCCGACAACAGGTTCTGCGCCCACGCGCCTGAAAAAGATTGGGGAGGAGCAGATTTCATCCTCCGCTTCGGGATAATGTCCTTCTGCCGGTTCCTGCGCGTGTATGCCGCTGCCTGTGGTATCGGCCCTGTCATCCCGCAGGGTTTCCTGGAAATAGAGAACGCCGTTCATTTTACCGTTTATGATATCCGCAAAGGTCTCGCTGGTATTCAAGGCCTCCACCTGAATATGCGAGGACAGGATCTGTACCTGCTCGGGTGTCAGGCCGTTAAAGGAGGCGTGATAATCTGACATTGAGTAAATTTGTTTGTTCATATCAAAGGTGGCCACGCCGACGGTGCCGATGGCCGCAAGAAGCATGGTGGTGAGCATAATTGCAATGCCGGTGAGAAGGGTGCGGCTTTTGTTGTAGCGCAGCTTACTGAGGGCAAGGCCGAGGACGGTGTTATCTCTCTTCATCGATAGCCACCTCGCTTTCCCCGGAGGAGAGAATGCGTCCGTCCGCCAGAATGATCGTTCGGTCCGCCATCTGGGCGATTTCCTCATTGTGGGTGATGACCACGAGGGTCTGCCCATATTTCGCGGCGGAGGTTTTTAGGAGTGACATGGTTTCGTCTCCGGTCCGGGTGTCCAGATTGCCTGTGGGCTCGTCGGCCAGTATAATGGAAGGTTTGGCGGCAATGGCTCTGGCGATGGCGCACCGCTGCTGCTGGCCACCGGAGAGGGTGTTGGGCAGATTCCTGACTTTATCCGAGAGGCCGAGTGTCCGAATGATATCGCTTATATAAGATTCATCCAGCGGCTTGCCGTCCAGTCCCAGAGGCAGGACAATATTTTCCCACACGTTTAATGAAGGGATCAGATTGTATGCCTGAAAGATAAAACCAATTTTACGGCGGCGGATTTTGGAGAGCTTTTCTTCCTTGAAGGAGGCAATATTTTCCCCGTCGATAAAGACCTTGCCGGAGGTGGGGTTGTCCAGTCCGCCCAGCATGTGCAGCAGCGTGGATTTGCCGCTGCCGGATTTGCCTACGATGGAGACAAACTCGCCCTGTCTGATTTCCAGATTGACATGATCCACGGCTTTGACCTGGTTGTCGCCTGCGCCGTAGTATTTGCATAAATCCTCTGTTTTTAGAATGATGTCCGTAAGTTTTTTCATATTGATCTTATCCCTGCCTTTCTGGTGTTTATGCGGAGAATGCTGCTTTGTAGGCATTCTCTTAAGTGAGATTTAGTACTTTTCACTTTAGGATAAGCATAATACGGCTATCTTACAGGAGACTTACAAAATAAGTAACTGACAAATTTTTTAAACAGTAATCATACAGACTCCGGCAAAGGAAGGTGTATGATAAAGATACTCCCTCTGCTGACTGTGGACTTTACGCTGATCGTGCCGCCCTGCTCCTCCAGAATACGTCTGGCGAGATAAAGTCCCACGCCGGAGCCTTCGGTCTGCTTTACGGTGGGATGGTTTCCGCGATAGAAACGCTTGAAGATTCGATTGACTTCTTCCTTGGAGATGCCGATTCCCTCATCCTCGATTTCCAGGCTGATATGGCTGTAAAACCGATGGAGGCGCAAAGTTACCGTGCTGTCTGCCGGAGAATACTTGACGGCGTTATCCAGAAGATTGGCGATGGCTTCTGTAGTCCAGTGTCTATCCAGGAACAGCAGTGTGTGGGAATCATTTTCCCCGTCGGGATCGAGCAGCTCTATGGTAATATTTTTGGGCAGAGTTTTTTCGTATACAGCGGTAACGGCGTCGGTGAGTACGTCGGATAAAAGAACTTTCTCCTGTGTCAGCGTAATCATGGAAGTTTCCAGGCGCGAGACATTAACTAGCTCAGTCACCAGATTTTCCAGCCTGGACATCTGCCCATTGCATCTTTCTAAAAAATCGGTGCGCTCCGTCTCAGAATCGGCCTCCATACACATGGTGAGGCAGTTTTTCAGAGCGCTCACAGGCGTTTTTAGCTGATGGGAGATGTCCGTCACCAGTGTTTTGGTGTGGTCACGTTCCTCGGCCAGCGTCTGCGTCTTTGTCTTCAGTTTATGCCCCAGTTTAAAGAGGGTGTCCGTGAAGGATTCGCTGAATACCGGCTTGAAGGCAGCCTCCTTTGCAAGCATGGAGTAATTGTCCGCGAGGAAACATTCCAGCGTTTCATGCAGGCGGGACTCCTGTTTTTGGCGGTTTTTAAAAAAAGTAAAGAATACGAGCCCAGTGAGAATGAGGTAGGCGGCGAGAAATATGGCCAGAAGAGAAAAAAACGAAACGAGAGCGGAATGGTAGAAGGGAGCATCAGTCACCAGCAGGTTTTCCTGATATCCGTATTTTTCAAGGATGGAGAATCCCTCGTCCAGATGGCTGTAATGGGAATCCTGAAGGGCGTCTAACAGCGTCTGTTCCGCATCCGGGTACTCGGAAAGAACTGCCCCTGCAATATTTCCGTACTGTTTCAGTTCCAACGTATACTGTGCGCGCAGCACGGAAAAGCTTAAGGAACCGCAGATAAGGATAAAAAGCACGGAGATACCTGAAATAAGTGCACAGCTTTTCCACGCAAATGCGGATGTTTTCAAAGTTGTTTTCATCGCTTTTCACATTTCCTTTCCCAGATATAGCCCAGTCCCCGGATGTTTTTCAGGAGGGTCGGGGAGGAAGGGTCGTCCTCGATTTTTTCCCGCAGCCGCCTGATGTTGACGGAGAGGGTATTCTCATCCACAAAACTGCCCTCGATATCCCAGATGGATTCTAAGATCTGTCTCCGCGACAGGACGCGCATGGGATTTTCCATAAAGAAAGCGAGCAGGGAGTACTCTCTGGCGGTCAGAGTCAGATTTGCGCCGTCTTTTGCGGCCCGTTTTTCTTCCGAATAGAGCGTGATGTTTCCCGAGACAATTGTTTTCGGAAGTTCTGCCGGAAAACGTTTCAGGAGCGCGTTCACCTTGGAGGCGAGGACGGACAGGGAAAAGGGCTTGGTGATATAGTCGTCTGCCCCCTGCCGGTACCCGGCCATCATGTCCTCCTCCCTGTCAAGGGCGGTTAGAAACAGGAAAAGCACATCGCTCTCCTGTCGTATGCGGGAACAAAAATCCAGACCGTTTCCATCGGGCAGGGTGATATCGCAGATGATCAGTGAGGGGGAAAACTGCCGGAAAAGAATGAAAGCTTCCTTCACGGTGAAGGCGCTGCGGACGGTGTAGCCCTCCCTTTTGAGTTTCAAACTGACAGTGTGGTTGAGGCTGTCGTCATCCTCTAAGAGTAAAATTTCCTGTGGCATTTTTACAAGCTCCATTGCAAAGAATAATATTTATTTTTATAATATAATAACCGCAAAGTAAAAACAAGCGACGCGAAGGAGGTATCACATGCACAGTAAAGAAAATATCCGCATTACCTTTGATATGGCATGGCCTTCTATCGTGGAGTCCTTCTTTGTGGCATTTGCCGGGCTGGTGGACTCGCTGATGGTCAGTTCTCTCGGCTCCTATGCGGTTGCGGCCGTGGGCCTTACGACACAGCCGAAGTTTATGGGACTGTCTCTGTTTTTTGCCGCCAATGTGGCGATTTCCGCGCTGGTTGCAAGGCGGCGGGGAGAGGAGAGACCGGAGGAGGCAAACCGGATTTTATGTACGGCGGTTGCCTTTATTTTTGCTGCGGCGATTATTATGAGCACCCTGTTTGTGGTTTTTGCGAGTCCCATTATCCGTTTCTGCGGTTCTACTCCCGAGACCCATGACAGCGCAGTGATTTATTTTCAGATCGTGATGGGAGGTATGCTTTTTAACTGCCTTCAGATGGGAATTAACTCCGCCCAGCGCGGCGTCGGCAATACGAAAATAACCATGCGCACGAACGTGACTTCCAATACGGTTAATATTATTTTTAATTATCTGCTTATTAACGGCCATTTCGGATTTCCCGCGCTTGGCATCCGCGGCGCGGCGCTGGCTACTGTGCTGGGGACGGTAGTGGCATCGGTCATGAGTGTGATCTCAATACTGAAATCTGACGGTTTTATCAGTCTGCCCTATATCATGGAGAATAAAATCCGGCCTGCGGTAAAAACGCTTGCCAACATCATCCATGTTGGTTACAGCGTATTCTTTGAGCAGGTCCTCATGAGAATTGGGTTTATGCTGACGGCGATCATGGCGGCAAAGCAGGGAACCGACGCGATGGCGGCCCATCAGGTCGGCATGAATATTATGGGACTCTCCTTTTCCTTCGGGGACGGTCTGCAGGCCGCTGCGGTTGCGCTGATCGGACGGAGTCTGGGCGCAGGCGACGAGGAACTCGCCAAGGAGTATGGCGGTATCTGCAGAATGTTCGGCGGCATCATATCCGCCTGCCTTGCGGTCATCTACTTTTTCGGGGCGGGACCGCTTATGCGGCTGTTCTTTGAGGAGGAGCACATTGTGGCGATCGGTGTGAGCATTATGCGGATTATTATTTTTGTTGTGGTTTTCCAGATCAGCCAGGTGGTTTATATGGGCTGCCTGCGCGGCGCAGGCGATACGTTTTACACGGCGGCTGCCTCCACCGTCAGCGTTACCTTCATCCGCACGGTTGGTTCCTATCTGGGCGGCTATGTGTTTGGGTTTGGCATTATCGGTATCTGGTTTGGCGTGCTGGCGGATCAGATTTCGCGGTTTATTTTTGCCTCGACGCGGTTTAAAAAGGGGAAGTGGACGCAGATCAAAATTTAGGGAAAAGATTGCATAGATAGAGGATATTAACATGCGTATTCTAATTGCCGAGGATGAGGCAGAACTGGCAAAGGGATTAAAGTTCCTGCTGGAGAAGAATAAGTTTACGGTGGATGTGGTTCACGATGGCGAGGAGGCTCTGGCATATTTTCGGTGCAGGGAATATGACGTTGTGGTTCTGGACATTATGATGCCGAAGGTAAACGGGCTGGAGGTTTTGAAACAGATCCGGGAGACGGGCTCCGGGGTTCCTGTTCTGATGCTCACGGCAAAGGCGGAGATTGAAGACCGGGTGGCCGGTCTGGAGGCGGGGGCGGACGATTATCTTCCGAAGCCCTTTGCCAGTTCGGAGTTTATTGCCAGAGTGAAGGCTCTTTCACGGAGAAATGCGGGGTATGCGGAGCAGCGTCTGTCATTCGGGAAGGTGCAGCTTGACTGTAACCGATATGAGATGACCTGCGAAGGGAGGGCGGTACGTCTGAATAATAAGGAGTTTCAGTTGATGGAGCTTTTTATGCGCAATCCCCGGTTCGTGTTTTCCACGGCGCATCTGATGGACAGGATATGGGGACAGGATTCGGAGGCGGATATCAGTGTGGTCTGGACTTATGTGGGATTTCTTCGGAAGAAATTAAAGGAGCTTAACGCGGATATTGAGATCAGGACAGCCCGCGGCGCAGGCTATTATCTTGATTTATAAAAGGGTGAGAGCAGATGCTGAAAAAGATACAGGGACGGTTCATTCTGGCGGCAATGGCAGCGTTTGGGACGGTTATGCTGCTTATTATCGTGGGAATTAATGCGGCAAATTATTATAGGACAACATCTATGCAGGATCATCTGGCCGGAGCGCTTTTGGAGTACGGGCCGAGGGCTTTTTCAAAGCCGGAAACGCCTCCGCCCCCTGAAAGAGGCATGGCGGGAAGGAACCCGGAGGCGGCGTTTATGACCCGGTTTTTTACGGTTCACTGCGATACGGACGGCAGAATCAAGGCGGTTTCAAGAGACTATATCTCTTCTGTGGATGAGGAGACGGCAAAGGCATACGCGCAGGCCGTTCTTTCAAAGGGCAGGGAGAGAGGGTACTACGAAGATTATCGGTATCTGGTGAAGAGGGATGAGAAGGAAATCACGGTTCTGTTTTTGAATGCGGCAGTTCACATACAGTCCATGCGCTCCCTGCTACTTGTGTCTTTGACGATAGGGGCCAGCAGCCTGCTGATGGTATTCTTCCTTATTCTTCTCTTTTCAAGACGCGCCATCAGACCTTATATGAAAAATATAGAGCGGCAGAAGCGGTTTATCACGGATGCGGGGCATGAGCTTAAGACGCCGATCACATCCATTGCGACCAGCGCGGATATTGCTGCGATGGAGCACGAGGGGGATGAGTGGATCGACAATATCCGCAGGCAGGCCGCCCGGCTCACGAAACTGGTAGGGGATATGGTTGCACTGTCCAGACTGGACGAGGAGACGCCCTTCCCGGAGAAGAGCAGATTTTCTGTGAGTGAGGCAGCGTGGGAGACGGCGGAGGCCTTTGCGGTTCTTGCAAAGGCAAAGGGGAAACGCTACAGCCAGCACATTGAGGAAAATCTGACGTTATACGGGGACAGAGGCTCCATCCAGAGGATGATATCCATTCTGTTGGACAATGCGGTCAGGTATTCCGACGACGGCGGTGAAATTCAGATGCGGATTTACCGCAGGCGGGGCAAGGTCTGTATTGAAGTGTCCAATACCTGCGACCTGCCGGACGTTTCCGATCTGGACAGACTGTTTGACCGGTTTTACCGATTGGATGAATCCCGCTCCGCTATGACGGGCGGCACGGGAATCGGATTGTCTATGGTGCAGGCGATTGCGGAGACGCATGGAGGGAAAGCGTCGGTGCAGAGCGCTGACGGGAAGGAGATATGCTTTAAGGTGGTGTTGTAAATAATGAGAAATAGAAAGGGAATGTCGGTATTCTTTGAATCGAGCGCGCGGGCGCTCGATTTGTTCATTAAAAAAACACAACTGATTTTAAGTACATTTCAGGAAAGGCCTCTATACTTTAACCATGCCTTTACACAAAACATTTTTGAGTTTTTATTTGGGAATGCAAAGGTATGGGACAGTTGCAATACAGCATGGAAGGAGAGGATTGGGTGAACCGTGAAGAGAAATTCCGGCATGAACTGAAATACCGAATCGGTTATGCGCAATATATAGAATTGAGAAACCGTCTGAGAACTGTCATGCGAAGTGACTTACATACGGGCGCGGACGGCAGGTATCTGATACGGAGTATTTATTTTGATAATTATATGGATAAGGTTCTGCGGGAAAAGGCGGATGGCGTTCCTGTGCGGGAGAAATTCAGAATCAGATATTATAACGACGATTTTACATATCTGACACTGGAAAAGAAGATAAAGAAAAACGATCTGTGCATGAAAATAGATGCGCAGATTACGGAAAAGGAGTGCAGGGAATTACTGGAAGGCAGAACGGAATGGATGAGAGAGCATTCCGAGTCGCTGGTGAGGGAACTGTATGCGAAAATGCATTACCAGATGCTTCGCCCGAGAGTACTGGTATCCTATATACGTGAGCCATATATTTATCAGGCGGGAAATGTGCGGATTACTTTTGATTCCCATATTCGGACAACCCTGTACCACAGGGATTTTCTGGAGGAGCGGGTCATAGATATTGATACGGCGGGGGAGCCGCAGGATATGGTACTGGAAGTAAAATACGATACATTTCTGCCGGAAATCATCCGACAGATTATACAGACAAACACTCTGCGTCAGACAGCGTTTTCAAAATACGAGGTCTGCAGGCGGTTCGGTTAAGGAAAGGATGGAGAGAAAAATGACTTTTAACGATATCTTTAAATCAAGCTTTTTGGAGAATGTAACGCAGTTTTCGGCGGTTGACACGCTGATCGGGATGCTTTTTGCACTTGTCATCGGCCTGTTTATTTTTGTGGTCTACAAAAAGACTTTCAACGGTGTGATGTATTCGAGCGGGTTTGCCCTGACGCTGGTGGGGCTTTCTCTCGTGACAACGCTGGTGATCATGGCGGTGACGTCTAATGTGGTGCTCTCTCTCGGTATGGTGGGTGCACTCTCCATCGTCCGTTTCCGGGCAGCGATCAAGGAGCCGATAGAGATTGTGTATCTGTTCTGGTCGATTGCGGCGGGGATTGTCATCGGTGCCGGGATGATTCCGCTGGCAGTGATCGGTTCTGCAATAATCGGCCTTATTCTGATTGTTTTTGCAAACCGAAAGGTACATGAGAATCCTTACATTCTGATTTTAAACTGTACGGATGAAAAAGCCGAGAACGCGGCGGTTCAGATGGCGCGGACGGCATTGAAACGGTTTCTGGTAAAATCCAAGACAGTGAATGAGGGCGGTATTGAATTGACGGCAGAGGTACGCCTGACGGACGCGGCCACATCCTTTGTCAACAGACTGCACGATATTGAGGGCGTGGGCAATGTTACACTTGTAAGCTATAACGGCGAGTATATGTCTTAACAGGGGGGCATTTATGATTTCCTACAAGCATATAACGAAGATCATTGGCGTGATGATGGCGGCAGCAGTTGCCTTCTGCCTCTGGGTGGTGGCTTTTTCGCAGGAGGCGGTGGAGACTCTTGGCGGTGTCAGGGTGCCGATGGAATATGAATCGGAACTGTTTGATACGGAGGAACCGATACAGATTGATATTCAGATGGCGCAGGAAGAATGGTCGGAAATGCTGGAAAACGCCATAACGGAGGAATATTATTCCTGCGATGTGCTGATCAACGACCAAAAACTATACAATGTCGGAGTCCGGCCAAAAGGAAACACAAGTCTGTCGTCGATTGCCATGAATCCTGATACGGACAGGTTCAGTTTCAAGCTGGAATTTGATCATTATGTGGAGGGGCAGACCTGCCTTGGCCTTGATAAACTGATTTTAAATAATAACTATGCAGACTCCACCAATATGAAGGAGGCGGTGGTCTACGATATGTATCAGTATCTTGGAGCGGACGCGTCCCTGTACAATTATGCCGAGATATCGGTGAACGGGGAGTATCTGGGCGTATATCTCGCATTGGAAGCCGTGGAGGAGAGTTTTCTTCTGCGAAATTATGGAACAGTGGATGGCGAACTGTATAAGCCCGACAGCATGAATATGGGAGGCGGCGCCAAAAGTGGAGATTTTGGAGGGCAGCCGCCACAGCCAGGAGAGGATGTCGGTGCTGCCGGGAAAGAGCATCGGATGGAAAGGGGCGGTGAAAGGCCGGACTTTGAAGACGATATGCCGCCGGGTGAAGGAAATTTTGATTTCGCAGACGGGGAAGAGAGGAAGCCGCCGGATATGGGAAAGATGCCGGGCGGAGGGTCCTCTATGGGAGGCGGAAACGGCGCGAATCTCAACTACACTGACGAGGAGTTTTCCAGTTACTCCGACATATGGGACGGCGAGGTGACGAATACCGGGAAAGCGGATCACAGCAGAGTGGTTACGGCGCTTAAACATATCAGCGAGGGAACGGAGCTTGAGAGATATCTTGATGTGGACAATATATTAAAATATATGGCAGTGCACGCGTTTTCCGTGAATCTGGACAGCCTTTCGGGAAACATGGCACACAATTATTATTTATACGAATACAATGGTATGCTGAATATTCTTCCCTGGGATTACAATCTCTCTTTTGGCGGCATGAACCACGGGGCGGAGAGCGGCGCATCGGAGGTTGTCAATGACGCGGTGGATACTCCTTTCTCCGGGACGGCATTTTTTGACGCTCTTTTAGAAAATGAAACATATCTCGGACGCTATCATGAGTATTTAGGGCAGCTGGCACAGGAGTATGTTTTGGGCGGAAGGTTTCAGGAAGTTTATCGGGGAATCAGAAGCCGGATTGACACCTTAGTGGAAACAGACCCCACTGCGCTCTATTCCTATGAAGAATATGAGTCGGGCGCGGAAATGTTGTATCAGACGATAATACTGAGAGCGGAGAGCGTTCAGGGGCAGCTTGACGGCACAATACCCTCGACAGATGAAGGACAGCGTGAGGATTCTTCTATGCTGGTGGATGCGTCAGAAATTGACATTTCCGTTATGGGAGCGATGGACATGGGAGGCGGGCCGGAGCGGAAAAGCGCGAGAGCGGCGGACAGGCGGTAAACATATTATGTGGGAAAATTCATAGAATGGAAGTAAGGAAAGAATTTCTGTCGGGGTTTTCATGTTAAATTATATCTGGGCATTTATGATTCTGATTGGCGTCGTGTACGGCGCGTTCACGGGGAAAATGGCGGAGGTGACCAATGCGGCGCTTGATTCCGCCGGGGACGCGGTGTCCCTCTGTATCACTATGATCGGCGTGATGGCGCTGTGGGTGGGGCTTATGGAGATCGCGCAGAAATCGGGCCTGATTGCAAAGCTGACGAGGGGGATACAACCCTTTATCAGCTTTCTTTTTCCGCGCATACCGAAGGGGCATCCGGCAAGGGAGTATATCGCTACGAATCTGATCGCCAATGTGCTGGGACTTGGCTGGGCGTGTACGCCTGCGGGATTGAAAGCGATGGAAGAGCTGGCGAAACTGGAGGCGGAGCGGGGAACGCCGGGGTATTCTTTAGCTGGAACCGTGAAAAACAGTGGTGCAGAAACGGCGGGTGTGCATGACGGAGGAGCCGTGGGAAGAGGGAAGGGAAAGCAGGAGCGCGTTGCCAGCAATGAGATGTGCACTTTCTTGATATTAAATATTTCATCCCTGCAGCTTATTCCGGTCAATATGATTGCCTACAGGAGTCAGTACGGGAGCGTAAATCCAGCGGGGATTATTGCGCCGGCGATCGTGGCAACGTTTATCAGTACGTTAACGGCGGTGGTGTATTGTAAGGGGAAGGATAGAAGGCGGAGAATATGATAATTTTCCGTTGTGGAGCACTGTATATTTTTGAGGCTCCATGATACAATCGAAGAAAATGATAGTGAGTAAATCTACAGGAGAATAATATGACTACACCGCATTTCCCTTCCCTGAACAGCGCCATACATTCCCTTTTCGGAGAAGGAATCGAAATTGAAAGAAGCAGCCCGATATCCGGCGGGGATATCAATGAAGCATACCGATTGACGCTGACAGGCGGCAGGCACATTTTTATGAAATCCAATACTAAGGAAAATCTCCCCCTTTTTACCGCAGAGGCTGTTGGACTGGCTGCCATTGCAAAAACCAAAGTGATCGGCACGCCGCGCGTTCTTGCTATCGGGACGGATGAGGGGAGGGGCGGATATGCCTTCTTACTGTTGGAGTATATTTCCGGCAAAAACAGCGGCGGAAATTACTGGGAGGATTTTGCCGGGCAGTTGGCTGCAATGCACCGGACATCGACAGCCGGACTGGTTTCAGGCGGGAAATATGGTTTTAATTCCGACAATTTTATTGGCCGGCGCAGGCAGATAAATAAGCCGTGTGACGGTTGGGTCAATTTCTTTAGAGAGTGCCGTCTTGAGCCGCAGCTTCGGGATGCCGCCGGATATTTTGACAGGGAGGATTGGAGGAAGATAAACAGAATCCTCGATCATCTGGATGAGGTTCTTGTGGAGCCCGAGTATCCGTCGCTGCTGCATGGCGATTTGTGGTCAGGGAACGTGATTACGGGGAATGACGGCAGCGCATGGCTGATTGACCCGGCAGTTTATGTGGGACATGCCGAGGCGGACATTGCAATGACAGAACTTTTCGGGGGATTCCCGGGGAGCTTTTATGATGCCTATAAAAAAGTGGCGCCTTTTCAGCCGGGGTATGAACGCCGGCGTGACATATATAATCTGTACCATCTTTTAAATCACCTGAATATGTTTGGGAGAATGTACCTTTCAGAGGTGAAACGCATTGTAGGGCGAACGTGAAAACCAGCGGGTTTTACACAGAAAAATATTCGGTGCTTTTTTACGGGATTTGCATAGAATAAAGCAAAAGCCCATAGAAACAGCAGGAATACTTTATGGAAATTTACGTGGTACAATCAGGAGACACAGTAGACTCCATCGCAGAGAGCCACGGTATCTCTACGTCTTCCGTCATTTATAATAATCAGCTTACCTATCCTTATCCGCTGGCAGTCGGGCAGGCCCTTCTTCTATCTTCGGGGGAGGCTTCCGGGCCATCCTATCCGGCCTGGGTGAACGGTTATGCCTATCCTTTTATCCAGCAGAATGTGCTGGACGAAACACTTCCCTACCTGTCATCGCTCTCCGTTTTTTCCTACGGCTTCACCACGGAGGGGGAGCTGGTTCCGCCGACGACAGATTACACCTTTATGATTGAAGCGGCGCTCACGCAGGGGGTGCGCCCGGTGCTCACCCTGACGCCGCTTGGGCCGGACGGAAATTTCAATAATTATCTGATCACCGCTGTGGTAAATAACCAGGAGGCAAAAGACAACCTTCTAAACAATCTTCTTGCAACCGTTCAGGAAAAGAACTTTCAGGGTGTGGACATTGATTTTGAGTACATCCGCCCTGAGGACCGAATTCCCTTTGCGGATTTTGTGGCGGATGTAAGGAATTACCTCTCTCCTTACGGCTATCATGTCTCCGTGGCGCTGGCGCCAAAGACCTCTGACGATCAGGCCGGTCTTTTGTATGAGGGAAAGGACTACAGGCTTTTGGGGGAGGCGGCCGACAGCGTCCTTCTCATGACCTATGAGTGGGGGTACACCTACGGGCCGCCGATGGCTGTGGCTCCGATCAACCAGGTGAGGCGGGTCGTGGAATATGCCGTCACCCGTATTGACCCCGCTAAAATTGATCTGGGGATTCCGAACTACGGATACGACTGGACACTGCCTTTTGTGCAGGGCTCCTCGCGTGCAACTACAGTAAGTAATCTGGAGGCTGTGCGGATCGCCACAGAGTATGGGGTTCCGATTGAATTTGACGAGACGGCTATGTCGCCGTTTTTCCGATACGAGAAAAACGGGCAGCTCCATGAGGTGTGGTTTGAAGATGTGAGAAGCTATCAGGCAAAATTTGCCCTTCTGCCGGAGTTTGCTCTGCGGGGGATGGGGTACTGGCAGATCATGCGCTTTTTCCGCCCGAACTGGATTCTGCTTGAAGACACTTTCGTGATACAGAGACCGTGACGGCATGGCGGAAGGACCTCTGTGATCTGTTGGTGACTTATTTTTGACCTATAAATATTAAAGCTTTGCGTACAGAATAATTCGGAATCTGTTGTTCTCGCAGTAGCAGTCTATCGTTCCATCCAGTTTATCGCAGAAAGCCTGTACGCTCTTCATGCCGAGCCCGTGTTCCTTGCCGCGGCTGCTCTTCGGAAGACCGGTTGAGGAGTCAAAAAGGATTTCCTGGTCACAGTCATTTTCTACATCGATCAGCAGGTATTTATCGGTGCAGTGTATTTTTGCATCAATGCTTTTTTCGGAGGGTGTAGCGTTTTTTGTGCTGAATACGGCGTTTTCCAGAAGGTTGGCAAGAACCACGGCCAAGGCATATTCATTGACCGGGATTTGCCTGGGTATCAGGACATCCAGATGCATGGGAATTTGCAGTGACTGCGCCTGTTCTGCTGTCGTTATGAACGCCGTATTGACAATCCGGTTTTCGCAGTATTGGATGACTTTGTTTTCATTTATCACCTCATTGATGCGGCCGGTTATATTTTTGATTTCTGCATATTCCTTCTGATCCAAAAGAGAATCAATCATCATGGAATAATGTCTCATGTCATGGCGCAGTATTTTCAGGTTCTGCTCCGATCTTTCCGTCAGATAATTCTGACTTTCCAGTCCCTTGATATAGGATCCGAACATTACGTTTTTCCAATAGGCTTCCACCTGCTTTGTTTCGCTGTCCATATAACGCATGACCACCAGATAGGACACCAGCATGGTAATAATTAAAAAAATGGCGACAAGGATATTTTCATGGTGGTCGTAAAGTGTAAAGGGGAAAAATGCAATGCTGGAAAAACAGCAGTAGAAAAATATGGGAATCAGACAAATTTCCCAGCAGCTTCTTTCCGTATCCCGTTCACAGAATTTAAAAATAGTATTTCTGATGTAAAAATAAAGCAAAAGTAAAATACCCACATGCGATATCAGGTTCCCTGCCACAGACAGAATGATACTGCCTGTAGTAATGTACAGAATAGAGGCGATTATACTCCCGATCAGAACATAGTTGGAGGCGCTTAATCCTACAAACAGCGCCTTACTGTTGCGCTTTTTGGAAATGACGATTCCAGTAAGCTGTGCGATGATAATCTGGACAAGTGTTACAACGAGGTAAAATAATGGATGACCCGGAAATATATTTAATTTCAACTGATTCATTACAGTTGTAAAGATGTATGAAAGAAAACAGATGACCAGTGTTTTCTTTTTGGAATAGCGGTGGACCATAAACAGGTAGACGAACACCAAAAAGAAAATGTGACTCATCGTATAAGATATATTTTGAACATAAATCATGTCATTCCCCACCTATATTTCCGGAAACAAAGAGAAGATATTCGCGCTTGACATTGGCAGCCTTTGCGCGGCTGACAGGAAGGCGCTTGCCGGATTCCATGATAACACTGTCTGTGGACAACTGCTTTACATAGTCCATGTTGACAAGAAAGGACTTGTGAATCTGCAGGAAATTTCTCTGTGCGGCAATCTCTCGCGTTTCCTCCTCAAAAGATTTTCTGATAAACAGGCTCTTTAGTATCTCGCCGTCGGACATATGCACTTCCAGCTTTCTGCCTGCATTTTCTACATATTCGATTTTAGAATAGGGTCTCTGCAGAAGACCCTCTTTGGTTTTGATCAGACACAGAGAATCCATTCTCAGCCTGGTGTAGGAGAGAGCATAATCCAGCGCTTCAAACAGTCTGTTTTCGTCAATCGGTTTTAAGAGGTATCTTACCGCCCGCACACCGTAGGCATCCAGGGCATAATCTTCAGAGGATGTAATATAGATAATCACACTGTCACCGCCGGACGTCCGAATCAGATTGCCGATGTCAATTCCGGTTCGTCTCGGCATCAACATATCCAATATATAAATATCAGTCAATTTTCCCGCTGAAATCTGCTGACAAAGTCGGGAGGGATCGGAAAATTTCTCCAGTTCAAAATCTTTGTCAGGGTACATTGATTTATACTTTAACAACAGCTTCTCCGTATGCAGAAGATCCATGAGGCTGTCGTCGCAAATTGTGATTTTCATAAGGGAATTGTATCCTTTCTATTTTAACCATATTTTAAAAAATATGTCGAAATGTTGTAATGCTTATATAAATTATATCGAGCCCGGAGAGG
>DKWV01000033.1:39691-48568 GCA_002491905.1 Lachnospiraceae bacterium UBA7143 | reverse complement strand
TCCGTCACCGCCGGGATTGTCTTCCCCGCCTTCACCCGTTCCGTCACCGCCGGGATTGTCTTCCCCGCCTTCGCCCGTTCCGTCACCGCCGGGATTGTCTTCCCCGCCTTCGCCCGTTCCGTCACCGCCGGAACTGTCTTCTCCGCCTTCGCCAGTGTCCTCCGTCTCATAGGCATCGGCATATGCCGTCAGTTCTGCTGGCATACGCTTAACCACCTCTTCAAGTGTCTCCCGCTCCTCCAGCTCTATCCGCGAAACCTCCTCCGAAAGCGGCTCAAAGGACGTGATAATAACAGCTCCAGCCAGCGTCCTGACATAGGAATCCTCCTGCGGTACAGACGGTTCAGTTTCCCTTCCGTCCAGACCGTTCCCCGACACCGACACCGCCTCCGGCTCTTCCTCGGCACGCACTTGTATTCCGTCAACTGAAGTAAACACAAGCGCCGCAGCTAAGAACATCGCCGTGCATGATTTCTTATTCAGATACAGTCTTTTCGCTCTCCTGCCAAATTTAGATCGTTCTTTTCCGAAGCACATTTTTCTCCTCTATCCCTCTTATGACATAATATTGTAACCATTCCCACAAGATCCTTCTACCAATTCAGTTTACCACCCCTATACCCCCAAAGCAAGTATCACTCCTGCTTTTCCATCTGCACGATAAACAGTTTCTTCGCAAATCCATTCATCTTTTGAGCGGTATGCATTTTTACCTTGACACCTTTCCAATACATATTGTATCTTATTTTCAGTTTTATCGCCTTGCTTTTAGTGTTATGTAAACCAATTTATCTGGCCAACATCAGGCAGAAAAAGGAGACATCCATGCAGACTCTCAGAAATATAATCAGCCGATACATGCGTACTGTTACTCTTCTCCTCGTAATCGCCATTTTAGCCCTGATCCTGTATTTCCAGATCGTACACGAGCGGACACGGGCTTACGAAACTGCCACGGAAACATTCCGCCAGATTGAGCAGCTTCTGGAACAGAATCAGGAAGAGCTGGCCGAAACCAGAGAGGCATACCGTCAGACCTGTCTGCATAACGCGGAGGCAATCGCCTATATTATTGAAGACAATCCTTTCGTCTTAGACAGCGTGGAAGAACTGAAAAAAATTGCCAGTCTTATGGAGGTCGACGAAATCCACATATTTGATACCACTGGCCGTATTTATGCGGGAACACACCCGGAATACTATGATTTTACCTTTGACTCCGGCGAACAGATGATGTTTTTCAAGCCCATGCTCACAGACAAATCCCTGCGCCTTGTCCAGGAGATCACGCCCAACACGGCGGAAGCAAAGATGATGCAGTACTCCGCCCTCTGGAGTAAAAGCGGAGAATTTATTGTCCAGGTAGGGATGGAACCGGTGAATGTACTGAAAGTTACCGAAAAAAACGAGCTCTCCTATATCTTTTCTCTGCTGCGTGTCAACCCTGATGCCAACTATTATGCCGTCAACAAAGAAACCGGTGAGATAGTCGGCTCCACCGACCTGTCCTGCGTCGGCAAAAATCTTTCGGAAACCGGGCTGAGCCTCGATGCGCTCACTACTCATGAGAAGGGCTTCCATGCGAATGTGAACGGCGAAAGATCCCACTGCGTGTTCAAAGAGGCCGGTGAAAATTATATTGGCCGCATCCTCGCCTGTAAAGATCTCTACCAACGCATTCCCTCCAACACTGCCGCGCTTGCAGTCTGTCTGATCACCATCGCCATGATTCTGTCCTATGTTGTCACCCGCTACATGAACCAGTATGTGGTCGAAGGCATTCAAAATATAAACGGGAAACTGCACAGCATCGCCCAGGGGAATCTGGATGAGATTGTTGATATTCAAAGCAGCGTAGAGTTTTCGGAGCTGAGCAGCTATATCAATAGAATGAAACAGAGTCTTTTGGACAACAACCAGAAGATGTCATATGTTCTTAGCAAAACAAACATGTATATCGGCGTATATGAATATAACCGTCATATGAGACGGGTTCGGTTTACCCAGCATATTCCCCGCATCCTCGCCCTGGAACCGGCGGAAGCGGAAAAACTGTCCTCAGACTACACAAGTTTCCAATCGTTTATCTCCAGACTCCGCAGCAACCCCGTTGCCGATGAAACCAATGTGTTCGCGCTGAAAGATCAGTATGTGAAACTGGAGGAACTGGATAAAGACAATGAAATATTCGGCGTCATCATTGATGTGACAGAGGATATCAGGAAACGCCGGAAAATAGAAGCTGAACGGGACTACGATACGCTGACCGGCCTTTACAACCGCCGTGGTCTGGAAATCAGGCTTTCCACGCTGTTTGGCGAGCCGGAATCACTCGGCCACAGCGCGGTGGTCATGATTGACGCGGATAACCTGAAGACAATCAACGATACCCACGGCCACGATGCGGGAGACGCCTATCTGCGTGAGATTGCCGCCCTGTTTCGCGATTTCGGCCCTAAGAGCTGCGTATCCGCCAGACTCGGCGGAGATGAGTTCATACTGTTCTTATATCGGTACGGCAGTGAACAGGAACTGTCGGACGCACTTGCTGTTCTGACAGACTTACAGAACCACAGCTTCGCCACCCTGAACGGTCAGGTACAGGTGCCGCTCCGCTTTTCCTTCGGTTACTGTCTGACCGGGCAGTCCGTAGACTACGAGGCACTCATGAAGGAAGCGGATGAAAAGATGTATGAAAATAAGAAAGAGCGGAAGAAATTATAATTACCAGTAAAAACAGGCTGCCAGACACGCGAATGGCAGCCTGTTATATTTAATTACTCTCCATCGCCGCGGCCACTTCAGCCTCGCAGCTTCTCATCGCCTGAATCGTCCTGTCAAACAGATCGTCCAGCTCCCAGCCGAGCATTTCCGCTCCCTGGGAAATAACCTCCCTGGAACAGCCGGCCGCAAATTTCTTGTCCTTGAACTTCTTTTTCAGGCTCTTGACCTCCATGTCCATCGTACTCTTGGAAGGGCGCATCAGCGCGCAGGACCAGATCAGTCCAGTCAGCTCGTCTGCCGCAAAGAGCACCTTCTCCATCTCAAGTTTTGGCTCCTCATCGCTGCAGATCCCATAGCCGTGGGAGCAGACTGCATAGATCATATCTTCGCTCACACCGCCCTCGCGCAGAAGCTCCGGCGCTTTCCTGCAGTGCTCGTCGGGATAAAGCTCAAAATCTATGTCATGTAAAAGCCCGGTAATGCCCCAGAAATCTTCCTCCGCCCCGTAGCCCAGCTCCTTCGCATACCACCGCATCACGCCTTCCACGGTCAGGGCGTGCTGGATATGAAACGGCTCCTTATTGTACTTCTTTAACAGTTCCAGCGCCTGCTCACGCGTCACGCTGCTCTTCTTCGCCTCACCGCCCTCCGGTTTTTTCGCGGATTTCGACGTATCGGCAGGCTTTTTGTCCAGACTCTTCATGGTGGGGAAAAGCAGGACGTCACGAATCGCGGGGGAATTGGTCAAAAGCATCACCAGCCTGTCAATACCGTAACCGATGCCGCCCGTAGGAGGCATACCGATCTCCAGTGCGTTCATGAAATCCTCGTCGGTCGTGTTGGCTTCCTCGTCACCCGCCGCAAGCGCCGCTTCCTGCGCCTTGAAACGCTCTCTCTGGTCGATGGGATCGTTTAACTCAGAGTAGGCATTGCACATCTCCCTCGCCGTGATAAACAGTTCAAACCGCTCCACGTATTCCGGCTTGTCCGGCTTTCTCTTGGTGAGGGGCGAAATCTCCACAGGATGATCCATGACAAAGGTGGGCTGTACCAGATGCTCCTCCACAAACTCCTCGAAGAAAAGGTTGATGATATCCCCTTTGGTGTGCCGCTCCTCATAGTGTACGTTTTTTTCATCCGCCAGCTTCTTAGCCGCCGCGGTGTCCGGCACTTCGTCAAAGTCGACGCCCGTATATTTCTTCACGGCCTCCACCATAGTGATCCGCTCGAAAGGCTTACCCAGGTCAATCTCCACGTCCCCGTAAGGCACGGTGGTGGTGCCGCATACTTCCTTCGCCACATGGCGGAACATGTTCTCGGTCAGATCCATCATCCCGTTATAATCGGTGTACGCCTGATACAGCTCCATCAGAGTAAATTCCGGATTGTGTCTTGCGTCCAGTCCCTCGTTGCGGAACACCCGCCCAATCTCATAGACACGTTCCATGCCGCCCACGATCAGTCTTTTCAGATATAATTCCAGAGAGATGCGCAGTTTCACATCCTCGTCCAGCGCGTTGTAATGGGTCTCAAAGGGCCTTGCCGCCGCACCGCCCGCATTGGATACGAGCATCGGTGTCTCCACCTCCAGAAAACCCAGTCCGTCCAGATAACGTCTGATAGAGCTGATAATCCTCGAGCGCGCCACAAAGGTCTTTTTCACATCCTCGTTCATAATGAGGTCGGTGTAGCGCTGGCGGTAACGGATATCGGTATTCACCAGCCCATGATATTTCTCCGGCAGGATCTGCAAACTTTTTGACAGGAGTGTCACTTCCGATGCATGAACGGATATTTCACCTGTCTTTGTCTTAAAGACCTCGCCCCTGACGCCTACGATGTCACCCACGTCATATTTTTTGAAGTCGGCATATGGTTCCTCACCTACGCTGTCCCTTGCCACATAGACCTGCATGTCGCCCTGCAGATCCTGCACATTGCAAAAAGACGCCTTGCCCATGATGCGCTTACTCATGACACGCCCTGCGATGGACACACCCTTTCCCTCCAGCGCGTCAAAGTTATCCCTGATCTCCTGGCTGTGGTGGGTTACATCATATTTTGTGATCTGAAAGGGATCCTTTCCCGCCTCCTGCAAAGCCGCAAGTTTCTCTCTTCTCACCTTCAAAAGCTGGTTGATATCCTGTTCCTTCTGTCCGTTTCCCTGATTTTGTGCTTCCGTCATTCTGTTACCCTCTCTCCGTATATCCTGCCATCCGCCGCTCAGTTAGACCTCTGGATCTCCAATACCTTGTACTGGATCATTCCCGCCTGTGTCTCCACTTCCACCGTATCGCCCACTTTGCTGCCGATCAGCGCCCTGCCCACGGGAGACTCGTTGGAAATTTTTCCCTTTAAGCTGTTCGCCTCCGTGGAACCCACGATCTTGTACTCTAATTCCTCATTCAACTCCACATCCAGTATCTTTACCTGACAGCCGATGTTGATCTTGTCGAGATCCACCTCGTCCTCCACCACAACCTCGGCATTTTTCAGAATTTTCTCCAGCTCTTCAATCCTCGCCTCGATGTCGCGCTGCTCATCCTTGGCCGCATCATACTCTGCGTTCTCGGAGAGGTCGCCCTGCTCTCTGGCCTCCTTGATCTTCTGTGCCACTTCCTTACGCTTTACGACCTTCAGATCGTGCAGCTCGTCCTCATACTTGCGTAATCCTTCATACGTTAGAATATTCTTTTTCTCATGCATGGTAAAAAATCTTCCTTTCCCCAATTATGCTGCTAGCGCAGTGCGCGCTCGAAAAATCTTTGACTTTCCCCGCTCGCGGGCATTCGCCCTATCACTGCGTATTGCTTTCGCGTATTTTTCTATCATAACTACTTTTTATTATAGTGTCAAGATATTTGAGGGGCGACGCATAGCGAATCTGCCCATTCCTTCCGGCACAGCTTTTCTCCTTTTTCAGGTTGGAAGTCAGATCCGCGTAGACCGTCCGTTCCTCCCGCTCCACTCTGGGATATCTCGGCTCATCCGCATAATCCAGAATCACCCCGCCGCACCTTTCCCTGCCGCAGCGGAGCCCTTCCTCCGCCGCCACATAGGGGCACATTTGGGGCACAAGCCCATATTCATACCCGTACTCTTCCTGATAAACCGCCGTCTCTTCCCAGATGTCCGTTCCTTCCACCTCCTCATAATAGAAGAGGAGGCTGTTGATTCTCGGCAGATAAGGCGCTAGAAGCCGCCCGGTCATTTCCATCTGCCAGTCGGTATCCTCCGGCCTGCCGAGCAGCACGGCCACCCTGCCTTTTTGAATCAGGCGGTCGGCGGCACAGGCAGCAATCAGACCGGCCGCAAGCCTTTCCCGCGTCTCCCGGCGCGGCTCCCACCGATCCGCCATGCTTTCTGACACAATTGTCATAACTTGTGGATGCAGGAAGGCGTCTGCCAGACCCGGCGCGCCGTGCAGCACAGCCTCCATGACCTCCGACAGTATCTCCTGCGGCCACGGCCTGTTTTTATAATAGAAAGGCGGAACCGGGCAGTCCACGGGTACAAAAAAGCCTCCCGCATCCTCCGCCTGTAAAATTCTCCCCTGCAGGGAAACACTCTCCCACCAGTGTTTCTTTGCAGCGTTCATTTTATACATATCCTGCATCGGATGAAAATAGACAATACTCTCTGTTTCCATCGTGTCTTCTCCTGTGCTGTCCTTCTGTTCTGACACAGTATATGTCTTCAGGCTTTCAGACATGCAGACAGATTTCCGAAATCATCGTTCACATGGCTTCCACCAGCTGCTCAATGTCCGCAAAACTCTCAGCCTGGTTCACACGCCCTCTGAATCTGGCGGAACCGGGCATTCCCGACGTATACCAGGACAGATGTTTTCGCATTTCCCGGACGCCAGTGTACTCTCCCTTGCACTCCATCTGGAGCGCGGCATGACGCAGAATCATTTTCTTCTTCTCCTCCGTGGACGGCGCAGGCTGTATCCGCCCGTTTTCCAAATAAGCGGCGATCTGCCCGAAAAGCCAGGGATTTCCCCTCGCGGCACGGCCGATCATCACGCCGTCACAGCCAGTCTGCGTAAGCAGCCTTTCCGCGCTCTCCCCGTCCGTCACATCTCCGTTTCCGATCACGGGGATGGAGACAGCCTCCTTCACACGGGCGATAATCTCCCAATCGGCCTGCCCGCTGTAAAACTGCTCCCTCGTCCTGCCGTGCACAGCCACAGCCGCCGCCCCCGCATCCTCCGCGATTTTCGCCATCTGAACCGCGTTGACATGATCTGCGTCAAACCCCTTTCGGATCTTTACCGTGACAGGTTTCCCTATGGCCTTTACCGTGGCGGCAATGATCTCCCCCGCCAGCTTCGGCTCCCTCATAAGCGCCGAGCCCTCCCCGTTGTTCACAATCTTCGGCACAGGACAGCCCATATTGAGATCCAGCACGGCAAAAGGGCGCTCTTCAATCCGCTTCGCCATCTCGCTGACGATCTTCGGGTCGGAACCGAACAGCTGCATGGAAACCGGGCCTTCCTGCGGATGAATCGCGAGAAGTCCCTCCGTATTTTTGTTCCCGTACATGATGGCCTTGGCGCTCACCATCTCCATCCCGGCAAGGCCCGCCCCCTGTTCGCTGCACAGCAGACGAAATGGCAGGTCAGTCACACCTGCCATAGGAGCCAGTATCAAATTGTTCTCCAAAACGACGCTGCCGATCGCAAGCGGTTTCAATAAATGATTCATTTTCAATCCGTATCCTGTAAGTCTTCATGCAGAATAAACACCCGGTAGTATAGCTGCAGGGCTTCCAGCATCTCCTGCCTGTTCCTGCGGACTTCTCCCACAAGTAAGCCGCTGCTGATCTCATCATAGAGCAGATCGTCCTCCTCCGCATTCGTCTCCAGCGATATGCTGCCGTCCTCCTCAAAGACAATGGTAAAGATGCCGCCCACTTCCTCCGTGAAGAGCACGCAGATGATATGCAGCTCGTCCTTGATCGACTGCGGAATCTTATCAAACTTCTCATTAAAGTAATATTTCTGCTCGTAGGCGTTCGCGCCGCAAAGCACGATTCTTTTATCCTCTTCCATTCGTGTTTCCTTCCGCCGTCCCTGTCTTACCGCATAGGAACGACACGTTTGTCATTTCTTTCTATCCGGATTATACATATCCGTACAGTCCCCGTACCGACACTTCCCCGGCATAGACGAGCGTTCTCTCCCCGTCTTCCCTCTCCACAATCAGCTCTCCCGTTTCAGTGATGCCCCGGGAAATCCCGCTGTACTCCCCGGCCGGGTCGAGCACCCGCACCAAGGCGTTTCTGCCGGTCAGCCGGGACTCGTAACGCGCTTTAAGTCCGGACAGGTCAAGCGTCCGCTCAAAGGTTTCATAATCTGCCTCGAACCGGGCCAGTATCCGCTCCAGAAGCGCCGCCCGGTTGAGGCGCCGCCCGGATTCTATCCTCAGGGAAGTGGCTGTTTCCCGGATCTCCTCGGGGAAGCTCTCCGTGCTTTCCTGATTCACGTTCACGCCCACGCCCGCCACAAGAAACTGGATCTCGTTCATCTCCGGCGTCATGCTCATCTCCGTCAGAATTCCGACTACTTTTTTCCCGTTTACCACAATATCATTGGGCCATTTGATGCCCGTGTCAAGCCCCGTCGCCTCATGGATGGCCTCTGCCACGGAGAGCGCCATCACCAGCGTAATCATAGACGCCCTGTCCGGGACAAATTTCGGCCTGATTACAATCGTAAAATAGATACACATTCCCGCAGGCGACTCCCACGACCTGCCTCTGCGTCCCCTGCCCGCCGTCTGTCTGTCGGCCACCACCGTGGTCCCATGCGGCGCGCCCTCCTCCGCGAAACGTTTTGCATCGGGGTTTGTGGAACCGGTAGACTCAAAAAAATAGAGCCGCTGCCCCGCCCATTCCGTGTGAAGCCTGCTGGCAATCTCACTCTCCGAATAGACATCCGAAGGGCTCTCCACCAGCCGGTATCCCCTGCTTGGCACCGACTCGATCCGATACCCTTCCTCCTTAAGCTGGTTAATCACCTTCCAGACCGCCGTGCGCGAAACGCCCAGACGGTCACATAGCTGCTGCCCCGACACATAATCCGCACTATTTCTCAAACATGTTAATATGTCGGACTTGTCTGTTTTCATGGTTTTACTGTTGCACCTC
>DKWV01000033.1:0-39396 GCA_002491905.1 Lachnospiraceae bacterium UBA7143 | reverse complement strand
TGCGATGCAGCCTCTGCTGCTGAGCTCTAGAAGTTCTTTTCACTCTAGCCCAAGTGTCACAGCCATAACCGCCTTGATGGTGTGCATGCGGTTCTCCGCCTCGTCAAACACAATGGACTGGGGCGACTCAAACACCTCGTCCGTCACCTCCAGCTCCGCCATCCCGTACTTCTCGCCGATCTTTTTCCCGATTTCGGTCAGGTGGTCGTGAAACGCGGGCAGACAGTGCATGAACACCGCATTCTTTCCGGCCAGGGCCATTGCCTTCGCATTGACCTGATAAGGCGCAAGATCGTGCAGGCGTTCCTCCCACATCTGTTCCGGCTCCCCCATAGATACCCACACATCCGTGTAGACCACGTCCGCTCCCGCCACGCCTTCCGGCACGTCCTCTGTCAGGCGGACCGAACCGCCGTTTTCCGCCGCGATCTCCCGACAGGTCTTCACCAGATCCGCCTCCGGGAAATATTTTTTGCCGGTGCAGGCCGTAAAGTGCATTCCCATCTTGGCGCAGGCTACCATCAGGGAATTGCCCATGTTGTAACGGGCGTCCCCCATATAGGTGAGCTTAATGCCTTTCAGCTTTCCGAAACGCTCCCTTATGGTCAGAAGATCAGCCAGCATCTGGGTCGGGTGGAATTCATTGGTCAGACCGTTCCACACAGGCACACCCGCGTTCTTCGCCAGCTCCTCCACGATATCCTGCCCAAAGCCCCGGTATTCGATACCCTCAAACATACGTCCCAAAACCCTCGCCGTATCCGCGATGCTCTCCTTCTTGCCGATCTGGGAGCCTGACGGATCCAGGTAAGTGGTCCCCAACCCCAGGTCATGGGCCGCAACCTCGAAGGCGCAGCGGGTCCTGGTACTGGTCTTCTCAAAGATCAGTGCCACATTCTTCCCCCGCAGCCCGTCCACGGGAATTCCCTTTTTCTTCTTATCTTTCAGATCCGCCGCCACATCCAGCATATATATGATTTCCTCCGGCGTAAAATCCAGAAGCTTTAAAAAATTGCGACCCTTCAAATCCATGATACTTCCTCCTCTTTATGTAATCCGCTTTCTGACTCTGCTTATACACGCAAAACCTCGACAGGACGGGTCCGCAGAACCGTCCTGTCGTTTTCCTGTCACTTTTTGATTTTCCTGTCTATTTCAGAATTTCTTTCGCAGAAGCCGCGAGTCCCGCCAGTCCCTGAATTTCCGAGGGAATGATGATCTTCGTCGCCTGTCCGTCCGCCGCCTTCTCGAAGGCCTCCAGACTCTTGATCTTTAAGACCGCCTCGTCCGCGCCGGCCTCGCGGATCATGCGGATACCGTCCGCCGTAGCCTGCTGCACCTTGAGAATCGCCTCGGCTTCACCTTCCGCCTCACGGATCATCTTCTCCTTCTGCGCCTCCGCGCGCAGGATTGCGGACTGTTTCTCCGCCTCCGCCTCCAGAATCGCCGATTCCTTCTGACCTTCCGCCACCAGAATGGTGGATTTCTTCTCACCTTCCGCGCGCAGGATTGCCTCACGACGCTCACGCTCCGCCTTCATCTGTTTCTCCATAGCGTCCTGAATCGCCGCCGGAGGAATGATATTCTTCAGCTCCACACGGTTCACCTTGATGCCCCAGGGGTCCGTTGCGATATCGAGGGAAGCGCGCATCTTCGTGTTGATCACTTCTCTGGATGTGAGCGTCTGGTCGAGCTCCATCTCACCGATGATATTACGGAGGGTTGTAGCCGTCAGGTTCTCGATTGCCATGATCGGATTCTCTACTCCGTAAGCAAAAAGTTTCGGGTCTGTGATCTGGAAAAAGACCACCGTATCTATCCGCATCGTAACGTTATCCTTCGTAATCACGGGCTGGGGCGCGAAATCCACAACCTGCTCCTTCAGCACAACCCTCTTAGCCACTTTATCAATAAAAGGAACCTTGATATGCAGTCCCACGGACCAGGTCTGCTGGTATGCGCCGAGGCGCTCCACCACGTATGCCTGCGCCTGCGGCACAATCTTAATGCAGGATGCCAGAATCATTACACCCAGTATCAGAACCACCAGTAAAGCTACAAGTCCACCCATTTTTTTCTCCGTTTCCGAAAGAAGCTACAGTTCTTTCTTTTCTTCTACAATCAGTTTCACGCCGTTTATGGCCAGCACAATTACCACGGCCCCCACTGGCAGTTTCTCATCGTCCGTCTTCGTCCGCGCGGACCACTCCATACCGCCCACATTGACCTGTCCGATACCCTGCAGATTATCAATTTCACTGATCACAATGGCCTGCCGTCCCACAAGGCTCTCTGCATTCGTGCGCACCCGGTCTTTGTTAAAATATTTTACCGCAATCGGTCTTGTAAAATACAAAAGCAGCGCCGAAACCACGAGAAACAGGATAATCTGTAAAACGACAGGCAGATGCAGCAGTGAAGCCAGTGTTGCCGCAAGCGCGCCGCCCGCGAACCAGACGGTCGTCAGTCCCATCGTCAAAAGCTCTATCACGACCAACACCACAAGGATAACCAGCCAGACCACCGTCATATTTAACGCCTGTATATCCATCATGTTCCCTCCTCCAGCTGCCAGCCTAACACTTGCAAACCCACTCTATCGCGCTCTCTGTCCGCAATTATTATAATATATTATCCCCAATGTGGCAAGGGTTATCAGTTTACCAGAACACCTGTCTGTCGATCAGCAGGCCCTCGTGGTTGCCAGCACGCCGGAAATGAGTCGCGTCGCCCACGTTGGTTTCTCCGTTGATCGCCGCTCTTGCCGCCTCCCAGCAGCTCTCGGGAATATCGCCGCCGTACACTCTGGCCACCTTGCCGTTGAGCGCAGGCGTAAACTGCCCTGACGCAAATATAACACCTGATATAGTATTCGGATAGGCTCCGCTCCTGACACGGTTCATAACCACCGCACCCACCGCCAGCTTGCCGTTGTAGGTCTCAATACCCGCCTCGCAGTAAATCAGCGCAGCCAAAAGTCTGGTATCGTCGCCGCCCACCACCACGGCCCCTCTGTTGGCCGTGAGCTTCGCCTGCCTTTCCTCTTCTTCTCTCTTTTTAATGGCTACCATCGTCTCGCCCTCGTCGATGTGGAAATCAATGTCCACATACTCCGCCGAGACATAGCCGGTCTCGCCCTCGTAGTCGACGCTGATCCAGTCATCATTGAGAACCTCGATGATCTCCAGCTCCTCGTCCCGGGGAATAAAGCCAACCGCCTCCGCCTCCGTCTCCGGATCTTTCCTCACGCAGAGCGTGTCCGTCTCAATCTGTACGATGAGATTTCCCACATCGTTCGCCAGCGCCTCGGCATCATCTCCAAAAAGCAGATAGTCGTCGCTGGCCCAGCCCACCAGATCGCCGCTCCGAAGCCTTGTCCAGCCGTCTTTTCTCTCCAATATTCTGCCGCCGCAGTCCTTGTAGAGCAGACCCACCTTCTCAGATTCCTCATCGGCTTCCGCACGCACGTTCATGGCCACCTGAACGTTAGCCATAACCAGATCTGTCTCCTTCTGGGCTCCGTTTGCTTCTGACACCTCTGTCAGTTCCCGGATTGCATCCTCGCTCGCGGCTTTTCCCGTGGGATCTACGATCTGGGACACGCCCACATTTAACGAATCCAGATAGTCGTTCCTGCTGGTAGCCTGTACATCCAGAGGCAAACCGCATAAACATATTCCAAGAATCAAACTGGCGAGCAGAAGTCTATACTCTTTCCGCATAAACATCCCTCCATCTTCATCCATACAAGAAATTGTCATTTCCCATAACCACAAAAGATAAAGATTGTTACAAAATTGTTACAGTTTGGTTAAGTATGGATAATTTTAGCAAAACACCTATTCTTTGTCAAGTTTATACAATTTGGCTCTGATTTATCTCTATATTTTGTTACTATTTTTTTACAAAACACAAGATGTTCCGACACAAATTACAAATTACAGTTTTCGGGATTTTTCAACCGTGGCCAGCAGCGCATCCATCACCGCCCCGCGAAAGCCTGCCTCCTCCAGAACACGTACGCCCTCTATCGTCGTACCTCCCGGAGAACATACCATATCCTTCAATTCGCCCGGATGCCTGCCCGTCTCCAGCGCGAGTTTCGCGCTGCCGTACACCGCCTGTGCCGCAAACTTATACGCCTGCTTCCGTGGCATCCCCGCCGCCACGCCTGCGTCGGCCATCGCCTCTATAAAGAGGAACACATATGCCGGGGAAGAACCACTCACCGCTCCCACGGCGTCCATCAGGCGTTCCTCCACCAGACTTGCCTTTCCAAAGCTCTCCATCAGGCGGAGACTGTACTGTGTCTCCGTCTCCGACACCGCACCGTTCACACATACGCCTGTACAGCCCTCCCCAACGAGCGCCGGGGTATTCGGCATACACCGCACCAGCTTCACCCGTCTGCCAAAGGCCTGTTCCAGCCAGTTCAGCGTCTTACCCGCCGCGATACTGATAATCAGGGTATTCGGTTTCACCGCATCTTTGATCTCGTCGATCACGCCTTCCAAAAACTGCGGCTTCACTGCTAGAATCAATGTCTGCGCATTCTCCGCCACCGACGCATTGGATGCCCTCACGTCAATGCCGAATGTCTCCCGCACTTCATCCCTGGTCTTCTGCGTCTTCGCGCTGCCGCAGATTTCCTGCGCAGACACAATCCCCTGCTCCAACATACCGCCAATCATGGCATGCGCCATATTCCCGAGTCCGATAAATCCAATCTTCATAACTACCGTACCGCCTTTCTTTTTATAACAGCCGCTATTTTCCCTGATTTTAAGCCAAAATCATCCTTTTTCGCACTATCATGTTTCCTATAAAAATCCCGTGTTATTCCATAATTAAATCCAAATTTAACCATTTCTCCTCTGCCTGTAGGCCTCATACAACAGGATGGAAGAAGCCACGGCGGCGTTCAGGGACTCCACCTTCCCCTCCATAGGAATCCCGAGGAGCGCGTCCGCACACCTTGCCGTTTCCTCACGCAGGCCCTTGGCCTCGTTCCCGATCAGGAAAGCCGTGCTCCGCCGGTAGTCATGTGCGTCGTAAAAGGATTTTGCGTCCAAGTGCGCGGCGTAGACTGTTGTCCCCCGCTCCCGCAGCATCTTTATCATAGAAGAAAGATCTTCTGTATAGAAAAAGGGCACCCGATAAACCGCGCCCATTGTGGACCGAATCGTCTTCGGGTTATAGATATCCGCCGTCCTGCTGCTCATAATCACGCCGTCCACACCCGCCGCCTCCGCCGTCCGAAAGATGGTTCCCAGATTTCCCGGATCCTGTATATCCTCCAGCACAATAAATAACGTTTGTTTTTTATCAACACCTTTCAGCATTTCTTCTATATTATAATGTTGCTGCCGCACCAGACATAAAATTCCCTGGGGCGTCACCGTATCCGACATCCGGGCGAACACCTCATCCGCCACAATCTCGCAGGGAAGCCCGGACAGTTTATCCCCATACCGCGCATACATTTCCTTCTCGGCGCTCTGCGCAAGATACACGCGGCTGATCCTTTCCACCGGCGCCTCGCCAAACATTTTCCTGCCTTCCACCACAAAGAGACCGCGCCGGTCACGCTCTTTTCTTTTCGCGCAAAGGGCCACGGTCTCCTTGATAAACTTGTTTTGTACACTGGTAATCATAGGATCTTCGACATCTCATAGGGATAGTCCGGAATCCCCTTCTCCATGTTCAGCGCCTCCTCGATATCGAAATCCACGAACTCTCCATGTTTGTAGCCGACCACCCGGTTGGTTTTGCCCTCGCACAGAATATCCGCCGCATAGCAGCCCATGATGGAAGCATAATAGCGGTCCTTACAGGTAGGTGAGCCGCCTCTCTGCATGTAGCCTAAGATTGTGGCTCTGGTTTCGATGCCCGTAGCCGCCTCAATTCTTCTCGCCATAGAAGTGGAATGGCCGATGCCCTCCGCATTGATAATCAGATGGTGGGTCTTGCCCCTCTTTCTGTTAGCGATGATATTGTTGATGATCTGCTGTTCGTTGTAATCGTATTTCTCCGGGAGCAGAATGTCCTCCGCGCCGTTGGAGATGCCGCACCACAGCGCGATATAGCCTGCGTTCCTTCCCATCACCTCGATGATACTGCACCTCTCATGTGAGGAGGAAGTGTCCCTTACCTTATCAATGGCCTGCATCGCCGTATTGATCGCCGTATCAAAACCGATGGTATACTCCGTACAGGCTATGTCCAGATCAATCGTCCCCGGCAGACCGATGGTATTGATCCCGTGTCTCGAAAGAGCCTGCGCACCCCGGTAGGAGCCGTCACCGCCGATCACCACCAGACCGTCAATCCCGTGCTTACGGCAGATATCCGCGCCCTTCTGCTGCCCCTCTTCCGTGCGGAACTCGTGGCATCGCGCCGTGCCCAGAATCGTGCCGCCCCGCTGGATTGTGTCCGACACCGTCCACTTCTCCATATCTATGATCTCTTCGTTCAGAAGACCCTGATAACCCTTCTTAATCCCCTTTACTTTGACACCGTTAGCGATTCCCTTTCTGACCACCGCGCGGATCGCCGCATTCATGCCCGGCGCATCTCCCCCGCTGGTCAGCACACCGATCGTCTTAATCTGCTTCGCCATACCGATTCCCACACCTTTCCTCTTTAAATATGCCTTTATATTCTCGTCAGCACGGCGCTCACACGCCGTTTTATTCCCTGATTATTAATTAAATCTATCTGTATTTTACTCTATAAATACAGCTTTTTCAATATTTTTCCTACACCACCTTTACATTCCCCTCCCCAAAGGCTGTCTCCAGCTTTTCAATCAGCGACGCCTGTGCCGACACGTTCCAATTCGCCGGCAGCGGATTCATAGCTTTGGGATTCTCCACATAGATGATCACATTATCCTTTCCTTCCGCCTCCCGCAGTATATCAAAAAGCGCATCCTTCCGATTCTCATAAGCTTCTTTGGTGGGGAACTTGATCCACAGCTTTTTCGGCATCTGCTCAAAGGTGGTAATCTGCTCGCAGACCAGCTTCGCGTCCTTATCCTCCTCCACGGACACCCTGCCCCTGATAAAGACCTTGCTGTCCTCTATCACCGCATTGCCGTACCGCTCATAATCCCTTGGAAAAACGATAACTTCCACGGAGCCCACCAGGTCTTCCACCTGCAGGAAGGCCATCACCTTCTCATTCTTGGTGTACTTGATCTTTTTCTCCGTAATCATACCGCCAATGGTCACCTTCGCTCCATCAGCCACCCTCGTCTCCCCGGTTTCCTCGTCCCGGACAAAGTCCGCCGTGGTGTTCGTGATGTTCTTTTTCCACGTCTCCCGGTACTCCTCCAGCGGATGCCCGCTGATATAGATGCCAAGCACTTCCTTTTCAAAGGCCAGCTTCATCTCCTTAGAATATTCGCCCACATCGGGAAGGCTTACCCGGTAATCCACCTTCTCCTCCTCGGCCGCCAGGTCAAAGAGCGTAATCTGCCCCGCCAGATTATTCTTGCGGTCCTGCTGGATGCTGTCTATCACCTGCAGGTATACGCTGAGAAGCTGCTTGCGCGTACCGCCCAGACTGTCCATCGCCCCCGCCTTGATAAAGTGCTCCACCACGCGCTTATTCATATCACGGTCTGTCACGCGTGTCACAAAATCTCCCAGATTCAGGAAGGGGCCTCTGGCTTCGCGCTCCGCAACCACCGCGTCGATCACGGGACGCCCCACGCTCTTGATGGCGGAAAGGGCATAGCGGATCTGTCCGTCCGACACCGAAAAGCCGTTTTCCCCCACGTTGATATCCGGCGGCAGGATCTGTATGCCCATGCTTCTGCTGGTCATAATATACTCCGCCACCTTGCTGGGACTGTCGATCACGGAAGTCATCAGCGCCGCCATAAACTCCACGGGATGATAGTATTTCAGGTAGGCCGTCTGATAGGCCACCACCGCGTAGCAGGCCGCATGGGACTTATTGAAGGCATACTTTGCAAAGTCCATCATGGTATCATAAATGTGATCCGCCACCTTCGCGTCGATACCGTTCGCCACGCAGCCGGGCACCCCTTCCTCGGGATTTCCGTAGGTAAAGTTTTTCCGCTCCTGCTCCATCACATACTGCTTTTTCTTGCTCATGGCGCGGCGAACCAGATCGCTTCGGCCCATAGTATAACCGCCCAATTCCCGCACAATCTGCATCACCTGCTCCTGATACACGATACAGCCGTAGGTAGGCGCAAGGATAGGTTCCAGCTGCGGGCAGTCGTATGTCACCGTCTCCGGGTGGTTCTTGCCCTTGATGTATTTGGGAATAAAGTCCATCGGCCCCGGACGGTAAAGGGAAATTCCGGCGATCACATCCTCCAGACTCTGTGGTTTCAGCTCCTTCATAAAGCTCTTCATCCCGCCGCTCTCCAACTGGAACACGCCGTCCGTCCGCCCCGTCCCGAGGGATGAAAGCACTGCCTTGTCGTCATAATCAATGTGGCCTATATCTATGACGATTCCTTTGCTCTGTTCCACAAGCCGCACCGCGTTCTGAATCACTGTAAGCGTCCGCAGCCCCAGAAAATCCATCTTCAAAAGCCCCAGCTCCTCGATGGTCGTCATCGGAAACTGGGTGGTGATGGAGCCGTCGCTTCCCCGGGAGAGCGGCACAAACTCATCCGCCGCCTCGGGACAGATCACCACGCCCGCCGCGTGCATGGAGGTGTGCCTTGGCAGCCCCTCCAGCCTTCTGCACATGTCGATCAGACTGTGTACCTGCTCGTCCTCCTGATAAAGACTCTTAAACTCCGGGTTCATCTCCAGTGCCCGGTCTATGGAAACGCCCTGATTCTGCTCGTTCGGAATCATCTTCGCAAGGCGGTCCACATAGGCGTAAGGCAGATCCATCACCCTGCCCACATCGCGGATCACACCCTTGGCCGCCATCGTACCGAAAGTGACAATCTGCACCACCCTGTCGCTGCCATATTTTTGACCAACATAGTCAATAACTTCCTGCCGCCTCTCAAAGCAGAAGTCCACGTCGATATCCGGCATGGAGACACGTTCCGGGTTCAAAAACCGCTCGAAAAGCAGGCTGTATTTGATGGGATCAATGTTGGTGATCTTCAGGCAGTAGGACACAATGCTTCCCGCCGCGGAGCCTCTGCCCGGCCCCACCGCGATCCCGTTCTCCCTGCAGAAATTGATATAATCCCAAACGATCAGAAAATAGTCCACAAACCCCATGTTCTTAATCGTGTCAAGTTCATAGTGCAGACGCTCCTGCAGCGTGCCATCATCCTCCGGGTAGCGTTCCTTCATGCCGTCCTGACACAGCTTGTTTAAGTAACTCCAAGAGTCGTACCCTTCCGGCGCGTCATAGTGAGGCACCTTGTAATTGCCAAACTCAATCTCCACATGACAGCGGTCGGCGATCCGTTTCGTATTTTCCACCGCCTCCCACGCGTATGGGAAAAGGCCCTTCATCTCCTCCTCGCTCTTCACATAGTACTGGCCGCCCTCGTAGCGCATCCGGTCTTCGTCAGCCACCTTCTTACCCGTCTGCAGGCAGAGCAGGATATCGTGGGGCTGTGCGTCCTCCGCGTAAGTGTAATGCACGTCGTTGGTGGCCACAAGGGGGATATCCAGCTCTTTGCTCATGCGAAGAAGCACGGAATTGACCGACTGCTGTGCCGGAATCCCGTGATCCTGTAATTCGAGAAAGTAGTTGTCCTTCCCGAAAACATTCTGATATCTAAGCGCCGCTTTCTTCGCCTCGTCCACAAGCCCCTTCTGGATATAGCGGGGCACCTCCCCCGCCAGGCAGGCCGAGAGTGCAATCAGTCCCTCGTGATACTGCTCCAGCACTTCCATATCCACACGGGGTCTGTAGTAATAGCCCTCCGTAAAGCCCTTGCTGACGATCTTTACCAGATTCGCGTAGCCCGTGTTGTTCTCCGCCAGAAGCACCAGATGATAGTACCGATCCTCGCCGCCCGTCAACTCCCTGTCAAAGCGGGAGTGGGGAGCCACATAGACCTCGCAGCCGATCACCGGGTTAATCCCCGCCTCCTTCGCCGCCTTATAAAAATCAATGACACCGTACATAACGCCGTGATCCGTGATCGCCGCGCTGTCCATCCCCAGCTCCTTCACATACTTCACATACTCTTTTATTTTGTTGGAACCGTCCAGAAGACTAAACTCCGTGTGGACATGCAAGTGCGCAAATGCCATGATGATATCCTTCCCGAAAATCCTGTGTAAGTGCCATAAATGGCTGTTTTCACCGTCCTATTTATTATAGGCGTTTGGAAATGATCAGTCAAACAATTCCAGATAACGCCCCAGTTTCCAGACCATATACAGCGGGATGCTGTAAGTAAGTGTATTTTCAACCTTATGGTGCCCCACATTTTTCATAGAAAATTTAAATCCCAGCGACGGTCTGTATTTTTTGCAGAACTGGATATAGCTCTTGGCTCTTGTGCTGATATTCGCCTTAGCCTCCACCGGAATAATTCTGTCCTCATTTTCAAACAGAAAATCCAGTTCCGCCGTATTACCTGAACGCCAGAAGTACGGATGTCTCCCCTGAGCAGCCAACTCATTCAACACATAATTCTCTGTCAGGGCGCCCTTAAAATTCCGATATAATTCCGCTTCCTCCAGAATTGCCTTATGTGACAGTCCCGACTTTCTTCTGAGAAGCCCTATATCCGCCATATATACCTTAAAGAACGTAGAATCCGCATAAAAGGACAGCGGAAGTTCCGGATTTGACACCATTTCCAAACGATGGACAAGCCCGGCATCCGTCAGCCACTCCAATGCATCCTCCAATTCGCTGGCTCGTTTCCCCTCTTTTACATGTGAAAATATAAATTTATTATTGTCCCTTGCGAGCTGTTTCGGAATACAATCCCAGATCCACCCCAGTTTCGGTATATCCGTCTTCGGTGCATGCTTAGCGAAATCACTTACATAATCCGTTAAAATAGCATCCTGTAACCGTGACACTTCCTCGAAACTATGTGTATCCACCCACTTCTTTACCACTTCCGGCATACCGCCAACAATATAATAATATTTCAGACTTTTCATAAGCGGAACGCTGTAAAATTCAGGCAGTTCACACTGCAAGGGAAGCTGTCCTGCCCCGTCATACAGCGCCTTCCCTCCGTCTGCACATAAAAACTCAGCGAAAGTCATAGGATACATCTGCAGACGATCTACTTTTCCAACTGGAAAAGAGATGCCATCCCTCTTGACAGAAACACCCAACAGGGAACCGGCGCATGCAATATGCAGTTCCCTTTTATTTTCACAAAAATTTTTCAAGGAAGTGACGGCATTCGGACATGCCTGAATTTCATCAAAAATAAGAAGCGTCCTGCCCGGTACAATTTCCTGTCCACGTACAATATTTCCGAGCTCCCGAAGAATCCGCTCCGAATCAAGATCATAATCAAAGACCGAGGCAAGCCCTCTATTTCCCTCAAACGAAAAATATGCCGTATCCTCAAAATATCTGTTCCCGAATTCTTTCAGCACATACGTTTTGCCACACTGGCGCACACCAGTAAGTAAAAGTGGCTTTCGGTCAGGTGAATCCTTCCATGCTGCCAGCTCTTTCATAATCTCCCGTTCCATAATTTTCCTCTTTCTATGGTGAAACCAACGCCTTATGTGACCTAGGTGGACAGCAATTTACATGTCCACCTACATAAAATATTACCATAATCACACTTTTATTAGCAAGAATTATGCAATTTTTAATAGGAACTTTCTCAAAAAATTGCTTTTTTTCATAGGAAGATTGACATATATCGCAGAAATTGCAAGTAACAGACAGGTTTTCCTACATCACATCCCGAATCTCCACCAGAAGGGTTTTGTATGGGTTCATCGCTTATCCTCTCATTAGTTGATTATTTGACAGCACAATTATACTATAAAGGAAAATCAGATTTAAAAAAGAAAAAATATCTGTAACAAACCGCACTCAAAAGGAACTAACTATATGAGGTGCTGATATGGACAAGAAAAAAATGGATGAAATATACCGGGAAAACGCCGCCATGATATACCGATATCTCAGTGGCTTAACGCAGGACAGTGGGCTCGCCGAGGAGCTGACGCAGGAGACATTCTTCCAGGCCGTCAAAGGAATTGACAAATTCAGGGGAGACTGCAAGATCTCCGTCTGGCTCTGCGGGATTGCCAAAAACCTGTGGTATAAAGAACTTGAAAAAAGAAAGCGGCGCAAAACGGTGAATCTGGACGATACCATACCCTCCCCGGAAAGCGTGGAAAACCAAAGCCTGAGCCGCCTGAAACAGACGGAAGTTTTCCGTCAGATACACAATTTGGACGATGCGACAAGAGAAGTCATGTATTTGCGGCTTGCAGGAGAGCTGCCGTTTTCCGAAATCTCAGCGATCATAGGGAAAACAGAAAACTGGGCGAGGGTAACTTATTACAGGGGAAAACAGAAAATAGTGGAAGGGATGAAAGAATGGAACGAGAATTAGCCTGTGAAATTGTGAGGGATCTGCTGCCTCTCTATGTGGACGATATGGTAAGCGACGTTTCCAGAAAAAGTGTCGAAGCACATTTAGAACACTGTTCGGACTGCCATGACATCTATCGGAATATGTCTTTCCGGCTGGAGACGGAAGCGCGGCCTACAGAAGCGGCCGATGTCAAAAAATTTCTGAATAAAACAAAGAAAATGTATCTGCTGTATGGTCTGGGCGGTATCAGCTTTATCGCTGTACTTGTCTGTCTGATCGTGGACCTTTCCGTGAACAGGGCATTTACCTGGTCTTTGATCGTGGGAACCGCCGTGCTGTTCGCGGATGCCCTGGTATATGCTTTTGCGGTCTGTAAGGAGAAAAAGGGCTGCGCCATTATGGCTGTCATAAGCGTCGGAACACTCGCCCTTCTCTCCGTCATACAGTTTACCAGATACTGCCTGATGGAAGCGGGAACCGTCTGGATCTTCCGATATGGCCTTCCCATCCTGTCTGTATGGCTGCTCGTCCTCTGGCTGCCGGTGCTGGCAGGAACATTCCTGAAATGGAATATCTGGTACTGTGCCGCCCTGTTTTTCCTGTTTGTGATGATCGGAAATTACGCGACCAACCTTATCACCGGGGATCTGGCATGGGAACAGGTACTCAGCCTGCAGAGATTTGCAGGCAATGCGCTGGGAGAGATCATCGGATGCATCCTGTTTGCGATCATCGGGAGAGTGCAGGTCTGGAGGAAAAAATGAAGACGATAATCAGCGTACAAAATCTGAGAAAGACCTACAAAAAAGAGACAGCCGTCGAGAACGTATGCTTTGCATTGACGCCCGGCAGCATTATGGGCCTCCTGGGGACAAACGGAGCGGGCAAGACGACCACCCTGAAGATGATTACCAACCTGTGCGCCAAAGACAGCGGGAAAATCGTCATAGACCATGTGTCCCTGGACGAAAACCCGGGGCTTGCGCTTTCAAAAGTAGGGGCTGCGCTTGACACGCCCAGTTTCTATCCGGAATTAACCGCAAAAGAAAATATTGCCTGCTTTGCCCGCCTGTATCAGAATATTTCCGCCAGGCAGGTCATGGAACTTCTCGCCTATGTCGGGCTGGCCGAACAGGCGGAAAAGAAAGTGAAGAAGTTTTCCCTCGGCATGAAACAGCGGCTGGCATTGGCGAGAGCCATGCTTGGGGAGCCAAAGCTGATTATTCTGGACGAACCCGCGAACGGACTGGATCCGCAGGGGCAGATTGCCCTCTACCGAATGGTCAGCGACATGGCGGGAGAAAAAAATACCACCTTTATCGTCTCGTCACACCAATTGCATGACATGGAGAAATTCTGCACCGACATTCTGATTCTGGACAAGGGGAAAAGCATTTTGCAGGGAAAAACGGAAGATATCTTATCCGAAACGACAGACATTGTTGACCTCGTGCCGGAAGAAATGGAGGCGGCTGCGCAAATTCTCTCCAAGTGCCCCGGAATCAGCCTGGTATCGCGAAAAGGAAATCAATTTACCATCAGACTAGAAGAAATCTGTCTGGATGAATTTATCCGAAAACTTGTGACAAGCCGTCTGCATATCCGCTATCTCGCCATGCGGAAAAACTCATTGCAGGATCTGTTCCTGAAATTGACAGGAGGATTTGAGTCATGCGCCCATTGACCAGACTATATGCCTTCAAAATGTACCGTCAAAAACTGATTTATATTTTTTTCGCCTGCTTTTTTACGGCCTCTTTCTTCTATGCGTTTCTGATCTCCACACCGCAGATGGAAGAAATGTTAAACATCGACATCGGAATGGTCGGAAGAGAAAATTTTCCTGAATTTATGATGCGGTTTTATGTCGGAACCGTGGGGATTCTCTTTCAGGTATTTCTGCTGACGCTGTTTATCTGCGAGGAAGACAGGAACAAAATGCTCTGCCAGCCCCTATTGCACGGAGAAAGCCGCAGCCGGATGATGCAAGCGAAAATCTGCGTTGCCGTCAGCATGGCAGTCCTTTTCGTTTTGCTGACAGCTCTCATCAACTACACAACCGCATTCATGCGATGGGGTGATGCCGTTTTTGAACCGGCTGCCCTGCGCAGAACCGCCGCAAAATATCTGCTGTCGGGCGTCTATATGTCCGTTGTGACGCTTGGGATCACCGCGCTCTGCGTCTGTACCCGCAGCACATGGAAAACGATATGTTTTGCGGTTATCTATTTATTGTTGGACTCCCTTATTTGCGATTCCAGCATCCCGTTTTTACAAAAAATATGGGTCGGATATTACACGAACCTCTATCTGTTTACCTATGAATATCAGCAGATCCCGCTGCGGGCGGCAGGATGGGGAATCTCCGTCATGGCGCTGTACGGTCTTCTCTTTTACCGGACTTCCCTCTGCCGAACACAGAACATGGCTTTTTGAGCGTCTGCCCGGGCAGACAGACAGGAGTAACCTATGATTATCCGATTATTTGATCTACAATTTGCAAGGCTGAAAAGGCAGAAGATTTTATATCTGTTTTTTGCCGTAATGACGGCGCTGATCCTCTCCAATGCGCTTTCCTGCGCGGGCGGTTCGGAAGACGCCGGAATGGGGTATTACGCGGGTGGAAAATTTCCGACCATGTGCATGCAGTCCTATATCGATATTGTCGGCACACTGTTTCTTGGCTTTGTCAGCGCTGTATTGATCTGCGGGGAAAGGGCGAACGGCATGTTTAAGCAGCCCCTGCTGAATGGCGTTTCCAAAAAGCAGCTCTTACTCGCAAAAACCGGCAGCATTTTTGCCGTTTCCCTGCTGTGCTTTATGTTCGTCGTGCTATGCAGTATCGGAACCGGCTTTTTCTTCTGGGGAGACCAGATCTTTGACCACGCGCAGACGTATTGCCTGCAAATGGGATTGCTGCTGTTTCCGCTGACAACACTGGTTTTGTTTTTTGTTTTTCTGTCCCTGTACATGTCCAGTATATCCGGTATGCTGTGCGCCTCTCTGATCATTTTGCTGGTCAATAATCTGTTCAGTCAGTTTTTTGGCGCTTATATATCGTATTTCGACTTTATGTATTATCTGTATGCCTTTTCCGGATATAACGGCGCAGAGTTGGCCGGCAGAATAATCTTATCCGGCATCCTCGTCAGTGTCATAACAGGAATAATTCTTGCCTATGGCATCAGAATCCGCATAAACCGCATGATATTGTAGCAGAAAACGCCCTGAAAGACTTCTCTTTCAGGGCGCGCATAACCATATAACCAACCGGATCTATTACAGATACTTCTTCAGCGCATCCACCTTGTCAAGTTTCTCCCAGGGCAGATCCAGATCGTTTCGGCCAAAGTGTCCATATGCCGCAGTCTGCTTGTAAATCGGGCGGCGAAGGTCGAGCATCCTGATGATGCCTGCCGGTCTTAAGTCAAAGTTCTCACGCACAATATCCACCAGCTTATCGTCCGCAATCTTACCCGTGCCGAAGGTGTCCACCATAACGGACGTGGGCTGTGCCACACCGATCGCGTAGGAGAGCTGGATCTCACACTTGTCCGCAATGCCTGCAGCCACAATATTTTTCGCCACATAGCGCGCTGCGTAAGCCGCGGAACGGTCCACCTTCGTGCAGTCCTTGCCGGAGAAAGCGCCGCCGCCGTGACGGGCGTAACCGCCGTAGGTGTCCACAATGATCTTACGGCCTGTCAGGCCCGCGTCGCCGTGGGGGCCACCGATCACGAAACGGCCTGTAGGATTGATAAAGAACTTAGTCTGGTCGTCCACCATGTCCTTTGGCAGAACGGGATCAAACACATATTTTTTAATATCCTCGTGAATCTGCTCCTGTGACACGTCATCGTCATGCTGGGTAGATAACACAACCGCCTCCAGACGAACCGGCTTGCCAGCCTCGTCGTACTCCACGGAAACCTGGCTCTTGCCGTCGGGCCTTAAGTACTTGAGGGTGCCGTCCTTACGTACCTTCGTGAGCTGCAGCGCCAGCTTATGCGCCAGATGAATGGGATAAGGCATGTACTCTTCCGTCTCGTTGGTCGCATAGCCAAACATCATACCCTGATCACCCGCACCGGTATCAAGGTCATCCTTCTGCTCACCCTTCTTCGCCTCCAGCGCCTTGTCAACGCCCATTGCAATATCCGCCGACTGCTCGTCAATCGCCACGAACACTGCGCAGGTGTTGCCGTCAAATCCATACTCGGACTTTGTGTAGCCGATCTCCTTTACGGTATCGCGCACAATTTTCTGCATATCCACGTACGCATTGGTGGTGATCTCACCTGTCACCAGCACGAACCCGGTGCAGACCGCCGTCTCGCAGGCCACACGGCTCATGGGATCCTTCTCCATGCATGCGTCCAGAATTGCGTCGGAAATCGCGTCGCAGACTTTGTCAGGATGTCCTTCGGTTACTGACTCGGATGTAAATAATCTCTTCTCCATTTTTCCTCTCCTTTTTTATTTTTTGTTTGTGGAAAATTTCCTATGCACGGGTCTGCGCATAAAAGAAAGTCCCCTTACTTCTCTCGAAATAAGCGGACCCGACATGCTGCATCAAATCCTCTTATTGTTCGATCTGTACCGTTTTCACGGTCTCGCTCAGGTTGGCACCTTCCATACAGGGGTTGCCGTGGCTTCATCGATCCTATGTATCTCCACCACTCTGAATAAGAGAAAGATATCACAATATGAAATTTTCTGCCTGCATTTCTTATCCGTACACTAACATACACCTATACAAGGAACATGTCAATACCATCAGCCTACTTTTAACTTAAACTTCTGCAGCTCCCGCTCCGTGGTAACCAGATCAATCTGCGCTCCCAGCGCCTGCAGTTTCAAATGAAAATCCTCATAGCCACGCTCAATATACTTGATGTCATCCACCGTGCTGATTCCATCCGCCGCAAGCGCCGCTATCACAAGCGCCGCGCCCGCCCTTAGATCCGGCGCGGTAATATTCGCCCCGGTATATTTCGGCACGCCGTCGATAATCGCCGTATTGCCCTCCACCTTGATGTTGGCGCCCATACAGGTGAGCTCGTCCACATATTTAAAGCGATTTTCAAAAATGCTCTCCGTCACAATACTGGTACCCGCAGAAAGGCCCAATGCCACTGTAATCTGTGGCTGCATATCCGTGGGAAAGCCGGGATAAGGCAGGGTCTTCACATGGGTGTGTCCCAGAGGCTTCGCCGCCACCACACGCACGGCATCGTCCGATTCCTCTATCTCACAGCCAATCTCCAAAAGTTTCGCGCTGATGGACTCCAAATGCTTGGGGATCACATTCTTCACCGTCACATCGCCCTTCGTCACCGCCGCCGCAAACATAAACGTGCCCGCCTCAATCTGATCGGGAATAATGCCATACTCCGTCCCGTGCAGCTTCGATACGCCTTTAATACGAATCACATCCGTACCCGCACCTTTGATGTTTGCGCCCATGCTGTTTAAGAAGTTCGCCAGATCAACGACATGGGGCTCCTTCGCCGCGTTCTCAATCACGGTGGTGCCCTCCGCCATCACAGCGGTCATCATCACATTCATGGTTGCGCCCACGGTTACCACATCCATGTAGATATGGTTTCCCTTCAGTTTCGCCGCCTCCGTAATAATCAGACCGTGCTCAATCCTGACGCTTGCCCCCAAAGCCCGAAAGCCCTTGATATGCTGGTCGATAGGCCTAAGTCCGATATTACAGCCGCCCGGAAGGGCAACTTCCGCCTTACTGTATTTGCCGAGAAGCGCTCCTAACAGATAATAGGAGGCCCTGATTTTCTTGATATAATCGTCTTCAATCACCAGATCGTGAACCTGTGAAGCGTTAATCTTCACTGTGTGTCTGTCCAAACGATTGATTACAACGCCAATACTTTCCATAGCCTGCATCATGACATTGGTGTCCCTGACATCAGGCACATTTTCTATCAACACGGTTTCGTCCGTCATAATGGCGGCGGCAAGGATCGCCAGAGCCGCGTTCTTCGCGCCGCCGATCTCCACCTCGCCGACTAACGGATTCCCACCTTTAATCGCATATTGTTCCATTTATGTTTACTTGCCTTTCTCAATCGAAAAAACTCAAACATTAAAATACAGTATACCAGATTCTGGACGGTTGTAAAGGCGACCATTTGTTCGTCTGCGCGCGGCTGCAGCCTGTGCGCACCCGTCCGCAGCACTAGGGCATCGATATTTTCCCCGCAAAACCGTCAATTGAGGTACTGGAACGGATCCACCTGCGTCCCGTTTATGAGGATTTCAAAGTGAATATGCGGTCCCGTGCTCACACCCGTATTGCCGCTTAAGGCAATCTTCTGCCCCTGGCTCACCGTCTGTCCCTGTTTTACCAGAACCTTGCTCAAATGTCCGTAGCGGGTCTGTCTGCCGTCCGCATGATTAATATAAACCACATAGCCGTAACCGCTGCCCCATCCTGCTTTGGAGACCGTTCCCGCACAGGACGCCATAACTGCCGTACCTACTGGGGTCGCCCAGTCCACGCCTTTATGATAAGTGCTGGCCCTTCTGGTGGGAGCCTTCCGTCTGCCAAATCTGGAAGAAAGTCTTCCTCCAGAAATCGGCTTCAGATAGGTGGGCGGAATTTTCGTGCCGCGCTCCACAATCTTGGGCACAGCCGCATAGGTGATCTCCTCCTTCAAAATCTCCCGTGAAACCTCTTCATTATTGCGATAGGACACATCCGCCACAACCTTACGGTGACCCGCGGAAGGCTCCTGCAGAGTCTGCGTCTGGTTCGTATACCAGTCATCATTGTCTACATAGATAATGTCCGCCTCGTAATCCTCTTCATAGTACATCTGCTCCGTGCGCTCCACGGAAAGCTCCGGCTCCGGCACAGTCACAATCAGCTCGTCCCCCACACGGATCATAGAGTTCTCATCCTCTATGGTCTCGTTCATGGCGATCAGTTCATCTAACGGTATCTCATTCTTCTCAGCGATCTGGGAAAGCGTGTCCCCCGCAACCACCTCATAAATCTGCTCTTTCTCCTGATCTTTGGTCACTTCGTCGATAGCCTGCTCCAAAGGCGTCAGCTCGTAGTCCTGCAGATAGGACTCCACCACCTCCACCGTATCACCGAAATCCAACTCCAGAAGCCCCAGCTCGTAATCAGAGAAATCTTTCTCCAAAGCCGGCTCAATATCCTCAAAAATATCGTCCAGCACCGCATTGATTCCCGAGCTGGTCATAACCTCCTCGGCCTCCTCCGCCTCTTCCTTCTGCTCTTTGGCAGAATAAATCTGCGTCGTCAGCACATTGAGCTCTCTGCCGGAATCCATGACCAGATCCGCATAGTAATCGTTGCCGCTGTCATATTTTTTGATGGAAGCCTGCAAAAGCGCAAGCACCTCCTGCGTACTTGACAAATTGACCGTGTACTCGTTGATCTTTACAGTAAAGGAACGGTTCAGCGTTTCCTTGACGCTGCCCCGCAGGGCCGTAAGCATGTTGTCAATTATGACATCTTTGTCATCTACAGCGCCCCAGAGCACCTCTTTCCCTTCCCAGCTCAGATCACTCTCCGCCAGCACCATCTCATCACTGCTGGACGCAAGTTCCTTTCTGGCCGCAATCAGGCACTCATCCGCCTCCTCGACATTGCCCATCACACCCACGCACATACCGTTTAGGTACACCGTAAAGAGGTTGTCCCCGTCGCTTTTAAACGTCTGCATGTTAGGCAGGAAAAAGGCTGCGACAACACTTGCAAACACCGCAACCTTAATATATGCAATTTTCATTTTTTTATAATGTCTGCTCAATATTTTCATAAATAATTATCTGTGTCTTTTCCGACATATTTTCCCTGAAATCAGAACAGCTTAAAATTCGTAAGCTGCACAAACAGCGAAAACAGATTGACCGCGATGTCCGCCACAACGCCGACCAGAATGGCAATGGCCAGTCCCACGGGAAGTCTGCTGCCCTTAGATGTCTGGTTCTGTTTTTCGAGCTCCTCGGTAAGAGCCGCCTGCACATTACGGTAGACCTTTACGTTTTCCCTGTGTACAAACTCCTCGGACTGCGTAAGCCTCTCCTCCAGAAGACTCCTGATCCCGGCAAGCTGCTTTTCCGCATCCTCCGTCTGTCCGTCCTCCGCTTCCAGGCCCTCCAGCTTTTCCATGCACTGCGCCAGCAGGCTCCGCACATTCTCCACGTTCTCAGACGTCCTGATATTCACCCGGCGGATCTCCTGCATAACCTCATCATAAGCCTGCATCTGCTTCTGCATCTGCTCCATTCTTGCCGCCTCCGCCGCTGAGTTCGCGCGGATCATCTCCTGCGCATTTTTCTTCTGAGCCAGCTTATCTATAAAAGTATCCATAATAATCCCCTCTTCCTTTGTCATTATGTTTGCCACAAAACTGAAAAACCATGTCTGCATTTTAACATCTTTCCGCATTTATGACAACAGTGAAAACTATCCGCCCCTCTCCATTCTCCTTTTGCCGAAATTTTATTGTGCATTTTGCATATATTTTTCTTCCTATTTTTTACATCTTTATAAATATTTACTATAACTTTACAGTTTGTTCATAATTTATTCACATTTCAGAAGTATACTCAATTTATACAAAAACAACACGAGATGTCGTGTAACTATTACACACATAGATAAATTTTTTCATAATAGCCCGGGTGCCGAAAGGTGCCTGGGCACTCCTCATTTTAGTCGCATAAGCAGAGTCGGAAAAAGAGAGCCACTGTACGGCCCTCTTTCACTTTCTATCTTCTCACTGCTTCTCCTCTTCCTCCTGCCCGATATGTAGGATCTCCTCGTTCAGTGACATCATCCTTGCATCCAACGCGGCAACCATCTGCGCGCATTCCACAAGCTGCTCCTTGATATGCTCAGGAGCGTTCCCCTCGAATTTATAGTGTATCTTATGCTCCAGGCTGGCCCAGAAATCCATCGCCACCGTGCGGATCTGGATCTCCACCTTCGTATCCGCAATGCGGTCCGAAAGGTAAACCGGCACTGTCACCAGCATGTGGTAGCTCTTGTACCCGCTGGCCTTCGGGTTTACAATATAATCCTTCACGGATATGACACGGATGTCCCTCTGGTTGCTGATCATCTCCGCAATCTGGTAAATGTCAGACGCGAAGGAACAGATCACGCGGATACCGGCAATGTCGTTGACATGGTTCACCATATTGTCTATGGTAGACTCATATCCATGCTTTTTCAGCTTCTTGACAATACTCTCCGGCGTCTTGATACGCCATTTGATATGCTCGATCGGATTATATCTGTGCACATGCTGAAACTCATCATTCAGAATCTCAAGCTTCGTGGCAATCTGCTTCAGGGCAGAATTATAAATCAGCTGTACCTCTTTCCAGCTGTCTATATCGCCGTCTTTTTCTCTATCAACTACTACTTCCATATTCAAGAATCCCCCGGATTTATTTCTTACTCACATTAGTATAGCATATTTCTCATAGAAAACGCATATTTTAGACAAAATTTTCTTAAATTTTTATAATTTATTGTGTATTTTCACTCCCTATTCAATCTTCAGTTGTCATAAGGCATGGCAATATGACGGGAATCGTTACCAGCAACGGGTAAATATACCGTACCAGCACTGTCGGCGAAAGCAGAAGGGTCAGACAATAGGCCACCAGAAATACCACCGGCAGTATCTCCCGGTATCTTTTTCTGTACAGGGCCGTCACAAGACACAGGTACAACAGCCACCAGTACAGGGCGGGCGCAAAAAGCAGCCTGACCACAGGTATTCTGCCGTATGCGTTATCCGACACAATTCTCTCCATAAAAACGCGCAGGCCCGGAAGAAGGCTGTGCTCCTCCACCTCAAACCCTGCCGGCATCGTGCGGTTGTCTGTGGAGAGATAGCCAAAGCCGCTCTCCGTACCGATCCCGTACACCTGTGCATGTGAGGTGTCCCACAGATACCATAGTCCCAGTGAATTATCCAGAAAGGCGTCGATGTAAATGGCCGGATGCTGCAATCCAAGTCTGATCCACGTCTTGATCAGTCCCGCCGGATCGTCATGGATTACGGCGCGGTTTTTCACCGGGTCAGCCAGATGAGGATTGTAGGCCGCAAAGACCCATTCTGAAGGAATGTACTTTTCCAGTTCCTGCCGGAGCGAAGGATCGATCTCCTCCTCCGCCTTTACCCGGGTGCGCGCCATCTGCTGCAGAGGCACACTCAGCATTTCCCGCGGACTGCCGCTCTGCGCATGGGTGACGGCTTTCAGTGAGAAGGCACAAATGCCAAACAACGCAAACACGAGCAGCGTCATGCGCAGATACATCCGTTTTCTCTCTGCGAGTCCGGCATATACAATCGGCACGCTGACTATAAAGGCATACACCGCATTGTTTCGAAACAACAGCATGAGAACGCCAACCACAATGTAAACTGCCTGTGCCTTCCCGCCCTGCCGCACATCCCGGCCGCACGCCATGCGGTAAAGGCACAATGTATAGAGCAGCACAAAAGCTGCAAAGAGCACATCCTTTGTGGTGCTCATCGCCAGAACCGGGTTTGCCGGAAAGAACGAAAAAAAAAGGAACAAAAGTACCCGCCCCCAGCCCGGAACCCGTCTTTGGTACAGAAAGGACAGCGCCCAGCCGAAAGTCCCCGCCATCAGCGCCATCTGCACCACCGAATGAACGGCCATGCCCGCAGAGCAGGAACCGAGCGCAATGCCCAGCCGGAAAAAAGCTCCCAGAAATAAGGTATGCAGTAATGGGTGATGTGTGCTGTAATCTCCGGCCAGCACCTGATAGAGCTGCCCCTCCGCGTCATAGGCGAACACCGACGGATAGTAGGCGAGAAAAACCGGCATCCAGCAGAGGAAGATCAGCAGACTGTAAAAAAGCCACACCTGCCATATGGGCCGCCGCGAACACTCCTCTGACGCGTCCTCCGCCTCCTGCCTGTTCTCTGCCGCAGTGCCCGGCACTCTCCTGCCCCGCATTACAAACGCCGCAAGGACCGCCGAAGGCACGGATAAAACCGCCGTTTCCAAAAGAAAGAGGAAAAAGCTGCCCGCGTAAGCCGCCGCCGAACCGCCGGGGCCAAATACCGTCCCTTCATGAACCAGCCGCCACCCCAGCACGCAGGATAACGCAAACGGAACGCCCCACGCAAAAGCGCACAGGAGAAACCTCCTGTTTTCCGCCAAAGATATATATATGCCCGTTTTTCGGTTATATGCCTGTTTCTTACTGTTTTTCATGGATTCAGTATATCATAAAAATGTATCACTGCAAAAATAATTTGAGAACAGGTTCTTTCCACGAAACATTCTGATGGAAGGGCTTTACTTTTCTTCCGCGGATTTGTATATTGGTAAGAGAACAACAGGCAGCGGCAGAGGCGTTTACAGCGAAACCAGAAGCCAAACTGTGACAGAGAATGAGGTGCGATATGTTTCGTCTATGGGCAAAGGAATTTAAGGATAATCGGATGATAAAGGATACCGTTATTGAGGACGGACGGGAGGAGACCCGCACCCATAAGGTATTTGACGCCCTGGAGGAAGTCTGCCTGCAATTCGATCTGGGAAAGCCCATCTGGCTGGAATCCACCGTCTCCGAATTTAAACGGCACAGCAAAGCCCGCTTTCACCAGGATAATTTTATAGAAGAAATTGATTTCGATTTTCTGGAAATTCATGTGATCGAGGAAGATTAAAATCTCCTCGATCTCTTTTTCTGTCTTCGTCAAAATTCCCAAAGCAAAACAAAAACCACTGAAAATTTTGTGTATAAAGCGATTGACTTTGCATACTTTAAGTAGTAGTATCATAGTATATTAAACATAGTTTTTAAAACTACATGTTAAGGAGTTGATGTTATGCAAATTACTATTCGTGAACCTGGAAGCGCCATTACCCATTTTATCGGCATGATGATGGCCATTGTCGCGGCAACGCCTCTGATGGTGAAAGCCGCCACCGACGCAGACCATATCGTCTTTATCGCAATGGCGGTCTTTATCGGCAGCATGGTTGCACTCTACGGCGCGAGCGCCCTCTACCACAGCGTCACCGTAAAGGACAGCATCTTAAAAATATTCCGCAAACTGGATCACATGATGATCTTCGTGCTGATCGCAGGTTCCTACACGCCGGTCTGTCTGGTGATTCTGGGCGACCGCCGCGGATATATGCTGCTGGCGGCAGTGTGGGGCATCGCCATCGTCGGAATGTTGATCAAGATGTGCTGGATCACCTGCCCGAAATGGTTTTCCTCGATCCTCTACATCGCTATGGGATGGGCCTGCCTCGCCGTCTTCGGCACACTGTGGAACACCCTGTCAACAGGCGCCTTTTTGTGGCTGCTGGCGGGCGGCATTTTCTATACGGTGGGCGGCGTGATCTACGCGTTAAAGCTCCCCATCTTTAATGCGAAGCACAAAAACTTCGGTTCCCATGAGATTTTTCATCTGTTCGTGATGGGCGGGAGCGTGTGCCATTTTATCTTTATGTATCTGTATGTGGCGTGACGGGATTTTGGCCATATCAATATCAGGAACAGCCACATTGCATCCCGCCAGTCAACCCGGCAGCTGTTTTTCCATATGCCCAACAAAATACCGATACGAAACCCAGTTGAGAAACAACGCCCCGATCCACGCCGCCCCCTCCGCATAGACCGCTGCCCGGAAACCAACTGCAGGCAGGCCGAGGAAGATGACGCCTATGCGGATCACCATCTCCGCAACCCCGGAACACATGGGAACGGCAGGTTTTCCCATCCCCTGCACACAATTTCTGAAAACAAACAGGAGATTGAGCAGAGCGAGAAACAATGCGAGAAATTTTAAATAGTCGGCCGTATAAGCGGCCGCCTCCTGCCCGGCAAGCATCAGTCCCGCCAGCGGATGTGCGAAGAAAAGCAGAATCAATCCGAGAAGCAGCGACGAGGCAAGCGCCATGATACTTGCCGTCCTCATTCCGTCGCGAATTCTTTCAAATTTCCCGGCGCCGAAATTTTGCCCGGTAAACGCCGACACCGCAAAGCCTATCGTAATTCCCGGAAGCATGAAGAAATTCAGATATTTGCTGCAGGCAGAATATGCGGAAGTATAAACAACACCGCACCCATTGATACAGGTCTGTACAAAAATACAGCCCACGGAAGTAATCGAGTTCATCAATGCCATAGGCACACCGTTTCTCAGAAGTTCTTTTTCCACCTTATAGTCAAAATCAAAAGCAAAATCACATCCTCTCAACCGAAATTCCCCGATTCCAAGCAGTCTGCCGCCGCAGATCGCCACGGACACGAGCTGGGAAAGAATCGTCGCCCACGCCGGCCCCGCAACGCCGGTATCAAATACAAAGAGGAACAGAAAATCAAGCCCTATGTTTACGCAGGAAGAGACTGCTATCGCCAGCAGAGGCGTCCTGCTGTCCCCGACTGCCCGCAGCATGGCCGACACCAGATTATAAAACACCGTGACCGTCAGGCCGCCAAATATGACGTACCCGTAAGACAGGCAGTCCTCTGCCAGTGTCTGGTCCGTCTGCATGATGCGCAGGACGGGACGCAGGCACCATAAGCCGATCCCTGTAAGATACAGCGCGGACAGTACCGATAACATTATAGACGAGGCCGCCGCCCTCCTGAACGCGGCAAAATCTTTCTCCCCATAAGCCTGCGATATGACGACGGAGAAACCGTTTGTCACGCCCATAATAAAACCCGTGATAAAAAAGGAAAATGTGCTAAACATGATCATGGCGGCTTTTCTGGCAGAAGCATGTATGGAAAGCGGTCTAAGCCATGATGAAACCTATATGATAGCGGATATTTACAGCCGGAAGGCAGACAGAGCCGTTTCCTGTGACGGTCTGCAGAGATTACTGGAAGATATGTGTCTGGATTATACAGGTCGAATCCGGGAGATCAAAAAGGAACACATTATATCCATCCATATCCGAAAATGTATCGAACATATTTATGAAGACCTGAGTGCGGACTTATCCACGAAGGGATTGGCAGACTTTGCAGAATTAAACCCATCTTACCTCTCCAAGCTGTTTAAGCAGGAGACAGGGCAGACAATCAAGACTTACGTCACTGCGGCCAAAATGGATACAGCCCAAAATCTGCTGAAATACAGCGATTTGAGCTGTTCCGAAATTGCCACATCGCTCGGGTACTGCTCCCAGAGCGCATTTACTTATGCTTTCCGGCAGTTTACCGGGACTACGCCGGGAAAATACCGGGGTTAATCCTCATACCCGTTCGGGTTATTGCTCTGCCATCTCCAGGAGTCCTCGCACATCTCCCTGATGCCATACTGCGCCTCCCAGCCAAGCTCCCGCTTCGCCTTGTCGGCGTTGGAGTAGCAGGTGGCGATATCGCCCGCCCGTCTCTCCTTGATCACATAGGGAATCTTTATGCCTGTGGCTTCCTCGAAATTCTTCACGATATCGAGCACGCTGTAGCCCACGCCAGTTCCCAGATTGTAAATGCAAAGGCCCGCCTTCTCCTCAATCTTTTTCAGAGCCTTCACATGGCCCACCGCCAGATCGACTACATGAATATAGTCGCGCACGCCCGTGCCGTCCGGCGTATCGTAGTCGTTGCCAAAAACGCCAAGCTCTTTCAACTTGCCCACCGCAACCTGTGTGATGTAAGGCATAAGGTTGTTGGGAATGCCATTGGGGTTCTCGCCCATAGTGCCACTCTTGTGCGCCCCGATGGGGTTAAAGTAACGGAGCAGGATCACATTCCACTCCGGATCCGCCTTCTGGATATCCGTCAAAATCTGCTCCAACATGGATTTCGTCCATCCGTAGGGGTTTGTGCACTGTCCCTTCGGGCATTCCTCCGTGATCGGAATCATCGCCGGATCGCCGTACACCGTCGCAGAGGAGGAGAAAATGATGTTCTTTACATTGTGCTTACGCATCACATCCACCAGAGTCAGTGTCCCCGCAATGTTGTTCTCATAGTACTCCCAAGGTTTCTGCACGGATTCGCCCACCGCCTTCAGTCCTGCGAAGTGAATGCAGGAGTCAATCTGTTCCTTCTCAAACACTTGCTCCAAAGCGTCCCTGTCCAGAATGTCCGCCTTATAAAACTTCACGGGCTTTCCCGTAATCTTCTCCACTCTCTCGAGAGACTTTTCACTGGAGTTCGCCAGATTGTCCACTACCACCACGTCATAGCCAGCATTCTGTAATTCTACTACCGTGTGGGAACCGATATACCCCGCACCGCCTGTCACTAAGATTGCCATACCTGCACCCTGCCTTTCTTTTCAGAAACTGTATTTTTTGTTCTTAACGTGATTTCAGTCTATACCGTTTTCCCCACGTTTTCAATGCAGGAATGTTATCTAAACCTGTCTTTTTGTTAACTGCTTGAGTCACCTACAACTCGATCCCATTCTCCTTACACAGCTCCCTCGCGCTCTCCACCGAATCTATACCCGTCTTATTCTTGATCGGCGCAAACTCTCTATTTCTGACAACCTCGTAGGGCAGACAGGAATCCAGCTCATGGATCATGTCGAGCACAAGCTGCTCGAACTTATAGCCGTTGGGCGCCTCGGGCTTCACAGGCTCTCCTTTTTCGTCCAGATAGGGAATCTTCTTCTCAACGATATGGAGCGGAAGTTTGCGCGCCACGATCTCCTCCAGGTCCTTCACACGGAACAGGTAATTTAAGATCACGCCGAAATGATAGGCCGGCTTTCCATCCTTCGTCTTCGCCTCCATCAGCTCCGGCGTCATATCATAGTATTCCACAATAGACGGCCTTCCATCCTCCAGACACATCGCACCCACCTTCTCGTCTGGCGCGTTCTTCGCCACCACCTTCGCGCCCACCGCGCTGTCCGTGGCGATCGTCGCGCCCACAAAGCAGGGATCGGCAATGCGCTGCAGCACATTGTCCACCGCGAACACGTTGAGCCACTCCACACCCGCCTGCCGCATTTTGTCCGCCACGCCCCATTTCATCATGGAGAGGAACCACCCGCCGTTGCCGTTGGGGGAAGTGGACATTTTATATTTGGCTTCCATATAGACCTTTCCGCTATAGTCGGCCGCAGGCGCCATATCCTGCATGAAAAAGGTCACGTAATCCGCGTTGTAGCCGAAATATTTCTTTTCCTCAAAGAAACTGACAGTCGCGTCATGATTCTTGTCACTGGTCATCACATAGAGGGGAATCCACACCTCCGCCTGATGCACTACGTCCAGCAGATTCTCAATCAGGCGCTGGAAAATAAAGACGTCCTTCGTCAGTCCGATATTGTAAACGCCCTTCGGCGCATCGGAACCGAGTCTGGTTCCCATGCCGCCCGCCAACAGCACCGCGCCCACCTTGCCTGCCCGAATGGCTTCAAGACCAATCTTCGTGTATTCCTCCCTCTTCGCCTCAATCTCGGGAAGTTCCATGACTCCGATGGGTTCAATCTTCCCTCTTGGATTTAAGGTTTCCTTCTTTTCGCACAGCGACAGCACATCGAAATCCGTCTGCTCAATCTGGGAAAGCAGCGCCTCCCGTTCCTCATCCCCCAACTCCTCATAGTATTTCAGCACATGAAGCTGTCCATATTTTTCCAGTTTTTTGTATGCCTCCTGATAATTCATCGTACCCTCCATTCCCAACATTTGTCTTTTCCCCATTTTAACATGGGGCGCCGACAGACTCAATCTGAAAATATATTCTGTCCGCCTTATTCTGCTGCGTATACAAAAACAGCTTCCGGCCTCACCGTAACCGGTTCCCTGGTCTTAGCATTTACGAATTCTACCGTATAAACCTGATCGAGAGGCTCATCAAAAATATAGCCTATATTCCATTTGCGTTTGTCATTTAACTGCCCTGCGGATCCCACCAAATTTCCTTCTTTATCATAGCATAGTATTTCGTACTGGTGCTGCAGGCTGGTTTTGGAAACAAATACTTCTGTCAGACCACAGGTACGTCCCGTCAGTTCCGCAGGCTCAAAACCGGTGTATTGTCTGTCCTCCAGCAGCTGTTTGGCCGATCTTACGGTATACGTTCGGTCTGTTCTCCAAAAAGAGGGATTTTCAGAGCAGCTATAAAGATAAATATCACAGTTTCCATCATAACACCAATAGTCGGGGCAGCTTGGGATGTAGAAAGAATCTCTCCGTATATGATCCGCATATATATCATAATCTGCACAGCATTGGCTGAATTTTGTACTGAAAGCATCCGTATTGGGGGAATTGATCCAGAACTTGTCTTTTATTGCAGCGGTCTGTAAAGACAGGATCATACTGCACAAAATGACATATACGCCGCAGCCGTATCTGAAAATCATCCTGCTCTTATCTTTTGCGTCCAGCATTCCGGCGGCTGTTCCCAGACTGGCAATCATCATAATAATCCCTATAAATTCCTGTCTGGAGAAAAACAGAGTCCCGGACTCCTGCATAGAAGAAGTTCCCAACACTGCAAGAAAAATGCTCCCGGACAGCGTGATAATGATCTGCAGAAAAAGGCACAATTCACTGAATGCTCCTCTTCTGTAAAGCAAAACAGACACACTCCCGGCGGCAAATATATAGATCATACCGGCACAGATGTTTCCAACCGTCGAAAACGGCAGATACGGTATGAAAATCCCGGTCAGAATTTCTCCGATTATTTCTATCAATCCTGGTATATCGTCGGTAAATGAAAACTGTAACGGGGAGGCCGTGTCCCGTGTATTGCCAAGGAAATATATACCAAGCTGACACAGCGAACTGACCATAATCACCAGATGCCAATATATCCTGCGCCTGTCCCCTTTATCGTGGAACAGAATGCCTATAACGGAAGCCGGAAATAGAACGACAAAAAATCCCTTGGACAGTATCAGAATACCGGTGAGAAGCAGATATAATATATATGTTCCCTTCTTTATCGTTGAAAAATCCATGAATAGCAGCGCAATATACAGTAATATGGCAAAATAGATAAAATTCAAAAACAGAAACGATTCATACTGCCGTACCAGTATTGTCGGAATTGCTGCCGAAAGCCCAAATGTGACTGACCGGGGCAAAACCCGTTCGGGTATTTTCCCGACAGGAAAGGTACAGCAAAACGCAGCCGCCATAACCGCGGCTATATTCATTGCCAGGGAGACCGTCTTCATACCGGCAAAGCGGAAGAGACATACACAGCCCCATGTAACCGCATGCTGCAGGACCGCTAAATATCCGGCATCTTTTACCAGCAGATTTCTCGGGAATCCATATTGCAGGGCGCTGTTAATATATACATTCAGTTCCTCCGCAAAAGGCTGGCAGTTTAATATAAGAAAATAGTACCGTAAAGAAATTATGCAAAAAATGGAACCGAACAGGAAGCCTCTCATCAGACCTTCTCTTTTTGTAAAGCAGAATAAAAATACAGCGGCGGTCAGCAAAACAGGCAGACAAACAGACATGATCCCCTTTACGCGGGAAGCAGTTTTCGATAATTCCGAAATCCGATAGGTTATTTTCAGTGCGGGAGAATGAATGGAAAGTTTCCCGTCCTGCGCTGCTTCTGACAGGACCGAGATAACGGCATTGGAAACAGGACTGCTGTATCCTAATTTCAAACTGACTTTGTCTTCAGAGAATTGTCCCGAATCAAGTTCAAAGTCATAATGGACGAAGCTTCCCGATTCAGATAAGGCGATCTCTTCCGTCTGTACGACCTGACCATGCTGGGAAAACTGAGCCTGCAGGGATCCCGGATTCTGCTGGTTACTTTTACAGGCTATTCCTATTTTATCTGTAATGATATTTTCGTCTTTCAGAAAATCAAATTCCTGTTCTACAAATTGCCCGTTTTTCAGTTCAAGAAAAGTATCCGTCTGTTTAAACGACCCCTCTGTTTCTTCGGTCACTTCTTTTACGCCGGAAAGAGAAGCATATGTCATGAAAAAGACAACACACATCAACAAAATAAACTGACAAAACTGGCGCCTGTATTTTATGATTTCCATTTTTTTCATGAGTGCCTCCGCTTTTCATAGAATAAATATAACACAAAATACAAAGATTTGTTATAATATGATGTGATTTTGTTTCTACTGGTTATTGAATGAACAAAAAATGAAAAGAGGACTTTATTATGAAAAGAAAATTACTCTCCCTACAAAAATCTGCTGCATTGCTTACTGCCGCCCTGCTTGCACTCAGCGCCGGCGCGTGCGGCACAGGAAACAACTCTGACGGCGCTGCCGGGCAGGAGATTTCGGACAGCGCTGATACCGGGGAATCCGCAGGGACGGAAGCAGACACCAAAGAACCGCAGGATCCGTCAACAGGCAGTGGGGAAACGCCCGGAGAATCTGACACAAGTGTCACATCCGATATTTCTGATACCGAACGCTCTGTCACCGTCACCTTCGAGGAAAACCGCAACGAGACCAAAGCCGACGATGGCAAAGTAATCTTCACAAGCAGTACACAGATGCCTGTTGTGAGCATCGACGGCGCGCCGGATATCGCTGAAAAAATCAACGCCGATATTGCGGAATACTATGACACCTTCTCCTACGATGAGACACTTTCTATGGCAGAGGAAGACTATGCGGCAAGTCTCGGGGAGGACGGCTGGGACTTTCTCGGCTACAGCACAGACATAAGCGCAAAGGTGACCCGTATGGATGACGCCGTGGTCTCCTTCCAGATCACTGTTTATGATTTCACAGGCGGCGCCCACGGCAACTACGGTTCCACCGGCCGAAACTACAGTACGAAAACGGGTGAACTTCTCGCCTTCGATGAGGTAGCCGGAGACTATGAAGCTTTTCACGCCACGGTTCTTGATTACATGGTCAATCTGGCGGAGACGCCCGCCTACAAAGACAGGCTGTTCGATACCCCTTCCAAAGACGATTTGGACAGCGCGCTGTTTAGGGAGGACGGCTGGATATTTACCTTAAGCGGTATCAATTTTCTGGTTGAGCCCTATGTGCTTGGGCCCTATGCCTCCGGGGAAATTTCCTTTATACTGCCCTACGAAAAGGCATATGATCTGGGGTTAAAAGAGGACTACCGCTACAACGGCACTTTTGTGGATGAACATTATTATATCTACAAATACGACCCGGAAACCGGGGAACCCGTTGTGAACGAAACGCCCGATACCACTTTTGATCTGGATGGAGACGGCACGGAGGAAGGGCTCGCCTTTTACGGGCAGGTCTATGATCCGGCAACCGGGGACAGCCGATATGCTTATTTTATTGACGAAAAGGATTATGGGGATGTCGTCTCCGACGCACTGGACAGTGGCTACCTCGAAACCACCTATGCCCTCTACCGTGCCGACGGTCCGGACGGCGACGTTCCGGTAATCGCCGTTCTGCTCACGGAATATGAAGAGGGGGAGGACAGCGAGGGCAATCCGCTCCAAAATCCTTATTCCTATATTTTCGGCTACACAAAGGAGAAGGGACTGTACTATATGTATCGGGAAGATGGATACGTCACCCTGCCCACCCAGCCGTAGTCTCTCTGATACTTTTGCATAAAATATGCGCGTGAATATCATCAGCGATTCACGCGCATATATCCCAACTAAAATCAAGTAAATTTCCCGCTGTTTCTGTATGATAAATACAGGACAGTCGAAACGACAAAAGACAGCGTCACGACAATACCATGTCTTGGCAGGGAGAAAGAGATGTGCGAATGGCAGCGGCAGATTCAAAAAATAATTGAAGAGATAGACTTGTGTATCAGGCGGAAGGACAACGAAGATATGTCGCTGCGCCATCTCGCCGAAAAATCGGGCTACTCCGAATTTCACATCTCCAAGAAATTCAGGGAAGTCTCCGGCATGCAGCTGCGGGATTATATGCGCAGCCGGAAACTGGCATTCGCGCTGAAAGAACTGCGGGACACCGATACCGGCATTCTGGATATCGCCCTGCAGTACGGTTTTTCATCCCACGAGGCTTTCACACGCTCCTTTAAGGACGCCTACGGGATCACGCCCAGCGCATACCGCAGATGCCCGAAACCTGTCGCGCTCCGCACCGTCATAAAGCCCTTCGACTGTTATCTATCAGAGACAGGAGGATATCAAATGGAAAACTCTACACTGGAAGTAAAAACCTATTTTGTGACGATCCCGGCGCACAAATTTCTGCACATCCGGAATTATGAGAGTATCGGGTACTGGGATTTCTGGCAGAAGCAAAGCCTCATTCCCGGCCAGGACTGTGACACGATCTGCGGATTGTTAGACAGCATCAAAGGGAAATTGGACGATATGGGCGGTGATGACGCAAACAGCGGAAGCGGACAGATCATGGCCTATATGAATGACCCTGCCGGCAGAATATGCAGCTGGGGCATCCCCCTTGCGGAATGCTACGGCGTGCGTCTGCCGATGGATTACGATGGGGAAGTCCCCTCACAGATGATTTTGACAGATGTGCCGGAAGGTGAATATCTCGTCTTTGAACATGGCCCTTTCGACTATGAAAAGGAAGGGCGCAGCGTGGAAGAAAAGATAGAGAATGCAATGAAGACATTCGATTATGCCGCTTCCGGTTATTGTCTTGACACCACACCCGGCAGATTCTTCTACTTCTACCACGACCCGCAGCGGTTTTGGAAATATATCAGGCCGGTTCGGAGGGCGGACTGAAAAGCCGCGCTGAAGCTTTCCATGCAATCTCGGTAATATTTTCATTTTTCATAAAAAACTCTACTTCAGAGGGAGACATTTGGTTCTCCCTCTCTCTCCATGTCTGAATCATGTCGTTCAGCTTATGAAAATGCGCCATCAGCGCCCCGAAATCCTGTATCCTATCGATCGTGCTGCTGCCGTAAGTCTGTTCTTCCAGCTCACACACCGCAATTACCTGCATAGCCATCTTCAACTCTCCCGTGATGTCAGAGGCTTCCATAAGCACATCCGGCCGCTTTTCAAGACAGGCCAGCATATAGGCTTTCGCCCCCGCAATGTCCTTCCCTGCAAAATAATCTGCCAGCCGCTCCTTGATCTCCGCCGTCTCCCGCTTTTCGTCAGTCATGCCCACCTTGCACTCATAAACCTTAAGTCCCTGCACCTGCGTCCACACATAGAGCAGAAACTCCGAGATAAAGCCGTAAACCCGCTTGTGGTAGTCGTCATACAAGGAAGCGTCGATCTTCTCCTCCGCCTTCCCAAAGATACCGAAAAGCCATTCACAGTAAGCGTCATAAATCTCTTTTTTACAGACCATCATATTGCCGAAATAAGTGCCTTTGCCGTGCACCAGCCGCTCAAAGGTCTCATAGTAGGCGGGATAGTGCTGCCGGATCACCTCTCTGACGACCTCCAGATCGTGAATGTTATAATTTCGGGCATACCCTTCATAATAGGTAAAATTCAGCTTCAGCAGCTTGGAAGTTATGATATCGTGCGTTGATAAAATCTCTTCATACTCCCGCCCCGTGAGAATCCGCCCCTCCTCCGTACAAAAGTACCGGCGGTAATGACAGATCCCCACATAATCCGAAGTCTTTATATTTTTCCAGACCCAGTAAACGCCTGTCAGTTCCCCGTAATAGCAGTTTTTTTCGGAAATACTGACACCCCTGTCATCTCCAATATATCCCAGATCCCCCGAGCCTGCCCGCCCCACCTGCAGGGGCACATAGACCGGATCACCCGGTGTGGGAAATTTTTTATGGGTCATTGTAAAAATCGTTACGCTCATATTTCCTCCGTGTCAGATACACCCTCCCAAAACAGTTTGTTATATCGCCCTGCATCAAAGCGGCTGGGCATCGGTGCGCTTCCCGCTCAATATAATTGTCATCCTCCTGCGCACATAGAAAAAGGCCGGGATCAAAAAGATATCCGCAAAGACCCACGCCAGAGGATTCGCAAACCGCACCGCGCTGAACCCAAAATGCGGCACCAGCAGAAAGCCCGCCAACGCTCTCGCCAGCATCTCGAAAGCTCCCGCAAAAACCGCCAGCCTGCTGAAACCCATCCCCTGAATCAGGAAGCGGACGATATTCACAAGCGCCAGAGGAAAATAGAACAGCGCGTTGATCTGGATAAAGGAATAGGCGTTAGCGATAATCTGCGTCTCTCCGGCATCCAGAAACAGTAAGAGAAGCTGTTTGCCAAACAGGAAGACCGCTCCCAGCGCGATCAGGGAGTAGATCAGACCCAGCAGAGAGCAGCTCTTAAGCCCTTTGTCCACACGCTCCAGATCGCCCGCTCCCACATTCTGCCCGCCGTAGGTCGCCATTGTGGAACCCATAGCGTCAAAGGGGCAGACCAGAAGCATACTCACCTTACCACCCGCGGTAACCGCCGCAACCGCATTAGAGTCAATGCTGTTGACCGCACTCTGCAAAATCACGCTGCCGATGGCCGTGATCGAATACTGCAGTCCCATAGGGATACCCATGTTGCAGAGCTTCACCGCATAGTCCCTGCTCCATCTGCGTTCATCCTGCGAAAGCTTCAGGATCGTAAATTTTTTCCACATATATATCAGACATGCAAAGCCCGCAATGGCCTGCGACACTACCGTAGCCACCGCTGCCCCGGCCACACCCATGTGCAGCACCACGATACAGAACACGTCAAGAAAGATATTCAAAATCGCCGCAGTCACCAGAAACACCACAGGCGTTTTACTGTCTCCCAAAGACCTCAGAATCGCCGCGGTCATATTGTAGAGAAACACCACCGGTATTCCAAGAAAAATAATAATTATGTAGTTGTAGGAACCGTCAATGATATTCGCCGGCGTCCTCATAAGCTGTAAAATCTGGCGGCACAGAAGAGACACCACAACCGTGATGACCACAGAAAAAATCACGGACAGCCACACGCTGTTCGCCACAAAGCGCCGAAGCGCCTCCTCGTGTTTCGCGCCGTACTCCTGCGCGATCGGGATGCCAAAACCGCTGCATACGCCCATACAAAATCCAATAATAAGGAAGTTGACGGAACCTGTGGCTCCCACCGCCGCCAGCGCATCCACACCAAGATAGTGTCCTACAATAATTGCATCCACCATGCTGTAAAACTGCTGAAAGACAAGCCCGAACAAGAGGGGTACGGCAAAGCCCAGAATCAGTTTCATGGGACTACCCTTTGTCATATCTTTTTCCATAATAAAAACTCCTCCCTTTTCTCTTCCCATTGCGACGATTGTATCATACTGTTAGGAAAACACAAGTAGTTTTAGGCGAAATATTTTAGGAAAAGCGAAAAAATTTTAAAGTTAGAAAAACCGATTGACACAGGGAAAAGAATGTACTAAGATATTATCACTTTACGCAAAAACGGAGGATTTTTCCATGCAAAAGATCATCGCAAAAGACAGCTTCTACAATAAAATCCTGAAACTGGTAGTTCCGATCGTCATTCAGAATCTCTTAAGCGCCGCCGTGAACTCCGCGGACGTGGTTATGTTAAATTATGTGGGACAGTCCTCCATATCAGCCGTATCGCTTGCCGCCAACTATGCCAGCGTGCTCTTTATGGTATACTATGGGCTGGGAACAGGAGCATCCATGCTGAGCGCGCAGTATTGGGGGAAAGGCGATATACAGCCGATCCGCGCGGTCCAGGGCATTGCCCTTCGTTTCTCCCTGGTCATTTCCCTCTGTTTTTCCGGCTTTGCCTTTTTCGCGCCGGAGCTGATGATGAAACTTTTCACCACAGATGCGGAACTGATCGCCATCGGAGCGGATTATCTGCGCGTGATGGCCGTCACCTATCTCTGCTGGGGCATCATAGAAGTGTATCTGGCCATTCTTCGGAGCATCGGACGGGTAACCGTCTGCATGTTCCTGAATATCATGGCTTTCACCCTGAATATTTTCCTGAACGCCGTGTTTATCTTCGGACTCTTCGGCGCGCCGAAGTTGGGCGCCACTGGCGTGGCCATCGCCACCGCCCTGTCCCGTATCATCGAGTTGATCGGCTGTATCGTGGTATCCCTTTTCAGCAGGGATATCAAACTCAATCCCAGCTATATGTTCCTGCACAACAAACTTTTGTTTCAGGACTTCGTCAGGCTCTCTCTCCCTGCCCTGTGCAATGATATTGCCTGGAGCGTGGCTTTCTCCATGTATTCTGTGATTCTGGGGCACATGGGTTCGGACGCGGTGGCCGCCAACTCTCTGGTCGTCGTTGTCAGGAACTTCGGCACCGTGCTATGCTTCGGCACCGCCAGCGCGGGCGGCATCCTGCTCGGCAATGTGATGGGTGAAGGGGACATGGAAAGTGCGAAAGAATATGCCTCCAAGCTGATGAAGCTGACCGTCATCACCGGTGCGATTGGCGGCGTACTTGTACTTCTCGCCACCCCCTTTGTACTGCATTTTGCCAAACTTTCCGAGACAGCCATGCACTACCTGAAATATATGCTGCTCATCAACACTTACTATATTATGGGAGCCGCCGTCAACACCACACTGATTGCCGGTGTGTTCCGGGCTGGCGGCGACAGCCGATTCGGCCTGATCTGCGATGTGATTGACATGTGGGGCTACGCCGTACCTCTCGGCTTTCTCACAGCCTTTGTCTTCAAGCTTCCCGTTCTCTGGGTGTACTTTCTTTTGTGCACCGACGAGTTTGTAAAATGGCCCTGGGTTATCAAACACTACCGCAGCGGCAAATGGCTGAAAAATATCACGAGAGAGGATCTGTTTGCACAGGAAAGCTCCGGCGGATCATCTGACGGGACGTGACCCGGAAAGCGTGTCCGCCTGCACCTTCGCCCGAAATTCTTTCCTGCTGCCTACGTCCATCTTCCCATAAATATGGGAGACATGCTTCTTAACCGTTGTCTCGGCGATATACAGTTCCTCCCCGATCTGTCTGTTGGTGTAACCCCTGAAAAGAAGCCAGGCCACCTCCAACTCCCGCTCGGAGAGCGCACATGTCTCCATAACCGCCAGGAAACAGTCATATGTCTCCACCTGTTTTTTCTCCGATTCCCGCATCTGCTGCTCCCTGATCCGATCATTCACACGAAGATATAACGCCAGAACCACCGCCAGCGCCACGCCGAGAACCAGCGTCCCAGACACCGCAACCGTCCACTCCCGTCTCTCACCGAACAGGCCTGCCTGATACAGAAGCAGCGTCGTCAGAAGGATGACATAGCCGGTGCCCAGAAACAGCCGAAGCACATACTTCTTCATATCCGCTTTTCCCCTGACTCTGCCCTTGCCACCGTTTCTTCCTCATCCATGTCCACTTCCATATAGTCAATGATTCTGCGCTTGGCTTCCAACTGCAGAGGCAGAAGCAGCATCTCAAAAATCACGGCATACAGCATAGTCAGAATCGCCACCGCCACATTGGGCCCCAGACTTGCAAGATCAGACAGCATGCCCAGAATATGGATAAAGGAGAGAAGCATACTGATAATTCCCGTATAGACCAACTGTTTCTGCATCATTTCCACCACATCCAGAGACCTCCTGATTTCACTCAAATGGCAAGTGTAGTTCTTCTTCAGCAGTTTCCACGCCCTCAAAAAATCCTCCCACACACCGCCCGTGAACAGCATCGGCACTGTAAGCGCCAGTATAATCGTTAAAGATGGAAAATCAAGAAAAAACTTAATGCCATTTGGACTGATCACCCCGCTTCCATAGTCTACCGCTCCCAGCAGGAAAATCCCCAAAAGAATACTGATAATTTCCATAATCATACGCGCAATTCCTCCTTGTCCGTTTCTACTTTATGTGTCTGTTTTCTGTTTCAACCATACCACGCTGGAAGCCCGAAATCTATGGTACTTTTTCAAAAAAAAGTAGTATAAATCGTCGCTCGGCAGCGACGATTCAGAGAATGCCCAGCATTCTCCCTAAATGGTTTACACTGTCGCGACTGTAAAAAATAGGCTTCGCCTATT
>DKWV01000046.1 GCA_002491905.1 Lachnospiraceae bacterium UBA7143 | reverse complement strand
AGGAATTTCCTATTATACAAAAAATATTTTAGCATTTTTATAAATCGGCATTTAGGACATTTTGCTTAACCGGCGGCTAATTCGCAAGCCGTTCTGTGCATTTTTACCATCATGTCCTCAGATGGTATTTCCATTATATCTACGTGCCGATAAATTGTCAATCTTTTTATTTAATATTTGCATACATTTTCTTCAAGTTGTATTGTATACAACTTTCGGAGTATACAAAAAATGACGAAGCCCTGACTGCCACAGCTTCCCCCTGCGAAAATTTATGACATTCATCCCCCCAAAAACAACAAAAGAAACATCCGACAGCCTCCCACTGCCTGCGGATGTTTCTTTTATGTTATCATGTGGTGCAGCGTTTAAATATACCCGCGTTCGTGTTATCTGGTTTAAATTTTAAACTCACTTACCAGCGCCTCCACATCGCCCGTGAGTGCGAGCAGTCTGTCCATCGCTTCGGACACTTCTTCCAGATTTGCGGACTGTTCAGCCACCACCGCACTGACTTCATTGATTTCCGTCACATTACTATCCGCGGCATCTTTAACGGTTCCCATGCTCTCCATAGCGTCTTTGATTTTGTCGCTCAACTGCTCCACTCCGCTTATGATGTCTTCCACGCTGTTGCTGACCTCATCCGTACCCGCAGTGATCGTTTCGAAGCTCTCTTTGGCCTCGCCCGTCATCTGGTTGCCCTTCTCCAGCTGGTCAAGGCTTTCCCTCAGCCGCGCCGTCATCTGATCCGCCTGGCTGCTGACCGACTCAATCATCTTACCGATATGTGCGGCGGCCGCCTGTGAGTCGTCCGCCAGATCCCGGATCTCCGTGGCTACCACGGCAAACCCCCGCCCCGCTTCCCCGGCCCGCGCCGCCTCAATGGAAGCATTTAAGGACAGCAGATTCGTCTGGGAAGCGATGGAGGAAATAGACGCCAGCGCCTCCGTCATCCCCTTCGTGTTTTCACCAAAGGATGCGAATACGCTTTCCATTTCCTGCATGGAACGGTTCACCGTCTGCATCTGCTCCACATAAGCCATGATTTTCTGCATGCCGTCCCTGGCATTATCCCTGGTCTTTCCAGCATTTCCGTGAATTGCCTCCGCATAGTCCGCCACTTTTTCCGCGATGGCTCCCATATCGCCGAACTGTCCCTGGGCGCGGCTTACCTCCTGCTGCTGCCTCTCCAGGGCCGCGAGCATCCCGTCCACCGCTTCCGCAATGCGGGTACCGCCCTGCGCGTTCTCGTCCACGCTGGTATTCACCGTCGCGGTGGCCAGTTTCAGCTCTGCCATGTTGGCAGCAACCTTGCTGATTAAATGTACCAGACTGCCTTTCATTTTATTGAAGGCCGAAGCGGCACGGCCTGACTCGTCCCTGCTCTTCACCCTGATGTCCTCGCTTGTCAGGTTTCCCTCGGACATAACCGAAAGCTTCTTTTCCAGCTGTATAATAGGCGCGGTTATACTCTGCGTCAGGGCAAAAGCCGCCGCCAAGACCACAACCGCCGTAATTAGCACAATCACCACGATTATATTCCTCATATTGCTGAACGCGCTCTGTATCTCGTCCGCCACCTTCTCGCTTCTGGCAATCTCCGAAGCAAGAAGCGTCTCCGCGCTGGTACTGACAAAGCTTATGCTGCCGCTCATATCCTGCGCTGCATTCAGGCCCGCCGAAGAATAGGTATCCCCGCAGGCAGCCTGCAGTTCCCGGAAAGCCGCGACAAATTTCCCGGCCTCGGAGGCAAACTTGTCAAATTGGTTGCGCATCTCCGAATACTCTGTCTCCTGTGGTATGTTCCCGCCAACTTCCGTTACATACTGCTCCATAGTATCTATGATTTCCACATGCCCGCTGGAGGCAATATCACCTCCCGTGCCGCATTTGGCAACAACGGTACGTCCCAGGTAGGAAGCGTTATCCTTCACAAAGGTCACCTTGCTGATGCTGTCAAGGATCTGGGAGTACTGCGCGTTATATTTACTGGATCTGTCAACCAGCACCATCATCAGTGCAATAAGTACAATCAGGGTGCCTAAAATACAGGCGTTGATCTTCAGTCTGATCCCCGCCCCCTTACTGTTTGTCCCCTTCTTCTTTTTCTCCATCCGCATCCACATACTCCTTCCTAATCAGTTTTTTTGCCGAAAAGATCAGGATCGCACCGCCGGCCGCCACGAAAACGACTATCGCTACCGCAATAAAAATCCTGTCGTTCCCTGTGGCTTCCCCGAACCCCCGTATCAAGCCGTAAGCCAGATACAACACATAAGCCGACACCAGAATACGCAGGGTAAGCCCCACTCTCGTATCACCGCTCTTTTTATGACCGCTTCCAATATCTCCGTTTTCCTTATCCGTTAAATTTTCGTCCAAAGCTCTCTCCTTTGTCCTATCCTTCAAAGCAGGCCGTCTGTTCGGACAGGTGACTCACCACATCCGAAACCTGATTCAGAGCCTCCACAATACCCTTCATATTTTCCGCAAGCGCCGCCGTGTTGTCCACTACGCCGCCCACTCCCTGGGCACTCTCCCTCACGTTATTCGTAATATTTTCATTGGATTCCGCCACCGAACGCATCATCCCGCCAATATTTTCCATAGAATCCCGCATCTCGCCCATCATTCTGTCTATCGTGATGGAATCATTCAGATACTGTTCCCCCGTCCGCTCCAGAATTTCATAATCCGGCATTACCTGCTCATTGATAAATTTCACCAGATTACCCGCATTTTCCGCCAGTGTCATGACCGCCGCCACAACTCCTTCTGAAATCTGCTGGATATTTCCTGCCGTCTGCTTCGAACTGTCAGCCAGCATACGGATCTCATCCGCTACCACCGCAAAACCCTTGCCGGCTTCACCCGCCCTTGCCGCCTCGATGGACGCATTCAGGGCAAGTAAATTCGTCTTGGAAGCAATACTCAGAATATCCGCCGTCAGGTTGCCGATTTTTTCAATCTGTCTGCTGTCCTCAATGGACGCATTCAGGGACACATCAAATTCCTTGATCATACCGTCCGCAGTCGCGCGGCTGCTCTGTGCCAGCTTACGCAGCTCCTCTGCACGGTTCCGAATCTCCTCCGCGAACTTCGTACCGCTTACCGCCTGATCCACCACCTCACCAACGGAAGCTTCCGCCTCCTTGGTATTCTCGCTGACATAGCCGACCGCGGAGGACACCTCCTCCATGCTGGCCGCCAGCTCTTCCATTGTGGCCGAGGTTTCGCTGGCATTCTGGTTCGTTTCATCCACCACTTCGTTGACATGCAGCTGCTGTCTGTTAATCTCGTCGCTGCAGGAAATAACCCCTCCGATCACGTCCTGCAGAATATCCAGGAACTCATTGACGCCTGTAGCCAGAGTTGCAATTTCATCTTTCGTCTGTACAGGTACTCTCTCGTTCAGGTTTCCCCTATTACTATGTATATCTTCGATCATGCCATTAATAACCTGGGCGATCTTTTGAATCGGCATCACTATAATGCGGTTTGCAGTCACCAGAACCAGAACCGCCGCCGCAATGAGGATCACAATAACCGCCACGATCAGTACATAGGAGCTTTCCGTCTTCGACTGTAAATACGCCTTGCCATCGGCAAGTTCCGCGTCCGAAAACTCCAGCAGATCATTCATGCCATTGTCAATGGTATTATTCAACATTCCGAGATTATTTGTAATCAGGTTGTTGGCACGCTCTTTGTCCCCCGCCCTGCTCTGTTCCATGATGGCATCCACATAGGAGTCGAAACTGGTCAGCCGACCTTCCAGCGAATCGTAAACCGTCTGCACCTCCTCCGAGGCAATCATAGCTTTATAGGATTCCATAGAAGCCCACATATGTTCACGGCGCTCCAGTACGTCATCCTTACGTCGGTCCATAGTCCTGATAATCTTTGCATTCACATGGGCATGCACGTTCATATAAATATCCAGATAATCCTCATACACGCCATGAATCAGATTGATTTTCTCCACCTCGTTATTCATAATCTTCTGGCTCTGCGTCGTGATCGCCGTCATACTGTTGGCCAGAAGCCCCAATGATATAATCGAAATCAGTGCAAGCACAATGATTGCCGACGCAAATTTAAAACCAATCTTCTTCATGTAAATACCCTCCCTCGTCATCCTGTGCCCACCCGGAACCCCTTCTTTTCCGCCGTGCCTGCACTTCGTAAAAACATAATCCGCCGCTTCCCTTTACGCTTCTCAAAGTATACCACATTTTGTTGCACAAGGATAGACCCCTCACATGAAAATTTATCACATTTTCACAAAAGAAAAAGGGCAGGAAAATTTTTCCCCGCCCTTTTTGCTCAATTTAGTTTGCAGAATTTCTTTTCTTTCTCACAGACATAACCACACTCTGGATCACAAGGAACAGGCAGAGCATAGCCGCTCTCGTGATACCCGACCACCATGCCTGATCGAATCCGGCGGAAGATACGATATTCTGGATCGTGCTTAGGGAAAGCACACCGAAGAATGTACCTATCACATTACCGACACCACCGGTCAGCATAGTGCCGCCGATAATGGAGGATGCAATCGCGTCCATCTCCGCGCCGGTCGCATGGGAGGGAGAACCGGAACCTACGTGCAGGAAGTAGACGAAACCGCCAATACCTGCCAGAAGACCGCAGATTAAGTGGGAGAGGAATTTCGTCCTCTTTACGTTAATACCAAGCATCAACGCACTCTGCCTGTTGCCGCCGACTGCGTAAAAGTTACGTCCTACCTTCGCCCAGCGAAGCATAACAAACATGACAATTACCACCAGAAGTGCCACCAGCACGCCGATCTCCACATAAGCGGGCACATACTTGCCGATCTTATTGACTGAGCCCATGCCGGGAACATTCACACGCGTCATCTTCAAAGCGACAAACGCCTCGTTTTCCACATTGAAAGGTGATGTGTTGACAATCGTCGTCATACCCCTCGCAAAAAACATGCCCGCCAGCGTAACAATGAAGGGCTGAATGTCCAGATAAGCCACCAGGAAACCCTGAAATGCACCGAAGGCCAGGCCAATCGCCAGCGCGATAATCACTGCCATAAATACATTGCCGCCCTTATAATCCAGATAAACCGCACAGCACATGCTCACAAGGGCTGTCACGCCGCCAACGGAAATATCAATCCCGCCGGTGATCATAACAAGGCTCATGCCGCATGCAAGAATGATCAATGCAGCATTGGCATTCAAAATATTGAAGAAGGTCTGAGGCTTTAAAAAGCCGGAACCCTGAAATATGATCGCGCCTATATACATAAGGAAGAATACGGCAATCGTAATGGTGAGGAGCAGATTGGTGTCGGTCATGCCCATCAGCTTTGCACCGAGGCCCTTGCCCGTAGATGCCGTACTTTTATCTGTCTTTGCCATCTTACGCCACCTCCTTGCTCAGTTTCAACTTTTTGGTGAGAGTGGAGACATACTCTCTCACGGTAGGAGCGCTGACTACCACCAGCAGGATAACCACTACCGCCTTGTACGCGGGAAGCGAATTTGCCGGTACGCCGAATTTGTAAAGCGTCGTTGTCAGGCACTGGATCACATATGCGCCGATGATGGAAGCCGCCATATTGAATTTACCGCCGCTCAGTGCGTTGCCGCCAAGAGCAACCGCAAGGATGGCGTCCATCTCAATATCCTTCGCGATAACGGAATAGTTTATGGAGGAAATTCGGCTCACCTTGATTAATCCGACAACCGCCACACACAAGCCCAGAATCACGAAAGCCATTACCTTGATCAGCTCCGGATTCAGGCCGTTTAACTTGGAAGAACTCTGATTGATACCAACCGCCTGTGTGTACAGCCGCAGATTTGTAACCTTCAACACAATGCCAATCACGATCATACAGGCTATCGCGATAAAGACCGGTGTCGGAATCGGTATCCCCGGGATAAATCCGCCAAAATAGGCAAATTTAGGATCGCTGATAACCGGAAGCTCGTTGTTGTTGATCCACGCCGCTATGGAACGTCCCGCTGTATATAAAATCAGCGTCGCGATCATTGGCTGAATCTTAAAGTAAGCCACCAGCACGCCGTTGAACGCGCCAAAAAGCATTGCCACCACGCATGCTACCAGAAAGGCTACAATAATAGGAGCCTGCAGCGTTTCAGGACGGGTATCTCTTCCGCAGAGCACACGCAGAACCACACTGCCCGCGATGGCAATGGCCGCGCCCACACTGATATCCTGTCCGCCGGAAGCCGCCGTCACCAGAGTCATGCCGATCGCCAGTATCGCCAGCTCGGAACCGTTATTGAGAATGTCAATCAGGAAACCGGACAGCACCGGATTACCCGTACTGTTGTAGCCAAGCGTTATTTTAAAGAAAGAGGGATCGGCAATCAGGTTAAAGACCGCCAGCAGCAAAAGCGCCGCTATCGGGATAAAGCACTGATTTTTAATCAGATTCTTTAACGAACCCGCACTCGATATTCTAGCATTTTCACTGTTTGCCATTTATTTGTCACCTCCCGCGATTGTACTCATAACTGTACCCTGATTCAGGTCATCACCCGTCAGTTCGCCTACCGCCTTGCGGTCACGCATGACGATCAGACGGGAGCAGGTCCTGAGCATCTCGTCAAGCTCCGAGGAAATAAAAGTTACGCTCATACCCTCTGATGCCAGTTTCAACACCAGCTTCTGGATATCCACCTTCGTACCCACGTCGATACCTCTGGTCGGCTCATCCAAAATCAGGTATTCGGGATGGGTGAAAAGCCATCTTGCCAGAATAACCTTCTGCTGATTACCGCCGGAGAGAGACTTGATCGGGGTATCCTTGGAAGCTGTCTTAATATTCAAAAGTTTTATGTATTCATCCGCAACCTTATTGGCCTCCGCCTTGGAGAAGGGTTTAAAGAAGCCCTTGAGCACCTGCTGCGCCAGTATAATATTGTCGCGCACGGAGAGATCGCCTACGATACCGTCCACCTTGCGGTCCTCAGGCAGGTAAGCAATACCGTTTTTCATGGCATCAAGCGGCTTTGCGATCTTGACATCCCTGCCTTTCATTTTCACTTTTCCGCCGGTCACCCTGTCCGCGCCGAAGATGGCCCGCACACATTCGCTTCGCCCGGAACCGAGGAGTCCGGTAAAACCATTGACCTCGCCCTTGTTGATATGGAAATTGAAAGGTTTGATGCCCGCGTTGCTGACAAGACCCTCCGCCTCCAGCACAGGAACCGCATCCTTTCCTGCATCGAATGTCTTGACCTCGCCCTTGATATCGGAGAGATCATCCACCTCTTTACCGAGCATCTTGGACACGAGCTGTACCCTGGGCAGCTTCTCAATTTCATATTCACCTACAAGTTTACCGTCTCTCATAACGGTAATCCTGTCGCAGACCTCATATACCTGCTCCAGGAAGTGTGTTACAAAGATAATACCTACGCCTTTGGCTCTGAGATCCCGCATCAGCTTAAAGAGTTTCTCAACCTCCTGCTCATCCAGGGAAGAAGTAGGCTCATCCAGAATCAGAACCTTACATTCCATGTCAACCGCGCGGGCGATAGCGATCATCTGCTGCACCGCCAGAGAGCAGGTCTCAAGCTGCTGCGTCGCCCTCGCGGGAATCTGCAGCGACTGTAGAATCTTTTCCGTGTCAGCGTTCATTTTTTTCCAGTTCTGTACCGCACCCGATGTACGGCCAATAAACATGTTCTCTGCCACAGTAAGGTTCGGGCAGAGCGTAATTTCCTGATACACGGTACTGATGCCCATATTCTGCGCATCCTGGGGCGAATGGATCGCAACCGCTCCCTCTGTGCCGTCCAGGAAGATATCTCCGTCCTCCTTGCCGTAAACCCCGGTAAGAACCTTGATCAGCGTCGATTTCCCGGCGCCATTCTCCCCCATCAGTGCATGAATTTCACCCTTGCGCAGTGTAAAGTCCACGCCCTGCAGAGCGTGCACTCCGGGGAAGATCTTGTGAATGTTTCTCATTTTTAAAACAACATTTCCTTCCACTCTCAGGTCCACCTCCCAATTACATCATTTTTTCTTATAAAGAGAGCGCGGGCAGGCTTTTTTACGCTGCGCCGCGCTCGTCTTATACATTATAACATATTTTTTGTTTCGTAGCAAACGATTCACTCGAAAACCCGCGCCCATCCGCGCAGTTATCAGATCCCGTAGTTGTCTACGTCTTCCTGCGTGATGGTGGTTGCATCGAAGCCCTTCTCATCCATGATGATGGTCTTCTCTGCTACAGTGCCGCCAGACTGGATAGTCTTAATAACATCGTCGATGTAAGAAGACTGGAAAGGATTACACTGACCGTCATAGTTCCAGTTCTGGGCAAGCAGCTCCTCAAGAGCCCACTTGTTGCAGTCAAAGCCCATAACGATAACGTCCTTGCCAACGCCGTGGGAGATATTAGCTGCATCCAGAGCTGCAACAGCACCCTTAGCCATATCATCGTTCTCAGCGTAGATTACGTTGAACTCCTCACCGGAGCTGATTACGGACTGCACGATCTGCTGTGCATTCTCTGCGTTCCACTCAGCGGTCTGCTGGGTAACAAGATTCCAGTTAGCCTCAGCGTCTACCTTAGCCTGAAGTGCGCCAGTACGGCCTTCCTGAGCTGCGGAACCCATCACGCCCTGAAGGTGGATGATGTTGTAGGTGTCAAGACCCTGACCCTCAAGCCATGTAACAGCGGTCTCACCCTCTTTGTCCATGTCGGATACGATGGAAGCCTCGTAAAGGCTCTCGTCAGCGTCGATGGTACGGTCAAACAGGATTACGCGAACGCCTGCATCCTGTGCATCCATCAGTACGGAATCCCAGCCGGCTGTATCGGCTGCGGAGAGCAGCAGATAGTCAACGCCATCCTGGATGAACTTCTGAGCTGCAGTAATCTGCTCGTCGTTCTTCATGCTGTATGCGAAGGATGCCTCATAACCGTTCTCTGCCGTGAAGGTAGCCTTCAGATCCTTGTCGTTAGCGGTACGGTAGCCGGACTCGTTAGGATCGTTGTTGATAATACCAACCTTGATTACATCGCCGCTTGCTGCAGCTGCGTCATCCGCAGGAGCTTCCTCCTCTGCCGCGGGTGCTTCCTCTTCCGCTGCAGGAGCTTCCTCTTCCGCTGCGGGTGCCTCTTCCTCTGCTGCCGGTGCTGCCGTCTCTGCTGCCGGTGCTGCCTCACCGCCGCCACAGCCTGCCAGAGTAGCCATTACCATAGCGCCTGTCAGTAAAACTGCCATTTTTCTCTTCATTGTTTGTTTCCTCCCTTTCATTTTCTCTCCCACCCCTGTGATGGAAGATATGTTTTTGGGGTGACGGGATTTCGTGTTTCCCCGTCCCTGAGAACACTTTAGCAAAATGCACGGCACACTTCAACACCCAAAATCATCCTTTTGTGCAATTTGTATGGGTTCAACAATACAAATTTATGATATAATTGAATCGAGCAGTACAAATTTTAATATTTGAGGTGATTTTTTACGATTTTGTTATTTTTTTATAGATTTTCACAAAGAATTTCCAACTTTTACCTCTGACCCTTTTACCGTCATTCTTATCAGAGCGTCCGGTTAGGAGGTGTTTTTTTCCGATCAGAGCTTCTTTTATGAATAAATTTGATGTTTTTTGTAAACAAACCATGAACAAAAAAGGAGATTTTTTATTATGAGCAAGTACGAAACACTTTCGAAACAGCTTACAGAACTGATTTCCCGGAATTTAGAACAGGGTATCACCACGCTGCCCACCGAAGCGGCGATTGCAGAGCAGTATCGGGTCAGCCGTCAGACTGTGCGGGCAGCGCTGGCACTCCTGAAAAAAAACGGATTGATCGAGAGCCGTCAGGGAAGCGGCTCCTATGCCACCGGGCTGTTTCCCAACGTCTCGCAGAACGTTATCCCCATCCTGATCGCCAGCAGCCAGGAATACATTTATCCCCATCTTCTCACCGACATCCGCTCCTTCCTTGCCTCTTCAGGGTATCAGTTACAGGTACATCCCACAGACAATGATACCTTCACGGAAAGGCAGCTGCTGCTCTCCCTGCTGAAAACCCCGCCGCGCGGGCTGATCGTGGAAGGCTCAAAGAGCGCTCTTCCTACGCCGAACGCCGATCTCTATGAAAAGTTGAAAGCCTCCGGCACACGTCTTCTCTTTCTTCATAATAAGTATGAAGCCCTGCCGGATGAAATCTGCATAAAGGACGACAACTATTATGGCGGCTACCTTCTGGCAAACCATCTGGCCGGACTGGGACATACCCGCATTGCGGGAATCTTTAAGACAGATGACTTACAGGGGCCTGAACGCTATTATGGGGCTGCCTGCTGCCTGCGGGATCTGAACCTGGATCTTTCCGACAGCCGCGTCGGCTGGTTTTCCAGTTCCGATATCGAAAATCTGGAGAAAAAGCAGAATACGCGCTTTCTCGCCGCTTACATCAGGGAGCACCTTACCGGCTGCACCGCCGTCATCTGCTACAATGACGAGATCGCTTACTGGTTAATCAAAGAGCTTTCCTACGCCGGCATCCATGTCCCCCGGGACATTTCTGTAGTCTGCTTTGATAACAGCTATTTAAGCGATTTAAGCAAAGTCCGCATCACTACCCTGACCCACAGGCCTCATGAAATGGGCAGCTGTGTGGCGGAAACCATGATCCGGCTGTTAAAGGGGACACCTGTGATATCCCAGGAAATTCCGTGGGAGCTCGTCCGAAAGGAGAGCGATGGTCCGGCCCGCCCCTAACCCCTGCCTCCGGCCCGGTATTCCCTCGGCGTACAGCCCTGTGTCTTTTTAAAGACAAAGCTGAAATAATGCGGGTCTTTGTATCCCACCTCCAAGGCTATTTCCCCGGTATGCATCTGCGTCTGGCGCAGGAGTTTTTTCGCCTTGTCCATGCGCCTGCCAGTCACATACTCCACAAACGTTACCTGCATGGCCTTGGAAAAAATCGCGCTGAAATAATTGGCGCTGACATTGACTTCCTGCGCTACAGAATTTAGAGAAAGCGTTTCTAACGGATAGTTTTCTTCTATATAAGAAAGCGCTTTCTTCAGGATATGCCTGCTCTGGTTGTCCGACTCCCTGTCCCGCAGTTCCATCGCTTTCTCGATCAGCCCGCAAAAATAATCCGGCAGCGCATCCACATCGTACTGCCCCTCCGGCGTCAGTCCCTCGCTGCTTAGAAGCTTTAAAAATTCCTCCCTGCCGCCGCCCAGGGATTCCACATAGGAAACCGACACAAAGTAGACATGCAGCGTCAGATAATTGCGGAACATGGCCGACTGCAGTGCTTCTCCCACAGCCAGAAGATAGTTCTCCACGAAGTCCGAAATTTCATCCCTGGCACCCTGCACCAGAAAATCCCGGATCAGCCCCGCATCCATCTTTGCCGGGTCAATGTCCCTGATCCTGTCGCTCCCCTCCTTTTCCGGCATATTCCTGCCTATCGTCTCCCCGGTAAGGATATGCATCTGCGGCATCAGGAAACGGTATGCAAAGAGGTGGTTCGCCCTGCCGTAGCACTCTGACAGAAGACTCAGTCTTTCCACCGGGTCTCCCAGCGCCACATACCAGTCCAGCACGTCCTCCGCGGGATGACAGATTCTCTCCACATTTTCCAGACATCTTGCGGCAAACTCCGCCATCTGTTCCGGACTTCCTTTTATCAGTACACCGTAGGTATTCACATTCCAGCGGAAAACCAGATTCTCGGGGTAGCGGATGAAATAATGCAAAAGCTCCTCCCGCTTTCTGGCGAAATCCTCCGATTCCATTCCCGTGTTTTCCCCGGTGCGTTTTTCCTGCAGACTGAACAGCAGAATGTTGTAGCAGGCCGCATTTATTTTCAGCGACAGCTTGGACGCCTCCTCATAAATATCCTGAACCGGCATCCTCCCCTCAAACACCTTGACAAAAAAGTCCGTTCTGGAAAACTGCTCGTACTCCCTGACCTCGCTCTGAAACTTTTCCTGATAGGTCTTCTGTTCCCGCTCCGTCTCAATCTTTGTCTTAAGCTCCGCCAGCACCTTCTGCATGGCCGCTCTGGTGATCGGCTTTAAAAGATACTGCTCCGCCCCAACCAGAATGGCGCCTCTGGCATACTCGAAATCATCATAGCCGCTGATGATAATAATTTTCATATCAGGAAATTCCTGATGCACCAGACGGCTTAAGGAAAGTCCGTCCATAAATGGCATCTTGATATCAGTGAGCAGGACGTCCGGCTTCGTCTTCTGTATGAGCGGCAGCGCCATCTCGCCGTCGCTGGCCTCCCCCACAAACTCATAGCCGTACTGCTGCCACGGTATGTTATCCCGAAGCCCTTCCCTGACAATACTCTCATCTTCCACCAAAAATACTTTCAGCATATTTACCTCAATTCCGAAGCGTTACCGCATTCTCATACCGTTAATAGGTTCTCTCCTGCAAAAGCTCCTGCGTCACATTTTCTATGGTAAAAACATCCTCTTCCACATAATATTTTTTCTCAACCGTCTCACCCGCCTCCAGCATGTCGATTACTTTGAGAAGATACTCCCCCTGGTTCGGGTTGCACTCGATATCCACGTTAATTGTGCCGTCCGCCACCATGTTAAGTGCCCCCCGCACCGCGTCAAAGGAGAGAATCATAATGTCACCGTCCACGCCCACAGTACGTCCGGACTCTCTGACCGCCTCTATGGCGCCGAAGGTCATATCATCATTCTGGGACACAACCACATCAATATTCGGATATCTGCGCAGGAACCCCTTCATCACTTCCTTGCCTTTCGTTGAAGTAAATTCCGCACACTTCTCTTCCAAAATATTCCAGTTTGCATGTCTGGCCGCCACAGTGGCAAACCCGGCTGACCGGCCAATCTGGGAAGACGAGCCTTCCGTTCCCGTCAGTATCACTATATTGACGGGCTGCGCGGATTTCCTCTGTCTGACAAGCTCCCCTTCCAGCCAATGCCCGGCCTTCTCGCCTTCCTCCACAAAGTTACTGCCGACGCAGGTCACATAAAGACTCTGGTCCTCCACGTCCACATTGCGGTCCATGAGGATAACGGGAATGCCCGCCTGCTTTGCCTCCTGCAGCACCGTCTCCCATCCTGTCTCCACGACTGGAGAAAAAATAATGTAGTCTACACGCTGTGAAATAAAGCTGCGGATCGCCTTCAGCTGGTTTTCCTGCTTCTGCCTGGCATTATTAAAAATCAGGAAATACCCATGCTGCTGTGTGAACGCATTCTGTACGGATTCTGTATTGGCAGTGCGCCACCCGGATTCGCTGCCAAGCTGCGACACGCCCACCACAATCCGATTCTCCTGCGTTATATGCGCCTCCTCCCCGATATCCGTAAAGAGCCTGCTGCCAAAAAATAAAAGAGCCAGAGTCATCGCAAGAAATATCCCGACTACTATCACGCTGTAAGATCTTTTCCGAAACACGCTAATCCTCCTTTTCCGCCGCGTAAGGCACTGCAGGAATAACGACCTCCACGCGTGTACCCTTCCCCTTGACAGAATCAATCTTCATGCCGTACTCCACGCCGAAGTTCATGCGGATTCTCTCATTGACATTGGCAAGCCCAAACCCCTTTTCCGTCTCCTTGCAGGGTTTCTCAATTTCCTTTTGCAGCTTGTGAAGGTCTTCCTCCTCCATACCGACACCGTCATCCTCCACCCGGAGTCTGATCCGTTCTCCCTCCATCTGTCCCGTCACGGTAATGCGTCCCTTAGCACGTTTGTACTTAATGCCGTGATAGAGAGAATTTTCTACCAGCGGCTGAAGGGTCAGTTTCAATATCTGATACTGATACAGCTCGGGATCAATCCGAATTTCATATTCCAGAATATCCCGGTAACGCACCTGCTGTATCTCCAGATAGCTTCTAATATGAAGTTCTTCCTCCTGGATTGTAATGTACTCTTTCCCTTTACTCAAAACCAGCCTGAAAAACTCCGACAGCGACATAACCATATTCACCGCCTTGTCGGAATCGTTTCCCTCGATCAGCCAGACAATGGTATCCAGTGTATTATATAGAAAGTGCGGATTGATCTGCTCCTGTAAGAGCCGCAGATCCGCCTTGCGCATCTTTCTCTCGTCCTCCTTAATCTTCGTCACGAGCCCTTCCAGACTTTCCGTCATGAGGTTCACACTGTCTGCCAGAACTGCCACCTCATCCTGTGTCTCCACCTGTGCCCGGGCCGAGAAATCCCCCTCCGCCACCTGCTCTGTCACCCTGGAAAGCTCCCTGATAGGCCTTATGATATCCGTCACAATCATCACAATCAGAATCGCCACCATAAGAAGCAGCAGCGTGAGCAGCACTCCGCAGAACAGGGTAAAGTTCTGGACCTTCACGTTCAACTGGCTCGTCAGGTGCTCCATGCTTTTCGTCTGATAGTAAATGTATGACTGGATATTATCCTGGATCAGCTCCGTCAGAATATAAATATTATTGTCAAGCATCTCAATATTGGTATCATACCCCACATCCGTTTCCAGATTCGTCCGGATATCATCCACACGGTCCTCCAACGTGTCTATATTCCGCAGAAGAATCTGCAGCCTGACACGGCTCTCATCATCCCTCGTAATGCTCATAAGGTTGTTAAACTCGCCCCGCAGCTCGTCCAGATGTTCATACGGGTCCACCAGGCTCCCGTCATTCCCTATCGTGTCGAAAGTAACATAACCCACCACCAGCTTGTAAAGACTTTCATCCATCTCCTCCTTAAAGTTCAGGTTATAGTTATTCGCCACCGTCATGTTCCCCACAATCGCGTCATAGGCGCTGCTGTAATTGCGCAAAGCATAAATCAGGTAAAGCACCATCACCAGAAACGGCACCACTACCACGACCGAAAGAAGAATCAGTTTATATTTGATGGAATACTTCACTTTTACAGGCTGCATATTCGCTTCTCCTTTATTTATCCATTTTACCAATTTTCCGGCAAAAGTTAAATTGGTTTTTTTATTAATGTACGTTTGCAAAATTGGCCGCAAGGGTGTATTATGAATATGTGTATACTTTTCTATTATATTAGGGGAATTTGTCGATATATATAAAAATATTTCCATGAAAGAATCCGAAATGAAAGAAAATTCTGTTTTGGCCACTATTTATGAAAATATCTGCCGGGATACCGGGAAGCAGAACGAATCCGCCAAGCTGATCGCCGTGGTTCGTCTATTGACGCTCTGCATGCTGATTCACTCTCTTGTTTTCTGCGTGCTGATTTCCGTCACGGCGCATATCGGTGCGCTGGCGTTTTCCGTCTTTTCTCCCGTTCTGTTTCTGGCTGTTTTTGTGTTGTCCTACCGCTGCAGTACCTTTGTGTCCTACTGCATACTGAATGTCTGTATTTTATTCTGGTCCTGCATGAATGTGTACTGCTTTGGCTGGAACATCGGCATCCAGCATTTTTTGGTGGTGCTTCTGGTTTTTGTTTTCTTCTGCAAATATAAGCATGAACCGCTTAAGATTCTCTATTCGGTCTGCCTTTTTTTACTACGTCTGGTTTTATTCTATTACTGCCGCTCCCATGAGCCGGTTATTATTCTTGACGACAGGCTGACCAATGCCTTGCAGACGATAAATACCTTCTTCATTTTCCTGTCGCTCGGCCTGGTTGCTTACCTTTTCAGCTCTACCACGCAGGAAATGGAAGGAAAGTTGATCGAATATAATCGGAAGCTGATGAAGCAGGCTAACACGGACACGCTAACCGGCCTTTATAACCGTCGGCGCACAATGGAATATCTGGAGAACCTCCTCAGGGCCGCCGAAACGCAAATCAGCATCTGTCTGTGCGACATCGACCATTTCAAACGGGTAAACGATACTTACGGACATGACGTGGGCGACGTGGTTCTGAAAAAAATTTCAGAAACTTTCCAAAAAAGACTGCCGCCCGACACTTTTATTTCCCGCTGGGGCGGCGAGGAATTTCTTCTGATTTTCCCCCGTTTAAATGGGGATGAGGCAATCACCGCGCTGGAGACGCTGCGCCAGAAAATTAAGGAACTCTCCTTCGACGGCGGTTTTGAAATATTCACCGTCTCCCTGACATACGGGTTGGTGGAATACGACTATCACAGTGATATCACCACACTTTTAAAGGAAGCGGATGAGAAATTATATATTGGTAAAGAGGGTGGCCGTGACCGGATCGTTTTCTGATCCGGTCATTATTTATGGCATCCCTTCATATATTAATACAAATCTTATTCTGTAGGTGTTCCCTTGAAACGTTCCCTCTCCCCCAGACAATGGCCATTTGTTCTGGTTTTGTTCGCCGCCTTAAGTTTTCTGACATTTTTCTGGTACGGCCGCACGCATCAGGATACAAGGTTCCAAGCCTTCGCAGAAGGCTTTTTTCTGGATGAAGTGCAGGCCAACCCCATTCATTTCCACTACACTATAGATAACCCGTCTGCCTACGGCGTGGATGAGTCATCCCTCACACTGCCCGTCTATCAGGCCGGAAGCGCCGCTTCTGAAGTCTACGCGCTGACTCAGGCAAAGGAAAATTTAAACGCCATTGATCCCGGCACGCTGAACCCGGCTAACCGGCAGCTATATGATCTTTTGGACAGTTATCTGACGGCCGCTGCCTCCGTTGCCGCTTACCCTTACTTTTCGGAACCGCTTTCCCCTTCCTCCGGCATCCCCTCGGAACTGCCGATTTTATTGTCCGAGTACCGGCTGGACGACAAAGCCGACATCGAAAACTATCTGTCGATCCTCACCCAGATTCCCGGTTACTTTGACGGACTCCTCCTCTATGAACAGGAAAAAGCGCAGGCCGGGCTCTTTATGTCCGACCAGACTGCGGACCGTGTGATCAGACAGTGCGCGGAACTCCTGGATTCCAGTTCACTAAAGGACGGTAACCATTTTCTTCAAATTACCTTTAAGGAACGGCTGCAGCGTCTGATTGACGAAAAAATCCTGACCGAAAAAGAAGCCGCCTCCTATGAATCGGAACATAACCGTCTCTTGACCACTATGGTTGTCCCCGCCTACGGCCGGCTGGCAGACGGTCTGACGATATTAAAAGGATCCGGGAAAAAGACCTGCGGTCTGGCAGGGCAGCAAGGCGGCCGCGATTACTACCGCGCACTGGTCCGGCTGCGCACCGGTTCTTACCGTGATATCGATGAAATCAAACGCCTTCTCGCGAAGGACCTGCGCTTTAACTATGAGTCGCTGGTAGCCCTGCTCTCCGCCAATCCGTGGCTTAAGGATATGATCGCCGATACGCCGTCGCTCCTGCCGGAAATGACTCCGGAAGAAATTCTGGCCGATCTGCAGTCGGAGATCGGTAAGGAATACCCGCCCATCCCCGCAGGCCGCGACAGCGCGCCCATCCGCTCCACCATAAAGTATGTGGATGCGAGTCTGGAAGCATACAGCGCTCCTGCCTTTTACATGATGCCACCCATCGACAACATCTGTAATAATCTGATCTGCCTGAATGCAAGGGATACGGAAGACGATCTGGCCCTCTTCACCACGCTGGCCCACGAAGGTTATCCCGGCCATCTCTACCAGACCGTATACAGCAAGCGCTATCAGGAACAGGAAAATGTCCTGCCTCTTGGAAGTGTTCTTTACTACGGCGGATTCGTGGAGGGATGGGCAATGTATGTGGAGCTTGATTCCTTTGACCGGGCCATCACACTGGCCCGGGAATCCCATCCCGAGGCAGCCGCTTACTACCAGGTCTGCCGCCTCGACAGGCAGTTCAGGCTGGGGCTTTATTCCCTTCTGGACATTGCCATCCACTATGATAACGCCTCCTTCGAGGATGTACAGAAGCTCTGTTATTGTCTGGGAATCAATGACAGCGCAAGCCTGGCCGCCCTCTATCAGTATATCGCGGAGGAACCGTGCAATTATTTGAAATACTATCTGGGATATCTGGAAATTCTGGAATTAAAAAAACAGGCAGCCGTCCTCTGGTCCGAACCTGACCAGGTAACCGCTGTCTACAATGACACAGATTTTTTATACCGCTTTCACTCGTTCCTGCTGCAAAACGGCCCCGCCGATTATCGGACGCTGGCGAAAAGGCTTGGCGCAACGTGAGACGAACTTCTAACCGCCTGCGTGCTCCGACTAAACAGCCGCCCTGAAGAAACGGGTCAGCTTGGAGAGGGCGCTTTCCAGCGCTCTCTGCTCCTCGTCCGAAAGGTCTTTTAAGATTGCATCAATCATTTCCTCATGGAACCTGCGGTGGTGGAGATAGGCTTTTTTCCCCTTCCCGGAAAGAAAAACCAGCACCACACGCCTGTCCTCCTCGCTTCGGGTTCTGTTCACATAGCCTTTCTTTACCAGGCTGTTGACTGCTATAGTCAGCGTCCCCGTCGTGACTTCCAGCTCCCTCGCCACGCTGGTCATATTTTTTGCACAGTCCGGGCCGATTGCCTCCATGACATGCATATCGTTGGCTGTCACATCCTTATATTCCTCCGTCCTGATCGCCCGTTCCTCCAGCGTGTTAATGTCCCTGAACAGCCTGACCAGCACTTCATTCAATGTATTGTTGATGTCCATCATCTTTTCCCCTGCCGCAAAATGTGTCTCCTGAATCACCAACCAGTTTAACAAATAATAGTTTGAAAGTCAAACTTTATAAAACAGCCTATCTCCCGAAAGTACTAATTATAAACTATAATTTATATTTTCTTTCTTTTTTCTTTCGAATTTTGACACACTGCATTCACAAATGGCCTGTATAGTATTAATTGTAGTTAAGACAGAGCCGGATTTAAACATTCGGCCCGCGGGGATTACTGATTCAGATTCTTTGGCGGTGGTTATACTACACTTAAAATGAAGTCGCCGGTGCTGACCTGGTGCCGACCGGCTTCGACTAACCATAACAGCAAGCCCATAAAGCTGCTGTTGACATATATTTGAACCAACATTTCTATCCTTCTCACACACGGAAACGGCGCCCCATAAGGAGCGCCGTTTTCCATTTATATTACGTATACCGCTAGCCCACCATTTTCCCAGCCAACACGATGCTCGCCGCGATTCCCGCCAGGGTTGCAAGCAGCGCTCCCTTTAATGTGTAGCGTGTCTTTGTAACTTTCGCCGCCAGGAAATAGACGCTCATCGTATAGAAAATTGTCTCTGTGCAGCTCATCATGATAGAGGTGGTAAGTCCGATCAGGGAATCGGGTCCGTGGTTTTTAAAAATATCCAGCACCAGCCCCGTGGCCGCCGAAGAAGAAAACATTTTCACGAACATTAGCGGCACGAGCTCCGGGGAAAAGCCGAGTCTGCCCGCAATCCCGCCAAACAGGCTGCCGACAAACTCCAGAAATCCCGAAGCGCGCAAAACGCCCACCGCCACCATAAGCCCGATCAGCGTAGGCATAATCTGTATCACCGTGTGAAACCCATCCTTCGCGCCCCGGATAAAATCCTCATACACATTACAACGGTTGGAAATGCCGTATGCCACGATATAAAAAAGGATAACAGGAATAATAATATTGGAAATATTCGATAAAACTGCCGCCATAAGTAAGCCCGCAAACTGGTTTTATAAAATTTATGCAAAGAAAGCCTTGTTTATCCCTGTACCGCCTACTTTATCATTTTATAAAAAATGCCACACAGGTCTCAGAAATGGCAGACATAAAACATTGATAAATTACAAAAATACTGCTACCATAATATCATGTCAACACGGTAGTTTTTTCACAGCATACTTGAAACGGAGATGCCCATGTCACAATCGAATTTAACGGTTCTCGCCGCACTGGTCGGCCTGATTGCATTTATGGCTGTTCTCACCATATTAATTGACTTTTTTCTCCGCCGCAGGCGGGAACGGCGCGTCAGCCGGATGGACGAACTGGAGGGACACGATTTTGAATTTTTCTGCGCCGATCTTCTGCGGGCGCAAGGTTTTATCGACGTGGAAGTGACCCGGGGAAGCGGGGACTTCGGCATAGACATCCTGGCAGAGAAGGACGGTGTCACCTATGCTGTCCAGTGCAAACGCTACAACGGCCCCGTAGGTGTGGAAGCGGTGCTGCGCACTTACGGCGGGCAGGCTTACTATGGGCGTATGGTGGGCGCCGTCATGACAAACCAGTATTTCACCTCTCCCGCAGTGGATGCCGCCCAAAAGCTTCGTATTCTGTTGTGGGACAGAGGATATATGGATGCGATGATAGAGGAAAACGGTCTCCCAGCAGCCACCAGGGCTGAAAAAGACTGAATTTTAACCGCCGTCTACGGGAATAGCGGAAAGGAAAAGGAGAAAAAACCATGAACACTGTGAGAAAATATGCATTAAACGAAATCCCCCACTACAAGGTGCACGGCCGCACGGTTCCCGGCATCTGCCCGCTCCCTCTCTTCTTCAGCGGAAGCGCGGTGGAGCTGAACGTATCCGGCTCGGAACTCTGGGCCGATCTGGAAGTCAGCTGGCAGAACCTTGAGATGTGGGTGACCGTAGAAGTCAATGGAGAACTGATGAGCCGGCAAATGTTGATGCAGGGAACCCAATCCCTGTGCCTGTTCCGCGGCATGAACCCGGAACCCGTCAAAAATGTGCGGATTACCCGGGAGACACAGGCCATGATCGAGGATGAAGACTGCTGCCTCATCATTCACGGCTTTCAGGCGGACGGCTCTTTTCATCCCGTGCCCGCCGGGAAATACACCTTGGAATTCGTGGGCGACAGCATTACTTCCGGAGAAGGCACATACGGCGCGAAGAAAGAGTCTGACTGGATTCCCATGTTCATGAGCTACAGCCGTGACTATGCCAAAATGACGGCGGAAGCTCTCGGCGCAGACGCTTATATGATCTCGAAGGGCGGCTGGGGCGTGCTGTCCGGCTGGGACAACAATCCCGACTCCAACATCCCCTCCCACTACGAACAGCTCTGCGGCATTTGCTGCGGCCCAAGGAACGAAAGTCTGGGCGCCTTCTCCCCCTATGATTTTTCCGCGCGAAAAACGGATGCCGTGATTGTCAACCTTGGCACCAATGACGCCTCCGCCTTTCGGCAGCCTGCCTGGCATGATCCCGCCACAGGCCGGACATTCAAGCAGCATCTGAACGCGGACGGCACCTATATGGAGGAGGATTTAAACCGCTTCGGGGAGGCCGTCGTCTCCTTCCTTTACATGCTCAGGAGACACAACCCACAGGCCCATATTGTCTGGTGCTATGGTATGCTTGGTTACGACCTCTCTTTCGCCATAAACGATGCCGTGAACCGCTACACCGGGAAGAGCGGCGACCACAACGTCATCTTTCTGCAGCTCCCCAACACCACCGGGGAGACCGTCGGCTCCAACGGCCACCCAGGGGAACTTTCCCACCGCAGGGCGGCACGGGTGCTGACTGAGTACCTGCAGGATTATTTTTCCAACAGGCGTTAAGGAGCCCTACTGCCGCTCCAGCTCCATCATGCCGAGCTTCAGCGCTCCCATGATGCCCTGTTTATCGTCGAGGCTTTGTACCACAATATAGCTGTCCAGATCCGCGATCTCCTTTGTCTTGATATAACCGTTTAACAACTCCTTAAACTTCGCACGCACCATAGGGAGAAGCTGCGTCTGGTGCATAACGCCGCCGCCCAGAATAATGCGCTGGGGAGATACCATCATCGTATAATCTACGAGTGCCTGCGCAATATAATACGCTTCCATCTCCCACACCTCACTTCTGTCCGCAAGCAGGGTCGCTTTCTTACCCCATCTCCCCTCGATGGCCGGTCCTGCCGCCAACCCTTCCATGCAGTTTTTATGGAAGGGGCAGAACCCCTCATAAGTGTCCTCGGGAAGCCTGCTCAAAAGGACATGTCCGCCCTCGGGATGCATCATGCCATGCAGAAGGCTGCCGTCCACAATCACGCCCACACCCACGCCGGTGCCTATCGTAATGTAAATGCAGCTATGTAATCCCTTCGCAATACCCCAGGTATACTCACCCAGCGCGGAACCGTTGACGTCGGTGTCAAATCCCACCGGCACACCCAGCTCCTCCCGAAACGCTCCCACAATATTATAATTCTGCCAGGCAAGCTTCGGCGTTGTCGTAATATAGCCGTAAGTGTCAGAGTTCCGATCCACATCGATCGGCCCGAAACAGCCAATCCCAAGCGCCTCAATCTCTTTTCCTTTAAAGAAGGAAAGGAGTTTCGGTATTGTAATTGCAGGTGTCTCTGTAGGAATCGAAACCTGTTCCGTGATCTCACCCTTCTCGTTGCCGATGGCGCACACCATCTTTGTGCCGCCTGCCTCCAATGCCCCTAATACCATGTAATACCTCCATTCTGAGGCGTTTTGCGCCTCCTGTATTTTGATGCCCGGCCGCTTCCGGCCAAACTGCTATCCCACAATCTCCCTCGCCACAAACACACCGCTGGCGGACGCATGGGAAAGAGAATGAGTCACGCCGCTTCCATCCCCAATGATATAAAGCCCTTTGTGTCTGGTTTCCAGATGCTCGTCAATCTCCACTTCCATATTATAAAACTTAACCTCCACGCCGTAAAGCAGTGTGTCGTCGTTCGCCGTACCGGGCGCGATCTTGTCCAAGGCATAAATCATTTCGATAATACCATCCAGGATCCGCTTCGGAAGCACGAGGCTTAAGTCTCCCGGCGTAGCGGCAAGCGTCGGCGAGGTCAGGCCCTCCGCAATCCGCTTCGCGTTGCTCCTCCTGCCCCGCACCAGATCCCCGAACCGCTGCACAATCACGCCGCCGCCAAGCATATTGGAAAGTCTCGCTATGCTTTCCCCGTAACCGTTGCTGTCCTTAAAGGGCTCCGAGAAATGTTTCGCCACAAGAAGCGCAAAGTTTGTATTTTCCGTCTGTTTCTCCGCTCCCTCATAGCTGTGGCCGTTCACCGTCACAATGCCGTTCGTGTTCTCATTCACCACAATTCCGTGGGGATTCATACAGAAGGTTCTCACATTATCCTCAAATTTCTCTGTTCGGTAAACAATCTTGCTCTCATACAGCTCATCCGTCAGGTGGGAGAAAATCACCGCCGGGAGCTCTACTCGCACACCGATGTCCACCCGGTTCGACTTCGTATGGATATCCAGATCCTCACAGACCTTTTCCATCCATTTGCTGCCGCTTCTCCCCACAGATATAACGCACTTGTCACATTCATGGGTTTCCCGGTCACAGACCACACGGAATCCGCCCTGCGTCCGCTCTACCGCCCGCACCGGCGTATCAAAGAAAAATTCCACCTTATCCTTCAGTTCCGCATACAGATTTTCCAAAACGATATAGTTAATATCCGTTCCCAGATGACGCACGGATGCATCCAGCAGATTCAGTTTATTCTGCAGGCACAGCTTCTTAAAATGGGTGCCCGCCGTGGAATACAGCTTCGTCCCTTCTCCGCCGTGTTTCATATTGATCTCATCCACATAACGCATCAGCTCTATCGCCTTTTTCTTCCCCACATATTCGTGAAGCGTACCGCCGAAATCGTTTGTGATATTATATTTTCCGTCGGAAAAAGCGCCTGCGCCGCCAAAACCACTCATGATGGAGCAGCTCGAACACTTAACGCAGGATTTCACCTTGTCGCCGTCTATGGGACAGCGCCGCTTCTCCAGCGCATGTCCCGCCTCAAATACCGCTATCTTTAAATCCGTCCTTTTCTGCGTCAGCTCGTATGCCGAATAAATGCCGCCCGGCCCCGCACCGATAATAATCACGTCATATTTCATGAAGCTTCTCCCTTCATCAGACGGCGTACCGCTCCCACCGCCACCCGGATCGCCATATCGGTGTCATGTACCACCGGGTTTTCCAGTCCCTGCTTCTCCCGCTCCTGATTCGCCACCACGAGGAAGCAGGAACCTGCTCTCACCCGCAGATGACTTGCCACTGTAAAGAGCGCCGCAGACTCCATCTCGGAGGCCAGACATCCCAGACGTTTCCACGCCTCCCACTTATTCATCAGCTCATAGCCGACCGGCTTCTTCTCCGGCTCATGCTGCCCGTAGAAGGAGTCCTTGGCCTGCACCACCCCCACATGGAAGGGGCAGCCCTTTTCCTTCGCAGCCTCCACCAGCGCATTTGTGACATCCAGATGCGCCACTGCCGGGAACTCGATAGGTGCGTACTCCCTGCTGGTTCCTTCCATACGGATCGCCCCTGTGGCGATCACAATATCCCCGCTCTTCACCTCCGTCTGCATACCGCCGCAGGTGCCGATGCGCAGAAAAGTATCCGCGCCGCAGCGTACAAGCTCCTCCATCGCGATAGCCGCCGAAGGCCCGCCGATACCTGTGGAAGTCACGCTGACCTTCTGTCCGTCCAGCGTTCCTGTATAGGTGATGTATTCCCTGTTATCGGCAATCAGAACGGGGTCGTCAAAATACTGCGCGATCTTCACACAGCGTTTGGGATCTCCGGGCATAATCACGTAACGCCCCACTTCCCCCTCCGCCACCTGTATGTGGTACTGTCTGCTTGCATCTTCCGAATAGTTCTTCATATGAACCCTCCCTTCTGTCGACGCATGTAACTTTTCCGTCGCGGTTACATGCAAAACATGAAAAATCCGGCTTTTCCCCCTCAGTCCGATAGCGCGAACATCCGCATTGCCGCCTTTACATCTTCCCTCATCGCATCCCTTGCCGTCATGGAAATGGATGAGAAAAAAACCGGCTCCTGCACACGCAGGGTCTTTAAGTATTCTGCCGCCGCATTTCCCCCTGCCTTGTCCATATATGTGAAATAATTGATCTTGCGCACACCCGCCCGGACCGCCCTGTGGTAATCCTCCCGGCTGACACCGGAGCCTCCGTGCATCACGACCGGGATAGCATTGGTAAGCGCCCGCACTTTCTTCACAACATCAAAATCCAGCCTCGGCTCTGACAGATAGATCCCGTGCGTTGTTCCAAAGGAACACGCCAGCGCGTCAATTCCGCTTTCCTCCGCAAAAGCTTTCGCCTGTTCCGGGTCTGTATAAATCTTCGTATCGTCCGCCCCGCCGTCCGTTTCCCCGGCACCCGTTTCACGCTTCCCCATGCTCCCGAGTTCAGCCTCCACAGACGCGCCTGTTTTCGCTGCCATAGCGACAGCCTGCCTGGTATTTTTCAAATTTTCTTCGTAGGAAAGCGTCGAACCGTCATACATAATTCCTGTAAATCCAAGTTTCAATGCACATTCCAGATACGCCAGCGTCTCGCCGTGATCCAGATGCACACAGACAGGAACGGCAGCCTTTTTCGCCTGCTCCACCATGACCGGTCCGATCAGCTCCAGAGGAATCCACGCTTCATGGCACTGTGCAAACTGGATAATCACAGGATACCCCAACTCCTCCGCCGCGCCCAGCACAGCCTGCAGGCTTTCCAGATTTGCCGCATTGAAAGCGCCTACTGCCATCTTCTTTTCTTCCGCCATTTTCAGAATTTCTTTTAATGTTACTAACAAATCTGCCCCTCCCCGTCTGGTCAAACCTCATTCCTTTTCTTCCATCCCTGCGCAATCTTCTGCTCCAGTTCAGCAAAAGATTTTAAACCGCCAAGTGCGTCATATGCCTCCACACAGCACGCCCCCGTCGCCGCCGCCAGATGCATCGCCATCTCCGGGGAATATCCTTTCAGTACGGCAGTCAGGAAAGCAGCAATGCACGTATCCCCCGCGCCCGTGCCGGAAAGCTCCCTCTCTGGCACATAACCCGGTTCAAACCCTGACTTGTCCGCCCATGCGGCCGTATCCAACTCAAGCTTTGGGCCTGTTCCCGAAAGAGTCCGCCGGTCCGCCGTCTGATAATATATGCCGGGAGCGCCGCACTTGATCAGCAGAATCTTCGCGCCGAATGCCATGCACTGCTGCGCCAGCGGCACGACATCCCTTTCCACATCCAAAGTTTCCGTAATGTCCCTGCCTGCCGCCCGGTCCTGCCACTCCTGAAAGCGTTCCCGGTCCAGCATAAAACAGAGCTCCTCCACACTTGGAACCAGAATGTCAACATAGGGAATGACCCGCTCCATAATGTGCCTCCAATCCACCTGTCCAGCCTCTGAATCCGGGTCTATCGCCGCAAAGTCAAGGGACGTGGCCGCACCACACGCCTTCGCCCTTTTCATTATGGTGATTAACTCCGCACCGTCCCTCTCGTACATGGATCTCATGATCGGCGGATAACCGAAATGAAACAGGGCCGCCTCCGACAGCTCCTTCTGCGCGATGTCGTCAGCGCAGAAGCCGTTGTTTGCTCCCGGATTATGCAGAAAAATGCGGTCAATTCCGGGCACGGCGAGCGCCACGGTGTAGGAGGTGGATTCCTCCTTTGAACAAATCATTCCCCCGTCCGCGCCATATGCCCGGAGTGAGTCGCAGACTATTTTGCCGAACACATCGTCCCCGACCTTTCCCATCAGCGAGACATCCGCGCCAAGAATCTTCATGGCGAGCCCCGTATTTGCCACACAGCCGCCTGTGTGTATGTCCGCTTCCCCCACATGAACCAACTTTCCTGGTGTCAGAATATCTCCCAGCTGTTTTGCTTTTCTCCCGTCAAAAACAGGCGTAATGTCCAGACAGATATGCCCGGCTACTACTACTTTTTTACCCATTTTCTTATCCCTGCCCTTTGCGTGGTTCCTTTAATTCCCTATTTCAATTATACAGAGTTTCCCCCACAAAGGAAAGACGATCTTACAAGTTTATGCCGTCCACTCTATCGTCCCGCATGCTATTTTGTCGCCTGCATTCCCGGCGGGCTGCGTGGTGAAATCATCGGGCTTTGCATGGATGATTACGGACCGCCCGATAATCTCCCGAATGGTATATCTCTTATCATAAAAAACGCCAAACGCGTATCCCTGATTGCCGAGAAGCGGCGGCATATCTCCGGCGTGGTCGGGATGCGGCATATTGTCGGGATTATAGTGCAGTCCCGTGTGGCTGAAATGGTCGCTGCAGTCTCCCGAATCGTGTATATGCATGGCATAGAAATTGCTGGAGCCGGGGAGGCCGATATTGGGAAGTCCGAAAATTTCCGCCTCCACCAGCACACCTCCATAGCTGGTGTGATAAAACCTGACTGCTCCGTTCAAGTCCGGGTACTGTTCACTGCCTTTCACCCACGCTATGGCCCCCGGATGGCCGTGTATTAAAAGCTGGGTGAAAGCGGTTCCCGGTGTGACATTGTAATTTGGCATAAAACTACTCCTGCCTGTTTTCCATTATTTTATGACGCTTTTGCAAAGTGGTGAAACGGTGGAAAACTCCCGGTAACAGTGATATAATAGACGCACGGTTTACCAATCTAAAATATAAGGAGCACGCGGGGTATTTCATGAAAAAGAATATAGAAAAAACAAATGTCATGAGACTGTTGGACCAGAAAAAAATCGCCTACAAAAGCTACTGTTATGTGGACACAGGCGTCGTCAGCGGCGCGGATGTGGCCGCCGTCCTGCACCAGAACCCTGATCAGGTTTTCAAGACTCTTGTAACAACCGCCGGCTCCGGCAGCCATTATGTATTTCTGGTTCCCGTCGAAAAAGAGCTGGATTTAAAGAAAGCCGCCAAAGCTGTCGGTGAAAAAAGTATCAGTATGCTGAAAGCAAAAGACCTGCTGCCGCTGACAGGATATATCCACGGCGGCTGTTCCCCGATCGGCATGAAAAAACAGTTCAAGACCACAGTTGACGTCTCCGCATCAGCCTTTGATACCGTTATTTTCAGCGGCGGCAAAATCGGCTATCAGGTTGAAGTTTCCTTAAGTGACCTGAAAAACGCATTCCCCTTTGATCTGGCGGACATCGTCACCGTGTCTCCGTAACCGGCGTCCGAAACCTGTGTGCTATGGCTCAACCGTTTCCGTGTCCATCGCTGCAACGCTCCATCAAAAACGCCGTCCCGCTCACAACCCGCTCTGAAATCAGCAGCAGCTTACTCTTCAAAAACGGCGAAAGCGCCTCCCGCGCCGCCTGGCTGTCCAGAACATCATTCTGCCCATCCGTAAATACCAGCACCACCTTGCTTCTGGCGTGAAATTTTTTTAAATAGGCAAACAGATCCTCATACCGCTTTTTCTGCGGGCAGCACTGATATTCCTGAAACGCCCCTCCCGTCATAAGCATCGACATCGGCGCGACTTTCGCCGATATTTCCTGTCCCCAGAATACAAGATTCAGACGCACATTCCGAAAAATTTCATTACCACGCTTCAGGGCTTTGACCACCGCCGAAACGGCATCCTGAAAATTCTCCCGCGCAAGCGATGTGTCAATCACGATTGTCATCTCCAGATTCCCGCCCCGGTAATTTCCCGGCACGTGCAGGATCCCGTCTACCCGCTTCGCTATCTGTAGTGCACCGATCTCTGTGAGTTCCATATATGCGCCCCTCCCTACCGCTTTTTCCCGGCGATATACAGCACCCCCGTCACAGTTGCTGCCAGCGCCAGAAGCACAATCACGATCCCGGCTGCGTTTCTAAAACGCCGGTTATCGGAGACATTCCCCCGAATCTCCTCATTCTCTCCGCCCTCCGACTGCTGATCGATATAGGCAATCGCATAGGGCGAAAATTTATCGGTAGAAAAGGTAATCGTATCCGGGTTGTCATCCTCATCCGCAAGCTGCGCAAATTCCTGACTGCCGTCCTCTTCTGTGTGCAGCCGCAGAATGTAAAATTCCCTTTTTTCCGCCTTTAAATGCTCCGGCACGAGGATAGTCACCTGCAATGCCGTCGGAAGTTCAAAGACCGTCTTCGTCTCCCCCTTCTTTGACGTCGTCAGGGACACCTCAAAGTACTGCCCGATATTCATACCCGGCAGCTTATTTTCCGCAAAACTTTTCTGCACCTGCGGCGTCTCCTTTCCATTGGCGTCTTCTATATGCAGATCTATGCCAGCCGGTGCATTTCCCTGCAGCATCTCCATCTTCTCTTCCCCGGTCAGAAGAAAATCCCATACGATTTCAAAATTGGGGACGCTGGTATTTTGATACGAACCATTGTCAGCGTTCTCCTGCTTTGTATCGGCAAAATCATTGTAAATCGTCATCTGCAGATCCCCGGTCTCCAGGGCACCGTTCATCAGCTCCACATCATTATTTCCCCTTACAAGCTGTTCCGCCTTCTCCACAGAAACATCCAAATACTTTAAGGTGCCTGTCAGTCCGCTCTCCTGTGCCTGTCCGACGGAAGTCTCCCTCGCCGTCTTGTCATCGGTCTGGTCTGTCTTATTCTCTTTATCTGTTTTATTATCCGTTGTGTCCGTCTTATCCTTACTGCCCTTTTTTTCTACCGCTGCATTGTCTTTATCCTGTGCGCAGGAAACCGCAAAATCCACGGAAATGGTATGATTTTCCCTCACATCGGTAAAGTTAAAAGAATTCATCCATCCCACCGCTTTTCCATCCACATACACGGCGCTGACAGCATATCCGCTCTCTGGCGACATCGTATAAAGAATGCCCTCTCCCTCCTTAACCGTGCTTTTCCCAGCGGGCGTAATCGTTCCGTGCCCGGAAGATGTGGAGGCAGTAATAGTATAGGTTTTCGGAGGCTCATTCTTTTTTGAAAACACTGCGGTAAACGTTCTGGAATCCGTGACACGGTCCAGCTGCATTCTGCTGTCCCTGCTGACAGTATTGCCGTTTTCCGTCCAGCCGTCGAACTGATACCCTTCCTTAGCCCAGGCCTCCAGCGCCATGCCTTCCCCATAGTTTATATTCCGGCTCTCAGTCGCGGTTCCGGCATTGGCATCGTTGACATTTACAGTAATCCGACAGCTTATCGGCTTAAACTCCGCCACATAAGTCACATCGTCTCGTATATTGCCGGCCGTATACTGAGAATCCTGAGAGACACGGTTCCCGTTTAATGTCCAGCCCTCAAACGAAAATCCTTCACCGGGCCTTGCAGAAATCACGGTACTGCCGCCCTCCTTTACCGTACCGCTCCCGTACACAGCTCCGCCGTTTTCCGGAGAGGCTTTCACCTGTATGTAATAAGTGGTCTCCTGCACGGACACTAACGCTGTCGCGCTGTAATTACTGTCCTGCCTGGAAACGGCCTTCACCACCATAGAGGAAGCCGTTTCATCCGAGGCCACATTTAAAATGCCGTTTGCATCAATAAAGGTACTCTGGCTCCTCTGCCCGGAAACGCTCCATACGACATCACCGCTATAGTTATTTACCCCGGCTACATACGCTGTGAAACTGCACTTCGCATCCTTGGAAACAACAACAGTTCCGGGGGAAATGCTGACCGACGTAATGAAGGGCCGCTCCTCACCAGAATCCGCTATTGTGCCGGAGCCGGTCTGCGCGGCATGACACGGCAGAATATCAGAAAAAAGCATCTGTGCCAACAGTATATATATACCAAAACGGCGTATGATTTTCCCTCTCATAAATACCTCCGCTTCCAATCTTTCCTTTTTTACAGTATAATGCAGACAACCCATTTTGACAAACCCGTCCTTCCATTTCAGGACAAAAGTGGCAGAGAGAATTATCATTCACGGATGCATCTGCCGGGCTGTCTGTCCGTGCTTTTTTTCGTCAAATTCACTTTTTCGCATTTTACGGTTAATTTTTCGCAATCATCCCTAAATTTCCCCAAAGAATCGGTTGATAAACCTCTCCGGGCTCGATATAATTTA
>DKWV01000005.1:41964-42140 GCA_002491905.1 Lachnospiraceae bacterium UBA7143 | reverse complement strand
TCACGGCGGAGGTCGTGGGTTCGAGTCCCATCCGGGTCGTTTGTTTACAACGTATGGCGGTTACTTTATATTCCTTTATACATGAGATTTGCCGGCGTGGCGGAACTGGCAGACGCACAGGACTTAAAATCCTGCGGGACTAACCTCCCGTACCGGTTCGATTCCGGTCGCCGGCA
>DKWV01000005.1:1575-41666 GCA_002491905.1 Lachnospiraceae bacterium UBA7143 | reverse complement strand
GTTCGATTCCGGTCGCCGGCACTAGGAAAAAGCGGTTTGACTTCAGCGCGTATGCGCAGGTCAGACCGCTTTTCCTTTTTTGCTGTGGAGCGGGCTTCCTAATTTTTTACAGGAAACACTAAAGTCCTGTGGAAAATAACCGATACTAATAATGTAAGATATTGAAATGAGGTAAATTTCCTTCGGAGATGAACCTTCGAGGAAGGGGGAAATTTGTATGCGTATCGAGGCTTATACACAGGTGCAGCAGGTCTATGGCGCGAAGGGAAGGGCCAAGACACAGAATACAGCTAAGAGTGCGAATTCTGACCGAATTCAGATCTCCAGTATCGGTAAGGATATCCAGACAGCGAAGAACGCGGTTGCGGCGGTGGAGGATATCAGAAGCGAGCTGACGGCTCCCATCAAGGCAGGCATTGCGAACGGCACGTATCATGTGAGCGGCGAGAGCTTTGCCGAGAAGCTGATGAAGCAGTATGAGGAGATTGAGAATCTTTAGGCGCGGTAAATCCGTTTCATGGATTACCAACGGGAGGTTGTAGTAGTGGCAAGCTTGATGGAAACCTTGATTGAGGTTTTGGAGAAAGAAAATCTGGAATACAAGAACCTGTTAGAGCTGTCCATGAAGAAAACGCCCGCCATTGTGTCTGATGATGTAAAAACTTTAGCCCAGATCACGGATGAGGAGCAAATTGTCGTAAGCAGGATCAATCATCTGGATAACCAGAGAAATGAAGCTGTTAATGATATTGCGAACGTACTTAACAAGGATGTTACGAAGCTGAAGATTGTAGATTTGATTAAAATGCTGGCGGCCAGGCCTCAGGAACAGGCGGAACTGGCATCGGTATTTGACGAACTGCGCAGGAATGTCCAGGCGGTAAAAAGGGTCAACGAGCAGAACAAGGAGTTGATCGAGAGCGCATTGGAGATGGTGCAGTTTAACATGCAGGTTATACAGTCCATGAATAAGGCGCCGGAGACGGCAAATTATAACAGGGGCGCCTGCAATACCGGTGATGTGATCGGCACAGTCAACAAGGCTTTTGACGCCAGGCAGTAATTGTTGAGGACGGTAGAATATGTCATTAATGTCAAGCCTTTATATAGGCGTATCAGGATTACAAACATCAAACAATGCGCTGAATACCACTGCGCATAACATGTCTAACTTAGACACCCAAGGGTATACCAGGCAGCAGGTGCAGCAGGGTACGAGAAACTATATCACGCACTCTAAAGACACTACGAGGAACTGGATACAGACAGGTCTGGGCGTCAATTATATCCGAACAAGACAGGAAAGAGATTTTTTGTTGGATAGAAACTATCGCCGCGAGTCGGGACGACAGTCTTTTTATGATGTCTCCGCAGAGGCTTTAGAGGAGATTGAGTATATTCTGGGTGAATCCAACGAGGGGCATGAATTTGCCTTGGCGCTTGTAGGCGAGAACGATGGGGAGAACACGAAGGATGGTCTCTGGGGTGCAGTGCAGGAACTGGCAAAAGACCCGACCGCTTCGGTAAACCAGAATCTGTTCGTGACGAAAGCGTATGAATTTATCACGAAAGCGCAGAAGGTGTACAACAGTCTCTGCGATTATCAGGATAATATGAACAAAACGGTCAAGACGGACGTTGATAAGATCAACAGCTATGCGCAGGAAATTGAAAGCCTGAACCGGGCGATTACGAGGGTTGAAGGCGGCCCGGAGCATGCGAACGATCTGCGTGACCGCAGGAACTACCTTCTGGACGAGCTGGGAAAGCTCGGCAGTATTTCCTACTCCGAGGATATGACGGGCTACGTGAGCGTACGCTTTGAGCAGGTGGATCTGGTGAAGGGCAGTCTGGTCAACGAAATGTGTCTTTATGAGGACCCGACGACCGGTTTCTACACGCCATACTGGAAAATGCTGGCGAATTATGACAAGTTTGATAAGGACGGCAACCCCATTGTCTCGAAAGAAAATATAGAGGGGGCAGAGGTCTTTAACCTGAACCAGGAGATATCCTCCGAGTTTAACACGGATATCGGATCCCTGAAGGGTACGCTGTTAGCCAGGGGCGACCACAGGGCCACATACGGCGAGCTGAACGATATCAATTCGGATGGTGTGTATGAGGAGAACTGGTACAATACGCATGTCAAGGACTCCCTTGTGATGAATGTGCAGGCGGAGTTTGACAATCTCGTGCATATTATCGTCACCAAGATCAATTCAATTCTTGCGGATGGGGCGCAGAGGGCGACGGACCTCAACCCGGGATCCAACTATCTGAGGGATGAGAACGGTGAGCCATACCAACTCTTTCAGCTAATGGTAGAGGAGGACGGGACGCCAGAGACCAGTTGGACGGTGAGAAACATTCTGATCAACCAGGAACTCCGACAGAATCCGTCCCTGCTGACCTTCCGTCTGGATGAACACTCCGAGGATAACGAGACGATGGAGGCTTTGAAGAAGGCTTTCGAGGAGGCGGTGTACACGCTGAATCCCAACGTGACGACGCCGGTCTGCTTTAAGGACTATTATAAGAATCTGGTGGCCCAGCTTGCCAATACCGGGGCAGTGTTCCGGGCGGTCCAGGAAAACCAGAACGTGGCTACGAACGCCCTGCAGTATGCGAGGGAACAGATTGTAGGCGTATCCTCCGACGAAGAGCTGACCAATATGATCATGTACCAGAACGCTTACAACGCGTCAAGCAGATATATTAACGTAATCAGCGAGATGTTGGATCATCTGCTTTCCACACTGGGAAGATGATAGAGAGGTGAATGGATATGGCATCGACATTTTTTGGACTGACAATTGCATCATCGGGACTTCGCGCCGCCAACGCCGCACTGAACACTACGGGTAATAATATCAGCAACGTGCAGACGGCCGGCTACAGCAGGCAGGAGGTAAAAACGGAAGCGGCCAACGCGCTGCGTGTGTTTGCCACATACGGCTGCGCGGGCGCTGGCGTGGAGACTCTGGCGATCGAGCGGGTGAGGGATCTGTTCTACGACCATAAATACTGGGCGAACGAGACGAAGCTCGGCGAGTACGACGCGAAGCTCTACTACTGCAATATGATTCAGGAGTACTTAAAGGACGACAATAAGACGGGGTTTAAGACGCTTTTTGACCAGCTCGGGGTGACCTTGCAGGAAATTACGAAGAATGCCAGCAGCACCGATACGAAGGCGCAGTTTTTGGGCGCGGCGAAGGCGCTGACGGATTATTTCAACAATATGTACGGGGATTTCCGGGATCTCCAGTCAGATATAAACGACGAGATTAAGATTCGGACAGATCAGATCAATTCCATCGCGCAGGATCTGGCGACGGTGAACAAGCAGATCAATACCATTGAGCTGACGGGCAGCCAGGCGAACGAACTGCGGGATAAAAGGGATCTGCTGCTCGACGAGCTTTCCGCGATTGTGGATGTGCAGACGCAGGAACTGCCGATTCTGGATCAGGAGGGTAATGAGACAGCGGCACGCAGATATATGGTAAAGATTGCCGGCGGGCAGACCCTGGTGGATATGGATGAATACAAGACGCTGACCTGCGTGGCGCGCTCGGATGATGAGAAGGTAAACCAGACCGATGTGGACGGCCTTTACGATATCATGTGGAGCGACGGGCTGGAATTCAGCCTTTACAATGCCTCTATGGGTGGTGAGCTCCGCGGTCTGGTCGAGATGCGCGACGGAAACAACGGCGAGTATTTTAAGGGTACTGCGACGAGGGTATCTTTCTACAACAGTTTTTCCACTGTGAATATCAAGACGACGGAATCCCATCTGCAGGATATAAGTAAGTGTAATCTCTCCGACACGGGCGGCATAATCAATATCGGCAACCAGCTTTACTATTATAAAGAGTGGAAATACAACGGTAACGGCGAATACACTTTCGTGATTGACAACAACAAGAGCGATGTGCCGTTGACCGGTGAGAAGGTCTGGTCGGATGCTTCCGTAGGCGGCGAGATGAATTATCAGGGCATACCCTATTATCTGAACCAGATGAACGAGTGGGTGCGTGAATTTACGAAAAAGGTAAATGATATTTTCAAGGAAGGTCTGACGGCGGAAGACCCGCCGCAGAAAGCGGATATTCTCTTTACCGCGGATTATGTCAGACAGGATGGGCAGTATAAACAGAAGGAGCTGGACGCTTCCGCACTGAACGGGGAGAACACCGGCTATTACAATATAACGGCGGGCAATATCACCCTTCTGGACGCAGTGGTGAAGAATCCGGACCTTCTGGGAACCAGAAAGGATATTGACACGAATAGCGGAGTTGGAACAAAGCCCCCGACAGGGGACGGGGTTGACGAAGTGGAAGGCAAGGAGCAGTGCGATCAGGTGCGGGCGGTGATCTCCATGATGAGCGACGTGAACCAGTTCAGCTTCCGCGGCAGGGACGCGGGCGGGTTCCTCGAGTGCGTGTTGTCGGATGCGACTTTAAATGCCAGCAATGCCGAGACTTTCTATGCGACTTACTACAGTCTGGAGACGAACATAGACAACCAGAGAACTTCCATCTCCGGTGTGGACGAGGACGAGGAGGCCATGAACCTGGTGAAATACGAGAACGCCTACACGCTGGCATCCAAGATGATCAATGTGCTGACGGAAGTGTACGACAGACTGATACTACAGACTGGCGTCTAGCATGGCGGTGGCCAATATTAGAGAAAGAGGGCTGTAACTTATGAGAATGACCAATAAGATTATGCGGAACAATTCCGCATATAACATCAACCAGAACAAGATCTTAACGGATAAGCTCACCAACCAGATGACAACGCAGAGTAAGATCGTGCGTCCCTCCGACGACCCGGTGGTGGCGATCAGGGCGCTGCGTCTGCGGAGCAATGTGACCACAGTCACACAGTACAACGACAGGAATGCGAAGGATGCGGACCAGTGGCTGACAGTGACCGCTGACGCCATGAAGACGGTGTATGACGTGCTCGACGGCCTCTATAAGCAGTGTCCGACTTCGGCGAATAAATATGAGACGGCGGATGATCTTCGGATACTGCTTTCCCAGATGAAACAGCTGACGGGACAGTTTTATTCCAGCGCGAACGTGGACTATGCGGGCCGCTTTGTTTTCTCCGGCTACAGGACGGATCTCCCGGTGACCTTCACCGAGGAGGATATGAAGGACATGAAGGATCACCCGGTATCCTTCAATATCAATGAGTCGTTCGGGTTTAACGATATCAGCAGGATCAGCTATACCGGGTACGATACGGTGGAGGATATGACCACGTTCCCGGTTGCGCCTGCCGGAGTGACCAATCAGAACTCTTACGAGCAGACCGTACAGAACAGCACGGTATACCGCTTCCGCCTCTCCTATAACAGCCTGGATTCCCTGGGGACAAACGATATGGAGGGCAATGCGCAGGAGATGACGTTCACGATGCCGGACGGCACAAGGGTGACTGCGAAGGCGCCTGCGGTTCCGTCTGCGGGGAATTTTGTCCTGAGTACCACAGCGGTTGACGCGCAGGGCAATCCTGTGGCGGCGGCGCAGATACCTCAGATCGTGGAGTTTGCCGATCAGGAGGAGGCGTACAAGGCAGTGGCGGAGGGAACCTTTAACGGCCAGCCCTTCACGGGGATCGCTTATATTCCCACCAGCGGCGAGATGGTATTTTCCAAGGACTTTTACGACAAGAATTTGAACGAGGCGGCTTTCAATGCGAGCACTACCGGTTTTCGGGTCAACTATAACAAATCGACCTGGAAGAACGGCGATATCAATCCGGTGCATTACTTCAACTGTATCGAGACCAAGAATATGGCGGATCCGACAGCAACGCCGGATATGAGGAAAACCGCGTACAATACCCAGCGTGAACAGGGAAGGGATCAGGACATCTATTATGATGTGGGTTACAACCAGCAGATCCAGGTGAATACCCGCGCGGATGAGATTTTTACCCACGACGTGCAGCGGGACATGGATGACTTTGAGCATTATCTCAACCAGTTTGAGGCGATTGAGACGCTGGAAAAAAATCTGGAGACAAAGCAGAAGGATTATCCGGAAGACAGCAGGGAGTATAAGGACCTGGCCCTGCGTCTGGAAGGCGTGAAAAAGGCGAAAACTTATATCCGCGACAATATCCATACCAAGTTTGAGAACCAGATCACAAAATACCAGCAATATATGGCCGATACCAACGTGGCCATAACTGATAATGCTACCAGGGGAAGCCGTCTGGAGCTGATTTCCAACAGGCTGACGAACCAGAAGGCAACCTTCAAGGAACTGCAGCAGGACAACGAGGGTATTGATATCACGGAAGTCGCGGTGGAACTGACCGCTTCTGAGCTGACCTACAATGCGGCACTTATGGCGGCCGGAAAGATCATGCAGACGAACCTGATGAACTATATTTGATAAGCAATGAGCCGGGCAGTTACACGAGAAACAGGCTGCGAAGCAGCGATTCTGCGAATGCGGCGAACTAGCATGTGATGACAAGGAAAGGAAAATAGGTATGCAGATAACAACGAGGGTATTCGGAGAGGTTACGATTGATGACGATAAGATCATACATTTCCCCGGCGGAATTATCGGTTTCCCGGATCTGCAGGATTTTGCGCTGATTCATGATGAGGAGAAGGGCACGGATACAATTCACTGGCTGCAGTCCCTGCAGGAGCCGGCATTTGCGATGCCGGTGATGGATCCGCTGATGGTGCGGCCCGACTATAATCCAGAGGTGGATGATGAGCTCCTGAAAAATATCGGGGAGCTGCAGCCGGAGGAGCTTCTGGTGATGGTGACGGTGACGGTGCCGAAGGATATTAAGAAAATGACCGTAAATTTAAAGGGCCCCATTGTAATCAATGCGGCACAGCGGCTGGCGACACAGGTGATCGTGGAGGGGGATGAGTATCTGGTCAAATATCCCATCTATGACATTTTGAATGCGAATAAAGAGAAGGCAGGTGAGTAAATGTTAGCTTTATCCAGAAAGAAGAATGAAGCGCTTGTGATTAACAATAATGTGGAAGTCACGGTTCTTGAGATCAAGGGAGAACAGGTAAAGCTTGGCATTAGCGCACCGAGGGAAGTGCCTGTGTACCGCAAGGAGGTTTATGTGCAGATTCAGAGTGCGAATAAGGAGGCCGGGGATGTGGACGGCATGGAAGCACTGAAGAATCTGTTAGGATAAGATAAAGAGAGCGCGGGGCGGGGATTATCTTCGTCGCCGCGTTCCCGCTCCGTAAAAAGCGTATATATTTTTTCAGTATTGCTATTTCATATTATCGGTAAGTATCTTTAACATCTGAGCAAGTCTTATCTCGTATGTGTGGTATCTCGCCACTTTTTCGTACCCGCTGATGGCAATTTCCACCCGCTCCTCATCGTGGGACAGGTAATAGCGTACTTTTTCTTCCAATTCATCCATAGATTCGTAGGTTTCGAGGTCACGCCCGATTTCAAAATAGTCGGGGATTTCCGCCTGATAGTTGGTGAGGAGAAAACCGCCGCAGCCGAGGACATCCCAGATCCGCAGGGAAAGGCCTGTCTCGATGGGGCGCATGGTGATGTTTAAGTTGATTCTGCTCGCCTGAAAGACCTTCGGCATTTCGGTCAGGGTGCTCACGCCGCCCCGGCAGTGGACTTTGGGGAGACGGGAAGTGTCGCTTCTGGTGTAGAGGGCCACGTCAAAGTGGTCGGAGAGGCGGTTTAAAGTGCGCTCCCGCTCTACGGCGGCAAGTTTCATGCCGATGTACTGGTGGGCCGTGAGGTAGCGGGATACATCCGCATAAACATCATCGTTTCTGTAAAAACCGGGATCGGTGTTTACAATCTCGCGGATCACTTCTTCTGTCAGGCTTTCAGGGATGAAATTGCAGCCGAAGACCTTGAGCTGGGCTTCGACCAGTCCGTCCACAAAGCCGCGGGTGTGCGGGGAGAGCAGTCCGGCGAGCGTATCGTACTTACATTTTTCCGTATACAGGGAGCCCACGAAGGACACGTCCGCCCCGTAGGAGGCGTAATCCGCCTCGGTCATGGCGAGTACGGCCTTTTCCCAGCGCTTCACGTTGGTGGCCAGGGGCAGATGGTAAATGCACTCCGGGTTGACGGGGGAGAAAAAGTTGTACTGCGCCCTGTCAAACAGAAAGACGCGGTTGCATCTGTTTTTCAGGGCGTTGGAAAACAGCTCCGGCACCGGGGAATCCACGCTCCAGCAGACGTAGGGAACCTTTAATTTCTCACAGGTATAGGAGACGGCAGGGAAGAAATTGATGCTGAACACAAAGGCGAGAGAACGGCTTAGGATCCACTCGGACACCTTTTTGACGCACTCCCGGGGAGATGTCTGCTTGTTGTGCATTTCCAGCTCTTCCGTGTGCACCGTGATGCCGAAATCCGTGAAGACCTGCATGATGTCCGGCTCGCATATGCTGTTGTAGCGGTAGAATAATATTTCCATCGGAAACAGAGCCCCTTCAATTCTTGATAAACTTAATGTAATTTAGTAAATAAATGTCGCTTCATAAAAGCAGTATACTGGAAAACCGAATGGAAGTAAAGCGGTGATAAGTGGCGGGGATCTTACAGAATGTGCCGTGAACCATTTTCAAGATTTTTTCTTTTCCTACTAAATATTTATCAGTTTTCTCCGATATAGATTACAAGAGATTGCGTCTGTCTGTACGCCTGCGGCGGACGTTATCGTGAGACGATTCCATAAAATTTTACTATATCACACGGAGGTGATTGACGATGGCAACAATTGAACCATTAAACAGTGTCATGACATATCAGGCACAGACGGCATCCAAACCCCAGGCAGTGACACCGGTGAACACGGAAGTTCCGGAGGATGGCCAGACGGTCAATGTGGATGACACGACCGCGTCTGTGACAAGAACCCAGCCGGAGGACGACAAGAGCGGCGGAGAGGCTGGCGGCCAGCAGCAGCCGGCGGGTACCAGACAGGCTCAACAGCAGAAGTCCGAACAGCTTAAAAAAGCGATTGCAGAGATGAACAGAAAGATCAATAACAGCAATGAAGAGGCTGTTTTTGGCGTTCATGAGGACACAAACCGGATCATGATTAAAATCATGGATAAGGAAACCAAGGAGGTCATCAAGGAGTTCCCACCGGAGAAAACTCTGGATATGATTGCGAAGATTTGGGAGATGGCCGGGATTCTTGTGGATGAAAAGTTATAAGAAGTGAGTAGGAGGGAAAGACAATGGCTATCAGAATTACAGGTATGTACTCAGGTCTGGATACTGAGAGCATTATCAATGAGCTGGCTTCAGCGCAGAGCTATAAGAAGACGAAGCTGGTGAAGGCGCAGATTAAGCATTCCTGGAAGCAGGATGCATGGAAGGCGCTGAATACGAAGATCTACAGTTTTTACCAGAAGCTGGACGATATGCGCTTACAGGGATCTTATAAAAAGAAAAAGACAACTGTCTCAGATCCAAACGCAGTCAAGGTTGTGAGCGGCGAGAATACGGTGGACGGTGTGCATACGCTTAAGGTGAGTCAGCTTGCGAAGCAGGCTTACCTGACCAGCGCGAATCTGGAGACGGACAAGGGCGTGCGCTTCAGGGGCGGCGCTACATTGAAGCAGCTTGGTTTCACCGGCACGGGCAGCATCAGCGTAAACGGTGCGCTGGGACAGGAAGTTAAGATTGATGTGTCCGAGGATATGACGATCAATCAGTTTGTTGATAAAATTAAAGAAACCGGCCTGAATGCGAATTTCGATGAGGGTAACCAGCGTATCTATATCAGCTCCAAGGATACCGGTAAGAACGCGAACTTCTTCCTCTCCGCAAACGACCAGAAAGGCTTTGAGGCGCTGGGCGCGTTGGGACTTCTGGCATCGCCCGCTGACCCGGACAGCCTGGAGGTTAAGGATTATAAAAAGTGGCAGAGCTACCTGACTGATACGGCCGCGAGGCAGAAGGTGATTGATGATGAGGTGGCGGCCCGCGCGCTGGCTTATAAGACGGAAAATGATGAACTGACTAACTTTATAAAGGCGCTGGACGACGGAAACAGATATAACGAGAAAAAGCTGAAAGAACTGGATGGTTTTGCGGATTACGGCGATGTCAGCAAGGCGCCGTATAACGGGGACTATGCCAAGTTAAAGACGGCTCTCTATGACAGGATTTACGGCGAAGAGGTCGAAGAGACCAAGATGAAGGATGACGGCGTCACTCCGGAGACGGATGACGAGGGCAATGAAATCAAGGTCAAGGTGCGCAAAAACGGCATGTATCAGGATCTGGAGAAGCTGACGAAGGAGCTGGATGATCTGGAGAAGGCAGTTCCTCCCGACGCGGATGCGATTGCCGCGAAAAAGACGGACATTGACAATGTCAAAAAGGAGATCAAGAAGGCGGAGGACTGCTACGATTATGTAAATTCCATCGCCACCAACGAGGAGACGAAGAAGAAGAATCAGGATACGATTACTGCAAATGCGGCCATGTTTACCGTGGACGACAGTGATCCCGATAACATCAAGGTAAACGGAACGCAGGCCCTCATAGATAAGGTGACGGATGAGGTTGATGCGAAGATTGCGGCGGCGGACGATTTCCTGACGAATACAAGCGATTACACGAAAGGGAAAGAAGCCCACAAGATCCAGGGCCGCGACGCGGAATTTGTATTAAACGGTGTGAATTATACTTCCTATAACAATACGCTGACTGTAAACGGTATGACCATTACCGCTATGGAGGAAAATCCCAACAAGGAGATCACGCTGTCCACGACTGCGGATACAGACGGCATCTACGATATGATCAAGGATCTCTTCAAGAGCTACAATGAACTGATCAATGAGATGGATTCCCTGTACAATGCGGAGGCGGCGAAGGATTATGAGCCGCTGACATCCGAGGAGAAAGATGCGCTGACGGATACCGAGGTGGAAGAGTGGGAGAAGAAGATCAAAGATTCCATCCTGCGCAGGGACAGCACGCTGAGCAACGTGTCCTCGGCTATGAAGGCCGTTATGCTCAAGGGCGTCAATGTAAACGGTAAAGAGATGTATCTGGCGGATTTCGGAATTGAGACGCTTGGTTACTTTAAGGCGAAGGAGAACGAGAGAAACGCTTACCATATTGGCGGTGATGCGGACGATGCCGCCACCAAGGCGCAGGACAACATCCTGAAGTCGATGATTGCTACCGATCCTGACACGGTGATGGATTTCTTCGTGGGACTGACCAACAACATGCACGACGAGCTGGCGGATAAGATGTCGGCTACGAAGCTGAGCAGCGCCCTCACTGTCTACAACGATAAGAAGATGAAGACGGAGTACGACGAGTACACCACGAAGATCAAGGAGCAGGAGCAGAAACTGAACGATTACATTGACAAATGGTACGCGAAGTTCTCTGCTATGGAGACGGCGCTTTCGAAGCTGGAGTCGAAGAACAATTCGCTCTCCAGCCTGTTCGGCGGCTGATCCGTATAAGAAGAATGGCAGGTTGGATCAAGGAGGAGAATGGCTATGCCGGCACACAATCCCTTTGCGGAGTACACACAGAATAAGATCTTGACGGCTTCCCCGGCGGAAGTTACGCTGCTGCTTTACGAGGGCGCGATTAAGTTTGTAAATATTGCCATTGTGGCGATTGAGCACGGTGAGATTGAGAAAGCTCACAACAACATTAAGAAGACCCAGCGTATTATAGAAGAGTTTCGTAATACGCTGGATCACAAGTACCCGGTGGCGGAGGACTTTGACAGAATTTACGTCTATCTTTTGAGGCGGCTTTTCGAGGCTAACATGAAAAAGGACACGGCAATTCTGGAGGAAGTCAATACGCATCTGCGGAGCGTCCGGGATACCTGGAAGGAAGTTATGAAGCGTGGCGGCCAGCAGGGGTAGAGAGGTGACGGCATGAGTCTGAGCAGTGCGCAGGTTCTTGTGGAAAGTCTGGAGAAAAAGAGCCGGATTCTCGACGAGATCAGTAAAGAAAATGAGGCGCAGGAGCGTCTGTTTAAACAGGAAGAGTTGGATCTGGAAGCGCTGGATGCCTCTTCGGAGAGGATGGGTGAGCTGGCGGAGAAGCTGGAGCTTTTGGATGAGGGGTTCGAGGCGGTGTATGATCGGATCCGGGAGGAGCTGATTGAGAATAAATCGGCTTACCGTGAAGAGATTAAGCGGATGCAGCAGCTGATTGCCCAGATCACTGAGAAAGTGGTGGGAATAAACGCTGCCAGGATGCGCAATAAGGTGCAGGCGGAGAATCGGTTTAAGGCGAGCAGACAGCAGATCGGGAAGGCTTCATCGAAGATCAAGGCGAGCCAGAACTATTATAACCATATGAACAGTTTAAACTATGTAGCGCCCCAGTTTTATGACAGTAAGAAGTAAAAAAGTCCCCGAAAAAATTTTTTGAAAAAATTTTCTTTGGGACTAAAGTATATCGGATTCCCACCGATATATAATACAAGTAAAGTAAAATACTTACTTGAAGTCAGTGGTAAGGCGGATGTCAGCGGACGGGACGGATGCGGAACCACAAAAACAAATCAGGCGGCAAGGATGCCGCAGAAAATTCAAGGAGGAATATAGTATGGTAGTAAAACACAACATTACAGCGATGAACTCTAACAGAATGTTAGGACTGACCACATCCTCTCAGGCGAAGTCTACTGAGAAGTTATCTTCCGGTTACAAGATCAACCGTGCAGCAGATGACGCAGCAGGGCTCTCCATTTCCGAGAAGATGCGCAGACAGGTGAGAGGTCTTACACAGGCTTCCGCTAACGCACAGGACGGTATCAGCGTAGTACAGACCGCTGAGGGCGCTCTGAACGAAGTTGAGGATATGCTCCAGAGAATGAACGAGCTGGCTGTTAAGGGTGAGAACGGAACCCTGACCACAACCGACCGTGCATCCATCCAGTCTGAGATCAGACAGCTCATGAGCGAAGTTGACCGTGTACAGAGCACGACCACCTTCAACGAGATGAACCTGTTAGACGGTTCCTTCATGAAGGGCCTGCAGGTTGGCGCAGAGGCTGGTCAGCACATCGACATCAGCATCAACAACATGAGCATGAACGGTCTGGCTCGTAACATTGACACCAAGCTGTACACCAAGGTTACCTACAATAACCTTTCCAAGAATGAGGGCGTTAGCTATGTTTCTACCACATTCTCAGCTACAACGGTAGGTACCCAGAAGGTTATGATTGGTGCGGCGGGAACAAATACTACGACCACGTTCTCTACCATTGGTTCTGACAATAAGTACAACAAGGCTACAATGACAAGTGCAGTTGCACTGAAACTCGTAACCAGCTTTATGTCCTTAAAGTCAGGCGTGGCAGGTTCCGACAAGTCTGTTGCAACAGCTCAGGACTTCAACTCCCTGAATGCATTCATCAAGGGTGCTCTGTCCTTAGTATCTCAGCAGAGATCTGATCTCGGTGCAATCCAGAACAGACTGGAGCACACGATCAGCAACCTGAACAACATCGTGGAGAACACCCAGTCCGCAGAGGCTGCTATCCGCGACACGGATATTGCTACAGAGATGGTTCAGTACTCCAACAACAATATCCTTCAGCAGGCTGGTACGTCTATGCTGTCTCAGGCAAACCAGAGCAATCAGCTGGCACTGTCCTTACTGGGCTAATCACTGTAAGAAAAGCTACAGAGTTGAGCTATCAAGAAGACCCATCCGAAAGGATGGGTCTTTTTTTCACGCTTGAGGAGAATCGGAAGGCTTACGACAGCCGGGCGAGCGCTTCTACCGCCGGAGCATAGTCGCCGCAGTTGCGATAGTGGATGCGGGCGATATCCGTTTTTCCGAAGAACTCATAGAGATAGCCTACGTAATAGGAAGGGCGTCGGGGATCAATGGAATCCACAACAGGGGCGGTCAGCGCTTTGACAAACTCCGGCAGGGCCCGCAGAGGCTGCCCGACCATCATATAGCTTAAGCCGATCATACACAGGTAATCCTTGCAGTTGTCAAAATATTCGTAGTAGGAGATCAGTTCCATAGCTTCCACGGGTCTGTCAAGGTCGAGCAGGGAGTTGCCATAATTATTTACAAGCATACGGGTGTAATCCGCTTCCGGGGAAGGATGGCGTTCAAGCGCGGCACGGAAGTATTCACAGGCGTGTTCATGGTCGCGCATGAGCAGATAGGACTGCGCAGCCTGAAAATAGAGGTAAGGGTCATCCGGCCGTTTCTCAATCTCTTGTAACAGCAGCGTCAGGTTTCTCTGTGCTTTTTCAAGAAGCTTTTCCGGGCTGCCCAGATAGCCTGAGTGGTCGATGACAATTGAAGTATCGTAGGAAGTATACGGGATATCATGGAGAGGGACGAGCGCTTCGTGAATGGTTCCCTGATACTGGTAATACTTTCGGTTGTAGATGCGCTCGATCATGACGTCATAGCGCTGACGCCCGGCATCCGTTTCATAATAGTCCAGCCGCCTGACATGGCCTACGCTCTCCGGGTGCTCTTTCAATGCCTCCTGCAGCCCGTCCCAGTCGAGCAGGGAGAGAATCTCATCGGTATCTATGGGAAACAGGAAGTCGTGGGAGGCGCATTTTGCGGCAAAGTTTCTGGCGGCGGCAAAATCGTCGATCCAGTCAAAGCGATGGACGTGATCCGTATACTGCTTTGCCACTTCCACAGAGTCGTCTGAGGAGCCGGTGTCAACCACTACAGTTTCAAACGGATACGGTCTTAACGCTTCCAGACATTTTCTCAGATGATCGGCTTCATTTTTGGTGATAATACATACGGAAATCGGTATCATGTATAATCCTTTCCTGGCGTCTGAAATGGCGGCTGAATAGTTATGTCAACCCATTTGGAATTCCGACAGCTTTTGAAGCGCGCGGGGATTGTCTTTTTCGGCTGATTTCTGGTAAAAACTGAGGGCAGCCGGGGTATTTCCCAGAAGCTCATTGGCATATCCCATGCCGTAGAGCGCTATTGCGCTGTAATCTATGCCGTCGGGAGAAACGGGGGACTGCAAAACCTTGACAAATTCCATCACGGCCCTGAGCGGCTGCGGTGGCTCCAAATCCAGATAGAGACATCCCATACTGCTCAAGAAGCCAGGATTGCCGGCGTAATCATCATAGACGGGGAGATAGAGCGCAAGCGCCTCCCCGCCCCTGCCGAGCTGCACGCAGGTGCTTATGAAGTTGTTTGCCATCACGTAGACCCAGGGGTTTTCCAAATCCAGACCAAGCGTAAAAGCCTGCTTATAGTAAGTGTAGGCGTTTTCGTAATCCTCAATCAGATGGAAGGACTGTGCAGCCTGGAAATAATTATAGGGGTCATCGGGATGGTTCTCGATTTCCTGAAAGAGAAGCCTGTTGTTGCGCTCCGTCTTTTTCCGCCGTTCTTCGGCGGTGCCCGCATAGCCGACGTGGTCTACAGTAATGGGCGCTTCATAGCGTTCATAGTAGGTGCTTCCTGTCCTGATATCGCAGATCTGTTCATGGATTGCATTTTCATAATGGTAGTGCTGTCTGTGAAACAGGCGTTCCAGGCGGTTTGGGATGGAGACCTGTGCCCCGCCGGATTTGCAGTAGTTGTTGAGCAGGATCTGGCCGACTCCCCGTGGATGGTCGGTTATGGTCTGCTCCAGCGCCTCCCGGTCAATATCCGTCAGGAATTCGTCGCAGTCGACAATCAGGACATAGTTGTGGGAGGCTTTTTTGATGGAGTAGTTTCTGGCGGCGGAAAAGTCGTTGATCCACTCGAAATCATAGATATGGTCCGTGTATTTTGCGGCCAGTTCCTTCGTGCGGTCGGTGGATCCCGTGTCCACGTAGACAATTTCCAGGCCCTGCTTCGCGAGGGGGGCCAGACATTTTTCGATATTTTTTTCCTCGTTTTTACCTATGATACAAGCGGAAATCGGAATCATCAGACGCTCCTTTCGTCATCGGCCGCCAGTTTTTGAAAGGCGGCGGCATAGTTTTTCCCGGCTGATTTTTCATAAAAACTTCTGGCGGCGGGGAGGTTCCCCAAAAGTTCGTTGGCATAGCCCATACCGTAATACGCGGCACCGCAAAGATCAGTTCCTTCAAGGGAAACAGGGGACTGTAAGACCTTTACGAACTCCATCACGGCCCGCAGTGGCTGTGGAGGAGAAAGATTCAGATAGAGGCTGCCTATGCTGCAAAGGAAATTGGAATCTATAGCGTAATCGTCATAGACAGGGAGATAGAGGGATAACGCCTCGTTTTCACGGCTTGTCTGGATACAGGCGGCAATGAAGTTGTTTGCCATCACATGAACCCAGATGTTATCCAGATTTAAGGGCAGTGAAAAAGCTTTCTTATAATAGATGTAAGCGTTTTCATAGTCGCTGATCAGATTGTAGCTCTGTCCCACCTGGAAATAGAAGTAGGGCTCACCGGGATTTTTCTCAATCTCCTGAAAGAGAAGGGCGTTGTTCCGCTCCGCCTTGAGACGTTTTTCGTCTGCCGTTCCCGCGTAGCCCACATGGTTCGCCGTCAAAGGAACCGGGTAACGGTCATAGTCCGTGGAACCGCTCTGCAGGTCCGCCACCTGTTCGTGGATCCTGTAGATATAGTGATACAGGCGCCTGTTGAAAAGTCGGTCGATTTCTTCCGTGGAGAGGCCGTCCTCCGTCCCGCTTCCCGTGTAGCTGTGTCTGCAGATCTGGCCGACCCCGTTCGGATGCGCCTCAACAGCGGCGCAGAGGCCCTCTGGATCCAGACTTGTCAGGAATTCGTCGCAGTCCAGGACCAGCACATAATCATGAGCTGCCTGGGCGAGGGAAAAGTTTCTGGCGGCTGAGAAATCATCAATCCAGGTAAAATGATAAATTTTGTCCGTATATTTCGCAGCGAGCTCCACCGTCCGGTCGGTGGAACCAGTGTCCACATAGATGATCTCGAAGTCGTAGGGGGCAAGAGAGGAAAGGCATTTCTCTATATTTTTTTCTTCGTTTTTACCGATAATACAGACTGACAGAGGGATCATGGGATATTCTCCTTATATTACATACTATTTGCGGGGGACATCTGTCTTCTGGGCGAGCCTTGCCAGCGCCTCTGCAGCGGGGGCATAGTCCTCACCACAGTTCTGGTAATGGGTTCTGGCAATATCCGTTTTCCCGAACAGTTCATAAATATAGCCGATATAGTAGGATGGCTCACGTCTGTCGGCGAGATCGCCGCCCGGGGCCGCCAGTGCATTTACGAATTCAGTGAGAGCTTTCAGGGGCTGATTCTGACAAAGATAAAACAGCCCTGTCAGGCAGAGATAATCCATATTGTCCCGGTAATACCCGTGATAGTCTGGCAGGAAGGAGGCCTCATCCACCCGATCCTGCTCCAGAAGAAGATGCCCGTAATTGTAGAGAAGAATGTGGGTGTAATCCGCATGGGGATCAGGTTTGCGCTCCATCGCCTTCTGAAAATAGGGCAGTGCGCTCCCGGTATCACGCATCAGCATATAGCTCTGCGCTATCTGGAAATAGTGATAGGGATTTTCAGGCTCCTTTTCCAGTTCTTTGAGAAGCAGATTTATGTCCCGCAGCGCTTTCTGCTTAAGCAGATCCCCGGAGCCAAGATACCCCGCATGGTCAATCTCAATGGAGGAGGCATAGGAGCGGTAAGGCGCCTTGGTAAGTGGGGCAAGCGTCTCGTGGATCGGCTTGGTATAGTGGTAATATCTGCGGTTATAGATTCGGTCTATGACACAGAGCTGACAGTGTTTTTCCCCGTCTGTCTCAAAATAATCCATGCGCCTGACGCTGCCAACGGATTTGGGATTTTGCAGAATCAGTTCCTGCAGTTCCTCCCAATCGAGCCGTGTGATAAATTCGTCGGTATCCACAGGAAATATCATGTTGTGGGAGGCCTGTTGCGCAGCAAAGTTTCTGGCGGCGGAGAAATCGTCAACCCATGCAAAGTCATATACTTTTTCCGTGTACGCACGGGCGGTTTCCCAGGAACCGTCCTCTGAGCCAGTGTCAACCACCACAATCTCAAACGGATACTGCCGTATGGCTTCCAGACATTTTTTCAGGTTTGCTGCTTCGTTTTTTGTGATGATGCACACAGATATGGGAATCATGCAGTTTCTATCTCCTTGATTTTTTCAGCGGCAGGCGCAAATCCCAGATCAGCGGCCCGCTGATAGAAAGTGAGGGCTGCCTCGGTCTTTCCCAGCATCTCGTTTACCAGACCGATATTGTAGTAGGGAATGAAAGTGTTTGCGCCCTTCTCCCTGGCATTCGGGCACTGCAGGGCTTTCAGGTACTCAGCCATAGCGTTTAAGGGCTTCGGGGGATTGAGGTTTAAGTAGGCGTTACCCATGCTGCAGTAAAAATTCGCGTCGTCCGCAAAATGGTCATAAATCGGCCCGAAAAACCGGACTGCCTCCCCGGAGCGGCCGGTATGGTTCATGGCGTTTAAGAAAGCCGTGGCCATGATCTGTACCCAGGGTTCCTCCGGGCAAAACGGCAGGGAAAAAGATTTTTTATAATACAGATAAGCGTTTTCATAATCCCGGATGCCGTTGTAGGACTGCCCGATCTGAAAGTAGAGATAAGCGTCCCGGGGTCTCTTTTCCAGTTCACGGAAAAGCAGTCTGTTGTTGCGCTCGGCTTTTTCCTGCATAGCCTGCGGCCCGCCGTTGTAACCCATGTGTTCCACTGTCAGCGGAATCTCGTACCGCTCATAGCGGGGGCTGTCCCCGTCTCGCGTCACCACCTGCTCATGGATGATGCCGGTGTAATGGAAGCGTTTCCGGGAAAAGAGGCGCTCCACCCGGTCAGGATAGTTTGTCGGTGCGCCGTTTGCTTCGAAATAGTTGTTGCGCAGGAGCATTCCCACGCCGGCGGGACAGGCTTTGACGGCCTGACAGAGGCCGTCTTCATCCAGGCCGGAGAGGTATTCGTCACAGTCCAGGAAAAGGACTGTGGCGTTCGATGCTTTTTCCGAAGCAAAATTTCTGGCGGCTGAGAAATCGTCAATCCATGCGAAGTCATATATTTTGGCGCCGTGCTCCGCGGCAATCTCCTTTGTGCGGTCGGTGGAACCGGTATCCACATAAACGACCTCGAAGGGGAAAGCTGCGAGGGGAGCCAGACAATTCTCAATATGCTGTTCTTCGTTCTTACCGATGATACATACAGATACAGGGATCATCTTTCCCTCCGTTCTACTTAACTGTGGTTTCTCGGTTATCTGTGAAAGCAGAGACTTTGCTGCGGACACTGCGGCTGTCAGCCTTTGCAGATGGCGGACACTGTGCCTATGGCTGCAGCGCGGCCAGCCGCTTTAGCGCCGGTGCGAAATCCCCGCACTTACGATAGAGGGCTGCCGCCGATTCCGGGCTGCCCAAAGTCTCAAAGATGATGCCGGACTGGTAGAAAGGCAGAAAGGAATTTGTGCCGCTCTGCCGTCCGGGGGGCATCTGCAGCGCCCGCTGATACTGTTCGAGAGCTTTTTCGTACATGCCGTTGTCCTGATAAATGTTTCCCATCAGGTATACGAAGTCCGTAACGGAGGAAAATTCATCACAGATCCCCTCGAAGCCGAGGGCCGTTTCGGCCTGTCCTGAGCGCAGCAGCGCGTTGCCGTAGGAGACAACCATAGCCTGCACGTAGGCGAGCTCCGGGTCCAGATCAAAGGAAAGGCCCTTGTCATAGTAGGTACAGGCGCGGGAAAAGTCCTCCAGAATCTCACAGGTTTTACCAAGCTGGTAGTAGAGGTAGGGATTTTCAGGGTCTGCCCCGGCCTGCTTCTCAAGCAGCGTAAAATTGCGCCTGAATTTTGCTTCCCGCTCTTTTGGGGTCATATCGTAGCCAGTGTGAAGCAGGGTTGCATGGAGCAGCAGGGCGGGCATTTCTTTCCCGTGGATGGGCGTGAGCTGCTCGTGGATAATCCCTGTGTAGCGATAGAGTTTTTTATTGAAAAAGCGTTCCGTGTAATCCGTATTATTAAGCGTAAGGACGCCGTTTTCCGTCACCAGGTTTTCACGGGAAACGCTGCCTACGCTGTCGGAGAGGTGTTTGCGGAAATAAGTGAGTTCTTCCACGTCAATTTCTTTTATGGTTTCGTCACAGTCGATCATAAAGATCCAGTTGTGGGTGGCCTCCCGCAGGGAAAAGTTCCTTGCGGCGGAAAAGTCGTCGCACCAGGGAAAGTCGAGCACCTTATCCGCGTATGCGGAGGCGATTTCCTTCGTCCTGTCTGTGGAGCCGGTGTCCACAACCACAATCTCAAAGCCGCAGGGCTTGACGGATGAAAGACACTGTCCGATCCGCTCTTCTTCATTTTTGGCTATAATACACACAGATATGGGGTGCATGGAAGCCTCCTTTCTTTGCCGATGTCAACAAGAATTACCGTGGTAATTCTTGCGACGCAAGCCGCCGGGCTTGCGTCTATTATAGCATAAAGGAATAACTACAGCAAATGCCGGACGCATTCCGGCGGTCACGTCAGGACGGATGCGGGGCAAAGAGAACCGTCAGCACGGCAGGAAGGAAAACATCTCCCGCACCCGGTGCCGGTAAGTATGCGCCGCTGCCACCTTGTCGTGTCCGCTTTTGGCGATGGCCGTTCTCTCCTCCTCGTGGGACAGGTAATATGCTGTCTTCTGTACCAGATCCTCTTCCCCTTCATAATACACAAAGTCTACCCCAGGGGTAAAGTTTTTGAGGAAGTCTTCCTGATAATTGCTCAACAGAAAACCGCCGCTGCCCATGATGTCAAAGGCGCGCAGCGGGATGCCGCTCTTGATGCTGCGCAGGGAGATATTCAGGTTGATGCGGCTTTTCTTAAAGACCACTGGCATTTCGGAGTAGTAGTCCGCCGTGCCGTGGTTGCGCAGATTCGGGAGTGTGAACGACGGATCCAGCGTGAAGAGATCCAGCGTGTGTCTCTGCGTGACCGCGGTCAGCAGGCGCAGCCGCTCCAGTCCGGTGAGCTTGCGGTTGATCACATATTGGGCGTAGAGGTACTCTCTGGTCTCCACACCGTCCGGGTTTGGGTCCATAGGAAGCGCCCGGTACAACTCTTCCATAATGGGAGACAATGATTCCTGAATAAAATTGCAGCCCTGCACATTCATCTGGGCCTGCATCAGCCCCTCCAGATATCCTTTCGCGTAGGGGGAGAGGTTCTCCATGCGGTCAAAAAAATTGTGGGACTCTGTGTAGAGGGAACCGACGAAGGAGACGTCATAGACGGGGGCCGGAAAGCCCAGGGCGTCCAGCCGTTCCGTATTCGCGGCCATAGGCAGATAGCGGACTGTTTTTATGCCTGCGTCATTAAATTCCCGGCACAGTTCCCGGTCAAATACGTAGATGGTATTGCAGGGATTGATTGCCGTGTAAGAGTAGAGCATTACGTAGGGACTGTCATAGACCCAGGAGATATAGGGCAGCCCCTCCTGCTTACAGACATTGGAAACCAGCGGAAAATAGTTAAAGGAAAAAACCGCGTCGGGCCCTGTCCCGCGGAGGCTTTCCGTGAGGGCGGCCTCGATTTCTGCGTCCCTGCGGGCATCCCTGTTGGAGAAAGGAAAGCAGATTACCTGATGCCCCTCTTTGACAAAGGCGTCCTTGATATCGGCGTTGCCGAAGCTTGCCCATTCAATAAAAAGTATTTTCATGGCGTACCCCTTAGGACCGGGTGCACAGACACCCGTTTTTTCGTGTGGAACCTGTGTCGAGTATACCACAGATCCCCGCGTTTTGAAAGGAGCGCATAGGCTGTCCATAAAACGTGTGAGGACGGGAAAATGGAATTTGCGCAAATGGAGGTTGACATTGGGAAAAAACTGGTGTATTATCTTTTCATACTTATCATATCAAAATGATATGAAATATGAGGAAGAGGAACATAAAAAGGGAGGATGAAAGGAAATGGCCAATATCAAAAAGAGCGCATCGGAGCTGATCGGGAACACACCGCTTATGGAGGTGACCCACTACGAGGAGAAAAACGGCATTACAGACGCCACCATTCTGGTGAAACTGGAGTATTTTAATCCGGCGGGTTCGGTGAAGGACCGCATTGCCCTGCACATGATCGAGGTGGCGGAGAAGGAAGGAAAACTCGCGCCCGGCGGCACGATTATCGAGCCGACCAGCGGCAATACCGGAATCGGTCTTGCATCCGTGGCGGCTGCCAAGGGATACCAGGCAGTGCTGACGCTGCCGGAGACGATGAGTGTGGAGAGACGCAAGCTCCTGCAGGCATACGGTGCTAAGCTGGTGCTGACGGACGGCGCACAGGGAATGAAGGGCGCCATTGCCAAGGCGGAGGAGCTGCAGGCGCAGACGCCGGGTTCCATTATTCTGGGACAGTTTGAGAATCCTGCGAATCCGGAGATCCATAAGGCGACCACGGGGCCGGAGATCTGGGAGGACACGGACGGAAAGGTTGACATTTTTGTGGCGGGTGTGGGTACCGGCGGCACCATAACGGGTGTGGGTGCGTACTTAAAAGAAAAGAACCCTGCCGTACAGGTGGTGGCGGTGGAGCCGGAGAGCAGCCCGGTTCTCTCCGGCGGGCAGCCAGGAGCGCACAAGATTCAGGGAATTGGCGCCGGGTTTGTACCGCAGACGCTTGATACGAACATTTATGATGAGATCATAAAGGTTTCCAATGAGGACGCTTTTGCGGCAGGCAGGGCGATTGCCACGCAGGAAGGCGTGCTGGTGGGAATTTCATCAGGCGCGGCGCTGCATGCTGCTGCACAGCTTGCCAAGAGGCCGGAAAACAAGGGAAAGGTGATCGTGGCGCTTCTGCCCGATTCGGGAGACAGATATTTGTCTACGCCACTGTTCGCGTAGCAGTGTCCAGCACGCGCCCATTCGCACAGAAACCTTGACATTTCGCGGGATTCATACTATAGTGAGCAAGGATGTAAAACCGAAAGAAAAGTGTAGAAAATCACGAGGATATAGTGAGGATGAATGAGATGGCGGAAATGATCGAGGTGCGGGACTTAAGCAAAACCTTTGAGACCGACGACGGGAAAGTGGAGGCCCTGCAGAATATTACACTGTCCATTGAGGCGGGCGATATCTACGGCATCATCGGTATGTCGGGGGCGGGCAAAAGTACGCTGGTGCGGTGCTTAAACTTTCTGGAGAGGCCCACGTCCGGCACGGTGGAGATCGGAGGTAAGGATCTGGGAACTATGTCCGGGGCGCAGCTTAGGGCGACCCGCAGGGAAATTTCCATGATATTCCAGCATTTTAACCTGCTGATGCAGAAGAATGTGATCGACAATATCTGTTTCCCGCTGGTGATCGGCGGCATGAAAAAAAAGGATGCAAAGAAACGTGCGCAGGAGCTTCTGGAGATTGTGGAGCTCTCGGATAAGGCATCAGCTTATCCGTCCCAGCTTTCGGGCGGTCAGAAGCAGCGGGTGGCGATAGCCAGGGCGCTGGCGCCCAATCCCAAGATTCTGCTCTGCGACGAGGCCACAAGCGCGCTGGACCCGCGGACCACACAGTCCATTTTGCAGCTGTTAAAAGAGATCAATAAAAAGTATGGCATTACCATTGTGATTATTACCCACGAAATGTCGGTGGTCCGGGAGATCTGTTCCCATGTGGCGATCATTGGCGAGGGACATCTGGTGGAACAGGGCCGGGTTTCGGACATTTTTGCCCATCCGAAGACGGCGGAGGCGAAGGAGCTGATCTTAAAGGGGAGCGGCACGGACCGCCGCACGCTGGAGGACCGGCAAAAGGAGCTGATGAAAGGGAAGTGTTGTATCCGCATTGTATTTTCCGTAAACTCTTCTTTTGAGCCGGTGATTGCGAATATGGTGTTAAAGTTCGGGCAGCCCATCAATATTCTGCGGGCGGACACCAAGAACGTGGAGGGAATCGCCAGAGGCGAGATGATTTTAAGCCTGCCTGATGACATACGGATGCAGAAGGAGATGAAGGCTTATCTCACGGAGAGAGGTCTGGCAGTGGAGGAGGTGAACGGCTATGTGGACTAGCGACCTGACGCTTATGATGCTGGAAGGTGTGCGGGACACCTTGCTTATGACACTTATGTCGACTTTCTTTGGCTATCTCCTGGGCCTTCCCTGGGGCATCGTCCTTGCCGTGACGGACAAAACGGGGATCCGTCCCAACGCCGTGATTTACAAGACGCTTGATGTGCTGGCCAACATTCTGCGCAGCGTCCCGTTTCTGATTCTTCTGATTCTGGTGATGCCCCTGACGAGGGTGATTGTTGGCAAGACGACAGGATCTGCGGCCACCATTGTACCGCTCACCATCGCGGCGGCTCCCTTTATCGGGCGTATGATAGAATCTTCCATCAAGGAAGTGGACCACGGTGTGGTGGAGGCGGCGCAGAGTATGGGTGCGGGTACGTTTACGATTATATGGAAGGTGCTTCTGGTGGAGGCGAGAACTTCGATTCTGGTGGGCGTGACCATTGCCATCGGCACGATCCTTGGCTATTCCGCGATGGCGGGCGTGGTCGGTGGTGGAGGCTTAGGCGATATCGCCATGCGTTACGGATATTACCGCTATGAGACGCTGATTATGATTGTCTCGGTGGTGCTTCTGGTGGTGCTGGTACAGATTTTCCAGACGCTGGGAATGCGGCTGTCTGTGAAGTTAGATAAGAGGAAGTAATTAGTTTTACATAGAAGGAGGAGGATATTATGAAAAAGAAACTGATTGTAACTGTTGTGACGGCGGCGCTTGCGCTTACGGCGTTTACGGGCTGCGGCGGGAAGAAGGATGACGGCACGATCACTGTGGCGGCTTCCGCGACGCCCCACGCGGAGATTCTGGAGCAGGTGAAGCCGATTCTGGCGGAGCAGGGCTACACGCTGGAGGTGACGGTCTTCAACGATTATGTACAGCCTAACCAGGTGGTGGAGAGCGGCGAGTATGACGCCAATTACTTCCAGCACATCCCCTATCTGAATTCCTTTAACGAGGAGCAGGGAACGCATCTGGTGAATGCGGGCGGTATCCATTATGAGCCCTTCGGCATCTACCCCGGCACCAAGAGCGACCTTTCGGCGATCGCGGAGGGAGACGTGATTGCGGTTCCCAACGATACCACCAATGAGGCGAGGGCTCTTCTGCTTTTGCAGGACAACGGCATCCTGACCTTAAAGGATGGCGTAGGGCTGGAGGCGACTGTCCGCGATATCGAGGATAACCCTCACAACGTGGAGATTCAGGAGCTGGAGGCGGCGCAGGTGCCCCGCGTGAAGGACGAGGTAGCGTTTATGGTATTGAACGGCAACTACGCGATGGAGGCCGGTTTCTCCGTGGCGAAGGATGCGGTTGCCTACGAGCAGTCCGATTCCGAGGCGGCAAAGACCTATGTAAACGTGATCGCCGTGAAGGAAGGCAACGAGAACAACGCCGGGATCAAGGCGCTTGTGGAGGCGCTTAAGTCAGATACGATCAGGGAGTACATCAATAATACATATGACGGCGGCGTGATTCCGTTCACAGAATAAAAAGTGAGAAGTACATCTAAAGACATCCCGCCATAGGACGGGACGCCAAGATGTACTAAGTTTCACTTGGGGGAATGCCTGATAAACGGCATTCCCCACATCTGTTTATTCCTTCAACTTATCAATGTCAGCAAGATTAACGCCGGAAACCTGCAAGATCGCTTTCAGTGATAGATATTCATCTTTTAACTCAGCATACGTTTTTTCAGCGTTTTCCTCTTTTGCTAATAGCATGTATTTTTGAATTTTCTTGAAATCGTCAATTGCCGCTTTTGTTACTTCAAGACTGGTTGGCATATAATCACCTACTTTCTTTATAATTTGTTCCCATGTTATAATATAATTATAAAAGTTTTCTTATGAAGTGTAAAGCTTGTTTTGTGATAATAGTGTATGATAGCGAAGAGGAAAGATGCCCATGTCCTTACAATTTTATTTCGGAGCCTCCGGCGCCGGTAAGAGCCGGAAACTGCATGACTATATCATCGGGGAATCCCTGCGCCACCCGGAGAAAAACTATCTGTTGATTGTGCCGGACCAGTTTACCATGCAGACCCAGATGGATCTGGTGGTGGAGCATCCGCGCCATGCGATTATGAATATCGACGTGCTGAGTTTTGGAAGATTGACCCACCGGGTTATTGAAGAAGTGGGCGGTGAGGAGCTGCCGGTTCTGGATGACACGGGAAAAAGTCTGGTGCTGCGCAAAGTGGCCGGGCAGGAACGGGAGAATCTGACGGTCCTGGGCAGTTATCTGCACAAGATCGGCTATATCCACGAGGTGAAGTCGGCCCTCTCCGAATTTATGCAGTATGGCGTCGGGGAAAAGGAACTGGAGACACTGATCGCTTATGCCAAAGAGCGGGGGGCGCTCTACTATAAGCTCCAGGATCTGCGGCATTTATACCGTGCGTTTCGGGAGTACATAGAAGGACGCTTTATCACGACGGAAGGGACGCTGGACCGGCTGAGGGCGGCGCTGCCGGAATCGGAAATTGTGAGGGGCAGTGTGATCGCCTTTGACGGATTCACCGGTTTTACGCCGATCCAGAACCGCGTCATTCAGGACTTGCTGGGGCTGACTGAAAGAGTCATTATCACTCTCACCGTGGATGAGCGGGAAAATCCATACCGCATGGAGGGGGAGCAGAAGCTCTTTTACCTGAGCCAGAAAACTGTGGCGGCTCTGCGCAGGCTGGCTGAGGAGGCGGGCATAGAGGAGGAGAAAGCCGTCTGGTGTCTGGAGAAAGTGGAGGGACGGCTGCCCCGTTTTGCAAAAAATGCGGAGCTTGCCCATCTGGAGAGAAACCTGTTCCGGTATCCGCCCTGCGCTTACGGGAAAACGGCGGAAAGGATTCACCTGATCGAGGCTTCCACGCCCGTGGAGGAACTGCGGCAGACCTGTATTGCCATCCGCAGGATGCTGTTTGAATCGGAGAGACTGTGTTACCGCGATATCGCCGTGGTGACGGGCAATATGGGGGTGTACGGGAAGGAGGCGGAAGAGGTTTTCTCCCGCTTTGACATTCCCATTTATATCGACCAGACCAGAGGCATTCTGGGGAATCCCTTCACTTCTTATGTGAGGAGCGCCCTGCAGATCCTTCTGCAGGATTTCAGTTTTGACGCGGTGTTCCACTATCTGCGGACGGGGCTTGCGGACTTTACCGGGGAGGAGGTGGACAGGCTGGAAAATTATGTCCGCCGCTTCGGGATCAGGGGACGGAAACGCTGGGGCGAGGCCTTTACGTACCGGGAGGAGGAGCCGGAGGGTGAGGAGGCATCCCTGACGTCGCTTGCCGCCTGTAATGCCATGCGCGAACGGCTGATGGGACAGCTTGCGCCTTTTCTTGCGCCGCTTCGGACGGCGAAGGATTGTGTGCGCGCGCTCTATGATTTTCTGGTGGCAAACGGGGTACAGCGGAAACTTTCGGATTTTGAGAAGGAATTTCAGGAGAAGGGGGAGCTGGCCAGGGCTAAGGAGTACGGACAGATTTATCCGCTGGTGATTGATCTTCTCGACCAGATAGAGGGACTCCTTTCAGAGGAAGAGCTGACGCTTAAGGAGTTCGCGGAAATTCTGGAGTCGGGGCTTGCGGAGATTACGGTGGGAACGATCCCCCAGAACGTGGATCGGATTCTGGTGGGGGATATTGAGAGAACCCGGTTAAAGCAGGTAAAGGTTCTCTTCTTTCTGGGCGTGAACGACGGCAATATCCCGAAAGGTTCCGGCGGCGGGATTATCTCAGACCTTGACAGGGAGTTTTTGCGTGAGTCGGATATCGAGCTGGCCCCTTCACCCAGGGAGCAGATGTATATCCAGCGGCTTTATCTGTATCTGAATATGACAAAGCCCTCGGAGGCGCTTTATCTGTCCTATGCCAGAGTGGGGGAGGACGGCAGGTCGCTGCGCCCGGCCTATCTGGTGGAGCTTCTGCAGGGGCTGTTCCCCGGACTGACCGCGGAAGCGCCGGAGCGGGAGGCTGTGGAAGGGCAGCTGATGAGCGGTGCCGACGGCGTGGAATTTTTTACCGAAATGCTGCGGGAGTACGCGGCGGGACGGCTTTCGGAGGAGGAGAGCAGGACGCTTGTCACGTTTTACCGCTGCTATGACGGGAATCCGCGCTATCGTGCGCAGGTTGGCAGTCTGGTAGAGACGGCTTTTGCAAGGCATGAGGATACGCCCCTTTCCCGGGCCGCGGCCACGGCCCTCTACGGCGCGTCTCTCTTAAACAGCGTCAGCCGTCTGGAAAAATACGCCGCCTGCGCTTACGCCCATTTCCTGCAGTACGGCCTCCGTCTGCGGGAGCGGGGAGAGTACAGTTTCGAGGCGTCGGATATGGGGAATCTGTTCCACAGCGTGCTGGAGGAGTTCTCAAAACGGCTGAAAGGGCATGGCTATACCTGGTTTGACTTTCCGAAGGAGGAGGGGAAAAAGCTGGTGGCGGAGTCGCTTGCCGCCTGCGCGGCGGTCTATGGGGAGACCATTCTTTACAGCAATGCGAGGAACAGGCATCTGCTCACGCGGATGGAGCGTATTTTAAACCGCACGGTGGATACGCTAAAGACGCAGCTTAAAAAAGGACAGTTCCTGCCCGATGCCTTTGAGGTTTCCTTTGATGTGCTGGAAGATCTGGACTCCCTGAATATAGCTCTTGGCGAGAAGGAAAAAATGCGCCTGCGGGGCCGGATTGACCGGGTGGATATCGGAGAGACCAAAGACCGGGTTTATGTGAAAGTCATTGACTATAAATCCGGGGAGAGACGGTTTGACCTGGCGGCGCTCTACTATGGTCTGCAGTTACAGCTTGTGGTCTATATGAACGCGGCGGTGGAGCTTGTGCAGAAGAAATATCCCGATAAGGAGACGGTGCCTGCGGCTATGCTCTACTACCGGGTGGCAGATCCGGTGGTGGAGGGTGAGGAACTTTCGCCGGAGGAGATCAACAGCCGCATCCTGCAGGAATTAAAGATGACTGGAATGGTCAATAGGAATGACGAAGCCGTCAGAATGCTGGATGGCGAATTTACGGGTAAGTCCGATATTCTGCCGTTAGAAAGGAAAAAGGACGGCAGTTTCTCCACTGTCTCCAGTGTCATATCGGAGGAGGACATGCGGATGGTTTCGGATTATGTAAACCATAAAATCCGCAGTCTGGGAAGGGAGATTCTGGATGGAACCATATCGGTCAATCCCTGCGAGTTTGGCGCGGAGAAGGCCTGTACCTACTGTGTATACAAGCATGTCTGCGGTTATGAGGCTGGGGCAGCCGGGTACCGGCCTAGAAAACTTGCGAAGCTGAAAGCGGAGGAGGCGCTGGAAAAGATGCGGGAGGAAACAGGGAGATAATATGGGAATCACATTTACGGACACACAGAGACAGGTGATAGAGAAGAGAGGCTGCAATCTTCTGGTCTCCGCGGCGGCTGGTTCCGGCAAGACGGCGGTGCTGGTGGAACGGATCGTGGAGATGGTGTGCGATGGGGAAAACCCGGTGGACATTGACCGGCTTCTGGTGGTGACTTTTACCAATGCGGCGGCGGCCCAGATGCGGGAGCGGGTAAGCCGCGCCTTAAACGACAGGCTTGCACTTGATCCCGGAAACGAGCATTTACAGCGGCAGACCACGCTGCTCTACAATGCCCAGATCACTACCATAGACAGCTTCTGCCTTTTTGTCCTGCGGAACCAGTTCCATACCATCGGGCTGGATCCCGGCTTTCGGATCGCGGAGGAGGGGGAACTGAAACTTCTGCGCTCGGATGTGCTGGCGGCTGTGATTGAGGACGCTTACGGGAAGGAAGACCCGGCATTCCTGCACTGTATGGAATATTTCAGCGTCGGCAGCAGGGATGAGGCGGTGGAGAAAGAGGTGTTAAAGCTCTATGATTTTGCCATGAGCATGCCGTTCCCGGAAGCGTGGCTTGTGGAGCGGAAGGGGGATTATCTTCTGGAAGGGACGGGGGAAAACGGGCAGCAGGAGAATGCGGCGCAGGAAGATGCAGTGTGCGACCTGTTGAGCCTTCCGTGGTCGGCGCTGTTCATGGAGCATACGCGTCTGGTGCTGGAAGGCTGTGTGGAAAAACTGGAGGGGGCCATCCGTCTGTGCGTGGAGCCGGACGGGCCGTATTTTTACGGGGAGCTGCTGGAAAAAGAGAAAGAGATGGCGGAGAGGCTGCTCGGGCTGTGCGGCGGTGCGTGCGATGGAACGGATTATGACGCACTCTGCGGTGCGTTCGGCGCGGTGGCTTTTGACAGACTTCCGTCCAAAAGGGACGCCTCCGTCGCACCTGCAAAGCGGGAGGCGGCGAAGAGCCTGCGGGACAGTGTGAAGGCGGCGGTATCTGGGCTGCGGACGCAGTTTTTCGGCGGATCGTCCATGCAGGTGTGCCGGCAGATGAGGAGCTGTCAGGCGGCGGTGGCGGCCCTTGTGGACCTGACGCTGGCTTTTAAGGCCGCCTTCGACGGGGCGAAGCGGGAGAAAAACATTCTGGATTTTGACGATATTGAGCACTTTGCCCTGCAGGCGCTCCTGCGCAGGGAGCAAGACGGGTATGTGCCCACGGAGACTGCACTTGCCTATCGGAGCCGTTTCCATGAAATCCTGATCGACGAGTACCAGGACAGCAATCTGGTGCAGGAATACCTGCTTTCCTGTATCAGCGGAGAATCGGAGGGACGGTACAACCGCTTTATGGTGGGGGATGTGAAGCAGAGCATCTATAAATTCCGTCTGGCAAGGCCGGAGCTTTTTCTGGAAAAACTGGAGAGCTACGCGGGGGCAGAAGAAAGTGCGCAGCGGATTGACCTTCACCAGAATTTTCGGAGCCGCAGGGAGGTGGTTGACAGCGTGAACGCTGTCTCCCGGCGGATTATGGGAAAGGAGCTGGGCGGCATCGTCTATGATGAGAAGGCGGCGCTGTATCCCGGCGCCGTCTATCCCCAGAGAGAGGACGGCCTTTCGGAGGATGCCTCGAATGTGACGCAGATTTTGTTGTTTCAGGAGGAGAAAGCGGCTGTAGAATCTTCTGCGGAAGACGGGGCAGCGGATCAGGCAGTTTCCGAAGAACAGCCGGCGGAGAAAGGGGCGGCGCTCTCTGTGAAGGAGCAGGAGGCATACGGTGTGGCGGCGCAGATCAAGACGCTTCTCCGGGAGTTCCAGGTCACGGACAGGGAGACGGGCGAGCTTCGAAGGGCTGCCTTTCGGGATATCGTGATTTTGCTGCGCACCCTGTCGGGCTGGGATGAGGTCTTTAAGAGAGTGCTGGAGGAGGAGGGGATTCCCGTCCATGTGACTTCCAGGACAGGGTACTTCGCGGCCCCGGAGGTGCAGGAGCTTTTGAATTTCCTGCGGATTCTGGACAATCCCTTACAGGATATCCCGCTTTATGGAGTGCTGCACACATATCTGGGCGGCTTCCCGGAGGAGGAGATCGCGCTGGTGCGGGCGGCCTGCCCGAAGAAAAAGTACCTGTACGACGCGCTTGTGGCGTGTGCTGCGGCAGAGGAGACCAGCGGGACGCTGCGTGTCAAAATTACGGCTTTTCTTGACAAAATTGCCGCATACAGAAAAATGTCCGTCTACCTTTCCGTCCATGAGCTTTTACAGATTATTCTGCGGGAGACGGGGTATCTGCATTATGTGGCGGCCAGACCCGAGGGCGGCAGGCGGCGTGCCAACGTGGAGATGCTTCTGGTGAGGGCGGCGGATTACGAGAAGACAAGTTATTTCGGACTCTACCACTTCCTGCGTTATATGGAGCAGCTGGAGAAATATGAGGTTGATTACGGCGAGGCTGCCATGCAGGATGAGAATGCGGATGTGGTGCGGATTATGAGCATCCATAAGAGCAAGGGGCTGGAGTTTCCCGTCTGCTTCGTGTCTGGACTGGGTGCCGGCCTTGGCAGGAAAGAGGGCAGCGGGATGCTGGCGGTGGATGTGGATGCCGGGATAGGCGTGGACTATGTGGACCCGGAAAGGCGGGTGAAGGGAAAGAATCTGCGCAAAAATGCCGTTGCGCTGAAACTGAGACGGGACAGTCTGGCGGAAGAGCTGAGAATCCTTTATGTGGCCATGACCAGGGCGGAGGAGAAACTGATTCTGACCGGAGTGGTCAAAAACCCGGAAAAGACGGCGGCGGCCCTTCTTCCGCTGCGGCGGCGGAAACACAGTCTGCTGTCCTATGATGTCCTGCTGGGGCAGGAAAGCCTTTTGACGCTGTTGCTTGCTGCTCTCTCCGGGAACAAATGCCTGGATGGGTTCTATGAAGCCTGCGGAATGGAGACGGCGCCGGACGCACCGGAATATGCCGATGATATGGCGGTTTTAGTTAAATTGACCGGGTGGGACCATGTGGTGGAGGAAAAGATAGAGGAGACGGTTCTGGGGATGGAGGCGAAGAGAAAGCTGCTTTTTTCCGATCCAGCGGAAGCTGTGGACGAAACTCTCCTGACAGAGCTGTCACGACGGTTTTCCTATGAATATCCGCATGGGAATCTGCGCGACCTTTACACGAAGACTACTGTATCGGAATTGAAGATGGCCGGGATGCAGGAAACGGACGAGGCCGCGGCCAGGCTTTTCGAGGAGAAACCGGCGGTTCCCTATCTGCCGAAATTCCTGAGAGGTGACGAGCATGTCAGCGGTTCTGTGCGGGGAAGCGCCTTTCATAAAGTGATGGAGCTGTTTGATTTCCAGGAACTGACTATTAAAGTCAACGAAAACCGGCAGGCTGCGGAGGCGCTTCTTGTGGAGCAGATGGAGCGGATGCGAAAGACGGGCAGGCTGTCACAGGAATATTATGAGGCGGTATCCGTCCCGAAACTGGTGGACTTTTTGACAGGCAAAGCAGCGCTTCGGATGGCGGAGGCGGCCCGGGCGGGGAAGCTTTATAAGGAGCAGCCTTTCGTGATGGGGCTGCCTGCCAGCCGTCTGGGCAGTGGGTTTCCCGCGGAGGAGACCGTGCTGATCCAGGGCATCATCGACGTATTCTTCGAGGAGGAGGACGGCTTTGTGGTGTTGGACTACAAGACGGATGCCGTGTCCGCTGCTGCGGAGCTTGTGAAGCGTTATCAGGTGCAGCTTGCCTACTACAGCGAAGCGCTTGCGCAGATTTATGGTTATGAACCGGGAGTGGGCGGGAAACCGGTGAAGGAGCGCATCATCTATTCCTTTAAGCTGGGGGAGGAAATCCTGCTTTAACCAGATAACTTTCTCGATATGCCGTTACCTTTTTGCGCTGTCGGCGTCGGTTTCAGCCTTTACATCTTAGTTAAAATTCGCTATAATAAAAACAGTAGCAGTCAATACGGCACAGTGGAAAGCGGGTGATTGTATGCCGTCTGGTATCGAGGTGACAAAGGCAGCTCTTGACGATTTTGCAAAAGTGCAGAGGCGCATGCTTCTTGCTAAAAAGGAAAATGCAGTTGAGACATACGCAGACTTAAAAGATGAGTATTTGACATTAAAGGCATTACTTAACGTTTCCGGTGTAAACCTTACGGATATTGACAAGATCAAAGAATAGTGCGGCGGGTAGAAAAAAGGCTGGAAGGGTAAAAGGAGAAAAACGATGAGATTAGTGACACGATCTGATTTTGACGGGCTGGCATGCGGGGCTCTCTTGAAGGAGGTTGGCCTGATTGACAGCTGGAAATTTGCGCATCCGAAGGATTTACAGGACGGCCTTGTGGAGATCACGGAGAATGATGTGCTTGCAAATGTCCCTTTTGTGGAGGGGTGCGGACTCTGGTTTGACCATCACTCCAGCGAACATGAGCGGAATGAATTAAAGGGAAAATATAAGGGGGAGAGCCGGATCACACCCTCCTGCGCGCGCATTATCTATGAGTATTACGGCGGTGAGGAGCGTTTTTCCCATTTCGATGATATGATGGTGGCTGTGGATAAGGTAGATTCCGGCAATCTGACCATAGATGAGATTCAGAATCCCGAAGGCTGGATCCTTGTGGGCTTTCTGATGGATCCCCGCACGGGGCTTGGCAGATGGCGCAACTTCACGATTTCCAATTATCAGCTGATGGAGAAGCTGATGGAGTGCTGCCGTACCATGAGCACGGAGGAGATTCTGGCGCTGCCCGATGTGCAGGAGCGTATTGCCATTTACCGTGAGCAGGACCAGAAGTTCAGGGAGATGGTGAAAGCGCACACAAGGGTGGAGAAGGATGTCATTATCTCGGACCTGCGGGGCGTCGACCCGATTTACTCCGGCAACCGTTTCCTGATCTACAGCATGTACCCGGAACAGAATATTTCCGCATGGATCGTCAACGGCCGGGGCGGCAAGGGCTGTTCGGCGGCGGTGGGCTACAGCGTTTTAAACCGCACCTCACATGTCAATGTGGGAAGCCTGATGCTCAAATACGGCGGGGGCGGCCATATGGCCGTGGGAACCTGTCAGTTCCCGGATGAGACGATGGACGAACAACTCCCCAAGCTTCTGGATGAGCTTGTGAACTACGATACATATTATAACAAAAATTAATTGCTGACACGCAGAAAGGCATTGAAGATAATTAAGAAAAGAAGACAGCTGCATGCAGGAAAAGAAGCCCCGGAAAGAAAATTTTCGGGGCTTACGTTTCTTCCCGTATTTCTGACGGTGGTCAGCATCCTGTTTACGGTGTTGATGGCGGGGTATATCCTGTGGTTTTACAAAGGCAGTTTTAAAGGGGAGACGGCAGGAGAAACTTACGACAGGTACTATATTATGATTACACAGGACGGCAAATCCGCTTTCTGGCAGTCCGTGTATCAGGGCGCATACGAGCGTGCGCTTCAGGAGAACGTCTATGTGGACTGGCTGGGAAACGACCACTTTCAGGATTACAGCGTGGAGGAACAGATGGAGATTGCCATCGCCTCCGGGGTGGACGGCATCATTGTGACGGCCAGCGAAGACGAGAAGATGACGGCCCTGATTGACCGGGCGGATGCGGCGGGGATTCCCGTAGTGACGCTTTACGGGGACAATACCCAGAGCGCCCGCTGCAGTTTTGTGGGCGTGGGCAGCTACAATCTGGGCAGGGAGTATGGCAGACAGGCGCTCAAGATCATGCGGGAAAGGCTTGTCGGAACGCAGGAAACGCGGCTTGTCATGATGACGGAGGAAGATGGCGTTGCGACGGAAACGGAGACGGCAGCTGTGGCGCTGGGCGCATTAGGCGGGAGTGAAACCACGCTGAAATCTGTGCCGGTGGAAGTGGGAACCGAGGCCCGGCCTATCCGAGTGACTCTTTTGGTCAACCCTTTTGCGAATAGTCTGGACCAGAATATCCTCTATTCTGGCATTCAGGAGGCGATTGAGCAGGAGCGGGGTGATACGGTGGTGGAACTCTCCCAGCAGTCTGTGGATGATGCCAATGCTTTTTCGGTGGAGGAATCTGTCCGCGATATTTTTATGGGCGAGGACATCCCGGATATCCTGATCTGCCTGAATGAACTGAACACCACCTGTGCTTACCAGGCGGTGGTGGATTATAATAAAGTGGGCGCGGTCAGCATCCTTGGGCATTATGTTTCAGACACGATTCTCAACGCCATTGACAGGAACGTGATCTATGCCACAGTGGATATTGATACGGCTCAGATGGGGGCTTTCTGCATTGAGGCCCTGCAGGAGTACCACGATCTTGGTTATACCAGCCAGTATTTTACGGCGGATATCAGTCTGATTACCAGAGATAATGTGGATGGGTATCTGGGGAGAGGGGAGTCGGGAAATGATGAGTAAATTCCGGGATTTCTCTTTGCAGTTTAAAATCAGCAGCATCTACATCGTGACGAATATCCTCGTTGTGATGGTGAACATTTTCCTGATCATCGGCATCAACAGTATGTCCGGGCGGCTTGATATGGTTTATCAGGATAACCGCCATCTGAATGAGTTTTCCGATGCCGTAAACGCCCTTCAGGACGATATGACGGATTATCTGAACGTGAAGACTAGCGACTCCCTGGAAAATTATTACCGCAGCGAAACCCTTTGCAGGAATATGGCGGAGAATTTAAACGAGGAGGTTACTGGGCGGTCATTTGACCGGATGGAGCGGAATATCAGGCATATGACTGAAGAGTATCTTGTGGAGGTGGCGCAGGCCATTGAGGCCAAGCGCGGGCGGAATGTGGAAAAGTACCGTGCACATTATGAGAATGCTACCAGAATGTACGGCTATATCGGCACCTATATTTCAAATCTGAACATGGAGCAGTTCCGCAGCAATTCCGAGCGTTACAGCGAATTGCTGCAGCGTTTCCGGCTGTTTGAGGCGGTGTCCGTGATCGCCATTGTCCTTGTGATGTTCAGCAACGTCTGCATTATCATCAGCCTTGTGGGCGCGCTGATCAGGCCGCTTAAAAAACTGGCGGGACAGGCGGACGAGGTGGCGAAGGGTAATTTTGAGATTGATCTTCTGCCGGTGGAGTCGCAGGATGAGGTGGGCGTGGTGACGGGAGCCTTCAATTCTATGGTGGTCAGCATCGGGAGATATATTGAACGGATCAGGGAGAGCATGGAGGCGGAGCGTGCGTTAAAGGAGCGGGAGCTTCTCATGGAAGGCCATTTGAAGGATGCCAGACTCAAATATCTGCAGGCCCAGATCAATCCCCACTTCCTGTTTAATACCTTAAACGCGGGCGCACAGCTCGCCATGATGGAGAGTGCCGACAGAACCTACGATTACATTCAGAGGGTCGCCCAGTTTTACAGATATAATATGAAGAAAAGCGAGGAGACGGTGACCGTGGCTGAGGAGGTGGAGATGGTGGATTCCTACATCTACATCCTGAATGTGCGGTTTGCCGGAGACATTCACTATGAAAAGCATATCGACGAATCCCTTCTGCACATGGAGATGCCGGGAATGATCCTGCAGCCCATTGTGGAAAACTGTGTCAATCACGGCATAAGGGAAATGGGAGATCAGGGCGTTATCCTGCTGTCCCTCTACGAGAAGGAGGGCCGGGTCTGCATCAGCGTGAAGGATAACGGTGTCGGTATGAGCGCGGAGACCATTGCAAAGGTGATGAGCGGCACATATGGGGAAGAGAAAATGACATCCGGCGGAAACGGTGTCGGCATGGACAATGTGATTTCCCGCATGAGGCTTTTTACGGGCAATGAAAATGTGATGACCGTGAAGAGCGAGGGTAAGGGCAAGGGGACGGAAGTGTGCCTCTATCTGGAACAGGAGGAAAGATGAGCCATTATAAGATTATGCTGGCTGACGACGAGGGAATTGTGATCGATTCCCTGAAGTTTATCATAGAGAAGGAGTTTGGCGGGCTGTGCACGATCGAGTTTGCGAAGACAGGAAGAAGCGTGATTGAGCTTGCGGAAAATTTTCGCCCGGATATCGCCATCATGGACATCCAGATGCCCGGCATCAATGGCATCGAGGCCATGCGGGAAATCCGGGAGACAAACCAGAACGTGATCTTCATCGTGATGAGCGCCTACGACAAGTTTGATTACGCGAAGGAAGCCATCAAGCTGGGCGTTCTGGAATACATCACCAAGCCGATGGAGAAGACCCGGATTATTGACACCCTGAAAAAGGCCATGAAGCAGATTGACAGGGAGAAGGAGAAGCGCAGCAACGATCTTTTGATCCGGGAAAAGCTGGAAACGGTCATGCCTATCATAGAAAACGGACTGCTTTACAATCTGCTTTTTCAGGAGCATTTCACGGAAGATATTGAGAACTACAAACAGCTCCTCGGTATCGACCAGAACTATGCCTATATGCTGTCAGTGGTCTGCGGGGAGACTCAGGAAGGAAATCACATGACCAACGCTGTGGGCAGCAGTGTGAAAATGCAGCAGTATGACACGTTGCTCAGGGAGTATCTGAAAGAAGCTTATCCCGGCGTGATTCTCGGGATGTCTATGGCGAACAAGCTGCCGGGACTGGTTCCCTGTGAGGAAACGCAGATGGCTTATGAGGAGAGAATCGCCCTGATTGAGAAATCGAGGGAGATTGTCAGAGAGCTTAAGAGAAGGACGCAGATCAGTTTCCGCATCGGGATCAGCGCTGTTGCGCCTTTGGAGGAGGCAAGAGAATCTTATAGGGAGGCCACCAATGCCCTGATTATGACCACGGGAAGCGTAGCCCATGTGGATGACCTGCCTATCGGCTGTGCCCACGAGGAAACTTACCCCGTTGATCTGGAAAAGAAGCTCTTTGCGGAGGTGAAGAACGGGGAAACGGATCACGCCGTGGCCACAGCAGAAACTTATTTTGACCTGATTGCGGGGCTGCACGGCGACTATCTGATGAATATACGCCTGAAGGTCTTGGAGTTTGTGCTTTATGCAGAGTATCTGGCTTACAATTCCGGCGGCATGACCTATGAATTCCGGGACAGGGCAGACTATCTTCCCGTGATCATGGGGATGGATGATCTGGTATCTATAAAGGAATGGTTTCTGGATAAAATGAGAACCGCCAGCCGCAATGTGAGCACGAAGGCGGCGGAAAAATCCCTGGGAGCTGTGGAGGCGGCAAAAGCTTACATTCAGAATAATTACAGCCGGGACATCTCTCTGGATGAGGTTTCCCAGAAAGTAAATATCAGTCCCTATTATTTCAGCAAGATATTTAAGGAGGACGTGGGGGAGGGTTTTGTGGAGTACCTGACCAAGATCCGCATGGATAAAGCCAAGGAGCTTCTCACCACCACGGAGTATTCCATGAAGGAAATCTGTTCTATGGTAGGGTATGCGGACCCCAATTATTTCAGCCGTTCCTTTAAGAAGAATGTGGGCGTGACGCCTACGGAGTACAAACAATTGTGATAGAGGTAGAGAAGATGAAAAAACAAATCGGATGTCTGGCGCTTGCGGCGCTTCTGCTTTTCACGGCGGCTGGCTGCGGGAAAGTGGAGAGCGGCAGGGAAGGAGACGCCGGGGAGGAGAAAAAAATACAGATCGGTATGAGCTTTGATTCCTTTGTCATTGAGAGGTGGCAGAGGGACAGGGACGTGTTTGTATCGGTGGCCAAGGAGCTGGGGGCGGAGGTGAATGTGCAGAACGCCAACGGCGTGGCGGAGGAGCAGAAAAAGCAGATTGACTATTTTATTCAGAAGGGAATGGATGTGATCGTTATTATCGCCATCGATCCTGCGTCCCTGCGGGAGTCGGTGGACAGGGCGAAAGATGCGGGAATCAAGGTGGTCTCTTACGACAGACTGATCGACGATGCGGACGTGGACCTGTATATTTCCTTCGACAATGAGATGGTAGGAGAGATGATGGCAAGGGCGCTTCTGGAGGAGGGCATTGCGGGCGGCAATGTGCTGATGATCGGCGGTTCTCCCACGGACAATAATGTGCCTCTGGTGGAGGGCGCGTTTAAGAGGGTGATGGCGAAGCACAAAGTTTCGATTGTGGACTCCATTCATGCCGACAACTGGCGGGCGGAGGAGGCGGCGGCCTATATTTACGCCAATCCGTTAAAGATTGCACAGGCGGACGCCATCATGTGCGGCAACGATGATCTGGCAACCCAGGCCGTGCGCGCTCTGGCGGAGACACGACAGGCAGGCAACATGCTGGTGGTGGGGCAGGACGCGGATCTGGCTGCCTGCCAGCGGATCGTCGAGGGAACGCAGGTTATGACGGTCTACAAGCCAGTGGAGCGTCTGGCTACCCGGGCTGCGGAGGAGGCGGTGGCGCTTGCGAAGGGTGAGGAGATTACGGGGGAGGATGTGATGCTGATTGACAGTGGGGCGTATCGGATTCCTTATATCGGACTGGAGCCGATCAGCGTGAACCGTGGCAATATCGACGAGGTCATTATCGGCAGCGGGTTCCATTTGAAGGAGGATGTCTACCTGAATGTGCCCGGACAAATGCCGGAATAGCATTTTCTTGCGGCGAGGACAGAAAAATGCAAAAATGTGCTAGTACAATCCCCGTATAAAAGTTTGATATGGTGAAAATGTACAGAATGTCATAAATTATTCCTATTTTCTTTGTGGTATATTGAAGGTGCGAAAAAAATTCGCAAAAATATTTATCATTTAGAAAAGGGAGGAAAACTAAGACATG
>DKWV01000005.1:0-1301 GCA_002491905.1 Lachnospiraceae bacterium UBA7143 | reverse complement strand
AAAAGGGAGGAAAACTAAGACATGAAAAGAAAAGTATTAGGTATGGTACTTGCAACTTCTATGGTTGCAGCTACACTGGTTGGCTGTGGCGGCGGCGAAGCAGCTCCGGCAGCTACAGAGCCCGCAGCAGAGACTGAGGCTCCTGCGGCAGATGCGGAGGCGGAAGCTCCGGCAGCGGACGCGGAGGCAGAGGCTCCCGCAGCAGACGCGGCAGCACCCAGCGGCAATAAGGTTGGTGTGGCAATGCCCACCAAGGATCTGCAGAGATGGAATCAGGATGGTTCCAACATGCAGGCAGAGCTTGAGGCAGCAGGCTATGAGGTAGACCTTCAGTACGCTTCCAACGATGTAGCTACTCAGGTTTCCCAGATTGAGAACATGATCAACGGCGGCTGCTCCGCACTGGTTATCGCTTCTATCGACGGCGAGTCCCTGACCACTGTTCTTGAGGGCGCAAAGAGCGCAGGCATCCCGGTTATCGCATATGACCGTCTGATCATGAACACAGACGCAGTTTCCTACTATGCTACTTTCGATAACTACATGGTTGGTACGAAGCAGGGTCAGTACATCGTAGACGCGCTTGATCTCGACAATGTGGATGGTCCTTTCAACATGGAGATCACCGGTGGTTCACCTGATGACAACAACGCGAAGTTCTTCTATCAGGGCGCAATCGATGTATTACAGCCTTACATGGATGCAGGCAAGATCGTAGTTCCTTCGGGCCAGATCGATTTCGCAACAGTTGGTACCCCTGCATGGGCTACCGAGACAGCACAGTCCAGAATGGAGAACATCCTTTCTTCCAACTATGCGGACGGCACAAAGCTTGACATCTGCCTTTGCTCCAACGACTCCACCTCTCTTGGTGTGCAGAACGCTCTGGCAGCTAACTACACAGGCAATTATCCGATCGTTACCGGTCAGGACTGCGATATCGCTAACGTAAAGAACATGATCGCCGGCAAACAGTCCATGTCCGTGTTCAAGGATACCCGTACTCTGGCAGCGCAGGTTGTTAAAATGGTTGGCCAGATCTTAAGCGGCGAGGAAGTAGAAGTAAACGATACCACGACCTATGACAACGGCACAGGCGTGATTCCTTCCTTCCTCTGCGAGCCCGTATTTGCGGATGTTAACAACTACAAGGAGCTGCTGATCNNATCCTTTCTTCCAACTATGCGGACGGCACAAAGCTTGACATCTGCCTTTGCTCCAACGACTCCACCGCTCTTGGTGTAGAGAACGCACTGGCAGCTAACTACACAGGTGATTACCCGATCGTTACCGGTCAGGAC
>DKWV01000004.1 GCA_002491905.1 Lachnospiraceae bacterium UBA7143 | reverse complement strand
TTTCATGTTGCATAGTCATACAAAGCAGTATATTTTGGAGCATTTTTTCATATTCCAGTCTATTAATATGTATCTGTAATGTCAGTGTTTATGCGGCTTTCGGTAAATACGCCATTTTCGGTATATATGAAAATCAGGTTCAAGTCCTGTTATCCGCAGTTTAAGAAGTGCATGAAAGGTGCGCTTCTTTTTTTAGTCTTTTTTAATCTTTCATTTTTGCAAAACATCTCTCATTATTGTAAAAGATGCACAAAATATAGGACACTATTTCAAAATAATTTGACTGTATTTAACAAATTTCATATAATAGAAAAGACTAATTATAGTAAGGGAGGAGAACACATGTATAAATTACAGAAAATAATCGGCATATCGGTCGTGACGGGGCTGCTGCTCTCCGGTTGCGGACAGGCTGGTGATCCTGAGATCATTATGCCGGATACGCCGATGCAGCCTTCAGCTGCCGTAAACGGCGGGGTGGCAGCGGCGGCGGAACCTGCGGCAGCGGCGGCGGAAACGCCGGATGCGGGAGCGCAGGAGACACAGCCTGCGGCGGGGTCCGGCGAGGCGCATACCGTGTACCTGATTACGATGGATCTGGCGGACAGTTACTGGCAGTCGATTGATAAAGGGTGCAAGCAGGCGGCAGATGAACTGGGAAATATTACATATAAATGGATCGGACCTGATACCCATGACGACGCTCTGCAGAGCGCCTGTGTGGACCAGGCGGTGTCGGAGGGGGCTGATGCCATCCTGATTGCGGCGAACAGCGCAGATGGGGTTAATGCCAGCTTACAGAAGGCGGCTGATGCGGGCTGCAAGATTATCTACGTGGACAGTGCGGCGAGCTTCGACTGTGTGACCGCATTGGCGACCGACAATGAGGCGGCGGGAAAGACGGCGGCGGAAAGCATGAAGACGGCGCTGGCGGACAGAGGGATCACATCCGGTACGATCGGAGTCTTTGGAGTGACACAGGACACGGCTTCCTGCGTGGCGAGGGAGACCGGGTTCCGCGCGGCTTTTGAGGGCAGCGATTTTGTGCTGGCTGATACGGTATATATGATGGATGACGCTGCCAATATCAAGAATGCCGTGACGGCAGGACAGGGGCAGGGATACGTGGCGTATTTCGGAACCAACGAAGGCACTTCCGTTGCGGCGGGCGAGGCGGTCAAGGAATCCGGGAAGGATGACCTGGTTGTGGGATTTGACACGTCAGATGCCATGCTTGCGCTGATTGCAGACGGCACGGCCTATGCGACCATGCAGCAGAATCCGGAGCGTATGGGGCATGACGGTATGGTCATTGCCGTGCAGGCGCTGGAGGGAACTTATACGGACACTAACACGAAAACGGATACGGGAGTGACGGTTATCACTGCGGATTCCATGTAGGAGAGAGATGCGATATGAAATTTAAACAGAAAATGTTTACCTTGTACTGTATCCCGATGCTGGTGTACGGCATTCTGCTCTTGTTTATCGGGCTGATTCAGTTTGAGAGCGGTATGTATAAGGAGACGAGAAACAGCTTAAAATCCAATGCGCTGGCGGCCATGAGTCTGTACAACAGTCAGGGCTACGGCGATTATGCCATGAAGGCGGACGGAAATGTCTGGAGGGGCATGAACTTTAATATCTCACAGGAGACGGGCATCGTAGACGAACTGAAAGAGCAGACGGGCGTAGATATCACGTTTTTCTTTGGTGACACGGCTGTCATGACTTCCGTTACAAATGAGGGCGGAGACAGATGGTACGGTATGAAGGCGGGCGCGAACATTACCAATTACACGCTGAACCAGGGGGCGCAGCTCTGGTACCGCAATATTGAAATTGACGGGAAAATGTGTCATGCCTATCTGATTCCCATTGTGCAGCCGGGTGACGGCACCGTGACGGGCGCAATGATGGCGTCCCTCCCGACGGAGGAGTTTGACGGTATTATAAAAAGGTATGTGATGATCAGCGTTGTGATTGCGCTGGTGGTGCTTCTGGCGGTGGGCGGCTTTATTTACTGGTATATCGGCGGCCTGACCAAAGTGCTCCACAACGTGAGGGAGGTGCTTTCCAAGGTATCTAACGGGCAGTTTGAGGATGAGCGTCTTTCTGAAAACAAGCGCGGGGATGAATTTGGGGATCTGGCGTCCTGCACGGAGAGGCTGCGTTTGAAGATTTATGATATTATGAATGATATCCGCCGGGGAACCTTGAAACTGACGGAGGCTGTTGAGAGGCTGAACAGAACCTCTGAAAGTACTACGCAGGCAGCGGTAAGTATGAGTGAGAGTGTGGAGCAGATTGCTTCCACGGCAGACCGGCAGCAGAGCGGCACCACGCAGGCGGCACAGGATGTGGAGGCCACGAAGCAGGCGATAGAGGAAATGCTGGTGCAGATTGAAGGAATCAATCAGATTTCCAGAGACATGGAAGATATGTCCAAGGAGAGCGCGGACATTCTGCATGACTTGGAGGAAAGCAGCAAAAAAGCTCAGGATACGGTGCAGGAAATCCGAAATCAGACAGATACGACAAATGAATCTGTCAAGCAGATTAAGAGTGTGACGGAGTATATCACCAACATAGCGGAGGAGACCAACCTTCTGGCGCTCAATGCCAGCATTGAGGCGGCGAGAGCCGGGGATGCCGGAAGGGGATTTGCGGTGGTGGCGCAGCAGATTCAGAAACTGGCGGAGGAATCCAACCATTCGGCGGCACAGATCGGAGAGAATATCAAGGATCTGGTGGAGAGGACGGAAGAAAACCTGGCGGCCATGAATCTGATCGGCGAAGTGCTGAAATCTCAGGAGGATAAGGTAACCAGAACAAAGGATATCTTTGGGGAACTGGACCGCAGCATCAATATGGTGACGGACAAAGAGAATAATATGCAGCAGAATATTCGGTCCATGAACCGCGCAAAGGACAATATGTCTAATGTCATAGAAGAGCTGGCACAGTCCTCCATGACCAACGTCGGCACGGCGCAGGTGACGGCGGAAGCCGCGGGGCAGATGCAGGAGGAGATTAAGGGCATTACGGAACTGAGTTCGGATCTGACAGGGCTTGCGGAGGATCTGAATCAGAATCTGCAGTCGTTCTTATCGTAAGTTACATGTTAGAAAAGATGAGGTTGAAACAGGGGCTTATATCAAAAGCCCCTGTTTTTTAAATCCGCAACAAGGTTTACATAAAACTCCCGCATGTCAAAGCCGGGAATATTTTCCCTGTTTAAGTCGATCATATCACCGTGGGAAATGCCCCGCCCCTCGGGAGTGGCAAGCTGTGTGAAATGTTCTCCCCAGCAGGCGCTTTCCAGAGATACAAGCCCATCGTTAGCGCCGTCGAAATGTCTGACCAGCGGGTAGGCCATATTAAGCGGGAATCTGCCGCTTGAAGCGCGGTTCATCTGACTGCCCACACTCTGGTAGTATACGTCGGGGCAGTCGGGCAGTTTTTCGTTTCTGTGGGCGCAGGCGGAAGCCGTGAGGTCCTGCACGGCGGAGAGAAAATCGGGATTGGAATCGCCGAATTTTTTCAGTGCGGTATTGTACTTTCGGGCCACGCTTTTCTGAACCTTTGCCGGTATTTTGTCCAACAGGTAGTCCGCAAAGATACAGCCCCTGTGCGGGGTGTTGATGGTAGTCAGACTGGCCACACAGGAGGAGACGCCGCAGGCGCTGATGGCATAGCGGCTGTCCAGTCCGCCCTTGGAGTGGGCGATGATATTTACTTTCCCACAGCCGGTTTCCTGTACGATCGAGCGGATGCGCTCCGCCAGTTCCTGCCCGCAGGAGGCAACGGAGGCGGCGGACTGCTGGCTGCCGTAGTAGACGACGGCGCCGTTCTGTTTCAGGGCATAGGGGATTCTCCCCCAGTAGTTAAAGAAGCGGAAATCCCGGAAAAATACACCGTGCACGAGCAGAAGGGGATATTTTGTTTCACAGATCCGGCTTTCTGCACGCACCTGATCCAGCAGATACTTTTCTTTTTCAAAAGCGGCCTCACGGGAGGTAATGGCGATAATCCTGCACAGCGCCCAGATATGCACAAAGGGAATAAAGCCGCAGGCAATACCGATGATGCGCCATTTGATACCGAGCTGTACGGAGGTCGTATAGACGCGGATGATACCGCTCCAGAAAAGAATGAATTCCAGCAAAATAAAAATGAGCAGTTCTGTCAAATAGGCTGTACCCCATGCAAAACCGGTGGTTGTATGCGGTTTTATAAAAAGGTGGTACAGAAGAGACAGGATCAGAAGTGCGGATCCTGTAACGGTAGTGACAAGAAAAAGTTTTAGTCGGGCAACGCCGCCGGCGAGTATCTTGTTGCGGCGGATAGCGGTTTTCTGACCGGTCAGCATGGAAAGTATTTTATCTGAATTTTTCATAAGTATCTCCGTCTGGTATCGTCTGTTGAAAAGCTGTCATCGAATCAATGATAGCATAACAGGGAGGGAAAGAAAACCGAAAAGTACCGCTGCCGGGTATTGCCGGGAAGCGGCGGACGGTTGCAATTTTGAACCGGTTCGGGTAATATTACATACGAACAGACCGAAAGAAAAGGGAAGACGTATGGCGGCAAATCAAACGGAACTGACCCGCGAGGAGCGTATGGCGACGGAATCCATCGGCAGACTGATGGCGAGCATGACGCTGCCCTCCATTCTCGCGCAGATCATCAATATTTTATACAGCATTATCGACAGAATTTATATCGGGCATATGGAGGGAGTGGGGGCGAACGCGCTGACGGGTGTGGGCGTTACCTTCTGCATTACGGTGTTTATCTCCGCCTTTTCAGGCTTTGTCAACAGCGGTGCGGCTCCTCTGGCGGCCATCTGGCTGGGAAAGCAGGACAGGGACCATGCGGAGAAAATCCTTGGCAACAGCGTGAGCTTTCTGTTGATCTGCACGGTGGCGCTGATGGCCATATTTTATGCGTTCCAGAGGCCGCTGCTCTATCAGTTCGGCGCGAGCGACGCGACTATAGGCTATGCGGTGGACTATCTGAACATTTATCTGGCGGGTACTTTGTTTGTGGAGCTGGCCCTTGGGTTAAATGCCTTTATTATCTGCCAGAGCAGGCCGGGCACGGCAATGCTGTCTGTGCTGATCGGCGCGGTGGCGAATATCATTCTGGATCCCATCTTTATCTTCGGCCTGAATATGGGTGTAAAAGGCGCGGCGGTGGCGACCGTCATCTCACAGGCGCTAAGCGCGGCGTGGGTCACAGGCTTTTTGCTGAGTGAGCGCTCCTCCTTAAAGATAAGGAAAAAGTTTCTTAAGCCTGAGTGGGAGATTCTGACCAGTATTTTTTCGCTGGGGATATCGCCCTTTATCATGCGCGCTACGGAGAGCTTTATCAGCATTGTGCTAAACCACGGGCTGCAGGCTTACGGCGGGGATCTCCATGTGGGAGCGCTCACCATTATGCAGAGCGTGATGCAGCTTTTTTCCGCGCCCATCGGCGGCTTTACGCAGGGCATGACGCCGATTGTCAGCTACAATTACGGCGCGGGAAACTTTGCCAGAGTGAAACAGCTTTACCGCTGGATGATCGGCCTGTGCTTTGGATTTATGCTGGTTTCCACGGCGACTACCATGCTGTTCCCGGAATTTTACGCCGGGTTTTTCACCAATGAGACGGCCCTTGTGGAGCTGGTCGGAAAAGTGATGCCGATTTTTATGGCGGGAATGCTGGTATTCGGTCTGCAGAATGGGATACAGCCCACCTTTCTGGCTCTGGGGCAGGCGAAGGTGTCCCTTTTTATCGCCGTGCTCCGCAAAATTATCTTACTGATTCCTTTAGCGATCATCCTGCCGCACTTCTTTGGCGTGATGGGTGTTTACTATGCGGAACCGGTCTCTGATATCATTTCGGCGACAACAGCCAGCGTGCTGTTTCTGGTCAATATCAGAAGGATTCTGTCGGTGGAGGCGCTTGCCAGGATTCGATAAAAAATCGAGAGCTGGCGCATGGAAGTCTTGACAAGCGGATATACTTTATGGTACATTATCACACAAGTTAAGAGGGAGTAGTTATCCTGTGTAAGCAACATACCCTGACACATGTGTCATGTTTACACGCTTTCTGTTTCATATCGGATATTCTTGAAATGAGAGAAAGAACGAGACTTTTAGCATTCTAAAATGTTGAAGGCCTCGTTTTGTTTTCGGGGCTCACAAAAGGAGGAAAGGAATATGGATGTATTGATTCAGATCGGGTTGCTGGCGTTGGGGTTCGTGCTTCTGGTGAAGGGGGCGGACTGGTTTGTGGAGGGCGCGAGTCAGTTGGCGGAGAAATTTGGAATCCCGCAGCTGGTGATCGGCCTCACCATCGTGGCGATGGGTACTTCCCTGCCGGAGGCGGCGGTCAGCGTGTCGGCGGCCCTGAAGGGGAGTGCGGAGATTACCATCGGCAATATCGTGGGAAGCAATATTATGAATGTCCTGCTGATTCTGGGACTTACCGCCCTCATCACCCCTGTGGCGGTGCAGAAAACTACGGTCAGATATGAGATTCCCTTTGTGATTGTGGTTTCGGTGATTCTTGTGGTAATGGGCGCTGCGGGGGACAATCTTCTGCATCTGTCCGACGGCCTGATTCTCTGGGCCTTGATGCTCTGCTATCTGGGATATCTGCTTGTCATTGCGAAAAAAGGCGGCGGCCTGCCGGAGGAGATGCCGGAGGGAAAACCCATGCCGGTCTGGAAAATGCTTTTACTGATTGTTCTTGGCGGGGTGATGATTGTGGCAGGTTCCGATGTGGCGGTGGACGCAGCCACGGAGCTGGCCCTGATTTTCGGCATGAGCGAGCGCCTGATCGGACTGACGATCGTGGCCTTCGGCACTTCCCTGCCGGAGCTTGTGACCAGTGTCACAGCGGCGATTAAGGGCAAGGCGGATATCGCGGTGGGCAACATCGTGGGCAGCAATATCTTTAACATTCTCTTCGTGGTGGGAACCTCGGCGCTGATCACGCCGGTAGCATATGCGCCGGAGTTTTTGACAGACGGTATTGTATGTATTGCGGCGGCTGTGCTTTTGTGGATATGCGTATTCAAAAACAAGCGGCTGGGACGTCTGGGCGGGCTGCTTATGCTGCTTGGCTATGGGGGATATTTTATGTATCTGATGAAGTAGGGTATGGGCGGACAAAAGAAAGTGCGGTATCATGAGAAGGGGGGGGTGACTTTATCAGTCAACCCTCTCTTTTCCCCAAAAGAACACGGCGACCGTACCGGGACCCGTGTGAGCACCGATGGTAGTGCCGACGCTGTTAATTACAACTTTGCCGTTCAGGTTCGGGAAGCGTTCCTCAATCAGGTCTGCCACAAGTCTGGCGTCCGCATAGCAGGCTGACTGGGAAATATAGCATTTTCCGCTGTAGGCGGTACCCTCCTCGATGGATTCTTCCATTTTATCTACGATTGTATATATCACTTTTCTCTTGGTACGGATTTTATAGCGGGGAATCAGTCTTCCCATATTGTCCATATTTAAAAGGGGGCAGATATTCAACATGTTCCCGATCATGCCGGAGGTTTTTGAGATGCGCCCGCCTTTAATATAGAAGGTAAGATCGGTGGAGAAGAACCAGTGGTTCAGGCGCAGGCGGTTGTCAAGCGTCCATTGGTAAAGCTCCTCGACGGACATACCCTCATCGCGCAGATCCGCCAGCGTATCCATCAAAAGTCCGAAGCCGGAGGAAGCTGCCAGGGAATCTACGATATAGATATTCCGCTCCGGGTATTTCTCGGCAAGAATCTCCCTGGCTCCCATAGCGGAGTTGATAACGCCGGAAATGCCGGAGGACAGGCACAGGTGCAGGATATCTTTACCGGCCCTCAGAAAGGGTTCGAAATATTCTGTAAATTCCGCCACATTGACTTGGGAAGTTCTGGTTTCCGCGCCGTTCGCCATCGCCTGGTAGAACTGTTCAAAGGGCATACTTTTTCCCAGATCATCCAGATACTCCCGACCGTCCAACTCGTAGTGGAAGCAGGCGTAAAAGATGCCGCGTTTCGAAAAATGTTCCGCCGGAAGGTCTGCGGTTGAGCAGCAGCTCAGAATATATTTTGTCATAATAGGATTTTCCATGCCTTTCCCGCAATATGCGAATTGATTTGATGCCAAGGTGCAACATCCATAAAAGTGTAACATGTTTGCGTGGTAAATACAATGAGGACTTAGCACTATCCTCCGCGCCTCCTCCATTTACCAGCTTGTACTTGTTTTACCCGGAAATATTTGGTATACTAATCTATACAGTAAATATTTAGTAAAGAAGGAGAACAGACATGAAAGGAAATATTGTAGTTGGCCAGTCCGGCGGCCCCACAGCCGTTATTAACTCTTCTGTAGCAGGCGTGTACGCTGCTGCCAAGAAGCTGGGTGTGAAGAAGATTTATGGTATGGTTCACGGTATCGAGGGATTTCTGGAAGACAGAATGATCGACCTTGGCGAGTATCTGGATGACGAGACGGGAATTGAGCTGTTAAAGAGAACTCCCTCCGCATTCCTGGGTTCCTGCCGTTTTAAGATGCCCCAGATCGAGGGACATGAGGATGTTTACGAGAAGGTGTTTGAGATCATGGAGAAGCATGATATCGAGTGCCTGTTCTATGCCGGCGGTAATGACTCTATGGATACGGTTAAGATGCTGTCCGACTATGCGGCGGCTCACGGGAAGTCCCAGAGATTCATGGGCGTGCCCAAGACCATCGACAATGATCTGCCTGTGACGGACCATTGCCCGGGTTACGGCTCCGCAGCGAAATATATTGCGGCTTCTTTGAAAGAGATCATTCGCGACAACGCATCCTTCGGCGCGAAGAAACCCACCATCTGCATTGTCGAGATTATGGGACGTAATGCCGGATGGCTTACGGCGGCGGCAGCGCTTGCAAAGGGTGACGACTGCGAAGGCTGCGACGCGATCTACCTGCCGGAGAGAGTGTTTGATATTGATAAGTTTGTTGCGGATGTGAAGGATCTGGCGGCGAGAAAGTCGTCCGTGGTGATCGCGGTTTCCGAGGGCGTTAAGGTTGCGGATGGCAGATATGTATGTGAGATCGGCAGGGAAGTTGCCGTGGATGCATTCGGCCACAAGCAGATGTCCGGTACAGCAGTTATGCTGGCTGACAGGATTGCCGCAGAGACAGGCCTTAAGACCCGTGCAATCGAGTTCTCTACTCTACAGAGAGCGGCGACCCACCTGGCATCCCTTACGGATATCAACGAGGCGTTCCAGGTTGGCCACGATGCGGTGATGGCTGCGGAAGAGGGCAAGACCGGCATGATGATCACCCTTGACAGGAACGGGGAGGATCCGTATCAGTGCGGTACCAGCGCTTACGATATCCACGCGATTGCAAATGTGGAAAGAAATGTGCCCGACGAGTGGATTACCGCAGACGGCAAGGGCCTGACAGAAGGCTATGAGAAGTATGCAAGACCCCTTATCATGGGTGAGCTGCAGCCTCTCTTCGTGAACGGCCTGCCGAGACATCTTGTGAGAAAATAAGAATCTTGCATTTTAAGACGATGGAATAATGAAATCAGAGGGAATCGGAATTGCTGTGTATAGGCCGCAATTTCGGTTCCCTTTTTCTGCGGATGCATAAAAAAGGAACAAAATTCCCAGATACTGTTTAGTGACGCGGTAAGAGGAGTGGTTGTACAGCTCCATGAGAAGGGCGGGCTGTACGCCTCTTTTCCAGGCGTGATAACCGAATGTTTTTCGAAGCGAATGGCAGCTTACGTGCTCGTTTAGTCCGGCGTACAGAGCCGCTTCCTTAATAATGCGAAATGCCTGGGAGCGGGAGAGAGGCATCAGTTTCTTCCGGCCGTTCGGGAACAGATAAGGGCACGATTCTGTCTGCCTGTGGTTTATCCATAAGATTTCCAATACGCCTCGCACGCTGTCATTGACGGCAACACTTCTCAGCTTCCCTGTTTTCTGTTCGGTGATGCAGATATGATCCCGACAGCAGTTTCTCTCTTCATTAAACACGTCCTCCCACTGTAAAGCAAGCAGGTCACCGATGCGAAATGCCGTGTTCAATCCGAGAATGATCAGGGCATAGTTTCTGTAAACAGGTTTTTCCTTCAGATAATATTCTTCAAATTTCTTAAGCTGCGCTTCGTTTTTGATTGGGTAGGTTGTACTCATGATGTCTGTTCCTCCTTGTGTATGTTGTTGTACTATCACACTATTTTACAATGATTTGACGTTCCGCGCGGGCTTTTCAGGAATCATGATACGGCTGATTGCAACACTTCTTATACAAATGTTGTATTTGCAGGGAGGCAGCTTGAACGGGCCGCAGTTTAAAAGGAGCAGGGAGGTTTGGGAATGTTAAGACTGACGATGAGCACGGAAGAGTATTTACAGATCGGGGAGGATGTAAAAGTCATTTTTCTCGGTGGCAGCAAGAATCATCTGCGGATCATGATTGACGCGCCGAAGGGACTGAACGTGGTGCGGAGCAAAGTAATCGAGAACAACGTTACGGATCCTGAGGAAAAGGCGAAGCTGCCGCACTATTATGCAGTGCCCGATCTGCCGGAGAAATATCGGAAGAAAAGGATCGTGGTAAACGATGCCGTGAAAAAGGCGCGGACGGGGTCACGGCAGTAACGGTAATAACCCGAGGTTAACCTAGGGGCTTAGGGATATTATACCGGGGTAATTTTTTAAGATTAGCCCATGAAGCAGATCCTGTGTGGGCAGCTTCAGAAGAAACCATCAACCAGAAAAGGGCGGTAAAAGGATTTGCCGCCTGCAAAATCAAGGAGGAAACCATTATGATCGTAAAACACAACATTACAGCGTTAAATTCTAACAGAATGTTAGGTCTCACCACGGCGTCCCAGGCAAAATCCACAGAGAAACTGTCATCCGGTTATAAGATCAACCGTGCGGCTGACGATGCGGCAGGTCTGGCAATTTCCGAGAAGATGAGAAGACAGGTGAGGGGTCTGACGCAGGCTTCCGCAAATGCGCAGGATGGTATCAGCGTTGTGCAGACCGCAGAGGGCGCGTTAAATGAAGTGCAGGATATGCTCCAGAGGATGAACGAATTGGCTGTGAAGGGTGAAAACGGTACACAGACCAGCACGGACCGCGCATACATCGCGATGGAGATTAACCAGCTGATGAGCGAGATAGACCGCGTGCAGAGCACGACAACCTTCAATGAGATGAGTCTTCTGGACGGTAACGGGTTTAAGAAAGTCGGTCTTCAGGTAGGCGCGGAAGCTGGTCAGCACATCAATGTAAGCATCAAGAATATGAGTATTGACGGAATCGCAGATCAGGTCAAAAATCGGTTTAAGGATACAAAGGACTATAAAACCAATGTAATCCAAAAATTCTACGATCCGGAGAAGAAGGTAACAACTGATTTTGATCCGGAAGTGCTGGGTGGCACGAGTGCTAAAATTCCCAGCCATGATGATTTTGCAAGCCTGAACAAGTTCGTAAAGGCCTCAATCAAGGTGGTATCTGCACAGCGTTCGGATCTTGGTGCGGTGCAGAATCGGTTGGAGCATACGATTAACAATCTGGACAACATCGTGGAGAACACCCAGTCCGCAGAGGCGGCGATCCGCGATACAGACATTGCGAAGGAGATGGTGCAGTACACCAACAACAATATCCTGCAGCAGGCAGGCACATCCATGCTGTCCCAGGCGAACCAGAGCAACCAGCTTGCGCTGTCCTTACTCGGTTAAAGGACACAGCGGCGAAGAAAAATTTTCAAAAGAGTGGTTTACAAAACCACTCTTTTGTTATATGATGGTTTTGGAAAACGATTTCCGTATGCGGGCGGAAGGTATAAAAATCGTTTCGGGATGGAAAAATCATGGTATCAATCAAAGACGTCGCAAAGCAGGCAGGGGTGGCGATTTCCACCGTATCCAAGGTGTTGAACAATTACCCGAATGTGAGCGAAGAGACAAAGAAAAAAGTGAATCAGGCGGTGGCGGAATTAAATTTCGTACCCAACTCCGTGGCGGCTGCGCTTTCATCCAAGCAATCCGGCAGGGTTGCCCTGCTTTTGAACCTGGGCAATGTATCCCAGGCGGTGGATGAAATTAACATGCAGTATATTTCTGGTACCATAAGCCGGGCGGTGGAGCTGAATCTGGATGTGATCACGATATTTGATTCCATGTTAAAGAATAAAAATCTGGACGAGGTGGTGCGCTATCTGCGTTCCCAGAGTATTACGGGACTTATTATTTTCGGGATGTCGAAGGACGACAGGGTGCTTCAAAAGCTGATCGGCGCACAGCTTTTTAAGATTGTGACAGTAGATGCGCCGATTGTGAACGCTTCCTCGTCCTCGATCTGGATTGACCAGGCGGCGGCGCAGTATGACGTGGCCAGGAAGACGCTTAAGGAAAACAAGGGCAGGAGCATTCTCTATCTGGCAGGGAAAAAGAACGGCTATGTTACTTCCGAGCGTTTAAAGGGGATACAGCGGCTGGCGGACGAAGAGGAGATACCGCTGCTTATCAGGAACGGGGCATTCTCGGAGCTGCAGGCCAGGAACCTGACGCTGCGGTATGCCAGAAAGAAAGATATTGTGGTCTGCGCTTCGGATCTGATGGCGATCGGCGCGATGCGAGCCCTGATGGATATGGATATCTTCCGGCCCGTGTGCGGGTTTGACGGAATCACGCTGATGGGGTACGCGGGCAAGCAGATGAATACGGTCAGGCAGAATTTCGGGCGGATCGCCTCGGAGGCAGTGGAAGAGTTAAAGCGCCTTTTAGACGGCGGGGAAGGGCAGCAGATGGTGCTTGACTATGAACTGGTGAGAATGGAGTACGACGACGTTCTGGTCTGAGAGAAGCCGGTACTCCCTGGAATATGGGGAATATTGACTTCGGATGGCGGGGAAGCTTACATGATCTGGGACTGTACTGGAAATAAAAGTGGAATACTATAAATTAAGAAACAGCGAAAACAAAGAAAAGGGAGGTTTCAACATGGCACAGGCAACAAACCTGAAAAGAGACGTACTGGTAATGAATCTGGAGCAGGAGTTGGAAAACCAGACACAGAGCGGATATGGGAAGTCCGTTTCCGCCTGCAGCAACGAGGAGCTTTACTATAGCATCCTGCAGCTTTCCAAGAAGCTGATGGCGGCATCGGAGCGGATTGAAGGAGAGAAAAAAATCTACTACATTTCCGCGGAATTCCTGATCGGCAAGCTTTTGTCCAACAACCTGATCAATCTGGGAATTTACGACAATCTGGAGAAGATTCTTAAAAAGAACGGCAAGCAGCTTTCCGCGATCGAGGAGGTAGAGCCGGAGCCGTCCCTCGGCAATGGCGGTCTGGGACGCCTGGCTGCATGTTTTCTTGACTCTATCGCATCCCTGGGCCTTCCGGGCGAAGGGATCGGCCTGAACTATCACTTTGGCCTGTTTAAGCAGAAGTTTAAGGACAAACTGCAGACGGCTGAGAAAAATGACTGGATTGAGGAGCAGTCCTGGCTGACGAAAACTGACACGACTTTTGAGGTGTCATTCGGCAAAAAGAAGGTGACATCCCGACTTTATGACATAGATGTCATTGGCTATGATAATGGCGTGAATAAACTCAGACTTTTCGATATTGAGACGATTGACGAGAGCCTGGTTAAGAAGGGCATTGAATTTGACAAGGAAGATATCGAGAAAAATCTGACGCTTTTCCTGTACCCTGACGATTCCGACGAGGCGGGGAACCTTCTGCGTATCTACCAGCAGTATTTCATGGTGAGCAATGCGGCGCAGCTGATTTTAAAGGAGATGAAGGAGAAACAGTATGATCTGCGCAAAATGTACGACCATGCGGTAATCCAGATCAACGATACCCATCCGACGATGGTGATTCCGGAGCTCATCCGCATTCTCGTGGACGAGAAGGCTTTCACAATGGACGAGGCGATTGAGGTGGTGAGCAAAACCTGCGCTTACACCAACCACACGATTCTGGCGGAGGCGCTTGAAAAATGGCCTCTCAAGTATCTGGAGAAGGTAGTGCCTCAGCTTGTGCCGATCATCAAGGAACTGGATAAGCGCGTGGCGGCGAAGTACAAAGACCCCAAGGTGCAGATCATCGATGAGGACGACAGGGTGCACATGGCGCATATCGACATCCATTACGGCTTCTCGGTGAACGGCGTGGCAGCGATCCATACGGAAATCCTGAAGAACACGGAGTTACATGCGTTCTACAAGATCTATCCCGAGAAATTTAATAACAAGACGAACGGCATCACTTTCAGGAGATGGCTCTTATCCTGCAACCATGAGCTGGCCACATTCCTCTCCGACACCATCGGGGATGCCTACAAGAAGGATGCGGCTAACCTGGAGAAGCTTTTGGAGTATGCGGATGATGATGCGGTACTTAACCGTATTGCCGAGATTAAGATGAACCGCAAGAAGGATCTGGCGGCCTATGTGCAGGAGGCGGAGGGCGTAACCCTGAACCCGGATTCCATCTTTGACATCCAGAGTAAGCGTCTGCACGAGTACAAGAGACAGCAGATGAATGCTCTTTACATCATCCATAAATATCTGGAGATTAAGGCAGGCAAGAAGCCCGCAAGACCCATGACCTTCATTTTCGGCGCGAAGGCGGCGCCCGCTTATGTGATCGCGCAGGATATCATCCACCTGCTTCTGGTGCTGCAGGAGATTGTCAACAAAGACCCCGACGTGAGTCCTTATATGACGGTGCTTATGGTGGAAAATTACAACGTGGCTTACGCCGAGAAGATGATTCCGGCCTGCGATATTTCCGAACAGATTTCGCTGGCGTCCAAGGAGGCTTCCGGCACGGGCAACATGAAGTTTATGTTGAACGGCGCAGTGACGCTGGGCACTTCCGACGGCGCGAATGTGGAGATCCACGAGCTGGTGGGCGACGACAATATCTATATCTTCGGCGAGAAGTCCGAGGCCGTGATCGAGCACTATGAGAAGGCTGATTATGTGTCAAAGGATTATTATGAGAAGTCTCCTGTGATCAAAGAGGCGGTAGACTTTATCGTCAGCAAGGAAGCCCTGAAGGCAGGCCACAAGGAAAATCTGGAGAGACTCTATAAAGAGCTGTTAAACAAAGACTGGTTTATGACACTTCTGGATCTGGAGGACTATATCAAAACCAAGGATAAGATGATGGCGGACTACGAGGATCAGAGGAAGTGGAGAAAGATGATGCTTGTGAACATCGCCAAGGCAGGTTTCTTCTCCTCCGACAGAACCATCGAGGAGTACAACAGGGATATCTGGAAGTTGCGCGCATAAGCGGAGTCATAAAGAAAAAAGGTCAGAATCATGCTTGCATGAGGTCTGGCCTTTTTTATGCAAGGGCTTTCAGGCGTTCTTTTGCAGGCTGATAGTCCCCGCATTTTTTGTAATACGTCCGCGCCTCTTCGATATGTCCGGTGCATTCGTAGATCACGCCGATGTTGTAATATGCCATATAGCTGTTTACACCTTCCACGGTGGACTCTTCCATTGTGACAGACTTCTTGAACTCGTCGACGGCGGCGTCAAAAAGCCCGTTGTTCATATAGACCAGTCCCATCAGAAAAATGAAGTCCGCCCTTGTGGCAAATACGTCGTAAAGTTCAGCAAGTCCCAGTGCCTCTCGGTTGCGCTTTAGGTCTAAAAGTGTATAGCCGTATGATTCCACCATAGTTTTTACATAGTCAAGGCCGGGGTCCACTTCCAGGGAAAGTCCGGCGTTGAAGCTCTGAAAGGCCTTTTCGGCGTCCCCGATCCTGCGGTAGCTCTGGCCGAGTTGAAAGTAAAGGTAGGGGTCTGGGCCTTCCCTTTCAAGCTGGTTTTTTAACAGGGCGATGTTGCGGCGGGATTTTTCCTGCAAGTCCGTTTCGGTTTCGTCGTAACCCACATGAAGAATTGTGACAGGAACGTCATAAACTGTTTTCGGACTGCCGTCGCGGCGTTCCAGCTGTTCATGCACCGTTCCCGTAAAGTGGAAGGCGCAGCGGTTGGCCAGACGGCTCACGCGGGTCTGCTCAAAGGAGGGCTGTCCGCCGCGCAGAAAACGGCTGCGGATCAGAATACGCCCGGCACAGTCCGGGTGCTTCTCCATACAGCGGCTGAGTGCGGCAAGGTCCAGCGTTTCAATATATTCGTCACAGTCGAGAGAAAGTATCCAGTCATGGGAGGCTTTTTGCATACAGAAATTCCTGGCGGCGCTGAAATCGTCACACCAGTCGAAGTGGTAAATTCGATCGGTGTACGTTTCGGCAATCGCCAGGGTGCGGTCTGTGGAGCCTGTGTCTGTCAGCACGATTTCAAAACCGTAGGGAGACAGACGTTTCAGGCATTCCTCAATATGAGCCTCTTCATTTTTGGCAATGATACAAACGGACAGCGGAAACAAGGATTCTCCTTTCGTGTTATCGAAAATTTCTCAGCCTATCCGAGTTCGCGAAGCGAATCTCGCAATCGAGCTTTGCTCGATTTGTTTACGAGGCGGATTCCGCTGTGGCGAGCTCCCGGAGTCTTCTCACGGCGGGTTCATAGTCGCCGCATTTTTTGTAGTAAACCCGTGCCTGGTCAAGATCACCCATGCTCTCATAGATATCGGCAATGTGGAAATTGGCGCGGTAACTGTTCACACCCGTGCGGGAGTAAGCGGTGAGCGTGGTTGCTTTTTTAAACTCTTCGATGGCTTTGGCCGGTTCGCCCTTTTTCAGATAAAGCATACCCATCAGGTAGACGAAATCTGCCCGGTGGGAGAAAAGGTCGTATTTTTCCCGGAGGGACATAGCGGTATCATATTTCGCCAGATCCATCAGGCAGTAACCGTAGGTTTCCGCCATACTCTGCACAAAGTCGGAGCCTGGATCCGCGTTCAGGTCAAGCCCCATCTTGTAATAGTGGGCGGCCTTCTCCATGTCATTCAGGGATATGTAGTTCTGGCCGAGCTGGAAGTAGATATAAGGGCTGGGCCCCTTCTGCGCCAGATCATGCAGAAGCATCTCCAGGTTCCTGGTAGCCCGCATACGCTTGTCCGACTCGCTCACATAGCCCTCATGGTAAAAGGTGAGGGGGATGGGAAAGGTATCCGGCTCTTTTCCCTGCATGGTGCGTACCTGTTCGTGCACGCTGCCCTCGAAATGGCAGTAATTTTTGTTGAAGAGACGACCGATGCGTTCTGACATGATGGAGCGTGAACCCTGTACGGTGTAAGGGTTATTGCGGGTAATCATACCCACGGATTCCCTTCTTCCGGCGAGCGATTCCTCGAGCTGCGCCAGGTTGACATTTTCCAGATATTCATCGCAGTCTATATTCAGCACCCAGTCGTTGGCTGCCTGTTGGATGGAAAAATTCCTTGCGCTGCTGAAATCTTCACACCAGGCGAAATGAAAGACTTTGTCCGCGTATTTGTGGGCAATCTCAACTGTGCGGTCCACGGAGCCGGTATCCACCACGATGATTTCGAACCGGCAGGGCCGGAGCCTTTTCAGGCATTCTTCGATGTGGTTATCTTCGTTTTTGGCAATCATGCACACGGAAACAGGTAACATAGTAACACCTCTTTTGTGATTTATTTAAGCTACATTAATTTTAACACCTTCTCCGCGCGGCGACAATACGGTTTTTATGGGAGAACAGGGGGAATTATTGTACTTTTTGTACAAAAAGTACAATAATAGAAGGGAAAAGATGACAAAGATGACGATATTCCGTTCAGTAATAGCGGTAGGTGGTTCCTTTTTTGGCGGGAATATGGTATACTGTCTAAAAGCGGAGAGGAGAAGACCTCTTCTCATAAAGAAAATAATACGTGATAAGGAGGTCTATTATGACAAAGGCAGAAATTTTGAAGGCAGAAATCTTAAAACAGCATAAGAGTGTCAGACAGTTCGCGATTGAGATGGAAATACCGTACTCTACGTTAGTTACCGCTTTAGACAGGGGTATAGAGGGTATGGCTTATGGGACGGTGATCCGTATGTGCGATAGGCTGAATCTGAATCCCGTGGATTTTTCGCCCATTAACCAGAAGAGCCTGCTTGGCGGTAAGATCATGGAAAACCGCGTGATGCAGTATTATGTGAAGCTGAACAAAACAGGCCGAAAGAAAGCACTTGAGCTGATGGAGGACTACGCACAGCTTGACAAGTATAAGGCGGTAGAAGAGTGAAAATGAAATATGATTATCTGATCGTGGGCACAGGGCTGTACGGCTCTGTGTTTGCCCACGAGATGGACAGACACGGCCGGCGGGTGCGCCTGATTGACAGAAGGCAGCATATCGCCGGCAATATTTATACTGAGGAAGTGGAAGGGATACAGGTGCACCGTTACGGCGCGCATATTTTCCATACCTCTGACAAAAAGATATGGAATTATGTAAACCAATTTGCAGAGTTCAACCATTACATCAACTCACCGGTCGCACGCTATAAAGAGGAGCTGTACAATCTTCCCTTCAACATGAACACCTTTAACCGTATGTGGGGCGTGGTGACGCCTTCTCAGGCGAAGGCAAAAATTGCGGAGCAGATTGCGGACCTTCATATTGCGGAACCGAAAAATCTGGAGGAGCAGGCGCTCTCTTTGGTAGGGCGGGATGTGTACGAGAAGCTGGTGAAGGGCTACACCGAGAAGCAGTGGGGCAGGGACTGCACGGAGCTTCCGGCCTTTATCATCAAAAGGCTGCCGCTCCGTTTCACCTACGACAATAACTATTTTAATGACCGCTATCAGGGGATTCCCGTAGGCGGCTATACCATGATGGTAGAGAAAATGCTGGAGGGGATCGAGGTGACGACGGGTGTGTCCTACCGGGAGTTCGTGACGGAGGAGGAGCGGGACGGCAGAACATACCTGACGGACCGGGATGGCAACACGTACGATAAGGTGCTGTATACGGGGATGATCGACGAGTTTTTCGATTTTGTACTGGGACATCTGGAGTACCGTTCCCTGCGGTTTGAGACGGAATTTCTTGCGGACTGCGACAACTATCAGGGCAATGCGGTGGTGAACTACACGGAGCGCGAAATCCCCTACACCAGAGTGATCGAGCACAAGCACTTCGAGTTCGGCTCGCAGCCCGGCACGGTGATTACCCGGGAATATCCGTCGGCCTGGAAGGAAGGGGAAGAACCTTATTATCCGATCAACGACGAAAAGAATGGAAAGTTGATGGAAAAATATGTGGAACTGGCCAAGAGCAGGCCTTATGTGATTTTTGGCGGACGGCTTGGGCAGTACCGATATTATGACATGGATAAGGTGATTGCGCAGGCGCTTGCGGCGGTGGAGCAGGAGAACCTGAAATAGAAAACAGACTGCGGCTTTGGTTTGTACCGGCAGTCGCAGCTGGAGATAAATTATGTGAGAGGAGACAGGAAAATGAGAGGAAAGGAATGGAAACGCACACTCTCTTTCGTGCTGGCAGCGGCTATGATACTCACTGTTGCACCGCAGACGGCTGTGCCGGTAGTGGCAGCGGAAGCGGAAGAGGGTACTGAAACGAATGGGGGGGGGGGTAAATGAAGAGCCCCAAAGTCCCGTGACGGAAGGACAGACGCCAGAGGAAGGGACTGGCAGTGAGGAACATACAGACGGAATTGAGGCGCCGGATACAGAATCTGAGGAAGATTCGGAGGCGGAATCTGCGGAGGAGCCCACAGGGGAACCCGCAGAAGAGCCGGTGGAGGAACCGGCAGATCCCGTGGCGGATACGACAGTTAATGCTTCAACGGACGCTGCGGGCGATATGACGGCTGCTGCAGAAGCAGCGCAGTACACGGCGACAGCTGTGGTGAAAATAGACGGGCAGGAGGTCACGGATCTCCAAAATAATGAGATTGTCAGTCTGGAACTGCCGGAGGGAAAAATTTCCGAAGGCGGCAGCGTTACCTTTAAAGCGGTTTTTAAGGAGGGCAAGGCTGCCACATACGAATTTGTTAAGATTGCCTATACGATGGGAGGACGGGAAGTGGACTGCACTTCTACCTGGGAGTCGAGAGGCAGTCAGCGCACCATTTCTAATGTGACGGGTGACGTTACAGTCATTGTGGAAGCGGCAAAGAGATTTCAGCCTAAAATTACGTTTGTCAACCCTGAAAATCTGGCGGAGATTACGGATATCAGGATCAACGGCGAGACGGCTGAGACCGGGAAACTGCCTGCCGCGGAGGACATATGGGAGCTGGAAGCTGTGGAAGGCGCCAGCGTCAGTTTTAAAATCACACCGAGGGATTTCTTAAAATTAGACCGGGTAACCTATGAAACGGAGCAGTCGGGCAGAAAAGGAACGCTTTCTGCTGATACATCCGGCGTTTACACGATCACAAACCTGACGGAAAATACGGGGATCACTGTGGAGGCGTCCCTGGATCCGGCAAAGAGCTATGGATTCGTTTTCACGACGCCGGACGAAAGCAGGACAGCGAAAATGAAGGTGGAGCTGCCTGCCGCAGCGGACGGAACGCCGACGGCGGATTTTGACGGTATCACCGGAGAGCCTCACGGGGACGGTGAGACGGTATATACCCGTAATGACAGGATTATTGTTTCGTTCCTCACGGAAGAGGGGTATACGCTTGACAACGTCAAAGTTGACGGTGAAGCGGCGTCCCCCTTGGATGCGGACAGCGGTAAGTATCAGATTATCCTAACAAAAGGGAATGTTGTGAAGATTTCGGCTAAGACTGTGGCGGATGCACATGAAGAGGATTTGAAGATTGCATTTACGGTCAGCGGCAATAGCGTGCTAAAACTCACATCGGTCAGAGACGAAGAAGGTAAAATCGAAAATGAAAACAACATTATTTATCATACGGCAAGGGAAGGGTATTATACGTTAAAGAAAGGAAGGCAGAAACTGTTTTTTGATATCACGTCAACCTATCCTTTGTGGAAGCCGGTCGTAAACTATTACAGGGAAGTGGAAGATTCGTGGTACATGGAAAATCTTACCTTGGAACCATATGCCAGCAGAGTATCGGATGGTAAGATGATCTATTCCTACCGCATGACGGCGAAGCAGTTAGGAGAAATTCGGGAAGATGAAGAGTGGGATGATGATGAACGTACGAAGTTCTGGGAGGTAAATTTCAGGGTCGGCTATGAAGTGATGGATATAAAATATTCCTACTCTTTCACAGGCGCTGACAGGGACAGCCTGAATAACGTAAACGTGAGCATCAACGGCAGGACGGCCGAGAAAGTGGATCAGATCAGAAATGAAGTTAATCGGAATTCGCAGATTCCCATCAGAATCTGGGCGAAGGATGGAAGTTCCCTCAACAGTGTCACCTATAAGGTGGGAAATGAGGAAAAGACGGCCAAGGTCGCTAAGAATGCGGCGGAGTTTACCGTGAAAGTCACAGACAACACGGTGATCACCATCGACGCTTCCGGCATACCTGTGGCGCAGCCGCTAAAGGCTGTTGTGACAAGAGATGGCGTCGAGTCGGAGGAGGAAGTCGCGTCTGCGAAGAACGTCTACAATGTAAGCTATGACGGAAAGTATGTGGCAAGGATCGCAAAAGGCCAGCCGGAAACGCAGGTTTACGCGAAAGTGACGGCTGTCGCCCTGAAAAAGGGTAACAGTGAGGTAAAGCCCCAGGATGATGTTGTCGAGGTCAGGGACAACGGGACGAAGGTAGTGGTCGATCTGTCGAAGGCGGCGGACGCCATCGACGGACAGAAGCTCACCTTAAGCCTGACAGCGGGAGGTAGGAGTTTCTCCTATCCCTTACAGGTATCAAAGAAAATTGCGCAGGCATCGGATATTACTGCGCCAGCCAGTATCAAACAACCTGTCGGAACGACTAAATATTATAAGGTGACGACAAAGGGAGAGTTCGACAGATTGAATGTCCGGCTGGACAAGGATGAGAACAACAAAGTTATTTCAGAAGTTGCTTTCGAGAAAGGGCAGTTGAAGGTGACCACGGCCCAGACTGCGGACACGGCTGCAAAGGCGGACGGCGTAAAGATTATTGTATTTAGTCAGGAGATGCCGGAGGTCAAAAAGGAGATTGCGGTGGAGACGACTTCCCTTCTTCCAGCGAATAAGCCTTCTGTCAGTTTGAAAGCTGCTACCGATATTGATCTGACGCTTGCGGTATCTGCAGCGACAGACGCGGATGTAAACGGCGCGGTATACTATAAGGTAGAAGCGAAGCAGTCGCCCGGACAGACAAATGTGCCGGACACGCTCAAAAAGGAAGTGACAGCGTATTTCCTGAAGGACGGCAAGTCCCAGGACATCACTGTAAATGTGGGTGGAACAAAGACTGTGGAAGGCGAGGGTGGAAGCACAACGGAGGTTCCTGTCGAATACGGAGAAGGCGGCGCCTGCAAGTACGATGTGACCGTTTCCCTGGTACACACCAATAAGGCGGTGACAGGGCAGGACGGTCAGGTGCAGGAGGAGACGTCGGGCATCGATTCGGTGACTGTCGTTGAGGCCGGAACAAATGAGAAACAGATCTTCAAAAGCGCCAAGCCCTTTGCCACCCAGAAAGCCTCATGGGAAACTAACCTGAAGCTGAAGAAAGGTACAACTACCGTTTATACGGGGCAGGGTGAGGTGCAGATTGCAGAGGCGCAGTTTGGCAAATCAACCACCTATAAGGTCTTTGACCCGAAAGATAAGAATGCGGTTAAGGACGTGACGGAAAATCTGACCGACGGCGAAAAATTAGAGGTTACGGTAACGCAGGAGGGCCGGATCTACGCGACGGCAAAATCCGAAACCAGACTTGGCAAACATACTGTCCGGGTAAACGCTCCCACACTGTCCGGCATGGCTGCTTCCAGCGCGACGGTGGCTGTAACGGTTGTGAGGGGCATTGAGACGATAGGGGTGAGCGTGCCTGCTGTGTCCCTGTATAAAGGCATTAATAAGAAGACGACCCTCAAAGCGGCGGTGGTGTATAATGGAGATATGACCGGAAAGGTTAAGGAGAAACAGCCCAAGACCAAAAAAGTGGAGTGGGAGCTGGTTGCCGTCACCAAAGGCGAAAATGATACATATACCATCAAGACCGATACGAACGAGGCCGGTGAAAAGGTAGATGTTCCGTTTGGCAACAGCAAGGTGAAGATAAAAAACGGCACCGTGACAGTGGCGAAGGACTTCGAGATTGCAGCGGATGATGAGAAGAACACCTTCGTGATCCGGGCGGCCATAGACAGGAAGGGTAAGACAAAGATTGGTGATGATACAGCCGTCGGCTACAGCGAGCCTGTCACCATCACGAATGAGGGGATAGTCCTCTATAAACTGCAGCTTATGAAGGGCAGCAGTTCGAGGATGACCGGCTACAAAAACAGCAGAATACTGGAGCCGGAGGCATCCCAGATCGACGGCACCAAACTGTGTGTTTTCGATAACAGAGGCGAAGAGGTAAGTTGGGAGAATCTGTCCGTAAAATCCAGCAGGCCAAAGGATGTGGATATTGTGGCCGGTGAGGACGGAGAACCTCGCCTGAAAGTATATAAGGCAAAAACGAACGTCGTTCTGACCGTTACCGCTAACGACGGCAGCGGGCAGAAACTCGCGGTAAAAATAAAGCCTGCCTGTGAAAACGTTATGGTGTGGGCGGATAGCTATTGGAATGAAAAAAAGGATTTGGGGCTCCGCTTTTATACGCTTTTGCCGGACGGTGAGAACGGCGAGAAAAGCGGCGGGCTGATTTATTCCGATGAGGTGAATACCGTATATGATCCGAACGCGAAAGTGCAGCGGGAGGCTTCTTACAAGGACACGACCAGACTGCGGGCAAAGGTTGTGGTCATCGATACGGAAGAAACAACGGAATATGATGAAGACAAAGGGGATTGGGTAAGAAAACCGGTGACGACAGTCCGGGAGGGCGAGTTTGTGGACTGTACGGTCAAGATCACAGGCGGCGTAAAGTCGGCGGAGACAGGCCGGAACATTGACTTTACGGCAAGTGGAAAGCAAGTAAAAGTGGAACTTAGCGGTAAAGTGACAGAGAGAAAATGGGATTCAAAAAAACGTAAAAATGTAGATACCGTTAAGAATATTAAGAAAGTCTATACGCTGGATAACCTGGATGTGGGGACAACGACAGGAGTGACGGCAAAAGCCCTTGGGAGCCTCCACCAGACAGGCACGAAGGCCGAGCAGGAGACTGGTATTGAGTTGAAGATCCCGAATGCGGTGGCAGAGAATTTAAAGGGAACGGGCAAGTCTGCAGTCGCGAAAGTGGATCTTGACTGGACGAAACTGAACGCGAAGAACAGCGCGGATCTGTATCAGTTTATGGCGCACCTGTCGTCCGACGCAAAGGAATGTGCGGTTGAGCTGAAACCCACGGCGGACGGTAAATACCAGACGGCGATTATTAAACTGCATTTTGACCAGGATATGAAGCTTATGCAGAACAGTTATGCGTTGAAGGTGACAGCAGGCACGAAAGCGACAGTGGACGGGAAAGAGGAATTCACCCCGGCGGCAGCGGCAGCTGCGGTGGCTGTGAAGGTGGATAAGCCGAAGAAGTTTACCTTCAAGCCGGCGACCTCCTACACGATTTCATCACAGGAAAGCAGTGCGCTGCTGACCGGTAATGCGAAAAACATTTTGGCGCAGGATTTGACCACGGAAACCTATGAATGCCTGTATAATGCAAACATCAAGGGAGAGGTGAACCGCTTTACAGAATATTTTGAGATCGTGAAGAAAACGGATGCGGGCAAAACCATATATCAGATTGCCCTGAAAAATAATGTTAAAATATCAGATATTACGGACAAAAACGATCTGATCGGCTTTTTGCAGTACACTGCGGATACGGATAAGACGTATTACGAGAAGGGTTCCGGCACTGGCACAAATATCGTTAAAATTACGGTGAAGCTGAAATAGGAACGGCATAACGCGGCCGCTTTACTGCTATAATCTGGGAAAAATTAAGTATAAATTATAGGCAGAGTCTTGACAAGAAACAGGGCTCTGCCTATAATATCCCTAGATAGTTTGAATATCAAAGTATTGGAAGATCAAATTATACGGAGGCGCCCTATGAATTGGAATGAGGCAAACAGGGAACTGGACAGGAGAAGAGAAAAGGCACTGCTCGGCGGCGGACAGAGCAGGATTGACAAGCAGCACGCAAGCGGGAAACTGACGGCCAGAGAGCGGATCGAGATGCTGCTCGATCCCGGCACTTTTGTGGAGGTGGACGGCTTCCTGGAGTCCCGCATCGACGATTTTGACCTGGATAAGAGACGCGTGCCCGGCGACGGTGTGGTGACGGGTTACGGCGAGATTGACGGCAGACAGGTGTTCGTGGCAAGCGAGGACTTTACGGTGATCGGTGGTACGCTGGGCGAGTACCATTCCTTTAAGATCTGCCGGATTCAGGATATGGCGATGGAGATGAAGGCGCCCCTGATCTGCATTAACGACAGCGGCGGAGCAAGGATCGAGGAGGGGATATCCTCTTTAAGCGGCTACAGCGGCATGTTTTTGCGGCACACGAAGGCGTCAGGGGTAATCCCGCAGATTGCGGTGATTCTCGGTCCCTGCTCCGGCGGAGCCTGCTATGCGCCCGCCATCTGCGACTTTATCTTTATGGTGAAAGATATCTCAAAAATGTTCATCACCGGGCCGAACGTGGTGAAGACGGTGATCAACGAGGAAGTGTCAGTGGAGGAGCTTGGCGGCGCCCAGGTGCACGCGAAGAAGAGCGGCGTGTCCCACTTTACCTACGACACGGAAAACGAGTGCCTGATGGGCGTGAGAAAACTGTTATCCTATCTGCCGAGCAACTGGATGGAGAAGCCTCCTGTGGTGAATACGCCGGAGCGGCAGAGCATTCCCTCCAGAGTGGGGAAAGTCTTCGGCATGGGCGAGGGCGCAAGGCAGGATAATGCCCTGAAAGCGAAAGCGGCCAAGATCAAGGATATCGTGCCTGACAATTCCCGCCACGCCTACGATGTGAAAGAAGTGATTGACTGCATTGTGGACGAGGGAAGCTTTTTTGAGGTGCAGAAGGAGTTCGCCACCAACGCGGTGGTGGGGTGGTGCCGTATGGAAGGCAAGGTTGTGGGAATCGTGGCGAACCAGCCGAACTCTATGGGCGGATCCCTCGACTACCATGCATCCGATAAAATAGCGCGGTTTATCCGCTTCTGCGACTGCTTCAACATACCGCTTGTCACGCTGATTGACGTGCCCGCCTTTCTGCCTGGAACGGCGCAGGAGCACAACGGCATTATCCGCCACGGCGCAAAGATACTCTACGCTTATTCGGAGGCGACCGTGCCGAAGATTTCGCTGATTATGAGAAAGGCTTACGGCGGCGCCTACATCGCCATGAACTCCAAAGAGATGGGGGCGGATATCGTCTATGCCTGGCCAATTGCGGAAATTGCGGTGATGGGGGCGGACGGTGCGGTCAACATCGCCTTCAAGAGAAAGATCAAGGCGGCGGACGATCCCGAGGCCATGCGCGCCCAGTGTAAGAAAGAGTATGAGGACAGATTCTTAAATCCCTATGTGGCGGCTTCAAGAGGCTACGTCAACGAGGTGATCAAGCCGGAGGAGACGAGGGAGGCGATTCTGAAAGCGTTGAGGGGATTAAAGAACAAACAGATCGAGAATCCAAAGAAAAAACACGGAAACATACCATTGTAAATTGTAATATGAAGAGAGTAACATGATAGGGCAATTTGCTCGTTCCGAAGCACTGTCTGAGCACCGAGCTCGCGAAGCGAGGTGGGTGCGAGTTTGCGCAGGACGACAAATTGCCCTATTATGCTGCTCTTATATTATTTAAACTATCTGCTTTAACAATAGCTGTTAAACATCATCCCGCTGTACGCGCTTGTGATATAGGGGCTTGCGAAGTTCTTGCCGGGATTCTTGTAAGCTACGATCACATTGTTGACATAGTGCATCGGGTCTAAGGAAACCTGACCTGTCTTGCGCAGGATGGAGTTCGTGAAGCCCTTCATCGAGGCGAAAGCCTCTTTGGCATCCTCGCTGGTTGCTTTCTGGCGCAGCACATTGTTGTCTACCTCCAGAGTACCGTCCAGATTCAGGTTCAGACCGGCGGAAGTGAGGCCTCTTGCATAAACCCTGGCGACGCTGCTCATCTCATGGAAGAGCCGGTCACTCTTCGGCTGTACCCCGCTGTATTCGGAAACGGCCTGAAGGAAGGAATTGTATCCCCTCACCAGTGTGTTGATATTTTCCGCCAGGGACTCCACATCGGTCTTAATGCCGATGGAAGCGGTCTCGCCGTCCTCGCTGCTCACGCCTTTGAACTGTAATTCGTAGGTGTGGTCCAGCGTGTAGTGGTTGGAGGTGGAGGAATGCACCTCGCCGTTTACCAGAAACGAGGCGTTTGCCGCCGGTGAAGCGATGTAGTCAAGTCCCAGATAATCCACCACGCCCGCCGCTTTACTGGTGCGCTGGTCGGAGATACGGAACTGCATCTTCTTGCCTTCGTTGAGGCCCGTGGCATCCGATTCCATCCGAAGGGCAGAGCCGCCGTTTTCATCGGTAATGACCTGAGCGGACATACCGATATTCGCATTGTTAATCAATCTGGACAGACGCGCCTGCACATCCCTGTTTGTGTCGCTGGCCTTTATGCTGAACTGGAATTCATAGCTCAGATCATCAATCCCGACATCGAAGGAATAAGTGTTGGGAGCGAGGGCAGCAGGCTCATCAGCCGGCAGGAAGTTCCCCAGATTTACCTGGGGTGAGGCGAGACGGTTGACTTCAACCTCATAGGTGGGGAAGTCGTCGTCCGGCTTTTTGGAACCCACGTATTTTGCGGTAGCGATTTCCTCGTTACTGGAATATGCCACTTTTTTGTTCAGAAGCTCTTCCTCATCAAGGCCGCCCAGGGACGCGATGGTATTGCGGAGTTCTCTGGCGTTTTCCTTAATGCCGATGGCAAACTGCTGGGATTCCTTACTGGTGTCCAGAATGAACAGGGGCGCTTCCTTGTTCATTTTGACAATGGAATTATACACGTTGCGAAGCTCGCTCTTCTTATGGGTATCATAAGGCGTGCTGGACTTCGGCGCGTAGGTCGTCATGTAGAAATTGTAGACGTTAGATAAATTATGAATGGTGTTGTAAGCCATAAGCCCTCCTTTCTTCCGTGAAAGCATAACAGATACCTCCTGCGGCCATCCGTAGCCTGCAAGGTATCTTTTGTGGGCATTTCTACCTAAATATATAGTGGCACCTTTATTTTACCACCTTTTTCACGAAGGATGCAAGTATTTCAGGAACTATATTATATATCGTATGGCGGCGGCATTTCATTTAGGGGTTTTACGAAAAAAGTGTGGGATTTGGGGAGAAAATACAAAAAAGCAGTTGACTTAAGGCACGTCGTATGATATATTGTGTGAGCGAGAAGAGAGTAAGGTCTTTTTTTTATGCTTAAAAAATGAGAAATACCGAATCAAAAGAATCGTAATACAGGTGGAGGTGGCAAGATGCGCACAAGGATTACATTGGCATGTACGGAATGCAAACAGCGTAACTACAATACGACAAAGGATAAGAAGACACATCCGGACAGGATGGAAATTAAGAAGTATTGCAGATTCTGCAAGAAGCATACCCTGCATAAGGAGACGAAGTAACAGTTCGCCGCGTGGAAAAAGGAGATATTGAATTATGGCAGATTCAGCAAAAACAGATAAGAAAGCAGTCAAGTTTTTTGACGGTGTGAAGGCTGAGTTTAAGAAGATCAGCTGGCCTGATAAGGATTCCCTCCTGAAGCAGTCTGTTGCAGTCGTTATCATTTCCCTTGTGGTTGGGGCGATTATTACAGTTCTGGATTTTGGCCTGCAGTACGGCGTGGACTTTATTACTACACTGAAATTTTAAGACAGGTTCTTAATATGCACGCCTAATTTTTAAAGACAGGGAGGATCCGTATGGCAGAGGCGAATTGGTATGTTGTGCATACTTATTCCGGGTACGAAAATAAGGTAAAGGCCAACATAGAGAAAACGATCGAGAACAGACATCTGGAGGAAGAGATCCTGGAGGTCAGGGTGCCGATGCAGGATGTCACGGAGCTGAAAAACGGCGCGCGCAAGACCGTTCAGAAAAAGATGTTCCCCGGGTATGTCCTGATCAATATGGTTATGAATGACGACACCTGGTATGTAGTGAGAAATACCAGAGGCGTGACAGGTTTCGTGGGGCCGGGGAGTAAGCCGGTGCCGCTCACGGAGGCGGAGATGAAGCCTCTCGGTATCAAGGTTGAGAATATGAGCGTCGATTTTGCGGAAGGAGACACCATCGCGGTGGTTGCGGGCGTCTGGAAGGACACCGTGGGCGTTGTGCAGAGAATCGACTACGGCAAGCAGACTGCCACGATCAATGTGGAGCTGTTTGGCAGAGAGACTCCCGTGGAGATCAGCTTCGCGGAAGTTCGGAGTATGAGATAACAGTTCAGCCAGATGGCGTGAGCTGAACTGTGATAACTGTAATAAAATGGATATTTGCCCGCCTCTGGCGGTGTAGATATAGGTGTGGGAGCCGATTTAAACGCTGCGCGTTTAAAATCCGAGCTTGTCTCCGACAATCTCGTAGATTGCAGTAGGCAGGTGGATGAGGCGTCCGAACCACAATATTATTAGGAGGTGCCGAAATGGCAAAGAAAGTAGAAGGATACATCAAGTTACAGATCCCTGCTGGCAAAGCAACACCAGCGCCCCCGGTTGGTCCTGCACTTGGACAGCACGGGGTAAACATCGTTGAATTTACGAAACAGTTCAACGCGAAGACAGCCGACAAAGGCGATGTGATCATCCCGGTTGTCATCACAGTGTATGCAGACAGAAGCTTCAGTTTTATCACGAAGACTCCCCCTGCTGCGGTACTTTTAAAGAAGGCGTGCAATATCAAATCCGGTTCCGCTACGCCCAACAAGGCGAAGGTGGCTACCATCTCCAAGGCGAAGCTTCAGGAGATCGCGGAGATGAAAATGCCTGATCTGAACGCGGCAAGCGTTGAGGCGGCCATGAGCATGATCGCCGGTACTGCGAGAAGCATGGGTATCACAGTAGAAGAGTAATGGAGGGTTCGAGATGAAACACGGTAAAAAATATCAGGAGGCGGCCAAGCTGGTAGACCGTACAGTGCAGTACGATACGGCGGAGGCGATCGCCTTAGTGAAAAAGACAGCAACAGCAAAATTTGACGAGACTGTGGAGGTTCACATCAGAACCGGGTGTGACGGCCGTCACGCGGAGCAGCAGATCCGTGGCGCGGTGGTACTGCCCAACGGAACCGGTAAAACGGTTCGTGTGCTGGTATTTGCCAAGGGCGATAAGGTGAACGAGGCGGAGGCAGCGGGCGCGGACCATGTAGGCGGCGAGGAGCTGATTCCCAAGATCCAGAATGAAGGATGGCTCGATTTTGACGTAGTAGTAGCAACCCCTGATATGATGGGTGTTGTAGGCCGTCTGGGTAAGGTGCTCGGTCCGAAAGGTCTGATGCCTAACCCGAAGGCAGGCACGGTTACTATGGATGTGGCGAAAGCAATCAGCGATATCAAAGCCGGTAAGATCGAGTACAGACTGGATAAGGCGAACATCATCCACGTGCCCGTAGGCAAGATTTCTTTCGACGAGGCGAAACTGCAGGAGAACTTTGACGCGCTGATGGAGGCGATTGTCAAGGCAAGACCTTCGGCGTTGAAGGGCCAGTATCTCAGGAGCATTACGCTGGCAACCACTATGGGCCCCGGCGTGAAAGTGAATGTGGCAAAGTACTAAAACAAAAAAGCAAGGAGAGCGGACTGCCGTGGCAGCCCGCTCTTTTTAAGCCTAATTGCAGTTACAGTTCTTTCAGCAGATCTCCCAGTCTGCGGATACCTTCGGTGATGGTTTCCGAGTCGGCATTCGTGTAGTTAAGACGCATGGTATTGGTGTTCCTGATGCCGGTGTAGAAGGGATCTCCCGGGACAAACGCGACTCCTTTCTCCAAAGCTTTAGGGAACAACGACATAGTGCTTACTCCTTCCGGAAGCGTTACCCACAAAAACATACCGCCGTGCGGCCTGGTATATTTCACTGTCGGCGGAAAATACCGATCTATGGCTTCCATCATTGCATGCGCCTGTTTCCTGTACAGCTCCGTTATCTTTGCGATATGAATATCCAAATCGTTGTTTTTCAGATAGTCCCAGATTAAATATTGCGCAAAGATATTTGTGTGCAGGTCGCTCGCTTCCTTGGCAACAAATATGTGCTTCAGCAGTTCTTTATTTTCGGAAATGAGAAAACCAATACGCATACCCGGAGTGACCGTCTTGGAAAAAGTTCCAAGCAGAATGCTGTTTGGCAGTTTCCCTGCGCCGATGTAGGGCAGACGCTCTCCCTCAAAACGCAGTTCGCCGTAAGGGTCGTCTTCAATTAAAAAGACCTCATGCTTTTTCAAAATTTCATAAATGCGTTCCCTGTTTCCGGCAGAATAAGTGAGTCCGGTCGGATTTTGAAAATTGGGAATGGCATAGATGAATTTAACGGGATTTTTCAGGGCGTTTTCCAGTTCTTCCGGATTCATACCTTCTTCGGTTAATGTAATCAGGTAGAAAGTCGGCTGCTGCATGGAAAAAGCCTGTATTGCGGCAAGGTAAGTCGGTTTCTCGACAATGACCCCGTCGCCCCTGTCGAGCAGCACCTTTCCGATCAGGTCAAGAGCCTGCTGGGAACCGGTTGTAATGATGATATTGTCTATGGACAGGTTAAGGCCAAAAATCCGGTGATATCTGTCTGCAATATATTGTCGCAGCTCCGGCAGCCCGGCTGTAATCGAGTATTGAAATACGGTGCTCCCATAAGTTTTCACAATACGTTCCATAGATGCTAAAAGCTCTTCCTGCGGAAAAGAGACAGGGTTGGGAAGACCGCCGGCAAAAGAGATAACGCCCGGTTCGGAGGCGGCCTTCAGAATGCTTCTGACAAAAGACGGCGGCGTCGCTTTGATGCCTTCCGATAACAGAGTTTCCATGCCCATAATTATACACCTCGGTTTTCATATGTTTTGACGGTAAAGAATTAAGCTTTATTGTAGTCTTGAGCATAGAAGAAATCAATGATAAAATTGTATGGCAGACAATATGAATAATTGAGACCGTACAATCCAGACAGAAAGGCAGGGTGTGGCAGAATGCCGGTAAATTCATTTGATGATTATCCGTTGAGTTGGAAACCTGATTTGAGTAAAATGGCGGGACCAAAATATGCGGCTTTGGCACAATTACTGGAAGAGGATATTAAAAGCGGAAAACTGACGGCGGGAACGAAGCTGCCACCGCAGCGGGAACTCGCGGATTTTTTGGATTTGAATTTGAGTACCATATCGAAGGCATATAAGTTGTGCGGGCAAAAAGGGCTGCTTTCCGCATCGGTAGGAAACGGCACTTACGTCGCCTCCGACGCTGCGGCGGAGACAGTGCTGCTCTGCGGAAGGGAAAATGTCCATATCATTGAAATGGGAGCGATCGTACCATCTGTAACATGTAATCTTATGGTGAAGCAGTACACGGAAAGTCTGATGAAAAGACCGGATGCGTTGCAGATGTTTTCTTACGGGGCGCCCGGAGGCACAAAACGTCAGCGTGGGGCCGGTGTAACGTGGCTGCGAAAATCGGGGTTGGATACGGACGGGGAACATATTGTCCTGGCGGCAGGCGGACAGAATGCGATTACGGCAGCGCTGGGTGCTCTTTTTAAAGCCGGTGACAAGATCGGGACAGAGCCAGTGACATATCCTGGTGTGAAAACAGCGGCAAAGCTATTCGGTATCCATTTGCTTCCTGTCCGTGTCAGAGATCAGGAAATAACGGAAGAAGGGATCCGTTATGCGATTCAGAATGAAAAGATAAAAGGTCTTTATGTGATACCGGATTATCAGAATCCAACGGCACATATCATGTCGCTTGAGACGAGGAAAATGATCGCGAAGGTGGCCGGGGAGGAAAAGCTTTTAGTCATAGAGGATGGCATCAATAACCTCCTGGAGGAGAATCCGCTGCCGCCTATTGCGGCTTTTGCGCCGGAGCAGGTTATTTATATATCAAGTCTTTCCAAGACTGTTTCGCCGGGACTCAGAACGGCGTTTATCCATGTTCCCGGCAGATTTCATGAAAGACTGGCGACGGCGCTGTATTCCATGAATATTTCGATTTCACCGTTACTTGCGACGGTATCCGCCGCTTTGATTGAGGATGGCGCAGCGGATGAAATTGTTGCCGCCCGCAAAAAAGATATCAGGGAACGGAATGCCGTCGTCAATCGGATACTGAAAGAATTTGTCTTGCCGGGAGAGCTTACGGCGCCGCTCAGGTATGTACGGTTACCGGAATACTTTACGGGGAAAAGTTTTGAAATTTGTGCCAGACAGGCGGGCGTGGAGGTCTACGGCGCGGAGCGTTTCTGCGTGGGTAACAGAATACCTGAAAAGGCGGTCAGAATTTCCGTGATCACGCCTCCTTCCCTGGAAATTCTGACGGATGGACTGAACCGGCTGAAAGCATTACTGTAATTTAAATATTTTACTGTATTCGTTTTTGTGATTATGTTACAATGGCTACATGGCTAAGAAGATATCGCGTAAAAATAAAAAGAAAAAGAGAATAAGGCTTCACCGCAGTTTTATCATGCCGTTTCTTGTCACGTTGACAGCGGTGGCGGCGATTGGCGTTTTGGCTTTGGCGGCGCACCAGTGGATTATGGAGCCGGTGAAGACGAAAAGGCCGGATATCGTCCGCCCAGATCAGGGAAACGGGAACTGGGAGAAAGTGGATTACGAAGAGAAGGACGGCGAGGAGGGGCAGGAGCCTTCCGGGCCGGAGGAGACGGAAACGGCCTCCAAATATCGGGAAGAGCTGGACGATGCTGCCTATATGGAAGAGAATAATATTTATGCGGTGGAACCCGCCACACCCGGCCAGGTGACTCTTGCTTTTGCGGGCGACGTTCTGTTTGACGACCACTATGCCATTACCGGGCCAGTGCGGAGCGACGGCGATATTTCCAAAGGCGTGTCGCCGGAAGTGATTGAGCGGATGCAGAGCGCGGATATCATGATGCTCAACAATGAGTTCGCCTATTCCGACAGGGGAACGCCCATTGAGGAGAAACAGTTTACTTTCCGGGCAAGGCCGGAGACGGTGTCCTACCTGAACGACATGGGGGTGGACATTGTGTCCCTGGCAAACAACCACGCTTATGATTACGGGCCGGAGGCACTGACGGACACGCTGGATACCCTGCGGGAGGCGGGGATTCCCTATGTGGGCGCCGGGCGGGAGATCGGCGAGGCGAGAAAGCCGGTTTACTATATTGTGGGAGATATCAAGATCGCCTTTGTGTCGGCGACCCAGATCGAGCGGCTGGACACGCCGGACACGAAGGAGGCCACGGAAAATTCCCCCGGGGTTTTTCGGTGCTGGAACGGGGAAAAACTTCTGGAGACGATTCGGGAGGCGGCTGCCAACAGCGATTTCGTGGTGGCATATATCCACTGGGGTACGGAAAACCAGGCGGAGCTGGACTGGGCGCAGCTCAAGCAGGCACCGGAACTGGCGGCGGCAGGAGCGGATCTTGTGATCGGGGACCATCCACACTGCCTGCAGCCCATCGGCGTGATTCAGGGTGTGCCCGTGATCTACAGTCTGGGAAATTTCTGGTTTAACTCAAAGACACTGGACACCGGCATGGTGGAAGTGGTAATCGATGAGACGGGAATCGTGAGCTATCAGTTCGTCCCCTGCCTGCAGAGCGGGTGCCGGACCACGCTCCTGCAGGGGGCGGAGAAGGAGAGGGTGCTGACCTACATGCGCAGCATTTCCGAGGGCGTCAGGATTGACGGGGACGGGTTTGTGAGCTGGTGAGCGGCGCCGACGACAAGTATCGGCTTTATGAAGAATAATTGGGGAGAATGAAACTTTTCCGGCAAATGAATCGTATTAACTATATAGAGAAATGATCGGAACAGAAATCTTTGCCGGACAGAAAGGAATCAGGGACATGAACATAGGAAACAGTTATTCTTCTTGGATGCATAATACTTATCAGACAGAATACGGAAATCGTTCTGCGCAGAGCAGGAAAACGGAAGAGGGAGAAAAGAGCGAAGAGAAAAAGACAGAGGATATGACCTATCGGGAGCAGATTCTTGCGCATATGGAGGAGATGGCCAAGAAAGTGAAGGAAGGCAGGGTAGAGCCGACTTTTCAGACAGGCGCGCAGTCTTTTACTATGAAGGAATGGGAGAAGCTTCTGACCGAATTTGATGACACAGAGGAGGCTTTGCAGGAGCAGATCAAGGATCTGATCGCGGAAGTGGAGAAGCAGGCGGCGAAAGAGGCACTGAAAAGAGAGGCAGAGGGTAAATCTGATTCTGACACCACGGGGACGGCTGTGACAAATGTGTCAGTTCCTGAGGCGGCACAGACAACGGCGGCTGCGGGCGGCAGCGTGGCGAATCCACAGCCTGCTGGGAATAGCGGCGCGGCAGTTTCACAGACGACGTCTACAATTGCTGCGGACAGTGCCGCGGTACCCGGGAGAAAACCGTGGGAAATAGATAATATGGATGATAACTGTACGGATGTGGAGGTGACAGACCCGGAGGAGCTGGTGGATCTGCTCACGGGCGAAGTGACCAAGAGTACCTTCCCCACCGACGATCCCAAACAAAAGCATTGGTTTGTCACTTGTTACGGGCAGGACGGGATCATCTGTAAGGAGGCATGGTTCGATGGGACGAAATGGGTGAACCGGGACTGCTGGAATCTTTCCTACACGGAGCCGGGACAGCGCGAGAAGGTGCTGGCATTTATACAGCGGTTTCCGCAGGACGCGAATCTGCGCTTTGCATGCCACAAAGAATTCTGGGAGGACTTTCTCGCAGGGAAGATCGACGAGGACGATTTCGTCAATTTTTTTGAGACTTCCACCGACAAGGACGGTGTGCCGGACTATACTTATGAGGAGGACGGTTCCACTTACATAGACCGGGAGAAGGCGAAGTATGCCAAATATATGAATGATTTCGGTGCACATTTTTATACTGCCGAGGAGATGGATCTGCTCTGGCGTGGGATCATTCACGAAAACCGTAAGGGCCTGCAGAAAATTTCCGACTATGACGGCCAGATGACGGTTCCCGAAGATGTAAAGAACGGAGACGCGGAGGATGAGGAGGACGACCTTGAGACAAAAATTATCACGAAGCCAGACGGTTCCACGGTGCTGGAGATTAAGACAAGCTTTGGCGTGATGGAGGTGGAGATCACGGAGGCGCAGAAGTTCGGACTGCAGTATGAGGCGAGACCGGGAGCAGGGGCTGACAGAACCATGCCCGCGAGTCCTTTTGTCCACACCGCGGCCGCTGATTTTGCGGGACAGTGATCTATTCGTCAATCATTATGGCAGATGGTTTGAACGGACGGGAATTATGAATAAGAATTTCTATTTTGTGTGGATCTCAAGACTGGTTTCTATTTTGGGAAGCAGTCTGACAACATTTGGCGTCAGTGTCTGGGTGTATGGGGAAACGGGAAAGGCGACTCCTATGGCTGTCACCATGCTCTGTTCGATACTGCCGTCTGTCATTTTCGCGCCGTTAAGCGGTATGGTCTGCGATTATTTTAACCGCAAAAAGGTAATTTTTATAGCGGATTCGACAGCGGCCATAACGAGTCTGCTGTTACTGCTGTATCTGATGACAGGAAGATTTGATTTTGGAATGATCTGTGCTTTTACTTTTATCAATGCGACGGCAAATATGTTGGATAATAACGCCTATCAGGCTTCTTTGTCTACATTGGTAGAAGAGAATGATATAAAGAAAGCGGGAGGCATGAATCAGATCATTGATTCCATCGGCAGTATTATTGCGCCTGTCTGTGCCGGGATATTATATTATCCTGTCGGTTTAAAAGGATTGCTGGTTATTGATTTGTGTACATTTGTTGCTGCAATGCTTATTTTTATCAGGGTGCCGGCATGTGCCTTTTCGGATCCGGACAGAAAGAAAAAGGAGTACGAAAATATCTTTGAAAATATTTCTGCGGGATTTCGATTTATATTCTCTGCAAGAGGATTGACATTGTTAATGATTTTCTTTGCGGTTTTCAATTTTCTTCTTAATCTTTCGGATTCCATGACAGAACCACTGGTATTGTCCCTGGGTAACAGTCTTGGTATGGGCTTGGTAAAGATGGCCGGAGGGATTGGCGTTTTTCTTGGAAGTCTATTTATTACAAAAAAGGGCATAAAATGTTCTTACAGCAGGAGTATCTTTATTTCAGCGATTGCAGCCGGGGTGTCAATATGTGTTATGGGGATCAGAAATAATATTTATTCCATTATTTTAGGTGAATTTGTATTCCTGTTCGTAAACCCGATTGTAAATACATTGGCGGGAACATTATGGATTTTAAAGACACCGAAGGAACTGCAGGGCAGGGTATATGCGGCCAGAAGTATGGTGACCAGATGTATCATTCCGTTTTCCTATTTATTGGCCGGTCCGATGGCAGATCGTTGGATTCCCATGTTTTTGCAGAAATACTCAAACGCCTGCAGGGTGATTCAAATAGCTTTAAACGAAGGAAGCCTTAATTACAGATTGGTGTTTA
>DKWV01000018.1 GCA_002491905.1 Lachnospiraceae bacterium UBA7143 | reverse complement strand
GGAATTTAAAATTTCAAGTCAGCACTTGAAAATCCATTCCCTTTATAGTAGACTAAGGAAAGGTTATAAGGCCCAAAACATGGGAGAATGCGGCGGTTGTAAAATCGCGGTAAATAAATGGCAGGGGGAGAAAAGAGAAAATGAGGATGGGGAAATATTGGTGCAGGGCAATGGCACTGCTAATGGCAATGCAGATGTTTGCTGGCTCAGGTATGACCGCTTACGCAGAGACAGCAGGAGCTGCCCGGATGGAAGGTACGGAAGCGGTATATACAGACGCTGGAGAATCTGACGCTATAGCGCCGGGGGACGAAAGCCCGACAGGTGACCCGGATGGAGATACGCCGACGAATCCCGCGCAGCCGGGCAGCGCGGATCAGCCTGCGGACGAAAGCGATGACGCGCTAAAGGATGAGAATACCGACGAGCCATCGGACGGTGATTCGGATCAGACAGCGGACGGTGGCGGGTCAGACAGCGAGGATGACCCGGATGCGGAGGAGGAGCAGGGAACTGATACAGAAACGGGTACGGATACAGAAACGGGAACTGATATAGAAACGGGTACGGATACGGAAACAGGGACTGATCAGGAGACACAGGAGGATACGGAACTGACAGAGGAAGAGGAACTGACGGGAGGTGTATTGTCAGAAGAATTTTCCGTATTGTCGGTAACGGAACTGGCTGTGCCAAAGAACCTGAAATTGGATAACGTGGAGCCATTGGTCAAAAGATTGACGTGGGATGCCGTGAAAGGCGCCACCGGCTACGAAGTTTATTATGCGGTGGACAGCCAAATGCTGGGAGACGCATTACCTGACGATGCCTATACGCTGCTTGGTGAGACAAATGAGAACACTTACGAGGTAGATCCCTCTGAAAGCGAAGTGCTGAACCCGGAACAGGAATATAACCATTATCCGGTTGAGGCGCAGTATTACAGTTACCGGGTCAAGGCGGTTTACCGGCCTGCGGAGAGCGGGGCGGCGGTTTTGGCGGAAGATAAGGAACCGGAAAGCGTTTCCGCCAATGCTGTGGATGGAGCGGGAGAGAATATTGTCACCGGATACAGTCAGGACGACGGAAAGGTTTCCAGTGCATTTTCTGCTGCGGTATCCGCCAACGGTATGTATGCGGACAGCCTGCCCTATATCAACAGCAAAAGAAAGGCCTACAAGCTGCCCGGCACGGGAGATTACGTCCGGTTTTATCTGGGAGATGCGCAGGGAACTGAGTATAATGAAGCCAATCCCATCAGCCTTCATGTGGGGGAGGGCATTGACGGATTAACCTTATGGGCCGTGTGCGAAGACGGCTCTAAAGTATCCTACTGTGATATCAGGGACGGCATTGCGGCATATGAAGAGGCACATGAATATTTCTCGGGAAAATATAGATACGAATCGGAGGCCGCGACTTATGGTTTTACATGGGCTATTGCAAATGAGCTTTCCTCGGCGGATAAGGCAGTGGGTATGGGAGAAGACGGATGTCTCTCCTCTTTCCTGAAATATGCAGGGAATACGGTTCCGAACCAGCTCGGTCTGAAGGCGGAAAAGACAACGTCCGGGAATATGTATCTGCCGGTGGGGCTGAATAATTCACTTCTGCCTGATATGCCCAAGTCGTCGGAGGATGCGATGTATTTTGTGTTTTTTGTCCCGATCCGTATAGAGGAGGCGGAAGAGGGAGTCGTCTATGATAACCTGGACCAGTCCGATGCCATATGCGCCTCCGGGGAAGAACTGTGGGAGAAAGCAAGACAGAAGATTCATAACAGAGAGCGGAATTTTGCGCTCCTTTTAAGTGAGGAGGCATACAATAAGTTCCTGGATGATTATGATTATTTTACATATGTTACAGATGATGACGGCGAATCGCATCAAGTCCGTTTAAACCTGGCTGATGACAAAATTGTCAATACATGGCTTTTTACCCAATATGAAGAGCAGGAATGGATGGAACCCTGGGCGGGCGACAATCTTATGGATTGTATGAGAAGAAGCAGCTACAACGGCGAACAGATACTCTTTAATGGAACATGGTATCAAGGTTTTCAGTTCTCAGCCAGCTATTTGACTACAGCCGAACAGGAGCGGATTCTGGACGAAAAGATCAATGAGCTTCTGGCGGAAGGTGGCGCGCTGCACGAGGCGTATGTATCCGGCAATGATATGAAGAAGATTCAGGCGGCTTATAATTATACCAAAGGGATTAAATGGGTTAACGGTTTGGAAAACGATTTGAATTATACCGTATACAGCGGTGTGGTTCTGAGAAAAGGAAGCTGTGAGAGTTCCTCCCTGACCTTTGTCAGATTGTGCAGGGAGATGGGCGTACAGGCGCGTGTCGTCAAAGACGACTATTGGGGCAAAGCCGGAGATCACGCCTGGAATCTCGTGGAATACAATGGTCTCTGGTACTACGTGGACTGTACCAGCGGTAAGTTTATGAAGGGCAGTTCCGCCTACAATGTCAATAAGCAGCTGGAACTTTACCAGTCAAAAGAGTTTACGGACAGCCATCCGATTTCCAAATCCGACTATGCATTGAAAAAAGTGGTTTATCAGCTGAATGGCGGAACTAATGTAGCGGGCAACCCGGATACTTTTGAAGCGGGAGACACGCTGACTTTTGCAGCGCCGACAAGAACAGGCTATACCTTCGGCGGATGGTATGCGGATAGAGCCTTCAAGGTACAGGTCACGGGGGCAGAGGGCGGAAGCTATGACACCGCTTCGCTCGGCGGCAACCTGACTTTGTATGCGAAATGGTCGGTCAATACCTATACGTTAGCTTATGATTTGAATATACCCGGAGGCGCGGTTATTAAGACAGAAGCGCCCGTCAGCAATGTGACGGCTGCCTATGATAAGGCAGTAAAACTGGCAGTCAATAAATGCGCTTTATATAAATATAAATTCACAGGCTGGAATACGGAAGCGGACGGAAGCGGAACGGCGTATAGGGCAGGTGCATCTGTTAAAAACCTGACAGCAGAGGGAACTTGTACCTTGTACGCCCAGTGGGCGCCTACTGCCTATACCGTGAAGTACGACAGCAATGCCTCCAGCGTGGGCCTGTCTGCGAGGGGCAGGGTGGCTAATACGACCATGACCTTCTGCTCAGATGCAAATGCGACCGCGGCGAATGCTTTTAAAATAGACGGTTATCAGTTTGTCGGATGGAATACCAGAGCGGACGGCAGAGGAATGTCGCTTGGGGCAACAGCCGGTGAGGACGGAACCGTCAGCGGAGCGGCTGTGATCGGTACGGCGCTTGAGACGGCATACGCCAAAGATACGAATGCTTCGGTTGTTTTGTATGCCCGGTGGAAGGCTGTGCCTTATACGGTGAAGCTGTATTTAAATGATGGTTCTGCTGAGTCCGGACCGGCACAGACGATCTCCATGAACATTGGAGAGACATTGTCCTCCAAGAGAGAGACCGCTCATATTACAAGGAGTGGCTACAAACTGGCTTCGTGGAACCTGCAGAAGAACGGAAAAGGCAGGAGATACGCGCTGAATGCTAAAAATCTGGCGAAAGCAGGAGGAGAGATTACCCTGTACGCCCAGTGGAGCAAGCCTGTTGCCTATAAGATCACCTATGATCTGCAGGGCGGCAGAAATGCTTCCAAGAATCCAAAGACATATACAGTTGCGAGCACAGATGAAAAAAGGTCGCTGCTGCAGCCGACGAAGACCGGCTATACCTTTAAAAAGTGGGTGGATGCATCTTCGGAGAATCCGGAGGATGCGCCTGGCATAGCAGTTATTCCCGCAGCAACCTGCAGAGATATCAAACTTCGGGCAGTATGGGAAGAAAATTCTTATCAGGTTATTTATCATGGCGCCAATGAGACATATACCGCTAAGACAGATACGGTAACGAAAACCTATAAATATACGGAATGGGCGGACACGTTTGCGCCGGCTGATGCGTATAGTCTGAAAGACGGCGTTGAGGGGAAAGTAAGTATTTCCGCATGGACCACCAGGCCAGACGGCAAGGGAAAAGCCTATGCGGTTGGCAAAGGATTCTCTAAACTGAGTGCGGATCCATATGATGCTGACACCGGCAAAGGCAGCATTGACCTTTATGCCAAATGGAGTACGGCAGTCTATAGGATTACTTATGAAAACTGCAGCGTTAATGACGGTGTTAAGAACTCCAATGCCATAAGCTATACCTATAATGCAAAGAGAACAGTGTCTGTCAGGAAACCTACCAGAACGGGGTATGTTTTCGCAGGCTGGACGGCGCCAGAAGGAAAGGAGTATTTCAATGCGGCGAAAAACCAGATTGTGGCAGGCGCATCAGAGAATGTGATCCTGACGGCAAACTGGACACCGATTACCTATGCGGTCAAGCTGAACCTCAATGTGAAAGATGCAGGCGTATCTTTTAAAACAGATGCGCAGACCGTGTATGGTAATACAGGCGGAACCGGCATTGCATACGATATTGAGGAATCATCTTTTGTAACACAGGATGTAGTGAATATTCCTGAGTATTATGAATTAACCGGCTGGAATACTAAGTCAAACGGCAAGGGAATTGCCGCAGGCTGTGGGGCGGATGCGGCCGGGGGATCAGTTGCTTCGGTTAATCTGGCAGGACTGGGTACCAGAGATAAGTGTACGGTAACGCTCTATGCTATATGGAAGCCTAAGACATATTCGGTTACATATAAGAATGTAGATCCTGACAATAAGACAGACGAGATTGTTGAATTGACAGGCGTAAAGGAATCGAATCCTTCCACTTATACTTATAGTGCCTCCAGGGCGGTAAAACTGAAAAATCCTACGAAGTACGGATTTGTATTTGAAGGCTGGTATACAGGTTATCAGGCGGCTACGGGAACTTATACGGATAAAGTGACCTCCATTCCAAAAGGCAGTTACGGAGATATTATCCTGTATGGTAAGTGGAGAGTAAAATAAAAGGTCACAGGCTGGAAAAATGTATTTCTGAATCGGAGGAACGGAGAAAGCGGGATGAGGAAGATTTTGGTTACCGGCGGCACCACCTTTGTCAGCAGGTATGCCGCGGCATATTTCACGGCACGGGACTACGAGGTTTACGTCCTCAACAGAAATACGAAACCGCAGGTGCAGGGTGTCAGATTGATAGAGGGGGACAGGCACAGTTTAGGTGACGCGCTGAAAGCGTTCCGATTTGACACTATAGTTGACATAACTTCCTATAATGCACAGGATATCGTGGATTTACATGATGCGCTCGGCTCCTTTGACCAGTATATCATGATAAGCTCGAGCGCCGTTTACCCGGAGGGTGGCGCGCAGCCATTCAGGGAAGATTCTGCCAGAGGCGCTAATAAGTTCTGGGGAAAATACGGGACGGATAAAATAGAGGCGGAAACGGAACTGTTAAAAAGAGTCCCGGATGCATATATCCTGAGGCCGCCATACCTGTACGGGCCCATGAACAATGTGTACAGGGAGGCGTTTGTGTTCGACTGCGCGGAGGCGGACAGGAAATTCTATCTGCCGAAGGACGGCGGGATGAAGCTGCAGTTCTTTCATGTGAGGGACTTGTGCGGGGTTATGAAAGCGATTATGGAGACGAAACCTTCCGCTCATATTATGAATGTGGGAAATGCAGAGGCTGTCTCAGTCAGAGACTGGGTGACTCAGTGTTATGCCTGCTTTGGCAGGATTCCCTCCTTTGTAAATGTCTATGAAGAGATCGAGCAGAGAAATTATTTTAGTTTTTACGGCTATACCTATTATCTGGATGTGAAGAGGCAGCAGGAGATTTATCCGACGACCATTCCCCTGGAGGAAGGGTTGAGGGAGTCTGTCGAGTGGTATCTGTCAAATAAGGAAGCCGTCAATAAAAAGGCGTACATGAAATATATTGATGATAATCTGACATGAGATAAAATATACTTTTTTTCTCGGCGTTTTTATGGCATGATGAAAGAGTAAGGGGCAAAATCACTATGTTTTGGGGGAAACGAGAGGCGAAATTCACTATCAAGGAGGAGGTATGCTATGAAACTACTTGTAATTGGCGGTGTGGCAGCGGGTACGAAAGCCGCTGCGAAATTTAAGAGGGTAAACCCGGAGGCGGAGGTGACCATTGTCACCAAGGGGAAGGATATTTCCTACGCGGGCTGCGGACTGCCCTACTATGTGGGCGGGGCGATCCCGGAGAGAGAGCAGTTGATTGTAAACACGCCGGAGAAATACAGTTCCCTCACCGGCGCCATGGTGTATCCGCAGCGCGAGGTCGTTGCGCTTGACACGGCGGCAAAGAAGGCAACGGCAAAGAATCTCCGTACAGGCGCGGAGGAGACATACGAGTATGATGCCTGCATTGTGGCGGTGGGGGCTTCGCCGGTGGTACCGCCCCTGCCGGGATTGAATCTGCCGGGCGTTTTCGTGATGCGCACGCCGGATGACGCCATTGAGACGAGGGATTACATAGCGGGCGATGACGTGAAACGTGCCGTGGTAGTGGGCGGCGGTTTCATCGGCCTGGAAGTGGCGGAGAATCTGCTGGAAAAAGGTTTATCAGTGACATTAATTGATATGGCGCCCCAGATTATGCCGGGATTTGACGCGGAGATGGCGGATTACGCGGTGCGCCATCTGGCAAAGAAGGGCATCAAGGTGATGACGGCCACGAAGCTGGAGGGCGTAACCGGGGACGGCAGGGCGGAAGGCGTGCAGACGGACAAGGGACTGCTTCCCGCGGACGTGGTGATTCTCTCCATCGGTATCCGTCCGAACACGGGCTTTTTGCAGGATACCGGGATTGAAATGTTTAAAGGAACGATTCTGGTGGACGATAAGATGGCCACCAATGTGACGGATGTCTACGCGGCTGGAGACTGCGCGATGGTGAAGAACCGTCTCACCGGGGAAAGGCAGTGGTCGCCCATGGGGTCTTCTGCCAACATGGAGGGACGGACGCTGGCGCTTTCCCTGGGCGGCCGGGACGTGGCATATCCGGGCGTTCTGGGAACCGGCGTGGTCAAGCTTCCGGGGCTGTCGGGCGGCAGGACCGGGCTGTCTGAGGAACAGGCGAAGGCGGCGGGCTACGAGCCGATCTGTGTGCTGGCTGTGACGGACGATAAGGCCCACTACTATCCCGACAGCGCATGGTTCGCGATCAAGCTGGTGGCGGACGCAGCGACGCACAAGCTGCTGGGCGTTCAGGTACTGGGACCAGGCGCGGTGGATAAGGTGACGGATATCGGTGTGATGGCTGTGACTTTCGGGGCAACATTAGAGCAGATGACATGTCTGGACTTAGCCTATGCGCCTCCTTTCTCCACGGCGATTCATCCGTTTGTGCAGGCGGTACATATGTTGTTAAATAAAATAACCGGGGACATGGACAGCTTTACGCCTGCGGAATATCTGGCAGGCGCGGCGGAAGGGTACCGCATCATCGACGTGAACCCGGCAGGACCTACGATTGCGGGCGCGACTTACGTGGATCTTCTCAAGGTAAAAGGCGAGGTTCCGGGACTTTCCAAGGATGAAAAACTGCTGCTTGTCTGCGCCAAGGGCAAGAGGGCATATCTCTTACAGAACAGGCTGAAACGCTACGGCTATACGAACACGAAGGTGCTGGAAGGGTCTTCCTTCTTCAACGTGGTGAAAGTGGCGGGCAAGCCGGGCGTGGTGACGGTGCCCGCGGAGGAGATCACCCGCGTGAAGGCGCTGGGCTGTCTGCACAACAAGGGAACAGACAACTTTAACGTCCGTGTGATCACCAGAAATGGAAAGATTACCACGGCGGAGCACAAGAAAATCGCGGAGGCGGCGGAACGGTTTGGCAGCGGCGACGTGGTGATGACGACGCGTCTGACTATGGAGATTGTGGGAGTGCCCTTTGACAAGATTGAGGATGTGCGGGCATTTCTGGCGGAAGAGGGCTTAGAGACTGGCGGCACCGGCTCCAAGGTGCGCCCGGTGGTGGCATGTAAGGGAACGACCTGTCAGTATGGCCTGTTAGATTCCTACGCGCTGTCCGACAAGATACACGAGCGGTTCTTCCACGGCTACGCGTCCGTGAAACTGCCACACAAGTTTAAGATTGCGGTGGGCGGCTGCCCGAACAACTGTGTGAAGCCGGATCTGAACGATTTCGGCATCGTGGGTCAGAGAGTGCCGGCGATTGACCTGGAGAAATGCCGCGGCTGCAAGATATGTCAGGTTTCGCTTGCGTGCCCGGTGGGAGCGTCGCAGGTAGTGGACGGGAAGCTTTTGATTGATCCCGACAAGTGCAATAATTGCGGCCGCTGTGTGGGCAAATGTCCGTTTAAGGCATCGGAGGAGAGCGAGTACGGTTACCGCATCTATATCGGCGGACGCTGGGGCAAGAGAGTGGCCCACGGACAGAAGCTGGATAAGATATTCATGGATGAGGAGGAAGTGCTCTCCGTTCTGGAAAAGGCCATTCTGCTGTTCCGCGAACAGGGAAATACGGGCGAGCGTTTTGCGGATACTATAAACAGGCTGGGATTTGAGAACGTGCAGGCGCAGCTTATGGCGGATGATCTGCTTGCGAGAAAGGAACAGATTCTCGGGGCGAAGATGCATCTAAAGGGCGGAGCTACATGCTAAAAACATGACTTAAAAAATCATGAGACAGGTTAGAAAAGATGGAGTGTATCAGTATCAGTCATAAGACGGCGTCGTCGGGAGAGCGGGAGAAGTTTTACATTCCGAAAGAGAAAACGGGAGATTTCCTGAAGAAGCTTCGGACGGTTACAGGGGTGGAACAGTGCGTGCTGCTGTCCACCTGCAACCGCACGGAAGTCTATGTGCAGGGGGAGGAGAACCGCTTCCGGGAATTGGAAGAGACACTCTCGGAGGTCTCGGGAAGCGATGCCGAGCAAATCAGAAATCTTGCCAGAAGATATCAGGGACAAAAAGCGCTGCACCATCTGTTCCGCGTGGTCTGCGGCATGGAGTCTATGGTGATCGGGGAGGACGAAATCCTCGGGCAGACGCGGGACGCTTATATGATCGCCAAGGAGACCGGGCATACGGGATATGAGCTGAACAGCGTTTTTCAGGCGGCGATTGCGTGCGCCAAGCGGGTGAAAACGGAGACGATGCTCTCAAAAACGGCAGTCTCCGTGGCCACACTGGCGGCAAGCGAGGTGGCTCACCTGCAGATGCCGCGTAAGACAGTGCTTCTGATGGGCAGCAGCGGGCAGATGGGCGGTATTATCCTGAAGAACCTGTTAAGCCAGAAAAATGTCCATGTCATAGCCACGGTGCGGTCGCACAACGGCATCTGTCAAAGCGGCGGCGAACAGGTGGAGCATGTGGACTATCAGAACCGCTATACGGCTTTGGATGAGGTGGACGCCGTTATATCGGCAACCACCAGCCCGCACTATACGCTGACGGCGGGGCGGGTCAGGGAGGCCATACGGACGCAGAAGGAACGGCTCTTTCTTGATATCTCCATGCCGCCGGACCTGGATGTGGAGATCGGTAAGCTGGCGCGCTGCCGTCTTGTGACCCTCGACGATATCAAAAGGCTGGCACAGGAGAATAACAGGCTGAAACGGCAGGCGTTTGCGGATGCGGAAGAGATTTTGGCGGAGGAGCTGGAAAGGCTCTGCAAGGTGCTTGCCTTCCATCGGTTTACCGAGAGGGATACGAGCTGGAAAGAGCGGTATGCGGACTGCTCGGCGGAGAAACTGCTTTATCTGCTGAGAGACGGGCTGGACAGCGGTTCTTTCGAGGCAGTGATGAAGGTTTTGACCGATTCGGTCATATAAAAAGGAGCGTTTGCATGGGATATTTTCCGTTTTTCGTGGAACTGGAGGGAAGACGCGGTGTGATTGTGGGCGGCGGAACGGTGGCTGCAAGAAAAGTGGAAAAGCTGCTTCTGTTCGGGCCGGAATTGACGGTGGTTGCGCCGGACATAGAGGCTTGCGTGAGGATACAGGGAGAGCTGCTGCAGGAGGACGCGGCGGCCTCCCTTCATTTTAAGGAGCGTGAATTTCAGATAGAAGATCTGCACGGTGCCGATTTTGTGGTTGCGGCTACGGACGACGAGGCACTTAACGGGCGGATTGCGGATTACTGCAGAGAGCGGCGTATTCCCGTCAATGTGGCGGATGACAGGGAAAAATGCACCTTTTTCTTTCCGGCGCTTGTCAAGGACGGACCTCTCACCGTCGGGATTTCCACGGACGGAAAAAGCCCGTTTACGTCATCGTGGGTGAGGCGGGAGATCGAAGGGATGCTGCCGGAAGGAATTGGAAACATAATTGACTTATTAGGTCAAATACGACCCGCCGTGATGGCGGCGGAAGTGGAGGAGAGCGAAAGAAAGAAGCTGTTTGAGAAGCTCTTTTCCTACTGTATGGAAAGAGAGGGAGCGGTCTCGTTAGAAGGACTGACTCGCTTGGTCAATACATGGGGACGGCATGAAGTGCAATAGGGAACGGGTGTGAGCATCGGGACATGTGGCAGCCGCCAAGTGCGGATGGGAACAGGCAGATTTGACTTGCTATAGACGGGAGCGGAGAAAGGGCAGCCAGAAATATGGATAAAATCAGGATTGGGACAAGAGGAAGCAGGCTGGCTTTAAAACAGGCGGCACTTGTGCAGGAAACGTTATCGCAGACATGCGGCGGGACTGAGACAGAGCTTGTCATTTTGCGCACCAGAGGGGATCGGATACAGGACAGGCCGCTTTCGGAAATCGGAGATAAGGGAATTTTTGCGTCGGAGCTGGAGCAGGCGCTGCTCTCCGGGGAGATTGATTTGGCGGTGCACTCGGCGAAGGATCTGCCCATGACACTGGCGGAGGGGCTGACGATCGCGGCGGTTCTGCCAAGAGCCGACGTGCGGGATGTGCTGGTGGTGCCGAAAGGGGGCAGGACGCCGATATTAAGGCGGGGCGGCTGCGGTTCTTCAGGTTTTTCCGGGCAGTTTTGCGTCGGGACCGGCAGCAGGCGGCGGCAGGTTCTTGCGGGAAAAGTTTGGGAAAATGTAGTCTGCCGGGAAATCCGCGGCAATGTGGACACGAGATTGCGCAAACTGCAGGAGGGCGGTTACGACGGCATTATTTTGGCGAAGGCAGGGCTGGACCGTCTGGACAGCAGCCCGGAGTGGGAAAACGCCTTTGATTTTTATCCCCTGTCCCCGGAACTGTTTTTGCCGGCGGCCTGTCAGGGTATTATTGCGGTGGAGGCTGTGGAAGAGACTGAGGCGGTCAAAATCTGTGAGAAAATTACGGACGGGGAGACGGCGCTCTGTTTCGAGGTGGAGCGGGAGACGCTGGCACAGCTATCGGCGGACTGCAGCGAGGCAGCGGCAGCGTGGTGCAGGCGGGAACGGACTGCGCGGGACAGACTTCTTCTGGATGTGATGTACGCGGATTGCCGAGTTAGAATGACCGGAGTAGTCAGCACGGAGGAAGGCAGGCGGTTGGCACGGGAGGCGGCGCGCACAGTAAAGGGACGGGATAAATAAGTGCGTGCGGCGTAGATGGGCTGTATGACTGTGAAGACAGTTAAACGGCCGGAAGAAGAGAACAACCTATAGTGCGGACTTTAAAAACGGCAAATAGATCGGCAGACATGATGCGGAGTAAAGGAGAACAGCGGATGTGAGAGAGGGGAAAGTATATCTGGTGGGAGGCGGCTGCGGCGATGCCGGCCTTGTGACGTTAAAAGCATTAAAGGCTCTGCAGAGCTGCGACACGGTGGTTTATGACAGCCTTTTGGCTGACGAACTGTTACAGTGGACGAAGCCGGCGTGTGAAAAAATATATGTGGGAAAACGGTATGGCTGTCACAGCAGGAAGCAGGACGAAATCAATGCCCTTCTGGTGGAAAAGGCGCGGGAGGGGAAAACGGTGGTGCGGTTAAAGGGCGGGGATCCTTACGTGTTCGGCAGGGGCGGGGAAGAGTTTATGGCGGTGCGCGAGGCGGGCATCCGCTGTGAGGAGATTCCCGGTATCACGTCGGCCATAGCGGCTCCGGCGGCGGCAGGGATTCCGGTGACCCACAGGGGGCTTTCTGACAGCGTCACGGTGGTGACGGGGACGGCGGCGGGAACAGGCGGACATGCGGAGCTGAGACTGGATTTTCAGACACTGGCACAGCTTACCGGCACGCTGGTGATCCTGATGGGGATGCATCATCTGGCGGAGATTGTGACCGGTCTGCTTGCGGCCGGAAAGGACCGGAATACGCCCTGCGCCATTATTATGGAAGGAACGACCGGGCGGCAGAGAGTTGTAAGATCACCGCTGCTTGAACTCCCCGCCAGAGCGGCGAAACAGGGGATTACCTCCCCGGCGGTGATCGTGGTAGGCGTGGTGGCGAAACTGGAGTTGACGGCGGGGGAGAAAGAGCGGGAGACGCTGCCCCTCTCGGGAATCAGCGTGGGCGTGACCGGGACAGCGCACTTTGCGCAAAGATTGTCCTGCGTACTTCGGGAAAAAGGCGCGGATTTGTGTGATATGAGCTTTATGGAGATTGTGCCCACGGAAAGTGCCCTGCCGGATTTCGCGGATTATGGCTGGCTTGTCTTCACCAGTCCCAACGGGGTGCAGGTTTTTCTGGAAAAGATGCGGCGGGAGCGGCGGGATCTGAGGACGCTGCATGATAAGAAGATCGCGGTGATCGGCCCGGGGACGGCGTCCGCGCTGCAGGAGGCCGGGATCTACGCGGACTATATGCCGGAGGATTATGATTCTCCGCATCTGGCGCAGGGACTCTCAGATGTCATAGTGCAGGAACGGCCGGACGAAATGCGGACGTCATGTTCCGCAATTTCTCTGCGTGCCAGACAGGGGAGCGATATCCTGCCGTCTACATTTCAGGAACGGGGGATTCCTTATACAGAGTATCCCCTCTATGAGCTGAGTGTGCAGGAGGACAAACGGGATGCGGTGATCGCAAAAGAGCCGGACTATATTGTCTTTGGTTCCGCTATGGGCGCGCGAGCCTATTTTGAGGGATTGGAAAAGAGCGGCCTACAGAACGCAAGGAGCCGTTTTGTCTGCATCGGGGAACGGTGTGCCAAAGAAGTGTGTAAGTTTGGGGCAAAGCCGCCTCTGATTGCGGAGGAATCCAGTGTGGACGCCATTGCAGAGTGTCTGTGCGGACTTTTCCCGCGCCGGAAAATCCCGGATACAGGGGATATTTCCAGAAGACCGAACGATGAAAAAGAAAGGGGAAGATAAATCATGCACCGATTCAGAAGATTGAGAAGGGATGAGAGAATCCGTTCCGTGATGCAGGAGACAAGACTTCATCCGAAGGATTTTATCTATCCGATTTTTGTGGCAGAAGGGGAAAACAGGAAGCATCCGGTGGATTCCATGCCGGGCATCTACCAGTACTCCATTGACTGCATGGATGAGATTTTAGAACAGGTAAAGGAGGCAGACATCGGGGGCGTGATGCTTTTTGGCATTCCTGCCAGCAAGGATCCGCAGGGGAGTCAGGCCTATGCAGAGGATGGCATCACCCAGAGGGCGGTCCGTCACATCCGGGAAAAGTACCCGGAAATCTATGTTGTGGTGGATGTGTGCCTTTGTGAATACACGTCCCACGGGCATTGCGGGATGGTGCACGGGGAGGAAATCTTAAACGACGAGACGCTGCCTTATCTGGTGAAGATGGCGGTGAGTCTTGTGGAAGCCGGGGCGGATATGGTGGCTCCTTCGGATATGATGGACGGCCGGGTGGCAGCCATACGGGAGGGGCTCGATCAGGCCGGGTTTACCCAGACGCCGATTATGGCTTACAGCGCGAAATTTGCCTCGGCTTATTACGGGCCGTTCCGGGATGCGGCGCAGTCGGCGCCGGGGTTCGGGGACCGTAAGAGCTATCAGATGGACTGTGCCAACGGACAGGAGGCACTGCGGGAAATCCGGGCGGATATAGAAGAGGGGGCGGACATTGTGATGGTCAAACCGGCCCTCGCCTATCTGGACGTGTTGAAGGAGGCGGCGCTTACCTTTGACATGCCTCTTGCGGTGTACAATGTGAGCGGAGAGTATGCTATGGTCAAAGCGGCTGCCGCAAATGGATGGATTGACGAGAGACGGATTGTGATGGAGAATCTTACGGCCATGAAGCGGGCGGGCGCAAAGATTATCATTACCTATCACGCGCTGGATGCAGCAAAGTGGATTAAAGAGGGGTAAATTATGAAATGGGACAGATCTGAACAACTTTATGAGAGGGCACAGGGGTTGATTCCCGGCGGGGTCAATTCCCCGGTGCGGGCATTCGGCGCGGTGGGCAGGCATCCCTTCTTTGTAGAGAGGGCGCAGGGACCGTGGCTCTTTGATGCGGACGGCAACCGGTATCTGGATTATGTCTGTTCCTGGGGTCCCGGGATTCTGGGACATGCCCATCCGCAGGTGGTGGAGGCTGTGCAGAGAGCCTGCGCGGACGGCCTTACGTTTGGCGCGCCCACGGCGGGAGAAGTGGAGCTTGCGGAGCTGATAGGCGCCTGCGTGCCGGATGTAGAGATGGTGCGGTTAGTCAGTTCCGGGACGGAGGCGGTGATGAGTGCCGTGCGCGTGGCCAGAGGGTATACGGGCAGGGATAAGATAATCAAGTTTGCAGGAAATTACCACGGCCATTCCGACGGTCTGCTGGTGAAGGCAGGTTCCGGCCTTATGACCCAGTCTGTGCCGGACAGCGCGGGCGTACCGGCGGGGTATGCGGCGGACACTTTGACGGCAGTCTACAACGATGAGGAATCCGTGCGCGCTCTGATGGAGGAAAATCACGGTCAAGTGGCGGCAGTTGTGGTGGAGCCGGTGGCCGCCAATATGGGCGTGGTGCCTCCGAAAGAGGGATTCTTGGAATTTTTGAGGCGTATTACGAGAGAATATGGTGCCCTTCTGCTTTTCGATGAGGTGATTACTGGCTTCCGGCTGGGACTGGGCGGCGCATCCCAGTACACGGGAGTACACGCCGATCTGTACACTTTCGGTAAGATTGTGGGCGGCGGTATGCCTTTGGCGGCTTATGGCGGCAGGCGGGATATCATGTCATGCGTCGCACCGCTTGGAAAGGTTTATCAGGCGGGAACCTTGTCGGGGAATCCCGTCGCGGTGGCGGCCGGTATAGCAACGCTGAAAATTCTGATGGAGGATACGGGAATTTATGAGAGGATCGACAGACGGGCGCAGAAGCTGGAAGAGGCTTTCTGCAAAGCTGGTCTGACGGTGAACCGGGCCGGTTCGCTGCTCTCGGCATTTTTTGTCCCCGGCTGGAACGACTCTGTCCGGGAGAAAGATGTTTTCGAACTGGGACGGCAGGAGGGGAGAAAACGTGATCGGAAAGTGGAAAATTATGGGGACGCGTGCCGATGTGACAGGAAGGCTTTCGCGGATTATTTTAACGGGATGCTACAGAGGGGCATTTATGTGGCGCCGTCCCAGTTTGAAGCCATGTTTGTGTCGGACGCCCACACTGACGAGCTGATTGAGCGGACGTGCGGGGCGGTGGCGGCGTGCGTCGGAGGATTTGAACAGAGGGGGAATGGAACCTCGGAGGAGGTTTTATCTGCTGGAAAGTGGCACACGGATTTGTTTTAAGTGATTGCAATAAAACGGTGATTATGCTACAATTTACTCATATAATTCCGGCTTTGCTTTATGGCAGGATAACCTCAATACGGCTATGTTACCATAAAAGAAGGCTGGCTTTTTTTCTAAACGGAAAGTGCGGATATTTGTCCTACATAACCCAATCAGAGAGCAAAGGAGAACGAGGATGCGGAAAAGTATTAAGATCATGGCTGGAACCCGTGTGGCGGCAGCCTTATTGGCGGTATTGCTCTTTAGTTTGCTGACCACCAAAAACATTTACAGTATTGAGGCCTCGGAAGCGGACAATGCTGCGGTGAACGCCCTCCTGCAGAGGGCGCAGAAGGCGGAGGCGGCTCATTACAAGTGGTCTTCCAATTTGAGCAATGCGCTGTACAGCGGTACGGAGTTTACAGGTAGCACAGACCCGACGGGCTGTGTGCTGGGACAGTGGCTTTACGGAGATGCAGGGACACAAGACAGGGAAATCCTTAATCTGCGCAGCCAGCTTGAGCCGCTTCATAAGGAGCTGCATGAGTCAGCCATTTATGTGCTGGAGCTGTATAAGACGGATCCGGAGCAGGCGCAAAGCTACTATCAGGAAACCATTATGAGTAACCTCAGCGTTCTGGTGGGGCTTCTGGACCAGGTTGTGGAGCGTGGAACGGAGCTTAATGAGATCAGCGAGGCGAATATGAAGAAAACGGTGTCCACCATGCACGTTGTCACGGGTGTTGGCCTTTTGCTGACTCTGTTTTTCATGTTAAGCCTGGTGCTCTATATCATGAAGCGTGTGGTAAAGCCGATTCTGCTCATCACGGAAAAGACCAGACCCCTGCAGGAAGGCTGCATGAAGGTGGAGTTGAACTATAACGCAAACGACGAGATCGGTGATCTGTCCAGAACACTGAAGGACTCTATTGAGCGGATCAATCAATATATAGAAGATATCAACCATATCATGAGGCAGCTTTCGGGCGGCAATTTTGACGTGGCTGCGTCGGTTCCCTATATTGGTGATTTCCGTTCTATTTCGGACTCTATTGACAGCTTTACGGCGTCGCTCTCATCAGCGATGACCAATATTAACACCGTGGAACACAAGGTGTTTGGGCATGCGCAGAGTCTCTCGGGCAGTTCCCAGATGCTGGCCCAGGGCGCGACCGATCAGGCGGCGGCGGTGGAGGAGTTAACCGCTACCACGGAGGATCTGGCGAGAAGCGCGGAGAAAAATATGCAGATGGCCACTGAAATGCGGGATAATGCTCGCCTTACCGGAGATCAGGTGAACTTAAGCAGCCAGCAGATGGAGCAGTTAGTCAGCGCCATGACGGATATCAGCGAGACCTCTCAGCAGATTGAAAATATCATTGACACGATTGAGAATATCGCTTTCCAGACGAATATTCTGGCGCTGAACGCGGCTGTGGAAGCCAGCAGGGCAGGCGAGGCAGGCAAGGGCTTTGCGGTAGTGTCGAAGGAAGTCCGGGATCTGGCGGCGAAGTCTGATCAGGCGGCCAAGGCGACCAAAGAACTGATTGAAAATTCCGTGCAGGCGGCGAGCCGCGGCAACAGGATTGTGGATGAGGTTTCCACTTCCTTAAAGAAGACGCTTACACTGGTTACGCAGTCGAACGATGCGGTTGAGGAGTTTGCCGATGCGGTACAGATTGAGGCCACGGCGATTTCACAGGTGTCCGATGCGCTGGGACAGATTTCCAGTGTGGTGCAGACCAATACCGCCAACAGCGAAGAGTCAGCGGCAGTCAGCGCAGAGCTGTATGAGCAGGTGAACCGGCTGCAGACGCAGACCAGCAGATTCAGGTTGAAACATTAAAAAGAAACAGGGGAAAGAATCATGTCAGAAAAAACGATACCGTATAAGATTTATCTGGAAGAGGAGGAGATGCCGAAACAGTGGTACAATGTCCGGGCCGATATGAAGAATAAGCCTGCGCCGCTGTTAAATCCCGGCACGATGCAGCCCATTACTTTCGAGGAGCTGAGTCAGGTATTCTGTGACGAGCTGGCGAGACAGGAATTAAACGACACGGACGCTTACATTGACATTCCGCAGGAAATTCTTGATTTCTATAAGATGTACCGCCCGTCGCCGCTTGTGAGGGCCTATTGTCTGGAAAAGAAGCTGGATACGCCGGCTAAGATCTATTATAAGTTTGAGGGAAACAACACCAGCGGCAGCCATAAGCTGAATTCCGCGATTGCGCAGGCTTACTATGCGAAGCAGCAGGGGCTTAAGGGCGTTACCACGGAAACGGGAGCCGGTCAGTGGGGAACGGCGCTTTCCATGGCGTGTTCCTATTTTGATCTGGACTGCCATGTCTATATGGTGAAGGTTTCCTATGAGCAGAAACCTTTCCGACGTGAGGTGATGCGTACTTACGGGGCGCAGGTGACACCGTCGCCCTCCGACACTACCAGAGTCGGACGGAAAATTCTGGAAGAGTTCCCGGGAACGGGAGGCAGTCTCGGCTGCGCAATCTCCGAGGCGGTGGAGGCAGCCGGAGAGAGGGAAGGCTACCGTTATGTGCTGGGCAGCGTGCTGTCGCAGGTGCTTTTACACCAGTCCATCATCGGTGAGGAGACGAAAGCGGCGCTTAGGAAATATGATATCAAGCCGGATATGATTATCGGCTGTGCGGGCGGCGGCTCCAACCTGGGCGGACTGATTTCGCCTTTTGTAGGCGAGAAGATAAGAGGGGAGGCGGACTATCGGATTATTGCGGTGGAACCCGCGTCCTGCCCGAGCCTGACCAGAGGAAAGTATGTGTATGATTTCTGCGATACCGGTAAAGTATGTCCGCTTGCGAAGATGTATACGCTGGGGAGCGGCTTTATGCCTGCCCCGAACCATGCGGGCGGCTTGCGTTATCATGGCATGAGTTCCGTTGTGTCGCAGTTGTATGACGATGGGCTGATCGAGGCGGTCAGCGTGGAGCAGACAGCAGTGTTTAAGGCGGCGGAGGAGTTTGCGAGAGTGGAAGGCATTCTGCCCGCGCCGGAGAGTGCCCACGCGATTAAGGCGGCCATTGATGAAGCGATGAGGTGCAAGGAGACGGGTGAGGAGAAGACGATTGTATTCGGCCTGACCGGCACGGGGTACTTCGATATGGTTGCTTATGGGAAGTTCCACGACGAAGAGATGTCGGATTATATTCCCACGGACGAGGATCTGGCAAAGGGCTTTGCGGGTATTCCGGCTGTTCCAGAAAAATGATTATGATGATACCTTGGCAAAATAATATGCCTATGAAAACTAAGCTGTAAGGAGACTGCGAATCTTATGAGAGCATGCAAAAGAAAAATCGGAAAGAGCTGGAAGGGGTTTGCGGCCCTTCTTATGTTGACTGTATCAGTCATTGTCTGCGGGAAGAACGTGCAGGCGGCGGGGCGGCCCGTCTCCATCAGTTTCTGTCAGATTGCGGGAGGAAATGTGAACTGTACGTTGACGGCGGCAAGTGTTCCGTCGGGCGATGACGGCAAATATTACATTTATGCGGACGAGGTTTTTCAGGACGGTCCGGTGGGAACGGTGGTGGCCACTGTCGATGCGGGGACTTCCGTGACGGCGTCTTTCCCTTTGGGTTATAATACGGCAGACTCCAATTTGAGCCGCAAGTTTCTGGTGGCGGTGAAGCGGGGCGGCCAGATGGTCCAGGTCAGTGACGAGCATTATATCACGAACCCGGAGGCCAACGCGGCTTTCACAACAGGGCGCATGAACCGTGGAATCAAAGGACTTCTGCCGGAGGTTTCCGCGATCTCAGGCGGAGAGCTTAAGGACCTTGGGATACAGCAGGTGGTCTACAATATTTATCTGGATGAGATCTGCGCGGCACCCGGGGAGGCGGGGACGATTCCTTTTGCATATAACGGGCAGACCTACTATTTCAGCAACGGCAGGATTACCCACTATGATCAGATGGTGAAGGGCTTTAACAATCTGGGCATACAGGTGACTATGGTTGTTTTAAACAGGGGAGGAACTGCAGGATCCCAGGATCTGGTGCACCCGTTGGCGGCTGGCGCCGAGTGTCCCAGTTATGCCCTGAATGTGGAGGAGTCCGGCGGTGTGAACCACCTGAAGGCTGTGAGCGCCTTCCTTGGACAGCGCTATTGCGGGAAGACCGGCAACGGACAGATCGACAACTGGATTCTGGGCAATGAGGTCAATGCCAGAACATCCTGGTGGTACATGAACTCTTCTTCGCTGGACGTGAATGTGAGCGCCTATGTGAAGGCCTTCCGTATTTTCTATAATGAGCTTAAGGCCGTGAATGCCAACGTGCAGGTTTACAATTCCATCGACCAGGAGTGGGGGCGTAAGTCCAACCCCGGCAGCTTTCTGGCAAAGGATTATCTTGACCAGTTTAACTATTACATGAACCGGGAAGGAAATATTGACTGGGGACTTTCCTACCATCCCTACAACTCGCCGCTCTATGATCCTTATGCGTGGAATGGCCCGGCTGTATGGGTGAAGCAGAGCGTTTCCACTCCCTATATCACCATGCAGAATATCAACGTGCTGATTGATTATATGCATCAGGGGAAATTTTTGAATCCTGCAGGGCAGGTGCGCAGCATTTCGCTGGCGGAGATCGGCTATACCTCCTATTTCGGGACCGAAAACCAGGAGGCGTCGGTAGCATACGGGTACCTGAAAGCGGCGACTCTCCCGGATGTGGATGCGTTTATGCTTTTTAGACTGAAGGACGATGCACATGAGATGGAGAGCAAGCTGAATCTGGGTATCACGAATTTAGACGGCAGCCACAAGCCGGCTTACGATATTTATAAGCAGCTTGGAACGGCAGGTGAAGGCGCCGCCAAGGCGCGTGCCTCGGAGATTATCGGTATGGATATCGATCAGATGATCCGGGATAATGTCGTCTGGACACGCGGCGGCGACGGGGTAGTGCAGTAATTAAATATCAAGTTCAGGTGGGACGTCCAGTTCATGGGGAACGGACGCCCCGTTTTTCTTTCTCTGGCGCACACATTCTGTCAGCAGATACTCTATCTGGCCATTCACAGATCGGAAATCATCCTCTGCCCAGGCTGCGATGGCATCATAGAGTTTGGAGGACAGACGAAGCGGCACCTGTTTCTTGCTGTTATCCGCCATCTAGTAGAGGCTTCCGGAGTTGACAATGGGCTGGGCGTCCCGATTGCCGCACAGTACCACCAGAAGATTGGATACCATAGCTGCCTTCCTCTCTTCATCCAGTGTAACTACTTCTCTCTCGGAAAGACGGTCAAGAGCCATCTCCACCATGCCTACCGCGCCGTCTACGATCATCTTGCGGGCATCGATGATTGCCGATGCCTGCTGTCTCTGCAGCATAACGGCGGCTATTTCGGGAGCGTAGGCAAGATAAGTGATCCGCGCCTCGACGATCTCCAGGCCGGCCTGCTCCACCTTGTTCTGAATCTCTTCACGGATTCTCTGTGCGACCACTTCGCTGGAGCCGCGCAGCGACCCTTCATCCGCGAGACCGTCTCCCGTGGTGTCCACATTTTCCGCCACATCGTAGGGGTAGAGCCGCACGATATTGCGGAGTGCGCTGTCGCACTGGAGGGACAGATATTCCTTGTAGTTATCCACGTTAAATACGGCTTTTGCGGTATCCGTCACCCGCCACATCACGGCGATGGCGATCTCAATGGGATTGCCCAGACAGTCATTGATCTTCTGGCGGCTGTTGCTCAGAGTCATAATCTTTAAGGAAATCTTTTTGCTGCCGGTGCTTTCCTGAGTGTACTGACTGCCCGTGGGCGTATTGAGGCGGCTGCCGTCCGATGCGCCGTCCACATCGCCGCTCTGCTTTAACCTGGTCTTCGCAGCGGGATTGAGCGCGCTGCAGAAAGGGTTCATCCAGTAGAAGCCCTCCTCCTTTAATGAGCCGATGTACTTGCCGAACAGGGTCAGCACCACGGCTTCCTGCGGTCTTAAAACCGTAAGGCCGCAGAGCAGGATCCAGCCGGAGAAAAGGACGATGAGGCCGATGACAAAGAGTGCGATTCCGGCGGGACTTTGCGGGCCGTCCTCGCTGACCCCTGTAATACCGCCGATAATGGTTGCGGCGATGGCCGCCGCATAGAGCAGCAATGTCAAAATGAGCATTGCCATGCCGTTTTTGCTTTTGTTTAATACTTTTTCTTCCATAACTGTGTCCTTTCTTTTTCTGTCGTTTTTGTTTCTTTTTGGATATTGGTTATTTTTGATGCTTGAATGATATCAAAATGATATCAGAATGTCAACACAAATTTTTCGCGGCAGGAAATAAGGCAGACGGGGAAATATATGCTATACTGTAATTGTGTGAGCGGTCGGTGCGATGCGCAGACGGGATTTGGAAGAAACGGTATGGCAGGGAATCGGAAGCAGGCTGCCATGACAGGAGGGGTAGGTTGGAAAAAAGGGTTTTGCTTGTTGTGCCGCATCAGGACGATGAACTGTTCGTGGGCGGGGGTTTTTTGAGAACACTTGTGAACGGCGCAGGGTATGAGGCCTATGTGGTTTACACGACGAACGGCGATTTTTACCCGCATGAGGCCGGGGTGCGCCTGCGGGAGTCCCTGCATGTGCTGACAGGGCTTTATGGAATAGAAGAAAGCCATGTTTTCTTTCTGGGCTATGGGGATGGCTGGCGTGGCGGGGTGCACCTCTACCATCAGGAGGGGGAGGAGCCGCTTGTCTCGATGGCGGGGAGGACAGAAACATATGGTTTGGAGAGACATGAGGATTACCGCTATACAAGATCCGGCAGGCACAGTATGTATCGGAGGGCGGATTTTAAGAAGGATTTGAAGGATGTGCTTACCCGGGTGCGGGCTGATCTTCTGCTTGTGGTGGATTTTGACAAACATGCCGACCACAGGGCGGCATCCCTGCTTACGGAGGAGTGTCTGGGAGAGCTTTTCAGGGAGGACGCCTCTTACCGCCCGCTTGTGTTAAAGCGCTTTGCCTACGACGGCGTGTGGAAGGGAAAGGCGGATTTTTTCGAGCTGCCGAGGCGGGAGACCGTGCTTGCAGGACTTACGGGGACGCCCTATACATCGGAGGAGGAGCTGCGCTTTGCCATGCCGGAGGACTGTGCACGGCCCTGTCTTTCGCGGAATTTTCTCTTTCGGGCCATCCGCTGCCACCGGACCCAGGAGGCATGGCAGAAGGCCGATGAGATCATCAATATCGACGAGGTTTTTTTTAGCAGAAGTACGGACAGCCTTTTGTACGGGGCTTCGATGTCCGCTTCCTCCGGGAATCCGGAATATCTCCGGGATTTTAAGCTGTTTGACTGTGAGGATGTGACCCGGAAGGAGCCCGGCCTTAAGGAATGCGGCTGGAAGCCGGAAGAGGGGGATGTGCAGCGACAGCTGCGGATTCGGTTTGAGACGCCGCAGACTGTGGGCAGGATCGCGGCTTACGCGCCCGGCGGCGGGGCGGGCAGCCTGAAAGCGGCGGTTTTCTTCGACGCGGACGAAGAGCCTGTCAGAATGGAAATCAGGCCGGACGGGAAAAGAAATCTCTGTGTTTTCGCACCCCGGGCCGGGGTGCGGGAGATGACGTTTCGGATCGAGGCGTGGGAGGGCGCCGTCTGGGGGATCTCCGAGCTGGAGATTCTGCCGCCGGAGGAACAGAGACTGCCGGAAGCGCTGGAAAGACAGCTTTTTCATGGGGATACCCTAAAAGTGACCACACTGGTCAAAACGCGGATGAAAACGGAAAAGGCCGTTTTGTCCATGAAAAGAAAGATTTCCCGCTGGCTGCCGAACGCCTATACGTTGAGGCGTCATTACCCGGAGCTGGTAGAGCGGGAGCATGTGCCAGTCAGGTACAGGGGTATGTATATTGCGGAAAAGCTTCGGAGGAGATAAAAATAGCAGCCGTTGTGGAAGCGGCTGCCGTTTTTTTAAAGTTTTTTCCCGGTCAGAAGTTCGTACCCCTGCAGATACTTGTCAATGGTTTTCTGTACGATATCCTCGGGCAGCGTCCAGTCGTGTTCCTCGTTGGCTTTCAGCCAGTCCCTGGCGAACTGCTTGTCGAAGGAGGGCTGGCTGTGTCCCGGCTCGTACCCTTCGGCGGGCCAGAAACGGGAACTGTCGGGGGTGAGCATTTCGTCACCGAGAACGATATTGCCGTTTTCGTCCAGTCCGAACTCAAATTTCGTGTCAGCGATGATGATGCCGCGGGTCAGGGCATATTCGGCACATTTCTTATAGAGGGCGATGGTGTAGTCGCGCAGTTTGGCGGCGTATTCTTCTCCCTTACCGGGGAAACGCTTTTCCAGATAGTCCACACTCTGCCCGTAGGAAATATTTTCGTCGTGATCGCCGATTTCCGCCTTGGTGGAGGGGGTGTAGATCGGTTCGGGCAGCTTGTCCGACTCCTTAAGTCCCTCGGGCAGGCGGATGCCGCATACGGTGCCGTCCTTCTGGTAACTTGCCCAGCCGCTGCCGGTGATATAGCCTCTGACAATGCATTCAATGGGGAGCATATTTAGCTTCTGACAGAGCATGCTGTTGCCGTCAAACTTCTCCTGCCTGAAAAATTCGGGCATGTCATTCACATCTACGGAAATCATGTGGTTGGGCAGGATATCCCTCGTCATGTCGAACCAAAATTTTGACATCTGAGTCAGAACGGTTCCTTTTTTGGTTACCTGATTTTTCAGGATCACGTCAAAACAACTGATGCGGTCCGTAGCGACCATAATAAGGGTGTCGCCGTTGTCATAAATTTCACGTACTTTTCCTTCTTTGATGGGTTTCATAGTGTTCCTTTCCTTTTGGGGTTTGCAGCATGGCGCTGCAGTTCTTTTTGTCTGAATACTATACTAAACCAATGTAGGATGATTGACAACAGAATATCGGTTCTTTTGTTAAAAAAATGCCGGGCAGACTGTCTGAAAACATAACGTATGTTTTTGAAAAAGTTTTAGGAGACATTCCGAAAGATTTGGTGTAAAATGGAAACATTAATGAACAGAGCCGTTCACAGGACGGATATCGTCCGACACGCGGGGACGGCAAGAAGGAGGCTATTATGGATTTAAAAGGATCAAAGACGGAGAAAAATCTGCTGGCGGCGTTTGCGGGGGAATCCCAGGCTTACACGAAGTATACTTATTACGCGTCCAAGGCGAAGAAGGACGGCTACGTGCAGATGGCCAATATTTTTGAGGAGACGGCTGCCAACGAGAAGGAACACGCGAAGATCTGGTTTAAATATCTGCATGGCGGAGCGATTCCGGGGACACAGGAAAACCTGAGGGATGCCGCGGAGGGCGAGAACTACGAGTGGACAGATATGTACGCCGGTTTTGCCGAGGAAGCGCGCAGGGAAGGGTTTGAGGAGATCGCAATGCTCTTTGAGGGCGTGGCAAAGATTGAGAAGGAGCACGAGGAGAGGTACCGCAAGCTTCTTAAAAATATTGAGGACAGCGTTGTGTTCTCCAAGGACGGCGACTGCGTATGGCAGTGCTTAAACTGCGGCCATATCGTGATCGGGAAAAAGGCGCCGGAGATTTGCCCTGTGTGCAAACACCCGCAGTCTTACTTCCAGGTGAAGCCCGAAAATTATTAAACTGAGACAGGAGATGATTTTACGAGGAGCGAGGGCGTGGCGACGATGAAATCATCTCCTGTTTTTTGCTGTCCTTTTTTTGATACATAACATGCGTTTTTAAAAACGGTATTGTCAAAAAAACGGCAGTGTGGTATGATACGACCGTATTGTATCTCGCATGAGAATAATAACAGGAGGAATTGTACCGTGAAAAACGAAAAGACCTACGAACTGGTGCTGACGGCACTGTTCACTGCCATAATCGTGATTATGGCATTTACACCGCTGGGATATATCCCGCTTGTAGTCATCAACGCGACAATCATTCACATCCCCGTGATCCTGGGAGCGCTATTTCTCGGACCGAAGAAAGGCGCATTTTTAGGATTCGTATTCGGACTCACCAGCTTAATCAACAACACAGTTAATGCGGTTACGGCCTCGGCGTTCGTGTTTTCGCCGGTCTTAGCCTATAGGATGGCAGGGGTGTCAGGTATCTTTAAGAGCCTGTACATCTGTTTTGTGCCGAGAATTTTAGTGGGCGTGGCGCCTTACTTTGTCTGGCTTCTGATCCGCAGGATCGTGAAAGGCGAGAACCGGGCAGGTAAGGTTATCGTTGATTTGATAGCGTCTGTTATATTATTTGCCTCCGTCAGGGCGTTCCTGATGCGCTTATTCCCGGAGGCCCTGAACGCAGTGGTCTGTACGGTCATCGGCCTGGTTGTGGGCGCAGCGCTTATGGCGGCCCTGACCGTAGGGGGTATGAAGAAGGAGTCAGCCAATATCGCACTCTCCTACGCGGGGCTTGCGGGCGCGTTTACCAACACGCTTTTTGTCATGAGCGGCATTTATATTCTGTACAGGGACGCTTACGCGGAAGCTTTGGGCGTGGCGGGCGATGCCGTGCTGGACATTATCATGGGCGTGGTGGCCTTCAACGGCGTGGTCGAGGCTGTGGTAGCGGCTGTTATTGTTACAGGTGTAGGGCTGGCTCTTGCCAGAGTGAAGCCTCTGTATAGTGGGAAGGGGCAGAAAACGGAGGATGCAGCATGATTTTAGCAGTGGATATCGGCAATACGAATATTGTCATCGGTTGTATGGACAAGGAAAAAGTGTGCTTCGTGGAGCGCGTGTCCACCAATCAGGCTAACACGGAGCTGGAGTACGTGGTGGAATTTCGGGCGTTATTTGATCTGTACCACATCGGTGTGGATGACATCACCGGGAGCATTATCTCCTCCGTTGTGCCGCCTCTCAACAATATTGTAAAGGCGGCTCTTGAGAAACTGTTTCACAGGACGCCCCTGCTGGTGGGGCCGGGGCTCAAAACAGGCTTAAACATCCTGATGGATAATCCGGCGCAGCTTGGCTCGGATCTGGTGGTCAATGCGGTGGCCGGACTGCAGTATTATGGCGCGCCGATTATCATGATTGACATGGGAACGGCCACCACCATCAGCGTGGTGGACAATAATAAAAACTATATCGGAGGCATGATTCTGCCGGGGGTGAAGGTTTCGCTGGATTCGCTGGTAAACCGCACTTCCCAGCTCCCGCGCATCAGCCTGGAGCCGCCGAAGAAAGTGATCGGCAGGAATACCATAGACTGTATGAAGAGCGGTATTGTGATGGGACAGGCGGCATGTCTGGATGGCATGATCGAGCGCATTTATGACGAGCTCGGGTACGAGGCGCCGGTGGTGGCCACGGGCGGTCTTGCGGGGAGCATTGTGCCTTACTGTAAGAGAGAAATCATCTGCGACAATGAGCTTACCCTGAAGGGGCTTGGGCTGATTTATCACAAAAATATAGACTAACGCGAAAAGTATTTGAGAATGCCAGAATGCGGGCATTCTCTGAGGAGAATAGCATATGTTATTTAAAGGAAAACATATTGTCCTTGGTGTGACGGGCAGCATTGCGGCCTACAAGATCGCATCCCTGGCCAGTATGCTTGTGAAGAAGCAGGCGGACGTGACGGTGGTTATGACGCGAAACGCCACCAATTTCATCAATCCAATTACCTTTGAGTCCTTGACGGGCAACAGGTGTCTGGTGGACACTTTTGACCGGAATTTTGAGTTTCAGGTGGAGCATGTATCGCTGGCGAAGCAGACTGACGTCTTTCTGGTGGCGCCCGCTTCCGCCAACGTGATCGCCAAGGCGGCGCACGGGATTGCGGACGATATGCTGACGACTACGCTCCTTGCCTGTAAATGTCCGAAAATTTTTGCGCCGGCCATGAACACCAGAATGTATCAGAATCCGATTGTGCAGGATAATATAAAACAGCTTTCGCGCTACGGAATGGAAGTGATTACACCGGCGAGCGGTTATCTGGCCTGCGGGGATACCGGGGAAGGCAAGATGCCGGAGCCGGAGGTTCTGTATGAAGCGGTGGTGCGGGCGCTCACGCCCAAGGATCTCGCCGGGAAAAAAGTGCTGGTCACGGCGGGACCCACTCAGGAAAAACTTGACCCGGTGCGGTATATCAGCAATCATTCCACCGGGAAGATGGGGTATGCCATCGCGGTGGCGGCCATGCGCCGCGGAGCGGATGTGACACTTGTATCGGGGAAGACGGCGCTTGCGCCGCCCGCCGGAGTGCGTGTCGTACCTGTCGTCTCAGCGGCGGATATGGCACAGGCGGTAAAGGAAGCTGCGCCGGAGCAGGACATCATTGTCAAGGCGGCGGCGGTGGCGGATTACAGGCCCCGCGCGGCGGCGGATGAAAAACTCAAGAAAAAGGACGGCGAGCTATCCGTGGAACTGGAACGGACGGAGGATATCCTCGCGTGGCTCGGGGCACACCGGCGGGAAGGACAGATTCTGTGCGGCTTTTCTATGGAGACGGAGCATCTGCTGGAAAATTCCCGGGCAAAGCTTGAGAAAAAGAAGATTGATATGATTGTGGCGAACAATTTGAAGCAGGAAGGCGCGGGCTTTGGCACGGATACCAACGTGGTGACTTTGCTTACGAAACAGGGGACGGAGGAACTTCCGCTCCTTTCCAAGGAGGAAGTGGCGGACCGGCTGCTTGACCGGCTCATGACCCTGTAAGCGCGATGACAGTTCGAGGCGCTTTTGCAAGGGAAAGGGAGGAGACAGGCTATGAGAATCGGGATGGGATACGACGTACACAGATTGACGGAAGACAGAAAGTGTATCATCGGCGGTGTGGAGATTCCTTACGAGAGGGGGCTTCTCGGCCATTCTGACGCGGATGTGCTGCTTCACGCCGTGATGGATGCGCTTCTGGGCGCTGCGGCGCTTGGGGATATCGGGAAGCATTTCCCGGACAGTGATCCCGCCTACAAGGGCGTTTCTTCCATGAAACTTCTGGAGCATGTGGCGAAGCTTTTGGAGGAAAACCTGTTTCTGGTGGAAAATATCGACGCAACAATTATCGCGCAGGCGCCTAAAATGCGTCCGTATATTGATCAGATGCGGGAGAATATTGCGAAAACTCTTGGCATGGAAATATCACAGGTGAACGTGAAGGCCACCACCGAGGAGGGGTTGGGTTTTACCGGGAGCGGTGAAGGGATATCCGCCCAGGCCGTATGTCTGCTCACCAGCCCCAGAGAGTTGTACAGCGTGGATGTATCGAAGGGATGTGAAGCGTGTCCCGGATGTAAAAAAGCATAATTAAATGAATAAAGAGTTTCATTTATTTCATCGCCCTTCGGAGTTTCGTCTTGATTCTCTGGAGGGCGTTGTCAGTGGATTTGTCGTCACGTCCCAGCACCTTCGCGATCTGCTGGTATCCCATGCCTGTCAGGTACAGGTCGAGCACCTGTTTTTCAAAACTGCTCAACTCCCGTTCAATAAGCATTTCCAATCTGTCCACATTTTCCTTATCAATCACAAGTTCCTCAGGATTTAAGCCGGAGCCGGAGGCCAGTACGTTGACGAGCGCTTCCCCTTCACCATCGTGGCTTTCGGAGGCGTTTCCGTAGAGGGAGATATAATTATTTAAAGGGATATGCTTCTGCCTTCTGGAAGCCTGCACGGCCGTGTACATCTGTCTGGAGACGCACAGGTCCGCGAAGGTGAAAAAGCTGGCGTCCCGGCCGCTGTCGTAGTCCCTGATGGCCTTAAAGAGGCCGATCATGCCTTCCTGGATCAGGTCTTCGCTGTCCGCACCCAGAATGTACATAGATTTGGCCTTGTTTCTCACCAGGTTCTTATATTTGTTCATAATGTAATCTGTGATGCCTGATTCACCGTCCCGCAGGCGGATCAGGAGTTCTTCGTCATTGTAGCCGTTGTAATTGTCCTGCATAGTCGTCCCTTTTGAAGATAAGCTGTCTTTCTTTTTCCCTGTTAAGTATAGCATGTCCCTGCACAGAAATACAGATTTTTGAAAAATCTTGATTATGTGATAAAATAGGGATTGTAAAAATCTTGATTTCGTGAAAAAGGATGGTTATAAAAATCTTGATTATGTGATAAAATAGGGATTGTAAAAATCTTGATTTCGTGAAATGAAAAGAGGTGAATACATGAAACGTAAGATTTACAATGAATTTTTGCAATGGAAGAGGGAAGAGAAGGGAAAAAATGCTCTGTTGATCGACGGGGCGCGGCGTGTAGGGAAAAGCTATATTGCAGAAAAATTTGCAAAGGCAGAATATAAAAGCTATATTTTAATTGATTTTAACAGGGTAGATGAAAGCGTCAAGGAATTGTTTGTCCTGTATTTGAATGACCTGGACACGTTTTTTATGTATTTGTCCGGCTATTATAATGTGAAACTGTATGAGAGGGAGTCTTTACTTATTTTTGATGAAGTGCAGCTTTTTCCCAGAGCCCGTACAGCTATTAAGTATCTTGTGGAAGACGGCAGATATGATTATATGGAAACGGGTTCTCTGATGTCGCTTAAAAGAAATGTCCGCGATATTGTAATTCCGTCCGAAGAGAGACATATCAAGATGTATCCCATGGATTTTGAGGAGTTTTTATGGGCGCTTGGAAACGATACGCTTATGGAAATTATGAAGAAAAGTTTTGCGGAAAAGAAACCGATGGGGCAGGCGCTGCATCGGAAAGCAATGGACTATTTCCGCCAATATTTGATTGTAGGCGGTATGCCGCAGGCCGTACGGGAGTATGCCGAAGGAAGGGACTTTGATAAGGTAGATCGCGTGAAAAGGGATATTTTGACCCTTTATCGTGCAGATATGATTAAATATGCTGCCGGATATGAAATGAAGGTAGAAAGCATCTTTGATGAAATTCCTTCACAGCTTCAAAAGCATGAGAAAAAATTTAAGTTTTCTTCCCTGAAAAAGGAGGCGCGTTTACGGGAATACGAGGATGCGATTTTTTGGCTGGACGACGCTATGGTTGTGAATATCTGTTATCGGTCTACGGCGCCCAATATAGGGTTGAGACTGAACCGTGACCGTATGACTCTAAAATGTTATATGGCGGATACCGGCTTATTGATCAGCCATGCTTTTGACGAAAACGGAATTGTCAGCGAAGAAATATATAAAAAACTGCTGTTTGACAAACTGGAAGTGAATGTGGGAATGATTGTAGAAAATATTGTCGCGCAGATGCTGGCTGCGAAAGGGCATAAGCTGTATTTTTATTCGAATGCGTCTCGAACTGACAGCTCTTCCCGAATGGAAATTGATTTTTTGATCGCGAAAGATAAAATAAGCAGCCGACATAATATTTCGCCGATTGAGGTGAAGTCCGGCAAAAATTACACGCTCTCATCCCTGCGTAAGTTTATGGAAAAGTACAAAGAGCAGACATATATTCCTTATGTAATGCATACGGGAGATGTGAAAGAGGAAAATGGCATTGTCTATCTTCCTCTGTATATGACGCCGTTTTTGTAAGCTTTAAAAGATGTTTCCTGCTTTTTGATAATTTTATTGTGATAAATCAGACGGTATGGTAGCATGAAAGAAAGACAAGGTATACAGGGGGTAAGGAGGAAAAGGGAAAGATGAAAAGACGCTTTATGGCAATCTTACTGGCCGGTGGGTTGGCGCTTGGTTTGAGCGGGTGCGGGGGCAATAGCGGTTCGACTACGACTTCGGTGCCGGTGGCGACGTCCACAGAAGAAAGTGATGTACCAGAAGAGGGGGAGAATACCGAAGAGGTTGCTCAGGAGTCGGAGGCTGAAGAGGAATCACAATCGGAAGAGACAGAAATTGTTGAGCCGGAAATAAGTGAGCCCGAAGTGGTGACTGAAAGTGAAGCACCGACCATCGACATCGATACGTCAGCACTTTTAACTACGCATGTGGTGGAATACGAGGATCAGGATGGGTACACGATTCGTGAAACTTGTCGGCTGAGCCCGATTTTCAGGGAAGATGATGCGGAAACAATGTACGCACTGTGGGAAGTGCTGGGCAATGATGTAGCGGATTTCCCGAGTGAGGAATCGCTGTATGGTGCGAGCTACTTACTGAGGGATGCCCGCGATACATGCAGCTGCAACAAGCTGGAGTATATTATTGGGACTTATATGATAGAGAATTTGACGGAAGGATTCCCGATTACGCCTGACAATCCTCGTACATACGCTGGACAACTTGCAACTAAACATGTTTCTACTACCGATCAGGAGCACGATGCAACTGCTGCTGATTTCTTCAACGTGCGTTCTGTGGTGACTATTATGCAGCCTAGCGGCGCAGTCTGTTGTGGCGAGCAAGATGCGGTGATATTTGGTAAAGCGAAAATGGACTCTGATATTTGGGGTCCGTGTACCTTTTTTATCGCTTTGCCGAACGGAACTACACCTAACCGACCTGATGGGTATCGTTACGATAAAATCCCGATAATACTTAGTTCGCATGTCTATTTCTACTCAGATTATGATGCGTTTGAATTGACATATTTTGAGGATTAGGAGATGATGAGAATGATAACCGTTATGAAATGTAATAAATGTGGGAAAATTTATCCGCTTGTCGAAGCATGGTGCCCTTTTTGCGGAATACGCTTAATGGAAACCATTGTTGAAAATGAAAATGATGAAGATGTTTTCAATTCCAATATAGAGTATGAATCAGCCGATGAAAAGTTAGAACCGGGGATCGGCTCTGATACGGATCTCTATTCTGTTCTTCTTGGTATCCTTGTTATTATTACTTGTATATTAGGCGGCGTTTGGGGATATGGAATGTTTGGCGGTTCCATAGGCGGAATTTTTCTGGGACTGATTGTCGGTTTATTCTGTGGTATCTTTTCTACGCTAAATACGAGATTGCTGATTATCGTGGCACATAATACTAAAATCATTGCAGATAACCAGTGCAGAATTAATCAAGGCAATTCCATAAAAGAAGATTAGGATTCTGTGTGAGGGGTGATTATTCTTCAAATCATTTTTCATCTTTTTGGATATGAGGTTTCTTTCTACAATAGGCATAAGATACCTTGTGATGACGCTTTTTGATAATAATCAGTAGAATTATGCTATTATCGTGTGGCGCCTAATGCCGTGCAGGCACTAAGTGCCACCAAGATATAGCTCCTAACTCCAAAAATGTTACAGCCGACCCGCTAGGGCAGTTTTTTGGCGAGAAAAACAAACACTAAGGGGGAGAAAATGAAAGATGAAGAGACGATTCATTGCAACCTTTGTGGTTGGTTTAATGGCGATAGAATTATGCGGATGCGGAAGTGAGCCATTGCCAAAAGCCGCTTCAATAGAAGACGAAATAATATCGGAGCCTGCCATAGTCGAATCAACAGAGGCTAATACAGAGACAGAAGCTGTCAGGTCGGATTCAGAAACCGCTACTTTATCTGAACCAGAACCATATACCGGTGTGGGCGAAAATTGGTGCTCCGCCCTTTTTGAAACGCCTTCCGCAACTTACAATGATGAACTGGCATCCGCAGCTGCCCAAATGTGCGCTAAGGCGGAGGATGGAGAAAAAGAAATCAGGGAGTTGTATCGTTCCTATAATATTTATGCCTGTGAAACTTATTATTATGATAGTGGCAAGGTTTTTGGTGGCGGGGCTTTTGCAATAGGACAGGATACTTTAAACATAGATGGTGTTGATACGAGAATAGTAGTAATTACTGCAAGAGGAACAAAAACATTTGGAGAAACGATTGGTGATTTGATGAAAGGCGGAGAACGAGATTTTCTCGGTGAACGTGTTTGGAACAATATATACGATTTTGAAGAAAAAATATGGGAAGGGCTTGACGAGTACATAGAAAAATACCCTGCCACTGTACAAACAGACAATCTGAAAATACTCATTACAGGGCATAGTCTGGGTGGCGCTGCTGCCAACCTGATAGGGGCAAGGCTTACCAGTGGGTTCGAAATCGGAACATGGGAAAATAAGTTCTCAAAAGAAGATATTTATGTTTATACCTTTGGCGCTATCAAAGTGTTGACAACAGAGGAAAATGTATCTGTCGGATATGAAAACATCCACAATGTTTATAATTACTATGACTCTTATGGTCCAAATGGCAACCAAAAAAAGACAAATGCAAGTTCCCTGAATGCAAAGTTCGGACATACGGACTTATATAAACGCAATAATCCCCTAAAGGAAACTGGCGAAGAATTTTATAATTCCTGCAATAACCATCTGATAGGGGATTATATAAATGCAGTAAAGGAAAAAATTGTACACCCTGCCTGTGCATGGAATGAAATATATGCGAACTATCTGGAAAGCTCCGACATTACCAAAGGGAGTGTGAATTTCTATCTTATTTATATTGACGATGACGATATTCCGGAAATGTATTGTGATGTGGCCGATAATGCGGATGATGACCGCATGATTTACATTCGGGACGGAGCGGCGATAGAGTTTCAAATGTGGCATATGGCCGAATATGGAGAAAGAAGCGGGCTTTTTTCCAGTAGATGTATAGGACATATAGGATACTGGGAGGATGACCTGTACCGTTTGGAGCAGGATGGGGTGAGCCGATTGCAATATGGCATATATATGGACGCATATGACTCTGACGGTATGAGGATTGGATTCACTTATACATGGAACGATGAAGAAATATCAGAAGAAGAATACTCCTCAAGACTCCAAAATGGAACATTTGGCGTATTAGAACCGACCCCATGGCCTTCTGAGCCGGTAGCAACCAGTGTAGATGCCATGAGCAGTTATCTCAGAAATTTGCAATAATCTTTTTGAATAGAAATTAAGTGCGAGTCTCTTGGATTGTGCAAAATTAAAGAAGGGAAAGATTGAAAATTAAAATTCTCAATCGCGAGATTTGTGTCTGCGCATGGTTTGCCACAAACTCGTTTATGCGCAAAACGCAGCGAAGAAATGGAGTTAATAATGGAAAGAACATTATTTGTGATTTTGGGGACATTTGCTCTGACTGTTGGCTTAATAGCTTGCGGAAACAGTTCCGATTCGTCCACTTCTACATCTGCCTTGACAATAGATGAGAGTGCAAGCAAAACCGATTTAGAGGAACCGGTCGCCGACAGCGGCAGTGAAGAATCAACAGCAGAAAACCCAACCGAAAATATTGATGAAGATGATAGTATAACGATTTTTGAGGAATCGCCAAAGAAACTCCTGCGGGAAGAAATCTGGCATAGCAGCGAAGATGGGCATGTGCTTCAAAGCTACTACTATGAATATGACGAGGCAGGACATTTGTCTAAATGCACTAATTATTCCGATAGCGGTGAGATAAACTCATGGAGAGAATATGAATACGACGGCAATGGACGCATGATCTATTCGGCTGACGTATGCAAGCCTGATGGCAGTATAGACACTTGGTGTAAATATGAATATAATGAAAACGGTAAAAAAATCCATGAAACCAAGGGTGGCAGTACCGGAGCAAACAAATTTAGCAATTATTTGTGTGATTATGAGTATGATATTTTTGGAAAACTGGTTAGTTCAACTAGCTATAGTAGTGTGACTGCTCTTACTATCACATCTGAATATGATGGTAACGAAAACGAAACCAAAAGAATAACTCTTGACCGGAACAGCGGTAAAACTACTTTATGCGAGTATGAATATGATAACAATGGGAATCTTATCAGAGCGACACAGACCACTGATGAGCTAACTATAGTAATACAGGAAGCTTCGTATGATAATAGCGGGAATCAACTTGAGGCAAAGACCTATAACGATGATGGCAGCATCTGTACTTGGAGAGAGTATGGATATGACAGTATAGGAAACGAGGTTAAAGATATTTGTTATAACAGCGACGGTAGTGTATACTTTCACTTTGAACGGGAATATGACAATAACGGAAACATGATCAAAGAAATATCTTATAACAACGATGGTGATATAAATTTTGTGAATGAGTATCAGTATAACGATAATGGGTGCCTTGTATTGGTTTCTCAAAACTCTGGTGGCGGATTTGCATTCGGCACAGAATATGAATATGACGAAGATGGGAACAAAATCAAAGAGACTGGTATTGGTTGTTGGACAGAATATATTTATGAATAGATAAGACAAGGTGAGTCTTTGTGACGGGAGTGATCGGCTGCAATTGTTCTTTTTCACAAGTTTCCGCAATTTTGGAAATTGAACTTCTAATTTCTAATTTCCCAATGCTTGGTCCTTAAAACATTCCGGCGTCTTGTCAAAATCCTCTGCAATAGAAATAAATTCATCCGCTAACGGATTTATCGATCTGCGGGGTGCAGCATTATTATTGACAGAATGGTTTGCTGTTTCCTTTTTCGATGTGTATTTTAAAAATCTCATAAAATCAATGATCTGCTCTATCATATCTTCGGGCAGATCTTTTGCTTCTCTGATCAACGTATCATATGCCATAAAAACACATCCTTTCCATTATTTAATCCATACACAAAACAAATTTTTTCCATTCTATAATTCTATGCAATTTCAATTAGAAGAGTATAGCAAACTGATAATGAAAAAACAATAAATATAAAAATAAAGGCTTTTCGAAGCATCATACCTCAAAAACCCTTTTTGATAAAAGCTGCTGACGGGAATCGGACCCGTGACCTCCGCACTACCAATGCGACGCTCTACCGACTGAGCCACAGCAGCCTGTGACATAGAATCTGCTTTCTGTCACCGTGTTATAGTTTATCAAAAAGAAAAAACCTTGTCAATACCCCATCTTGAAATGGATTTTGACAGCTTTTGTCATATTTTACAAATAAACTGTCTGTTTATGGTATTCATTTAGCAATAATTGTGAAACCGAGAGCAAGAAGTGTAAAGAATTATCAATTTCAGATGATAAAATGAAATTACGTTATCGGAAGATGGCGGATATAAAAAACGGATAAAAGCAAAGGAGGATGAAAGATGAAAAAGTTTTTGGCATGTATGCTGTGCGGATGCATGGCAGCTTCTCTTCTGACAGGATGCGGTGGTGACAGCAGTGCACCGGCAGCAGATTCCGGCAGCGAGAGTGCGCCGGCAACTGAGGAAAGTGCACCGGCAGCAGACGAGAGTGCGCCGGCGGCGGACGCAGGTGCGGCAGGGGGCTCTGATACGATCAATGTATGGGCGTTCACCGATGAGGTGCCCGGTATGATCGAGAAGTATATCGAGGCGCATCCTGATTTCGGTTACAAGATTAACACCACAATTATTGCTACTACAGACGGCGCTTACCAGCCAGCTCTTGACCAGGCCCTTGCCGCAGGCGGCGCTGAGGCTCCCGATATTTACTGTGCTGAGGCAGCGTTTGTTCTTAAATATACACAGGGTGACGCATGCCAGTATGCAATGCCTTACGCTGATATGGGCATAGACGTGGACGCTAAGTTAAAGGAGGCAGATATCGCACAGTACACGGTTGATATCGGTACCAACCCCGACGGCCAGTTAGTAGGTCTCGGTTATCAGGCAACAGGCGGTGCATTTATTTACCGTCGTTCTATCGCGAAAGATGTTTGGGGCACGGATGATCCGGCTGAAATTGAGAAGAAGATCGGTCCCGGCTGGGATCAGTTCTTCACGGCAGCGGAAGATCTGAAGGCGAAGGGTTACGGTATTGTCTCCGGTGACGGTGATATCTGGCATGCAGTTGAGAACAGTTCCGATCAGGGCTGGATCGTTGACGGCAAGCTCACCATTGACCCGAAGCGTGAGGAGTTCCTTGACCTCTCCAAGAAGTTAAAGGACAACGGCTATCACAATGATACACAGGACTGGCAGGATGCATGGTTTGCAGATATGAAGGGCGAAGGCGAGAAGGGTATCTTCGGTTTCTTCGGTCCCGCTTGGCTGATCAACTATACGATGGCTCCCAACTGCGGCGGCGAAAAAGTTGGTGAAGGCACATACGGTGACTGGGCAGTCTGCACACCTCCCATCGGTTTCTTCTGGGGCGGTACATGGGTTCTGGCAAACAAGAATACCGAGAAGGCAGAGGCTGTCGGCAAAATCATTGAGTGGATCACTCTGGACAGTTCTGAGGACGGTCTGCAGTATAAGTGGGCGAATGGTACCTTGAACGGTGAAGGCGGCACGAAGGACGCAGTTGCAAGCGGTACGGTTATGTCCAAGTCCGACGGTTCCGTAGAATTCCTCGGCGGGCAGAACATGTTTGAGGCATTTGTTCCCGCTAATCAGTATGCGAAGGGCACCAACCTGACACAGTACGATGAGACGATCAACCAGTATTGGAGAGATCAGACTCGTGAGTATACGGCGGGCAATAAGTCCCGCGAGCAGGCAATCGCGGACTTTAAGCAGCAGGTAGCAGACAATCTGGACGTTATTGTAGAGTAAGAACGGTTGCAAAACATCGAAATTCATTATAGTTGTTATGACAGGGCGGACACAGTAGCGTCCGCCCTGTTCAAATTGGAAAAAGGACAACATGATTGCGGGAAGGTGGGGAAGGATGAAAAGTAAGAAACCGGGGTATGACAGATATGCGAAATACGGTTATATTTTCAGTATTCCGTTTGTCATCGCATTTTTATTGTTTTCATTATATCCGACCGTGTATACGGCGGTGATCGGTTTTACCGATTTAAAAGGTCTGGGAAAGACGGATATTCATTTCCTGACAGACGACCTTTTCAGAAACTTTAAGACTGTATTGTCGAGTCCGTCTTTTCAACTGGCGTTTCGGAATACAGTCGTTATATGGCTGGCGAATTTTATTCCGCAGATGTTTCTTGCGCTTCTGTTAGCGGCCTGGTTTACGGACAGAAGAAGTAAGGTAAAAGGGCAGGGTACGTTCAAGGTGCTGCTTTATATGCCGAATATCATTACGGCGGCGACGATCGCTATCCTGTTCAGCGGATTTTTCGGGTATCCTATGGGTCCGGTCAACGACCTGCTTGTGCGCTTCGGATTCATAGATGCGCCTATAGAGTTATTGAGAAGCAAAGCGGTGGCAAGAGGTGTTGTAATCTTTATCCAAACATGGATGTGGTACGGTTCTACCATGATTACGCTGATCTCCGGTATTCTGGGAATCAGCCCGGAGATATTTGAGTCGGCTGAGGTGGATGGGGCGAACCGTGTGCAGACATTCTTCTATATTACAATGCCAAATATTAAGACCATTCTCCTGTTTACGCTTGTCACGAGTCTGATCGGTGGTCTGAACATGTTCGATATCCCGAGACTGTTCCAGGACGGCAAGCCGGATGATGCGACATTGACGACCAGTCTGTTTATTTACAAGCAGGCATTCAGCGGAAGTTACATGTACAACAGGGCGGCTGCGGCGAGCATGATCATGTTTGTGATTATCGCGATTCTCGCTTCGATCATGTTCTTTGTTATGCGGGATAAGGATGAAGCACAGTTGAATAAGCAGATCAGACAGCAGCAGAAGGCTTACATGAAAAAAATGAAAGCCGGAAAGGAGAACGCATCATGTTAAATAATAAAGAAAATCGTGTTATGAAGATTGTGATATATGTAGTATGCATCTTTCTGGCAATTTTGAGTGTTCTGCCTTTCTGGATTATGATCGTGAATGCGACCAGGTCCACGACGGAGATCCAGCAGCACGCAATTTCGCTGATTCCTTCTTCTTATATGATGAATAATATCAAGATACTGCTCGGCAAGAGTTTTAATCCGGCAGTAGGCTTTGCAAATTCACTTATCATTTCCATAGGTGCGACTGCGCTGGCAATCTATTTTTCTTCCCTGACGGCATATGCGCAGGTGGCTTACAACTGGAAACTGCGGAACGCGTTTTTCAGTTTTATCATGGTAGTGATGATGATTCCTGCACAGGTAACGATGATCGGTTTCTATCAGATGGTCTATAAGATACATATGACGAACAAATTGTCCATGCTGATCTTACCGGCAATCGCCTCACCGACTATGGTGTTCTTCATGAGACAGTACTTACAGCCGACCCTCTCAATGGAAATCGTGCAGTCGGCCAGAATAGATGGCGCAAAGGAGTTTATGATCTTTAACAGGATCGTGCTGCCGATCATGAAACCGGCAATTGCGACGCAGGCGATTTTCAGTTTCGTGGCAAGCTGGAACAACCTGTTTACACCGCTCGTACTGCTGACGGACCAGAAGAAATATACCATGCCCATCATGGTAAGTCTGCTGAAAGGCGATATCTATAAAACCGAGTACGGCTCTGTCTATATGGGACTGACATTGACGGTGCTGCCGCTTATCGTGGTATATCTGCTTCTGTCCAAGTATATCATAGCCGGTGTAGCGCTGGGCGGTGTGAAAGGGTAATTTAAACTTCCTCGTGGCGCAGTTTGTTGCGGTATTCCGTGGGGGAACAGCCTGCGTATTTGCTGAAACATCGGTTGAACGTAGTTAGATTGTTGAAACCGCTGCAAAAGGCGATATCCGTAATGGGCCGGTTCCTGTCCTCGGTGAGCAGCGACTGCGCCGCCTGAATCCGTTTGTAGCACAGATAGTTGTGAAAAGTGGTGTTGGTGTGCTGCTTGAACAGACGGGTAAAATGATACTTAGAGAAACCGATATACTCCGCTGCCTGTTCCAGAGTCAGGTCGTCCGCATAGTGGGTGTCGATAAAGTTGAGCAGATTGGAGAATAGAGTGTAGTTTTCCGACTGCTGGTCGTCGGCGTTTTCGGCGGATGCATCGGCATTCTGGAGATAGTGGCTGGTTCCTATGGTTGTAAAGAGTTCCAGCAGGATAGAGTAGATGGAAATTTCCCAAAAAATCTGATGGGAAAAATAGAGTTTGGCCATCCGCATCAGGGCATCATAAATATGCCGGTAGATTACAGGACGTGTGGCGGCAGTGCACAGCCACGGCTCCATAAAGGCCGGTTCCAGCGCTTTGTAGTCTCGAAAACAGCGCAGCATGTCAATGTCAATGAGATAGATAAACCGCGCGCCCGAAGGCTTGCTTTGAAGCTCGTGCAGCATGTAGGGGGGAATAATCAGGATATCTCCCGGCACCAGCGTGTAGGTGCGGCTGCCTGTTGTGATGAAATATTGATCTTCGGCGCAGACAATAATTTCCATCGCATTGTGGTAATGGTTTGCATAGCCTTCGGTCTGCGTGTTGTACCAGATGCGCAGATGGGATTCGGGAATAAAGTCAACATACTCCCTTGATCCGCTCAATGACCGCGCTTTGAAGTTTAGAACAGGCTGCTCATAACTGAGGGGGGGATAAAGTTTTCTCATGCTTCACAATATTCACTCCTGTTATTTGTATGGCGGATATGGTAATATGGCATCATATCTCAAGAGAGGTAATTCTTGGCGCTGTCTGGAAGAATTATGCGGTAATTCCTTAGACGCAGACTGCTGAATCTGCGTCTATTATACCTTATGTAGAATAAAGTCGCAACAGGACGATTTTCGTGCAGGCAAAGTCCGGGAAAACGGGCGGAAAGGATAAGAAGATCATATGACGAGAGAAGAGGCAAGACGCAGGGCGGAGGAATTAGTGGGTCAGATGACGGTGGAGGAGAAAGCTTCCCAGCTGCGCTATGACGCGCCGGCGGTTGAGCGGCTTGGTGTGCCGGCCTACAACTGGTGGGGAGAGGCGCTGCACGGTGTGGCGAGAGCCGGCGTGGCAACCAGCTTTCCGCAGGCAATCGGCATGGCAGCCACTTTTGATGTGGAATTACTGCAAAAGGCCGGGGATGTGGCGGCGACGGAGGGAAGAGCGAAATACAATGCGTTGTCTGCGGAAAATGACAGGGATATCTATAAGGGGCTGACATTCTGGTCGCCCAATGTCAATATTTTCAGGGATCCCAGATGGGGAAGGGGACAGGAGACTTACGGAGAGGACCCTTATCTGACTTCCAGGCTGGGCGTGGCCTATGTGGAGGGACTGCAGGGCGATGGAGATGTGTTGAAATCCGCGGCCTGCGCCAAGCACTTTGCGGTGCATTCCGGGCCGGAGGCGCTGCGCCATGAGTTCAACGCCGTGGCCACGAAAAAAGATATGGCTGAAACTTATCTGCCCGCTTTTAAGGCATGTGTGCAGGAGGCGGGCGTGGAGGCCGTGATGGGCGCCTACAACCGGACGAACGGGGAACCATGCTGCGGCAGCAGGACGCTGATGCAGGATATTCTGCGCGGCGAGTGGGGATTTGAAGGACATTTTGTGTCGGACTGCTGGGCGATCAGGGATTTTCACGAGAAGCATATGGTGACGCACACAATGGAGGAGTCTGCGGCGCTTGCCTTAAAGAGCGGCTGCGACATCAACTGCGGCGTGACTTACCTGTATCTTCTCAAGGCGCTGGAGCAGGGGCTTGTGACGGAGGAGGAGATCACGGAGGCTGCCGTTCGTGCGTTCACCACAAGATACCTTCTCGGTCTGTTCGACGGAAGCAAATACGACGACATTCCCTATGAGAAAGTGGAGTGCGAAGAGCATTTGGAAGTGGCACAGCAGCTAGCCCGGGAGTCGGTGGTACTTCTCAAGAATGACGGCGTTCTTCCCCTGAATGCGTCGGCGGGTCATACCATCGGCGTGATCGGGCCGAATGCCAACAGTAGGGAGGCTCTGATTGGAAATTATCACGGGACATCCTCCAGATATATTACAGTGCTGGAAGGAATACAGGACAAAGTCGGACATAATGGCAGAGTTTTGTACTCAGAAGGCTCTCATCTGTTTAAAGACCGCGTGGAAAATCTTGCATGGGAGAACGACCGCATTGCGGAGGCGGTTACGGTGGCGAAGCACAGTGATGTGGTGGTGCTCTGCGTGGGACTGAATGAGACGCTGGAGGGAGAAGAGGGCGATACGGGCAACAGCTATGCATCCGGGGACAAGGCGGATCTTCTTCTGCCGGCACCCCAGAGAAGGCTGATGGAGGCGGTGTTCGCCGTGGGTAAGCCTGTGGTCGTATGCCTGATGACGGGGAGCGCGATCGATCTTTCCGAGGCACAGGAGAAGGCGGCGGCAATTATGCAGCTTTGGTATCCCGGCGCGCGGGGTGGTAAGGCGGTGGCGGACATTCTGTTCGGGGAATGCTCCCCGTCAGGAAAACTGCCGGTGACTTTCTACCGTTCTTTGGATGATCTGCCTGCTTTTGAGGACTACAGCATGAAGGGGAGAACATACCGCTATATGGAAAAGGAGGCGCTTTACCCATTTGGATACGGACTGACTTACGGTGACATGCAGGTGGAGCGTGCGAGCCTTGCCTCGAGAGATGATATTTCTGGGGATGTGACCGTGCAGATAACCGTGAAAAATGTGGGGAACGCAGCGACGGGCGACGTGATTCAGATTTATGTGAAAGATATGGAGTCTCCCTGCACCGTGCCGAATCACAGTCTCTGTGCTTTCACAAGGGTTTTTCTGGAGGCAGGCGAGAGCAGGGAGCTTACCGTTCCGGTTTCCGGGCAGGCGTTTCTCGTGGTGGATGATGAGGGCGCTCACGTCAAGGGCAGCGGCAGATATGTACTCTATGTGGGAACGGGACAGCCGGATGAGCGGACGGCGGCGCTCTCGGGAAAGAGATGCGTGGAGGTGTCGGTGAAGTAGGCGCATGTGAAGTGAAAAGTGCACAATACCATATCTTGTATATAGCGGACGAGATTTTCTCCTCATCCGCTATATTTTGTTTTTAAACGCTACATCAGGATGACTTCACTTGAAAATGCTTTTTCATATGGTATACTATACATATAATTCATAGAAGGAGCAGTTCAATGGGCTTTATCAGAAATATAAGAGAGGAAATCCGTATTATTCGGGAGAGGGACCCTGCGATTCACTCAAACATGGAAGTTTTCCTCTATCCCAGCTTTAAGGTTATGTGCTATTACCGGCTGGCACACAGACTGTATCTGCACCGCCACTATTTCTGGGCCAGATGGGTTTCCCAGAAGGGTGCGCGCAGGACTGGGATTGAGATTCATCCGGGGGCGCAGATCGGCAAGGGCTTTTTCATTGACCACGGTCACGGCGTCATTATTGGAGAAACCACGGTGATTGGCGACAACGTGACGCTCTATCAGGGAGTGACCCTTGGGGGGACAGGTAAGGAGCAGGGGAAAAGACACCCTACCGTCGGCAATAACGTCATGATAAGCACCGGCGCGAAAGTGCTGGGTTCTTTTAAGATCGGGGACAACAGCAAAATCGGAGCCGGGAGTGTCGTGCTCAATGAGGTGCCGCCTAATTCTACGGTGGTGGGCGTGCCCGGGCGCGTGGTGAAACGCGATAATATGGCGCTGCCGCAGGAGGAACTGGACCAGACGCATCTGCCTGATCCGGTGCGGGAGGATATTATGGGACTGCAGCGAGCCAATGCGGAACTGACGAACCGGCTGTTAGATCTGGAGCAGGAGATGAAGCAGATGCGGAAGGAGAGGAGATTATGAAAGTATACAATACATTATCGGGAAAGAAAGAGGAGTTTGTGCCGATTGAGGAGGGAAAGGTCAGCATGTATGTCTGCGGGCCTACGGTTTATAACCTGATCCATATCGGCAACGCGAGGCCCATGATTGTGTTTGACACAGTGCGCCGCTATATGGAGCACAGGGGTTATGAGGTCAACTACGTGTCCAATTTTACAGACGTGGATGACAAGATCATCAAGAAAGCCAACGAGGAGGGAACGGACCCTTCCGTGATTTCGGAGCGCTATATTACGGAGTGCAAGAAGGATATGAAGGCGCTGCATGTCAAGCCAGCCACGACGCATCCTAAGGCGACCTGTGAGATTGACGGCATGATCGAGATGATCCAGACGCTGATTGACAAGGGTCACGCTTATGTGGCGCAGGACGGCACCGTTTATTATAAGACGAGAAGCTTCCCGGAGTATGGAAAGCTTTCCCACAAGAATTTGGATGACCTGAGAAGCGGGGGGCGATCTCTTCTGGTGTCCGGGGAGGAACAGAAGCAGGATCCGCTTGATTTTGTGCTCTGGAAGCCGAAGAAAGAAGGCGAGCCTTTCTGGAAGTCCCCCTGGTGTGAGGGAAGGCCGGGCTGGCATATCGAGTGCTCCGTGATGAGCAAGAAATATCTGGGAGAGGAGATTGACATTCACGCGGGCGGTGAGGACCTGATCTTTCCCCACCACGAGAACGAGATCGCCCAGTCTGAGGCGGCGAATGGCAAGCCTTTTGCGAAATACTGGATGCACAACGGTTTTTTGAATATCGACAATAAGAAGATGTCCAAATCCCTCGGCAATTTCTTCACGGTGCGGGATATTGGCGAGAAATACGATCTGCAGGTGCTGCGGTTCTTCATGCTTTCCGCCCACTACAGAAGCCCCTTAAATTTCAGCGCGGAACTGATGGAGGCAGCGCAGAACGGACTTGACCGGATTGTAACCTGCGTGTCGAATTTAAACTTTCTTCTGGAAAAGGCGGGGACGCGGGAACTGAGCGCTGGGGAGGAAGAGAAACTTTTACAGGCGAAGGACTTTGTGAAAAAGTTCGACGAGGCAATGGATGATGACTTTAACACGGCGGATGCCATCTCCGCTATTTTTGAACTGGTGAAATTTACCAACACCTCCGTGGGGGAAGGCTCAAGCGCAGTCTTTATCCGGGCGCTGAAAGACGAGATCGTGGAGCTCATGGATATCTGCGGGCTTACGGCGGAGCGCGGACAGGAGATGCTGGACGGGGAAATCGAGTCGCTGATTCAGGAGAGACAGGATGCCAGAAAGGCGAAGAACTTCGCAAGGGCGGACGAAATCCGGGATCTTCTTGCGGGGAAGGGCATTATTCTGGAAGATACGCGCGAGGGTGTGAAATGGAAGAGGGCTTGACGATCCTTGAGGCCATCAAGCGGGATTTTGCCTGTGGGGAGGTTGACATACGCACTTACTCGCCGCTGGCGCTCGCGTATATCGGAGATGCGGTCTACGATCTGGTGATCCGCACCGTCGTGGTGGAGCGGGGCAATACTTCCCCCAACAAACTGCACAAAAAGGCGGTCGCCTATGTGAACGCGCGGATTCAGGCGCGGATGGTTGAGGCTTTGCTGGATGAGCTGACCGAGGAAGAACAGACAATCTACAAGAGGGGACGTAATGCCAAATCGTACACTACTGCAAAAAACGCCACGGTCATCGAGTATCGGAAGGCTACGGGCTTTGAGGCACTGTGCGGTTATCTGTACCTGGTGGGAAAGCAGGAGCGGATGCTTTCGCTGATCAGGAGGGCGATTGAGCTGATGGAAATGGAGATCTGACAGGAAGAGAGGTTTACATAATTTTGGAAGAGAATACGGGAATCATAGAGGGCAGAAATGCCGTGATTGAGGCATTCCGTGCGGGGCGGACCATAGACAGACTCTATGTGCTGGACGGCTGTAAGGACGGGCCGGTCATGACGATTAAACGGGAGGCGTCCAAACAGGGAACGCCGATTAAGTATGTGACGAGAGAGCGGTTGGACCAGATGTCCGAGACGGGCAGGCATCAGGGGGTGATTGCGGCTGCCGCGGCCTACGGCTACGCGGAGGTCTCGGATATATTGCAGAAGGCCAAGGACAAAGGGGAACAGCCCTTTGTTTTGCTTTTGGACGGGATTGAGGATCCGCATAATCTGGGGGCCATCATCCGCACGGCAAATCAGGCGGGTGCGCACGGCGTTATCATTCCGAAGAACCGGGCGGTAGGTCTGACAGCTACGGTTGCAAAAGCTTCTGCCGGTGCACTGAACTATACGCCCGTAGCGAAAGTGACCAATCTGGGCCAGACGATTGAGGAACTGAAAAAGGAAGGGCTCTGGTTCGTGTGCGCGGATATGGGAGGTACTCCCATGTATGAATTAAATTTAAAAGGTCCCATCGGTCTTGTGGTCGGCGCGGAAGGAGACGGTGTCAGCCGCCTTGTCAGGGAAAAGTGCGATATGACCGCGCAGATTCCCATGAGGGGAGATATTGATTCCCTGAACGCTTCCGTGGCGGCGGGGATTCTGGCCTATGAGATTGTCAGGCAGAGACTGCAATGAGAAAGATAAACGAGATACTGGCAGTAGTGATTCTGTCGCTGATGGCGGTGCTTTTGGCGGCGGTGGGAATGCGGCTGTATGATACATACATTATAAATAGAAAAATAGAGTCGGAAATAAAGCGGCAGGAGGAAGTGCTTTCAAGAAATAAGGAGGCCCAAGACCGGGTGCAGGAAATGCGCCAGGAGATTGAGCAGATGTCCGAAGACAGGGTTAAGCTGGGACAGTTTCTGGAAGAGATTCGCATAGATTCCGGGGAGGTGGTTCCCGTTTCGGCTATGATGGACTTGGGCGCAGTCGGCATGTCCGGGAATCGGACGGTGTCGGAGAACGAGCCGGATACTTCTGTGGAAGGGGAAATGTCTGACGGGGAGCAGAGTCTGTCGGACAACGATACCATATCAGGAAATGTGAGCAGCGTGTCGGATAATGCGACCAGTGTGTCAGAAAATATGACCAGTGTGTCAGATGATACGACTGATGTGTCAGGAAATACGACTGAAGTGTCAGGTAGCGATATTGTGTCGGGGAACGACACCATATCGGGTAATGCGTCCGGCATATCGGACAACGACACCGTATCAGGGAATATGCTGGATCTTCTGCCGAAGATAGAGATGGTGTCCCCGGAGACCACACTTGCGCAGCGCAGGCAGATCCGAAGTTCACTGGAGGAGACGCTCTTGGCGAACTGGGAGGATCAGGCCTGCCTGGAGGAGAGGTGCGTGGATTTTTCCGGGAAGAAGATTGCCTGTCTGGGGGACAGTATTACGGCGGCAGCCAATCTGGAGGGGGAGGAGGGCTATCTGTCCTATGCCTATCCCTCTGTGCTGAAAGAGACGCTGGGTGCGGAGGAAGTGTATAATCTGGGGATCGGTGGCTCATCTATCGGAAGATACTGGTCAGACGCCTTTGTGGAGCGCTATCAGCAGATCCCGGAAGATACGGATATCATTATTGTCATGGGTGGTACCAACGACGGTTTCTGTCTGTCCGAGAAAGAATTTGGCTCTCTTGCGGAGCGGAAACCGTGGACCTTCTGCGGGGATCTGGATGAGCTGATGCGGGGGCTTAAGGAGAATTATCCCGATGCGGATATCTTTTTTGTCACGCCGCTGCCGAATATTTTACAGGATTACCTGACGCGGGAGCGGGATTATCTGCTGCCCCAGAAAAATCTGTCGGATGTGATACTGACTTTGTCCGCAGCCTATGGTTTCCGGGTGATCGACCTGTATAATTCCAATATTCTTGATTCCCATGATGCGGATATTGTGGCCGACTATATGCCGGACGGCGTGCATGCGAACAAGGCAGGGTATCGGATTTTGGCGGAGCATATCGCGGCTGAGATAGTGCGCAGCTACGAGGAAAGCGAGTGAGGGACTGCAAAAACGTTCCGGATGCGGCGTGTAATGGATGGAGAGGCGCTTGGGCGGCTTTCTGTTGACGAATGGCAGCAGATGCGTTATTGTGTGTTATATAGGAAATTGCGATAGTGTAAACCTTGAAAGGAAAATGCGGACGGAAACAGAACGGATGCTGACAGGAGGAAAGCAAAATGGATTTTTTGGACAAATTAGGAGATACCATCACTTCGAAGGGAAAAGAAGTGACTGGAAAGGCGAAGGATCTGGCTGAGATCGCGAACCTGAAAGGGCAGATCAGTACATGCGAGGATGTGATCAGAAAAAATTATATCGAGATCGGCAGGATTTACTATGAGAAAGAGGGATTGGAGCCCGAGGCGGAATATGAGGAATACTGCCGGGCCATCAGCAATGCAAAGACCGGCATTGAGGATCTGGAGGAAAAGATTCGGAAAATAAAGGGCATCTGATATTGATAAGGAGAAAAAACAGGCTGTTCCCAGAAACGGAGCAGCCTGTTTCATTTTGAAGCTCAATTTGTTATTGTGCGGGCGGCTGTTCGGCGGGTGGCTGTTCGGCCTGCTGTTGTGCCTGCTGCTGGGCGGCCGCCTCCGCCGCTGCCTGCGCCGCCGCTGCGGCTGCCGCGGCATTTCTCTGATTGATCTCAGCCCGCTGGGCTTCAATGGTTGCCTCATAGCCGGGTGTCGCGAAGAATGCTTCGTCATGAGGGCACATGTTCGTCTGCGGTGCCGGTGTGGGTACTTCGCTGACGGAGCCGTCCTCGTTCACCACCTCTGTCGTGCCGGTCGCAGAGCCACTCTGCAGGGAGACATCCTCCACCGGGGTCAACTCAACTACGCCCTCCACTTTGAAGGGGCAGAACTCGCGGGCAGGAAGCATGCTGTACTGGCAGATCTGACCTGCGTAGTGCACGTCACAGGTTTCGGTGGGAACAGTGCCTTCCGCAAAATATTCCGTGCGCAGCGTTCCGTCGCAAAGCCCTGCAATGGGCAGTTTCCCGGAGCGTGAGCAGACTGTGGCAGTCACGATGCTGGAGGGAACGCTGAAGGACTCGCTTGGCAGATCTGCGTGAATCTGTGACATCACGGCGCGCCACAGCTTTTTCGCCAGATTTTTTTCATCCCCCGTGAGCTTTACATTGTTGTCAAAGCCGGCCCAGGTAGTTGCCGTGTAATAAGGGGTGTAGCCTGAAAACCACACGTCGTTGTAGTCGGAGGTGGTGCCGGTCTTTCCGGCAATCGCCATGTTACCGAAGTTGACGGAACCGCCTGTTCCGCTTGTAACTACGTCGACCATAGCGTCTGTCAGAAGAAAGGCGGTGGTCTCCTTGATGACCTGTTTGGAATCGGGCATGGTATTGTCCAGAATAATGTTTCCGTCGTGATCCAAAACCTTTGTGTACAGCTTGGGTTTGATGTAGGTGCCGCCGTTTGCAATGCAGGCGTAGGCGGCGTTTAACTCCTCGTTTGTGACACCGTGGGTAAGCCCGCCGAGCGCGGTGGTCTGCTGGATGTCAGAGTAGATTTCTCCGTTTATCTCCTCGCGCTCCACCAGTGTGGTGAAGCCAAAGTTTTTCAGGTAATCAAAGCCTAGCTGGGGCGTAATCTGGGTCAGCGTCTTGACGGCCACAATATTCATGGAGTCGCGGATACCGTCCCGCAGGGAGGAAAGTCCGCGGTATGTCTCACCGTACCAGTTGGCCACGGGACGGCCGTTAGCGTAGTTGAAGGGCGCGTCGTTCATAACGGTGGCGAGAGTCAGTCCCGCGCTGTCTAAGGCGGGCGCATAGGTGGACACTACCTTGAAGGTGGAGCCGGGCTGCCTCATGGTATCCGTGGCACGGTTTAAGGTACGGCTGGCGGTTTTCGCGCCCCGGCCGCCCACCATAGCCACGATGCAGCCTGTGCTCTGATCCTCCACGACCAGAGATACCTGTGGCTGGGGAGTCAGGGTGATATTTTCAGCGAAAACTTCGTCGCCGGAATGCAGCACATCAGCCTTGTAAGCCTCGATATCCTGATAAGCCTCCTCCTGGGAGGAATAGATCAGGTTGTAGCTGGAGGAACGGTTTTCTTTCCAGTAATTTCGGAACATTTCCGTACTGACATTTTCCCGGTCACCGTCTGCACGTTCGATGGTCAGTTCATAGTTCAGATACCATTTAGTGTTTGCGGGAAAATTGCTTTCATCCGCGAAAGCGTTATCACAGATTGCCTGAATTTTAGGATCCTGGGTGGAATATATTTTCAGGCCGCCGCTGTAGAGAAGGGTATACGCCTGCGTCTCATTGTAACCGGCGGCGATCAGGTCTTCCATGACGTCATCCGTCAGCGCATCCACAAAATATGTACTGACAGCGTTGTCCTCGTTTTTTGCATCTGCTACCTGAATGCGGGAATAGACGTCGTCCGCCAGCGCGTCCGCGCGTTCCTCCTCGGTGATGTAGCCCTGGTCCATCATGTCCTTTAACACCTTCTCCCGGCGTTCCGCATTCTTTTCCGGGTGCGTGATGGGGTTATAGCGGGACGGGTTCTGGGTGATGCCTGCGATAACGGCGCACTCGGAAAGCGTGAGCTCGTTGACATGCTTGCCGAAATACCGTCTGGACGCAGCCTCCACGCCCAGTGTGTTTGCCCCCAGGTTGATGGTGTTCATATAGTTGATCAGGATGGAATCCTTGTCCATGACCTTTTCCAGTTCAAGAGCCAGATACTGCTCCTGAAATTTTCTCTTGAATTTATCAGCCAGGGAATCCTCGCTTGTCCAGTCAGTAAAGACGTTGTTCTTAAGGAGCTGTTGGGTGATGGTGCTGGCGCCCTCGGAAAAATGCCGGTTTTGGATGCCTATTACGCCCGCGCGGATAATACCCTTGATGTCAATGCCGTTATGATCGTAAAATCGGGCGTCCTCGACCGCCACAAAAGCATCCTTCAAATTCTGGGGAACCATGTCAATGGTGACCGGAATTCGGTTGGCGTCGGTGGAGACCAGTTTCTTGATCTGGGTTCCCTCTATATTGTATACAAAGGTAGAAAAGCCGGAGGGTGTCACGTCGATGTTGCTGATGTCCGGCGCTGTGGCAAGGATTCCCTTAAAGGCACCGATGCCTGCGCTGGCGCCTATAATGGCGGCGCCAATCATGGCGACCAGAAATACCTGTACAAAGGTAAAGGCGATCTTCCGGCTCCATTTTTTACCTGTAGAGTGAAGCGCCTGCTGCTTTTTGCGGACGCCTTTTTTGCCGTAGTTCATGGATTACTGCCTCCTGGTTTCAAATCTCAATACATAAATTATTTTGGAAAAGAATTGCGGTGCAATTCTTTGGTCATATGTGCTTTTGCCTGTGACGATTATACCAAAATTCATCTGGCAAATAAAGGTTTTTATGCTTTCTTAAGAATTGTTTACGATTCTGTGCCCATTTATACGCCCCTTATGTTATAATACTCGCGTAGGCATGAGCAGTGCGCAGAAGTAAGAAGAAAAAAGGCAGCTTGCTGACAGTTTTTTCTGATTACGGATGCATAGGGCGAAGCCCGTGGGTGAGAAAGACGAAGTCTTTCGAACTGCACTGCGGAAAAGTGCGCAGAAGTAGGGCGAAGCCTTTTGAGCCGCACTTCGGAAAAGGAACGGAAGTATGGATAAGTATGCACCATATAAAATCATAGAATATGGGGGTGAGGGAGAGATCGTGGAAAAGAAATCCCGTTTCATTGCCCATGTGCAGGCCACTCACACGGAGGAGGAGGCTGTCTCGTTTATCGAGGCTGAGAGGAAACGCTACTGGGATGCCAGACATCACTGCTACGCCTATATCATAGGGGAACAGGGAGAGACGGTGCGGTATTCGGACGACGGGGAACCATCCGGCACGGCGGGCAGGCCGATTCTGGAAGTGCTGACAGGCTCGGGTATCCGTAATCTGACGCTTGTTGTGACCAGATATTTTGGAGGTACGCTTCTCGGCACCGGCGGGCTTGTGCGCGCATATACGCAGGCGGCGCAGGCGGGTCTTGCAGCCAGCCGCGTGGCCGTGATGCGGTATGGGTACGCTCTTACGGTGGAGACGGATTATAACGGGATCGGTAAGATCCAGTATCTTTTGGGGCAGCGTGGGATTCCCATAGAAGAGTCAGCATACATGGAACAGGTGTCAATTGGGTTCCATGTGCCATATGAGGAGAAGGACAAACTGGTAAAGGACATTACGGAAGCCACCGCCGGAGCGGCGCGGGTGAGCTTCCAGGATCCTTTCTATTATAAACATGAAAGCGCGGAGACAGTTTCCGAAGGCGGTTCGGCGTGACAAAGGCCGCCGCCGGGATGCGGTTCCCCGGCGGAAAGGCGGCAGGGTATGGATGAGAACAGGGAAGCTGAAAAGAAGGCTGAGGAGACAAAAGAAGGCAAGACCTACAATGACTACGCCGATTTTGGCGTGGAGGAGATCAGGGAGCTTCTGGGGAAGGGGCAGTACACCAGCCTCAGAAAGATCATCGAGGAGCTAAATGACGCGGATATTGCGGACTATATGGAGGAGATGGAGGAGGAAGAGGTCATCAAAATCTTCCGCATCCTGCCAAAGGATACGGCGGCTGATGTCTTTTCCTATCTGGAACTCGACCAGCAGCAGTCCATTATTACCTCCCTGTCGGATAAGGATGCAGCGCGCATCATCGACAACATGATGTCTGACGACGCGAAGGAGCTGATGGAAGAGATGCCCGCCAATGTGGTGAAGCGCCTGATAGCGAACACCAGCGCGGACACGAGAAAAGCCATCAATCATCTGATGCGCTACCCGGAGGACTCCGCCGGCAGCATTATGACGGTGGAATATGTGGATTTGAAGGAGCATTACACGGTGGCGCAGGCCATTGAGCGCATACGGAAGGTTGGTGTGGACAGCGAGACCATCAACATCTGTTATGTGCTGGACAATAAGCGGACCCTGGTCGGCACCGTTGCGCTGCGCTATATGCTCTTAAGCGACCCGGAGGCGGTCATCGGGGATATCATGCACAGAAACGTGGTTTCCCTCCACACCCTGATGGACCAGGAGGAGGTTGCCAGACAGTTCAAAAAATATGAGTTTACCGCCATGCCTGTGGTGGACAACGAGGATAGGCTGGTGGGCATTATCACCGTGGACGACGTGGTGGATATTCTGGAGGAGGAGACCACGGAGGATATCGAGAAGATGGCAGCCCTGATGCCCTCCGATAAGCCGTACCTGAAAATGACGGTGCTTGACGCGTACAAGAAGCGGATTCCGTGGCTGCTGCTTCTGATGATCTCCGCTACCTTTACGGGGAGCATTATCACTTCTTTCGAGAATGAACTGAGCCACTATGTGGCGCTCACGGCTTTTATTCCCATGCTTATGGATACCGGCGGCAACGCGGGCGGACAGGCTTCCGCCATTATCATCCGCGGTATCTCGCTGGATGAGATTGAGTTTGGCGACTGGCTTAAGGTGATCTTTAAGGAAATCCGCACGGCAGTTTTATGCGGCCTGACCCTGGCCGTCTGCAATTTCGGCAGGCTGATGCTTTTTGAGAACGTGAGTGTACAGGTGGCAATGGTGGTATGCATCACCCTGCTGATGGCGGTTATCGTGGCGAAGATAGTCGGCTCGACGCTGCCTATGCTGGCAAAGAAAATCGGGCTTGACCCGGCGGTGATGGCAAGCCCGTTTATCACGACGATCGTGGATGCGATCTCGCTGTTGATCTATTTCCGCGTGGCGGAGATTGTGCTGGGGATCTGACCGGCACTTTACACTTTTGGCGCAGTCTGTTATGATGAAGTTGTAGCGGTCGTATTGATTATGAAAGTGGGTGATGAAATGCCTGGTGAAAAAGAATTGAATGTAAATCTTTTAGACAAGCTGGATTTATTGGAGAGATTGGAGATGGCAGGTCAGGACGGCGGATATGAGAAAATGAAACAGCAGATTGCTTTTGAAAAGAAATGTATTGAGCGCAAATTATATCAGAATCCGCCGCTGACGGAAGCAAAGTGAAATACCCCGCAGTCTTCTGCGGGGTTTGCTATTCTCAATTTCAAACATTATTTCTTCGCAGCCGCCGAAATCGCCGCCCTCTTTCTGAGCGTCGGGTCCAGAATCTTCTTGCGGATTCGCAGGCTTTCGGGCGTCACTTCCAGCAGTTCGTCAGTGTCGATAAACTCAAGCGCCTGCTCTAAGCTTAACACCTTGGGCGGTGTGAGGCGCAGCGCCTCGTCCGCGCTGGAGGAGCGGGTGTTGGTGAGCTGCTTTTTCTTGCACACATTCAGCTCGATATCCTCGCCCCGTCCATTCTGTCCCACGACCATGCCGGAGTAGACTTTCTCGCCGGGACCGATGAATAGGGTGCCGCGCTCCTGCGCGTTGTAGAGCCCGTATGTGATAGCTTCGCCCGCCTCAAAGGCGATGAGGGAACCCTGCTTGCGGTACTGGATATCCCCCTTGTAAGGGCCATAACCATCAAAGATGGTGTTCATGATGCCGTTGCCTTTGGTGTCCGTCATAAATTCGCCCCGGTAGCCGATCAGTCCCCTTGAAGGAATGGAAAATTCCAGACGGGTGTAACCGCCGGAGGCCATGCCCATGTTTTTAAGTTCCCCTTTTCGCTGGCTTAACTTTTCAATGACAGTCCCGGAAAATTCTTCCGGCACATCCACATAGCACAGTTCCATAGGCTCTGTCTTTTTGCCGTTCTCGTCGGTTTTGTAGAGCACTTCCGCTTTGCTTACGGCAAACTCATAGCCTTCCCTGCGCATATTTTCGATCAGGACGGAGAGATGCAGCTCGCCGCGTCCCGAAACCTTGAACGCTTCCGTGGTGTCAGTCTCCTCCACCCGCAGGGACACATCGGTGTTAAGCTCCCTGAAAAGGCGGTCGCGCAGATGGCGGCTGGTGACATATTTGCCTTCCTTCCCGGCCAGGGGGGAGTCGTTTACGATAAAGTGCATGGCAATCGTCGGCTCGGAGATTTTCTGGAAAGGAATCGGCCTGGGATCGTCAGGAGAGCAGAGGGTATCGCCGATATGGATATCCGCGATGCCGGAGATCGCCACGATGGCGCCGATATTGGCCTCCTTCACTTCTACCTTGTCCAGACCGTCATACTCGTAAAGCTTGCTGATTTTCACCTTCTTCATCTTGTCGGGATCATGGTGGTTCACAATGACCACTTCCTGGTTGACTTTGACGGAGCCGTTGTCCACTTTGCCGACGCCGATGCGTCCCACGTACTCATTGTAGTCGATGGTGCTTATCAGAACCTGCGTGCCCGCGTCTGGATCGCCCTGGGGTGCGGGAATGTGCTCTATAATGGTGTCAAAGAGCGGGGTCATGTCCTTGCCCTTCACCGTAAGCTGTGTGGTGGCGGTGCCAGTCTTTGCGGAGGCGTAGACGAAGGGGCAGTCAAGCTGCTCGTCGTTGGCGTCCAGATCCATGAAAAGTTCCAATACTTCGTCCACCACCTGAATCGGCCTCGCCTCGGGGCGGTCGCACTTGTTGATACATACAATGACGGACAGGTCCAGCTCCAGCGCCTTTTTCAGCACAAACTTTGTCTGGGGCATAGGTCCCTCAAAGGCGTCCACCACAAGGATCACGCCGTCCACCATTTTCAGCACGCGCTCCACTTCGCCGCCAAAATCCGCGTGGCCGGGGGTGTCAATGATGTTGATTTTAGTTCCCTTGTAGGTGACGGCGGTGTTTTTGGAGAGGATCGTGATGCCCCGCTCCTTCTCGATGTCATTGGAGTCCATGACCCGTTCCGCTACCTCCTGATTTTCCCGGAAAACGCCGCTCTGCTTCAAAAGCTCGTCCACCAGCGTGGTCTTGCCGTGGTCAACATGGGCGATAATCGCTATATTTCTAACATCTTCTCTAGTCTGTTTCATATATTACCGTGCCTTTCATTTTTAAATGTGAGAATTTCCTCGACGATTATAACACCTGCTCCCCTTTCTTGCAAGTCGCGCGACCCCTTACAGTTCTATTTTCCTTATGTATCTTATATATTGATAATACAATAACAGTTCAGGGGCTGGTTTGGCAGGGCGCCTAAAATACTTGAGCAGAATGGAGGAAAACATGACAGATAAGGTAATTGAAAACAACCAGGTGGCGGTTATGGGGGAAATTGTGAGTGACTTTTCTTTCAGCCACGAGATTTTCGGAGAAGGCTTCTATATGGTAGATATCAGCGTAGACAGACTCAGCGAGTCAACCGATATCATACCGGTGATGGTGTCAGAGCGCCTCATTGATGTCAATGAGGATTACAAGGGAATGAAGATCTGTATCACCGGGCAGTTCCGGTCTTATAACAGGCATGAGGAGAGGAAAAACAGACTGGTGCTTTCCGTTTTTGCCCGCGAAATTGAGTTTGTGGATGAAATTGGAGAGGGAGCAAAGACAAATCAGATTTTTTTGGACGGTTATATCTGTAAAGCGCCGGTTTACCGTAAGACGCCGCTTGGCAGGGAGATCGCAGATCTGCTTCTGGCGGTGAACAGGCCTTATGGAAAATCGGATTACATACCCTGTATCTGCTGGGGACGCAATGCCAGATTTGCCAGTAATTTTGAGGTGGGGAGCCGCTGCGCCATCTGGGGCAGGATCCAGAGCCGTGAATATATGAAAAAGTTATCCGAGGAGCAGCTGGAAAGGAGAGTTGCCTACGAGGTATCCGTCAGCAAGCTGGAGCTGGTGGAAGATGAGTAAGACTTGCATGAACCAGGTGAGTGTGCTATCCTAATCCTATGTATTTAATATAGAAATACGGGGTGCTGGCTATGGAAAAAGGCAGGATTCAGATATACAGCGGGGAAGGGCACGGAAAATCCCCGGCGGCTCTGGGCCGCGCGGTTCAGACGGCCTGCGAAGGGGAATATGTTGTCATCATACAGTTTCTGAAGGGAAGAGGGCTGACGGAGTCGGAGTTTGTGAAGCGGCTGGAGCCGGAGATTAAGATCTTCCGTTTCGAAAAATCTGAGGAAGATTTTTCGCAGCTTTCCGATGAGCGCAAGGCGGAGGAGAGCCGCAACATCAGAAACGGCCTGAACTTTGCCAAGAAGATCCTGAACACAGGGGAGTGCTCCCTGTTGATTCTGGACGAGGTGCTGGGGCTGATTGACAATGGCATCATTACGGTGGAGGAGCTTAAGAACCTCCTTTCGGGAAAGCCGGAGGAGATGGATATTATCATGACGGGCATCACATTGAACGACAGGGTCTGCGCGCTGGCAGACCAGGTGACGAAGGTCGAGACCATGCATTTTAAGATATGGGATTGACAGAAAAGTATGTGGGTGCTATGATTGACCTAACATTATAGAGTTTGATAGAGGTTGCGTTATCTATCAGTACGGGCATGGATGTGACAGGCACAGGAGAAATGCCCGGAAAGGAGAGAACGCCGAAAGGAGAGACGGCCTGTAAGTTTTTACCTTGGGCATACAGTTAAGAGCTGTATGACTGTCATCGTTAAGATGGGGCGCTATCCAGACCGAAAACGGAAGAATTATGAGGCTGGCCCTGTGTGGTCAGCCTTCTTTGTGAAAGGAAGGGTATTCAATGGCAATATTTAAGGGAGCGGGCGTGGCGATCGTCACCCCATTTCATGAGGACGGCAGCATCAATTATGAGAAGTTTGCGGAGCTTGTGGAGTTTCAGATTGCCGGAGGCACGGACGCTATTATTGTCTGTGGCACGACAGGAGAGTCCTCCACACTGACCCATGAGGAGCATCTGGATCTGATCCGTTTCTGCGTGGAGACGGTGAAGGGCAGGATTCCCGTGGTGGCAGGAACCGGATCAAACTGCACGGAGACGGCGGTTTATCTTTCTACGGAGGCGGAGAAATACGGTGTGGACGGTCTGCTTCTGGTGACACCCTACTATAACAAAGCGACACAGAACGGCCTGTATGCCCACTATAAAAAGATTGCAGACTCCGTGAGGCTGCCCATTATCCTTTACAACGTGCCCAGCCGCACGGGCTGTAATATCCAGCCCCAGACGGCGGCGAGGTTGTGCACGGAGGTGGAGAACATCGTCGGTATCAAGGAGGCCAGCGGCAATATTTCCCAGATATCCAAGCTGATGTCCTTAGCGGGGGATAAGGTGGATTTGTATTCCGGCAACGACGACCAGATTGTGCCGATCATGTCCCTTGGCGGTATCGGCGTGATCTCGGTGCTGTCCAACGTGGCGCCGGGGCAGACCCATGAGATCTGTCAGAAGTTTTTGGAAGGGGATGTGGAGGGCAGCAGGAAGGAACAGCTGCGCGCGATCGAGCTGTGCGATGCGCTTTTCTGTGAGGTGAATCCGATTCCCGTGAAGGCAGCGCTGAACCTGATGGGCAAAGAAGTGGGCGGCTTACATATGCCCCTCTCCGATATGGAGCCGGCAAACGTGGAGCGCCTGAAAAAGGCAATGCAGGATTACGGGATCTTATAATGAAATCGGACAATGTCGAGACGTCTGTCGGGGAAGGCCCCGGCAGATGTTTTCATCATAATAGAAAAGGGATTGGTTTTATAATAGGGAGGAACCGGCAAATGGTAAAAGTGATTATGCATGGCTGCAACGGAAAGATGGGACAGACGATTTCATCCCTGATTGCGGCGGATGAGGAGATTGAAATTGTGGCGGGCATTGACGCCGTGGACAGCGGGAAAAATGACTATCCCGTTTTTAAAAGCATTTCGGAGTGCACGGTGGAGGCGGATGCGGTGATCGACTTTTCCGTGGCTGCGGCGGTGGATGGACTGCTTAACTACTGCGCGGAGAAGAAAGTGCCCTGTGTTCTGTGCACCACAGGGCTTTCTGAGGCACAGCTTGAGAAGGTGAAAGAGACGTCACAGAAGACGGCCGTCCTAAAATCCGCAAATATGTCCCTGGGTATCAACATGCTGCTGAAACTTTTAAAAGAGGCGGCGCAGATCCTTTCCCCGGCGGGCTTTGATATCGAAATCGTGGAAAAGCATCACAACCAGAAGCTGGATGCGCCCAGCGGCACGGCTCTGGCGCTGGCGGACTCCATCAATGAGGAGATGGGGGATAGTTTCGAGTATGTCTACGACAGAAGCCAGGTCAGACAGAAGAGGAAGGCGAAGGAGATCGGCATCAGCGCGGTCAGGGGCGGCACCATTGTGGGCGACCATGACGTGATCTTTGCGGGAGCGGATGAGGTCGTCACCTTTTCCCACAGGGCTTACTCGAAAGCGGTTTTCGGTAAGGGGGCCATTCAGGCGGCGAAATTCCTCGCAGGGAAACCGGCGGGATTATATGATATGTCTGATGTCATAGCGTGAGAGCCAACGAAACGGAGGAACAGATGGACGATTTAGAACTAAAATACCTGAAAAGCTTATCAAAGCAGTATCCGACGATTGCGGCGGCCTCCACGGAGATCATCAATCTGCAGGCAATTTTGAATCTGCCCAAGGGCACGGAACATTTTATGACGGATATCCACGGGGAGTACGAACAGTTTAACCACATCCTGAAAAACGGTTCCGGCTCCGTGCGGCGTAAGATTGACGAGGAGTTTGGCAATACCCTGAGCATCAAGGATAAGAAGAGTCTGGCGACGTTGATTTATTATCCCGAGGAGAAGCTGGATATCGTTATGCAGGAGGAGGATGAGGCTTCGATTGAGGACTGGTATAAGATCACGCTTCACAGGCTTGTGCAGATCACGAAAAGGGTTTCCTCAAAATACACCCGTTCCAAGGTGAGAAAGGCTCTGCCCCCGGATTTTTCCTATATCATCGAGGAGTTGATTACGGAGAAGGCAGAGGTGCAGGACAAGGAGGCCTATTATAATGAAATTATCCATACCATTATCAGGATCGGCAGGGCGCCGGAATTTATCATCGCTCTGAGCAACCTGATCCAGCGGCTGGTTATCGACCATCTGCATATCGTGGGGGATATTTTCGACAGGGGACCGGGACCGCATATTATTTTGGACACGCTCTGCCAGTATCATTCGGTGGACGTGCAGTGGGGCAACCACGACATTGTGTGGATGGGTGCGGCAAGCGGGCATCTCGCCTGTATCGCGAATGTGATCCGCATGGCGGCCAGATATGGAAATCTGGATACGCTGGAGGAGGGCTACGGCATCAACCTGATCCCGCTCGCCACCTTTGCGCTGGACGCCTATAAGGACACGGACTGCGAGGCTTTTGCCATAAAATACAATACGGATTACGATACCAAGGACCTGAGCCTGGACATGAAGATGCACAAGGCGATCGCCGTCCTGCAGTTTAAGCTGGAAGGACAGCTGATTATGAGACGCCCGGAATTCGGCATGCAGGACAGGCTTTTGCTCGACCATATTGATTATGGGAACAGGGCGCTTGTGCTTGACGGCGTTTCTTATCCCATGAAGGATGTGGACTTCCCGACCGTAAACAGGAACAGGCCCTACGAGCTTACGGCCGAGGAAGAGCAGGTGATGGAGCGGCTGCGGCAGGCATTTGTCAAATGTGAAAAGCTCCAGAAGCATGTGCGCTTTCTGTTTTCCAAGGGCGGGCTTTACAAGGTCTATAATTCCAATCTTCTCTATCACGGCTGCGTGCCTATGGACGAGGAGGGAAATTTTAACAAAGTCAACGTCTATGGGGAGGAATACAGCGGCAAGGAACTGTATGATGTGCTGGAACATTATGCCAGAAAGGGATATTATTCCCACAACCTGCAGGAGAAGTTAAAGGGGCAGGATATCATCTGGTATATCTGGGCAGGTCCCAATTCCCCGGTTTTCGGTAAGGATAAGATGGCGACTTTTGAGCGTTACCTGGTGGAGGATAAGGAACTCCACAAGGAGACGAAAAACGCATACTACCGGCTTTTGGACAGCGAGATGGTGGTGAATCGGATTCTGCAGGAGTTTGGTCTGGACGAGACGCATTCCCACATCGTGAACGGTCATGTGCCGGTGGAGCGCAAGAAAGGGGAGACGCCCATCCATTGTGGCGGAAAGCTTTTAGTCATCGACGGCGGTTTTTCCAAGGCTTATCAGGACAAGACGGGAATTGCCGGGTACACGCTGGTGGTCAATTCCCACGGCATGCGGCTGGTGGCACATGAGCCTTTTGAGTCCACGGAGTCGGCGATTCTCCATGAGTCGGATATTTTTTCGGATTCCTTTATTTTGGAGACGACCGCCCTGCGCCAGAAGATTTCGGATACGGAGATCGGCGCGGAGCTTAAGGAGAGTATCCACCAGCTTGAGGAGCTGCTGCAGGCATACAGGGACGGTATACTCATAGAAAAAGGATAAACCGGGCGGGAATAAAAGGAAAGAGTTCTCGGGGATATTGCCTCGGGAACTCTTTTTTCCTGTAGTTGGAAATTGGGGTGGTTAGCGCACCTTGGAGGAAGCACCGGTGTTGTTATTCGTGTCGGTCACATCGTCAACCATATTTTCCACGCCTGTTGCTGCATCGTCAATGATATCGGAGGCCGCGTTTCCTGCATCGCCTACCGCATCACCGATCGCGTTGCCGGCGTCATCGACGATGGAGCCGTCGCCTTTGCCGTTTGTGCCTGCTGTGGCATCGTTTACATTGTCGTTATCATTCATGGTGCCGTTTGTATCTGTGGCGCCCGTACCGGTTCCGGTGTCGTTTGTGGTGCCTGTCCCGGTGCCGTTCGTGTCTGTGGTGCCTGTTTCGGTGTCATTTGTTCCTGTGGTATCCACGCCTGTTCCATTGTTATTGTCCGTGGTCGTACCAGCGGTTCCGTTCTGCGTGCCGGCGCCGTTATTGCTGTTTCCGGCGGCGTTTCTGCTGCCGCAGGCGGTAAACGTCGCCATGCTCAGCACCATGAGAGAGACAAAAAGTAAAGTTTTTATTCTTTTCATGATTTCACTCCTTTGCTCGATTGCTGAATCCT
>DKWV01000006.1:8247-26321 GCA_002491905.1 Lachnospiraceae bacterium UBA7143 | reverse complement strand
ATGAGAGAGACAAAAAGTAAAGTTTTTATTCTTTTCATGATTTCTCTCCTTTGCTCGATTGCTGAATCCTTTGCATGATGTTCTCTAAACATGCAATTTTTCAAACAGAATGTTTGTTAAACTTCCTGTTCTTATGTTATTATGTCAGATAGAAAATAAAATATGCATCCGTCGCAGAACCACGAAGTATTTCCGAGTCTGGTTCTGAACAGAAAAGGGGAAATTATGAAACTTCGACCTTGTATTGATATCCACAACGGCAGCGTCAAGCAGATCGTAGGGGGAAGCCTGAAGGACGCCGGGGACAGAGCACTGGAAAATTTTGTTTCAAAGCAGGACGCGGCCTTTTATGCCAGACTTTACCGTGAGCGGGGTATAAGCGGGGGACATGTGATTCTCTTAAACCAGGCAGACTCCCCTTATTATGAAGAAACAAAGAGACAGGCGCTGTCGGCGCTTGGAGCCTATCCGAAGGGACTGCAGGCGGGCGGCGGCATCACGCCGGAGAATGCGGCAGAGTTTCTGGAGGCGGGGGCAAGCCACGTGATCGTGACTTCCTATGTTTTTTCTGGCGGACAGATACAGTACGACAGACTGCAGGCTCTTTTGCGGGAAACGGGGAAGGAAAACCTGGTTTTGGACCTGAGTGTGAGGAGCAGGGAAGGACGATACTATATTGTGACCGACAGATGGCAGAAATATACCTCGGTCGAGCTGACAGAGCAGGTTCTGGATGAGCTTTCCGATTTTTGTGATGAATTTTTAATCCATGCGGTGGATGTGGAGGGAAAAAGCGCGGGCATAGAAGAGCCAGTGGCAAAGCTTCTGGGAGACTGGGGAAAAATCCCAATTACTTATGCGGGCGGCGTGCACAGTTTTACGGATTTGGAACGGCTGAAAAATCTGGGAAGAAACAGGGTGGATGTGACCATCGGGAGCGCGCTTGATCTTTTCGGCGGGGAGATGGCTTTCAGGGATGTGCTTTCATATATGGAGAGAATATAAGAAAAAAACCTGTCATGCGACAGGTTTCTTCCTTCTCTAATCCGTTATGACAATAGCTGATTCTAAATAAAAATCCTTAGGCTGTAAGAAAATTATATTTAAGAACAGGCACATGTGATACTGATTATAGATGTTATAAGCAGCCGGTGACTCTTATAACTTAGTTACGTTTACGGCCTGGGGTCCTTTCTCGCCGTTTACTACCTCATACTCAACCTCAGCGCCCTCTTCGAGAGACTTGAAGCCTTCCATGTTGAGTCCGGAGTAGTGAACGAATACGTCATTACCCTGCTCATCAGAGATGAAGCCGTAGCCCTTCTGGTTATTAAACCATTTTACTGTACCTTTGTTCATCGTAGATACCTCCACAAAATTGAAAAATAATTATGTTGATAGACAACATCCATAGAATAGCATAAATCTTATAAAATGTAAAGTATATTTTTCGCTTTTTCGTTAATTTACTGCCTACAGAAGATTGTCTAAGGTCTGAAACAGCACCTGTACGTTGATAGGCTTGGCAATATGGGCGTTCATGCCGCTGCGGAGCGCTTCTTCCCGATCCTCTGTAAAAGCGTTGGCAGTCATGGCGATGATCGGTATGGAGGCCAGCTCCCGGTTTTCCAGATTACGAATCACGTGGGTTGCCTCGTAGCCGTCCATAACCGGCATCTGGATATCCATCAGCACTACCTGATAGTATCCCGGTTCCGCTTTTTTCAACATATCTACCGCCGCCTGGCCGTTGTCTGCGACATCCACGCAAAATCCCGCATTTTCTAAAAGCGCTACGGCGATTTCCTGGTTCATCTCCACATCTTCGGCAAGCAGAATCCGTTCGGTATGGCGGGGCAGAATATCTTTTTTGGAGGTCTCGTTCTCCAGGGGTTTTGGCTGCAGTACGGACTGGAGACAGGAACTTAATTCCGACAAAAACAAAGGTTTGTTGCAGAATGCCGTAACGCCGGCCTCCCTTGCCTCCGTCTCAATGTCCGACCAGTCGTAGGCGGTCAGAATGATGATGGGCACACTGCCGCCGGTTTCCTTTTGGATTCTCCGGGCTACTTCGACACCGTTCATGTCAGGAAGCAGCCAGTCCACAATATATACCGAATAACTCGTGCCTCTCATGACGGCCTGATGGCTGCGCAGAACAGCCTCCTTGCCGGACAGCGTCCACTCGGCATGCAGACCGAGCTGACCAAGCATATAGGAAACGCTGTCGCAGGTGTTGAAATCGTCGTCCACAACGAGAGCCTTGCAGTCTTTCAATTCAGGCAGGATAAGCGGCTCCTTTTTTTCGGCGTGCAGGCGGAAAGTGAAGGAGACAGTAAATTCGCTTCCAACGCCCTGCTCGCTTGTCACAGAGATGGAACCTTTCATCATATCTACGATGTTTTTCGTGATGGCCATGCCGAGGCCGGTTCCCTGAATTTTGCTGATCGTGCTGTTGCGTTCCCGCTCAAAAGGTTCGAAAATATGCTCTACAAACTCTGGACTCATACCGATGCCGCTATCCTTGATAGAGAATTCATAGTTGGCATAGCCGTCGGGAGCGTCCGATTTTTCAGTGATCCGCATACTGACATGTCCGCCGGCTCCCGTATATTTTACGGCATTGCTGAGCAGATTCAGGAGCACCTGATTGAGCCGCAGCTTGTCACAGTAAATATCTTCGTCCACAACGTCCACCGTATCAATCTGCAGATCGAGCTGTTTGGCATGGATATCCGCCTGTAAAATATTGCGCAGGCCATGTAAAATTTCGGGAAGGCTGCAGAGTTTTTCATCCAGATGAATTTTCCCGCTTTCAATATGACTCATATCCAGTATGTCGTTGATCAGACTTAGCAGATGGTTGCCGGAGGTCTGGATTTTTTTCAGATATTCCGTCACCTGGTCTTTCTGGTCAATATGTGTGATGGCCAGGCTGGTGAATCCGACGATGGCGTTCATCGGGGTGCGGATGTCGTGTGACATATTCGATAGAAATACGCTCTTTGCTTTGCTGGCCCTGTTGGCCTGGGAGAGAGCGGCCTCAAGCAGTGTGTTCTGCTCCATCTCTTTGCGGATTTCTGCATCAACGCTGCGAAATCCGAGAACGATTCCGTGGCTGCCGTCTTCTGTCCCGGCGCTTACGGCCTTCATCTGGAAATAGACAATCTGGCCGTTCATCTGCTTGCGGTAATTTACGGAATATACCCGTTTCCCGCTCAGATTTTCTTTCAGCGCGTTCAGGGAGACCGCATGCCGCAGCATTTCCCGGTCTTCTTCATAAACACATTCCTCTATGTACTGATCCATACTTTCCTTTAGGGAAAGTTTATTTTCAAAAATATTGTCCGTTTCCTGTCTGTCGGTGCGGATAGGGACAAGCATTCCGGTGTCGGGTTCCACGAAACAGACAAGGGTGAAATCCAGACTCAGCGCCTGAACCAGTTCCATCTGCTGTTTTTTATTCTTGCGTTCCTGAAGTTTCTGTTCCGTGACATCCACAAGAAAACGCTGGCAGAACAGCTCGCCGTTCTCTTCATAGAGCTTGATGTTGCCCATAATGTGAAGAATATCTCCGTTTTTATGCTGTACGCGGTACTCCACATTGACGGTATCCCCGGGCTTTTTCAGGGTGCGGATGCTGTCCCGCAGGCGCTCCTGGTCCTCCCTGACCACGGAGGCAGCAATCAGGTCAAAACCGTCCGTCACCATTTCTTCCAGCGTTTCATAGCCAAGAATTTTAAGCGCGGCCCTGTTTATGTTCAGGATACGCGAATCCTTCAGACTGTGACTCATTACACCGCAGTCGATGGTGGCAAGAATTGTCTCCAGTGTCTGGTTCTTTCGGATGATTTCCTGCTCGTAGATGCGTTCCTGTGTCACATCGACGCCAACGCCGACGGTGCCCATCACGGTGCCGTCACAGTTATACAGAGGAGATTTGTAAGTCATCAGGGTCCTCGTCTCTTCCCCGGCTTTAATGGTCTCCTCGGATACAAGGGTCTGCCTTGTGCTCATAACATGATGTTCCGATTCGATACAGGAAGGGTCGTCCTCCTCCACATCCCAGATATAAGCGTGCCGGCGGCCTTGCACCTGCTGTTTGGTCTTGTTGACTGTCCGGCAGAAACTGTCGTTTACTTTTTCGTGGACGCCGTCCATGTCCTTATACCAGATCAGATTGGGAACATTGTTGATTGTAGCTTCGAGGAATTGGGAGGTTTCCCAGAGATCCCTGCTCATTTTACAGGTCTGCTGCCATCTCAGGAAACGGAAACGCAACTCTTCGTCGGACATGGGCATAATCCAGATGTCTGTTATATCCTTTAGCGCCGGATCCGAGCAGAGAATCTGCATCTGCTTTTTGTCTGCAAGCAGAATAATCTGTGTTTCGGCGCGGCGGTTTGACAGGAGAGTCTGCAGTGAGGACGCCATATCCATATGGGACAGATCGCCTATGATTACGTCGGCTTTTTGTGACAAAGATGCCGACGCCTCGTCGCTTTCTGAAAATATATGGGTGAAATTTTCAAGAGAAGGCATCTTTTTTATCACGTCAAAGGTGTGGCTGGGATGCCCTGCAAAATAAATGTGGAGACGACAAGTATACATATCTGATTCCCTCTGCCCATGTAAAAATAGTTTGTTATTTTCATTCTAACAAGCCTGCAAATTTGTGTCAATAATGGGAAGAGTTTTGCAGAAAAATCCGTATATGCGGCCGTGTCCGCGTCAGGAGCCGAGGCGGTCAAAAATCAGGTCATAGCCGTCGTTCCCATAGTTGAGAGAACGGTTCACACGGCTGATGGTGGCGGTTGATGCACCGGTTTTCTCAGCGATTTCGAGATATGTTTTGTGCTGCTTCAGCATGGACGCCACTTCGAAGCGCTGGGAAAGGGACAGGAGTTCATTGACGGTACACAAGTCCTCAAAGAAATCATAGCATTCTTCCTGCGTCCGAAGACAGAGGACAGCCTGAAACAGATGGTCAACAGCGTCGGTTTTCAGTTTTTTATTCATAGCTTCTCCCCTCACTTTGAAACAACTGCGCCGTCATACAGGCGTCTGGAGTGTTTCACACTTTCACACGTTAAAACTTTACTATTTTCATGTATGAATATACCACAACTGCTCTTTTTTGTAAACTGTCCGTGTGTCCGCGGACGGAATAAAAGCGACGGCCCGGCTTTCTGGACTGCTGCAACGTTTGGATAAAACACTTGTCAGGCAGAAACGAAAACTATATAATAGGAGACAAAGAGCGACGGAAGGTGCGGAAGATGACAATCAATATAGAGGATTTGTTAAACAGCATTCAGGGAAGTCTGGACAGGATAGAGTATATCAGGGCAGAAGATATTCCCGATATTGATCTCTATATGGATCAGGTGACGACGTTTATGGAGTCACATTTGAAAAATACCACCAGGGATCCTGCTTCCGACAAGATTCTGACGAAGACAATGATTAATAACTACGCAAAAAATGATCTGCTTCCGCCGCCCTATAAGAAAAAGTATTCCAGGGATCATGTGCTTCTTCTGATCTTTATTTACTATTACAAGGGGATTCTGTCAATCAGCGATATTCAGGAACTTTTAGAGCCAATTACGGACCGCTTTTTTCAGAACGGAGAGGCGTATGACCTTGCCCGCGTTTATGAGGAGGTCTTCGGACTGGAGCGGGAGCAGAAAGATGTCCTAAAGGCAGATGTGGAAGAAAAGTTTCGGATTGCCCAAAATACCTTTGACGACGCGCCCGCAGAGGATCGGGAATTTCTGAAAATTTTCTCCTTTATCTGCATGTTAAGCTTCGACGTTTATGTCAAAAAGCTGCTGATCGAAAAGATGATCGACGGCTTTACGGACAAGCGCGGCACAGATACAGGAAAAAAGGGAAAAGGCCAGGAGGATGAGTGAAATGGGAGCAATTCGGACATTGGAGGATCTGACAATCAAGGGATTTGATGTGGAGGAAGGCATCAGACTGTGCGGGGGAGATGAGGAAATCTACATGGAAGTGCTCTGGGCGGCTATGGAGGAAGGGAGCGAAAAGATACCGCTGATCCGAAGCGTATACGAGCAGAAAGATTATGAGCGTTACCGCATCGAGGTACACGGACTGAAAAATGCCATGCGTTCCATAGGAGCCACCTATCTTTCGCAGCTTGCCGCAGAACAGGAAACGGCGGTGAAGGAAGAAAACTATTCGGTGATGGAAGTGGGCGCGGAGGAGATGCTGACACAGTATAAGTTTGTGGTAGACGCCCTGAAAGAACTTTTGGGGGAACTGGATTAGTTTACATAATGTGAAACACAGAGAACGCCCGGCAGATCTGCCGGGCGTATTGTCAGCTTATGTGCTTACTTTAAAACCTTCTCGGCGAAGGTGGTATCTACCAGATCGGCGTAAGGAACCCTGCCGTCCAGCTCTCCGGCCTCCTCCAGAATGTTTTCCAGAAGGGTGAAGCTGTCTTCCGAGAAAATCAGGTCTGCCTTCCATGTGTCCTGCGCGGCGTATCTTCCCACGATCGTCTCTATGGTAGAAGCTTCCGTCTCCGCAAACTGGGGAGCGATCACTTTGGCAATTTCTGCGGGCGTGTGGGTCTGCACATAATCCATGCCTTTCTGCAGGGCGCGTGTGAAGGACTCGATCACGTCGGGATTTTTCTCGATATAGCTCTTTCTGGCAGAGAAGGCGGTGTAGGGCACATAGCCGGAATCTTCTCCCAGCGAAGCTACCACGTAGCCGTCGCCCTTTGTCTCAAGGGAGGTGGCATGGGGTTCGAATTCAACCGAAAAATCCCCCTGTCCGCCTGAGAAAGCGGCTGCCGTGGATCCGAAGTCGATGCTCTGGTCGATGGACAGGTCGTTTGCGGGGTCAATATCGTTTTTCTTTAAAATGTACTCGAATACCATTTCCGGCATACCGCCTGCACGGCCGCCAAGCACGTCCTTACCGATTATCATGTCCCAGGTGAAATTTTCAATGGGTTCCCGGGACACCAGAAAATTGCCGGCCCGCTGGGTGAGCTGGGCAAAGTTCACCGCGTAGTCGGAAGCACCTTCCTTGTAGGTGTAGATGGTGCTTTCGCTGCCCATGAAGCCGATGTCGGCTTCGCCCGTTAAGAGCGCGGTCATCGTCTTGTCGGCGCCGAAACCTGTGATCAGGGTCAGGTCGATACCCTCATCCGCAAAATAGCCTTCCTCGATTGCCACATACATGGGAGCGTAGAAGATGGAGTGGGCTACTTCGTTTAACACTACGGTGGTTTTGCCGGACGGGGCGGAAGCGGCACCCGTTTCGGGTTTGGCTCCACAGCCCCAGAGGACGCCCATAAGCAGGAGCGCCGCCAGTAAAATACTGCCTGTTTTTTTCATGATCCTCCTCGGATTGCCGGAGAATGGGGCAATCCATAAAAAACAATTTTACTATAGTTTATGCGGAAGGAAAAAAAGTGCTTTTCTTTTTGGAAATAAGATGGTATACTAGTTAAGTCGTAAGTTTGCAGGCGTAGTTCATCGGTAGAATACAAGCTTCCCAAGCTTGGGAGGGGGGTTCGATTCCCCTCGCCTGCTCTCTTGTTTAGATGAGGAAAACCAGTGAAATCAGTGGTTTTCTTTTTTTGCGCGCATAAGCAGAGCAGGAAGGCAGGAGGTACGAAAGAAATGTGGATCTGGCTGGTTCTGTTATACGGTGTCCTGAAGGGGGTGCGTGAAATTGTCAAGAAAAAGGCTTTGGAGAAAAACTCTACCATAGAGGTACTGTTTATGTATACTTTCCTGTCTTTTGTGCTGGTTTTGCCGTCCGCCGGCGTGTCGCTTGGGATGGAGCCGCGCTTCTATTTCTATGTGGCAGTGAAGTCGTTTGTTATTTTTCTTGCCTGGATGTGCAGCTTCCGGGCTATCAAAAGAATGCCCATCAGTCTCTACGGCGTGCTGGACCTGTCCCGTGTGCTTTTTGCCACTTTGCTGGGCGTGGCGGTGCTGCAGGAGGCGCTCGGGGCCTTTCAGGTGACCGGCCTGTTTCTTGTGTCGGCCGGACTTCTTTTGTTAAAATATCATCCAAGGAGCGTGCGGGAGACGGCAGCGGACGCCGTGGAGGTCAGGTATGTGGTGATGGCTTTTGCCTCCTGCCTTTTAAATGCGGTTTCGGGCCTGCTCGACAAAATTTTGATGAAGGATATCACAAGTTCCCAACTGCAGTTCTGGTATCTGCTTTTTCTGACGCTGTTTTATCTGCTCTTCATTCTCATATCCCGCACGCCGGTGAACTGGAAACGGGCGTTATGCAATAAGTGGGTCTGGCTCCTAAGCATGCTCATTGTCATTGCGGACAGGGCGCTTTTTGTGGCAAACGGTATGGAGGGAAGCCGGGTTACAGTGATGACACTCTTAAAGCAGGCAGGCTGCGTGGTGACGATTCTGGCGGGAAGGGTTCTGTTCAAGGAAAAGAATACCACGCACAAGCTGGTCTGCGCTGCGGTGATTATCGCAGGCATTGTAATCGGGGTAAAATAGCGAATGATATTTTATCCTGTGGAATGAAATCCGGATAAAATGATTGTCGTCCTATGGGATGCTGTGGTATACTAAACAATATATATGCGCTTTTATCATACATAAATACGGGGGACAAAAGATGGAAAACAAAGGTGCATTTGACGGTGCGAGAGCTATGAATAAGATGGCGGTTGCCTGCCATACTGTGATCGTGGCCGTGCTGGAGGCCGCTTACCTGATCGAGGTGCTTAAAGGCAGCAGGACTATAGGCTATTATGTGGTCTTTTCGCTGATAGCGATTCTGCCGGTGGCGGTTGAATTTTTTCTGTACCGCAGGGAGCCTGCGGATACGCGCCTGAAATATGTGATAGGCGTGGCTTACAGTCTGTTTTATCTTTTCGTTGTGTTTACGACGGTCAATATGATTGCATTTACTTACATTATACCGATCTGTCTGGTGCTTGTCCTTTATTCGGATGTAAAGCTCTGCGCCTGGGTGTCCGGGGCGGGTATTGTGACCAATCTGGTATTTTTGGGCTGGCAGGGCATGGCGGGCGGCATTAAGGCCGAGGACATGGCGACTTACGAGATCCGAGTGGCGCTTCTCATACTGGTGGCGGTTTTTCTCTGTCTGTCCACGAAGACGCTGGAAAAGATCAATGCGGCCAAGTTAGAGGAGCTGGATCAGGAGAAGGATACCGTTTCCGCCCTGCTTGACAAGGTGATGAGGATATCGGGCCAGATGTCAGACGGCATTCTGGATGTGGCCGGACAGATGCGTGAGCTGGGAGGCGCGGTATCGGAGACGAGAAACGCTATGCAGGAGGTGTCCTCCGGCACCAATGAGACGGCGGAGTCCATTCAGAACCAGCTTGGTCAGACGGAGGAGATTCAGAACCATATTGGCCAGATGGCGGACGTGATGGGAACGATCACGCAGCGTATGTCGGAGACGAAGGACAGCGTACGGCAGGGCAGGGAGAATCTGCGGACGCTGACAGACCAGATGGAGCATTCTGAGAAGGCGGGAACTCATGCCGTGGAAGAGATGAAAGAGCTGGCGGAGTATACATCCAATATGCAGACCATCATAGATATGATTACGAGCGTGGCCAGCCAGACCAGCCTGCTTGCCTTAAATGCCAGCATTGAGGCGGCGCGTGCCGGGGAGGCGGGCAGAGGCTTCGCCGTGGTGGCGACGGAGATTTCCAATCTGGCAAATCAGACCCAGAGCGCGACGGTGGATATTACAGATGTCATCCGCAGCGTTTCGGATAAACTGAAAGTTGCTGCCGGCACGGTGGAGGAGCTGATGGAGAGCAACCGCAAGCAGAGTGAATCAGCGGTGCAGGCGGCCGACAGCTTTGAGAGGATAGCGGCTGACACCGATCAGGTGGATGAACAGAGCAGGCGGCTGGACAGTTCCGTGAAGCAGCTGGCGGAGGCCAACCGGGTGATTGTGGAGAGCATACAGACAATTTCGGCGATTATGCAGGAAGTGTCCGCGCATTCGCAGGAAACATTCCGGGTGAGCGAGAATAACACAAAGATTGTTTCGGAGGTAGACAGACTGGTGGAGGGCCTGAGTGATCAGGCAAAGCAGCTTAACCAGAGTCAGAAATGATACATGGCGTAACCTGAATATTTAAACATGATAGAAGAAAAGCGGAGGGAAAAATGGGATTTTTAAAGAATCAGTTTTCAAGTGTCATTGAGTGGAACGAGAACGGAGCGGGCGTTTTGTTTTACAAGTTCCAGAATCAGGAGATTAAGAAAGGTTCGCGGCTGATTATCCGCCCGGGACAGGATGCAATTTTCCTGTATAACGGCAGGGTAGAAGGAATTTTTGAGGAGGATGGCGACTACGATATTGAGTCAGACATCATTCCTTTCCTCACGACCTTAAAGAGCTTTAAGTTCGGCTTCAGCACACCGCTTAGGGCGGAGGTACTCTTTATCAATACCAAGGAGCTGCTGGTGAAATGGGGTACGAAGAACGCCATCAGTCTGCAGGCACCCGGTCTGCCGGGCGGTATGCCGATCCGGGCTTTCGGCGCGTTCAACTGCAGGGTGGCGGCGCATGATGTGCTGATCGAAAAACTGGCGGGCATCAGACAGACCTATACGGTGGAGGATGTGAAGGAGCGTATCATTGCCAGCCTTGACCAGCTCCTGATGAGCTGGATCAGCAAAGAGGGCAGGGATATGTTCAATCTGCAGGCGGATGCGAGAAACATCGCCAAAGGGATTGAGGGAGAACTGGATGCGGATATGAGGACGCTCGGCATCGCGATATCGGGCTTTACGATTGAGAGCTTTTCCTATCCGGAAGAGATCCGGAAGATGCAGGAGAAGGCGGCGGCGCAGTCTATGGTGGGCGATATGAACAAGTACACCCAGATGGCAGCGGCGGATTCTATGGGAAAAGGCGGCAGCGGCGCGGGCATGGCCTCCGATATGGTGGGCCTGCAGATGGGCATGGCGATCGGGCAGCAGATGGTGAACCAGATGAACTTAAACGGCGGAGCAAATGGGGCGCCTCAGATGCAGGGACAGCCTGCACAGCAGGGGGGACAGGGATCGAAGTTCTGTCCGAACTGCGGCACGCCCACCACGGGTTTCAAATTCTGTGGAAACTGCGGCACACAACTATACTAGCGTGAGAAGTACTTCTAAAGACATCCCGCCATAGGACGGGACGCCAAGAAGTACTAAATCTCACGCAGGAGAATGCCCAAAGTACGGGCATTCTCCGCATTGATTTGGGGACAAGCTGACATGAGCATATATGATACTTTAAACGAGCGGCAGAGGCAGGCCGTCATGCAGACGGAGGGGCCTGTGCTGATTTTGGCGGGCGCAGGTTCCGGAAAAACCAGAGTTTTGACGCATAGGGTGGCATACCTGATTGACAGGGCGGGTGTGGCGCCCTATCATATTCTGGCGATTACTTTTACGAATAAGGCGGCGGGGGAGATGCGGGAACGCGTGGACAAGATTGTGGGTTTCGGCGCGGAGCAGATCTGGGTATCTACCTTCCATTCCACCTGTGTGCGTATCCTGCGCAGATACATAGACAGGCTGGGATATGACAACCATTTTACGATTTATGACGCCGACGACCAGAAGGGCATCATGAAGGAGGTCTGCAAGAAACTGCAGATTGACACAAAGATGCTCAAAGAGCGCACGATTTTAAACGCGATCTCCTCGGCAAAGGACGAGCTGATCGGCCCGCAGGAATACGAGATGCAGAACGGCTTCGACTATAACGGCAGCAGGATTGCCAGGGCTTACCGGGAGTATCAGGCGACCTTAAAGAAGAACAATGCGCTGGATTTTGACGATCTCATCGTGAAGACGGTGGAGCTTTTTAAGGCGGACGCCCAGGTGCTTGCTTCCTATCAGGACAGGTTCCGCTATATTATGGTGGACGAGTATCAGGATACCAACACCGCCCAGTTTGAACTGATCAGGCTTTTGGCAGCTAAGAACAGGAATCTGTGCGTGGTGGGCGACGATGACCAGTCGATCTACAAGTTCAGGGGGGCGAACATCCGCAATATCCTGGATTTTGAGAAGGTTTATCCGGACGCTTTTGTGGTCAAGCTGGAACAGAATTACCGTTCCACCCAGATGGTGCTGGATGCGGCCAACGCAGTGATCAAAAATAATAAGGGGCGCAAGGATAAGGCGCTCTGGACGGACAAGACGGAAGGGGCGCGCATCGGTTTCCGGCAGTTCGATACGGCTTACGAGGAGGCGGAGTATATCGCCGGGGATGTGGCGAGGAAGAAGAGAAAGGGGCAGATTTCCTACGGGGACTGCGCCGTGCTTTACCGCACCAACGCCCAGGCACGCCTTCTGGAAGAGCGGTTTATCATGGAAGGCATTCCCTACGACGTGGTCGGCGGCACCAACTTTTATTCCAGACGGGAGATTAAGGACGTGCTTGCCTATCTGAAAACCATCGATAACGGCAGGGACGATGTGGCTGTGAAACGGATCATCAACGTGCCGAGGCGCGGCATCGGCGCGGCCACCATACTGCGGGTACAGGAATACGCCGATGAGAGAAATATCAGTTTCTTTGACGCGCTGACGGAAGCGGATCAGATTATGACCATCGGCAGGAGCGCGGGGAAGCTTAAGCCCTTTGTCACCATGATACAGAGTTTCCGCAGCAAGCAGGAATTTTACAGTCTGGAAGAGCTGGTGAAGGATGTGCTGGATCTTACGGGGTATTTGAAGGAACTGGAGGAGTCCGACGAGGAGGACGCTGCCGACCGCATCGAGAATGTCGAGGAGCTGGTCAGCAAGGTGGTGGCCTATGAGGAGGAGAACGATGAGCCTTCCCTGAGCGGGTTCCTGGAGGAGGTGGCGCTGGTGGCGGATATCGACCGGGTGGACGGCGACGGCGACCGGGTGCTGCTCATGACCCTGCACAGCGCAAAGGGACTGGAGTTTTCCCATGTCTACCTGGCGGGCATGGAGGACGGCGTGTTCCCGGGTTATATGAGCATTACGGCGGATGATCCCGCGGAGATCGAGGAGGAAAGGCGGCTCGCTTATGTGGGAATCACCAGGGCGAAGGAGGAGCTGACCCTCACCTGTGCGAAACAGCGCATGACCAGAGGGGAGACGCAGTACAATCCCATCAGCCGTTTTGTACGGGAAATTCCACCTATGCTGTTGGACAGCACGCCTGCGCCCGCCAAGAGGAGCATGGAGGAAAGTTACGGGGAGGATTCGCAGGAGCGCAGCCGCCTGCGGACGAAGCCATACGGGGCGGCGGTTAAGCCTTATGCAGAGCCAGTCAGGCCTTATGCGGCTGCCCCAGCCGCATACACGGAGAGAAAGAAGCCTTATGCCGTGCCGGTAAAGCGCGGTGCGGGGAAAGCACCCGTTACGGTGGGAGGAAATCCTTTCGGATCGGGAAGCGCCTCATCCGCCCGGACGGAGACGTCTGCCGGTGCTGCGGCCGGAAGGATCGGTTACAGTGAGGGCGACCGGGTGCGGCATGCCAGATACGGGGAGGGAACCGTATTGAAAATCGAACCCGGCCCAAGGGACAGTCAGGTGACGGTGGTTTTCGATGAAGCCGGACAGAAGATTATGTATGCGGGCTTTGCAAAACTGCAGAAAGTCTGAGGAAAAGAAACGCATGGGCACGGCCTGCCGTCTGCAGACTGGAAAGTACGAAAATATCTTAAATGGAATAAAATATGCAGAATTTTCATAAAATAAGATATTCAGATATAGTAAAATCTGAAAAGACGTGGTATACTATGCGTGATGGCAATGAGCAGTGTCAGACGCGGTCACAATGTATGGGAAAGAGAGGGCTACAGGATGAGCAAGAAGGAGATTTTGAATAAATTGGACGAGATCATGGACAATGCGGGCGTGAACGAACTTCTCGGCAGAAAGCACGAGGAGGAGAAGAAAAACAGTATTTTATGGATCTTTGCCGTGATCGGCGCTATTGCTGCGGTGGCTGCCATCGCATATGCTGTGTACCGGTACATGACGCCTGATTATCTCGAGGATTTTGAGGACGATTTCGATGATGATTTCGACGATGACTTTTTCGAGGATGAGGATGAAGACGAGGAGACAGGAGTATAAGGCTTTCCTGTGAAAAAATGTGAGGCCGGCGGGAGATGAAAGTCTTCCGGCGGCCTTCTTGCGCGATAGGCAGAGTCGGAAGTGGAGAAGAGGATGAAAAAAGGACAGATCATAGAGGGTCTTGTGGAGCGGATGGATTTTCCGAATAGGGGGATCGTGGTCTGCGGAGAAGGCATCTGTACGGTAAAAAACGCCCTGCCGGGACAAAAGGTGCGGGCATCGGTCAATAAGGCGAGAAACGCAAGATATGAGGGACGGCTTCTGGAGGTGCTGGAGTCGTCCCCTTTAGAGAGGGAGAGCCCCTGTCCCCATTTCGGGAGCTGCGGTGGCTGTACGTATTTGTCGTTCCCCTATGAGGAAAGCCTGCGGATCAAGGAGGGACAGGTACGGCGGCTGCTTTCACCTGTTTTGGAAAAGCAGGCGGGAGAGTGCCTGTTTGAAGCAGCCAAGGCTTCACCTGCGGTTTTTGGTTATCGGAATAAGATGGAGTTTACCTTCGGGGATGAAGTGAAGGACGGGCCTCTTTCCCTTGGAATGCATAAACGGGGGAGCTTCTATGATATCGTGTCCGTGACGGACTGTCAGATTGTGGAGGAGGATTACCGAAAAATCCTGCGCTGTGTCAGGAATTATTTTGCACAGCTGCAGGAGCGTGGCGTGGACGTGTCCTTTTATCACAGACTGCGGCATACGGGCTATCTGCGGCATCTTGTGGTGCGCAGGGCTGCGAAGACGGGGGAGATCCTGACGGCGCTGGTGACGACGGGTCAGGCGCCCGGAGGGCAGCAGGAGCGGGAGATTCTGAAGGCGTTGGAAGAGAGACTTCTGGCTCTGCCGCTTGACGGTGAGATCGTAGGTATTCTGCATGTGAGAAACGATTCTGCAGCGGATGTGGTGCAGAGTGATGAGACAACGGTTTTGTACGGCCGGGATTATTTTTACGAAGAACTTCTGGGGCTTCGATTCAAAATTTCCCTGTTCTCCTTTTTCCAGACCAACAGCCTCGGGGCGGAACTGCTCTACAGCACGGCGAGAGAGTATATTTCGGACTATATATCACCGCTTGTCGGGCAGGCAGGGGAAAACGGGAAGATGGCGGGTGAAACTGCACAGGGAGGGGCAGATGGAGCCGGCCTGGAGAAGACGAACGGACATGCGCAGGGAAAGATTGTGTATGACCTCTACAGCGGCACGGGCACGATCGCCCAGCTGATGGCACCTGTGGCAAAGAAGGTGATCGGTGTGGAGATCGTGGAGGAGGCCGTGGAAGCCGCGAGGAAAAATGCGGAGCTAAACGGTTTACATAACTGCGAGTTCATCGCCGGGGATGTGCTGAAGGTGCTGGATGGGATTGAGGAGAAGCCGGATGTGATCATTCTTGACCCGCCAAGGGACGGCGTGCATCCGAAGGCGCTCGCAAAGATTATAGATTACGGGGTGGAGCACATTCTGTATATCTCCTGCAAGGCGAGCAGTCTGGCGAGGGATCTGGAGGTCTTTCTGGCGAGGGGGTATGAGGCAAAGAGGTGTGTGGCGATCGACCAGTTTCCCTGGACGGCGGGGGTGGAGACGGTGTGCCTCTTGAGCAACCGAAAACCTGATACGAAAGTAAGGATCGATGTGGATCTGGAAGACTACTACCGTATCAAGGACGCAAAGAAGAATCAGAACTGAAAATAAAACACCGAACTAAAAGCGAAAGCTGCTGATGTGTAAAAGCATTGGCAGCTTATTTTTTTCGCCGAAGGGAGGTGGTGCATATGATCTGGATCCGGTGATCTTGGAGCGGTAACTGACAATCAAAGGCAATCTGAGAAACGGAGGAAATCATAATGGCAAAGAAGAGAAGTGTTAAGGTTTACGGACAGAGCGGCTATAAGTACAAGGAAACGCCGACGATCATGCTGAAGGGGCTGTGGCTTAAAGAAGCAGGGTTTGATATCGGGGATTATATCTCCGTCACCTGCGAGGACGGTAAGATCATCATCACCCAGGACGCCGAGAGGGCCGCTGTGAAGGCGGCAGAAGCCGAGTTCATGGAGAGGGAGATGAAAGCCTTACAGAAGCGATACGAGGCTGAGAAAGTCAAAATAAGGGCTCAGATGGTAGCGGAGCCGGGAGCGAGGTGGTGATCATGTTTACCACGGAAGAGCTGCAGTCAATCGACAGGAATTATTTTACGGTGATTGTGGCGGATGCATATGATGTGACTTTGATCAGCAACAATACCCGGCATGTCTGGTATATCCACAGTGTGGAGTTGAAGGATCGGAACCTTTGTCTGGTATATCATAAGCACAAAATCAGTCACCCCTATCACAGCCATTCCCGGTGCGGGACACTTCGGAAGGCGATCAGGGATATCAAGTCTCATGATGAATTTCAATTAAACGGCGGAAAGCCAGTCTATAAGCACTAAAAGCAGAGCGGTAGCACCCGATGATGGATGTTACCGCTCTTTCTTAGGTTTTGGCTTATGCGGTTGTCTTATTTACAGTTCTTCTTACAGTGGCGGAGTCTCAGATATTCGCAGACTGCGTCATGGGCGTTGTTGATCTCCTGACGGCCACGGCTGGACTTCAGATTGATTTCAATGCAGATGTCGTCAATGGACATTCCCTGCAGGTTCAGACGGATAATCTTGGCATATCGAGGGTTCTCCTTGTCGAAGTGAGCCAGAAGCTTGATCTTCAGTTCTTCTTCGGTAGGTTCCGGGCAGAGATTGTCCAGAACCTGATTTTCGACTGACGGCTGTGATGCATCTTCGATATCAAAGGTTTCGCCGTCATATTCGTAATCGAGAGACAGGATCTCCACGCGCTTCGGATTGTAGCGTTCCAGAAGTCCCTTATTCGGGCATCCCTTACAACGTCTGGTGTAAGGGCAAAGCTTGTCTGAACCATCAGGGTTCTTGCCGATGATACAGCGGCCTTCACGGCGCATTTCCATGTCTTTGTTCAGCTCATCCCAAAAGTCCTTCATGTAGGAAGCATAATGGTCTTCGCTGATGGCCATGAAGCCAATCTCAAAGGAAAACTCTCCGAGATGCATGGTGGTGAAGTTGTCCTGGATGTAGTTGCCTTTTTGAAGACCGAACTTCTCTTTGAGGAAGGGGGCTAAAACCTTGCCTTCAGGGACTGGATTTCCGTCAAATGATTTGCGGTTGCTGTACTTCTGTGTGTTACTGTAATCTGCATTTCTTGCCATGTTGATTTCCTCCTTGGATTGGCGCGGAGGAAATCCGCATGGCGATATTCAATTTTGAGTGCCTTTAATAGATGGCTATTCATTTCGGATTCCTCCTAGTTTGCAATAGCCAGCTGTCCTATTAGGCTGGTTTTGGATTGTATGCGTTTGTCTGGTCCGGATAGGACCACTTTTGATCAGGAAGCGCCAAGACCGGACAAACAAGCATATTTCTTATGCTCAGATGTATTATGGCAAAAATTGAAATGAAAACCCTGGACACAGGCATGTCCTGTTTTGAGGTTGAAATCGGGCGGAATAAAGGGGCGTTTTATCGGTAGCCCAGATGCTTCAAGCATTAAAAGACCGGACATAGGCGTGTCCGGTAGGACGTAAAAATCTTTTCGTGGCTTGTCAAGTCTTATAAATAAAGGAAAATAGTAGACAAATATCAACAAATAACAGTAAAGTGCTTGAAATTCTTTGGGAGCAGATGTATACTGATGATGGTTTACTATGTCTATTTGGAAGCAGAACGAGGAAGAAGAGATGACGGATAACATTAACGATAAATGGATAAGCATCGAAGAAGCTGCTGAGTATTTGGGTATTAAACCTGTAACGCTTCGCGGGTGGATTCGTAACAAGAAAGACGGCATTCCCGCTAACAAGATCGGAAAGCAATGGAAGTTCAAGATTTCTGAGCTGGACGAGTGGGTAAAGAGCGGGAAGAGCGCTATCGATTGAGAACTGTGTGAG
>DKWV01000006.1:0-7883 GCA_002491905.1 Lachnospiraceae bacterium UBA7143 | reverse complement strand
TCTGTTTATGAAGTATGTCACGGATAAATTTAAGAACAAGGGAGCCTATGAAGATATTAAAGTCTTCGATAAGGCACACGACAAAGATCCTGATCCGGACAAGAGAACAGGGTGTTCTTTTGATGACTTCATCGTGTTGAAGGGAAAGAAGAATATTGGTGAGGGCATGGATAAGATTATTGCCCGCCTTGCTGATGAGAATACAGATTTGAAGGGCGTTATAGATATAGCTCACTTCAACGATGAGAAGAAGCTTGGAAGCGGCAAGGAGATGGTCGATAAGCTGACGGATCTCATTTCTATATTCCAGCGTCCGGAACTGGACTTCTCCAAAAACAAAGCAGAGGGTGATGACATTATCGGTGATGCATATGAATACCTGATGCGTAAGTTCGCCACTGAGAGCGGTAAGAGTAAGGGGCAGTTCTATACACCGGCGGAAGTTTCGAGAATCCTTGCTAATGTAGTGGGTATCAGCCTTTGCTCTGACTCCAGCGCGACTGTATGTGATCCTGCTTGCGGGAGCGGCAGCCTTTTGATCAGGGCTATCGACGCAGCCCCATTCCCTATTATGGGATATGGTCAGGAAAAAGAGAGCACAACAGCCGGTCTTGCTAAGATGAATGCGGTTCTACACCGTAAAGCAGAGATTACAATTAAGAGCGGCAATACCTTCTCCAATCCTCAGTATCTGGATAAATCCGACAACTCTGTTTTGGAGCGGTTTGACTATATAGTTGCTAATCCGCCTTTTTCCATGAAAAACTGGCGTGACGGTATTGCCGGAAAAGAGTATGGCCGCTTTGAGGGTTACGGCGATATGCCTCCGGAGAAGAATGGTGACTATGCTTGGCTGATGCATATTCTAAAGGCGTTGAAGACAAATGGTAAGGCGGCTGTTATTTTGCCGCATGGCGTGTTGTTCAGAGGGAATGCAGAAGCTACGATCAGAGAAGCTATTATCAAGAAGCATTGGATCAAGGGTATTATCAGTCTTCCGGCTAACCTGTTTTACGGAACAGGCATTGCGGCTTGTGTTCTTGTAATTGATAAAGAAGGTGCGGCTAATCGTCAGGGTATCTTTATGATCGATGCAAGCCGAGGATACGTTAAGGACGGTAATAAGAATCGTCTCCGTGAGCGTGATATTTATAGGATTATTACTACTTTCAATGAGCAGATTACAACAGATCCAAAGTATGCGCGTTTCGTGCCGAACGATGAGATTGAGAAGAAGAACGAATATAATCTCAACATCACGAGATATATTGATTCAACTGATCCTGAGGATATTCAGGATATCTACGCTCATATTCATGGTGGTATTCCGGCAGTGGATATTGAAGGACTTTCAAAATACTGGGAGGTATTTCCTTCGTTGAAGACAGAACTGCTGTCTACAATCAGTGAGAAGTATTACAGCCTGAATGTGGAGCATGACAATATACGTCAGACTATCTATAAGAATGCGGAGTTCTCTGAATACGGCGAAAAGCTGGATGAAGCTTTTTCTGCATGGAAAGCCAAAGAATACCCGATACTGTCCTCTTTGGATGAAGATGTGTCGGCAAGGGAATTGATCGTTAGCCTTGCTGAAGACATTCTGTCTGAGTTTGAACATCTGACATTGATTGATAAATATGATGTTTATCAGGCTCTGCTGGCATATTGGAATGAAGTGATGAACGATGATGTCTCACTGATTATCAGTGAAACTGATGGATATGATAATGCAAGAGCTACCGACAATATCGAGGAAGAAATCACCCAGGGCAAGAATAAGGGGGAAATGAAGATCACCGGTTGGGAAGGTCGTTTGATCCCGAAATCTATAGTTATTGATGCATTTTTCCGTAAAGAGAAGAATGCCATTGAAGAAGCAGAAAACGTAGTGGCAGAAACGGAATCCATGCTTTCAGATTTGATTGAAAGCGCTGAAGAAGAATCCGCACTTGCGGATGTTTCAGAAAACGGGAAGATAAAGGCAAAGGATATTGAAGCTAAGATCGATGAACTGACCAGCACAATAGAAACAGAAGAGACGATTGAGCTTGAAGTCATCAGGATGGATCTCCATCTTGTGAATACAAAGAGACGTCTTGAAGCATATCTTCTGGGGCATCCGTTATGTAAGAGTGCTGTTAATGAGAATGGAAAGATTACGAAAGCATCCATTGAGTATAGGCTCCGCATTATCCGTACGGAAGAAAGCGTGCCGGAGAGCTTACAGGAGGATGTGAATCAGTTAAAGACCGCCCTGGAACTGTGCAGCAAGATTTCTGATTACAATAAAGTCGTGAAGGAACTGAACAAGGCTCTGGATGAAAAATGCAGAGCGAGGTACAAGGCACTCACGGATGAGGAAGTGCTGGATCTTTTAGTGAACAGGAAATGGTTCGACAGCATTTTCACCGGCATAGCTGACTTATATGCCGCAATATCGCATCGGCTTACAAACCGAATAGTTGAGCTTGCAGAGCGATATGAAAACATGCTTCCGGAGCTTCAAAAATACACTGATGAGTATGAGACCAAGGTGAAATCTCATCTGGAAAGGATGGGATTCAAATGGTGAATGAAAAGTTGAAAACCGAACTTCCGGAGGATTGGGATGCTGTAACCCTTGGAGATTATGCTCAAATATTTAGAGGTGGTTCTCCTAGACCAATTCAGGATTTCATAACAACCAGTGATAAAGGTATCAATTGGATAAAAATCGGTGATGTTGGAGTAGGAGCAAAGTATATTACGGCAACAGAGGAGAAGATTATTCCTGAGGGAGTATCTCGCTCAAGAATGGTTTATGAAGGGGATCTAATTCTTTCAAACTCAATGAGCTTCGGGCGACCTTATATCATGAATATTGAAGGGTGTATTCATGATGGATGGTTGGTAATTCAGAAATATGATAAGACCTTCTATAAGGACTATCTTTATTATGCTTTGAGTTCAGAATTAACTATGCAGCAGTATATAACAATGGCCGCTGGAAGTAGTGTACAGAATCTGAATAAGGATAAGGTGTCCAAAGTCACACTTCCATGCCCTCAGATACCAGAACAAAAAAAGATTGCAGAAGCCTTGTCTGCAATAGATGTGCTGCTTGTAGGTCTGCAAAAGTTGATTCAGAAAAAGAAAAACATTCGTCAAGGGACTTTACAAAAACTTATAGTTGGTAAAACTCGCCTAAGTGGATTCGATGGAGATTGGGTCAAAATTAATCTTTCTAAGAATTCACGACTCAAGGCACGTATAGGCTGGCAGGGTTTGACCACAGCTGAGTATTTGGACGAAGGGTATTCCTATTTGATTACCGGAACAGATTTTAAGGATGGTCAAATTAACTGGAACGGCTGTCATTATGTGGATTATGACAGATACATTCAAGATCCTAATATACAGGTTTCAAATGGAGATCTTCTCCTTACAAAGGATGGTACGATTGGAAAGGTTGCTTATGTAACAGGATTGAAAAGGCCGGCTACGCTGAATAGCGGAGTATTCCTTGTAAAGCCGATAACAGATGCATATACAGCACATTTTATGTTTTATGTGCTGGAATCATTTGTGTTTAAGGATTTTCTGCAACAACTATCAGCTGGATCGACAATTAACCATCTGTATCAAAAAGATCTTGTGAAATTTGAACTTTTTGTTCCTCCGACAAAGGACGAACAAGAAGCTATCGCAGGCATCTTATTTGATATGGATTCGGAGATACACAGACTTGAGGAAAAATTCTCAAAGATCCAAAAGGTAAAGCAAGGTATGATGGAAGAACTGTTGACCGGTAAGGTCAGATTCGTATAGGGAGGTGTTTGTCAGATGAGTATTGGCGATGCTGAAATTAAAACACAGGAAAGAGTAATCAACTTCTTTAAGGATCCGGAGATATTAGGATATCAGTATATGGGCAATCTGTCTGATTTTCAGAATAAGAATATCAAAGAGGACAGGCTTCGCCAGTATCTCCGTCTGAAGGGGTATGCTGACAAGTTGATTGACGGTGCTGTAACGCAGCTTCAACAGGAAGCAGGCAATCTTTCTCGTGGCCTATATGATGCCAACAAAACAGTTTATTCTCGCTTGAAGTACGGTATTCCGGTGAGTGAGAGCCCCGAAAAGGCTCCGGTGACTGTGCAGCTCATTGATGAGGATAATCCACTGAATAACGATTTTGCTATTGCTGAGGAAGTGACGGTTGTTGAACAGTCGGAGAAGCGACCAGATCTTGTCATCTATCTGAATGGTGTGGCTGTGGCAGTTATCGAACTGAAACGAAGCAGCATATCCGTATCAGAGGGTATCCGTCAGAATCTGACAAATCAGAAAAATTCATTCATTCAAGGATTCTTTTCCACTATGCAATTCTGTATGGCTGGAAATGAGTCCGAAGGGCTTCGCTATGGCACACTTCTGACCGGAGAGAAGTTTTACATGGAATGGAAGGATGACGGCTTCAAGGAACACCAGGAAGAACGTGATCCTGTGGATGTCCGTATCAGTGAGAAGTGCGAGACCATAGACAACAAGCTCTTGAAGCAGATTTACGCGATGTTCGATAAAGAGCGTTTCATCGATCTCATCATGAATTTTGTTGTTTTTGATAAGGGGATTAAAAAAGTCTGCCGATACAATCAGTATTTCGGTATTAAGCGAACGGAGCAGAGACTCAGTAATCTGAGAACAGATCTCCATGATCCGAATCGTGATCAGGATAAGCTTCTGGGCGGTATTCTCTGGCATACCCAAGGTTCCGGCAAAACGCTTACTATGGTTTGGCTTGCCAAGTGGATTCTGACTCATTGGGAAGAGTTAAATGCACGTGTTCTTATCGTAACGGACAGAGATGAACTGGATGAGCAGATTGAGAAGACATTTACTGGTGTGGACGAGAATATTGTCCGGACTAAGAGCGGGAAGGATCTGCTTAATCGGCTGAATGTTTATGATGATTCTTTGATCTGTTCTCTGGTACATAAGTTTGGTCGCCGTGGAGGTGAAGCTACAGAGAATGATTATGACAAATATATTGAAGAACTAAAGGCCTCACTGCCGACAGATTTTGAAGCCAAAGGGAATCTGGTTGTGTTCGTAGATGAATGCCACAGAACACAGTCAGGTAAGCTGCATACCGCCATGAAGACCATTATGCCGAATGCTGTGTTTATCGGTTTTACAGGAACGCCGCTTTTGAAGAGGGATAAGAAGATCAGCATAGAGGTATTCGGCACATATATTCATGCTTATAAATATAATGAGGGTGTAGCCGATGGAGTAGTGCTGGATCTTCGTTATGAGTATAGAGATGTTCCGCAGGATTTGTCTTCACAGGATCGCGTTGATCAATGGTTTGATGTAAAGACTAGAGGTTTATCATCTCGTGCAAAGGCAAAGCTGAAAGAGAAATGGGGAACGATGCAGAAGGTTTACAGCTCGCGTTCCCGCCTTGAAAAGGTGGCATGGGATATCATCCAAGATTTCAATATGAAGCCGCGTCTCATGGATGGTAATGGAAACGCTATTCTTGTCTCAGATTCCATTCCGACAGCCTGCAAGTATTACGAAATATTCCAGCAAATGGGATTTAAGAAGTGCGCAATTATATCGTCCTATACTCCAAATAAGGGTGAACTGCGCACAGATACCGTCAGTGATGAAGATGATACTGAGACATTTCTGAAATATGAAACATATCTCAAAATGCTTGGCATTGATCCCGCTAACATTCCGAATGCCGGATCGATTCAGGCAAAAGTCGAGGAGTTTGAGAAGGAAGCAAAACGGAAATTTGTGGAAGAACCTGCGAATATGAAGCTGCTTATTGTTGTAGATAAGCTGCTTACGGGATTCGATGCTCCACCGTGCACGTATCTGTATGTTGATAAGAACATGCAGGATCACGGTCTGTTCCAAGCGATCTGTCGTGTAAACCGTTTGGACGATGATTCCAAGGACTTTGGATATATCGTTGATTATAAACAACTTTTCGGCAAGCTCCAGACGGCGATGAAGGATTATACGTCCGGTGCCTTTGAAGGTTATGATCCTGAAGATGTAAAAGGGCTTGTAAAAGACCGTCATGATGAGGCTATCGCATATTTTGATGAAGTGTATGATGCGGTTGAAGAATTGTGTGAGGGTGTGGAGGAACCCCGTAGAGAGATCCAGTATATCCATTATTTTTGCGGAGTTTCCGGTCAGTCGGAAGAGAGTGATGAGATATATGCACGTCTTAGGGAAAAGCTCTATAGGTTGGTGAGTAGCCTTGTCAGAGCCTTTGCCGAGGCTAAGCCATATTTGGTTGACGATATTTCCACAGGTAAGCTGAATGAATACGACAAGAAGGTCACATTCTATATTGAGCTAAAGAAGACGATAGGAACAGCAAGTGGTGATTTCCTGGATTTGAAAGCATATGAGCCGGACATGAGAAAAATGATCGATAATTACATTACTGCTGCGGATGCAGAGAAGATTGGCGATTTTGATGATCTTACCTTATTGGATTTTGTTGCAAAGCAGGGAGAATCACTTACCGGAGAAGGTGACAACGGACATAAGGAAGGTGCGGCGGAAGCCATTGAAAACAATATCCGCAAGAAGGTTATTGAAAAAGTTACCGTCAATCCGAGGTACTATGCAAAGATGTCAGAAATTCTCGATAAGCTTATTGAGGAAAGACGGCAGGGGGTACTTGACTATGCGGAGATGCTTGAGAAATATATCAAGCTGGCCAAGGATGTAGATTGTCCTGAAGAAAATGATAGATATCCTGAAAGTGTCCGCAAGAGTAAGGCGCTTATGGCGATTTTTGATAATACAGGAGAAGATGAAAAACTTGCCATCAAGATCTACAAGGCTGTAAAGAAGCAGGCTCTGTCAGGCTTTAGAGATAACCAGGTGGTAATTAGAAGAATAAAGAAAGCACTCTATGAGATTTTTGGTGATGATTCAGAGGTTGAGCGCATCTACAAGATCATTGAGAAGCAGGAGGAATTATAATGCGCATTGTCATATCCGGGATACCGATTGATGTACAAAAAAAGAATATAAAGAATATGCATCTTCAGATTAAACCTCCGGATGGACATGTTGTTATTTCTGTGCCGTTATCCGTGGATGACAAGGCGATAGAAGCATATGCCAGAACACAGCTTGGCTTCATCAAGAAGTCCATTGCTCAGTTCCAAGATCAGCCGAGGGCATCAAAAAGGCAGTATGTTTCCGGCGAAACGATGTACATATGGGGAAAACAATATTTCCTTGTCTTTAAGGCAGATAATCAGAAGAACAGTTTTGAGATCGACAACCAGAATGTCATTCTTTCCATGAGCGGCAAAAGTACCGTAAAACAGAGGGATGCATATGTAAAAGAAGAGTATCGGAAGATCTTAAAGGAAGAGATTGAAAAGCGCCTCCCGAAGTGGGAAGAAATGACTGGGCTGAAGTGTGATTCATGGCAAACCAAATACATGGTTACAAAATGGGGCGCATGCAGTACGGATAAGAAGAAGTTATGGTTCAATCTGCAACTGGCTCAGAAACCTATGGTCTGTCTGGATTATATAATCCTGCATGAGTTGACACACCTCATTACCCGAAAGCATGATTCTGTCTTTATCGCTCATATGGACAGATATATGCCTAACTGGAGGGAGGTCAGGAAGGATCTGAACGATAGCCGGCTGGATTACTATGAAGCACAGGACGAAAGTCCTCTTCAGAAACTGATAGATCAATCCAGATATGATGATATTCGGGATGCGGTGCTTGCCTATATCCAAGAGGACAATTCTGGCGAAACGAAAAAGCCGGTTGTCGCAGATATCGAGATAGAAAATGTAATTCACATTGAACAGCCGGAAGAAGGAATCATTTCT
>DKWV01000056.1:128605-130676 GCA_002491905.1 Lachnospiraceae bacterium UBA7143 | reverse complement strand
ACCCCTCAAGATTGAGGGGCAGGGGAGTTAAATAGGCGAAGCCTATTTTTTATATTATTGACAGCGTGAATAATGCGTTGTATTAAAAGATGCGGAAAGGGAGGAAGGACAGATGAATGTTAAGGAACTGGTAATGCATCCTGCGCAGCTGGTCCATGTTGAAACGATTCGATTCAGTGCAGAAAAGAAGTCGCAGACAGTAAGCCACGAATTTAACGTGGAGGCCAGTACGGAAGGGGAAAGTATCGATGACAACATGGGAAAATCACATATTAAGATAAAAGTATACAATGATGATTTTTGGGTTGAGGAAGAAAAGGTCGGTGTATTTAAGTTTGAAGACAAGATAGCAGATTCAAAAACCATGATTCGGTTTATGGAAGTACAGGGGCTGCGGATATTGTGGTCGTATGTCAGGGAAGACCTGTATTCTATTACGGCAAAAATGCTCGAAGAGCCCATTATGCTTCCGACCATTGATGTTATGCAGACCGTAGAGAAAGCGCAATAATTATGAAACTAAGTTTAAAACGAACAGATAAAGACTACTATGGTGTAAGCGAGTATGTTTTGCCAGTGGTTAGGGCGGCAGCAAAATATGACCAGTTTATATAGATTATGTGTGAGATACTGAATACCTTTGATACCTTTAGTGAAGATATAGTCAATAGGGTGAAAAAGGCATTGGAATTAGAAAAATATAAAATTAGAGATGATGACGAAGCTGTAAAAATTGCTTATAAACTGTTTGCCGATAGACTGACAGATTTTTACTGGCATGTGGTGGACAGCGAGTTCGCTAAAGAAGCGAGAAGATTTGATCAGAATTTATATGAAGAAAGCGGTCTGCGTTACGACGATTACAGACTGGGAAGATACAGGGGATTGCTTTTTGAAACATTAATTGATGCACTTGTCAGGGATAGGTTCCAAGGAAACGGGAAGCAGTATGAAACTGGGTGTGAGATGCGTGTAAATGGCAGCCTGATTTTGGCACGGTATGGGGACGGAAACTCTCAACATAAAAGAACACTTGATATTGTCGGCTGGGATGAAGAAATGCATTACGGCGAATTTTATGAGTGCAAGGTTAATCCTAAACGTTTTGAGAATCCAAATTATCTTTTTTTTATGGAGATAAAAAAAGCGCTGGATGCAGACAGCAGAACAAGATACATATTGGCATTGGTGAGTGCGGATGCAACGAGAAATTTGAGGGCCCAGAAGGAATGGCTGGAGGAGGAAGATCCCACTTGTAATATAGACTTTGAATTGATTGGAAGAGAAGATATTTTTGGGATTTCTCAATATGCGATTCCAGAGATTGCGTGATATATGATGGGCGCTATAAGGTAACACCCGTAATTGTTCTTTTCACAATACAATCCCCGCTCCCCCTTTTACCATAAATTTACATAATGTATAGGTATTTATGCAAAACCACTAGATTTGGGGCATATCGAACGAAAGTACTAAAAGTTTATAGTCAAAGTGACGAAAAGGCCCCCGTTTTTTTGCTGATTTTGAGGGGGAGGCGCGACTTGACAAAAGAAGTGACGGGGGATAAAATGGTCAATGATAAGGTGTGACGGGTGGCTTCACTTATCCCATCTTATTCATGTAAACTGGCCGCGGCTATCACTATTATTACCGTTGGCCGAGGCTAAAAATATATTATAGAAAGAGGAGGAAAACACCAAGCATGAAAAAAGTATTAAAGAAATTTAATCGCACACTTTCTATCATGCTCGCAGCAGCTATGGTACTGACAATGGTACCGCAGACTGCAATGCCGGTTCTGGCAGCGGAAACTCAGGATGTTACGGATCCGTCCGAGACACCTGATACCACACCCGCTACCGATGAGAACGAAGGATCGGCAGATGTGGTGGAGACAGGCGAAACGCCCGAAAATCCGCCACTTGACGAGCCAGGAGGAAATGATGAGGAGGACGTTTTGGATCCCTCGGGCGATAACGAAACACCCGTTATTGATCCCGTGGAAAATCCTGACGAGGATCCCGCAGATGATCCTTCGGGGGAAGAAGTTGTGGCCCCCACAACTGACCCT
>DKWV01000056.1:115115-128321 GCA_002491905.1 Lachnospiraceae bacterium UBA7143 | reverse complement strand
ACTGACCCTGATGTGACCATCATGAATACTGGTGATCCACTTACAGTAACCTTTCCTGAGACGCAGGAGGGATATACAGTTACAGGTGATGCAAGTGCGGTGGAAGGCAGCGCATATACCTTCACCGTAGCCCCTAACAAAGGCTGGAGCATAACGGCTGTAAAGTACACCGTTACTGGAGGCGACTCCGATCAGTCTCTGACAGGAGAAGGTACGACATACACTATTCCTGCAGATAAGGTGACTGGTGCTATCACAATCTCCGTGACGGCGGCCCGTATCACCCATAACCTTACGGTCACTGTAGACACGCCTGCTAATGTGAAGACTTTAACATACAGTGTTGTCGGAGTCACAGATAAACAGGATCAGGCTCTTACATCTGGGACGCCTGTAACAGTCAACGAGGGTGATTCCCTCACCTTAAAGGTTGAACCCGCAGACGGCTATGGCGCTGAGGTGAAAAAGGGCGAGGCGCCCCTTACGGGAACCGGCAATGTATACACGGTCGACGAAGTGACCGGCGATGTGGAGATATCTGTCATCACGTCCAAGAACAGCTACACTGTTACAGAAGATATTACCAACAAAACAGCGGCTGATCTTGCTGAAATCGAGTATCAGGATAACTGCGTAACCGGGGACGCTGCCAAGAAGATTGCGAAAGGCACAGCCCTGAAATTCACGGTTAAGGCTGCAGAGAACGCTGATCTGACCGGCAAGAAGGTCGAGGTATCTTATAAAATCGGCGCGACAGGTGATGCAACTCCTCTTACAGCGGTAAAAGATATATACACTGTGGAAGCTGCCAAGATTACGGACGACATTACCATTACGGTGACTGTCCGCGCTCTGGCTGACTGTGTCGTGACTCTGGATACCAATCCCAATATCAAGGCACAGTATGCGGCGGGAGCTGCCATTACAGAGAATGACTGGAAAGATATGGCAGCTACAGCTACCGTGAAAGAGGACGAGAAATTCTGGCTCAAACTCACCGCAAACAAATATTTCAAGATCACCGAGGTAAAAGCGGGCGAGGAAGTCCAGCAAGGTGACAGGAATGGGGTATACACCTTTACCGTGACGGAAGCGGTTACCATTACGGTAAAAACAGAGCTGGATGCCAACCAGTGCAATACCCTGTCTTTCGGTGTTGTCGGCGACAAGGATTCCGCAACGGCTGTACTCAGCGTATCCGCAAATGATGTCGGAAACTTGGACGGCACAGCGATTGAGGAAAACAAAAACGTTCTGGTTCCCAACGATGCGGTCTCCCTGAAAATAACACCGGGCAAGGGATACGGGATCACAAAAATCAACGGAAAAGACGTAACCCCCAATGAAGCAGGTGAAGTAGATTATGAGGTTAAGTTTACGAGCAAAAAAATGTTCGTAAAGGTAACCACGGACGCGCAAGAATCCGTAAGCGAGAACAACATTACATTCGTTAATAATGCGCGTAACCTGACATACAAAGTTACCGGGGATGACAAGATCGAAGAGGTCGCCAAGGACAAGTATCTGGCGAAAAAGGACGGTAAAAAGCTGCAGTTCACCGTTACAGCAGTAGGTTCCTATGAGCCGGTTGTAACAAGGACTCCGGCAAAAGAGGAGGGTGCAAGCCAAGAGCCTGCGCCGGTTACACTTACTCCCGTCAAGACGACTCCTTCCAAGACAGGCGCAGCTTATGATTATGTAGTGGCGGCAAGCCTGTTGAGCAATGACACGATTACCATTGATCAGAATGAGATTCAGAAAACAGTCACCTTAAGCGGTGACACGGCTAATGTAGATGTTTCCGCCAGCGTGGATGGAAAAACCAGAAAGCCGGATAATGGAAATCCCAATCAGTACACGCTTCTGCAGAACGATACGATTGCCCTGCAGATTGCGGCAAAAGCAAATGTCGGACTGGTGAAAGTAACCAGCAAAGTCGGCGAAGCGGGCAAGGTGACGACTGCAAAGGTAACTAACGGCGTTGCCACACTGGAAGTAAAGGCAGCCGACAGTGCGACGGTTACCATCGAGACAGCGGATCTGTACACGGCTTCCAGGCTGAAGAACAAGGACGGCGTTGAGCTGCCCGTGGCAGACGCAAAGAAGAACGCTTACAACGTAAGTTATGACGGTACTTATACTGCCAACGTAGTCAAGGGCGCAGCGGCAACTGCCGTGAACCTGTCCGATGTCAAGGTCCTGCTTGGCAAAAATCCTGTTGCTCCAGCGGAAGGGAAGGGAGCGGTTGGCAGCGTCACCAGCGGCACGACGGCAACCATCAACCTTGGCAATGCTGCGGCATCGGCCATCTCCGGCAAAGCCCTTACCGTTGAGCTGTACGCGAAGGAAGGTACTGAGGAAAAGGATGTCAAGGTTGGCTCCTATACGCTGAACGTGGATGTACTCGTAAAGGACATCAAGATTGACAAAAAGGCGGCTCTGAGCGTTAAACAGGCAATTGATACAGAGAAAACCTACACAGTCACTGCTGCAAAGGGCGTAGACCTGAACAGACTTAATGACACAAAAGAGGATGCCGACAGTATCATCGAGAGCGTGGTTTATGAGAAAACGACCGGCAAGCTGACTGTTAAAGTTAAGGCTGGCAAGGATCTGATCGGTAAGAAAGCAACAGTAACCATAGCCGAGAGCGGCGCGGCTGCAGACGCTGCAAAGGCAACCATTGAGATTGAAGCGGCTGCACTGATCAGTGACGCTACCAAAGAGCCTGGCGTTAAGCTGGTAGCGGCAACAGATGTATCCCTTAAGCTCGCCCTGTCTTCCGATAAGAAGATTGAGAAAGCAGCAAGCGATAATCTATACTACAAGGTGGATACCAAACGCTCTCAGACAATCAGCGGCAACACGATAGAAGATAACAAGAAAACAACATATGTAAAGAGAACTGGCGACAGCCAGAACGCACTTATCACGGTATCAGACAGCCAGCTTGGAAAGGGCAGCGCGGATACATACAAGGTAACAGCGACGCTGGTACACACGAAGAACGAGCCTACAGCTGATGCCGAAGTAACTGAGGAGAACCTGCTCGGCGCGAGCAAAACCTCCAAGGAACAGGTTTTGAAGACACAGACTCCCGCTTACGAGGATAAGCTGAAGTTAAAGAAGGGTGCTTCGACGATTGCTACCGGCCAGAAAGATGTGGTTATCGCGACACCGCAGTTCAACAAATACACAACCTATCTGTCACTTAAGAATAGTGCTGATGCGGCTGAGGATGTCTCTTTTAGCGGCGATCGGGCTTTAACGGTAGAGGCAGTAAAGAATGCAGGCGACATCGTGATCAAGGCGTCTGCAACTGCGAATACGGCACTTGGCAAGCATACCATCCAGGTAACGGCAGCGGCAGAAGACGGTGCGATTCCCTCCACCGCGACAGTTGTAGTGACAGTGGTGAGGGGCATTCGTGGCTTAGCCGTAACCGTACCCAGCGAGGACATTTATAAGCCTGTAAAGAAGGCGGCAACCTTAAAGGCAACTGTGATATATAACGACGATCCCACTGGCAAGAATAAAGATTCCCAGCCCAAGAACAAGAAGGTGCAGTGGTCTGCTGTAGCAGTCGATGCGAGTGGTAACGTTCAGAAAGACAGCAAGGATCAGGCGGTAGCCTTTGACGGCGTTACTGTAAAGAACGGCACCGTAACCGTGAACAAGGATTATATCATAAAAGGCGATGAGACAGCGCCGGAGAATGACCAGTTCAGGATCATGGTAACCGCAGACAACACCGAGAAAGCTTACGCAGGCAAAGATGATCAGGGCAAGGCCATTGTCGGCTACAGCCCGGTTATCACCATCACCAATCAGGGTGCGGATCTGAATACCATCGTACTTGTAGGCAAGGATAATAAAGTGATCGCGCAGAGCGTCCGCGGAAGTAAGGACGAAGTGTCCGTGACCGCAAGTGCCCTGAACGGCGCGACAGTAAAAGTCCTTCCTGCAGGCGTAAATGTAACGACGGGCGAAAATTATGCAGCCGGAGATGATGAAATTAAGACTGCGAACCTGAGCTACAAGTCCAATAAGGCAAAGGATGTAGCGGTCGGGAATAACGGAACCCTTACAGTAACCAAGGCGAACACCAAGGCGACATTGACGGTAACCGCTAACGACGGCAGCAAGGCGAAGATCGATATGAAGCTGAATGTCGGTTACGATACAGTGGAAGCCGCTCAGACGCTTGGCTTACTGTTCTATCCTCTCGAGGTGGAAAAGAGCGGAAATAATTATGCTGAGAAGCTTGGTGATACCGCATTAAATGCCAAGGCTGATGATATTGCGATTACTTATGCCGGAACGACCAGATTAGCGGCAAAAGTGATGGTAAAGACCGGGGAGAGCTGGAGTGCGGCAAAGGGCTTTGAAAACTATGAAATCAAGGTTACCGGTGGTACCAAACCCGAACTGTCCGCCGGCATGGCGAAATTTACGGCACAGAAGAAAGCAGTCACTGTCACGCTGACAGATAAATCAAAGGCGACACAGACACCTGTTGTCTATACTTTGACGAGCAGCGATATCGACGAGATCACGAAGGAAAAGGTGACAGCGAAGACGGCAGGAAACCTTCACAAGGAAGGGAAAGCATCTGAACAGAAGGTAACCATTAATCTGGAAATGCCGAAAGCGCTTGGCGATAAGCTGACAGGCAAGAAAACGGCAGTGGTTGATCTTGACTGGACGAAGATGAACGCAAAGAACAGCGCGGACCTGTACTACTTTAGGGATAGTCTGAGGAAGACGACTTATGAGTTTACTAATTTGGCACTTGACAGTAAAGGTACCAAGTATACGGCAAGCTTTGACCTGAGTTTCAAAGAAAATGACAATATGTATTTTGCTCAGAACAGCTATGCGCTGAAAGTGACTGTGGGCAATACAACTACTGGCGACAGCGGCGATACATTTGCTCCTATAGCAGCCCCCGCCGCAGCAGCGGTTAAGGTAGACAAGACAAAAGCGTTTACCTTTGCTCCGACGACCAGCTACACACTGCTCAAGAAAGATATGAAGGCGAGCGCGACACTGACGGGTAGAGTAAATGTGAGTGCTGATGAATACACAGTCAGCTATTCCGATGCAGACCTTGGCTTACAGAACATGAACACCAAGGGCGTAACCAATAAGTTTACAGAGTACTTTGAGATTTCCGCTGACGGCAAGCAGATCCAGCTTATTACGGGAAAAGAGGTTCCGACAAAAGAGAATCTGACAGGATACCTCACCTATAAGGCGGAGGCGACCAAGGGATATCTTGCAAACGGTAAAGGCACCGGCGTAAATACGGTAAAGATCACGGTAAAGATTGACGATAAAAAGACCGCGGCTACATATTCCCAGTCTGCAAGCGGCGCTCTGCCGAAGATCGGCAATGTAAAAGACCAGGAGACGACAGTTAATATTCTGTCTAAAGAAGGTAAGAATCCCGCTGACTGGGCAGAATTAAGTTATGCGGCTGTGAAATCAGATGACAACGTTTCCAAAAACTTTGAGGCGGCGGTAACCGGCTCGGACGGCGGCATCAAACTGACCTACAAGGGTGAGGATGCCTTAAAGAAAAATTCAACGCTTTCCATCAAGCTGTTTATTGTACCTACAAGCAGCTACTATACAGATGAGATTGCGGCGAAAAACAGCGACAAGGCAGCACAGAACCAGTTGATCGAAAAGTACGGCATCGCAGTAACCGTAAAGGTGAAAGTCACTGAAGTGAAGAGCCCGGCGGATACGGCAAAGGCTGCTTTGGAAGCATGGCTCACCAAGGTCAATACCGACCAGCCCACATGGCTGAAAAATGATCTGGATACTGCGGCAAAACTGATCGCAAAGATTAATGACGCAGAAGCAGGCGCGAAGTTAGGTGAAGGCGTTACCGTAGCAGCTAAGAAGACTGTCGATAATGCGGAGAAGGATGATTATACCCTTGCTAAGGCAACACTGACGGCGGCCGGTTCCATCACAGGTAATCTGACGGTAACCGTCGCAGGCGCAGATCCTGTCACTGTTGCGCTGAACTTGGATGTTCCGAAAGGAGCAATCACGAAGGAAGAGGCGAAGACTGCGGTTCAGGATGCAGAAACTGTGAAAGGCTATGAAGTAACCAACACAAAAATTTCCGCAGACGGCAAAGAGGCAGCCAGCAACGACATCTGTGCTCTGGCGCAGGCTGTACTTGGCGAGAAATATTACATTGTCTCTGTGAAGACACAGCTGGCTGGTACGGATGCCGTAGTCGGAACAGCGGGGAGCGCTACCATCACGCTTAACATAAAGGAAGCGGGCAATGACACGGATACTGGGGTTGACACGGATGCAATCAGTTACACCATTGCGGCTCTTCCGAACGAGGGATGAGTGTGACCCGTATATCCTGACGCGCTTGACAATGCGCAGGACAGGAAAACCGTTATAGAAATTGCAGAGAATTACAGAAGGAGCTGTTGCAGAGTGCAACAGCTCCTTTTATGGTGTGCCTTGCGGCGCATTTTTTAAGGATACAAGTTCAAAATCCGCCTGACTGTTACAGGGCATTTTCCCGATACAGATTGTTCCTGTATTCCAAGTCGGCAGCCGCCTTGGCTAAGGCATCCGTGCGGCCCTCTCGAAGCAGAATAGCTGTCAGCATGGCAAATCTGGTTTCCCCCTCCTGCAAGCCTTCAGCGCGGCCTGTTTCATGACTGATCTGTCGTTCTTCGGTCAGAATTTCCTCCAGAGTGTCGTGGCGGTTTGCAATATCCAGATATAGATCATCGTATACGCCTACCCGGATCCGCTCCGAGAACGGGTGGAGCGTCGGCTCCGTTCCCTTCGCCAGGTCATATACCGTCACCCGCTCATATTTCGGGTCAACGATCCAGTATTCCCGGACCCCCGCCTCCTTGTAGAGGGCCAGTTTGCGCACGTAGTCCATCTTTCTGTTCGAGGGAGAGACGATCTCGACCACAAAATCTGGCGCGCCATAGCAGCCATATCTGTTGAGCTTCTCATCGTCGCAGATCAGTGTGATATCCGGCTCAACATAATTATAGATGTCCCTTTTTATCTGTACACCGAACGGCGCGGGAAATACGTGACATTTCCCTTTCTTCTTCTGGATGTAGAGCTCCACCTGAAAGCTGAGACCCATCAGAATATCCTGATGAATGGTCTCCGGCGTCTTCATCCTGACAAACAGTTCCCCGTCGATCAGTTCCGCTCTCACATATTCCGGAAGCGCCTCTATATCCGCCACCGTGTACTGCCACTTTCCTTTCCGGGTCAGGCCCAGCCTCACTAAATCCTGTTCTGTCAGATCCATCTCTGCTTCCTCTTCCCTGATTCTTGCTGCTTCCATAAAATACCTTCTTCTTCCGATGCGGCAGGAGATGGCATCTATTAAAAATTGGGTTAAGTATACCGTTTGCGCAGGGACATGTCAATAGATTTTACAAAAAATATAAACGGAATACCGAATATGCAAAAAAAAATAACGGGTATCCGGCTTTGTACCGAATACCCGTTATTCTGTTTCTCATGTTATTTCTTTCATCCGTCTACAGAAAATCAGATGATTCTGCGTCAGCCTCCCTGTTGTGCTGCATCTTTAACAGTGACCGTTGCCGTACCCGTGTACGTCTTAGAGTCTTTCGTGTAGGTCGCGGTAACGGTAAGCTTCGCTGCGGTTTCATTTGCATCGACAGTTAACTTACCATCTGTAGCAATTGAGGTGTTTGCCGTCATTGTACCGCCGTCCGAAGCTGCCGCCACGGACCATACAACGGTCGGATTCGATACCTCGCCATTTTTACTGCCTGTTACGGTAACAGTAAAGGTCTGATTCCTGCCCTTTTCCACTTCTGCTGTTGCAGGAGAGACCGTCACAGTAAAGGTTTCCGCATCGGGTGTAGGATCAACAGCACCTTCGATTACGCTCGCTTCAAGAACCGGAGGAGTAATCTTGTACTTAAGGGAATCCTTCTGGGAGCCCGCTGCCTTGTAAGAGACTACTGCAGTTGCATCAACAGCTTTGCCGTTAAGCTTATAATTTCCCTTATTATCCTTGCCGCCGTCCTTTACTGCCTTCGCATATTTTGCCTTATCAATGGTGATATTGACTGCGTTTTCTCCCTCTACTTTTGCGAAGGTAATCCATTCGGGCGAAACAGGTTTATTGTTTTTCACTGTCTCGTCACGCTCGATCTTCTCTACGGTAGCGGAAGTGTTCACCGTATAAGGAGCTTTGAAAGTATATGTTCCACTCGTCTCTAATACATCCTTAAAGTCAACCTTCGCCTGCTTCGAATCCAGTTTCACAAGATTCTTGGTCTTTGCAGGATCCTTCACGTCGATCTTCACGGCAATTTTGACACCATGCTCAGTCAAGACCGCTGCCTTAGCGTTGTCTTGCGCATCATTATACGCCTTAACGTAGAAGCTGTCCTCAGGAAGAACTGTGAGTGTCCCATCCAGTTTCTTATAGGTTGTAGGAGCGGTCGGGTTCTCGCCCTTCAGCTTCAGTGTCACAATGCCGTTCCCATACCCAGCAGCCTTAGCAGCGTCAATCTCAAAGATCTCGCCGCCCTTCGCACCCTCAAATGCCGCAGCAACCAGCTTCACAGGAGCCTTCTTGCTGTTTATCACTGCAAATTCAGGCGCCATATCCGCAGCTGCCAGTACCGGCTGTGCCGTGGTCTTCAATCCGTTGATGGCCAGTTTCTTCTTGTCAATGGCGATTGTCAGCTGTGTCGTAAAGTCCTCAGTTGCACCGTCGTCATATGTTACGGTATAATTCACGAAACCAATGAGGTTGTTGACGCCCTTATACTTGCCATTTGCGCCATAATTGGTTATAGCGTACGCGGTGTCTTTCAATTTAAGCAGGGAATTGTCTTTATCCAATTCAAATGCATCTCTAAAGTGGTTTACCTCTCCCTTGATGTTCGCGTTCAGAATCTTGTTGAAGGCCACTTTAGTCACGCTTACAGACTTGCCTTCCAGCGTAACCTTTGCCGCATCCTGCTCGGACATGCTGTACTTGTTGGTAAGCTTGTAGGACTTCTTCAGGAGCTCGGTCTTTACCGTCGTCCCCTTTGTAGTCTGGGTTTTCGCTGCTCCATCTTCGTCTACGAAATCAAAATACAGAGTCGCCTTCTTAACCACGTCCGTATTGACCATACCGTCAAATCCAATGGTAAACGTAGATGTAGCATCTGCGTTGGGCGTAAACGTCTGCTCTTTGCTGTCGGCCTTAATCCGACTGTACAGCGTCTGGGAATCCTTGTCGGCTGCTGCCGTCACCTTAATCTTCTTTACGGACGTGCTGTCAACCATTTTCTTTGTATCCCACTTAGCAACGGTAAAGCTTAATGTCTGCTCATCCTTATACTTCGCATAGAGTTTTTGATTCTTTGCCAGTGATACGGTAGGAGCTGCCTTAAGGTTATCAAAGTTCGCATTGGTAATCGTGTAGTCAGCGACCTTAACGTTCTTCTGGTTCTTCAGCGTCAGGACAGCTTTATTCTTCTTCATCACAAGAGTGATGTCCAGATTGTCCTTATCGCCATTGTTTTCGACGATCGTCGCGCCGCCGTCCACTGTTACCTTGTAATCAACAAGGCGCTTGCTTAACTTTATGCTCGCCTCTCCAAGAGTCCCTACAGCCTTTACCTTAATCGGTGCGCCGGTGGGCGTCGTAATGGCTGTCGTATTGCTTGTGCCGAAGTCGGCATAATCACTATTCGTAGCAATCTGGAGCTTCGCATTTGTTACGTTCTCATACCCGATGGAGAATTTCAGTTTTCCGTCATTGGCAGCTTTCACGTTGCCGCCGTCTGTAGTTAGTGCTTTTACGGTTACATCCGTGACAACCTTCTTAACCACAAGAGCCTGATTCGCATTTACGCCGACGTCGTTTTTCTTGCTGAAAGTAAGGGTGTAGAGATCCGGGTCTACGAAATCAGCCTCCGCATACTCCGCTTTCTCAGTCGTGCCGGACAGGATACGGATATAGGTATTGGCAGCCTGATCCGCGGTAACGCTTAAGACCTCTTTATTCTTGCTATCCTTGATGGGCGTTACCGGCGTAAACTTGCCCTCCTGATTCTTTGTCACAAGAACGATATTGCCGAGTTTCTGCGACTCTGTCACGATCTCATATTCCACATAATTTGCGGCTGTATTGCCGTCAAAATCCGCGGCCTTAACGTTTACCGCAAATTTATTCTCTTCAATCCCAGTCTTATAACCTTTAACCACGGTAACAGTACCATTCTTCACGGTTACAAATTTTTCGTATGCCTCAACGGGCTCAAATTTATTTTGTTCATTGACCTTACCGATCTGATAGGTTACCTTTGCCGCCTTAGGTTTCTTGTCAGGGTTGCCATCGTTATAGACAGCAGCGATCTTAGCAGTACCGGCTTTTTTATCCGATACGTAGATGGTCTTTGCAGAAGATGCTTCAATGGTCTTGATCCCCTGCACTACGGTAAACTGTATGGTTGCGGTGGCCTGAATGGTATCATTGAGAATACCTGTACCCGACGTCTGTGCTGCGCAAAGCGTATATTTACCGGGTTTCACGTCTTTGCCGACCACAAGGGTTACTTTACCGCCATTGACAGTTAAGTCAGTTTCCTGACCGCCTATCTCTTTCTTTGTTGTCTTTACCGAAATTATAGCATCAGCAGATCCCTGAGCATCTTTATACTCTTTTACCCATACCGCCACATCCTGATCACGGTTATAGGTAGCATTCTTACCGAAGTCAACACTTGCCACTTCGGCAGTCTGGCCGGTATAGATGCCGGAAGCTGCCTTTTCCTTCTTCAGGGTAATCTTGTCGGCAAAGTATACAGCCTTGGTTGCCAGGTTCTTCAGCACCACAGCCTTACTGGTCGCAATCAGGGTGCCAGTCGGCGCTGTTGTGTGTGTATCGCTTGTGTCGGGTGTAGTAGGAGTAGGTGTATCGGGCTGGTCAGTTGTTCCGCCGTCTCCCGTACCGCTGCCAGTCTCATCACCCGTTCCGTTCGTGGCAGCGCCGGTATAAGAAGAAGTGCCTGCGTTACCGCCCTGATCACCATCGCCGCTGGGGGGTGTTGTGGTGGTGCCGGAACCGTTATCTTTGTACAGAACCAGTGCTACCTCTGCATTGAATTTCTCGCTTCTGCCTTTACCGAAATCCGCTGCAATCACCTTGATATTCTTGCTGGTCGTCTTGCCGTCGGCCTCGTAGTATCTTTCTGCACCATCAGCCGTATAATCCTTCTTGCTGGTGTCAATCGCCTTGGTTGTAACCCTGTAGTAATACTTAGCGCCCTCCACATTTTCCGCCGCGCCATTAGGAAGCGTCATGTCCAGAGTCAGATCAATATCTGTTGCGCCCGCAAGCTTAACAGTGGGAGCCACACCGCCCCTATTGTCCTTATCCACGCCCCATGCAGGTCCGATGGTGTTTACCGTAAGGGTGGTCAGAGGTGTTATATCAGCAGCGTCCTCCGTCTGGTCGTTCTTATTGTAAATAGCGATCTTGGCTGCACCCTCGGCCGGTGTTTCGACTGTGGTTGCAACTGTCAATATGTAGGTGCCGTCTGCTTTCTTTGCAAGTTTTACCGCATCTTCCTTCAGCGCTTTTTTCGCGTTTTCGGTAACCTTAACGTCCAGTTCATCAGCAGACTTCTTATCCACCGGTGTAACGACATAATCTACAGACGTGCCGATTGTCTGACTAATTATGTCTTTGTTTGCTCCGGTTGCTTTCGCGACAGTCACCTTGGAAATAACGGGCGCTACTGTCAGAGTAAAGTTTGCAAGGGTAGCGTCCTCAGCACCTTTCACTTTCACCTTCAGAATCTTGCCCGCAGCTTCCTTCTTGGCCTCCAGGGTATAGGTGCCAGTATATTTCTTCTCTGTGTCTGAGCTGCCTTCAGCCTCGTCCTTGGTCAACTCAACCTGGTCCGCTGCATCTGCACTGCCGATCTTTACTTCAATACTTTCAATCGGATAAGTCGTCTTGCCGCCAGTCATGAATGCCTGGATGGTGTACGCTTCCCGGGGCTTAATCGTTCCGGCTGCATTCCTGTCCAAGGGCACATAATTACCCTTGGCATCCTTGATGCTAGTCCTTGAATAGGTCATTGAAGTTCCATCAACAGTAACCGTATAGTCATCACTCCCGATATTTGCTATTGCAAGAGTGGCGGACTTTTTGTCATCCGATAGCAAACCACCTGTAGCCGTGTCAGAGCTTCCTGTTTTCTTGTAGCTCACGGTCTTGAATGTAAAGTCTACACCATCCAAGGGATAAATAGACAATTCAACCTTTGTATCCTGGGGAGCGAAGAGTACATCCTCTTTACCATCTAGGATGTCCGAATAGTTTGTCGTATAGCCCCATATTCCCACTTCGCCTTTGCTGTCTGAATCCACCCGCGATACTCCCGACCTTACATGTACAGAGTCCCAACCGGCATCACCCTGCCAGTCGAACGTGATCTCCTTCAGGTATGACGCTTTGATCTCCACACTGCCTTCCTGCAGCGCTGCTTTTGGGATCACATAGGTGCCGGTTCCGTAGCTGACAGCTCTTTTCTCATAAGGTGAGTTTGATGCCATTCCCTTTTTCAGCGCGCTCGTCCACGTATCACCATTCACACGATACATGACTTCGAACATTTTCTTATCTGCGGATACCACAACATCGGTATTGTTCGGGGAAGCCGGAATTGCATATTCTTCCGTGCTGATATCCTTGCCGCCGATGGTTACCGTCGCCGTGTCTGATTCCTCTGACAGGGAGATAGTTTTCGCTTTTTCCTTGAATACAACAGTAGCGGTCGCGACAGCGGAAGTCTGCTCTGTCACGGCAGTCTCTCCCTCACCTGATGGGGGGATGTATGCGATGGCCTTGATGGTTACCGTCTTCGCTGTGGTGTCAGAAGGAGCGGTCACTTCTACCGCAGAGCCTGCATACTTTGTGCTGTTGCTGTCTTTGGTGGGGGCAGCATCCTGATCAATATTGTAATAGAATTCAGGCGTTCCCTCTGTTCCCTCTGCTGCCTTGAGTTCAAACTTCACGTTGCTTGTGCCATTCGGTACTTCTGTGCCAGAGTCGATAGTCTCGTCGCCCTTTTTCAGAGTAATGACCGGAGCAGCAAGATCAGCCTGCGGCGTCACATCACCCATGATGGTCACATCAGGGTCAGT
>DKWV01000056.1:0-114832 GCA_002491905.1 Lachnospiraceae bacterium UBA7143 | reverse complement strand
AGGGTCAGTTGTGGGGGCCACAACCGGCTGTATCAAACGGTTTTTAACTGCTTTTTGAAGTATGTATTTCCGAAAGCACTTTATTTATGGGAAAAAACAGTAAGACTATAACATGTAATCATGAAGAACAAAATGACCTGACGATTTTTTGTATGTTGTAATAACGAATATTTTTCGCGTTTGTCGCTAATCTGTCGCTAACCAGATTTGGCATGAGAACGTGAGAGCCTGTATCTACGGGCTTTCCCCGGGATTCTGAGGGCTGAAATCTGTCGCTAATCTGTCACTAATGATTTTGCTGGCAGAAAACAGCTCAGTTCTCACCGTTCTTTAAAAATTTGATATACCGCAGCAGGTCGCGGCGGTCTTTCGAACTCAGATTCTGAATATCATAAACCACGTCATGCATGGTAATATCACCCACATACTTGGCGTTCAGGTTGGTGTTGCCGAGATATTCGGTGTCAGCGCCCAATAAATAGTCAGTGCTCACCTTGTAAAATTGGGAGAGCTTCATCACTGCCCAGACCGGAATTTCACGGTGACCGTTTTCATAGTTGGAATAAGTCTGCTGTGACACGCCCAGATATTCGGCGATCACTTTCTGCTTAATATCCCGGTCTTCCCGCAATTCCCTGATAACCATGCGTAGATCTTTCATTATAAACAAAACTCCCTTCCGACAATAGACTTGACGATACCGTTGTTTTTAATGATATCACACAACAAAAGGTTGTAGAAGAGAAACTTCAAAAGGAAGTGAAATTTATAAATACACAACAATATGGTGTATACAGATGAAAGTAAGACGTTTCAAACAGAAAAATTCTGCTATAATTATATCAACGGAAAGGACATGACGGTAAAATGAAATCTATTTTTTCAACCAAAAGGAGAAAGCGTGATGACGGTTTCCCTACTGATTTTGACAGAGCGCAGTACAAGCCCGTTTTAAGGTGCAGTATCTGCACAGGGGAACAGGTGGCCGGATTTAAAAATCTGGCCACCGGGAAGTTCGAGGAAGTGACGCTGATCAGAAATGAGCAGGAGCTTGCCGCATTCAAAGAGCGGTATGGAATCAGCGAGCTTTCAAAGGAATACTAAGGCAGGGCCGTCCACTTAGCTGGGCAGGTAAAATCCCGGTTGATCGTCCGGCAGGTTCTGTATGTCCAGGTGCGGATAGTGTTCATGTAACTTTTCGAGCAGCTCCCCCTGTCCGTACGGATTGTTAAGCCTGCCTTCATGTGTGACGTTCTGGGCATCCGGGGAAAGAAAATAAAACCACATCAGGGGTGTACATATTGTTATGCGTGAGGCATCTGTGAAGCGTCGCATTCAGATGGTTTGTTATCTGGTGATAATTCCTCTATTGGGATATATGCCAAGCTGTTCATACAGCTATTCCACCAGAAGACGAATCAGCACACCGATCTGTTTTTTGTTACTCCAGTTTCTTCTTATCCCCCACGCTGATTTCTTTCCCAATCTGCACTTCGATCACCTGCAATGCCGTGTCGGCAATGATTGTGTGCGGAACTCCCGCTTTCATGGTGGCCACATCCCCGACGGTAACGGATTTTTCCACGCCGTCTATGATTGTGCGGCCTTTTCCCTCGATCACCGTCCAGACTTCGTCGCGCCGTTCGTGGCTGTGGTAGTTCATTTTGTGTCCGGCATTCAATGTCACCTTGATGGTCATGCTGCCGTCCTCAATATCAATGACGCGAAAACTGCCCCATGATTTTTCCGCAAACATAATCTGCTGGTCGATCTCATCAACAAAGGGCTTGATATAGCTCGACTGGTTTTTGTCCGAGACAAGGATTCCCTCCGGGCTGGCAGAGACAACGACGTCTTTTAAGCCCATACAGAGCACAGGCACATCCAGCTCATTCACCACATGCACATTTTCGCAGGCGTCGTTCATAATCGCCTTGCCAATGGAGGGGCTTTCCATAGCCTCAGTCAGTGTGTTCCACGTTCCCATATCCTTCCACATGCCGCCAAAGCGCATGACCTCGATCCGGGGCTCGTGCTCCACAACCGCGTAGTCGAAACTGATCTTCGTAAGGGTGTCATACTTTTCATAGAGATCCCTGTACCCGTCAAAATCAAGCAGTTCGTGGGCGCGCTGCAGCACGTACCCCAGGCGGAAGGCAAACACGCCGCCGTTCCAGAGTGCTCCTCTGGCGATATAGGTTTTGGCGGTTTCCTCGTCTGGCTTTTCCTTAAAAACGGATACGCTGCTGATGTTCTCCTTGTCCTCGGGGATGATATACCCGTATTTGGCGCTGGGATAAGTAGGTTCGATGCCCATAAGAACCAGATTGGCATCGCTGACCGCTGCCCGCTCGCCGAGGCTTTTAAGCGCCTCAAAATAATCCTGTTCCACATAGGGGTCTACCGGGCAGACAACTACGGACTCCGCCTCGGGGATGCCCTGCACGTCATGGAGATAGGCTGCCGCCAGCGCAATTGCCGGGAAGGTGTCCCGCCTGCAGGGCTCCACGCTTATTCCCACATCCGTGCCGAGCTGGTTATGGATTGCCGACACCTGAGATTTCGAGGTGGCGATGGTGACGGTGGCGGACGCGTCCACGGAAAGGATCTGGCGGTAAACCCGCTGCACCATAGACTCGTAACCGTCCGCGTCGGTTTTAAATATTTTAATGAACTGTTTGGAGCGCGTATCGTTTGAGAGGGGCCACAGACGTTTGCCAGAGCCGCCGGATAAAAGGACTATGTTCATGGGAACCTCCGATAGACTGTACTTTTGCTGATACTAAAGGATTTGCAGGGAAATAGGACTGGTTTGGAAACAGGAGAGCCGCTGATTCACGTTAGGTCCTCAATGGAATCTTTGAAATATTCACCTCTATGTCCTTCATCCAATATTTTGTTTTTATGTATTCCTCAACGCTGGCTTTCATAAGCTCAGCGTCTTTGCTTGGGCCGATAATAATTCTCCGTATAGGCATATGCCCATCACACCATATCTTAACATTCATGGAATACAGATAGCGGCGTAAATCAAAGCATATTTGTTCCTGATTTTTCCCCTCCGAGAGAAGGATTTCCCCTTTCTCCATCGGAAATTTTCTTTTCTTATTTATTAATCGTAATTTGATTTTTTTCTCCTGCTTCATTTTTTCTTTGAATTTTTTTAATAAATCTGTTAATTTGTCATCGGTGTAATAAATCGTTACTGCCGGTTCGTTTTTTGCCTGATATTGATTACCAAACTTCACGCGGATATTGGGCTTTTTTATTCCATCCACATCCAGATATACATACTTATCCGCAAGCAGCCGTTCTTCGCCTGCAATTAATTGCCTCATATCAAAAATCAGACGGTATTCCTCTTCCTCATCAAATTTCTTATTTTTGATATAGGGAATCATGCTGACTGCATACTGCTGCCGGCGTTCTTCCGATGCCGCCTTAATAGAATCTATTCTTTTGGTTATTTCCGGATCTGTAGCATCTGTATGCGACGTATATATTACCTCGTACGGTGATACGATTGCTCCCGTCATAAGCTGTTCCGCGTCGTCAGTTTTAAATAAATATTCTTTATCATCTTCACCATTCATAACCGTATAACAGTAATAGGATGAAAATTCTTCTTTCGACCCATATAAGCCTTTTGTGAAATCAAATTCAATTGCAATTCCTTCTTTGGCATATCCCCGCCATTGGCTAAGCAGGTCATCCTTCTTGCAAAAACATATCATAAACGGCAGCGCATCCGAATCTACCAAAGGGATACTGGCAGTTTCCATAGCTCTTTTTATCTCTTCCTTTCCGATTTTATTTTCTTCGGAATCATTGGAAAATAAAATATGTCTTGCAAGAAAGGATTCCCCCTCTATAATTTTCCAGAAAATTTCTCTGGAAGTATAGTGATATAAAGGCTCATTTGGCAAATGGAATATTTTTAGCTGCTCGATTTCGTCGTTCATTTCCCGCTGTTCTGTATCAGACAAGCTCCATTTGTCTTTCATCCGTTCTCTCCTTAGTGCGTTTGCCGCTGCCGGCATTTTTATAGAAATTTCTGTAAAATGAAAACATTTGCTTAAGCTCTTTCGAGATAGGAGTCCTGGGATAATCAGCTAATTTCTGATATTTAATATACTGTTCCGATAAATTCCGGCCCATTGTGATCTCGCTCTGATAGCCAAATGCCGATGTTGAAGTGATAATATAAATAGGAATGCGGTCACTGAACCGTTCAAAAATATCTCTGGAAATGCTGTATTTAGGGTAATAACTCAGCGATGTACTGATGATATCATCCCGTGTCAGCATAGTGTCAAGCAGAAGTCCTATATAATTACCTTTGTCTTTTGCTTCTTTGATTTGCTGTTCTATTTTTTCAAAAACAGACGAATCATAAAAGGTGTACGGCTCATCCTCGTATTCACCAGAAACGGTTCCCTCCAACTTTTTGAATGTAAAAGTGTATTCTTTGTCGCTGTAATCCGTCTTGATTCGATTCAGCGCAGCCAGCGTTTTCTCAGCATGCTCTTCGCAATCTTCAATTAGGTAGACGATATATTTACTCATGTTCATCCCGCCTTTCTATTATTGGTAATTTTACCACATACCAACACTCGTTTCCACCATTTTCTCCGGCTTTTTCATCGGCTCCTTCATCACTGACTTTGTAGTTAAACATAGTCTCATATTTGGTATCGTGATACCAGCTTTGGCAGATATCATAAATCACAGCCTGGGAAATACCATCCTTACTTCGGTAGCTTTCCTTACTGACTGCGTTTTTAATTTGGCCAATATTGTTCCCTTCCCAATTATTTGACAGGCATATCTGTTCATCCTTCACGGAGACTGCTACCTTTAGTATCCCGGTTTCATCCCGCTGTCCATGCCGCTTTACACTTTGCAGTACGGCGAGAAAAATAAGACGGAGAACTTCATCGGAAGGAAACATTTTCCCATCATTTTCTTTTGATGTTCCGCAACGGATGCGGTATTTTTTTAATGTTTCCAACTCCTTCGAAGGGACTTCGATTTTCAGGTTCCATGTATATTCGATAGCTTTGACTACCTGCTGCTGTGCCTCCCAAAAATCCATAAATTCGTGCTGTATCTGTTCGTTGCTTTCTGCGCCGCGATTGGCCAGCACTTTGACATTCATTGTGCCTATCATGCTGTCTATTAAAAGATCAAAGTACAGCCTGTACAGGTCTTTGTAATGAGAATCCGCATCCTGATATTTGTCACAGATCTGGTCAGACAGTTTGCCAAATTGTATCATAAGAGTATCAAATTCCGAATGACTTGTGGCTCTGGATTTTAGCATCTGCTGTTTATAGAATAAATTATCTGTCCAGTTCTTCAAAAGGGTACTGCTTGAAAGATTTAATATTTTCCATATTTTATAACGGAATATCAGTATATTCTTTAACGAATGCAGAAGCTGGTTTTCATCGTCTGTCTGAAACGGGAACAGCATATAAATTACCGAGATATCACTCCGCTCGGAGGTGGCATTATTTACAAACTGAATGATAATCCATTTTGAATCAGGATTTGTGGATTTCGGCGCATTGCAAATGGCATAGGTGTCTTCCTCAAAACGGGCATTGCCGTCCATATACTGCCAGAAATCCCATTCATTATTTTCCAGACCGCGGATTTCAGTGCTTGTACCCAGCTCAAGAGCAATATATTTTCTCACCTCCTGCCCGTTTTCGTAAGGTACGATAATTTCTCCGTCCAATGCGCCGCTGGCATCGCGCAGGCATTTCATCATTTTCGTAAAGGTATTTTCAATTTCTGATTTTGCCATCGGTTTCTGGCGTCCGGCCGGTGTTTCTAATGAAACCGGGGTTCCATTCTCACCGAAAATTTTCTGGTACAATAATTCGAAATGTACCATACCCTCAATTTTATGGTACTCTGTATCCGAAACGAAATCCTGAACATTTTGATCTTCATCCAAAGTAATCATCTGATGGAACAGAAGATATTGATTAAAATTATCAAAGTAATAATTGTCATTCAATACACGCACCAAATCATCTTTTGTAAATTCCATGTTATCCGAAAAGCTGTCTGCCAGATAGGAAATTCCGTAATTGACCAATTTGGTGTTTTCCAGATACACGTTCTTTCTAAAAACGGAAAGGGAATTCTTTTCGCATAATGACACAATTTCGCTTTCAGCAGCATTCCCCTTGTATTCCTTCCCATAAAGCAGCAGGTATTCTAAAAATAAGCCTTTTGCATAATCGTTGCTCTGACCGACTAATTGCTTTACTCTGTTTAAGTAATTATCAACAAATCCTTTCCGCTCTTCCAAATCGTTTATATGGTTGTCGGAAAATTCGATAATACGCTCCATACTACGTTTTCTTATTATATAGTTTGACTCTAATTCCGCCAGCCTATTCATCAGTATTCTAATGAGTTTAGTTCTTATATCATCCTTTTCCCAAATATGCTTCAAAAGAGTGGATAATTTATCTTCGCCTGCAGGCTCCGTTTCTGTCAGCAATGTGTCCAGCATAGTCAGCATCAGACCAAAAACCGCCTCTTTTTCTTCTCTTCGGAATGACAGAAAGGGACGTCCGAGAACCTTTAACATGGCAATTAATTCATCATCGGATTCTCGTACATCTTCCGGAAACAATTTGTCTACAATTACTCGTTGAATCTCAGCATTATCCATAGAGCTGCAGACAGCATCTACAACTGCTTTGGCTCTGTGTGAAGCTATCATATATTGTTCATTTCTCTTGATTCTATCGGGGGTTTCTGTCTCTTTAGCGTCAATTTTTTCCACCGGCATACACTCTAACTCCTTGCTCTTCTTCTGACAGTAGACAAATACTTTGTTCAAAGAGGCCTGTTGTGCCAGCTTTCTCCACTCCGCATATTTCTTGCACAAAACACAGGCATCAGAATTAACCCGCATAGAAGATATCTTCAAATTAAAATATGCGAGAAAATAATTCTGGTCCTCAATATAGTCAGCTATGGATGATTTTGACATTCTATTCAAAAGCAATACAATACTCTTAAAAATATTGACCTGCACATTTGGTTTTTCTCTTTTACAGATCATGGAACTGATTAAGGTTTTCATTCGCCTGAAAGTGCGTCCGGACACAATGGTATCATCAACATAATGAAAATTAATGATTGATTTATCGTCATCCTCACACAGATTATCATACAACTGCTGTATAGAACTGTATTTTGCCTGGACATTCATACGGAATTCCTTGTCAGCATCAAAATGCAGCACCAACGCGGCATTTTTAAACAGGCTTCCATTAACCTCCTCCACGAATACCGTATTGCTATAATGTAATGGGGCAACAATGATATCATATACTTTACATTGTTCTTCTCCGAACAGCTCTGTCTCTTTACGTTCGAGCCATTTACGGATTTTATTCCGTATGTCAGGTGAATTCCACAGTTTCTCGGTCGCAAAATAGTAATTAAAGTGATTGCCGTTCCTTTCTACATGGCGGTATACCAGAAATCTTGACAGATCGCGGATTTCCTCATCATCGTTTCCTATTTCATCAACATTTATCGAAGCCTTTTTTCTGATACCGATGGCATGCATAGGCACAATGGACTCTTTATTGGTTTCCACCATCGGAATTTCTTTCGTATAGTCATCATCGGGGAAACATGCCTTACATTCCAGTGGATTTTCCCATTTCGCTGTGACGTCTATATAATATTTCATTGTTTTTCCGTTAATTTTGGAGCAAATTACCTTTTTTCCTTCCGCTACCCGATACCAGTAATCGTTGTCCTCCTTTTCGTATATCAAAACGAGTCCATAATTCAATACTTTGGGCAAATCATAAGTGACGAAACTACTGTCTCCGTTTTCTTTCAGCTTTTTACATATCATTTTTTTCAAAAATCCGGACACCTTGATATGAGTTGTCAACGTGGAGTTAATGGGTACAATGATAATAAACTGGTGATCCCTGTATTCGTCAAGCGTTTTTTTGCCACGGAACTTTCCGGCAATCCGCTCCTCGTAAATCAAATACTCGGACTCTATACCTGACTTATCAAACATGCCGCATAATTCATTAAGAAGCATTTCTGAATAGCTCTCGCATCCTACAAGTACAAAAGGACGCTGTAAATCAAGTCCGTTATCACATCTAAGCTCGTTATAAAGCCAGTATGCGAAACGGGAGGTGTAATAATTGTTGTGAAAGAGAAGTTCGGCTTCGAAAAATGTCTGAATATGGATCTTTGATCCGATTCTTACATGCAGATTCTCTAACTTACATCCAAATTTCGTTGACTGGACATCTTCATTGAGTACACTTTTCAATCTGCATTCCAACAATGTTGGCTTACCTGAATCATATGGAATCATATCAAAGGGAATAATTGTCACGATTTCATTAGGTTTAACCCCCATCTCGTGGTTTACTAACATTTTTTTCAATATTCTCAGACAGTCAGGATGCGTACATCTCGCAAAAGCAAGTTTCTCCGTACTTCCGATTGCCTCTCCCAGATTGGAACCTGTTATTAGGAACTCTTCTTTTTCGTCTTTGCCGCTCATAAAAATCTGTGTATTTACCATCAAAGGATTGATGCCCTGCTTATTATAAAACAAAGCCATCATTCGGGTAATCTCCACAAAATGTGAAGATGTACACTCTGTTATCATCATATTAAAATGCTGGTCAGGTAATTTTTGGGCAATGTTAAGCATAATGGCCTTACAGAACAACTCTATTCTGGGCATGGGAATACTCTCGGCATGGAAATGTAGAATCCAGTTTTCTGTCGGTATCTTTTTAATCTTATAATTTAAACGGTCCGCCAGAGCCCGCACAATCTGTTCTTTTTGTTCCTGATATGAAATGTCAGGATATGATGATTTTATTTCTTCATAGATAGTTTTAAAGGCTCCCTGCATTAATTCTTCATCTTTGCAAATCTGATATTCGTTAAGCAGGCCGTCTGTATAATTAATATTCACATTCAGTGAAAGATCCTGCATTCGAACCCGCTTGCGAAAAGGCAGCAGAATATCATATTGTGTTCCCGGGAGGGCGTAATCTGATACGCTCACTTTTTCATGAGTAGTGTAAAATTCTGTTTCGCGTTGAAGATTCTCTGCTTCCTGGCTTCTTACGCTGAAATAACCATCATAGCATGATATTAGTGATTCAAAAATCTGCAAGCCATAATGATGCACCATATTTTCTGAAATTCTGTTATACTCATTCCAAAAATCAGACGTCTTTCCGAAAAAGGATGAGACTTTCAGCCCGGCTGCCTGAGAATCCATTTTTCTGTAAATTTCCTTTTCTTCTCCTGCTGCCTGCTCCATACGCTTCCTATAATCGGAATAGAACTGTCTTGGAATGGAATAGTGTGACAGATCTCCAACCTTGATTTCCAGATAGTTTTTTGGCGCGTCTGTCCGCTCATTCCAGCTTTCCATATAAGCTTTATATTTTTGTTCTAAATACCGTTTGCTCCTATCTTCCACATTTGTATGTACTCGAAAGCAGAAATAACCTCGTCCCTTTTCCGAATGATAAATATTTTCTAAAATCTGCAATAAACCATCAGCCATGTCTCTGGCATCATAAATTTTTTGTTCCAACTGCTCGGCTGAATTGGCATCCCGCAAAAAATAGTCGGAAATGCAAAAAATATACATGGCCAGAACAGGCATCTCTTGAATTTGATCAAACAGTTCTTTAGATTTCCACAATTGATAGCGTTCTTCTGAAAATTGAATAAAATCAAGGTTATCTTGTTTTGTCTGCTCTTTATCTACCGAACAGAAGCATTCAATAAAATTACTTAACAGGTGTTGCTCTCTGGGACAGGTAACTTTCTGCCATTCCTCTCCGGGATACTTTGTGCGCAGATTGGAAGGACAGACGTGAGGTAAAAAATAGTTGACTCTATATTGAATGTTCTGCCGGGCGCCTGTTTTGACAGGTATTTTTTCGTTGGTTTCATGCATGGAATAATACAGATTATATAAAAAAGTACGCATCGGCTGCCGCCAGTAAGTAACTGATCCATATGCACCTTCGGTACATTTTTCGTCAATTCTGAAAATTGGCGAGAACTGTCTCATGATACGAACGCCATCAGTGCGTTTTTTGGAAGGATTATTTTGCAGAGCATGCCTTAATCCATATATTCTGTCAGCGCTGATTTTTCGACACTCTTTATTTATACATGTGTAGCAGTTCTTTATTGTTCCCGCATTCAAAAGCCATGTCAGGAAATCCCGTATATTAGCGCTTTGTTTATAATTACATTCGACACAGAGACTACATGCCCTGTCAGATTGCTCCACACTGTCACAAATTAGACAATAGTATAATAAATTTGTAATATCATTTTCGTCTTCACACTTTACATCAAAATGATAATGAATAGGTTCATCGCTCTCCAGTTCGGATACATCACACGTAGCGAATGCGCTTTTGCCTTCTATCATATTTTTAATATCGTCAGATGACCACTGCCTGCCACTGGAAAAAACATGAATCCATTTTTCCTGAGATGACTCAATATTCTTAATCTCTTTTTTCTCAATGCGCGTTATGATCCGTAAACACTGAACGTAATCTTCCTGTGTGTTTGTCAGCTTGAATGCAACTAGTCTGTTTGCCATATCTGCTTTCTTCCTTCGTATATTTTAAGTTTTCCGTTCATGTAATATGTTTTATTCCTGATTTTTACTATAATAATTTTAGCATAAAGGTATTTGCAGTTCAATTATCGTACAACATTTTGAAGGGAAAATGTAGTCTGTTATTGCTATGGATGATTTGGGACGTCAACAGCAAGGCTTTTTATTTAAAAAACTCTTAGACGTCCCAAACTTTTTGACGATAAAGCCATTCTTTTCATTTACTTACGAAGTCAGAAAGGCTTCGGAATCAATCTTATTGATTTCCACCCGGAGCTCTTCGAGAGTGCGGTGTCCGTAGACGGCTTTTTCCACGTCTTTTCCCAGACTGTGTCCCATAAGCAGGTGCTTGGAGAGGTCATCCACGGAATATTTGTCGCAGAGCCAGGAAAAAGTATGGCGGCAGTCGTGGGGCGTATGCTTTTTCCCGGACTGGCTGTAGAGCATATTCAGCTTTTTTAAGAGCGGGTAAAACTGGTGCCGCCGGAAAGCGTCGCCGTTGAATTCCTTTGGACGGAAAGCCTCCGCGAAGGGGACGATGGAACGGTGAAAGGGAACGATGCGGTTTTTCCCGGCCCGCGTTTTGACGCCGCCCTTGAAATACTGTTCTTTCAGATTGATTTCTATGCTTTCATAGGCGGAGATGCGGAAGCCGCTGTAAATCATCATGAGTACAATACGGGCGGAGGGGTCATTCTGATTACGCCAGAGCTTGTCGATGTCCTCCTGCGTGAACGGCTCCCCGTTTTCTATATCATTTTCCTGGCTGATCATCACAAACTGCGCATAATTTTTTTCAATGATATCATTTTCCAACGCATACTTATACATTTGGCTGTACAGTTTTTTAATGTTGGAAAGGCTTGAGTAACCTAAAGTGCATTCGTCCAGCGCCTTTTGCATGTGATGTTTGCGGATAGCGCAGAAGCGCATTTCATGAAGAGAGGGAACATTTTTGTAAGCGGACATATAATCCATGCGGCTGCGTGCAGAAAGCTTTTTTTTGCTCTCCACGAATTTGGCGTTAAAGAAAGCATGATAGATGTCGGTGAAGGTGGCGGCGGAAATGCTTTTGGGCTGAAGACTTCTGTTAAAATCGGAAAGAGCGTTGTAGGCGCTGTACCAGTCTTCGTAGTAACCGATAGCCCGCATGGGACAGAGCTGCGGGGCGGCGCCTCCAATCTGCGAGGTGGGGTAAGCGGCGTAGGGTTTCTTGCGGTTGCCGCTTAGTTTCTTGATACAGCCGAAGCCATTTGGAAGTTTTGTGCGTTTTTTCATTTGTATGGTCTCTCCTTTCTACTATGAATGTCGTTTTGCTGTTGAAAAATAAACAATACGCCATTTTATCCTGTCTATTTTACATTGAGTGAAAATGGGTTGCAAATAGTCCGTAAGTACAAAAAAGAACAAAAGTTCGATTTTCCTATATACTTTTAGAAATATTTCTGCTATAGTATACGTGGTGGCAACCGAAAGTTTTTCGAGCGTGCAGCGCGTAAGGCGCAGACAAGGGAAATATTATGGATCATTTTAAACTTCATTCGGAATACGCCCCCACCGGCGACCAGCCTGCCGCTATAGAGGCTCTGGTGGAGGGATTTAAAAAGGGAAACCAGTTTCAGACGCTTCTTGGGGTGACGGGCTCCGGGAAGACTTTTACTATGGCGAATATCATACAGGCTCTCAACAAGCCGACGCTGGTGATCGCGCACAACAAGACGCTGGCGGGGCAGCTCTATGGTGAGTTCAAGGAATTTTTCCCTGAAAACGCGGTAGAATACTTTGTGTCCTACTACGACTATTACCAGCCGGAGGCTTACGTGCCTTCCACGGACACTTACATTGCGAAGGATTCTTCCATCAATGACGAGATCGACAAGCTCCGGCTCTCCGCAACAGCCTCGCTGACGGAGCGGCGGGACGTGGTGGTGATCGCCAGTGTCTCCTGTATTTACGGCCTGGGAAGTCCCGAGGAATACGCGGGCATGAGTATGTCCCTGCGTCCAGGTATGACGAAGGACAGGGACGAAGTGATCCGCGGACTGATTGAGATGCAGTATGACAGGAACGATATGGATTTAGACCGCTGCTGCTTCCGGGTGCGTGGGGACGTGGTGGAAATCTGCCCTGCCCAGGGCGGTGACTACCTGATCCGCGTGGAATTTTTCGGGGATGAAATTGATCGGATCACGGAGGCGGATCCGCTGACGGGGCAGGTGCACGCTGTTCTGGAGCATGTGATGATTTTTCCGGCGTCCCACTATGTGGTGCCGCAGGAGAAGATCAATGCCGCCTGCAAGGTGATCGAACAGGAGCTGGATGAGCGGGTGAAATATTTTAAGGGGGAGGACATGCTTCTGGAGGCACAGCGCATTTCGGAGCGGACGAACTTTGACGTGGAAATGCTGCGGGAGACAGGTTTCTGTTCCGGGATAGAGAATTACTCCAGGCACTTGAACGGCATGGCGGAAGGGGAACCGCCCTTCACACTGCTGGATTATTTTAAGGATGATTTTCTGATCATAATAGACGAGTCCCATATGACGATTCCCCAGATACGCGGAATGTTTGCAGGGGACAGATCCCGCAAGAATACGCTGGTGGATTACGGGTTCCGTCTGCCTTCTGCGCTGGATAACAGGCCGTTGTGCTTTGAGGAATTTGAGAGCCATATCGACCAGATGCTTTTCGTCTCGGCGACGCCTTCAGATTACGAGGCGGCTCACGAGCTGTTCCGCACGGAGCAGATCATACGCCCTACGGGCCTGCTTGACCCGGAGGTGGATGTGCGGCCGGTGGAAGGGCAGATCGACGATCTTGTCTCGGAGATCAACAAGGTAGTGGCGGACAAGGGCAAGGTGCTGGTGACCACGCTTACCAAGCGGATGGCGGAGGATTTGACAGCCTATATGAACGATGTGGGCATCCGGGTCAAGTATCTGCACTCCGACATCGATACGCTGGAGCGTGCGGAGATTATCCGTGATATGCGTCTGGACGTTTTCGACGTACTGGTGGGGATTAACCTTTTGCGGGAAGGGCTGGACATCCCGGAAATACAGCTGGTGGCCATACTGGATGCGGATAAGGAAGGGTTCCTGCGCTCCGCCACATCCCTGATCCAGACCATAGGAAGGGCGGCCAGAAACGCCAAAGGGCATGTCATTATGTATGCGGACGACATGACGGATTCCATGAATACCGCCATCACGGAGACGAACCGCCGCCGTAAGATTCAGCAGGCATATAACGAGGAGCATGGCATCACGCCCCAGACAATCCAGAAGGCGGTGCGCGACCTGATCAGCATTTCCAAGACCATTGCGAAGGAGGAGCAGCGGTTTGAGAAGGACCCTGAATCCATGAGCCGGGAGGAACTGGAAAAGCTGGTTAAGGAAGTGGAGAAGCAGATGAAACGGGCGGCTGCGGATCTCAATTTTGAGGCTGCTGCGGAGTTGCGCGACCGGATGGTGGAGCTGAAAACAAAGTTGAGAGATTTTGACAAATAGCGAAAGAGGTAAAACATTATGTCAGACACAATAAAGATGCGTCCCCGCGAGTACATTAAGATCCGGGGCGCAAATGAACATAACTTAAAGGGAATTGATTTGGACATCCCCCGCAATGAATTTGTGGTGCTCACGGGGCTTTCGGGTTCGGGTAAGTCTTCGCTTGCATTCGACACGATTTACGCGGAGGGACAGCGGCGTTATATGGAATCGCTCTCCTCCTATGCGAGACAGTTCCTTGGGCAGATGGAGAAACCGGATGTGGAGCGGATTGAGGGTCTTTCCCCGGCTATTTCCATTGACCAGAAATCTACCAACAGAAATCCGCGTTCCACAGTCGGCACGGTGACGGAAATTTACGATTATTTCCGTCTGCTCTATGCCCGTATTGGCATTCCACACTGTCCGAACTGCGGCAAGGAAATTAAGAAACAGACGGTAGATCAGATCGTGGATCAGGTGATGGCGCTGCCGGAGGGGACGAAAATCCAGCTGCTTGCGCCTGTGGTGCGCGGGCGTAAGGGCGAGCATGCGAAGGTTTTTGAGCGGGCCAGACGCAGCGGTTATGTGCGTGTGCGCGTGGACGGGAATATGTATGACCTGACGGAGGAAGCCGAGGATTTCAAGCTGGAGAAAAACTTTAAGCACAATATTGAAATTGTGGTGGACCGTCTTGTGGTAAAAGGCGGTATCGAACGGCGTCTTACCGATTCCGTGGAAAATGTGTTTGCCCTGTCTGAGGGGTTGATGACGTTAGATATCATTGGCGGGGAGCCGGTCCAGTTCAGCCAGAGCTTTTCCTGCCCGGACTGCGGCATCAGTATCAGCGAGATTGAACCCAGAAGCTTTTCCTTCAACAATCCTTTCGGCGCCTGCCCGAGCTGCTTCGGACTGGGCTATAAGATGGAATTTGATGTGGATCTGATGATACCTGATAAAAGCGTGAGTCTGGAGGACGGCGCGATCACGGTTCTGGGCTGGCAGTCCAGCGGCTCGGAGGGGAGTTTTACCAACGCGATTCTTCAGGCGCTTGCGAAGGAATTTAAGTTCAGCCTGAAAACACCCTTTGGCGAGCTGCCCGAGAAGGTGCAGGACATTATTATTCACGGCACGGACAAACAGGTGAATGTGTATTATGAAGGACAGCGGGGCAGCGGTGTCTACCCGGTGGCCTTTGAGGGTCTGATTAAAAATGTGGAACGCCGCTACCGGGAGACTGGCTCCGAATGGAGCAAACAGGAATATGAGAGTTTTATGCGCATCATTCCCTGTAAGGAATGTAAGGGGATGCGTCTGAAAAAGGAATCTCTCGCCGTGACGGTATGCGATAAGAATATATACGAAATCACATCCATGTCTATCGCGAAGCTCCATGCCTTTATCGGGGATATGCAGTTGACGAAGCAGCAGGAGCTGATCGGCAAGCGCATTTTAAAGGAGATTCGTGCGCGCGTCGGTTTTCTGATGGAAGTGGGGCTGGAATACTTGTCCCTGTCCCGGGCGACAGGTTCCCTCTCCGGCGGGGAATCCCAGAGGATTCGTCTGGCTACACAGATTGGCTCGGGGCTGGTGGGCGTCTGCTATATTCTCGACGAGCCCAGTATTGGTCTGCACCAGCGTGACAATGACAAGTTGATCGCCGCGCTGAAAAATCTGCGGGATATGGGAAATACGCTGATTGTGGTAGAACACGACGAGGACACGATGCTGGCAGCGGATCATATCGTGGATATCGGGCCGGGCGCGGGCAGCCGCGGCGGCGAAGTGGTGGCGCAGGGAACGGCGGAGGAGATCATGCAGGTGGAGGAATCCGTCACGGGTCAGTACCTGAGCGGAAAGCTGCAGATTCCGGTGCCGAAGGTGCGCAGAAAGCCTGCGGGCTGGCTTACCGTGAAAGGCGCGGAAGAAAATAATCTAAAGAAGATAGACGTGAAATTTCCGACGGGGATTTTGACCTGTGTCACAGGCGTATCTGGCTCCGGGAAAAGTTCTCTCGTCAACGAAATCCTTTACAAGCATCTGGCAAGAGATTTGAACCGGGCGCGCTGTATTCCAGGAAAACACAAGGAAATTCTGGGAATAGAGCAGCTTGATAAGGTGATAGACATAGATCAGTCGCCCATCGGCAGGACACCCCGCTCCAACCCAGCGACCTATACAGGCGTTTTCGACCAGATCCGGGATCTGTTTGCAGGTACACAGGATGCGAAGGCAAGAGGCTATAAGAAAGGGCGGTTCAGTTTTAACGTGAAGGGCGGCCGCTGCGAAGCATGCGGCGGAGACGGCATTATTAAGATAGAAATGCATTTCCTGCCCGACGTCTATGTGCCATGCGAGGTCTGCGGCGGCAAGCGTTACAATAGGGAAACGCTGGAAGTGAAGTACAAGGGGAAAAGCATTTTTGACGTGCTCGACATGACGGTGGAGGAGGCGGTTCCTTTCTTTGAGAATCTTCCTTCCATCCGCAGAAAAATAGAGACGCTGAATGATGTGGGACTTTCCTATGTAAAGCTGGGGCAGCCCTCCACCACGCTTTCGGGCGGAGAGGCGCAGCGGATTAAACTGGCTACGGAACTTTCCAAGCGCAGCACGGGTAAGACCATTTACATTCTGGACGAGCCTACCACGGGACTCCACTTTGCGGACGTCCACAAGCTGGTGGACATCCTGCACAAGCTGGCAGAAGGCGGCAACACAGTGGTTGTCATTGAGCACAACTTGGACGTGATCAAAACCGCCGACTACATCATAGACATGGGCCCCGAGGGCGGCGAGGGCGGCGGCACGGTAATCGCCCAAGGCACGCCGGAGGAGGTCGCCAGAAGTAAAAACTCTTACACGGGTATTTATATTAAGAAAATGCTCGAAAGATAGCTGTAAAAATCTAAATAGTGAATGAATTGCGCAACTGTCTATGGAGAAGATTTTATAACATCCGATACCTCGCCAGACACGCCAGAATCTCCTGCCGCCTCACATAAGCGGCGGGGCCTGTCCCGTAATTTTTCGGCGTCAGGGCGAGGACACCTTCTTTTTCCAGTTTGTCGGAAACTTCCTTTGCCAGCTGGGGAATAGTCTTTTTCCCGTCTGCCAGCCGCTCTAAGGCGTACTGCATGATGTATGCCAGAGCGGCGGTCTGGCTTTCGCCCACAATCTGTTCCAGATAGCGCAGGTCAATTTCGTTTTTGTCCAGACTGATCGTATCCCAGCCGTGCGTCCGTGCTTTCTCGATCTGTTTTTTGCGAACGGTCTTTTTAACCCAGTCTTTTTTCGCTGCCTTTTCTTCAATCAGTTCTACGGTAAGTTCTTTCGCTCTTGTGGTCACATCCTTTGTCTCATAACAGTCCATCTGCAGTACGGTGTCGGCCACGGACAGATAATCGCCGGAGCTTCCTGCTACCAATATGGTAGAAATACCGAGATCCTGATAGAGGCTTCGGATTTTTCGGATAAAAGGGGTAATGGGCTCCTTTTCATCGGAAACGAGTGTGGCCATGCGGGTGTCGCGCACCATAAAGTTGGTGGCGGAGGTGTCCTCGTCGATGAGAAGCACCGTGCTGCCGGAGGCCAGAGCCTCTACGGTATTGGCAGCCTGCGACGTGCTGCCGCTGGCGTTTTCGGTCTGAAAACGGGTGGTGTCCGATTTCATAGGAAGATTGTTGATAAACATAGAGATATCTGTCTCATGGATACAGCGGTTCTCTTCAGCACGCAGTTTAAAGGCGCTTTCGTCGGTGATGACAAGCTCTCTGCCGTCTCCGGCGATATGGTTATATACGCCCCGCTCCAGCGCTTTTAACAACGTAGACTTCCCGTGAAAACCGCCGCCGGCAATCACCGTGATACCTCTGCGGATACCCATGCCGCGCACTTCTCCCCGGTGGGGGAGATTTAAGGTGATGGCCAGGGAATCAGGGCTCTTGAAGACGACGGCATTTTTTAAGGGTCTCTGAGACACGCCGCTTTCTCTTGGCAGGATGGAGCCGTCCGCCACAAAGGCCGCAAGGTCATGTTCTAAGAGAGCCTCCCTGATAAACTGCTGGTCGTCCGCCAGAGCGGTCACTTTGTCTAAGTCCTGTTTCATGCGTGGGTTCATCTTGAAAACCTGCTGTGCCAGATCGGGAAGCAGATGAAACAAAATCTGTGCCAGCTCCCCCGCTGCGATGGTGCGGCCGAAAGCGGGAAAACCAACCTCAATCCGTGCTTCAATGGCGTCTTTGCTAATGTGTATGGCGGTGGTTTCCAGAATTTCCTGTCCCACCCGGCAGGCTGTCACTAACCCGCTTTTGCCGGAACCCTTTGCGGCCCTACCGTCGCTGTTTCGCAGAAAACGGTGGAGACTGCGCAGCAGATAATCCTCCACTGCAATCCGACGGTGCTTGTTCTCAAAATAGGCGGTGGGAATATTGCCCTGATTTCGGTATACGATCCGCACCCGCGAGGGAGTGGCGAAGGGATCGCCCTGTACATGGTCGATACAGAGGCGGTATGTCCCAAAATCATATTCCCCTTCTAAGACCTTGTAGGCTTTGTAGCCTTTGTGGTCGATTTCTCTGAGTTTTGATTGTAATTCTGCCTGTGACTTCATGGTTAGATATACTCCTTTATTATATTCCAGTTCTGCTGCGGGGGCTTCGGCTAGCCGGTTATGTCATGTAGTGTCAGTGAAATGGTTGCCCGCAGCCTCTTTGTAGTATAACACAGATGTCAAAATCCGGGGCAAATTTTTTCAAAAGAAATGCATGATTGGCTAAACATTTCCGTCTGACCATCCGATAAACAAAACAGAAGGCATGGATGCTGAAATCAGAACGGAAGGAACCGTTCTGTTTTTGGCGTTTTTTACTTTTTTGAAAAAATTTTATAAAAACCTTTGAAAAACCGATTCGATGAGGGTATAATATAATAGCCTAGGAGACGAATAAGGAAGATAAGAAGACTAGGGCAGGCATTAGTTTTCCTGTGGTATTAATGGAGTCTTGCGATATATTCTCGGGAAGGGGATCAAAGGTAAATGCAGTTTACGGATATCGGTATAGATCTTGGCACAGCCAGCATTTTAGTATATATCAGGGGCAAGGGCGTTGTCCTGAAGGAGCCCTCTGTAGTAGCTTTTGACAGGGATACGAATAAGATTAAGGCAATCGGTGAGGACGCACGCCTCATGCTCGGCAGGACGCCGGGCAATATCGTGGCGGTAAGGCCTCTGAGACAGGGCGTTATCTCCGATTATCAGGTTACGGAGAAAATGATGAAGTATTTTATCCAGAAGGCTCTGGGTAAAAAGACTTTCAGAAAACCGCGCATTGCGGTCTGCGTGCCCAGCGGCGTGACTGAGGTGGAAAAGAAAGCCGTGGAAGATGCGACCTATCAGGCGGGCGCAAGGGAAGTTTCCATCATTGAGGAGCCGATCGCGGCGGCGATCGGCGCGGGTATCGACATTTCCAAGCCCTGCGGCAACATGATTGTGGATATCGGCGGCGGTACTTCCGATATTGCGGTGATTTCTCTCGGCGGCACGGTGGTCAGCGCTTCCATCAAGATAGCGGGTGACGACTTTGATGAGGCTATCGTGCGTTATATGCGTAAAAAACACAATCTGCTGATCGGTGAACGGACGGCGGAGGATTTGAAGATAAAGATCGGTTCCGCTTTCAAGCGTGCCGAAGTGGATTATATGGACGTGAGAGGTCGTAATCTGGTGACCGGTCTTCCCAGAACCGTCAAGGTTTCCTCGGAGGAAACGGAGGAGGCGCTCCATGAGACTACGGTACAGATCGTGGAGACGATACACAGCGTGCTTGAGAAGACGCCCCCGGAACTGGCGGCGGATATCGCGGATCGTGGTATTGTCCTGACGGGCGGCGGCAGTCTGCTTCGCGGACTGGAAGATCTGATCGCGGCGAAAACAGGCATCAACACCATGACGGCGGAAGATCCGATGACGGCTGTGGCAATCGGCACCGGTAAATACGTGGAATTTTTAGCTGGCTATAGGGAGGACTAAAGATGTTAAAAGGTCTCTACACTGCCTACACAGGCATGTTGAACGAGCAGCACCGGATGGATGTACTGACGAACAATCTGGCGAATGCTACGACCAATGGCTTTAAGAAAGAAGGCACCACGAGCGAAGCGTTTGATACGGTGCTTGCCTATAAGATTAAGGATTTGTCGGAGCCGGGTAATCTCCCGAGGCCGCTGGCGACCAACAGGGCCGTGGATGAGGCGGAGGCGAACAACCCGCTGAACGAGAACTATATGGAGCGGCGTGTCAGAAAAACCGGACTGAATCTGGGCGTAAAGATCGGGGAAAATTATGTGGATTACTCCGAAGGTCCTATTAAGGAGACGGGAAATCCGCTTGATCTGGCGCTTTCTGACAGAGGATTTTTTGCGGTAGAGTACACGAACAAGGCGGGAGAAACTTCCACCAAATATACGAGAGACGGTAATTTTACCATGAACCGTCAGGGCTTCCTGCAGACGCAGGACGGCGACTATGTGCTGGATGAGGATGGCCGCAGGATCCAGATGGATACCGCCCTTCCCATAAGTATCAGCCGCAACGGCAATATCATACAGGACGGCAATACGGTGGCGACCATCGGTATTGCGGATTTTGAGGATTATAATTATCTGGAGCGCTTCGGCGAGAACTATTTCCAGCCGGTAGAGGGCGCGACGGAGCTTGACCAGGCAAATACGGATCTGGAAATTGATACGCAGATTCATCAGGGATATCTGGAAATGTCAAATATTTCCGTAGTGACGGAGATGGTCAACATGATTACCCTGCAGCGTCAGTACGAGAGCAACCAGAAAGTAATCACTACATACGATGATACTTTAGAGCAGGCGGTAACCCAGAACGGCAAATTAGGTTAAAAATCATACTTCATAACGGGAGGAGTTTTTTAAGGAGGACATTATGGTTAGAAGTTTATGGTCGGGTGCAACCGGCATGAATGCACAGCAGACAAATGTGGACACGATAGCGAACAATCTTGCCAACGTCAATTCCGTGGGATACAAGGCACAGGTGGCGCAGTTTAAATCTCTCCTGTACCAGAATTTACAGTCTGTCACTACGACGGCAAACGGTGATCCGAAGCCGACCACTTCCCAGGTGGGTCTTGGTGTCCGCACCTCTTCTATCAACCAGATTTTTACACAGGGCAGCCTTCTGGACTCTGCTTCTGATACCGCTTTCGCAATTGAGGGCGACGGTTTCTTTGCACTGCGGGGGGAGGACGGCGATATCTTTTATACGAGAAACGGCGATTTTACATGGGCGCTTGCCGGCAATAACCGCATGACGCTGACCAATGCGGACGGTCTGCCGGTGCTGGATACAACCGGACGCGCGATCGTGCTTCCTGCCAATTATATAGCGAGCAACCTTTCCATCACGGAGGACGGTCAGATCTGCTACCCGGACGACCAGAATAATCCACAGCCCATCGGCGTGCAGATCGGTACTTTCCAGTTCAATAATCCCGGCGGTTTAAAGAGGGTGGGCGATACCCTGTTTGTGGTAACTGACGCAAGCGGACGTGCCCTTAACGAGGACACAACGCCGGATGTACAGAAGAGCCGGATTGTCCAGGGCTATCTGGAAGGCTCCAACGTACAGGTAGCAAATGAGATGGTAAACCTGATCGTAGCGCAGCGCGCCTATGAGATGAACTCCAAGTCCATCACCACCTCCGATTCGATGCTTGAAGTTGCTAATAACCTTAAACGTTAGTTTTAGGAGATAAAACATGAATGACTTAACCAATTTATCCGCATACACCAATTATATGACCGACGGAAACCGCGTGGCGGCGGAGACGCTGCAGAAAAATCTGACAAACGTACAGAATACGCGGAATACAAGCGGAACTGAGAAGACGAAGGAAGACGACGCCCTCTTTGACGCCTGCAAGCAGTTTGAGGCATATCTGTGGGAACAGGTCTACAAGGAAATGCAGAAAACGGTGGATATTTTCGATGGGGACGAGGACGGCTACGCTTCCAATATGGTGGATTATTTCAAGGACACCGTCATCCAGCAGATTTCCGAGCAGACCGCGACACAGGGTTCCAATTCCCTGGCGCAGATGTTATACGAACAGGCAAAGATCAACTACGGCATATCATAATTTCTATGGAAACAGTAAAAGGATTTATAGATCACATTATTTACCGCAACAAAGACAATGGCTATACGGTTTTAAATCTTCTCACGCAGGAGGACAACGAGCTTACCTGCGTGGGTTTTTTTAAAACTATGGATCAGGGCGAGACGATTGAAGCGCAGGGGGAGTATACCCAGCACCAGATATACGGAAAACAGTTTAAAATAGAACAGTATAAAATTCTGCCGCCTAGCGATGAAGTCAGTATGGAGAGATATCTGTCCTCCGGCGCCGTGAAAGGTGTGGGGGAAGCGCTGGCGAGGCGGATTATACAGGCTTTTGGCGCGGAAACCTACCGCATCATCGAGGAGGAGCCGGAGCGCCTGGCGGAGGTAAAAGGAATCAGCCAGCGCAAGGCCCGCGAGATAGCAGCCTCCCTGTATGAGAAGAGGGATGCTAGGGATGCTATGACCTTTCTACAGGGCTATGGTATTTCCAACACCCTTGCGCTCCGCATTTATGAGACCTACGGGATGGGTCTATACGGCGTGATGCGCGAAAACCCTTACCGGCTGGCAGAGGATATCCAGGGCATCGGTTTCCGAATCGCGGATGAGATTGCGGCGAAGATCGGCATTCACACGGACTCCGATTACCGCATCAGGAGCGGCCTGCTCTATACCTTGCAGCAGGCGGGCGGCGAAGGCCACTGTTATCTTCCGGCGGAAAGGCTTTTGGCAGAGGCCGGGACACTTCTGGGGATCGAGCCGTCCCTGATGGAGCCGCAGCTCCAGAACCTGGCAATGGATAAAAAGTTGGTGATCAAAACCGTTCCTGCCGGGGAAAGTATGGCGCCTTCGGACAGCACGGCGTCTGTACGGGAGTGCCGGGTCTATGCCAGCACCTTTTATTATGCCGAATTAAACTGCGCGCGGATGCTCCATGACCTGAATGTATCGGAGAAGTTTCTGCCTGCCGAGGAGGAGGCGCTTCTGCGGAAAATTGACCAGTTGGAGGCGGACCTTGGCATAGTGCTGGACAGCCTGCAGAAACGGTCCGTTTTGGAGAGTATTAAAAACGGCGTGTTTATTCTTTCGGGAGGCCCGGGCACAGGCAAAACTACCACCATCAACGCGATCATCCGCTATTTTCTCTCCCAGGGAATGGAGATCAGCCTGGCGGCGCCCACGGGCCGAGCGGCGAAGCGTATGACCGAGGCCACGGGATATGAGTCCCGCACCATCCACAGGCTTCTGGAGCTCTCCGGGACAGCTTCCCTGGAGGGAAAGGCGGCGCGGTTCGAGCGCAATGAGGAAAACCCTCTGGAAGCGGATGTTATCATTGTGGACGAGATGTCTATGGTGGATATCTTCCTTTTCCAGTCGCTTTTGAAGGCGGTTCCCGTGGGAACCCGCCTGATTATGGTGGGGGACGTGAACCAGCTTCCTTCCGTGGGACCGGGTCAGGTACTCTCCGACCTGATTAAGAGCGGCGCGTTTCAGACGGTGGTTCTGGAAAAGATTTTCCGGCAGGCAAAGGAGAGTGATATCGTCCTGAATGCCCACAGAATCCACGCCGGAGAGGATCCGATTCTGGACAATAAGAGTCGGGACTTTTTCTTTCTTGAAAGAAATGATGTGAATGTCATATACAAACATATGATTCAACTGATTCTGGAAAAGCTTCCCCGCTATGTGGACGCGACGCCCTATGATATACAGGTACTCACCCCCATGCGGAAGGGAAAACTGGGCGTAGAAACCTTAAACGGCATTCTGCAGCGTTACCTGAATCCGCCGGACGATAAAAAACGCGAATGTCAGACGGGTGATACCCTTTTCCGGGAGGGCGACAAGGTGATGCAGATCAAGAACAATTACCAGCTTGCGTGGGAAGTGGTGAGCCGCTACAACATTCCCATCGACCAGGGGATGGGGATCTTTAACGGGGATATCGGCGTGATACGCACGATCGACGAATATGCCCGTGAGGTGGTAGTGGAGTTTGACGAGCACCGGCGGGTTACCTACCCTTATTCAGGACTTGACGAGATCGAGCTGGCTTATGCCGTCACCATACATAAATCCCAGGGCAGCGAATATCCGGCGGTTATCATGCCGCTTCTCACAGGCCCTCACATGCTTTTTAACCGCAATCTCCTCTACACGGGCGTCACCCGGGCGAAAGCGTGCGTCACCATCCTGGGGAGCCGCGCCACGCTTTCCGAGATGGTAAAGAACAACCGGGAAAACCACCGTTATACCGGCTTCTTGGACCAGCTCCGGGCAATGAAGTTCGGGTGATAGGAAATCCACATCAGAAAGGACACATCTATGGTTTCACAGCTTATCTCGCTCTTCTTTCCCCGCCGCTGCCCTGTCTGTGACCGGCCTGTCAGACCTTGGAATGCGCTGGTCTGTACGGAATGCGCGCCTTCATTTGCCTATATTGAACCGCCGTATTGTTTAAAATGCGGCAAGCATATCGGGAGTTCTGAAAAGGAATACTGCGGTGACTGCGCCGCCCAAAGACATCTCTACGACAGAGGCCGCGCTCTCTTCTACTACCGCAGCGTTTCCGCGTCCATTGCCCGTTTTAAATATCGGGGCAGACGGGAGTACGCTGCGTATTATGCCGCCTGTATGGCGGGAGAGCTGGGGACTTTTATCAGCTCATGTCGGGCGGATGCGCTTGTCCCCGTGCCACTTCATAGTGACAGGCAAAGGAAGCGGGGATATAATCAGGCACAGGTGATGGCGGAGGCGCTTTCCGCACTCACGGGAATCCCGGTGCGCGCCGATTTGATAGAACGAACGGTAAAAACAGCTCCCATGAAAGATTTATCTGCCGCAGAAAGGCAAAATAATTTGAAAAAGGCTTTCAAAATCCTCCGTAATGATGTAAAATTAAATACGATTATAATTATTGATGACATCTACACAACGGGCAGCACCATAGATGCCATGAGCCGTGAATTTCGGAAAGCGGGTGTAGGACGGATTTACTTCATTACTCTCGCCATTGGCAGAGGAATATGAGGAGAAATCCTGTCATTGAAAAAGGATTTACGTGGATTCTGCTTCAAGACAGTGAAGGTACTGAACAGTTACGACAAATATGTCTCAGGGAGGTATGGTATGAACGTAAGAAATTGTAGGAAGTGCGGGAATCTCTTTAACTATGTGTCCGGACCGCCGATCTGCATGGCATGCCGGGAGAAGCTTGAGGAAAAATTCCAGGAGGTAAAGAAGTACATTCAGGATAACGGCCACGCAGGCGTTCAGCAGGTGGCGGAAGCCTGTGACGTTTCCACGAACCAGATTCACCAGTGGCTCAGGGAAGAGCGGCTGGAGCTTTCTGCGGAGTCGGGAGTAACGCTTACCTGTGAAAACTGTGGCGCGGCCATTCTGACGGGACGTTTCTGCAATAAGTGCAAGAACAGCATGGTTAACGAGCTGGGCGCGAGCATCAGAAAGCCCGAGCCGCCCAAAGTGCAGAAGAAAAAGGACCCGAAGGAAAATCCGAAGATGCGGTTTCTGGGCTGATGATTCTGTTGAAAATTGGAGAAGTGTATGTTAAATGAAGAACGGGTCGTTCTGATGACCCAAATGGCCTCCTATGAGGCTCATGAAGGCAGGAAATGTCTTGCCATCGGAAGTTATTTTCGGAACGACTATATAGGCTGGCAGGTGCTTAAATCCATTATAAGTGCAACCATCGCATTTGTAGTGGTTTTTGCTATGTACATTTTTTATGATTTTGAAGTTTTTATGACGGATATCTACAAGATGGATCTCCTGGAATTTGCAAAGAATGTTCTTTTCTTTTACCTGGGGACTGTGGGTGTTTATGCGCTTATTTCCTATGTGGTGTACACGGTCAGGTACAACAGGGCGAGCAGGAGCCTGCGGACATATTACATGAATCTGCATAAACTCACTGCCATGTATAAGAACGAAAAGAACGGATAAAAGGATTAATTTACAATGACTACTTTACTGGTTGCAAAACAGATGCTTTTGGCCATATACAGCAAATATGAGGTGTACATCACACCGGCTTTGAAGTTTCTTCTGGCGCTTATAACCCTCCTTATGATTAATTCCAGACTGGGTTATATGGAGTCGCTTAACAGAATGACGCTGGTGCTGATTGTGGCCCTCATGTGCTCATTTATGCCGATGAATTTCATTGTCCTGATGGGGGCGGTTTTTGCGCTTCTGCACCTCTATACTTTCAGCATGGAGTGCGCTGTGGTAATTGGTGCGGGCTTTCTGCTGCTCTTTCTGCTGTATCTGCGGTTTTCCCCGAAAGACACGCTGGTGGTGGTGCTATTGCCGCTGTGTTTTCTTTTGCGGATACCCTATGTGATCCCCATATCAATGGGGCTGATCGGGGCGCCCACGTCGGCTGTCTCCGTTGCCTGTGGCGTGATCGTTTACTATATGCTGCACTATGTGACGCAGAATGCGACGGTGATTGCAGCTATGGCCGATGAGGAGACTGCGGCGAAATTTAAGTTTATTATCGACGGTCTGATAAAGAACCAGGAGATGGTTGTCACGATAGCGGCCTTTGCCATTACGGTGATTATCGTCTATCTCCTGCGGCGCTTAAGCATTGATTACGCATGGACAATCGCCATGACGGCCGGCGCAGTGGTGAACATCATGGTACTTTTGGTGGGAGACCTGATTTTTGAGATAAATCAGTCGCTCATCAGTGTGCTTCTGGGTACGGTTGTTTCCTTTCTGCTTGTGCTTGTACTGCAGTTTTTCGTATTTTATGTGGATTACAGTCGAACGGAAAAGGTTCAATTTGAGGATGATGAGTACTATTATTATGTGAAGGCGGTACCGAAGGTTACCGTGGCGAAGCCGGAGAAAAAAGTGAAGCAGATCAGCTCTGCGAGAGGCGGAGCCGGAAGAAACGTCAGACCGACGCACCATTGACAACCCGGGCTTCGCGGTTCCGCAAATGACCCGGACAGAAATTGACACAGAAGGCAGGTGATGAGGGATGGAACAACTGAATAACTGGATGGGCGTCTATCTCGCAAAGCTACATATGCCTACGGTGCACTGGAACGATGTGGCGGAAATTGCCATTCTGACTTTCGTGGTATATCATATTCTGGTGTGGATCAAGAACACGAGAGCCTGGGCGCTCTTAAAGGGTGTCATCGTAATTATGGTGTTTATCGTGATCGCCGCTCTCTGTAAGATGAATACCATTCTTTGGATTGTTCCCAATATTATCAGCATAGCGGCCACGGCTTTTGTGGTGGTTTTACAGCCGGAGCTCCGCTCCGCGCTGGAGGAGCTGGGGCGGAAAAACTTTGTCGCCTCCTTCCTGGATTCCAACAAGAGGGAAACCGGCCGCTTTTCCGACCGCACGGTGAACGAAATTGTCAAGGCGTCGGTGGAGATGGGAAAAGTAAAGACGGGTGCCCTTATTGTTATCGAGCACGAACAGTCCCTGAAAGAATATGAGAGAACGGGGATTGATGTGGACGGCATTATTTCGAGTCAACTCCTCATCAATATTTTTGAGCATAATACACCCCTGCATGACGGTGCGGTGATCGTCCGGGGAAACAGGGTTGTGTCTGCGACCTGCTATCTGCCGCTGTCGGATAATATGGCGCTCAGCAAGGATCTGGGAACCAGACACAGAGCCGGCGTAGGTATCTCCGAAGTGACGGATTCCCTGACGGTGATTGTGTCCGAGGAGACAGGAAAGATCAGCGTTGCCTATGGCGGCGCGCTTGAGCGGAATCTGGATGCGGGGAGACTGAAAGAAAGACTTTTAGAGATTCAGGATAAACCGGTTGAGGAGAAGAAACGCAAGCTCTGGAAAGGCAAGAGTATTGGAAAGGCAGGGGCTAAGAATGAAGAATAAGCTTACCCGGAACTGGGGCTTAAAGATCGCTTCCTTTCTCAGCGCGGCAGTGCTCTGGCTGGTTGTTACAAATATCAACGATCCCCTTACCACCTATCGCGTGACAGATGTGCCAGTTACGGTTAAAAACGCAAACCTGATTACCGACAGGGGACAGGTTTACGAAGTGCTGGACGGCACGGATATGATTGATGTGGTCACGGTGTCGGCGCCCCGCTCCATTATTGATTCCCTCGACAAGAGCAATATTGTGGCGATGGCGGATATCAACGATCTGACCAGTGTGGATACGGTGCCGATCAAACTTTCCACAAACAAATACAATGATAAGCTGGACAGCATACGGGGTAATATTGACAGCGTGCGTCTGAGCATTGAGGAAAAGCAGACCAGATCCCTTCCGGTGAAATCGGTGACCACGGGCGAGGTCCGCGAGGGTTATATGGTGGGCAGCGTTTCCACAGACCAGAACCTGATCCGTATTTCCGGCCCGCAGTCCATTATTTCCCAGGTCAGCAAAGCGCAGGCGGAGGTGGATATCTCCGGATTCTCAAACAATATCAGCACGGACAGCGAAGTCCGTCTCTATGATGAGGAAGGGAAAGAAATCACCACTGCGAACATTGAGAAAAGCATATCCAAGGTGCGGATCAGCGTGGAGATTCTGGAGCTTAAAACTGTGCCGGTTGTATGTGAGGTTACCGGTATCCCGGCGGAGGGCTACCAGTATACAGGCGAAGTTACTTTCAGCAAGGGAACGGTTAAGGTGGCTGCAAGGTCAAAGCTTCTGGAGAATGTCAGCGCGATTGAGATTCCTTCGGGGGTTCTGGATGTGACTGACGCTTCTGAGGACGTGACGACGCTTGTGGATATCAACGATTATCTGCCCGACGGCGTGTCACTGGCGGAAAATAATTTTGTGGGCAGAATTAACGCGACTGCAAAGATTGAGGCGGAGCGCGACCATGCGGTGAGGATTCCTGTGGACCGAATTCGGTTTGAAGGACTTCCCGTCGGTTACAGGGCCGTGATCACGGAGCCTGCCAACGAATGCAGCCTTATGTTCAGCGGACTGGCCGCCGTTTTGAGCGAAGTGACGGCGGAGGAAGTCAGCGCCGTGGTGGATGTGGAGTCCTGGATGGCGCAGGAGGAGATAGACGAACTTGCCGAGGGCAGCTACTGGATGCCGGTTGCCGCCACTGTGGAGGGACGGAATGTCCGGCAGAAAAATGTCACGGAAGTCCGCGTGCATATCATTGAGGAATAAAGTGGGAAGAACTTCCTGATCTCACTTGGGAGAATGCCTTGAATGCGGCATTCTCCGTATGAAGTTGATTGAAAAATTTAGCTATGGAGGTGCGTATGAGCAGATTGTTTGGTACGGATGGAGTCCGCGGGGTTGCAAATGAAGAACTGTCCCCGTTATTGGCGATGCAGCTCGGGCAGGCGGGAGCTTATGTCCTCACCAGGGAGAATGAGCATAAGCCGACGCTTATGGTGGGCTGTGATACGAGAATATCGGGAGATATGCTGGCGAATGCCCTGATGGCCGGCATCTGTTCCGTAGGGGCAAACGCGGTGTACGTCGGCGTGGTTCCCACGCCTGCAGTGGCATACCTTACCAGAAAGTATAAGGTGGATGCGGGGGTTGTGATTTCCGCTTCCCATAATACCGTGGAGTTTAACGGCATCAAATTTTTTGACGGAAACGGCTATAAGCTACCGGATGCTCTGGAAGATGAGATTGAGGCGCTGATCAAGAGCGATATGAAGGGCGTCAAGTTTCCCACCGGGCCGAGCGTAGGTAAAATCAAATACCGCACGGATGCAAGGGAAGAATATATCAACCATGCCATGAAGGCGGTGAATGTGGATCTGCGGGGAATGAAGATCGTGCTGGACTGCGCGGAGGGCGCGTCCTATTACACTTCTGTCGAGACGATGAAGGAGCTGGGCGCGGAGGTGGTGGCTATCCACAACAATCCCGACGGCACGAACATCAACGCGAACTGCGGATCAACCCATATGGAAGAACTGCAGGCGAGAGTTGTCTATGAGAAAGCACAGCTTGGGCTTGCCTTCGACGGTGACGCGGACAGATTGCTGGCGGTGGATGAGCTGGGAAATATTGTGGACGGCGACCAGATTATGGCCATTGTCGGAAATCATATGAAATCCCAGGGGAAATTGAAGAAGAACACCATCGTGGCGACTGTTATGAGCAATTTGGGATTTTTCCTGATGGGCGAGAAAACCGGGATCAAAATCGAGCAGACCAAGGTGGGCGACCGCTATGTGCTGGAGCGTATGCGTGAGATCGGCGCAAGTCTCGGCGGCGAGCAGTCCGGCCATGTGATCTTTTTAGATGAAAATACAACGGGCGATGGTCTTCTGAGTGCCCTGCATCTTTTACAGGTGATCGTGGAGACGGGGAAGCCTCTGTCTGAACTGGCTTCCATTATGGAGGTAATGCCGCAGGCATTAGTCGGAGCAAAGGTGCCTAACCACAAAAAGGAAAACTTTATGGATTATCCTGAGATTGCAGAAGCGATTGCTGCACTCGATAAAAAATTCGCCGGGGAGGGCCGCGTGCTGATCCGTCCTTCCGGCACGGAACCGCTTGTCAGGGTCATGATCGAGGGTAAAGACCAGAAGGTCATCACTGAGGAAGCGAAAAAGCTTGCCGAGCTGATACAGAATATTATGCTGTAGGGCTTGAGATACCGTAAAATAAATGATATACTTATATATCATTAAGAAAGAGGAAAAGGCAATGGTAAGTCAGAAGGTAGTCATCAAAAACCCGACAGGGCTACATCTAAGACCGGCAGGCATCCTATGTAAGGAAGCGATGCAGTTTAAATCTCTGATAACCTTTACGTTTCGTGAGAATACAGCGAATGCCAAGAGTGTCCTGAGCGTGCTTGGGGCATGTGTCAAGTGTGGCGATGAAATTGAGTTTGTGTGTGACGGTGAAGATGAGGAGGAGGCTCTCAAGGCGTTAGTTGACGCAATCGAGAGCGGTCTTGGAGAATAATGTCACGTTCGGACGACCCCGCTGTATTTATGCAGCGGGGTCTTAACGTTATAAAGGAGGAGTTGCAGTTATGTTAAATTATAAGAGATATCGCAGAAACCCGGTGGTTGATTATCCTGAAAGGGAGTGGGTCAATAAGCAGATCGAGAAAGCGCCCGTCTGGTGCAGCGTGGATCTGCGTGACGGCAACCAGGCCCTGATTGACCCTATGGTAGTCTCCGAAAAGATTGAGTTTTTCAATTATCTGATTAAGCTGGGCTTTAAGGAGATTGAGATCGGTTTCCCGGCAGCCAGCCAGATAGAATTTGATTTCCTGCGCCAGCTTGTGGACAGGAAGCTGATACCAGACGACGTGGTGGTGCAGGTCCTGACCCAGTGCAGGGAGGAACTTTTAGAGCGCACCTTTGAATCCATAGAAGGCTGTAAGCAGGCCATCGTGCATATTTATAACTCCACTTCCACCCTGCAGCGGGATGTGGTTTTCAACATGAGCCGTGAGGAGATTACCAACATCGCCGTGGAGGGCGTAAAGATGGTGAAGCGCCATGCAGCGAAATTCCCCGGCAGGATAATTTTGGAATACTCGCCTGAGAGTTTTACCGGCACTGAGCTCGACTACGCGCTGGAAGTCTGCAACGCAGTGCAGAGGGAGTGGGGTCCCACAAAGGAAAATCCCATGATTATCAATCTCCCTTCCACGGTGGAAATGACGACACCAAATGTCTTTGCGGACAGAATCGAGTGGATGAACAAACATCTGGAAAACAGGGAAGCCATCATTTTGAGTGTACATCCCCATAACGACAGGGGAACTGGGGTAGCCAGCGCAGAGCTTGCGCTTCTGGCCGGCGCGGAGCGTGTGGAAGGCACCCTTTTCGGAAACGGCGAGAGAACCGGAAATGTGGATATTTTAAATATTGCCTACAACATGTTTTCGCAGGGGATTAATCCTGAACTTGCCATTGAACACGTGAATGAAAGCATTGAAATTTATGAGAGGTGCTGTAAGATTCCCGTGCACCCCAGACATCCTTATGCGGGCAAGCTGGTGTTTACTGCTTTCTCCGGCTCCCATCAGGACGCCATCAACAAGGGAGTGAAGGCCATGAAGGAGCGTGGCGGCGAATACTGGGAAGTACCCTATTTGCCGATTGACCCCGCGGATATCGGCAGGGAATATGAGCCTATCGTGCGCATCAATTCCCAGTCCGGCAAGGGCGGCGTGGCGTTTATTATGGATACCTATTTCGGCTTTAAGCTGCCTAAGGGAATGCACAGGGAGTTTGCTGATGTTATCCAGGCGATCTCCGAGAAACAGGGTGAGGTAAGTCCCGACCAGATCATGGAAAGTTTCCGGCAGGAGTATCTGCTGAAAAAGGAGCCGCTTCATTTCAGAAAGCTCCGTGTGGATGACCTGAGTGAAGAGACTGAGTCCGAATTTGACACAAGGGTAGTTGTTGTCTACACCGACAAGGGCGAGGAGAAACGCTTTGAGGCGGTTGGAAACGGCCCTATCGACGCCGTAAAGAGGGGTCTTCAGGAGACGCTGGATATCAACGTCAAGATACTGGATTACGAGGAACACGCGCTCCAGAGTGGTTCCAATTCCCAGGCGGCGGCCTATATCCATCTGCTGGATGCCGAGAGCGGCCGTGTGACCTACGGCGTGGGTGTCAGCTCCAATATTACCAGGGCGTCCGTGCGGGCTATTTTCTCGGCAGTGAACAGATTGGGGCTGGGAAAATTAGATAAATAAACGTAATTTCGTTTATAAATATATTAATAAATAATTGACCCATCCTTTGTAGTTTGTTATAATAGGGTTGGGTGTTACCTTAAACGGTAAGCGGTTCACCTTTCGCCAAAATGAGTACATTTTGAGAGCTTCCGGTATCTTGGAGGTGGTACAATGGAAAATTTCCGAAAGGTAAAGGATATGATGACAGAAACGACAGTAGCGATTGTTGGTATTGTCGTGACGATAATCAGCATCATCGTCACGACGATCAATACCATTCAATCATACAGGATACATAAGCATCAAAAAAGTGACCGCCCCCACCAAGGTTAGTTGCTTTTTTGATATATAACTGATAACTAAGGTGAACCGTTTGCTATAGGTAACACCTTTAAAATTATAATATCGTAAGAATCCAACCATGTCAACTGTTTTTGACGGGGAATATCTAAATTAAACATTATAGTTGACACAATAACAAATATATCAGAGAGAGGGAGGTAGTACTATGGGGCAGATCGAACAGTTAAGGCAGTGGGTAAACGAATCGGACAATATTGTTTTCTTCGGGGGAGCGGGTGTTTCCACGGAGAGCGGCATTCCGGATTTTCGGAGTGTGGACGGCCTCTATAACCAGCAGTATGACTACCCGCCGGAAACCATACTGAGCCATACCTTTTACAGAAAAAACACCGAGGAATTTTATCGGTTTTACCGAAATAAGATGCTCTGCCTTGACGCGGAGCCCAACGCGGCCCATTTAAAGCTGGCGCAGTGGGAGCGCGAGGGAAAACTCAAGGCGGTGGTGACCCAGAACATCGACGGGCTCCATCAGGCGGCAGGCAGCAAAAAGGTGTATGAACTTCACGGCTCTGTCCTGCGCAATTTCTGCGAGAGATGCCATAAGTTTTATGATGTGAATTATATTGCCGATTCAGAGGGCGTGCCGAAATGCACCTGTGGCGGTGATATCAAGCCGGATGTGGTGCTCTACGAGGAGGGGCTGGATCAGAATACGCTCGCGAGCGCAATCCGTGCAATCAGCGAGGCGGATGTGCTGATTGTGGGTGGCACCTCTCTGGCAGTGTATCCTGCTGCTGGACTTTTGGATTACTACAACGGCAACAAACTTGTGCTGGTAAACAAAACCCCTACCGCAAGGGACGGGATTGCGGATCTGGTGGTACAGGGGAGCATTGGGGAGATCTTCTCCCAGCTTGATTAATGTGAAAAGTGCTAAGTTTCGCGCAGGAGAATGCCTGAAAACGGCATTCTCCTTCCTTTTTCGGCATCCTCACCCCGATACGGTGGGGAGACTTCCCAGATTATTATTTTCCGAATCATCTGGAATGGATTTCAGGTATTCGGTATCGCCCCGGTGGGCTACGCCGACTCCTTTGATTTCACCGTCTTTTGCCATCTGAACTCCTTCTGCCTTGCTGACAGTGGAATGATCTGAGAGCTGGTATCCGTCAATCTTTCCGTTGTTGCGGATAAGACCTACAATTTCCTTTGCATCAGATTTTGGCACGGGAATTTCATCCAACGTGTTTTTGGCCAAATCTGCAGTCAATTCTGTTTCGTTTGATTTATTTTCTATCAATATGCTCACCTCCTTAGTTATAGTTTGGACAGCCGGATATGCAATAATGTATTACAAATTTTATGATTTTTTCCAACAAAAGTATATTGTCGTTTTCCCGTTCTTGACATTCCGCTCTCCCGTCCTCTATAATAGGTACAAAGCATAAGCATTCTTTTGACAACAAACATTCGGAGCGGTATTATCATCTGCTTCGGAGTCATATGAAATCAGCGTTTCCGGCTGATTTTCCAGTCTATGTTTCAGAATTTCTATGCTTTTAAATCAACCAACACACAATTTAAAAGCAGGAGATTCCGAGCAGTCATGGATTTGGAAGAAACATATAGACAAATACTAAGACTTATATAATCGGACTTCTCCTGCGGAACAGGAGGAAAGTCTATGGAAGTCAGAAAAACGCGGGAATGGAAGGAATTTGAGAGAGAGGAACGGTTTATGGCAATAAAAGGCGGAAAGGGATATACGGTTGCTGATATCGAAGCTCTCCCGGAGGGGGAACGGGCGGAACTGATCGACGGGGAAATGTTTCGGATGGATTCCCCAATGAGAACACACCAAAAGCTCCTAATAGAACTTGCGTTTGAGATTCAACTGTATATTAAAAATATGAAGGGAAGCTGCGAGGTATATCCTGCGCCATTTGCGGTGTATATCAAAAAAGATACACACAATTATGTGGAACCAGATATTTTAGTCATCTGTGATAAGGACAAGCTGGACGAAAAAGGCTGTCACGGAGCGCCGGACTGGGTGATTGAAATCGTGTCGCCCTCCAGCATCAGGATGGACTATGAGCGCAAAGTGAGGCTGTACCGGGAAGCGGGCGTGCGGGAATACTGGATTGTGGATGCATCGCGGGAAACGGTCACAGTGTACGATTATGAGCACGAAAAAGAGGCTGTGCAGTACACTTTTACCGAGCGGATAAAGGCAGGAATTTTTGATGATTTACACCTGAATTTATCAGAGATAGATATTTGACTGGAGGTAAAGAGGAGGGATATATGGACATTCAGGTCGGAGACATTTTGAAAATGAAAAAGCAGCACCCCTGCGGTTCCTCAGAGTGGGAGGTACTGCGGATCGGCGCGGACTTCCGCCTGAAATGCGTGGGATGCGGACACCAGATCATGATTCCCCGGGTGAAGGCGGAGAAGAACGTGCGGGGTGTGAGACGTGGCTCCCAGGCAGTACAGCCATAGCGGGAAGAAAACAGCAGACGGCGGAAGTAAATGCTTCCGCCGTCCTTCTATGCCTCTCGGCACAGTCTGTTATTGCTTTGTTTTCTGATTCGCCGTCACGTCGTTTGGCGACTGTCAGGGCTTAGGCTGTCGTTTCAGCAGGAATCGCGATTTCGATTGCGCAGTCTGTGCCTGTGCCATTTGTCTTGGCTTTTACTGACAGAGTGATTGTCGCCTTACCAGCAGTATTGCCGCTTGGCGCTGTAATCGCCAGTTTAGCACCGTCCTTTACTGTGATGTCAAAGGTGTCTGTCTTTAAGCCTGCCGCGTTCTGTGCCGCTGCCAGAATCGCATTGGTGACTGTTTCATCCTCATTCTGCGTATCTTTTGTAACGACAATAGTTCCCTTATTCACAGCATCCGCAACAGCATCTTTAATTTTCTGCACTGCTTCTGCTTCAGTCTGCGGCAGTGCCGGGATAACTACATCGAGCGTAACTTTCCTCGTCTCATCGGCCATATCTGTCAGTACCAGAGTGCCCTTTACGCTGCCCGGTGTATTTACTGTCGCATCGGTACATTTAAAACCATCCTCGAACGTTACCGCAATCAAACTGGTTTCCGGAACCTTATTGGTCGTGTCGCTCTTGATTGCCGCAAGGATTGCCTCTTTCGTTACGCCGTTCTTAAGCACTTTCGTTCCGGTGGATGCATTATCCGTCTCAGCGAGGGTGTTTGCGGTAATCCATGCATTAACCTTCGTTTCTGCCTCTACCAGAGTAAGCAGATCAGCAATCGCAGCTACCTCTGCGTTTGTGAGAACAACATCCCCGGTTGAGCCTTCGAGAGCCGTACCGTCCTCGTTTTTCACAATCAGCTTAAAACTGAGACTTCCGGGTGCGTCCTTTTTAGCGGGGTCGAATGTAAAGTCATCCACCTCAGTACCGTCTTTCTTCGCAAAAGCTACAATGTAAGGGTTGCTCCCGATTGCCTTTTTCGCAGCATCCTCCACTGCTTTCTGGGTTTTACCGCTGTTGTTGGTCTTCGTCAGCTCCTTGATTACATCGGCTTTTGTGCCGCTATCCGGATCCGCAACGCCGACCGCCTTCTTAACCGCGGTGACTACGTTCTCAGCACTTTCCAAAGCAGGAATCTCAAGCTTATCGTCGTCTCCTGTCTTATCTACTGCCTCGGGTTCTCCTCCTTCCGCAATGTTGTATATCTCGACCTTTAGTGCAAGGCTGCCGGGTGTGCCAACTGCAGCAGGTGTCAGATCCCAGCCAGTGATCGTATATCTGATCTTGCTGGTATCATAACTTGCATTTTCTTTCACATAGGCCTTCAGTTCCGCCAGCAGGCTTGCTTCTGTAGTCTTGTTGGTGATCTTGGCACTGGTTAAGAACGCTTCGACTAAGGCTTTTACATCGCCTGCCTTTGCTTCGAACGGTGCAAGGGTTACAGTAAATGTCACGTTTGTTGTCTTCTTAGTCGAGTCATCTGCCTCTTTGTCGTTTCCGTTTGTCAGCGCTACGGTGACTTTTACAAGACCGGCTGCAGTTGATGTAGGCGACTTAAACTCGCCTGAACCCGTTGCAACGGTCATCTGTTTCTGAAGGTCATCCAGGTCAATACCGCAGTCATCACCTAACCATGAGCGGATGTGATCCTCCAGATGCTGCATTACGTGCCCCTTTACGCTCTCATCCAGATCGTCGCCTGTCAGCTCCTGCATATAGTAATAATTATATTTCTGCATATTGTACGCAATGGACTGGGAAATACGCGGCTCAAGTTCTTTGACACGGGCAATTGCCAGTTCATAATCTGTTGTGACATTTCCTTCCTCGTCCTGCGTATTCATAAAATACGGTTCATCCGGCATAGTCAGCGCAAATTTGAAGATGTCACTGGGCGCTGCAGGCGTCTCCTGCGTTCCGCCGTAGTATACTGTCGCCGTGACGTTGAGCTTCTTCGGCTGGTAGACGGTTCCGCCCTTCACGGTTTTCTTCTGATAGCACTCGTCGAAGTGCGCCTGAAGATCGTCTTTATTCAGCGCAATGCTGATCCGTTTTTTCCCATCATCAATATATTTATCGAAGGTGATCCAAGCTTTATCGGATTGAATGGCTTTAATCTGTGCCGTTGCGTCGTCATAAAGTTCCGTATATGGAACATCGATCCAATAATTTCTGTCTTTGGTGTACCACCCGCTCTCCGCGCCGTTAGTCCACTCCGTATATTCTGCCGTAAACTTCTGCGCCAGATTTGCCCTGTCGACAGAGATTCTCTTATTGGTTGCTGCAGCGGTCAGATCATTCAGCGTGATGGTGGTTTTAAGTTCTACACCGTACTGCTCAATAATCGCTTTCTTCTTTGCGTTATCCGCATCATCTGTTACAGCGGCAATCCGCTTCTTGTAATAGCTGTCCGCCGGGATGACGAGGAGTGTTACCTTTGCACTCTTATCTGTCATAGCATCCGTGTGCTGTAAGGAGATCACACTGTTGTTTACTGCGATGGCCGGAGTATATGCCGATTCGTTTTTGGTAACTACCTGCCATGTGCCCTTATCCGCTTCTTTCACGAGAGCGTATGCGATCTCAACGGGCTTCTTGTTGCAGGTTACGGTTACGTTCGCCACCTTGCCCGCTGCCGTATCCGCCGTCGCGTTGGTGACTGCATATTTTGCAATCGTGTTGCCCTCGAGCTTCACGGTGATCTTTGTTGTACCCTTGATGACAGACTCAGCCCCCGTGTACTGATATTGGGCCGTATAGGTCACATAGCCGGTCAGGTCATCCTTGGAAATCTCCTTGAGCTTCCCGTTCTCAAAGCAGTCAGCCTTTAACTGCAGAATCTGGTTGTCGTCACTGTCAAGAGCTAATTCAAAGTAATCGGTAAATGCATTCTCGTGCCCTTTCAGCCTGCCTTTGACATTGTCGTTCTGCAAGTCGCTGAACTCTACAGAGTCGTAGCTGCCCTTGCCGGTCAGAACCGCGTAGCCGTTATCCTTCGCGGAAATCTTGTAGGATGTGACAGGCTTAAAGGACAGAGCCTTATCCTTTGCAACCTTGATCGTGATCGCGGTGGACGGTGCCGCCGGAACAAAATCACGGTTGTCGTCAACCGTGCCGACGCTCACTTTCAGCTTGTAGCTGCCGGGTGTCAGAGTCGCATCATTGCTAAAGGTCATATGCACATAGCCGCCATAATTTCCGTCACTGTTCAGCTTCCTGTATCCCTTAGGATCCATGCTGTCTGCGAGAGTCCGCAGAGTTTCCTCATTCTTCGCAGTCATTGCGGACCAGTCCACGTCTACCTTCACATACAGGTCGTTGCCTTCCGCATCCTTTCCGGCTACAAAATCCAGAGGGTAATCCCTGCCGTTCGGCTGCAGATTGAAGCCGATATATCTGGATCCAATCCCAATGCTTCCGTCCTCTTTCTTCCATGTTTCCAGATTCTTGTCGGTGGTTGTGTAGTTGGCCTGTATGGTGTTTCTCTTGTTGCGGAATACAATCTTCGGCGCTTTTGTCTTCGCGTCAACAGCTGTAAGACCGGCGTTGGTCAGCTTATATTCCTTTGTCTTGGAATCATATTTCTTCTTCTCCGCATTGTAAACCTTGTAAGTCAGTTTCAATATGGTCTGCTTATCGTTTGCAGCGAGCCCTGTGCCCTGCACCGCGTCAACATACAGGATCTTGCCTTTTGACGCGGTAAGCTTGTAGTCCGTGAAGGCTGTAGCATCCTCCCATTTTCCGTTTTCCTTACTTTTTAAGAACAGCACAAAGGTTGCAGCCGAAGAATCGTTGTAAGTGATCTCTCGTGCCACGTCCGGGGCACCTTTCTCCACCTCATCTACCGCAAAGGTCTTCTCAGGTGTATTATCGTCATATACATTATTGAGTTTATAAATTTCCAGACCAAGCTCGGTGACATCATCGTACTTGACGGTCGTGGTGATTGTCTGGGTCGTGTTCAGCTTCCTATCGGCTGCGCTGCCATCAGCAGGAGCGGCCGTCAGCTTCACGTTCTTGGCCGGAGCGTTTACCGTGATATAACCGTGTTGGTCAATCTCAACAGCTTTTTTATTGCTGGAGGCATAAGTCACGTTTTTTGCAATCTGATAACTTTCCAGCTCATCCTGTCTGTAGCTGGTCTTAGCGGGCAGGCCGGTCTCAAAGGCCATCATCTTCGCGCCGTTAAGTTCGGAAGCGTTCAGCTCCTTGCCATCCGCGTCGATCACGTCATAGCCGCCGTCGGTATTGGATTTGACGATCAGCGCCTTTGCGATCTGCATATAATCACGGGTAATCGTGATTTCTTCACTCAGATCACATACCGCGTTTTCTGCAAAGTCAGCGGCCTTTACCAGAACCTTGAATTTGCTGTCAGCTGTCACCTTATAATTCCTGGGAACGGAGATCTTACCGCTCTTATCGATCTTAACGCCGTCCTTGACAACATCCGCCTCACTGACATTCTGTATAGCCTCAAGTGTATTCAGACTCGCCTTTTTTACAGACACGTCTACCAGCTTATACTCTACCTTCTTCGTCTTCGGCACGCCGTCTTTCGGATTTTCAGCGTCTGCATAGCCAGAGTTAAACGCCAGCACCGTCTTCAGGTTCACTGCCTTGTCAGCGTAGTAGACGGAAGTAGTAGGCACAGTGAGGGTAATATCTTCAATACCTCGTACCACCGTAACGACAATGGTTGCCCTGGAAGCATACATGGTATCGCCGTCGGTCGTGGTTGCCAGCACCTGGATGGTGTGCTTGCCAAGTGCGGTATTTTCCGTAGCGCTTGCCTTGATCTTGTTGTCTTCAACCTTGACCTCCAGCTTCTGGCTGGCCTCAAGTCCCATCGTGATATCGGACGCGCCGTCACCAGGCAGGACAGTATAGGAAGTATCCTTGCTGAAAGTAGGCGTCGCAATCACAACGTCTTTCTGTGTGGTGTAAACATTGCCTGCGCCCTTCTTGAGCTTCAGGTTTGTCTCAAAGGTAGGAGCCTTCGTAGCGAAATCCTTACCCGCGTCCTTTGTAAAGGACTTGCTCTCGCTCTTTACATTGGCAGGAGCGATATCTGTGCCGTCCACAGCTTCGCTGTCCGCGTGTACCAGTCTGACAGTTATGCCGTACTGGCAGGCTGCGCCTGTGCCATAGTTCGGCGCATCGGCAGATCCCTTGGCACCCACATAGATGGTTGCTTCCTGTGCGTCGCCGTTCTTTTCAATATACTGTACGGGAACGGTCTGCAGAAGCTTATCTTTATGATCTGCCTCTACATAGCTCGGGGTCAGCTTCACCTCATAGTAAACCTTACCGTTCGCGGGAGCCGCAATTTTCTTCGCGCCCAGGGAAAGGGTAATGGAAACGTCAGTGGAGGAAGCCTGCTTTACGCTGGGAACCGTTTTCTCTTTATCCAGAAGATTCGTGGCAGTCACCTTAACCGTCAGGTCTTTGCCGCCCTGCTGGACATATTTTTTTGTTGTGCCGTCCGACTCGAGGGTGTAAACTTTTAACTCAGCGCTCTCGCCTGCGCCATAGCCCGTCGTGATCTCCAGCATGCCGCCCTCATTGATTGCAGCGGATTTTACGACGTCCTTGTTGGCGTCGCCTGTAGGAATCTCAAAGTAAAGCTCGCTTGCGCTGGCATCCTTATTAACGGCAACTTTATAGGTGTTTACTGTGTCAGCAGTCTGGCTGATGTCCTTGCCGCCGTTAATCTTCACATCCTTGTCGAATACCAGGGCGGACACCTTTAACGGGTAGGATGCCACAGGAACAGCGTCATCCGCGGCATTGTCGTACAGCAGAAGCGTGCACTCAGTCCTGGCAAGTCCCTCGCCGAGTGTGATTGTTGCGTAAGTATCGCCTTTTGCGAATCTGGTGGACCAGTTCGTCACGCCCTCGTCCGAGGTCTGGAGAACCGAATCATTGCCTTTTTTCAGCTCCACCTTCTGCAAAGCGAGGTCAACCGCGCCGTTCTTAATCCGCGCCGTGTAGGTGCCGTCATAACGTACATCATACTTTTTGCTCTTGTTCGGGGTCATGAACTCCGATGCACCCTCGTCGTACAGGGGCTGTACGCTAAGCTGCTTCTGGGAGGTGATGACAATGGTAACGTCATCCTCCGCCGTCACATTAAACTTATGGAAAACCGCGCCCTTTGTAAATCCTTCGAGATCAGCTGCCTCCCCGGTGCCGACCTTCTTCGTAATTGCATCAAGCTTGCAGTTGTCAAGGGCAGATGCAGTGATGGTCAGGCTGTCGCCCTCCGTAACAGATGTTTCCACACCGCCGTCTATTTCTGTGGACACATCTTCCAACGCACCCTTTTTCATGGTTACATTCACGTCCTCTGCGTTGTAGAGTACGGTAATCTTCCGTTTACTGACTGCCTCTGTAATGACAATCGTATCGTCTGTACCGAGCAGAACAGCGGCAAGAGAGTAGGTATATGTGGTCTTGCCATCCTTCTTCACGGGCGTGCCGTTCGGTTTTACATCCTTAGTGCCAGAGTACTTAACCGTCGGCGCGTAAGGACCGTCTGCGGTAATGGTAAAGTTTATATCCTTGACGCCGACAGCAAGGTTGTACTTGTTGGCGTCTGTCTGGTCTTTGGTAACCAGATCCTTCACCTCAGTCACGGCAAGCGTCATGTGCTCGGCCGCGTCCTTATTAAAGGTAACTGTATTGGCTGTCTCAAGTCCTTTTCTCTCTGTCTTTACTGTCAGAGTGGCAAGAGAGCCCTTTGTCAGGGTGAGCTCATAGGTGTTCTCCGCTGTTGCCGTAAGAGTCTCGGTCCCCAGCTTAACCGGGGCTTCGGCCGCGAGGGTATAGTGGCTGTCTACTGTCAGGACAACCTGCACCTTTGCATTGCGGGTAACGATTGGATCTTCAGAGGGCAGGGCGCCATTCAGAGCCGGAGTGTCTGCCTCTGTCCCGCCTGCAGTCTTTGTAACTGCTGCCGTGACGGAACCCTTGTCGCCGTCCACATTCATCTGTAACCGATAGCACTGCTCGGCATCCAGTTCTGTCGTAACGGTGATTGTAATATTCTCGTTGGCTGCAACAAGGGAGTATACCGTGTCTTTGCCATCGGCTGTTTTGCTCACGGCTACCTCTTCGCCGGAAGCTGTCGCTGCGGTAACCTCTGTCACTTTAAAGAATTCGTTTGCCTCTACCTTGAATTCAAATTTCTGGTCTTCCTTGATTTCAGGGCCATCCCCGATTGCGACATAAGCGCCTGCGTCATTCTTATAGGTAAGCGCCTTCACATCGGTGTTTGCTGCCATCGTAATCTTGGATTTTCCTACATTACGCACTTCCACCTTAACGGTAAAGCCTTCGGTGGCTGCGACATCATCCATGGAAACGGTGTAGGTCCCATTCTGAGGCTCAATCAGGGTCGTCTGTGTATCTGTACCGCCGTAGTAGACAGCCGCCTTCAGGTCTCCAAGCCCATCGAGTGTGAATGTCAGATCCTTATATTTCTTAAGGGCGGTGTAGGTTTCTGCGCCTGCTGCGCCGGAAACAGTCACCATCTTGCCCCATTTTACCTTGACAGCGCTTAAAACAGCATCGGCAATGGTTTCCGTTGTTTCGCCGGAAGCCCTCACTACGCTGGATTTAATCTCATACCCGGTCTTTTCAGCTTGGATACTGACCTCGACATTTTTTCTGATACTGCCGAGATTATATACGTTGCTATGACCGTTCACGGTAACGTTGCCGCTCTTGACGGTCACGCTGTAGCCAGCATCGGGCTCCACATAGATTTTCAGGTTCTTTGTGATGTCATTGACAGGAAGGCTTTCCCCTAATGTCGTACTCTCCCCATTTGGCTCGGTGTTATCCTGGGTTAAGAGATAAGTCACCTTCTTTATGCCTGCAGCAGATTTTGTTACGGTGACTGTGTAGGTCTTAGCCTCCACCTCAATGGTGAGGACGATATCCGCAGTGATGGCCTCGTCTGTAATCTTGTCGGCGGAAATCGTGTATCTCTTGGCACCCTCATCGAGACTTTCATCCTCTTCGCCAGTGAGTTCAGTACCCGGATTACTGTCGGTCACTTCACCGACTGACCACTTAACGGACTTAATCGTCTTGTGCTCTGCGGGCGTGACGGTAAATACAATTCCGGCCGGGTCTTCGATAATTTGGTTGCCGTTCTCTACGCCCCCTTCGAGAGCGACCGTATAATCGTCCGATTCCGTATAAGTGACTTTATGTTCCGTTATCGCCATCGGCATCATGCCATCGACGCTCATGATGGACGCGCCGGTCCCAGACTCTGCGGGAACCTCGGCGGGATCTTCCGTTTCATCCCCGTCGGTGTTATCGCCGATTTCTTCTCCTGTATTATCATCATTGATAACAGGTGTTTCATTATCGCCCGAGGGGGCCTCGGATCCCTCTCCCTCTTCTGGGTTTTGCTCGTTGACGGATGGATTTTCGGGCGCTTCGCCTGTCTCCACCACAACGCCGTAAAAAGAATGGTATATTTTCTCCAATGCCGCATTTTACTGGGCTTTTGCAAAGAAAAAGGGCGGTATACAGGAAATTATAATTCAAATTTCCGATTAAACCGCCCGGTTTGTCACTAATTTGTTCTTAATTAAATTTTTATTAAATCGTAAAACCAGCATGTACGCTGGAATGGAAACGGTTCCGGGACGCAAAAGTCTGTCACTAATCTGTTACTAATTCAGAATAGCGTGATAAATAACGCTTGTTTTACGTTTGACTAAAAAGCGGAAATAGCATATGCTATTTTACCGATTCACCGCCCACCCGGTTGACCAAAGGCAGACCATTTTCCAACGCATAAGCGTTTTCCAATGTTACCTTTGCGATCGCCTGCATGGCCTCTCTGGTGAAAAATCCCATATGTGAAGTGATCAGCACGTTCGGGAAGGTCATCAGTCTGGCCAGGTTTTCGTCCCGCATGATCTCGTTGGACTTATCCTCGTAGAAAATCCCTTCTTCCTCCTCGTATACATCCAGCCCGACGCCGCCGAATTTTCCATCCACAAGTCCGTCGATCAGCGCGTCTGTGTCAATCAGCGCGCCGCGGGAGGTATTGACCAGATATACGCCGTTTTTCATCTTTCCGATGGTATCCGCATTGATCAGATGCTTTGTCTCGGAAGTCAGGGGACAGTGCAGGGATATCACGTCAGCCCGCTCCATCAGTTCCTGCACCGATACATATTCTACATCCAGGTTCTTGTTGGGATAGGGGTCGTATGCCAGCACTTCCATACCGAATCCATTACAGATGCGGATCATGGCCTGTCCGATTTTTCCCGTACCCACAATACCGGCTGTTTTGCGGTACATATCCACACCCATAAGCCCATGCAGGCTCATATTAAATTCCCGTGTACGGTTATAGGCTTTATGGGTGTAACGGTTTACGGTCATCAGCATGGTCATGGCAAATTCGGCCACCGCCTCCGGGGAATAACTGGGTACCCGCAAAACCTGAATTTTGTCCTCGGCCGCCTTCACATCCACATGATTAAATCCGGCGCTCCGCAGGAGGATCGCTTTCACATGCATGTCATAAAGCTGTTGGATCATCTCGGCATTCACGTAATCGTTCACAAAAATGCAGACCGCATCAAAGCCTTTTGCCAGGGAAACCGTTTCCTCGTGGAAGGGCACCTCATAAAAGTGGATCTCAAATCCGTAATCCTTTCCCATAGGCTCAAACCAGATCCTGTCATAGGGTTTCGTGCTAAAAAAAGCAATTTTCATATCATTTCCTCCGTTCTGCAGCATTATTATATATTATTATATTTTATTAGCATTGCGCTGTTGTTCATCTTATATCCGCGCGCCGCTTATTGCCATCGTGTATATAGTATATACAAAAAACCGCCTTGTCATCCCGACATCAGCGGTTGTCTGTCTTGTTTCTGATTTTATTTTCTTATGAAGTCAGGTCGTGGAAAAAGTTACTGATACTTTCCTTAATGCTTTGGAAGAATCCTTCTTTTGCACCTTCCACAGCGCTTTCAACTGCTTCTTCGATCGCCTCGTCAGCCTGTTCCACGACATCGCCCAGCTTTTCGTTCGCCTGCGCTACCGCAGCGGAGCCATATTCCTCATACATATCCTCCACCTGACCGACAAGCTCCTCCGCCCCCGATTCGATATCCTCTACGGCGGGCTGCCCGTTGTCATGTGGCTGCGTAAACGTAAGATATGCCACGAAAAGGATTGCCAGCAGACACAGCACACTAAAAATTTTTTTCATATTTTACCTCATCCTGAAGCGTTTCATACTTTCGTTCAGGTAACATTCTGCAGTACAAAACGGTAGATATCCCCGTAGATGGTTTCCCTGTCAGCTTCATTGAGTATCTCGTGCCGGTCACCGGGATAAAGCTTCAACTGCACGCGCTCCATGCCAAGCGCTTCAAAGGAGCGGAACACCTTCTCCACGCTTTTTCCGAAGTCGCCCACCGGGTCTTCCTGTCCTGACACAAACAGAACGGGGAGATTTTTGGGCATCTGCGCAAGTTTTTCCTCATCATAGAGGTTTAGGATCAGACGCATCAGCGTCTGAAAACCGTTGGCCGTAAAGACAAAGTCGCACAGTGGATCCGCCTGAAAGGCTCTCACATTCTCGGGATTGACACTGACCCAATGGCCGGAATCCCCAGGACCGGCCTGAAATTTCAGGTTATAGACACCGAAGAGCGCCCTGTCCATACCTCTGCATACATATTTAGGGCCAAGCACTTTGCTCAGAAAGGTCGCCTGCAGCCAGCCAAACCTCACGGCGCGCTTTGGCTGCATACCGGTCCCCATAATAATGGCTCCGTCGATGCCGTTTCCGTAACGTGTCAGATAATTGCGCAGGATAAAAGATCCCATACTGTGTCCCAGAATAATATAGGGAATGCCGGGATACTGCTCCTGCATCATCTTTTTCAGCCGGTGTTCGTCCCGCACAAGCACTGTGGCGGCATCCTCTTTACAGAAGTACCCCCGCGGTTCCCCTTCCTTCACGGACAGGCCGTGGCCCAGATGATCGTCGCCCACAACGAGAATGCCCTTTCCGGCCATAAAGCGGGCAAATTCTTCATAACGGCCGATATGCTCCGACATGCCGTGTACAATCTGCAAAATGCAGATCGGCTTCTCTGTCTCAGGGAGCCATTTGATTGCATGAAGCCTGTGTTCGCCGTCCCGCGAACCAAAATAAAATTCCTCTTTTTCTATCATTTTTTCATCCATTTCCAAGTGTACTGTCCTAACAGATCTCCGCGCCTGACGGCATAAACCGTTCCGGCGTCATCAGGGAAAGATTCCCTTCCGCATCCTCCGCGCATAGCAGCATGCCCTCGGATATCTGTCCCGCAATCTCTCTGGGCTGCAGATTGACTAACACCATGACCTTCTTGCCGACCATTTCTTCCGCGCTGTAGTGCTGTTTGATACCGGACAGGATCTGGCGTACCTGGGAACCCACACGCACTTTGGAACAGAGCAGTTTCTTGGACTTCGGCACTTCTGTGCACTCCAGGATTTCGCCTACCTGGAACTGGCACTGGTCAAATAAATCGTAGGTAATCGTTTCCTTTGGCTCGATATCAATGCCGTCGGATGAATTCTGTCCGCCGCACGCTTCGTCGTCTGCATTTTTATTGGTTGCACCGGCTGCCGCAGCCCGCTCGGCAAACATAGCCTCCACTTTTTCCATCACTTCCGCAAGATCCTGTCTCGCGAAGAGAATCTCCGGTGTCCGTGTCACCTGTGTCCCGGAGGGGTAGAGGGTGGATGCCGCGGCGGTATCATGATTGGCAGCGCATTTTTCCAGTACCGTAAAGTCAGGCAGCGGCGCGTTCATCTGCTCCGAAATACGCTTTGCGGTTTCCGGCATATAGGGCTCCAGGAGGGAGGCTCCCACCATGATTGCGTTGGACAGATTATAGAGTACGGCCGCCAGCCGGTTCTTTTTCGTCTCGTCCTTTGCAAGCGCCCAAGGCATCGTTTCATCAATATATTTGTTGCTGCGCTTAAAGAGCGCAAAGATTTCCGTGATCGCGTCTGCCACGCGCAGTTCGTCCATCTTCCTGGCAACCCGGCTGTAGGTGTCTGTCAGAATGGCAAACAGATCGGCGTCCACAGTCTCCTCTGCATCGGGGGCGTCGGCACCCGGTTTCTCCACTATGCCGCCGAAATATTTATTGCTCATGGAGATGGTGCGGTTTACCAGATTCCCCAGCGTATTTGCCAGATCGGAATTCAGGCGCTCCACCATCAAATCCCATGTAATCATGCCATCGTTCTCAAAAGGCATTTCATGCAGCACAAAATATCGAACTGCGTCCACCCCGAAAAAGTTAATTAGATCATCCGCGTAAATCACGTTTCCTTTGGATTTGCTCATTTTGCCGTCCCCCTGCAGAAGCCAGGGATGTCCGAATACCTGTTTCGGCAGCGGCTCGCCCAGCGCCATCAGGAAGATAGGCCAGTAGATCGTGTGGAAACGGATAATGTCCTTGCCAATCAGATGCAGATCAGCGGGCCACAGCTTTTTGTACTGTTCAGTGCTATTGCCGTCCGCGTCGTAGCCGATTCCGGTGATATAGTTGGTCAGTGCGTCCAGCCATACATAGACTACGTGCCTTTCGTCGAAGTCCACGGGAATTCCCCACTTAAAAGAGGTCCTGGATACGCACAGATCCTGTAAGCCCGGCAGGAGGAAATTGTTCATCATCTCATTTTTGCGGGATACGGGCTGGATGAACTCAGGGTGCGCATTGATGTGCTCGATCAGCCTGTCCGCATATTTGCTCATTTTAAAGAAGTATGCCTCCTCTTTGGCCGGTTTCACCTCCCGCCCGCAGTCGGGGCATTTCCCATCCACAAGCTGGGATTCCGTCCAGAAGGACTCGCAGGGGGTACAGTAAAGCCCTTCATAGGCTCCCTTATAAATATCCCCCTGCTCATAGAGTTTCTTAAAAATTTTCTGCACCTGTTTCTCGTGAAAATCGTCAGTGGTGCGGATAAATTTATCGTATGAGGTGTCCAGTGAATCGCAGATCCGTTGGATCTCCCCAGCCACCTTATCGACATAGGCTTTTGGCGTAACGCCCGTCTCCTGCGCCTTTAACTCGATCTTCTGTCCGTGTTCGTCCGTACCTGTCTGGAAAAATACGTCATAGCCGTCTTTTCTCTTAAAGCGGGCGATGCTGTCCGCCAGCACAATCTCATAGCTGTTGCCGATATGGGGCGTGCCGGAGGTGTAAGCGATCGCCGTCGTAATATAATATTTTCCCTTACTCATAATACGCTTCCTTTCCGATTTCTTCTATTGATAAAGTCTATCGTAAAGGCGCGTGATTGTCAATTCCCGCGGGGGTTTTCCGATGGGATGCCGCTTTCTGGCGGGACAGCTTTGGTTTTCAGTAGAAGAGCAGACCGTTGGTGCCCTTTATCACTGTACCTGCGGACAGGTTTCTGATCAGATAAACCCGGATTCTCACGTCATAACCGCCTTTGGAGTATCCTTTTCGGATAAGTTCTGTGTATTTTCCGCTGCCGTTTACCGTAAATATCGGATCCCGCGCCAATGATGGGCCGCTCTTTGTATGGGTGTCGGTGGACACATAGGCGATTGCGAGAGGCACATCTTCCGTGAGCGTGTATTCGGAAGAGATGGAGTATCCGGGCGAGCCATCGATGCCCCCTGCATTATCTGCCGTTTCTTTCAGTGCTTTGGCCACATCCGCGCCGGTTCCAAGAAGCGGCTGTCCATTGACCCAGGCGGCCGTTCCGGCAGACAGATTTCCTGCGGCGGCAGGCTGGATGCTGATCGGCTCTGCTCCGTCCGAACTGCTTGTAGTGAGCGTCCCGTCCGCTTTTTTATAAAGCTTTGACCCTGCGGGCAGTCCATAGGCAGCAGGATCGGTAGGAATGCTCTGACTTACGGCAATTCCCTCCAGAATGGTTGCAAAATCCAGTGAAAGGGGATCTGCTTCCTCACCGGCATTTGGCTTTTGGTGTACTGCATATATGCCGTCCGCACTCGTCATAGCCACATCCCCGCCCGAGCGGGTCAGATAAGTCCGCATAATTCCTAACTGTTTTACCGCGCGCACCTTAAACAGATCCAACTGATCTGCCAGTGTGTATAAATCCGCCGCGTCAATAACTACATTGCCCGTCCCGTCAGAATAGCGGATGGAGCCTGTAGAATGCAGCATGGCTTTCGTGGAGGAAGGATTTCCCTCCGCCACCGCTACCATAGATACACTAACTGTTATGGCCAATATTGCCAATATGGATAAAAATTTTTTCCTCATGTCTACCTCCCTGTTCTATTGCTGTGTATTTGATTCCTGTTGACAGGCCGTTTCCTCTGTTTCTTCCGTTTCGGCAGCTGCATTTTCTCCTTCGGCGCCCGCGTTCGGTTTACCTTCCGCTGGTTCCCCAGAGATATTTTCAGTTTCGGTCTCTGTGGTTTCTCCGTCGGTCACTGTTTCTGTATTCTCATTTTCCGCGCTGCCAGCTGGTTTTTCTGCGTTGCCGCACCAGCAGTAACGCATGCCGCCCTTATCTTCACCTGTGTCGGCATCTCCGCTGCCTTCACCGCTGTCAGGCGTTTCAGGCAGGTTGAAGCAGCATTCTTCCACATCACGGTATCCGCAGTCCATGCAGATTCTTTCGTGGTGGCAGCCGTCTTCGCAGGGCGTGTAATAATAGGCATAATGTTCCTCCAGGACAGGCTCATATCCCAGACAGAATTTCGTGCCGTCCAGACGGCACCTGCTTCTGTGGCCGGTTTCGCCTGCTGCTTCAAAGAAAAGCGTATGCGTCTTTTCATGCTCCCACTGATATCCGCAGATACATGTATAGCGTATGCCGGGGTACTCTGCGCCGCCGTATGTGAGAGTGCAGTTTTCTGTCCGTTCTGCCTTATGCGGGGCCGCCAGGTCAAACATATCCCCGCAGGATTCACAGTGTCTGGTGTGGGTCTTTTCGTTCACACTGTGGTACTCCCATCGGTGGGTATGGGTATAGCAGGCAGGATCAAACACCGTGTCGGGAATTGTGTCCAGACGGTTCTTCAGAAGGAGAAAGTCCGCCGCGTATATCTGCGCGCTCTTTTCCTTGTCCTGGAAGTTTAGATTCCCCCGTGAGGACAGCTCTTCCGCCCGCACTGTCGGAGCAGCCATGCACAATCCGACCACCAGCATCAAAAACGCCGCTGCAACCCGACGCCTTTTATTCGTACCGCTGCCTTTATTACCGTATGCGATAATGTCTGTATTGCCGTATGTATTATTTTCTTTGCCATTACTTGTGCCGCTATGCATATTGCACCTCCCTTATCTCTCGGATTTGTTCTGGTTCGGCATCAGATAGAGCGTATTTGTCTCTGCGTCGTAACGGTAGGAGAGCGCTTCCGATGAGAGGGCATCCATCTTTCTGTCCAGCTTTTCATCCAGCTCCCGGCCAAGTTCCTCACTCTTTTTCTTCATTTCTTCCAGGGATTTTCGAAGTTCCTTTTCCAGATCATCCATGTCCTTTCCCAGACCGTCCAGCCGCTCGTCCAGTTCGTTCAGATTCCCGTTCACCGCTGTCTTAAGACTTTCCTCCACTTTGGAGAGTTTGTTCCAGAGTTTTTCGTCTTCACGTCGAAGTTCCTTGATTTTTTCGTGGACACCCGACACATCTGTGCGTATCTGTCCAAGCTCTGTCTTGAGCTCGCCGATCTGTGTCTGAATCACAGGTATTTTTTCCCGTTCAATTCCCTGTACTGTATCCGTCAGATTAGCCAGTCTGGTTTCGAGCGTCTTGACGCTTTCTGAAACAGTCCGGGTTTCCTTTTCCAGTACCGTGAGTTTTTCCGTTACTTTCCCGGAGGAGGATGATCCGCCTTCCCGGTATTCCCGGACAATCTCGCTGACTTCCCGCTGCACCTGCTCCAGAGTTTTCTGCAGTTCCCTGACCTTTTCGGACAGTTCATTTGTATTTGTGAGATACTCCTGCCGCAGTTCTTCGCCGGAATCCCGGGACATGTATTCCTCTATTTTCTCGTCATGGGTGGTTACCGAAAGCCCCTGCCCATCCTGCAGGGCGAGTGCGTCCTGTGTATCCCGCGCAGCCTGGGCCTCCTGCAGCTTTCGCGCTTTTTCTGCCGCGTCTTCCCGCTTTTTCTCCTGCACACCGTATCCCCACCACAGAAGCAGTGCGATGGCTGCCGCGATCACGATGACTGCCGTGATAATAAAAATCTGGGGAAGCTGACTTTCTTCCCTTTCGGGGTTCTCTCTCCACTCATTAAAATAATCTGACACTTTTGTCATAAATTCGCGCATGTTTTTCTTACAACCTCCTTTTTGGATTTTTTGATGTAAATCAGTTCGAACTTTTTCCAATTCCAATCTTTTTCGTTTTTCCTGCTGGAATGTCCGGCGATCCGCCGCAGATCCGTACATAGAAAACGCAGAACATAAAATGTACGGAATAAAGTATACTTTAATCTTTCCAAAGATTGTATGGTTACGATACCAGATGTGCCAGTGATTTACAATATCGGAATATTGCACAAGTTTTTGGGTACAAAAAAGCCCGACTACATCTGAATTACTGGTGCATTCGAGCTTTTCTTATGCCAAACGGAATTTCGTTCGCTGCATTTTAGTAGGTCAAAATCTCATAGCCGTCCTCTGTCACCGCCAGCGTTACCTCCCACTGGGCGGAGGGCTTGCCGTCTTCGGTGTAGACCGTCCAGCCATCCTCGTCGTCAATGTAAATATCCGCTTTTCCCATATTTACCATCGGTTCAATGGTAAAGACCATTCCCGGCACCATCAGCATCTCCGTGCCCTTGCGGGTTACATAGCTGACAAAAGGCTCCTCGTGAAATTCCAGCCCGATGCCGTGGCCGCCGATTTCCCTCACAATGGAATAGCCGTTTTGTTTTGCGTAATCGTTGATGGCCTGCGCCATATCGCCTAGAAAGTTCCAGGGTTTTACCTGCTTAAGCCCAATGTCGATGCATTCCTTTGCCACCCGAACCAGCTTCTGCGTCTCCTCCGGCACATTCCCCAGCATAAACATGCGTGAGGAGTCCGAAAAGTAGCCATTATATATAGTGGATACATCCACGTTTACGATGTCGCCGTCCTGAAGCAATCGGTTTTCGTCGGGAATACCGTGGCAGACTACCTCGTTGATGGAGGTGCAGACACTCTTGGGGAATCCGTCGTAGCCTAAAGGCGCAGCGATCCCGCCCATTTCCTTTGTCATATCCCGGACGATTTTATCGATCTCCTCAGTGCTCATGCCGATGTGAATCTGCCGTTCGATCTCATCCAGAATGGCAATATTCAGTTTACTGCTTTCCCGGATGCCCTGAAGCTGTTCGGGGGTCTTGAGAATATCGTGTCTTGGGACAATGTGCCCCTGCAGCTCGTAGCTCTCGATTTTTTCATCCATTGCCATGTGGCAGGTCTTGTACTTTTTGCCGCTGCCGCACCAGCAGGTGTCGTTTCTTCCCAGTTTTTTCATAATATGTCATCTCCGTTTCCTTAACCCCATCTATTGTAGCACATTGGGGCGGGAAATGGGAGAGAGATTGCCAAAAACTTCTTGCACATTTCCCCGGACTATGTTATTATAAGTTCCCGTGATATACAAATTTGGCGTAAAGCCACACATCCTTGCTCCTTATAATAAGAGGGGCCAGAGACCAAAAGGAGGTAGAGAAGCATGAACAAGTATGAGTTAGCCGTTGTTGTCACTGCTAAGATTGAAGATGACGAGCGGGCCGCTACGCTGGAGAAGGTAAAAGCTCTGGTAGAGAGGTTCGGCGGAAAGATCACAGAAGTTGACGACTGGGGTAAGAAGAGGCTTGCTTACGAAGTACAGAAGATGAAAGAGGCTTTTTATTACTTTATCCGGTTTGAAGCTGAGAGCACGGCTCCCGGCGAGATCGAGAGCCGCATCCGCATCATGGATAACGTCATCAGATACCTGTGCGTCAGACAAGACGAGAAATAGAAAGAGGTATTCTATATGAATAAAGTGATACTGATGGGACGTTTGACAAGAGACCCCGAGGTGAGATATTCCCAGGGTGAGAACGCGACGGCGGTGGCCAGATACACGCTGGCGGTAGACCGCAGATTCAGCCGCAATAACGATGAGCAGACGGCAGATTTTATTAACTGTGTAGCTTTTGGGAGATCGGGCGAATTCGCTGAGAAGTATCTCCACAAGGGAACGAAAATCGCAGTCACAGGGCGCATCCAGACAGGAAGCTATACGAACAAGGATGGCGTCAGGGTATACACCACGGAAGTGGTTGTGGAGGATCATGAGTTCGCGGAGAGCAAGAACGCTTCCCAGGGGGGCGGCGACTATGCGCCCGCGGGCAGGACAGAATCCGCACCGATGGCAGCGGGAGATGGCTTTATGAATATTCCCGACGGAATCGACGAGGAACTGCCGTTCAACTAAAATTCCTATTGAATTTAGAATAAGGCGCCAGGTGCGCGGGATTGGAGGTTTATTACTATGGCATTCAATAAATCAGACAGGCCGGATTTCCCTAAGAAAAAGGGAGGGATGCGCAGAAGAAAGAAAGTATGCGTATTCTGCGGCAAGGATAATGTAATTGATTACAAGGACAGCAACAAGCTGCGCAGATACATCTCTGAGAGGGGCAAGATTCTTCCCAGAAGAATCACCGGGAACTGCGCGAAGCACCAGAGGGCGCTTACTGTAGCGATCAAGCGCGCAAGACATCTGGCTTTGATGCCTTACGTTCAGGACTAAGCGTGATATGAGACATACGGAAACCGGATGCCGCAGGGTATCCGGTTTCTTGCGTGCATAAGCGGAGTCTGCCTATGCGCAGCTCCTGTCCACATTATGTCGTTTAACCGCGAAAAAACTCTATATATAGATGTGGCGGTATTTGGCAAAAAATGCTATACTAACGTGAGAAGTAATTCTAAAGCTTAGCAGCAGAGGCTGCTTCGCTAAGAATTACTAAGTCTCACGTGGAAGAATGCCTAAAAGCGGCATTCTTCATGAGTGGCGGGAAGAACAGGAAACACTTTCACGAGGAATAAAATGAAAAATACGGTGAAACTGAAAGGACGGATGAAGTCGTATCTGCAATCCTCCTTATATCTGGGATTTTTACTTGCGGTTGTGGATATTTTAGTCTATATGCTGGACTACCGGGCCGGGCTTGTGGTGACCGCTTTTCTAATTTTCTATTTTGCGATCATACTGTCCATGATGTTATATAACAAACCGGTCATCATGAATGAGCTGATCAGCTTCGCGACCCAGTATGGACAGATCCAGAGGCGGCTTCTGCGGGATCTGGAGCTGCCGCACGCCCTTTTGGACGATGCGGGAAAGGTTATCTGGACCAACATTGCTTTTGAGAGACTCACCCATCAGGACAAGGGCTATCGGAAGTCAGTTACCACGCTTTTTCCCACAATCACAAAGGAATGCCTTCCCGGACGGGGCACAGAAGATGAGATAGAGTGTCGGGTAGAATATGAAAACGGCAATTATGTGGCGAAGCTGAAAAAGATCTCCTTAAAGGAAATGGCGGAAAACAGCGATATTATCGAGGCGAAAGGTTATGACGGCTATCTGGTTGCGCTCTACCTGTTCGACGAGACGGCCCTGCAGATTGCTTTAAAGGAAGTGGACGACCAGTCCCTTGCGGTGGCGCTCATTTATCTGGACAATTACGACGAGGCTTTGGAGAGCGTGGAGGAGGTTAGGCGGTCCCTGCTGATTGCTCTGATCGACAGAAAGGTAAATAAATACATTGCCGCGCTGGACGGCATCTGTAAAAAGCTTGAGAAGGACAAGTATCTGGTCATCATGCGCAAGGAGGCGGCGACCCATTTGCAGGAGAGCCGGTTTGACATTCTGGAGGATGTAAAGACAGTTAATATAGGAAATGAAATGGCAGTCACTATCAGCATCGGCATGGGCTTAAATGGCCTGTCCTATGCACAGAATTACGAATTTGCGAGAAACGCCATAGACATTGCCCTGGGCCGCGGCGGAGACCAGGCAGTGGTGAAAGTGCCGGAGAACGTTATTTATTACGGCGGAAAGAGCCAGCAGGTAGAGAAGAGCACCCGCGTCAAGGCAAGGGTAAAGGCACACGCATTGCGGGAAATTATTTCCGTCAAGGACGAAGTCTATGTGATGGGGCACCGCATGGGGGACGTGGACAGTTTCGGCGCGTCGGTGGGAATTTACCGTATTGCGCAGGCTCTGGACAAAAAGGCGCATATTGTCTTGAACGACGTGACCTCTTCCATGCAGCCTATGGTGGAGATGTTCCGGGATAATGAGGACTATGCAGAGGATATGATTATCAACAGCCAGCTTGCGCTTGAGAGGGTGGGCAATAATGCGGTACTTGTGGTGGTGGATGTGAATAAGCCCAGCATTACGGAGTGCCCCGAGCTTCTGAAACGCTGCAAGTCCATTGTGGTGCTGGATCATCACAGACAGGGTACGGAAATAATTGAGAATGCGACGCTCTCTTATATAGAGGCCTATGCGTCTTCTGCCTGTGAGATGGTGTCTGAGATCCTGCAGTACATCAGTGACGACTTAAGGCTCCGGTCGGAAGAAGCGGATTGTATGTATTCGGGTATTATGATAGACACCAACAATTTTATGACAAAGACAGGTGTCAGAACCTTTGAGGCGGCGGCGTTTCTCCGCAGAAACGGCGCGGACGTGACCCGGGTCAGGAAACTGTTCCGGGACGATGCGGCGGAATACAAGGCGAAAGCGGATGCAGTCAGCCAGGCGGAAATTTACAGACGTTTTTATGCCATATCCGTCTGTACCGGGGAGGATGTGGCCAGTCCCACCGTGGTGGGCGCGCAGGCGGCCAACGAGCTGCTCAATATCAAAGGTATCCGGGCAAGCTTTATCCTGACCAGATATAATGGTATTATTTATATCAGCGCACGCTCCATTGACGAGGTAAACGTGCAGGTCATTATGGAGCGAATGGGAGGCGGCGGGCATCTGAACATAGCCGGAGCCCAGCTTGAGAGCGGCTCGATCGAAGAAGGCATTGCGGTCATTAAGAGGACACTGGATGCAATGATAGAGGAAGGAGAGCTTTCCTCGGATTAAATTGTGAAAAAAGGATGGAAAGAGGGAAATACACATGCAGATTATATTACTGGAAGATGTGAAGACACTTGGGAAAAAGGGCGAGATTGTTGATGTCAGCGACGGGTACGCGAGAAACTATGTGCTGCCCAAGAAACTGGGCGTGGAAGCGAACGCAAAGAACAAGAACGATTTAAAACTCCAAAAGGCCAACGCGGACAAGGTGGCGAAAGAACAGCTTGAGGAGGCGAAGGAACTGGCGGGGGTGCTCGAGACAAAGGAAGTTATCCTGAAGATGAAATCAGGAGAGGGTGGTAAAGCCTTTGGATCGGTTTCCTCAAAGGAAATCGCGCAGGCGGCGAAAGAGCAGTGCGGCCTGGAACTGGATAAAAAGAAAATACAGCTTCCCGAGCCGATCAAGGCGCTGGGAGTCTACGAGGTGGGCGTGAAACTGCACCCGAAGGTGACCGGGAGCTTAAAGGTGAAGGTGGAGGAGGCCTGAGAGAGCCGCAGACAGGTGATTTGGGGCGGCGCATAGGCGTGCGGCTTTGTTGGTTTGACGGAGGTCGGTTTTGGCAGAGGAAACGCTACTGAAAAGAATATTGCCCCACAGCATGGAGGCGGAACAGTCCGTTGTCGGTTCTATGATTATGGACAGGGAGGCTATCGTGGCGGCCTCCGAGATTGTGCTGGGGGAGGATTTTTACAATAAGCAGTACGGTGTTCTGTTCGATACGATGGTGGAGCTGAACGATGAGGGAAAGCCGGTGGACTTGGTGACCCTGCAGGACAGACTGCGGGAGAAGGACGTGCCCCCGGAGGTCAGCAGTCCCGAATTTATCAGGGATTTGATCACGGCGGTGCCCACTTCGGCGAACGTAAAGTACTATGCGGGTATTGTGGCCGACAAGGCGGTGCTCAGACGGCTGATCCGGCTGAATGAAGAGATTGCCAACGACTGTTATGTAGGGAAAGAAAGCTTAGACACGATTCTGGAAGATACCGAGAAGCGGGTGTTCGATCTGGTGCAGAGACGGGGCGGGGCGGATTTTGTTCCCATTCGGCAGATTGTGATGAACGCTATGGATAATATCGAGCGCGCTTCCCATAATAAGGGAAATGTGACAGGAGTAGCGACGGGTTTTCTGGATCTGGATTATAAGACTGCCGGATTACAGCCCTCGGATCTGATTCTGGTGGCAGCCAGACCGTCTATGGGGAAAACGGCTTTTGTACTGAACGTGGCAGAGTATGTGGCTTTTAAGCAGAATAAGACCGTAGCTATCTTCAGTCTGGAGATGTCCAAGGAGCAGTTGGTGAACCGACTGTTTTCTATGGAGTCCCGGGTAGACTCCCAGCATCTGCGAACCGGTAACCTGTCTGATGCGGAGTGGGAGAAGTTGATCGAGAGCGCGGCGCAGATCGGCAAATCAAATCTCATTATAGATGATACGCCCGGCATCAGTATTTCGGAGCTCCGCTCCAAATGCCGTAAATATAAACTGGAACACAATCTGGAGATGGTTATTATCGACTACTTACAGTTGATGTCGGGGAGCGGCCGTTCCACGGATTCCAGACAGCAGGAAATCTCCGATATTTCCCGCTCTTTGAAGGCGCTTGCCAGAGAACTGCATGTGCCAGTGGTAGCACTCTCGCAGCTTTCCCGCGCGGTGGAACAGCGGCCTGACCACAGACCTATGCTTTCCGACCTGCGTGAGTCCGGTGCCATCGAGCAGGATGCCGACGTGGTTATGTTTATATACCGCGACGACTATTATAATAAGGATACGGAGAGGAAGGGCATCGCGGAAATCATTATCGCGAAGCAGAGAAACGGCCCCATCGGCACGGTGGATCTGGTGTGGCTGCCGGATTATACCAAGTTCGCAAACTTAGCCAAATAAGAGCGATTTTGCGAATGGGCGTGACTGAACGTCATAACTCATAAACATACACCTACAAAAGAGACGACCCATAACGGGGCGTCTCTTTGTGCGATTATAGGCAGAATCAGAAGATAGAGAAGAAATGGAGGAGCATATATGAACGACACTGTTTACTACATCTCGGAGGCCTCAAAGAAGGTGGAGGTGGAGCCGCACGTGCTCCGCTACTGGGAGGATGAACTGAAGCTGTCGATTAGACGGAACGAGATGGGACACCGCTGCTATACCGTAAAAGATATAGAAACGCTGCGCCGAATTAAGCAGCTTAAGGAGCAGGGACTGCAGCTCAAGGCGATCCGCATGGTTCTGCAGGGCGGCGGGCAGGATCTCTACGACCGAAAGTGGGCGGCGAACGAACCATCGGGCAGCGAAACAGGACCAGAGACAGAGAAGGGCGTAGCAGACAGCCTGCCAGGGGAGCGGGAGTCAATAGAAGAAAAAGTGGAGGACATGGTCATGAAAAAAGCAAAGAAATATATGGTCACGATGTCAAAGGGAAAGGAAACCGTTCTGGAAATGCCGGAGGATGGACAGGACCTGAACGAGTATGAGGAACCGGTTGACGACGAAAAGAAAAAAAAGGCGAAACGCCTGCAGTATCTTTTACAGCACATGGTAACTGATGCAGTCAAAAACGCCAACCGGGAAATGTGCACGGAAATCAAGGAAAGCATTTTAAAGGAGCTGGACTACCAGTTCCGTCAGCAGGAGGAACGGGATGAGGAACGCCGGAAACTCGACGAGGAGCATTACCGCAAAATTGACGAGATGATAAGCCTAAGACGCCGCCCGGGGGAAAAGTTTGCCAGGGGTAAAAAGAAGGAGCCGCTCCCCCAGAAGTGAACATCACTTCGGAGGGACGGCTCCCGTGGTCTCTGCCTGAATTTTTATCAGCCCTGAGAAATAGCTCCTGTCGGGCAAGCGCCTGCGCAGGAACCACAGTCGATGCACTTAGAGGGATCAATCTCAAACTTACCGTCACCCATGCTGATCGCGCCAACCGGGCACTGAGACTCACAAGCCCCACAAGCTACACAAGCGTCACTGATTACGAATGCCATGACAATATCCTCCTTATGTTATGAAAATGATTGACAGCAATAATAAGCCGCTACTTTATTATTCTAATATAAAAGCAGCCAATATACAAGTAGAAAAATATAGCTTTTATGCAGGATATATCTTGATTTTCACATTGGCGCTGGGTAGAATAATATGTATATGGATATAGGGCGGGCGGCAAAACAGCCTGTGGTGTAAAATACATGATGGGATGAGTGTATATAACAATGAACGAAAATAAAGAAAAGCTGTTAATAAGAAAAATGCGGAATAATATTTTGGTGCTGAGCGCGTTTATTCTCGTTGTTGTGTTCTGTACCATAATCCTGCGCCGTACACTTTGGAGTAACACCAATCAGATGGGGCTGTCTTTGGTGGAAAACTGTACCTCATCAGAGAAGAGCGGAATCCATGCATGCGAAGTCGTTTTGGAGATCGGTGTGAATTATATTGAACAGCGCGAGAAGGAAGATATTACCATTGAGGAACTCCGGAAAGGGCTGTATCCTTTTATGGACGGACTCATCGATACGTATGGCGAGGAAAATATCCAGATCTATGGTAAGACTTTTAATGCAACAGAGATTGTATCAAACGATCCTGAATTGAAGAAACTGGCCAAGTATAACTTTCTTGAGGCAGGGTATTATCAGGAAGCGGTGGCTGCGGGAGGGGACATCTATATTTCGCCTGTCTACACGGATTATGCATCGGGGCTGCCGGTGATTACCTTGTGCAAGGTAGTTCCTGCTACGGGAAGTTATCTTGCCATTGATCTTAAGCCTTCTTTTTTTGAATTGATGAATGAGAAGCTGGTGCTGCCCGACGACTCTTCCTACTATCTGGTGGATGAAAAGGGAACTCTGCTGTATTACAGGTCCTGCTGGGATTATGACGAGGAAAAATTTCAGGAACTGGTGGACAGTTACATAGAAAGCGCGGGTTACAACGGCAACAACAGCCGGGTGCTGGAAAACCTGAAGCCTATGGACGGGATTGTCCGTAATGTTTATTTTTACCATATGGACAACGGCTGGACGGGGATTCTGACCATACCGAGAGATCAGATTCTTTCGGGTTCCGATACTTTTTACTATATCAGCGCTGTGCTCATTGCACTGGGCGTTGCCGTGTTCGCCTTCCAGTTTGTCAGGGAGTATGGCAACCAGAAACGCAATCAGGTGCTGCAGGACGAAAATAATAGGATGGCGGCGCAGACGCGTGTTTATCAAAATGCTATGGACAGTACGGCGCGGGCATGCCGGGCAATTTATTATATAAACTTGAATGAAAATATTTGTGATACCGTGTATCCCCATTATGAGGAGGGGTCAAAAAGAGAGTCTTTTGACGTTAAGGTTGCAAGAAGTATAGAGGATGGCATTGTTGCGGAAGAACATATTGAACTTGTAAAGGAGTTCCTGAACACAGATAACATTCGAAAGCAGCTTTCAGATAGAGATCATATGGAGCTGCAGTTTGAAAGAAAGAAAGAGGACGGGGAGGAATATGAATGGTGTTCCATTGCGATCACGGTTGCTGAGAAGGAAGCCGGGGAGCTGTCAGCCATTACAATAGCAATCCGCAGCATTGATGATATGATACGCCGGGAAGAGAATCAGAAGGAAATGCTGGCGCAGGCGGTGGAGCGTGCGGAGGCAGCCAACCATGCCAAGAGTGACTTCCTTTCCCGGATGAGTCATGATATCCGTACACCCATGAACGCGATTCTGGGTATGACTTCCGTGGCCACAATGCATATTGACGAAAAGGAACGCGTGCTGGATGCGCTTGAGAAGATTACGATTTCCGGCAAGCATCTGCTCGGGCTGATCAATGAAGTGCTGGACATGAGTCGGATTGAAAGCGGCAAGGTCAGCCTGACGGAAAGCGCATTTAACCTCTCCGATACGGTGGAGAGCCTTTTGACAGTGTTCCGCTCACAGATGGACTTGAAAGGGCTTGCGTTGAATGCGGGCATTGCCAAACTTGAGCACGAGAATGTGGTCGGGGATGAACAGCATCTGCAGCAGATCTTTATGAATATCATGGGCAATGCGGTGAAGTTCACGCCTTCTGGCGGCAAGATCAGTATTCATATTGAGGAAAAACCCTCAAACATCGAGGGATACGGCTGTTATGAGTTTACCTTCGAGGATACCGGTATCGGCATGGAATCGGATTATATCCAGAAAATCTTCGAGCCGTTTTCCCGGGCGGCGGATTCCCGGACAGGGAAAATTGAGGGGACGGGTCTGGGAATGTCGATTGCGGTCAATATTGCCCGCATGATGAGGGGGGACATCAAGGTGGAAAGCGAGCTGGGAAAAGGCTCAAAATTCACTGTAATTGTGTACTTGAAACTGGATGATATAACGGAAGCTGATCTGGCTGTCTACAACGGCCTTCATGTGCTCGTGGTGGACGATGAGGAGACTGCCTGCGAAAGCTCCTGTGAGATGTTGAAGAGCATCGGTATGAATGCGGAGTATGTGCTCAGTGGAGAGGAAGCCATACAGCGCATTTCTGGAGAAAATGGAAAACAGTTTGCGGTAGTCATTCTTGATTGGAAGATGCCGGGAATGGACGGTCTGGAGACCGCTAAGGATATCCGAAAATTCTCAGGTGACGGCATTTCGATTATAATTCAGTCTGCCTATGACTGGGCGGACATTGAAGCAGAGGCGCTGGACGCGGGCGTCAACGCCTTTATAGGGAAACCGCTGTTCAGGTCCCGCCTGATCCGGGTGCTGAAGGATGTTCTGGGGCAGGATCAGGACAAGGAGGAAGTCTCCGCGCTCGATATGTTCAAACAGAAAGATTTCTCCGGTAAACGCGTTCTACTCGTGGAGGATAATGAAATCAACATAGAGGTGGCTAAGGAGCTTCTGAATGTGGTGGGCATTCAGGTGGAAATGGCGATGAACGGACAGCTGGCTGTGGAGGCTGTGCTGGAGAAAGAGGCTGGTTACTTCGACCTGATTTTCATGGATATCCAGATGCCGGTTATGAATGGTTATGAGGCGTCAAAAACAATCCGCGCTTCCGGCCGGGAAGATTTGGAAAAAATCCCGATCGTGGCCATGACGGCGGATGCCTTCGCAGACGATATCAGGAGATGTGAAGAGGCGGGTATGAATGGCCATATTTCCAAGCCGGTGGATATACAAAGACTGGAAGAAGCTTTGCAGAAATGGATCACAAGCTGAAAAGGGACAGGACCGATTTTTTGGCCCTGCCTCTCTATTTTTGACCACTTTTAATGACAGACTATACATGCATCCCCAGTTCTTCCCGGCGTTTACGGATACCGTCCAGAATAACTTTCTTCTTTTCGATCAGCTTATCCTTATCCATAGCGGGAACGCCCTTGAGCTTGTATTCCATGCCCAGCTTCTCATACTTGGACTCTCCCATAGTGTGATAGGGAAGCGCGTCAAGCGCTTTCAGATTGGTGAATGCGCCGATAAAGTAGCCGAGCTGGTACAGGTATTTGTCGTCGTCCGTGATACCCGGTACGATAACGTGGCGGATCCACATGTCTACATGCTTCTCGTTCAAATATTCCGCAAATGCGAGAATACCGTCGTTGGGCTGGGAGGTAAGCTCCTTGTGCTTTTCCGGGTCAATATGCTTAATATCCAGCATAACTAAATCGGTCAATTCCATTAGGTGATCCAGTTTGGCAAGCCATTCCGGATTTGCGTTCTTCTTGTAGGCGATGCCGGAAGAATCAATGCATGTATGCACGTTATTCTTCTTTGCAATGGTAAACAGGTCGATCAGAAAGTCTACCTGCATCAGCGGCTCGCCGCCGGTGACGGTAATGCCGCCGCCGTGATAAAACGCCTCGTTTCTCTTATACTGTTCGAAGATATATTCCGGCTCCATCAGTGTGCCGCCGTTCATCTCCCATGTGTCGGGATTGTGGCAGTAGGCGCAACGCATCGGGCAGCCCTGCACAAATACCACAAAACGGGTTCCCGGGCCGTCTACCGTGCCAAAACTTTCTAAGGAATGGATTCGTCCCTGCATCTGTAAAACCTTCTTTCTTTTGAACTATTTCAGACTAATTACAGTATACCATAAAGAGCCCCGTATTACTACGGGGCTCTCGCGTAATTTTTTTGAGATTAGATGCTCTCGTGGAAAGTACGGGAGATAACATCTGCCTGCTGTTCCGGTGTCAGCTTGATGAAGTTAACTGCATAGCCGGATACGCGGATGGTCAACTGAGGATAGTTCTCGGGATGTTTCTGCGCATCTAGTAAGGTATCTCTGTTGAGCACATTTACATTAAGGTGATGGCCGCCCTTTGTTGCATAACCATCTAATAAGTTTACTAAGTTATCTACCTGAGCATTTGCTGCTGCCATTGTATTGTCCTCCTGTTTTTTTATTTATAATCTTCCAGCCCATCCAAACCTTCGTGGAGAGTTGGAACGCTGCAGGCCAGCGGGGTGCGGGAGCAGTCCGTGCACCCCATGGTCTGAACATTTTTAGAGTTGTCGGCATTGTCATCGACGTCCACATTCACATGTCCGACGCCCTGCGCCATCCCGGAATCCATCATCTTGATAAAATCGTCTATCATCTGTTTGTCATCCATAGTTTTCAACTCCTTGATTATTTACTCAGATCTACCTCGATATCGCCCGCGAATACCTGATCCTCTTTGCCAAGCGCGCCCGGGATGATGGTGAAGGTATTGGAGATACCATCCTGTGCATCGTTGAACGGAAGCTTGGATACAGAAGACAGGGACGCAACTGCACCGTGGGTATCACGGCCGTGCATCGGGTTAGCGCCGGGTGCGAAAGGCTGGCCTTTCTTACGTCCGTCAGGTGTGTTACCTGTAGCCTTACCGTAGGTTACATTGGAAGTAATGGTAAGGATAGAGGTTGTAGGAACGCCGTCTCTGTAGGTGTGATGTCTTCTGATCGCTGTCATGAACTTGTGAACGATCTCCTGGGCGATCTCATCTACGCGGTCGTCGTCGTTACCATATTTCGGGAACTCACCGGTTGTCTTGAAGTCAACGATGATGCCGTCCTCGTCTCTGATCGGCTCAACCTTCGCATACTTGATAGCGGAGAAGGAGTCGGCTACGATGGAGAGACCTGCAACGCCTGTTGCGAAGTAACGCTTAACGTTCTTGTCGTGAAGAGCCATCTCTGCTCTCTCGTAGCAGTATTTGTCATGCATATAGTGGATGATATTCAGTGTATTCACATACACATCCGCCTGCCACTCCAGCATGTCGGTAAATTTATCCATCACATCATCATAATCCAGCACATCGCCGGTAACAGGACGATACTTAGGACCAACCTGTTTCTTGGTAACTTCGTCGATACCGCCGTTTAATGCATACAGCAGGCACTTAGCAACGTTTGCACGCGCGCCGAAGAACTGCATCTCCTTACCGATAACCATAGAGGATACGCAGCATGCGATACCGTAATCATCGCCATGCGTCACTCTCATCAGATCGTCGTTCTCGTACTGGATGGAAGAGGTCTGGATGGACATCTTCGCGCAGTACTTCTTCCAGCTCTCGGGAAGTCTGGTGGACCAGAGAACTGTCAGGTTCGGCTCGGGTGAAGGACCTAAGTTGGTCAGTGTGTGCAGATAACGGAAGCTCATCTTCGTTACCATGTGACGTCCGTCTACGCCAACGCCGCCGAGGGATTCGGTTACCCATACGGGATCGCCTGCAAAAATCTGGTTATACTCAGGGGTACGCGCAAACTTCACACATCTTAACTTCATGATGAAGTGGTCAACAAACTCCTGGATCTCCTGCTCTGTGAAGGTGCCGTTTGCAAGGTCGCGCTCTGCGTATACATCAAGGAATGTAGAGGTACGTCCAAGGGACATAGCCGCACCGTTCTGCTCTTTAACGGAGCACAGATATCCGAAATATGTCCACTGGATTGCTTCCTTAACGTTTGCAGCGGGCTTGGAGATATCGCAGCCGTAGGAAGCAGCCATCTCCTTCATCATCTTAAGAGCGGTCATCTGCTCGGAAAGCTCCTCGCGGAGACGGATCACATCATCGGTCATAACGCGGCCGGTGGAATCCTTCTGCGCCTGCTTGTCTTCAATCAGTCTGTCAATACCGTACAGAGCCACACGTCTGTAGTCGCCAATGATACGGCCGCGGCCATATGCATCCGGAAGACCCGTGATGATGTGGGAAGAACGGCACGCTCTCATCTCCTGGTTGTAAGCATCGAAGCAGCCTGCGTTGTGTGTCTTTCTGTGGGTGGAGAAAAACTCGCTGATCTCGGGATCTACTTCGTAGCCGTTATCCGCGCAGGCTTTCTCTGCCATTCTGATACCGCCGTAAGGCTGTAAGGAACGCTTGAAGGGCTTATCTGTCTGGAAACCAACGATGGTCTCTTTGCTCTTGTCCAGATAACCGGGGCCGTGGGATGTGATGGTGGATACAACCTTGGTATCCATATCAAGTACGCCGCCTGCCTCACGCTCCTGTTTCTGCAGATCGAGCACCTGTGCCCAAAGGTCCTTTGTGTTCTGTGTAGGCTCTGCCAGGAATGACTCGTCACCGTCGTAAGGGTGATAGTTTCTCTGGATGAAATCGCGGACATTTACTTCTTTGTCCCATTTGCCGCCTACAAAATCTTTCCATTCTGGTCTCATTTTTGTACCAACCTCCTATTTTAAAATTTTTAATAAAGTAACTGTGAAATGGCCCGAATCCGAAATCATGCACAACCGCAGCGCATCACTCTGAATCGGTAAGAATATTATATTCCATCTGTCGAATCACAGTCAAGACAGCCTTTGTTCTTTTTCTCATACAAATGCCAAAAAAAGAATGAAAATTTTGTGAAAAATGCAATAATGTGGATTGACATGTGGCTTACGGAAAGCCACGCTTGACGGCGAAGACGCTTTCTTTTATAATCATATCTGGTACAGAGAACAGATGTATATTTTATAGGAAGCTGTCACAGAATGAAGTGTAAAGAATGGAGGAATATAAAATGGCGGATATTACAAAGAATACAACGATAGGAGAGGCGCTCAGAATCAATCCCGATATCGCGCCCGTGCTTATGGAGATCGGCATGCACTGTCTCGGCTGCCCTTCCGCCCAGGGGGAGACTCTGGAGGAGGCCGCTATGGTGCACGGCATTGACGCGGAGGATCTGATGGCGAAGATCGCGGCGGTTTAAATCTGACCGACTGGGACTTGCGCGGTATATTTGAGTCAGAATAAATCCCACACAGATTCCGAATATCGGAGGACAGTGTGGGATTTCGCTTTTATTTTTATATTTATAGAAGAAAGTGCGGACTCCTGTTTTTAAATCTGCGCCAGCGTCTCCACCGCGCTGTCCTTGATCAGCGGCTCGAAGTGCTCTTCCAGATATGCTTTCGCGGAGTTTACCGTTTTTTCGGGTTTGCCATATTCTGAAATCAGGCTGCAGATACGGTTAAAATCGTCAGCATCCTGTCCGTCGGGGACAACCAGCAGCAGATAACTGCCGTCGGCTTCATTTTTATAAAGAGTGTTGGCACTCCGGCAGGAGCCGATCACACGTGCCAGTCTGCTGACCTCCCGGAGGGAACGGAAGGAAAAAAGCCGGCTTGCCAGTTTATCGCTGCGGCCGGGAAGTGCGGGCCGCGCATTTTCCCGCGCTGCGCCTTTGGGGGATGATGAAGACTCCTCCGTGCCGTTCATCCTGCGCAGGAGATTCAGAACCTCGTCCGCGCTGTCGGCAAAGGCTTCCATCAGCGCTTCGTTATCCTCGTTTTCCTCCATATCATAATCGTCGTCATGGACGGAGGGTGCAAACTTGGCGAAGCGGGTATCCAGCTCTTCGGGATCTTCCACCTTGGTGACAATCAGTACGATGCACTCGGCGTTTAAGGGAATCGCCTCGATCATAAGGGGGATATCCTCCGCTTCAAAACCGCACTCGTAGGCTGCCTGCTGCATCAGGTCGCGGAAGAGGCTCTTGGCTTTTTCCGTCCCGTAGGCGAGCTCGCTGATCTTTAATTCCCTGTTTAACAGGTCTTCTCTTGTGAGGGTGCAGCGGATCTGCTGCTCATTCACTTTTTCTATTTTCATGTTGTTGTTCGCTTCCTTTATTTTGAGTTATAACGTTTGCGGCGGGAGAGCAATTTCCCGCATGTCTTAAGTTAAGTGTATCTTAATCCCAGAGGTCGGTTTTAGTCAATAGTGCGCGGAAAGTGTTTAAAAAATTTTAATAATTTTAGAAAATGCTTGCAATTTCTGTCAGATTGTGGCTATAATTTAGCTACAAGATGTCTCTGGTAATCCGCAGGGAAAGGAGGCATGCGAAATTTAAATAATCTGTGTCTTCGCGGATATCTGTCGGCGGAGACAGTCTTATGGGCGATGTGCCTGATCAGAGACCATATCTTATTCCCATCTTAAGCGCCGGGTTAATTCCACGGGAATTTCCTTTGGTACACAAAATATAATTCACAAGGAATGAGTAGGTTATACAGTTATTTTTCAAATTCATTTGCATGTCAGAGTCATCTTCAGAACTATTTCCGCCCTCTTATATCATATGCCGTTAGTATATCACGGTTGAATTATTTTATTGTTTTTTATGAATCCTTTTGGAGTATGCGGCAGATTGGGGCCTGTTATACGCTGTTTTAAGGAGATTTATGGCGGCCGCCTGCTTTTTCGGGTATGTTTGACGGGCAGGGAAGGACTGGCAGAATACGGAGGTTCCCGCTGTGCGAGGCCGACAGCCGCTATTCCAAAAAAAACTGATGACTGAAAGGGAATAGTTTGTTATAATCGTAGTAAACGCGGCGGGCAGGAAAGGGAAAACTTCCCTGCCTGGTCGACGTTTACTACAGACGGTCAAAAAGGAGCTGGACAAATGAAAAAAATGATTCCGGTGATAGTCGCGATTGTCCTTATTATATTGATCGGCGCGGCTGGATTTGGGGCAAAGGTGCTGGAAAAATATTCCTATTCCAAGGAGCGGGCGGATCTGACGGAATATTTTGGCATTGAGGGGGAGAACGATGTCCCCATTATTCTGCAGGATGAACAGATAGAAGAGCACGCGAAAATATTCGATAATATGTGCTATTTTGATATAGCCACAGTGCATAAATATTTTAACCACAGATTTTATGTGGATAAGGCGGAGAACAGCCTTCTATATACAACGCCCGACATGGTTTATGTGAATGCCATCGGCACGGGGGCGGTCACCGGCTATGATGCGGATTTTACGGAGAGTGCAGAGAACTACGATTATACGATTTCCCGCTACGAGGGTGATGTGCTCTACGTTGCGGCGGATTTTGTGAAAAAATATGCAAATTTTTCCTATGAGCTGTTTACGGGGCCGAACCACATGCAGGTTTATACGGTGTGGGACAGGCGGCAGACCGCATCCGTCACAAAGGATACGCAGGTGCGCTATCAGGGGGGCATCAAGAGCGATATTCTGGCGGATGTTTCTGCGGGGGACCAGGTGACTATACTGGAGGAGATGGAAACGTGGACGAAGGTAAAGACACAGGATTCCATCATCGGTTACGTGGAAAATAAGAGACTGGGGGAAAAGGCGGAGGAGGAGCCGGTTCCGGTGACAGACTATGAAGAGCCTGTGTACGAGGCGAATACCCGGGACCACAAGATTAATCTGGGCTGGCATGTGATAGGCGGTGTGGATGGCAATGACACGCTGGAAGGGGCGGTTGCCCAGACGAAGAGTCTCAATGTCATTTCTCCGACCTGGTTTACCCTGACGGGAAACGAGGGGGATTTTAGCAGTTTTGCCACGGCTTCCTATGTGGAAAGGGCGCATGACATGGGGCTTGAAGTGTGGGCGCTGGTGGGCAATGTGGACAGTGTGGATGTGGACATGTATGAGCTGCTGTCCAAGACGTCCAACAGAAGACATCTGATTTTACAGCTTCTTTCCGCAGTCCGGGAGTATAATCTGGACGGGCTGAATATTGACTTTGAGAATCTGAATCAGGATTCCGGGGAACCCTTTGTCCAGTTTATCAGGGAGCTTTCCATTCCCTGCAGGAAGTACGGTATTGTGCTCTCGGTGGACAACTATGTACCTATGAACCATACGGACCACTACGACAGGGCCGAGCAGGGTGTGGTGGCCGACTATGTCATTATCATGGGATATGACGAACACTATAACGGCAGTAAAGAAGCGGGAAGCGTGGCCTCTATCAACTTCGTGGAGAGCGGCATTGAAAACACGGTGGCGGAGGTGCCGCCGGAGAAAGTGATTAACGCGCTCCCCTTCTATACCAGAATCTGGGAGACCGGGGCGGACGGAATCGACAGCCAGGCGGTAGGGATGGAAATGGCGCAGACCTATGTGGCGGATCATGGAATCGCTACCCGCTGGGACGAGGTAACATGCCAGAACTATGGGGAATTTCAGGACGGCGACAGATTGTGTCAGGTGTGGCTGGAGGATGCGGAGTCCATCAAGGTGAAACTGAACATCATGGAAAAGTATGACATTGCGGGCGTGGCGGCGTGGCGGCTCGGTTTTGAGACGGCGGACGTCTGGGATGTGATAGAGGAATATATGAACTGATCTTCTTTTTTGGATTCTTTCCTCATATATATGCACAAAGACAGTCGGAAGGTGCCTTGGCATAGGGGAAGAGAGTGGAATCGGAAAAATATGATAAACTTGTAAGAATAGGATTGTTTCTGCTGCTGTTTGCAGCCTTTGGATTTGCCTTGCGGGGCGGGGCACGACAGGTGACCTCGACCCGGGTTGTGACGGAGAATGAGGAGAAGGAGAAACCCTGCGTTGTTATCGATGCCGGACACGGCGGGACTGATCCCGGTAAAGTTGGGGTGGACGGCAGTCTGGAAAAAGATATCAATTTAAAGATCGCGAAAAAGCTGGCTGTATTTCTCGGGGCTGCGGATGTGGATGTGGTGCTGACCAGGGAGAGTGACGCCGGGCTGTACGACGAAAATGTCTCCAACAAAAAGGTGCAGGACATGAAAAACCGCGTGGCGCTCATCGAGGAGAAAAAGCCGGTTATGACAGTGAGCATCCACCAGAACAGCTACCATGAAGAGTATGTACACGGCGCGCAGGTCTTTTACTATGCGGGCAGTGAGGAGAGCAAGGACATTGCGGAGCGTATGCAGCGGGTGCTGGCCGAACAGGTTGACCCGGATAACGCCAGACAGGCGAAGGCGAACGACAGCTATTACCTTTTGAAAAAGACTTCGTCGCCCATCGTCATTGTGGAGTGCGGTTTCCTTTCCAACTATGAGGAGGCGCAGAAGCTTTCGTCGGAGGTGTATCAGGAAAAGACGGCATGGGCGATCCATCTGGCGATTCTGCAATATCTGAATGTAAAGGAAAAATAATGGATACAAAAGTAGTTCGGATAGACGAACAGCATATGGATGACAGCCTGATTTGGGAGGCGGGACAGATCATCAGAGACGGAGGCCTGGTAGCCTTCCCCACGGAAACGGTCTATGGACTGGGGGGAGATGCCTTAAACCCGGCGTCCTCGAAAAAAATATACGAGGCAAAGGGCAGGCCGTCCGACAATCCGCTGATTGTGCATATCGCGCGTATGGAGGCGTTGTCTGCCATTGTGAAAAAGATACCGGATACGGCGAAGAAACTGGCGGAGGCCTTCTGGCCCGGGCCGCTGACCATGATTCTGGAGAAATCGGATGTGGTGCCCGGAGAGACGACGGGAGGACTTGACACGGTGGCGGTGCGTATGCCGTCCGACCCGGTGGCCGTGTCATTCATTGAGGCGGCGGGCGGGTATGTGGCCGCACCAAGCGCCAACCGCTCGGGCAGGCCGAGTCCGACAAAGGCGGAATATGTGGCGCAGGATCTGGGCGGCAGGATAGAGATGATATTGGATGGCGGCGACGCCACGCTGGGGCTGGAATCCACGATCGTGGACCTGACAGTGGATCCGCCGGAGATTTTACGGCCGGGTTTTGTTACTGGGGAGATGCTGCGGCGGGTGCTGGGACAGGTGGAGGAGGACGAGACGCTTTTCCGTGTCGACAGTGGACAGGCTCCCAAAGCGCCGGGCATGAAATACAGGCATTACGCGCCGAAAGGCGAACTGACGATTGTCAGGGGACCGTCAGATGCGGTGGCGGCTTATATCAACGGGCGGCTTTCGGAAGGGCGGCGGGAGAATAGAAAAACAGGCGTTATAGCATCCGATGAAACGGTGGAAGGCTACCGCGCGGATGTGCCGCGCAGCGTCGGGAAAAGGAACGATGCGGCTGCAGTGGCGAAGGGGCTGTACCGCATCCTGCGTGAGTTCGACGACGAGGACGTGGAGCTTATTTACTCGGAGAGTTTCGACGGGGCGGGGGTCTCGCAGGCGGTGATGAACCGGCTGTTAAAGGCGGCCGGACATAAAGTGATAGACGTGTGAGGCGTGTGAGAAGAAGTTCTAATGCTCACAGCAAAGGCTGTTTCGCAAAGAACTTCTAAGTCTCACACAGGAGAATGCCAAAATGCAGGCATTCTCCGTAATTATAATATATATGAAAGGTAGGAGGATGATGAAATGATTGCAATAGGAAGTGACCACGGCGGATATGATTTGAGACAGAAGGTGATTGCGCATTTGAAGGAACGGGGGCTGGAGTATAAGGATTTTGGCTGTCCGGACAAGAGCTCCTGCGACTATCCGGTTTACGGTGCGGCGGTGGCGAAGGCGGTAGCCTCGGGTGAGTGTGACCGGGGTATCGTGATCTGCACCACGGGCATCGGGATATCCATGACGGCGAACAAGGTGAAGGGGATCCGCTGTGCGCTCTGCGGCGATCCGGTGTCCGCAAGGCTGACGAGAGAGCACAATGACGCCAACGTGCTGGCTATGGGTGCGGCGATTATCGGGGAGGCGGTAGCGCTTAATATCGTGGATATTTTTCTGGACACGCCTTTTTCCCACGGGGAGAGGCATGAGCGGCGTGTGGCTTTGATAGAGAACTGTTAGAAATACCGCAAAACGGGCATTTCCTGTATGGGTTGGCAGAGATGTCCGGGTCGGGAGAAGGATATGGAAATGAGACGAAGGCCGGCTGTATGTCTGGCACTTGTTCTGCTCTGCGGTATGATGCCGCTTTCTGTGCAGGCTACGGAGGAGACCAGACAGCAGATCAGGGAGGCGGAGCAGCAGCGGGAAGAGACGGAAGGAAAGCTGGATGAGACGGAAGAAAAACTGGAGGGGCTGAACGAGCAGCACAGCTCCCTGCAGGGGGCTCTTTCTACGCTGAATACGGAGCTTACCCAGGTGAGTAACAACTTAAACGAGCTGGAGGAACAGATCGCCGACAAGGAAGAGGAGATTGACGATCTGGAAAAACAGATTGCCCAGGTGGAGGAGGAACTGGCGGAGGCGATTGCGCTAAAGGACGAGCAGTATGCCACCATGAAAAGGCAGATTCAGTTTACCTATGAGCGCAGCAGCAATCTTTACATGGAGCTGTTTTTTTCATCGGGGAGCCTGTCTGACTTTCTCAATAAAAACGAATATATTGAGCAGCTTTCCGCCTATCAGAGGAAGGTGCTGGACGAGTATAAAGCCGCGCAGGCAGCTATGGAGCAGAAGCAGGCGGAACTGGAGCTCGCAAAAAAGGAGCAGGAGAAAAACAGGGAAGAGCTGGGTGAATACAGGGTGCAGGTTGTGGCGGAGCAGGGTCGTGTTTCCGGGCTTGTCAGCCAGACTTCCAGCAATCTGAACGCGACGGCAAACCAGATTTCCGAGGCCGAGGCGGCGGCACTTGCTTACGAGCAGCAGCTCAAGGAACAGGAGGAGGAGCTTTCCGCTCTCCGCGCAAAGCTTGCGGAGGAACTCCGTATGGCTGAACTGGCTGCCCAGTCAAGCTGGCGCGATATTTCCGAGGTGAGTTTCGCCGAGGGGGACAGGTATCTTCTGGCGAATCTGATTTACTGTGAGGCGGGCGGCGAGTCCTACAGCGGACAGGTGGCCGTCGGTTCAGTGGTGATTAACAGAGTGCTGAGTTCCGTATACCCTGATACGGTGACTGGAGTGATCTATCAGTCGGGACAGTTTTCTCCCGTGGCCAGCGGACGCCTCGCTCTGGCGCTTGCGGAGGGCAGGGCGACGGGCAGCTGCTACCAGGCTGCCGACGAAGTCATGGGCGGCACTACCAACGTGAGCAACTGTGTTTATTTCAGAACCCCCGTGGACGGAATAGAGCCAAGATACAGAATTGGGGGGCATATCTTCTATTAAGCATTGAGCCGTGCGAATGTAGGGGAAAGTGCACGGAGGAAAGTTTACTTTCAGACGGGCATTTTCCCCTACATTCATAGGGCGAAAGCCCGAGATGAGCAAAAAGATAGCCGCGGAGCGGCGGTTTTGCGAATCGGCACGGCGGGGCAACATAGCGAAAGCCCGGGATGAGCAAAAGATAGCCGCGGAGCGGCGGTTTTGCGAATCTGCACGGCGGATTAACGATACTTCTCCAGCGGCTCCTGCAGTTTCTCAAACCCGCCGTCGTAAATCACCTGCAGGAGGTGGTTGAGGGTCAGAAGCGCTTTTTTCAGCATGGCGTCGTTAAGAAGCCCCTCCTCTTTGGCGGTGGCCAACTCGTCGATGTCAACGACCTTTACAAAGCCGTCGGGGTAGATGATGACGTCCGCCAGAAGATCGGTAATGACATATGTATCGGTTTCCACGTTGTAGTCGTAATCCACAATATCACAGTACCAGTACAGAAGAGAGCCGTTTTCGCTATAGAAACGGCTCACTTTTATGCCCTCCTGCAGATAGTAACAGGAGCGGCCATGATGCAGATCTTTGCGGGGTTTCAGAGTGTTCCAGGCTGTCACGATAATCTCTTCATCACGGTAAAGAAGCCTGTCGTCTTTTAACAGGACGCATTCCTCCGGAATCAGTCTCTTGCGGTAAAGAATCGGATCAGCCATGTCTTGTCCCCCGTCTTGTTTTTCGAGTCCGCGAAGCGAATCTCGCAAGTGATCCTGCTCACTTTGTTATTAACGTACACCGCCGGGGGATAAATGTCAATGTTTCCACAAAAATTTTGCCCATCGGCGAACTGGGGGTGGACAAAAGTACCAAAAATGGGTATAATTTTCTTGTTAGGCTTTAGGGAAATTCTGTGGATTGGGAAGGCGGTACTTTGAAGTATCATAAAACTGTTTATCAGGCGTTAATGATGATCACACAGTTTGGCGTCAACATGCTTGTTCCCATCTTTCTCTGCTCCTTCGTGGGGATGTTTCTGGACAGAAAGCTTGGGACCAATGTCTGGATGGTGGCGCTTTTTTTCGTGGGTGCGCTGGCAGGGTTTACCAACGTGTTCCGGTTCGCGAGAAAGATTTACGAGACGCCGGCGAGGACGCGCAGGCACAGCACACAGATAAGGGAGAACGATGAAAAGAAAGATTGATCCGACGCTTTTGGAACTTTGGCTGGGCATTCTGGCATACGGCGCTGTTTTTGAAGCCGCACTTCTGTTCTTTTCCCGGAAGCCTGCCCACAGCATAGGACTCTGGATCGGCGTATTCTTGGCCGTGGCGGGTGCGTTCCATATGTGGTGGTCCCTGGACCGGGGGCTGGACCTGCCGGAGAAGGAAGCCGTGAAGAGCATGAGCGCGCAGAATATTATACGCTATGCCGTTCTGGTGGCGGCGCTGGGCGCGCTTATGTATACAGATTTCGCGGATCCGATTTTTGCGTTCTGCGGCTATATGGGAATGAAGGTGTCCGCTTATTTGAATCCGCTGATCCATCGGATCCGCGCAGGAAAGGACAAGCAGGAGATTTCAGACGGTACTGCTTTGTAACGGCGCAGTCAGCTGTTACATAATTAAATATATTTTTACTTAATTATGTGTAGAAGGAGGTGAGAAGATGGGACAGGGAATTATGTTGTCCGGCGGTGCGGATATTGATTTTATGATTCACGGCGTTTTTTCATATGAGCTTTTCGGGCAGACCGTGTGGATCACCACCACCCATGTGTGCGTGCTGATTGTCATGCTGGTGATCATAGGGTTCTGCATCGCGGCGGGCCGTGTCGTCAAGCATGCCTCGGATGTTCCGGGAACCTTCCAGAATATTGTCGAGCTGGTGGTGGAGATGCTTGATAAGATGGTTGGCGGCGTTATGGGGAAATTCAGTCCGCAATTCCGCAACTATATCAGCACGATATTTATTTTTATCCTGCTGAGTAATATTTCGGGACTGTTTGGCTTGAGGCCGCCGACGGCGGACTATGGCGTGACATTTCCTATGGGTGTCATGACGTTTGTACTGATCCACTTCAACAAGTTCAGGTATCAGAAAGTGAAAGGCGTGATTAAGGGACTGTGTGATCCGTGGCCGATCTGGGCGCCGATCAATATTATCGGTGATGTGGCGGTGCCGATTTCTTTGTCGCTGCGTCTGTTTGCAAACGTCTTGTCAGGCACGGTTATGATGGCTCTGGTGTATGCGCTCCTGGTGAAAATCGCAATTATCTGGCCGGCGGCGCTCCACGTGTATTTCGATCTGTTCTCGGGCGCGATTCAGACATATGTGTTCTGTATGCTGACTATGACGTACATTACGGACGCATGTACGACGGAGTAAAGAAATATTATTTTTATATAACTATCAAGGAGGAAATCAAAAATGGGAGAATTTAACAACAATTTTATCTTAGGATGTTCAGCAATCGGCGCGGGTCTTGCGGTTATCGCAGGTATCGGACCTGGTGTAGGCCAGGGTATTGCGGCGGGACATGCTGCTGCTGCGGTAGGCAGGAACCCGGGAGCAAAGTCTGATGTTACCTCTACGATGCTGCTTGGGCAGGCCGTTGCCGAGACCACAGGTCTGTATGGTCTGTTGATTGCAATGCTGCTGCTCTTTGTTAAGCCGCTCCTTCCGTAACTATTCTGTATCGTCATAGTTATGGTATCAGGCCATTTCAGAAACGCTTCGCGGCGGGACTGATGTATGGCACAATTTAGGCGCCCTTACATTCAGTGCAGTGTATGTGCGGATTTGTGAGGGACAATGAAAGGAGGGTTAACGCTTGAGTACGACAGTTGCGGGTTTAGTGCTGGCATCCGCTGAGATGGCGCCGAGGTTGTTTGACCTCGACTTTCAGCTTATCGCGGATTCCGTGTTGACGATGATAGCTGTATTCGCGCTCTTCCTGATCGCTTCCCATTTTCTGTTCAATCCAGTGCGGGAGATGATGGAAAAACGGCAGGAGCGCATCAAGAGCGAGATCGATACGGCGGCATCCGACATGGAAAATGCCAGGGCGCTGAAGGAAGAGTACGAAGGTAAGTTAAAAGAAATAGATAAAGAAGCCGAGGAGATCCTTGCGGAGGCGCGCAAGAAAGCTTTGGCGAATGAAAATAAGATCGTGGCGGACGCGAAGGAGGAGGCGGCAAGGATTCTCGAGAGAGCCGGCGTTGAGGCGGAGCTTGAGAAGAAGAAGGCCGCTGACGAGGTGAAGCGCGAGATGGTTGTGCTGGCATCCATGATGGCTGCCAAGGTTGTGAACGCGGCAATAGACACCACTGTACAGGACAGTCTGGTGGAAGAGACGCTTAAGGAAATAGGTGAGAGCACATGGCTAAGCTGATTTCAAAGACATACGGTGACGCGTTGTTCGAACTTGCGGTGGAAGAGGGTAAGGTAGATATCCTGTTGGAAGAAACCCTCCAGCTTCAGAAAATCCTTGCGGAGAACGGGGATTTTGGCAAACTGATGAATCATCCGAAGATCATTAAGGAGGAGAAGATCGAAGTTGCCAAAAGTGTGTTTGAGGGCAGGGTATCCGAGGAGCTGCTCGGGTTTCTCACTATCATTATCTCAAAAGACCGTTACAGCGAGATCGACGAGATTCTGACATATTTTGTCGCTAAGGTTAAGGAGTATAAGGGAATAGGCATCGCCACGGTGACAACGGCCGTGCCGCTTAAGGACAGCCAGTGTAAGGAAGTGGAGAAGAAACTGCTCGACACCACACGGTATAAGTCGATGGAGATCAGTTACGGTGTGGATGCCTCCCTGATCGGAGGTATGGTTATCCGAATCGGTGACAGAGTTGTTGACAGCAGCATCAGAACAAAACTGAGCAAGCTGCAGAAGGATCTGTTGAAGGTACAGATATAAAAATTATGAAGAAAGGTGCGTATGATCCATGAATTTAAGACCAGAAGAGATCAGTTCAGTCATTAAGGATCAGATTAAGAGATACGCCTCCGAGCTGGAAGTATCCGAGGTGGGTACGGTTATCCAGGTGGCGGACGGTATCGCTCGTGTGCACGGACTGGAGAATGCAATGCAGGGTGAACTTCTGGAGTTCCCCGGCGAAGTTTACGGTATGATCTTAAACCTCGAGGAAGATAATGTGGGTGCGGTTCTGTTTGGTAACCAGCACAACATCAACGAGGGAGATACCGTGAAGACCACAGGGCGCGTGGTAGAGGTGCCCGCGGGCGACTGCATGCTCGGACGTGTCGTAAATGCTCTGGGCCAGCCTATCGACGGCAAAGGTCCGATCCAGACTGACAAGTATCGTAAGATTGAGAGAGTTGCATCCGGTGTTATCACGAGAAAATCTGTGGATACACCGTTACAGACAGGTATCAAGGCTATTGACTCTATGGTGCCTATCGGAAGAGGACAGCGTGAGCTGATTATCGGCGACAGACAGACCGGTAAGACGGCGATTGCCATTGATACGATCATCAACCAGAAGGGACAGGGTGTGAAGTGCATCTATGTGGCCATCGGACAGAAAGCCTCCACTGTCGCTTCGATTGTGAAAACTTTGACAGAGTACGGCGCGATGGCGTACACTACCGTAGTTGCCGCGACGGCCAGCGAGACGGCGCCCTTACAGTACATTGCACCGTATTCCGGCTGTGCGATCGGTGAGGAGTGGATGGAGAACGGCGAGGATGTGCTGGTGGTTTATGACGACCTGAGCAAACAGGCCGCTGCATACCGTACACTCTCCCTGCTCTTAAAGAGACCGCCGGGGCGTGAGGCGTATCCCGGTGACGTATTCTATCTGCACTCCAGACTGCTGGAGCGTGCGGCGAGAATGAGCGAAGAGTACGGCGGCGGTTCGCTGACGGCGCTTCCGATCATCGAGACGCAGGCGGGCGATGTGTCGGCTTACATTCCTACCAACGTTATCTCTATTACTGACGGACAGATTTATCTGGAGACAGAGATGTTCAACTCCGGTTTCCGCCCGGCAGTAAACGCGGGTCTTTCCGTGTCCCGTGTGGGTGGTGCGGCACAGATCAAGGCGATGAAGAAGATTGCGGCGCCCATCCGTACAGAGCTTGCGCAGTACAGGGAGCTGGCAGCGTTCTCCCAGTTTGGTTCTGAACTTGACGCCGATACCAAGGAGAAACTGGCACAGGGCGAAAGAATCAAGGAAGTACTGAAACAGCCCCAGTACAAGCCGATGCCGGTACAGTATCAGGTTATCATCATCTATGTGGTGACGAACAAGTACCTGCTTGACGTTGCGGTTGAGGATATCACCAGATTCGAGTCGGAGTTCTTTGAGTTCCTCGACACGAAGTATCCAGAAGTACCGAATGCAATCGCGCAGAATAAGGAAATTAACGACGAGACGGATGCGAAGCTTAAGAAAGCCATTGAAGAGTTCAAGGCGCAGTTTAAGTAAGCGTAGAAAGGGTGTGACGCTATGGCCTCAATGAGAGACATTAAAAGGCGCAAAGGCAGTATTCAGAGTACACAGCAGATTACCAAGGCTATGAAACTCGTTTCTACCGTTAAACTGCAGAGGGCGAAACAGCGCGCAGAACAGTCAAAGGCATATTTTAACTGCATGTATGAGACGGTGACTTCCATGCTGGCTAAGACCGGCAACTTAAATCACCCCTATCTGACGGCGGGGGAGTCGCAGAAGAAGGCCGTGGTCGTGATTACCTCCAACAGGGGGCTTGCGGGCGGTTACAATTCGAATATTGTGAAACTGATCACAAAGGGCGATTTTAAGAAGGAAGATCTGCGGATCTACGCTATTGGCAAGAAGGGCAGAGACGCCCTGAACCGAGGCGGTTATGAGATCGTGGAGGAGGATTCCGACATTATCGAGGAACCGTCCTATGTGGACGCGATGGCCCTGTGCGAGAGGCTACTTGCCTCCTTTGCTGCGGGGGAGATCGGTGAGATTTATCTCGCCTATACGGGATTTAAGAATACGGTGGTTCATGTGCCGACACTTCTTAAACTTCTTCCCGTGGAACCGGTGCAGAATGCTTCGGAGGAGACGCAGGGCACAGGCAGCAAGGCGCTGATGAACTTCGAGCCGGAGGACGACGAAGCGCTGAACATGATCATTCCGAAATATGTCACCAGCCTGATTTACGGTGGTCTGGTAGAAGCGGTTGCGAGTGAAAACGGTGCGAGAATGCAGGCGATGGATTCCGCAACGAGCAATGCTGAGGAAATGATAGATCACTTATCGCTGATGTATAACAGAGCGCGTCAGGGATCTATTACGCAGGAGTTAACAGAAATTATCGCAGGTGCGAATGCGATTTCGTAATACCGGTTCAGCCAGAGTGGGCTGAACAGAAAATTAACACGAGTGAAAGGAAAAAGAGATGGCAGAAGGAAAAACAAGTGAAAATCTTGGAAAGATCACTCAGATCATCGGTGCCGTGCTTGACATTAAATTTTCGACAGGCAGCCTGCCGGAGATTAATGACGCAATCAGAATCCCGCTTAAGGACGGCGGAGAGCTGACTGTGGAGGTTGCACAGCATCTGGGTGACGATACCGTCAGATGTATCTCTATGGGTCCTACAGATGGACTTGTGAGAGGTATGGATGCGATTGCAACAGGCGCTCCCATCACGGTTCCTGTCGGAGAAAATACGCTGGGACGTATCTTTAACGTTCTGGGAGAACCGATCGACAATAAGCCCGCCCCCACGGATGTGGAATATGAGCCTATCCACAGGCAGGCTCCGACATTCGAGGAACAGTCCACGGCGCAGGAGCTTCTGGAGACGGGTATCAAGGTCGTTGACCTGCTCTGCCCTTACCAGAAGGGCGGTAAGATCGGACTGTTCGGCGGTGCAGGTGTAGGCAAGACGGTGCTGATTCAGGAACTGATCCGCAATATTGCGACAGAGCACAGCGGCTACTCCGTATTTACCGGTGTGGGCGAGCGTACCAGAGAGGGTAATGATCTCTATCACGAGATGGAGGAATCGGGCGTTATCGACAAGACGACGATGGTGTTCGGACAGATGAACGAGCCGCCCGGGGCAAGAATGAGAGTGGGTCTGACAGGACTTACGATGGCGGAGTACTTCCGTGACAAGGGCGGCAAGGACGTGCTGCTTTTCATTGATAATATTTTCCGCTTTACACAGGCAGGTTCCGAGGTGTCCGCGTTGTTGGGCCGTATGCCTTCCGCCGTGGGTTACCAGCCTACGCTGCAGACGGAGATGGGCGCTTTGCAGGAGCGTATCACTTCCACGAAGAGCGGTTCCATCACATCCGTTCAGGCGGTGTATGTGCCTGCGGATGACCTGACTGACCCGGCTCCGGCAACGACGTTCGCGCATCTGGATGCAACCACAACGCTTTCGCGCTCCATTGTGGAGTTAGGTATTTATCCGGCGGTTGACCCGCTTGAATCCTCCTCCAGAATCCTGGATCCCAGAATTGTCGGGGAGGAGCATTACCAGGTGGCCAGAGGCGTGCAGGAGATTCTGCAGAAGTATAAGGAGCTGCAGGATATCATCGCCATCCTCGGTATGGACGAACTTTCCGAGGAGGATAAGCTTGTGGTTGCCCGCGCAAGAAGAATACAGAGATTCCTCTCCCAGCCTTTCCACGTGGCGGAGCAGTTTACCGGAATGAACGGCAAGTATGTGCCGATTTCCGAAACCATCCGCGGCTTCAAGGAGATTCTGGACGGCAAACACGACGACATCCCGGAAAGCTATTTCCTGAATGCGGGAAGCATCGACGATGTGGTTGACCGCATGAAAAAGTAAAGAGGTAAATATATGGCTGAGGATAGCAGAAATTTTACTTTAAAGATCATCACACCGGACAGAGTCTTCTTCGAGGACGAGGTGTCTATGGTGGAGTTTAACACGGTCGAGGGCGAGGTCGGCATATATAAGGAACATATCCCGATGACAATGATTATCGCGCCCGGAATCCTCACGATCACGAAGGACCAGGAAGTGTCAGAGGCGGCTCTGCATGCGGGGTTTGCCGAGGTCCTGCCGGATCAGGTCACGGTGCTTGCCGAGATTATAGAATGGCCCGAAGAGATTGACGTGGAGCGTGCGGAGGAATCCAAATCCCGCGCCGAGGAGCGTATCAGGGAACATGCGCCGGGAACGGATTTGCGAAGGGCGGAGATGTCCTTAAAGAGAGCTGTGGCGAGGATAGAGACAGTGCACAAATAGCGGTATTTTAGGACAGGGGGATGGAGAGATTCGTTCCCCTGCTTATGCACAGGAACGAATGAAAGGGGAGGAGCGGGCTTAGGATGCGACAGGCCCGGAACCGAGGCGATGAAAAAAATACAGACGAAAATTATTGTCATGGTGGTGCTGGCGACAATCTGTGTTTCCCTGATTGCCGGAACTATGGGAACATTGGTGACCAGATATTCCACGACTTCCGCACTTGAGAAAAATCTTTTGGAGACGGCAGAGCTTGCTGCTCTTGCGGCGGAAAATATGATTTCCACATATACGCTGACCATTTCGGAAATGGCATCTAATCCGATTCTTGTGGATGAAAGTATCCCTGCGGAGGAAAAGCAGGCCTTTATTCAGACAAAAGCGGATGCATACCATATGCGTATGGGAGGAATGGCCGATACGAACGGATATGATGCGGCCCATGAGGTGGATATTTCAGGAGAGCCTTTCTTTCAGGCGGCCATTCAGGGAAGCAGCTATATGTCTACGCCTTACATAGACGGCAGTGATATCTACCTGATGGTTGCCGCGCCGGTCCGGGATGGCGATGTTGTGAAGGGCGTGCTCTATTTTCAGTGTGATACCTATATTTTACAGTCGATTATCGACGGATTGCAGATCGGCGAGGAAGGAGAGGCTTATATTCTGGACAAGGATGGCACCACCATTGCCTATGTGGATCAGGAGTCGGTGATGAGCCGGGAAAATGTCATGCAGCAGGCGGCAGCCGATCCCGGCAATGAGGGTCTGCAGACGGTGGCGGCTATCGAGAGAAGAATGGTGGCGGGAGAAGTCGGTGTGGAGCGGTTCTATTATGCGGAAGATCAGTCTAACAATATCCAGAGCTATGCTCCTATTTCGGGTACGGACGGATGGTCCATCGCGGTGACAATCGACGAGGATGAATTTATGCGCCCCGCGGATTACGGGAATCTTCTTCAAATTATAATCTGTGTGGCTGTATGTATTATAGTGATTGTTATTTCGTTGAAAGTCAGTCATTCTATCGCCGCTCCTGTCGTGAAATGCGCCAACCGTCTTTTGACTTTGTCGCAGGGAGATCTGAAGAGCCCGATCCCGCAGGTAAAGGGCAGGGACGAGACAAGGACACTGGCGGACTCGACCGCGCAGCTGGTGAAAGACTTCGGTGAAATTGTACATGAGATGGAGGGTGTTCTTGGCGCGATAGCGGACGGAGACTTAAGCCGGGAGGTCTCCGAACAGTGTTACCCTGGGGATTTTGCTGTTTTGTGGGAGTCCCTGCGCGTCATCAGTGAAAAACTAAACAGTACTATGGCGGGTATTATCTCCGCATCCAACAGGGTTTCAACAGGTTCTGAACAGGTGGCTTCCACTGCCTCTGTTCTGTCCCAGGGAGCGCTGGAGCAGACGGAAGCGGTTGAGGAACTTTCCGGCACCATCTCTGACATGAGTGCAGAGGCAAAGGAAATTGCGCAGCTTACAGGGCAGGCAAAAGATGTAGTGAACGTGGCGGGCGGAAAGCTTCAGGAGAGCGGTGAGTACATTGACAACCTGAATCAGGCTATGAGTCAAATCACGGAATCTTCAGGCGAGATCAGCCGCATCATAGACACCATTGAAAATATTGCTTTCCAGACCAATATTCTGGCAATCAATGCTTCGGTAGAAGCTGCCCGCGCAGGGGAGAGCGGAAAAGGTTTTGCCGTGGTGGCGGAAGAAGTAAGAAATCTGGCGATCAGGTCAGATCAGGCGGCGAAAGCGACACAGGAGCTGATCGGACGTTCTGTGAAGGCAGTGGAAGATGGCAGTCAGGTTGTGGAAAAAGTGACCGGCTCGGTGACTACGGCGGTGGAACTTGCCAGTCAGGCGGTGGAGCAGATGGAGCAGGTGGCGAAAGCCGTGGAGGACCAGACGGATGCAATCGAACAGGTTGCAACAGGGATTGAACAGATATCCGGCGTCGTACAGAATAATTCTGCTACTGCGCAGGAAAGCGCCGCTACCAGCCAGGAGCTGTCCGGGCAGGCGGAGATGCTCAAACACCTTGTGGGCAGCTTTAGACTGAAGCGCCGACAGTGATTTTCACATTTCGGACGCCTCGCCATATGATAAAATAAAGCGACTGATTATCATGGTGAGTGTATGAGACAATCGAGAATTTTACCGTTTTACATGGCTTATCCGATGCCGCTCTTTTATCAGGAGCAGGATACGGTGACACGGGATCTGGAATATCTGCAGGAAATGTATCCGATGGAGGCGAAGAAATATCAGAAGGTGATTGCAGGGATTCTGGATCGGTTAGACTATGAAGGCAGTATGATTTATGACGAGTATCCTGACAGGTGGCAGATTTACCGGCTGACACAGGTCGTTTTGGATAAATTAAAACAAGAAGGGAACGCGGAGTCAGTGCCCGGGAAGGAACAGGACTGGGATCAGACTGCGGAGTTTATTCAGGTGCTCCTTTGCTATGAGATTTATAAGAAGCGCCATATGAATCAGAACGGCATTTTAAAGTTTTGACAGGGGAATTGAAAATACATGAAGAGAGCTATCATAAAGGGCCTGCTTCTGGGGTGCATTTTTGCGCTTGCGCTGATGATTTTGAGCAGGGTAATGAATCAGGGAAATACGGATATGACGACCGAGATGGGGGAGGCGACTTACCCTGTGCTGTCCATGAACGTGGGCGCGTACAGGGTGGGTAGTCTGCATGGCTATGCCCAGAGTATGAAGTGCGCCTATCTGCGGGACAACCTCCAGCCTGTTGGTGAGGACAGAAAGATAGATGTAAGGATAAATACCTATGGGCGTGGCATTGACACTATTTCTTTCGAGGTGAGAAGCCTTGACGGAGAACGGCTGGTGGAGAGCACCCAGGTGGAAAATTATGAAACAGAGGAGGACGAGATATCCTTTTCCATCACACTGAAAGACCTGATAGAAAATGACACGGAATATATGCTGGTTTTTCTGGTGACCCCGGAAAACGGTACGCCGATCAGATATTATTCAAGAATTGTTTTAAGTGAGTCACTTCATGTCCGGGAAAAGCTGGATTATATCATGGACTTTCACGAGCGCACTTTCGATAAGGAAGCGGCGGCAGAGCTGACAAAGTATCTGGAATCCAATGCGGAGGGAGATAACACCACTTTTCACAAAGTGACGATCCATTCCAGCTTCAGCCAGGTGACGTGGGGCGATCTGCCGGTGAGGAGGGTGGACGATCCGCGCATTATTATCAGGGAGTTGGCGGAGCAGACAGGTTCTTTTAATCTGGAATATCTGGTGAGCATTAAGGATGGCAAAGAAACGGAATACTTCCGGGTAAACGAATTTTACAGAATCCGCTACACGCCGGACCGAATGTATCTGCTCGACTTTGAAAGAACGATGGAGCAGGTTTTTGATGAGGAGTCCGACGTCTTTATCAATGACAAGATCGTGCTGGGCATTACAGGGGAAGAGGTGGAGCTTAAGGAGAGTGACGGAGGCAACGTATTTGCCTTTACAGTGGCGGATAAGCTCTACAGCTATAATGTGACGGACAACAAGCTGGCAAGGCTGTTCAGCTTTTATGGCAACAAGGAAGAACTGATGGATGCAAGGAGCGCTTACGACAGGCATGACATCCGGGTGCTGACGGTGGACGAGACGGGGAATATCCTGTTTCTGGTCTACGGATATATGAACAGGGGACGGCATGAGGGCTGCGTGGGTGTGGCGCTCTATGCCTATAACAGCATAACGAATACGGTGGAGGAGATGACGTATATCCCCTACGACAAATCGTATGAGCTCTTGAAAACGGATATTGAAGAACTCTCCTATCTGAGCAGGACAGGCATTTACTATTTTATGCTGGATGGCAGCGTGTATGCGGTGGATGTCCGCACGCTTTCGATCCAGACGGTGGTGACGGGGCTGAAAGAGGGAGGTTATCATGTGTCTGAATCCAATAAAATGCTTGTCTGGCAGGAGGGAAGCGATCTCTATGCGGCTACCGATCTCATTCTGATGAATCTGAATACACAGATGCAGACGAAGATCGGCGCAGGCGCTGATGAGTATATCTCAGTGGTCGGTTTTATGGAAGAGGACCTGATTTACGGGCTTGCCAAAAAACGGGATATCCGGGAAAACAGTACAGGCATTACGACTTTCCCCATGTACTGTCTGAAAATCCAGAGCGACGATGGCAGTGTTCTTAAGACATATCAAAAGGATAATGTCTTTGTGGTGGAAAGCGAGATTGAGGAGAACCAGCTCACACTTTCAAGGGTTGTGTATGATGAGGAGAGCGGAAGCTATGTGCCTACCCAGGATGACCAGATTATGAATACGGAGGAAGTCAGGAGCGGCAATAATGTGTTGAGTTTCGTGGTTACGGAAACCTATGAAACCATCTGTCAGATTACGGTTAAGGATGAGATAAATGCCAAGGGGTTAAAGCACCTGACGCCGAAAGAGATTTTGTTTGAGGGCAGCCGCTCCGTGGGAGAGCTGGGGGATGGCTCCTCGGAGGAATATTTCTATGTGTATGGAAAGAACGGCATAGAGAACCTGTATATCAATCCCGGAAGGGCGGTAGAACTGGCGTACCGCGTGGCCGGTGTGGTGGTGGATGATGACGGGGATTATGTATGGCGCAGGGAAACCAGAAGCACGCGAAACCAGATTATGGCGATTACCGAGAATGAGGTGACGGAGTCAGAGAGTTCCCTGGCGGTCTGCCTCAATACGATTTTAAAATATGAAGGAATTTCCAGAAACACGCAGAGGCGTCTGAATCAGGGAGACACGGTGATGGATATTCTGGAAAGCGATCTGCAGGACTGTACGGTGCTTGATCTGTCAGGATGCAGTCTTGACGCGGTTCTGTACTATGTGAATAAGGACATTCCGGTGCTGGCCACACTGGCGGACGGCAACGCGGTGCTGATTACAGGCTTTAACGAGCTGAATATCGTGGTCATGGATCCGGTGGCAGGGACGCTGGAAAAGAGAGGGATGAACGATTCTACGGAGTGGCTTGAGGAGAACGGCAACCAGTTTATTGCCTATATCAGAAAAGAGTAGGGACAAAGGAGGCGCGTATGCGGCAATCGGATATCTCGGTGATTTTTGACATGGACGGCACTATTTTTGACACGGAAAGGCTGGTTTTGGACTGCTGGGAACGCGTTGGTGAAAGACATGGAATCCCGGGGATACGGGAGGTGTTCGTGCAGTGCATCGGGACGAATAAGGTTCGCACGCAGGAGATTGTCTCAGGGCATTACGGAAAGGATTTCCCCTATGAGAAATTCAGTGAGGAAAGTTCCGTGCTGTTCCATGAGATTGAGAGCAAAGAGGGAATTCCCGTGAAACCGGGAGCTGTGGAAGTGTTGAAATATCTGTCAGAAAGCAGGGTTCCTCTGGGGCTGGCCTCCTCCACCCGGCTTGCCGTTGTCACGCGGGAGATGAAGGCGGCAGGGCTTTATGATTATTTTCAGGTGGTGGTGGGCGGCGACCTGCTAAAAAACAGTAAGCCGGCCCCGGACATCTATCTGATGACCTGTGAGCGCATGGGCGCTCTGCCCGAAAATACATATGCAATAGAGGATTCCTACAACGGTATACGCTCGGCGCACAGCGCGGGGATGCGTCCTGTCATGGTGCCGGATCTGATGCCGGCGACGGAGGAGATGCGGGCTTTGAGCGAGGTGGTGTTTGAGGATCTGTTTCAGGTGAAGGAATATTTTGAAGGAATCTTTAAAGAGTGAGAAGGAGGAAAAGAAGGATGAGAAAAAGGCGTATTTTTGCGATGCTGCTGGCTGCCTGCATGATTGTGGAGAGCACCGCAGTGGCGTCTGCGTCTGAAACGGAGTTATCGGCAGTGAATACGGTGGAGTCTGAGCCGGAAACACTGGTGGGAGACCCGGCTGCCGGAGACAAGAATCAGGTGCCTGCGGAGGATGACACCTCAGATAAAGCGGCGGAGACTCCGAAGGAAGGGATATCCGAAGGTCAGGCGCCGGAGAAACCATCGGAGAAACTGGACGGCGGCACCGGGGACGAGCAGACGGAAGGCACACAGCAGCCGCCTGCGGAAGAGCCAGGAGAAGAAAAGGAGCAGGATCCGGGTGCGGAGGAAAATCCGACAGACGCGCCGGAAGAGACTGTGCTGGAAGAAACCGCGCCGGAAGAGGATATTGCCGGTGTGTCTGAGACGATGTCGCAGACGGAACCGCTGGCGGATGGAGAGATCACGCAGGGTGGAACAGACATAATGATTACAGTCCTGAAATTCAGGCAGGAATATGGCGCAGTCGGGTTAGGCTGGAAGTATGCCTGGAACGAGGAAACATCATTACAGGCGAGCGCAGTTTTCAAATGCTGCAGGGTATATCGGTCCGAGTCGAAAGACGGATCCTATGATCAGATTTGGGAGTCGAACGATGAAAGCGGTCATTATATGTATCTGGACGACACGGTGGAAAGAGCCGAAGGAGGAGTGGCCAATAAGACCTATTATTACAAGGTCAGTGTTGTATATTACAGAACTGAGAAGAACGAATATGGCGGTTCTGCAGGAGATGCCGAACTTTATGAGAGCGTGCTTTCTGATGCGGTCAGCAATAAGGATGCCTATTACTGCAGAGAGGCATATCCCCTGTTTATAAGTGACGAACCTGGAGATGATGGATATATCGGAGCCTGTGTGACGGACGATGCTGGAAACCGATTGGACGAACTGACTTTAACGGAAGGCAAGGTGACATCCCTGCGGGTCGCCGGCATCAAGGCGGATGGCACGTCGGAGCCGGTAACGGGAAATTGCGATGCTGTATGGTATCTGTGCAGACAGTCTTATACAGGAAAACAGATCAGAGAACAATATACAGACGATTTTGACCGTTTGGGGGATGACAAGGTTACGGTTCTCCCGGAGATGGGCGAAGAGGAAGTAAAGGATTCCCATGTGTATATGAAAGCGCTGCCCGGCTCTGCCAGCGGCGATACCTATTATCTCGTATTTTGGTTGGATAAATCAGGGGTAGGATCTTTTGTATGGCAGATTCCGGTCCATATTGTGCCGGGAGACGGGAGCGACGAGCCGATCGAGGTGGAGGGACTGTATACCTCAAAGGAGGCGCTCTGCCAGGCAATACGTGACACGATGGTCGCCCGTAAAGACGCTGTTTTTCGTGCCATAGGGGGGTCGGCTGACTGGTGGAAAATACCCTCTGAATCCGACTATCCGGACTACGACTTTGAGGATGTCTTTGATTTCCATAGGGAGCGGGAAGGAATGAAACCCTGGGAGGGGGATTATCTGGATCTTGCCATCGGAGACCCTGACTCGGAGGAGTATTCCGGGACATGGATGGAGACGGGGGGCGACACCTGGGGGTTCAATAATGTTTGTTTCATGAGATATACAATTACGCCCCAATTTATCACGACAAGGGCACAGGAAGACCAGGTAGACCAGAAGATAAACGAGCTTATTTATACGGAAGGCGGCGCATTGTACAGCTATCGGAACGCCAGCGACTTTGCGAAGGTCAAGGCGGCATACGACTATGTCAGAGGGCATGTGAGGTATACCGGAACGCCGACGCCAATCTATCACACCTGCTACTCCGCGCTGATCAACGGGCAGGCCACCTGTCAGGGCTACGCGCTGTTATTTTACAGGCTGGTGAGGGAACTCGGCATACCCTGCAGAGTCCTGATGGGGATGGATGCCAACGCGCATACATACAATATCGTGCAGATGGGGGATAACTGGTATTATGTGGATACCAATGCGGGCGTACTGTTGAAGGGAACAAACGATTTTAAACCGGCCACTCTGCAGTCGCAATATCTTACAGAGAATTTCCAGAAGGAATACATATCGAAGATTCCGAAGGCGTCCTATGCCGGAGCGGAGATACAGGTAAGCAGCCTGGAAGCGGCGTCGGGTCTTACGGCGGAGGAGATACAGGCGATTGACGGGAATTTGACAGCAGCGGCAGCTGATCGGATGACAGTGGACTATAAGATTAACGGCGCGGCGGTTAAGGCGTCGGGAACAGTTAAATACCTGGAAGGATGCAGCAGGTATCTTGGGTATGAGGAGGACAAGAATATGCCGACATCCGGCTATTTCCTGTCCCTGAAACTTGCGGTGGATGCGTCAAAGTTTAAAGAGGACGGAAAACTTACGGTCAGCTATTCTAACCCTCTGAAGGAACGGAAAGAAGTATCTTATGCGAAAGCCGACCTGGCGGCGGGACCGGTGAAGATGATCGTGAACGTCAGCCAGAATCCCGGTATGAAGATCCATGTCGATTACGACGGGGAGGGGGAAGAGTCCAAATATGACGGGATGGTGTATGATCTTGACCTTTCCGGCCTGAAAAAGGAAAGTCAGACGGAGAGCAGCGGAACCATAAAAGAAGTAAATAAATATGGCATTGAACTTTCCGCGCCGATTGTGAAAAAGTCCGGCGATGGAAAGACGATTGACGTAGCTTATGAGGCGGTGGCATACTCTGACCATGTAAAATGGAAGGAGGGAGACCAGGAGCAGAAAGGCAATTATATTGTTCTGCGGATGGAAAGGCCGGAATCTGTGAAGGCTACGGTGATGGCGGAAACGCTTGCAGTTACGGTGGATGACAGTGCGGCGAGGGCTGTGCAGACGCTGGCGGAGGGCTGGAACGAGGCTGCCGGCTGCTATATGGAGACGGCGGCGGATAAGTCTGAAATCTTTCTTGCCATGCCGGTGGAAAAGAGCTTTAACAGGTGTTTTACGGTTAAATGGGGAGGCTCCGATCCTTTAGCTTTTGTGCAGAACCTGACGGTGTCAGTTCCTGCGGAAAGCACGTTGGAAGTGCGCAGTGAGAATGCGCTTCTGCCGGGATCGATTGCCTTTAACGGTCTGGTGTCTACAATGTATGTAGGGCAGAGCCAGAATATCCATATTACATTTAAAAAGAAATATGAGCAGGATGAAATTCAGGTATTCTATACGACTGACGCGGCGGATGTGGTCGCGGTAAACAGAATAACGGGTGTCTTAAAGGCGCTGAAACCGGGAACGGCGAATATTACGGTGTCGGCGGTGGACAAAGCTGGTAATGTCATCACAAAAACTGCTAAGATTACAGTAAAAGAGCTGCCTGCGCCTGCAGGCATTAAGGTTGCTTCCATTAAAGACAACAATGTTACCGTGAGCTGGAAAGCAAATACGACGGGACAGTATACGGAAGTTTATGCAATTCCGTATAGGGAGTCGGTTTTTGGCACAAATAAGAAAGAATGGAAGAACGTGGTAGAAAATGCCATGAAAGAGGCGGGGATGGATGAGACGGCCTTTGCCCTATTGGAAGACAGTGAAAAATCGGCGAAACTGGATAAACTAAAAGGAATTCTGGGGACGGGAAGCTGGTCGGCGGCGTCGGTGCCGGCAAAGGACAGCAGTGTAAAACTGGAAGGAATGCAGGCGGAGACAGAGTATGTCGTTTATGTGAGAAATGTCTCGAAGACCGCGGCATCTACGGTGGTGTTTTCCGGAGTGGCAAACGATAAAATTACGACTAAGAAGCTGATATTCGATTCGATCCGGCTGAAATTGAAACGGGCTGACGGAACGGTTATTTCCAGCAAGGCGGAAGGAAATGATGGTTCGGTATATGTGGTGACGGACCTTAACAGGGAAGAGCCGGTGGAACTCTCCTATGTATTTCTGGATGGTGAAGATAAGGAAATATCGTCAGACCCGGTATTTACAAGTGCGAAGTTTACCAGCAGCAATAAGAGTGCTGTGAAGGTGACTACGACGAAGGATGCTCCGGCTGCGCTAAGTTATGGGAATCAGGTGGGGGATGCGGTCCTCACGGTTGTCGGGAAAGATGCTTCCGGGACGCAGCGTACCTCAGAGCAGATTATTGTCAGAGTGGTAAAGGCGCCTGCCCTGCTTAAGGATAAGTCAACGACGCTTACAATTGGGCAGAGTGTTCCCGTTAAGGAACTGATCGGCACGGATCTGAAGGGGACGGCAGCAGGAATAAATCTGGATGGAGTTGACTTCACGGCCGTCGTGAAGGCGATTACTGACAGCGGCTGCTTTGCCGTTACCTATCCGGAGACAGAGGGTTCACAAACACAGAATGCGCGGGATGCTGTCATCACAGCGGCAGCTCTGATTGACGGTAAGAGCGGAAATAAAATAGAAGTGCCTTTTAAGATGGGCGATTCTACGGCAAAGGCAAAAATCCAGATTAAGGATATGGCGGCGGCCTCCATCGGGAAGATTACTGTCAGGGATACGTCGGCGCAGATCGAATTTAAGCCGAGTCCGGCGGTGACGGCAATACAGGAAAACAGCAGATATTATACGCTGCGCATTACGGATAAAGTCACCGGGGAAACTGTGGAGGCAGCAGCACAGAAAACGGCCGGAAATCCTTATAGCTGTACGTTTAAAGAGAGTGTACCGGACAAGAGCTGGATATGTGAGGTCGAGGGCCTGTCCAGTAATAAGGCGTATGAAGCTGTGATCACGGCGCACTTTAACGCGGGCGATAAGAAGAGCGAGATGGACAGTAAAGCCAAGAAATTTACGACAAAGAAACCTCTGCTTGACTCGGCAGGAAGCATTGCTGTCAATTACGTCAGTCTCGACGAGCTGCGTGCGAACCCGAATGCCGCCGGGACCCGGATCGTTTATGAATCGGAAAACGGCATTAAACTGGAGAACAATGGAACTTATGTATTTATGGCGCAGATCAGCAATCTGGCGAGAACGCTGGAGACTGATAAACTGAAATGGGCTATCTCTTCAGGAGATAAGAAGGCGGCGTCCGTCAAAGCTTCCTCTTCCAGCTATGAAATGCAGCTTACGACAACGAGAACGGGAACCTTTACGGTGACGGCCACATCGACGGTCACAAAAGAGCCTGTTGCGACTTTCGCGGTCACGGTTATACCGTACCAGTCCGGTGGAGCGGGTGCCCCAGAACAGCCGAATCCGGTGCCGGATCAGAATGCGCTGCTTCCGGAGGCGTATACGGGAATCCTGTTTAAGTCAAAAAGAGAAGAAGTGGCATAAAAAGAACCCTGCAGACAGATCAACTTGTCTGCAGGGTTTGTCGTTTCACATACATGAAGCCGAATCACGTATTATTTCACAAACAGCCGATTGCCATATTTCTGCAGCGCTGTCAGCAGTATCATACCCAGAATCCCGCAGGATATCACTTCCCCTGCACCAACGGTCAGACAGTAGAAGCCGAGACACTGTATCAGGGACATGCCCTCGATCAGCAGGCCGTAGCCGTAGACCAGTACAAGCGGTACGATAACTGTATTTGCGATAATGGGGCAGACAGGCGCACACCATTTCCATTTACGCAAAGCATAGGTGCCAAGCGCGCCAAGAAGCGTGGCAAAGCTGCCGAAAATAATATCGGGCAGGGCGCAGCCTGTCAGGATGTTGCTTAAAAGGCATCCGATAAACAGTCCCGGAATGGCGGCGGGTGTAAAATAGGGTAATACAGTGAGTGCTTCTGAGAAGCGGACCTGGACAGCGTAATTGGCCAGCCCGAAGGCGTTTGCGATAAAGGTCAATACGATGTAGAGAGCGGCGGTCATACTTGCCTGCGCCATGAAGAGCGCACGAGTGTGGGCGGCTTTTACAGAAACCGCCTGTGTGTTTTGTGTTTGCATATGCAGTTTTCTCCTTTAGTTTTGTTTAGCGTCAGGAAGGTCTCGAACTGACGTGTATATTTGCCGGAATTCCAGCATTTATGGGAAATCCAACGCTTCAAAGTATAGCATGATATCTGATAGAATACAAGCGGTAATTTATCCGGTTTGTACGCATGCTGTCAGACTCATGTCTTGCAGTTCATTGAGAGAGCAATGATATCCTGTATAATTTTATATACCTTTTCCTGTCTGTGGGGTGGAACGGCAAGTAGTTGATGGTAGATGCTTAGTGGTACGGTGGGCTCTTCCTGACTATCGAATGAAGATTCAATTTCATCTAACAGGCTGCACATAGAAATGTTAAGCCCACGGGAGACGCGGTAAAGTGTTTCTATACTTGCGTTTTTTTCACCGCGTTCCAGCTGTCCGATATATGTCGGGTGAAAACCGCAGAGTTCAGCCAGCCTTTCCTGGGTTATCCTTTTTTCCCTTCTATAAAAACGGATTTTCAGTCCCAATTCTTTCGAAATATTCATGATGAGTAAATCCTTCCCATTCGTTTTGAGGAGCTATGTAGTTCACTGTGCATGGCATTGTGTCAGTTTGCATGAAAACAGACTAACGATATTAAAAATGGTATTCAATAGACTATTGACTTTAAAAATAAGAAAATATATACTATTGATATGAAAATTGAAGAAAAAATATTACAAGGCGCAATTTACAGATTGCAAAAAATAAAACAGCCTTTTCGGACCGTGGCAGGCCTGTTGGCGGGCCTGATGATCTTTGGAGGAATCGCGCATGCGCTGGATCAGATGTTTGTGAGCGGGGATGAGCGGGCGCGGATTTCATGGCATTATTTTTATGAGGATGCGGGAAACATCGATAATATTTACCTAGGTTCTTCCCATGTGTTTTACGACATTGACCCGACAATACTCGATCAACTAAGTGGACAGTATAATTTTAATCTGGCTACGCCGGAGCAGCGTTTAAACGGTTCCTATTATCTGCTGAGAGAGGCTGACCGGATAAACGAATTGTCCCATGTATATCTGGAACTGTATTATGTCTGTAATTATAGTGACACAGAGGTTTTTGATTATACACGCAACTGGTGGAATACGGATTATATGAAACCTTCCCTGAATAAAACAGCGTACCTGCTGACGCTTGGAGGCCCTGAACAATATATAAATACCATGCTTCCATTCAGCAGATACCGTGCATCTCTGGGAGATTGGGAGCAGATAAAAACCAATATGGAGAGAAAGAGCCAGGAAAAATTTATAAACTACCAGTATGAAGAGGCGTATGAGGATGGCAACGGCATAGACATATGTGAGGGGCAGGGGTTTTACAAAAGTACAAGAAAATATGTGGATGGCCGGAAACTTTATCAACAAAATGAGATATTGACTGACTATACTATTGGGAAAAGAAATGGAGCGTATTGTCATGATATAGTTGAATACTGCAAAAAAAAGGAAATTCCTGTTACTCTGTTTATTTCTCCAATCTATGACTTACAGTTAATAAGTACGGTGGACTATGATGATTACACAACAGCACTTAGGGCATTTGCGGAAGAACAAGGGGTGCCTTTTTATGATTTCAATCTGGCCAGGGAAGAGTATCTGCCAGTACAGGATGGAAAATATTTTAGGGATAGTGGACATCTGAATCAGTATGGGGCAGAAAAATTTACGCCTTTTTTCTATCAGGTAGTAAGCGGAGAGGAGGCGGAAAACAAAAAGTATTTTTGCGATTCGTATGAGGAGAGGCTTAGGGAGAGTGCGCCGGCTGTCTATGGCATTTATGTAGAGAAGGTTGAAGAGGGGGATAGGAGCAGGAGATTGTGTGTCGCCTCTAACCGAGATACGGGAATGGAATATCGGATCATTCTGACCCCGGATGGGAAAAGACGCCGGCAAATAATGATGGAATAATGCCGAGGATGAAGAAAAGATGCTGTTTAATACACCGCAATATCTGCTGTTTTTGCCTTTTGTGATTTTGGTTTATTATTGTCTGCCTCCAAAAGTACGCTATATCTGGCTGCTTATTACAAGTTATTATTTTTATATGCAGTGGAATCCGTTATATGTCACGCTGCTTTTTTCGTGCACTTTTCTTACCTATCTGTGTGGCAGGGTGGTTGAGTGGCTGAAAATATGCGCAGAGAGGTCAGATACCGGAGAAAATACGGATTCTGAAAAGATGCGCCGGAGACAGAAATTATGTTTTATCATCTGTATTTTCCTGAATCTGGGAATTCTGGGATTCTTTAAATATTTCCAATTTGGCATTTCCATTTTAAATTGTCTGTTAGCGGTGATTCATGTCAACGGAATAAGCTGGGAGCATGATATTCTGCTCCCCGTCGGTATTTCTTTTTATACGTTACAGGCATTGGGTTATCTGATTGACGTATACCGGGGCGATATCTACGCGGAAAAGAATTTCTTGAGGTATGCGCTTTTTGTATCGTTTTTTCCGCAGCTTGTCGAGGGACCGATTGAGCGTTCAAAAAATCTGCTTGTACAGCTCAGAAAACCGCAGCCTTTTTCCTACGAAAATTTGCGCAAGGGAGCTTTACTTGTGCTCTACGGACTATTTTTGAAGATGGTGATTGCAGACAGGGCGGCAATCCTTGTGGATACGGTTTATCAGGACAGCGGCGCCTATCCGGGATTTTATGTCGCTGCAGCGACCGTATTTTTTTCTATACAAATATACTGCGATTTCTATGGGTATTCAACCATTGCCAGAGGATCGGCGCTGATTATGGGCATTCACCTGATGGACAACTTTAACGCGCCCTATTATTCGGAAAGTGTCAAAGAATTCTGGCGCAGATGGCATATCTCCCTTTCGGGGTGGTTTCGCGATTACCTGTATATTCCTCTGGGTGGAAACCGTAAAGGAAAAGCCAGAAAAAAGGCGAATCTGTTGGCTGTGTTTGCCGTGAGCGGTCTTTGGCACGGCGCGTCTTTAACATATGTATTTTGGGGTGTGTTGAACGGAATCTACCAGGGGATAGAGGATGTGGGCGAAGATATCAGACAGTGGACGGAAAAATACCGGTTGAAGTGGCGGCAGATGACGGGGGAAGCGACCAGGGAAAAAGGGCCGTGTTTCAGCGAAAGGCTTTTTCGGACAACGCTGACCTTTTTTCTGGTAAGTTTTGCGTGGCTCTTTTTTCGGGCTGGAGAATTGGACCAGGCGGTGGAGATATTAGGCAACATGCTCCGTGAGAATAACTGGGTAATCCTTTTCGACGGTTCCCTCTATGGACTGGGTGTGGAAAGAAATGATATGAATGTCCTGGTGGCATCCATTCTTCTCCTGTTTGTGGTAGATTACCATAAGTATCATGGAAAGGATGCAGCGGATTTATTCCTGAAGCAGGGCTGGTGGTTCCGCGTGAGCGGAATTATGCTACTATTGTTTACCATTCTGTTGTATGGCTGTTACGGAGAACTGTACGATATACAGCAATTTATTTATTTCCAGTTTTAGCCTGACTTATCCCAGCTCCCCCGCATGATACCTTGTCACGATTGACTGGATACGCTCCACGGGGTTCAGGAGATCGCTGATGGAGGCGTCGTGGTTTAAGGTGTCAATAATGTATGCGATATATTTACTCATATCGCAGTCGATATACCATTCCCGGCCAAGAAGCTCAGGGGTCTGGTAGATCAGGTTGGTGGTCAGGACGCGGCAGATGGTGCCTTCAGCGTAAGCCTTGTCAAACCGGTCCAGCCCGGCTGTAAAAAGACCAAAAGTGGAAAAGACGAAGATCCTGCCGGCTTTGCGTTCTTTTAACGCGGAAGCCACTTCCAACACACTCTCGCCGGAGGATATCATATCGTCGATGATAATCATATCCTTGTCTTCTACATTGCTGCCGAGAAATTCATGGGCAATAATCGGATTTCTGCCATTTACAATTTGCGTATAATCGCGTCTCTTATAGAACATACCCATGTCAAGTCCAAGCACATTGGCGATATAGACCGCCCTGCTCATGCCGCCCTCGTCCGGGCTGATGACCATCATATGGTCACTGTCGATCTGCAGATCCTTTATGTGTGTCAGAAGACCTTTAATGAACTGATAGGCAGGTTGTACTGTCTCAAAACCGTGCAGGGGGATGGCGTTCTGCACCCGGGGGTCGTGCGCGTCAAAGGTAATGATATTATCCACGCCCATGCTTACCATCTCCTGAAGCGCGAGGGCGCAGTCCAGAGATTCCCTTGCGGAACGCTTGTGCTGTCTGCTTTCGTAGAGGAAAGGCATAATCACGGTGATGCGTCTCGCCTTGCCGCCGACTGCCGCAATGATACGTTTCAGATCCTGATAATGGTCATCAGGAGACATATGGTTTTCGTGCCCGCAGAGAGAATAGGTGAGACTGTAATTTGCCACATCCACCAGAATATAGAGATCCGTGCCGCGCACGGATTCTTTGATAACGCCCTTGCCTTCGCCCGACCCGAATCTGGGGACATCGGCGTCCAGAATATAGGTATTGCGCTGATAACCGGAGAAAGCAAGGGAATCCTTGTGCTCGCTCTCACGCTCCGTGCGCCATTTTACCAGATAATAGTCAACCTTTTCGCCGAGCTTCTTACAGCCTTTCAGGGGAATCATTCCCAATGAGCCAACGGGTATTGTCTCAAGATTTCTTTTCTCTTCGCGTCTGTTCATGAAAAGAGTCCTTTCTCAAAATTAACGTGCGGTCATTTTGTACATGCGTATGTCTTCTCCGGCAAGCCTGCATACCTCGAAATTGCTTGTAATACGGGAGAAAATACGGTCGGAATACCGATCCCGCAGTTCTGCCAGAGAAAAATTTGTAGATATAAGGGTAGATTTTTTGCCGAGATGCCTTTCGTTCAGGAGCGAAAAGAGCTGGGATGCGGTGAACTGGTTCGTCAGTTCTGTTCCGAGGTCGTCAATAATAAGCAGATCACACTGATAGAGATCAGAGAAGGTGCTCTGACGCTCATCCCTGCCCCTGGTGTCAAAGGAAACACTCGACAATAAATCAAACAGGCCTGTGGCGCCGAAATAGATCACGGAGTGTCCCTGATCCATCAGTTCTTTGGCCACGCAGCCGGAGAGAAATGACTTTCCCGTACCCACTGTACCATAAAAAAAGAGATTGCGGTAGTCTGAATTAAAATTTTTGATAAAACTCTGGCAGGTTTCAACCGCGTGCCGGAAAAGCGCCAGAGCTTCCCCCGCATAATAATCGTAAGAAAGCTGACTGAAATTATTGTATTTCAGCATGTCCTGAATGCCGGACTGTTCATAGAGAAGGGAGATTTCCGCCTGTTTCAGGCAGTGACATTTTTCGCGGCCAATATAGCCGGTATCCCGGCAGTCGGGACATACAAAGACCGGCTCCAGATAATCGGCGGGAAGACCGGCATCCTGCAGGAGCTGTTTCTTTTCTTCCGCTAAAGCGGCGAGGCTTTTCCGCAGCCTGTCAAGCGCGTCCTCATCCCCGGCAAGAAGCTTTTTCCCCTGAGAGACGGAAAGAGAGGCCGTCTGGTCCTCCAGATCCCGGTATCGGGGGAGCCGCTCGTATACATAATCGCGTCTGTGCTGGGTTTCCAGGCGGCTCTGTCTCTGCTTTTCTTCATATTGCCGGAAAATCCGGTCATACTGGGTATTCGTCAACGGCACGGTTATCTCCTTTTACTTTACAGAAAATGAGCGGAGCTGGGTCTGTCAATTGCTTAAAATTTCTTTTTCAAGCGCCCTTTGAATGGCGTCAAAATCGTAATCATGCTGTGTAAACTGGTTAAATTTATTGGATGACGCGGCAGGACGGCTTGTCTTAGCGCGGCGGTGGTTCTCATCCAGGGTTTTGATATCGCCCTTGTGGCGCACTCCTGCCTTGTGCCAGCTTGTCAGAATGCTGTCCGCATACTCAAAGCGGTGGCTGTCCGTGGCAAGGACAGTGCGCTCGCAGGCCGCGAGAATCACGTCGCTTTCGAAGCCGTAAAGCTTGCGCCAGCGGTCGATATAAGCCACCTCCGTCTCGGTGGGGAGGTTGTTTTTTCCGAGGGCGCGCATGATTTCGTAAACGGCTTTATCATATTTCCCGGCCAGCGAAGCCGCCTGCTTTTGGGTGGTAATACCCTGTTCGGCCCAGCTTATGGCCACCTTTTCTATGTAACGCAGATCCCTTTTGCCACGGTCGACACAGTACTGGATCAGATAGTCGGTCAGATCCTCGGAGAAGCCCAGCTTATCCATAATAAAGAGAATCGTGCGGATATCGCTGGCACTCAAAGGTTTCTTGAGGTATTGCTCCGCCACAAAGAGGAGCCTTGCCGTGTTCTCGTTTGCCCTGAAGTCGCGGAGCTGGTCCGCCGTATAATTTGGCTTTTCCTCAGAAAAATGCCGGATTGGAGGCTGCTCGGAAACAGCGGCGGTCAGGGAAGGGTAGGTGGCAGCCGAGGCAGGCGCTGCTGTGGGTGCAAAAGGCACCGCTACAGTCGGATACGTAGTCGCTGCAGGGCAGGCCTGTGCCGGGGCGGAACTGCTGGAATCCATCAGGTGAATGCCGGTAATATTCTTTTGACTATCATAGTCAAGAATGAGGAGACGGTTTTTTTCCCAATATTTGAGGGCACGTATCACGTCCTTTTCCGTGTAGTTGAATTTGTCAGCGATATCGCCTATACTGGTGTCGAGCCGGGCGCTCATCATGCGGATCAGATAAAGGTAGATCTTTAACTGCGCATCGTTGGCCGCCTGCATGTACTCGTCTATAAAACGGTTTGAAATCACCGTGGAATCCGTGTAATTGTCCTGATAAATCGTTAAAAGCCCCATTTTACACCCCTGATAAACATTTTGAAAACTAATGACCTGAAGACACGACATCCGCAAAACCGCAGATGCTCTGCTCCATGCCATCACCGAGTATACCACCAGGTGTCGGGAAAAGAAATGGGCAATCTGTAACAAACGGATAAGCGTTTACAAATGACAGGCGCGGCGTTTTATTGTGGATATTGTGGACAAACCGGGAATGCACTATGAAACCGCCCGAAGTCTTCCACAAAAATATCCACAGAAAAAACGGGCAGTATCAGGTTCTTTTCTGTGGATATTGTGAATAATTATTTTTGTAACAGGTTTTCACCGATTTTTACAACGTCGCCTGCGCCCATAGTTATCAACAAATCATCCTTTGTGCAATTTTTCAAAAGGTAATTTTCTATTGCTTCAAAGGTAGGAAAGTAGTGGCAGGAGTGACCAAGCGACCGAATTTTCTCCTGCAGGGTTTCGGAGCTGATACCCAGCGTATCCTTCTCTCTGGCGGCATAGATATCTGCCAGGACAATCTCGTCCGCGAGGGAGAGGGCGGCGGCGAATTCGTCCAGAAAAGCTTTGGTCCTCGTGTAAGTATGGGGCTGGAAAACACACCAGATCCGCTTGTGCGGATACTGTTTGGCGGCTTTCAGGGTTGCACGGATCTCCGTGGGATGGTGGGCGTAATCGTCAATGATATTGACACCGTTCACCTGTCCCTTATACTCGAAGCGTCTGTCTGTGCCACCAAAGGAAAACAGGCCTGCCGCAGTCACTTCGTCGGAAAGAGCAAGAAGATCTGCAAGTGCAATGGCGGCCAGTGCGTTCAGAATATTGTGCTCCCCGTGTACCCGTAAGGCAAACATCCGCTCTCCGCCCGCTTTTCTGTTCACGAGGAAGGATGGACAGCCAGTCTCGTCATAAGTAATCTGCGAGGCGGTATAGTCCAGGCCGGAGGAAAAACCATAGGTGATAACACGGCATGAAAGACCTTCCGTGAGCTCTTCGCATCGGTCGATATCCCCGTTGATGATAAGGGTGCCATCCGCTGGTAAAAGGAGCGCAAAACGGCGGAAGGAATTTCGGATATCCGAAAGATCCTTGAAGAAATCCAAATGGTCTTCTTCTATATTAAGAATAATGCCGATTTTTGGAAAAAAGCTTAAAAAGCTGTTTGTGTATTCGCAGGCCTCCGTGACAAAAAGTTCGGATGCGCCCACTCTGATATTGCCGCCGATGGGCCGGTAGATGCCGCCGATAGACAGGGTAGGATCCGCCTCCGCGTTCAGGAGAATCTGGGAAATCATGGAGGTGGTGGTGGTTTTGCCGTGGGTGCCGCTCACAGCGATGGGCGTTTTATAGTTTTTCATCATCTGCCCTAAAAGCTCCGCCCGAGTCAGCGTGGGAATGCCGAGCTTTTTTGCGGCAAGCAGCTCCGGGTTATCGCTTTTAATGGCGGCGGTATAGACAACGAGGTCGATGTCTCCGGTGAGATTTTCTTCCCGCTGTCCATAAAAGACCCTGACGCCGCGTTCTTCCAGCATACGTGTCAAATCCGATGGGGCGCGGTCGGAACCCGATACCGTAAAGTCCTCCGCCAGAAGGATCTCTGCGAGACCGCTCATACTGATACCGCCGATTCCGATAAAGTATATGCGGATCGGCTTATGAAAATCAATCTGGTACATGGGGTATCTCCCTTTTACAGTTTTTACTAGTATTATACTCATTTCATGGGAAAAAACCAATATAAAGTTAAGAAATGAAAAAAAACTGGTTAATATGTAAAAATTAACAAAGACATTGAAAAAAGAAATAAAATATTGTATATTATTAATATATCGAAAGGACTAAAAACTGAGAATTCTTGTAAATTGTATTCAGTTTTTAGTCAGCTTGTGGTATACTTTAACTACAGACATGTATTTGTGATAAAAAAGGATAAGAAAATATAATATTATGAAATAAGAGGTGATAAAGATGGTAAAGAAAGAAATGATTGCCATGCTTTTAGCTGGCGGTCAGGGAAGCAGATTGGGAGTGCTTACATCGAAGGTGGCCAAGCCTGCGGTATCCTTCGGAAGTAAATACCGGATTATCGACTTCCCGTTGAGCAACTGCATTAATTCAGGTGTTGACACGGTGGGCGTGCTGACGCAGTATCAGCCTCTTAGGTTGAATACACATATCGGTATCGGTATCCCTTGGGATCTGGACAGGAACATAGGCGGCGTTACGGTTCTTCCGCCCTATGAAAAGAGCGCCAACAGCGAGTGGTATACCGGTACTGCGAATGCGATATATCAGAATATCGACTACATGGAGACATTCAATCCTGACTATGTGCTGATTCTTTCGGGGGATCATATCTATAAGATGGATTATGAGGTGATGCTTGATTTCCATAAGCAGAACGGCGCGGAAGTGACCATCGCGGTTATGCCGGTGCCTATGGAGGAGGCGAAACGGTTCGGCATTATGATTACCGATGAAAACCGCAGGATTACGGACTTTGAGGAGAAACCGGCGAATCCGCGCAGCAACCTGGCGTCTATGGGCATTTATATCTTTAACTGGAAGACGTTAAAGGAAGCGCTTCTCGCCAATGCGGAACAGCCGGGACTGGACTTTGGAAAACATCTGATCCCCTACTGCCATAAGAAAGGTGCACCTCTGTACGCATATGAGTTTAACGGATACTGGAAGGACGTGGGAACGCTTCACTCCTTCTGGGAGGCAAATATGGAGCTGATCGATATTGTGCCTGAGTTTAACCTCTACGAGGAATATTGGAAGATTTACACGAAGAGCGAGATCCTGCCGCCGCAGTATCTGTCCTCGGACAGTGTGGTGGAAAAGAGCATCATCGGCGAAGGCTGCGAAATCTGTGGACAGGTTTACAACTCCGTAATCGGCTGCGGCGTCACTGTCGGGGCAGGTACGGTTATCCGGGATTCCATCGTTATGAACCAGACTAAGATCGGGGAGAACTGCGAGCTTTATAAAGCGGTTATCGCAGAGAATGTAGAGATCGAGGACAATGTAAAGCTGGGCATCGGCGAGGCCGTACCCAATGAGACAGACCCTAATATCTACGATCACGATCTGGTGACGGTAGGCGAGAAGAGCGTTATTCCGAAGGGGGTAACCATAGGGAAGAATTCGGTGGTTTTCGGCGTCACCACACAGGACGACTATACGGACGGCAATCTTCCCAGCGGTAAAACTTTGATTAAGGCAGGTGATAAATCGTGAGAGCAATCGGAATTATCTTAGCAGGTGGTAATAATCACAGGATCAGGCAGTTGACCCAGAAGCGTGCGGTTTGTGCGATGCCCATTGCGGGGAGTTACAGAAGCATTGACTTTGCACTCAGCAATATGTCCAACTCCCATATCAATAAGGTGGCGGTGCTTACACAGTACAATGCAGGCAGCCTGAACGAGCATCTGAGTTCATCCAAATGGTGGGATTTCGGACGTAAGCAGGGAGGCCTGTTTGTGGAAACGCCTGCGGTGACGGCGGAGAGCAATGCCTGGTACCGGGGTACAGCGGATGCGATTGCGCAGAACCTGTCTTTCTTAAAGAACAGCCATGAACCTTATGTGGTTATTGTTTCCGGCGACTGCGTTTATAAGATGGATTATAATAAAGTTCTGGAGTACCATATAGAAAAGAAAGCGGACATTACCGTGGTCTGCAAGGATATGGAGCCGAATGTAAACGTGGAGCGTTACGGTACGCTGAAAATGAACGAGGACAGCCGTATTGAGGAGTTCGAGGAGAAGCCGGTGGTTGCCAAGTCCAACACAATCTCCTGCGGTATCTATGTGGTCAGGAGAAGACTTCTGATCGAGATGATCGAGAAGTGCAAGGAGGAAGACCGCTACGATTTTGTAAAGGACATTCTGATCCGCTATAAGAATCAGAAGAGAATATACGGTTATAAAATCAAGGAATATTGGAGCAATATTGCTACGGTAGAGGATTATTTCAGGACAAATATGGATTTCCTTAAACCGGAAATCAGGGATTACTTTTTCAAGCAGTACCCTGATGTTTATTCCAAGGTGGATGATCTGCCGCCTGCCAAATATAATGTGGGCGCCAGGATTAAAAACAGCCTGATATCCAGCGGCTGTATTGTCAACGGTACGGTAGAAGACTCCGTGATTTTTAAGGAGACCTACATTGGAAGCAACTGTTATATCAAGAATTCCATCATTTTGAATGATGTGTATATCGGGGATAACACACATATCGAGAACTGCATCGTGGAGAGCAGGGGAACGATCCGTGCAAATTCCTATCACAAGGGCGAGGAAGGCATAGAAATTGTGGTGGAACATAATGACAGATATTCACTTTGACCAAACGGCCGATTTGTGTTATGATATGCAGGATGTATGTTAAAAGGGATGAGGGGTGATTGCTAAGAAGAGTTAAGTTGTCTGTAAGAGGGGCATAATTAAGTAAATGTTTATTACAAGCTACGTGGCTTGATGAGTATGACTTGTGTAGAAAGCTTGTGGAACCCGGTAGATTTCATACCGGTATCATATGATAAGGAGGCTGAGCTTCATGAGAATTACTGATGTCCGCGTGCGTAAAATGACTCAAGACAGCAAGATGAAGGCAATCGTCTCGATCACGATTGACGATGAATTCGTGGTTCATGACATTAAGGTAATTGAAGGCGAGAAGGGCCTGTTCATAGCTATGCCGAGTAAGAAAGCGTCAGATGGAGAGTACCGCGATATTGCGCACCCGATCAATTCCGAGACTCGGGACAGGATTCAGAGAATTATCCTGGAAAGCTATGAGAAAGCGCTTTTAGAACCGAATAGTGAGTAAACGTATGGTGTGATAATGTGAAAGAAAGGGACGCGAGAGCGTCCTTTTCTTTATGCACAAGATATTATTAAAATTTACTGAATTTAGATATTGACTTTTGTGACTTATGACAGTATACTAAGACACAGATACAAATATACATGTATACACACATACAGAAACAAAGGCGTTTCATTCGGAAGATTCGGAGGAAACGCCTTTATTTATGTGTTACGTGCGGGAGAAAGAGGGAGCGGTTATGGTTAGGCTGGAGAATGTCAATAAATATTTTGGGGAGCTGCACGTGCTCAAAGATGTGAATCTTGAAGTCCGGGAGGGCGAAAAGCTGGTGATCATCGGACCATCGGGTTCCGGCAAATCCACGACGGTGCGGTGTATGAACTTTTTGGAGGAACCCAGCAGCGGGCATGTATACATAGATGGGGAGGAGCTGACCCACAGGAATAAGACGCAGTTAGTCCGCAGAACGACATCTATGGTGTTCCAGCAGTTTAATTTATATCCGCATATGACAGTGCTCAAAAATCTGGTGCTGGCGCCTATGAAACTGCACCACAAGAGCAGGGGGGAGGCGGAAGAACTGGCATATCACTATCTGGACGTGGTGGGGTTACGGGAGAAGGCGCATGTTTATCCGACTACACTTTCCGGCGGACAGCAGCAGCGAATTGCAATTGCGAGAGCGCTCTGTATGCAGTCCAAGATTATTCTGTTTGATGAACCCACATCCGCGCTTGACCCGGAAACGATTCAGGAGGTGCTGGATGTAATGACCAGGCTGGCGAAGGAAAATATAACTATGGTTGTGGTAACCCATGAGATGGGATTTGCCAGACAGGTGGCAGACCGTGTGGTCTTTATGGCGGATGGCCAGATTCTGGAGGAGGGAACGCCGGATGAATTTTTTGAAAATCCGCAGAATGAGAGACTGAAAACTTTTCTGGGAAAAATCATCCGAAAATAAGGATGTTTTTCATAATAGAGAACAAGAGGAGGAGTAATTATGAAAAAGAAAGTATTGGCTATGGTACTGGGCATGGCGATGACCATGACGACATTGACGGGCTGCGGTGCGGGGAAGAGCGCATCTGCGGCTGAGCCGGCAGTGGAGATGGCTGCGGCGGAGGAGCCTGCGGCAGAGGAGAGCGGAACACCTGCGGCGGATGCGGCTGGAGATGCGGCGGATGAAACAGCCGGGGATGTGTCTGAGGATGTGCAGGCGATTATTGACAGGGGCGTGCTCCGGGTAGGCGTGAAAAACGCGGTGATCGGTTTCGGTTTTCAGGATGAGCTGACAGGGGAGTATTCCGGCATGGAGATTTCCCTGGCGGAGAAGATCGCTGAGAGTCTGGGTGTGGATGTGGAGTTTACGACCGTGACGGCGGCGACGAGAACGGAGCTTCTGGATTCGGGCGATATCGACTGTGTGCTGGCCACATTCACCATCACCGATGAGCGGAAGGAGAGCTGGGATTTCTCCACGCCATATTACACGGATTATGTGACAGTTCTGGTGCAGAACGACTCCGGTATCGCGGGACTTGCTGACCTGAAGGACAAAAAAGTGGGTGTGTCTTCCGGGTCCACCTCCGCGAAAAGCCTTGTGGCGGCAATGATTGAGAACGGTGTCATCGGCGGGGATGGCTTTGACGCAGAGACTTTTGATCCGGCGACTTGGACGGACGGGATCAGCTTTGCGCAGTATGACGATTATCCCACGATCTCCACGGCGCTGAGCGCGGGTGAGGTAGACGCTTTCTGCGTAGACAAATCCATTCTGGCGGTTTACCACACGGATGACCGCACTTATATTGATGAAAAGTTTGCGCCTCAGGAGTACGGTGTGGCGACAAAGAAGGGTTCGGGTTTCAGCGCTTATGTGGACGGACTGGTGACAGGATGGTTATCCGACGGCACCATCGATGGACTGATTGCGGAGAACGGAATCGAATAAAAGGAGACGTGAAAGTATGGCCGGATTATTTTCAGCGAATGCATGGAATAAGGTATGGATTTACAGGGGCACCTTTTTGATGGGGCTTAAAAACACCGTGATTTCGGCGGGATTCGGCCTGCTTCTCTCCCTGTGTATCGGGATTGTACTGGGGCTGTTTGCCACCAGCGAGAAAAAACCGCTGGCGGCGGTAGCCAGAGTTTATGTGGAACTTGTGCAGAATACGCCGCTTCTTTTACAGATGTGCTTTCTCTACTATGCACTGGCCTTTTCGGGGCATGGGCTGGGGATTCTGCTGACCGGTGTGCTGTCGCTTGGCATCTATCACGGCGCGTATGTGGCGGAGGTAGTGAGGGCCGGGATTGAGGCGGTTCCCAAGGGGCAGTTTGAGGCGGCCTTTTCCCAGGGATTCGGGTATCTGGGGAGGATGTATTACATTATCCTGCCCCAGAGCATCAAGGTGATTCTGCCGCCTATGGTGAATCAGGTGGTAAATATTTTTAAAAACACGTCCTGTCTCTATATCGTAGGAGGAGCGGATCTGATTTCCACGACCTACAGCTTTGTGACCGGGGAGAACACAGGCGGCGCATACGCGCCCGCCTATCTGATAAGCGGGCTTCTGTTCTTTATCGTCTGCTGTCCGCTTTCCTCACTGGCGAGCATGTGGGAGATCTCATTAAAGCGGCGGGAGGACCGCAGCGGCAGAACGGATCGAAAGAGATCGGAAAGGGTGGCATAATCTATGGACACGATCAGAGGAAGTCTGTCTATCATAACAAACGGCGCGGTTTTGCTCTATCTTTTGAAGGGCGTGGCCTTTACGGTTATCATTTCCCTGACAGCCGTTGTGATCGGTCTGCTCTTCGGATCGGTGCTGGCGCTTCTCAGGAATTACTGTAACGGTAGAAAGACCAGGGTTTTTAAATGGCTGGCGGTGGCGTACATAGAGATTTTTCGGAATACGCCGCTGCTGCTGTGGATTTTTGTCTGTCTGGTATTCTGTCCCTGCCCGGAATTTCTGGGACGTAAGATGTGGGGGCTTTCCTCGGCGGAGATAAAGCTCTTGTTTAAGACGGCGGTTGCCCTGATTCTGTTTACCTCCTCGGTGATTGCCGAGATTGTCAGAGGCGGCTTAAATTCCGTGGCGGAAGGGCAGTTTGAGGCGGGACATTCCCAGGGTTTTGGAACGGTACAGATCATGATCTATATCGTGCTGCCTCAGGCTTACAGGAATATTGTGCCCACGCTCTTAAGTCAGGTGATTACCACCATCAAAGATTCGTCCTATCTGGCGAATGTGGCGACGATTGAACTGATGGCGCGGGTGAAAAAGATATTGAGCTCGGCGCAGAAATACAACGGGCTGGGGACGGTCAATGTGTCGGATGTGTTTGTACTTTTCGGTTTTGCCTGTCTGATTTATTTTGCGATTAATTTCACCATTTCCTTTTTTGTCAGAAATATGCAGAAGAAGCGGAAACGGGTGGTGCCGGTGAGGGGAGCAACGGGATGAAACAGTATGTAATTACAATTTCAAGGCAGTTTGGCAGTATGGGACGGACCATTGCAATGCGGATGGCGGAGGAGCTGCGTATCGACTTTTATGACAGGGATATCGTGGAGGAGACGGCGAAGCGGATGGGGCTTCCTGTATCCACCATCAGTGCCAAGGAGGAAAATGTCGATTCCAAATATTTTAAAAGGCAGTATCCGCTTGGAATGGGCGTCTCGAATATGCAGGATGAAATTTTCAGCATCCAGAAAAACATCATAGAGGATCTGGCCAAGAAGGAGTCATGTATCATTGTGGGACGATGCGCGGAATCCATTCTGGCGGACTCGGAAAATCGTTTGAACGTATATATTTATGCGCCTTATGAACAGCGTTTGAAGAACTGTACGGAAATTTTGAAGATGGAGGAAAAAGTGGCGAGGAGGATGATCCGGGAGGTGGACCGCTCCAGGGAGCTGTATCACAGAAGATACTGCCCGGAGTATAAGGATGTCTTTTCCAACAGGGATCTTATGGTTGATTCGAGCCGCTTTGGGATAGAGAAGACAGCGCAGATTTTGGCAGGGCTTGCGCGGGATATGTTTGGAGAGGGAGAAAGAGGATAAGTATGGAAGAAAGAATACAGCGGCTTGATCTTTTGCAGCACACGGACACAGTGAATGAACTGCTTGCGCGTTACGGCGTCAAATTCGGTATCTATAAAAACAATGTCTTTAAGGAGCAGCTTTTTCCTTTTGACGCGATTCCAAGGGTGATTGCGCATGAGGAGTTTCTTTTTCTGGAACGGGGCTTGAAGCAGCGCGTGATGGCGCTCAATCTTTTCATTAAGGACATTTACAGTAAGAAGCAGATTGTGAAGGACGGGATTGTGCCGGAAGATTTTATCTTTGCATCGAGCGGCTATATGGCTGAATGCGAAGGCGCGATGCCGCCGAAAGGGATTTACACCCACATTTCGGGGATTGATCTGGTTAAGGGAAAGGATGAAAACTGGTATATTCTGGAGGATAATCTGCGGGTGCCGTCAGGAGCGTCGTATCCCATGATTGCCCGGGAACTCTGCAGGAGAAGCTCGCCCGACACGTTCCATGACAATCGTCTGGAGGACAACAGGAACTATGCCGATCTTCTGCGCCATACGATGGATTATGTGAATACCGGCGGACATACGGTCATTCTCACGCCGGGGCGGTACAATGCGGCCTATTTTGAGCATTCTTTTCTGGCGGAGAAGACGGGAGCGCATCTGGTGAACGGCTCAGAACTCCGGGTAAAAAATGACAGGCTGTACTATGTGACAATGAGCGGGGGCCTGGAGCCTGTGGGTGCGGTGTACCGGCGGATATCAGACGATTATCTCGATCCCATGAATTTCAGACCGGACTCGCTGATCGGCATCCCCCATATTTACGATGTGTTCCGCAAGGGAAATGTGGCGCTTTTAAACGCGCCGGGCAACGGCGTGGCGGACGACAAGGGAATCTACTATTTTGTGCCGAAGATGATCCGCTATTATCTGGATGAGGAGCCGGTTCTGTCGAACGCGCCGACTTACCTTCCCTTTTATGAAAAGGATATGCAGTATGTGCTGGAAAACTTTGACCGGCTGGTGTTAAAAGATGTGGCTGAGGCTGGAGGCTACGGTGTGGTTTTTGGCAGTACCATGACGAAGGAGCAGAAGGAGGATTTCATCGCGCTGCTTAAAAAGGAACCCAGACGGTTCATTGCCCAGGAAGTCATTGATTTTCAGGATCTGGATATTATGGAGGACTTCTTTGTGATCCCGAGAAAGGCGGATCTGAGGGCATTTGTTCTGATGGCGGAGGAACCGCTTGTGTGGAAGAGCGGCCTTACGCGGTTTTCCAGGAATCCCGATTCATTCATTGTCAATTCATCGCAGGGAGGAGGTTTTAAGGACACATGGGTATTATCTCAGTAGAACAGGCGGACAGATTGTATTGGCTGGGAAGATATACGGAGAGGGTTTACACGACGCTCCGCATTTTTTACAGGAGTTTTGATACCATGATCGACGAGATCACGGACAGTTACCGGGATTTCTGCGAAATGGTGGATATTCCCGATATTTACGGTGACAAAAATACTTTTTTGAAAAAGTATCCCTTTGACAAGGACAACCCGGATTCCATTGTCAGCAATTTAAACAGGGCCTATGACAACGCGATTGTACTGCGGGAGAGCATCGGCTCGGAGACGCTCTCTTATGTACAGCTTGCCCTCTATGAGATGAATAAGGCCGGGGAGAGTAAGGCGCCCCTCATAGAGCTGCAGCACGCGCTGGACGATCTGATGGCGTTCTGGGGTACGGCGGACGACCAGATCGATGCGGAGCAGATCAGAAATATTATCAAAGCCGGAAAACGCATCGAGCGAATAGATTTATATGCCAGACTGGGCATGAAACGGGAGGCGCTGGAGCGGGAGGTGCACCGCATGATCCCACGGGTGGAGAGGAGCGGTCTGGAGTATGATCCCAAGAGGCTGGATTCCCTGAAAATGCTTGTGGAGGAGCCTGAACTGAATTATTACAGGATTGTGAGAGAAGTGGAGGCGATTCTGTGAAAAAACTTACGTTTGACTATTATATGCAGATTGACTATTCTGAGGCGGTTTCCTCCTGTCACTTTACGATCAAATGTCTGCCGAAGGAGACGCTGCGGCAGAAGCCGGAGAATGTAAAAGTCCGCTTGTCTCCTGATGTGCCGTACAGCACGGGTAGGGATTCGTTTGGGAATACCCAGATTTATGGATGGGACGATGTGGAGCATACCACGTTTTCCTTTCGGATTACGGGGAATGTGTACACGGGATTTGATCGGAGGGAAGAACAGGCAGACGAGGATCTGCTGGCGGTTTTCCGGCATCCGCACGGGTTAAACCGGGCGGGAGCGGAGCTTAGCGCATACCACGAAGGGATGGCTGGCGCTTTGCCGGAGGATGCCTACGAGAAAGCCCTCTTCCTGATGCACAGAGTGCATGAGGATTTCGTTTATGAGAAAGGCTGCACCGATGTGGAGACCACGGCGGAGGAAGCATGGAAGCAGGGGCGGGGTGTGTGTCAGGACTATGCGCATATTCTGATTGCCCTGCTGCACAGGGAGCGGATTCCGGCCAGATATGTGACGGGAATGATTCCCGGCGAGGGGGCCAGCCATGCGTGGGTGGAAATCGAGAAGGATGGTTTCTGGTATGGGATCGATCCCACCAACGATATCCCCGTGGGAGACGATTATATCAAGATCGGTGTGGGGAGAGATGCCGCGGACTGCCAGATCAACCGGGGTATTATGCACGGCGGCGGAAGCCAGTCACAGCTTGTCAAGGTTTCGGTTGATGAAGAGCAGGCGGAATAATTTGGGAAGCGTCGGGATCAGACTGACGCAGGAGCGAGGATAAACATGATCACAACAGTCGCGTCGCTGGCATTGCCGGTGGAAGAGAAACTGAAAATACAGAAAAACCGTATAGAGCCGGAAAAAGGTACGGCCTCAGGGAAGCGCATAAGCGTGGTGACGGGAATTCACGGGGACGAATTGGAAGGGCAGTATGTGTGCTTCGAGCTGATCCGGCGCATCAACGCGCAGAAGGAGAAACTTAAGGGGACCGTGGATATTTACCCGGCGCTGAATCCCCTGGGCATTGACTCTATTACCAGAGGGATTCCGGCGTTTGAACTGGACATGAACCGCCTGTTTCCGGGAGATACCGCGGGCAATATGACGGAGTATCTGGCGGCACGTATTGTAGAAGACCTGGCCGGTTCCGAGGTGGTGTTTGACATCCATGCCAGCAATATTTATCTCATGGAGATTCCGCAGATCCGTGTTAATGCCAGGCATAAAGATCAGCTTCTTCCGCTTGCGAAGGAAGCCAACGTGGATTTTGTGTGGGTGCACGGGGCGAGCACGGTACTGGAGTCGACACTGGCTTACAGCTTAAACAGTATCGGCACGCCAACACTCGTGGTAGAGATGGGCGTGGGGATGCGGATTACCAGATCTTACGGGGATCAGATGGTGGACGGCATTTTGAATCTGATGAAAAAACTTGGCATATGGGAGGGAGAAACGGCTGCGGTAAGGCAGCCTGTGGTTTCCCAAAATCCGAAGGACGTGGCCTACCTGAATGCAGCCACCGGCGGTCTTTTTGTGCCCGCGGTCAGGCATGGGGCACAGCTTAAGGAGGGGGATCTGATCGGCCGGATCCTCAACCCACTTTCAGGAGGCGTGCGGGACGAAGTAAGGGCGCCGATGGACGGCATGCTGTTTACCATCAGAGAGTACCCAATCGTGGACGAGGGATCGTTAGTGGGGCGTTTGCTGCGCGTTGGAGGTTGATATGAAAAAAGTGACGATTTATGAGATACAGGGCCTGTACCGGGATAATTTCCGTGTGACGGGTTATGAGTTTGGGGAAGGGGAGGAGACAGTCTGCATTGTGGGCAGTATGCGCGGCAATGAAGTGCAGCAGCTTTACTGTTGTTCCCAGCTTGTGAAAAAGTTAAAGTATATGGAGGCGGAAGGGAGGCTGACGCCGGGGCATAAGATTCTGGTGATTCCCTGTGTCAATCCCTATTCCGTCAATACAAAGAAGCGTTTCTGGACGGTGGACAATACGGATATCAACAGGATGTTTCCGGGGTATGATCTGGGAGAGACGACCCAGCGGATCGCGGACGGCGTGTTCCGGGTGATATCCGCTTATCGGTTCGGCATACAGTTCACTTCCTTTTATATGCCCGGTGAATTTATGCCTCATGTGCGCATGATGGATTCGGGTCTTGAGGACACGGAGCTGGCAAAGCAGTTTGGCATGCCCTATGTGGTTTTGCGGAAGATGCGCCCTTATGACACGACCACCCTGAATTATAACTGGCAGATCTGGGAGACCCAGGCTTTCAGTATGTACACGACCACCACGGCCAGGATAGATAAAAGGAGCGCGAGGGAGGCGGAGCGGGGCATCCTGACCTTTTTAAATAAGCAGGGAATCGCACAGTATCATGGACACGACGGGTACCGGTCCCGGGTTGTGAAAGATGTAGACATGATTTCTGTCAGGACAGTCGGGGCGGGACTGTTTGACCCCGCGGTCTCTGTGGGGGATGAGGTAGAACAGGGACAGCTGTTGGCTTATCTGATCGATCCCTGTGAGGGGGAGGCCGTCGAGGAGCTGAGGGCGCCGGTGGACGGGATTGTCTTCTTTATGCACGGGGAACCGCTTACTTACGCTGACACGGCGGTGTTTAAGCTGGTGATGCGGGAGGAGTAAGAGAAATGTTTTTGTTGTTTTTTGCACCGAATAACTGTAAATTAGTGCAAAATTCGGAATGGATATAAATGATAACTTTTAGTTATATAGTGCGCGAATATTAGTCGATATTTTAGTTGACATTATAGAAAACTTTGTTATAATGGATTCATAAAAGGTGCTGCCCATATAGCAAACGGTTCACCTTGGTTATTGGCTATTTATCAAAAAGCAACCAACTACTTGAACTGACCCCCAAAAGTTAGAC
>DKWV01000003.1:79693-80021 GCA_002491905.1 Lachnospiraceae bacterium UBA7143 | reverse complement strand
CCAGGGACAGCGTGTGAGTGGGGACAAAAGGGGCCCCACGATCACGCTGCCACTGCCAGCAGCGGAACAAGAAGGGGAGAAGAAGGAGGAGGATTTCGGCTTAGAGTTTATTGACCTGGATAAGAGTTGAGCTGCCATAGCCTCATTTTTTCCTTGGGCGCTGTTTTTGAGAAAAGTGAGTGGTCGGCGCAGCCGATTGCCGAGCGACGGGTCCCATCGGGGCGGTGGGTCGTCGGCAAAACGTATTGAGGAGATACTGATCTTGTCAGCCGATACCTGAAACGGGCGCAGGGGAAAAAGGATACCGGTTATCCCCTCCCAGATAAAG
>DKWV01000003.1:0-79504 GCA_002491905.1 Lachnospiraceae bacterium UBA7143 | reverse complement strand
TTTAAAGTCTGCAACAAGGAAGCTTATATTACAGGAGAACGGAACGATGAATCTGGATGAATGGATCGACCTGGGGATCAGCAACGGCGTCGTGAAAATGCCGGAAATTGAAGAGAAGACTTTTGAGGAAATCTATAAACAGTGGTTCCTTATGAAGATAAATGTGATCAAGGCACAGAGCTGTGACAGGATCGAAGTAACTTATAACCGCTACTATGCGGGCAGCTGGTTTGTGAAGCAGAACATTTCCGCGCTGGATGAGGCGGCGGTGATCCGTTTCCTGACGGGAGTAATCGTCGGATGGGGCAATATCACGACCAAGGAATTTGCCAGGATATACCAGATCGTGAACAATGTCCTGGTCTATGCCAGGTTTCTGGAACTCGGCGGCGTGCGGCTGTTTGACTGGGAAATGATAAGGAGATATGTGCCGGAAGGAAAACTCGTGAAGGATTTCAATAAGGACTTCGCGGTACCAAAAGCGGATATAGAACGGCTCCTGCATCTTGTAGTGGACCAGGACATTTATCCCCGCAAGCGGTCGGCCTGCCTGTGTCTCGTCATGAATTTCTATATGGGGCTGCGGGTGGGTGAGCTGGCGTCACTGACGTGGCAGGACGTGGATCTGGACAGCAGGGTGGTACGGATCTGCAAGACAGAGACGAAAGCATACAAAAGGGATGAAAACGGGGAACGCTGCGGCGCTATGGTGTACCAGGTAGTGGAGGATGTCAAGACGGTTTATTCTGTCAGGGAAGTCCCCCTGCTCCCGGAAGTGGTCTACATACTGGAGAAGCTGCGGGAGCATCATGCCAGGTGCGGATATGAAAGCCAATACCTTGCCTACGACGGCAGGGACACGGTACGTGTGAGGTCGCTTGACAGGACACTGCGGAAACTCTGCAGGTACTGTGACGTGAAGTATTTCAATACCCACATGATAAGGAAGACCTTTGCGACGGTGCTGCATGAATCCGGGATGCCGACCAGGTATATCAGCGACCTCATGGGACACTCGGACATGGTCACGACGGAACGGAACTATATATTGAGCTACCGGGATAACTATAATACGCTGCTGGGATATATGCACAAGGGGCTGGATTTCAGACTGAAAGATTAAATAACAAGTGATGTGTAACTGTAAACAAAAAATATCCAGAGAATCTCTGGATATCATTTAGGCCAGAGCGCGAGACGGGACTCGAACCCGCGGCCTCGACCTTGGCAAGGTCGCGCTCCACCAACTGAGCCACTCGCGCTTATTGTCCGGCTGCATCGCTCGGACATCTAATAATATACTATAGCTGTTTTGCTTTGTCAACCAAAAAATAATTTTTTTGTGAAAAGATTTGACAAATAAAGAAAAAGGTGTATTATGTTGGTGTAAACGAAGAGTAGATGAGAAAAGGGAGGAAAAGAAAATGAAAGTAATGAACATCGACGACCCTGAAAAGTTTTTTGAGGTGATAAACCAGTGCAAAGGCACGGTGGAGTTAGTGACAAAGGAGGGCGACAGACTGAACTTAAAATCCCAGCTGACCAAGTATGTGGCACTGACTAAGCTTTTTGCTGACAATGCGATCCCGGAGATGGAGCTTGTTGCGCATGATCCCGAGGATGTGAACAGACTGCTTGACTACATGGTAAACGCGAAATAAGAAAATATGCATAATGAGCTGACAAAACAGGATATCCGCAAGATGGAGGAGGAGATCGAATACCGCAAGCTGGTGGTGCGTCCGGCGGCCTTAGAGGATGTGAAGACAGCTAGGGCACACGGCGACCTGAGCGAAAATTTCGAGTATCATGCGGCGAAGAAGGTGAAAAACCAGAACGAGAGCCGCATCCGCTATCTGGAACGGATGATAAGAACTGCCGTGATTGTGTCCGACGAGTCCGCGGAGGACGAGGTCGGCATGAACAACACGGTGGAGGTCTTTTTCGAGGAGGATAACCTCACGGAGAAATACAAGCTGGTGACGACGGTGCGGGGCAATTCCCTGGAGGGATTGATCAGTACGGAATCGCCGCTCGGCAAAGCTTTACTTGGCCACAAGGTGGGCGACCGCGTTTATGTGGAGCTGACTGGAGGCGGGGGCTATTATGTGGTGGTGAAATCCATCGAAAATACAATTGATGACGGAACGGATAAGTTGAGGAGCTTCTAGTATAGAGGCTCCTTTTCATATGTCCATATTTATGTCTGCTCATAAGCAGACTCGGTTCGCCTGTTGCTCGTTATAAGCAAATATATGCAAACTCGTATGCGAGCATACGGTTTGTATATATTTACTTCTAACTCTGCTTATTCGCGCATATCTTAAAGAAGAAGTGACAAGCCCTATAAGGTATGGGCATGTAACGGACAGGGTTTAGGAAATGGCGGGAGGACAGGCGTATGTATGAGAACAGAAGCGTATCAGAGACAATCCGGGGATTGCGGACAGACGCGGAGAGGGGGCTTGGTGCAGGACAGGTTGCGGAGCGCAGGACGAAGTACGGGCCAAACCGGTTAAAAGATCAGGAAAAGAAGAGTCTTGCCGGGAGGATTGCGGCACAGCTGAATGATCCGCTGATACTGATTCTGATGGTGGCTATGGCGATTTCCATGATGCTACATGAGTTTGGGGACGCTGTTATTATTGTGGCGGTGGTTGCGCTGAACGCGGCAGTGGGCATTATTCAGGAGGGCAAGGCTGGCCGTGCGGTGGAAGCATTGAAGCAGATATCGGAACCGAGAACGACGGTTCTGCGGGATGGCGCGCACCACAATATTCCGGCGCAGGAGCTGGTGCCCGGGGATATTGTGGTCTTAGAGGCGGGGAACCGGGTGCCGGCTGATTTGCGATTAGTTGAAAGTATTGGACTTTTTGCGGAAGAGTCTACCCTAACAGGAGAGTCTGTGCCGGTGGAAAAGGAGGCAGGATACGTAGAGAAAGAGACAGTGGACACCAGCAGCAGGAACATGGTTTACATGTCTACTTATGTGACAAAGGGGCGAGGGCTCGGCGTAGTGACGGCCACGGGAATGGATACGCGTGTCGGCCATATTGCGGACATGCTGCACGGGCACAAGGAAAAACTGACACCGCTGCAAATAAGGCTGGGAGAGCTGGGGAAGGCACTGAGCGCTCTTGCGGTTGGAATCTGTGTGCTGCTCTTTGTTGTGGCGATTCTGCAAAAACGTGACGTGGGGGATATGCTTCTGACATCCGTCTCTCTGGCGGTGGCTGCCGTGCCGGAAGGGCTTCCTGCCATTGTGACGATTGTGCTGGCGTTGAGCGTATCCCGTATGGTAAAGGCAAAAACCATTGTGCGCAGGCTCTCGGCTGTGGAGACGCTGGGATCCGTAGAGGTAGTCTGCTCGGACAAGACGGGGACGCTGACCCAGAATAAAATGGCGGTGACGGAGTGCTATCTGGACGGAAAGCTCACGGAGAAAGGCGGATTTGAGGAACTTTTCGAGGCGGCGTTCGGAGACGGAAAGGAACTTTCCTGTGCGGCACATTTCCTTTTGGGCTGTGTGCTCTGCAATGACGCGGAAACCGGGGAGGAGGGAATAGGAGATCCCACAGAACTGGCGCTCCTGCATATGGCGCAGGACTGCGGCGTTAAAGTGGAACGGCTCAGGGAACGGTATCCGCGCCTAAACGAGATCGGTTTTGATTCCGGGCGTAAAATGATGACCACGCTGCACCGGGAGGGAGACGGGCAGACCGCATATACAAAGGGAGCGGCGGAGCGGATTCTGGAAAACTGCGGAAGATGTTTCAGAGGCGGCCATGTGGCGGAGCTTACCGTGGCGGAGCGGGACAGGCTGCTTGGCATACAGAAGCGTCTGATGGGAGAAGGGCGCCGTGTGCTTGCGCTGGCGATGGAGCCGGAGGGAAACATGAAGGAGCGGGGCATGGTGTTCCTTGGCTTTGTCAGTATGCAGGATCCGGTCAGACCGGAGGCGCTTGCCGCGGTACAGGGCTTTGCGCAGGCGGGTGTTTCCACGGTGATGATTACGGGAGACCATCCGGACACGGCGTTTTCCATCGCCAAACAGCTTGGGATTGCAAACCGTGCGGAGGAGTGCATCACAGGTCGTGAGCTGGACCATCTGAAGGAGCAGAGTTTTTTGCAGAGACTGCCGCAGCTTAAGGTTTTTGCGCGGGTGACGCCGGAGCATAAGGTGCGTATTGTGGAGGGGTATAGAAGTTTGCATAAAATAGTGGCCATGACCGGGGACGGGGTCAACGACGCGCCTTCCTTACAGGCGGCGGATATCGGGATCGCTATGGGAGAGGGGGGAACCGATGTAGCCAGAGGTGCGGCGGATTTTGTCCTGATGGATGACAATGTGGCAACCATACACACGGCCATACGGGAGGGACGGGGTATCTATGAAAACATACGCAAATCGGTGTTGTTTCTCCTTTCCTCCAATCTTGGGGAAATCCTCACCATGCTTGTGACGATCGTGGCGGGGCTGCCGGTGCCTCTGACTGCCGGATTTATTCTGTGGATCAATCTGATCACGGATTCCCTGCCGGCGCTGGCGCTGGGGGTGGATGATAATGACACGGAAAGTCTGATGCGGGAGCCGCCGAGAAGAGGCGATGAGTCACTGTTTGCCAGAGGTGGGCTTATGTGTGTGATCTGCTACGGACTGGTGATCGGCGGAATCAGTCTGGCGGCGTTTTTGAAGGTGCCCTATGACCGCATTGTAATGGAAGGACTTCCTGTAAGTTTACATAATATACTTGAGGGGCTGAAAATATCGGCTGTCCTTGCGAGAGCGCAGACCCATGCTTTCACAGTGCTTGGCATCAGTCAGCTTTTCCACGCGATTGGTATGCGGGATGTAAACCGTTCCGTGTTTCGGATGGATCACAGAAGTAATCCCCAGATGCTGCTTGCGCTTGCGGTGGGTATCGCCCTGCAGGCGGCGGTGACGGAGATTCCTTTTCTGGTCACGCTCTTTGGCACAGTGCGGCTGAGTGTGGAAGAGTGGGTCCGTCTGCTGGTGCTTTCTGTCACGCCGCTTCTTGTGCACGAACTGTTGGTGCTTGTCGGGATGTCCAGCATTTCTGTTAGGCGTTCGGCATATGAATGCCCGGAAGGTCGGGAACAGAAGGCATAGATCGGAAAGGCAGGACTGATTTACTGGCTTATGCCAGCGCGCGCAATGCCAGAAGCAGAAGGCATAGACCGGAAAGCCAGGACAGGTCGATGCGCAGCATACGGGTGAGAAGACGCCCCAGAATGCAGCCGGTTATAAACAGGAGAAGGTTAAAGAAGGCGGCGGAGCAAAACAGGGTCAGGCGGGGAATGTCGGCAGCCGGGAAGGCCATTCCCACAAGGACACTGTCGAGGGAGAGGGCAAGGCTTAAAAGCAGTGCTTCCTTTGCGCTCAGGACCTGTAGGTCTGTGCGGTTGGCTTCTTCCGGGGAAAGGTAGACCGTGAAGATAATATTGATCTGTTTGATCTGGCAGCCCCAGTTTCCCATGAGACTGGGGTATTTTCTGGCTATACTTCGAATCAGGCTTTCCAGAAGCTTGGCAATGCCGATCGCGGCCAGCAGGAAAAAGGAAAGAAAGGGAAGAACGCCCGGAGGCAGCAGGGAACCGACGATCTCGCCGAGTCCGCCTGCGGCGGTTACAAAAAGAGCCGGAACACAGGCCAGCAGAAGCAGGGAGAGCGCTTTGATGTGCACCCGCCCGGTGCCGTAGGAGAATCCTGCTGTCAGGGAATCAAGGGAAACTGCCACAAGAAATAGCAGCAGGGAGGAAATCGAAAAGGACATGGGAGTTCACCTCATCACAGGTTTATTATATTGTATGGGAATGGCGGGGGATGTTGAAACTTGGGAGAAATCTGAAAAGAAATCCCCGAAAAGATTTACGCTTTCAAAAAAAAATGTTATGATGTACGTGATAGCAATGAGCAGTGCGCAGACGTAAGATGAAAAATCGGCTACAGCAGGGGGGAATCTGTATGGAACTGATGTTTATTGGGGCAGACCACGAGGTGACAGGGAGTTGTCATTATCTTCGTGTGGGTGATAAGAACATTCTGGTGGACTACGGCATGGAGCAGGGAGCCAACGTATTTGAAAATTGCGGCCTGCCGGTAGATGAGGCGCTTATAGATTACGTGTTTCTGACCCATGCGCATGTAGACCATTCGGGGCTTCTGCCGCTTTTGTATGCAAGGGGATTCCGGGGACAGATTTTTGCGACGGCGCCAACCTGCGATCTGTGCAGCATTATGCTGCGCGACTGCGCGCATATCCAGATGCAGGAGGCGGAATGGAAAAACCGCAAGGCGAAAAGAAGCGCAGAGAACGATCTGATAGAGCCGCTCTATTCTATGGAGGATGCGGACGGGGCGATTCGGTGTCTCATCCCCTGCGACTATGGCAGCGAAGTGACAGTATGTGATAATATAAAGATCCGCTTTACGGATATCGGGCATCTGCTCGGCTCTTCCAGCATCGAGGTCTGGGCGACGGAAGGGAATGTGACGAAGAAACTGGTGTTTTCCGGGGATATCGGAAACAGTGAACAGCCGCTGATAAAGGATCCGAAAAATACGGCTGAGGCGGATTATGTGGTGATGGAATCCACCTACGGCGACAGACTGCATTCGTCTGAGAAGGTGGATTATGTGGGAGAGTTGACAAAGATTCTGCAGACCACCTTTGACCGGGGCGGCAATGTGGTGATTCCTTCCTTTGCGGTTGGCAGGACGCAGGAAATGCTCTACTTCCTGCGGCAGATCAAGGCTGACAGGCTGGTGAAGGGGCACGAAAATTTTCCTGTTTATGTGGACAGTCCGCTGGCGGTGGAGGCTACGGGTATTTTTCATAAAAATGAAGCCAGATGCTTTGACGAGGAAGCAATGGCTTTAGTCAGGAAGGGAATCAATCCAATCACCTTCCCGGGGCTTAGGCTTGCCATCACAAGCGATGAATCCAAGGCAATCAATTTTGAGAATACGCCGAAGGTTATCATATCCGCTTCCGGCATGTGTGAAGCGGGCCGTATCAGGCATCATCTGAAGCATAACCTATGGAGGCCGGAATGTACGATTCTCTTCGTGGGTTATCAGGCAGTGGGTACCCTCGGCAGGATGCTTGTAGAGGGCGCGAAAGAGGTGAAGCTTTTCGGGGAGCCGATTGAGATTCGGGCCGATATTGCGAAGCTGGTTGGCATGAGTGGCCATGCGGATAAGAATGGTCTTCTGCAGTGGGTGGACGGCTTCGAGAAAAAGCCGGATAAAGTTTTTGTGGTGCATGGTGAGGACAGCGTCTGCAAACTCTTTACAGAGTGCCTGAAGGTGGAGCACGGGCTGGATGCCTATGCGCCCTACAGCGGCACCAGATATGATCTGATAAGCGGAGAATTTATCCATGAGGCGGAGCCTGTGGCGATCAGGAAGAGAACGCGCGGGATCTCTGATGTCTTTGCACGGCTTTTGGCAAGCGGGCAGAGGCTTATCGCCATTATACATAAGAATGAGGGAGGCGCAAACAAGGATCTGGCGCGGTTCGCGGATCAGATCAATTCGCTTTGCGACAAGTGGGACCGATGAGTTTAGCAGATCGCATTTTCATAGATATGTGTAAGGATATACTTGAGAACGGAACGAGCACGGAGGGAGAGAAGGTAAGACCCCACTGGCCGGACGGTGAGAGCGCGTACACCGTGAAGAAATTCGGGGTGGTGAACCGCTACGATCTGTCGAAGGAGTTCCCGATTATGACGCTTCGCAGGACAGCCCTGAAGAGCGCTACGGACGAGATGCTCTGGATCTGGCAGAAAAAGTCTAACAATATCAACGATTTACACAGCCATATCTGGGACGAGTGGGCGGATGAGGACGGCAGTATCGGCAAGGCTTACGGGTACCAGATGGGCGTGAAGCATCAGTATAAAGAAGGCATGATGGATCAGGTGGACAGGGTGATTTACGATCTGAAGAACAACCCGTTCAGCCGCCGTATTATGACGAATCTCTATGTGCATCAGGATCTGCATGAGATGAATCTTTATCCCTGTGCCTACAGCATGACCTTCAATGTAACGCAGAAAAAAGGACATGAGAAACTGACGCTCAACGCTGTTTTAAACCAGCGTTCCCAAGACGTGCTGACGGCGAACAACTGGAATGTAGTGCAGTATGCGGTGCTTGTGCATATGCTGGCGCAGGTGTGCGGTATGGAGGCGGGAGAACTGGTCCATGTGATCGCGGACGCGCATATTTATGACAGACATATTCCTATTATAAGAGAATTGATTGAGCGGCCCGTTTATGACGCGCCGACGTTTGTGCTGAATCCTGAGGTCACTGATTTTTACCAGTTTACGAGGGATGACGTGAAAGTGGAAAACTATATTACAGGACCGCAGATCAAAGATATTCCTGTTGCCATTTAACAAAAGGAGACACATCATATGAACGCAATCGTAGCCGTTGACAATAACTGGGCAATCGGCTGTAAAAACAGTCTGCTTGTGAGGATCCCGGCGGATCACAAGAATTTCAGGCAGGAGACCACGGGCAAGGTGGTGGTACTGGGAAGAAAGACGTTGGAGACTTTTCCGCAGGGAATGCCCCTGCCGAACAGGACGAATATTATCCTGACTACGAATCCGGATTATAAGGTGAAGGGCGCTGTGGTGGTACACAATAAGGAAGAGTTGGATGAGGAGCTGAAAAAATACCCCACGGAGGATGTATATATCATTGGCGGGGAGAGTGTTTACCGACAGATGTTACCGGAGTGCGATGTGGTGCATGTGACGAAAATCGACCACGACTACGAGGCGGACGCTTATTTTCCCGATCTGGACCGGGATGCCGGGTGGGAGGTTACGGCGGAAAGTGAGGAGCAGACTTACTTTGATCTGCCTTATTACTTTGTAAAATACGAGAGAAAAAAGCAGATTTAAAAAGAGGAGTCTATTGAGGGGAGAAACAGGAAAGCCGAAGGCTGAACTGTTGATGGGCAGACTTGAAACGTAGAAGGAATTGTAAAGGAAGGGTACGCGTGTATGGGTCAGGAGACAAAGAAAACGACGGCAAAAAAGGGGACTGAGCTTTCACAGGCGAAGGAGCAGCTGCAGCAGAAGAGTGTGGAGCTGGAGGCGGCCAGGAACGCAGTGGAGAAGGCGGAGTTTGCCAGAGATATCTTTCTAGCGAATATGTCCCATGAACTGAGGACGCCGATCAACACGATTCTGGGGCTGAATGAGCTGATTTTGAGGGAAAGTCAGGAGGAGGCGGTCAAGGAGTATGCCCGGGATATCAGGCAGGCGGGCAATATTCTGCTTGCGCTGGTCAGCGATATTCTGGATTTCTCCAAGCTGGAGGCGGATAAGATGGAGCTGACGGAGGGGATTTATGACGTCAGTTCGCTTCTGAATGATCTGATTAACAGCATATCGGTACAGCAGCGCCGCAAAAAGCTGGATCTGGTTCTGGAGATCGCGCAGGATATCCCTTATAAGCTATTTGGCGATGAGATACATATCAGGCAGATTATCGGGAATCTTTTGTCCAATGCGGTGCGCTATACGGAGAAGGGCAGGATTACACTGCACATGAGCTGGAAGGAATTACAGAAGGATACCATAGAGATTTTTGTGATTGTGAAGGATACGGGAATCGGTATCAAGGAGGAAGACATTCCGAAGCTGTTTAAGGCCTTCCAGCGGATGGATTCCACAGTCCGCAGCAAGGATGACAGAACCGGGTTGGGGCTGGCTATCACGCAGCGGCTGATTGAAATGATGGGCGGAAAGCTGGAAGTACAGAGCGTATACGGCAAAGGCTCCGCTTTTTCCTTCAAAATCGTACAGAAGGTAGTGGACAGGGAGCCGCTTGGCGATTTTGAGAAACAATACAAGGACAGTCTGCGGAGTATAGAGGATTACCATGAGAAATTCATTGCGCCTATGGGAAGAATCCTGATTGTGGATGACAATGCCATGAATCTGGCGGTGGCCCAGGGGCTTTTGAAAGGAACCAGGCTGCAGATCGATGTGGCGGCAAGTGGCGAAGAGTGTCTGGAGCTGATTAAGAGAAAGACTTACCACCTGATCTGTATGGATCACATGATGCCGGTTATGGACGGCGTACAGACACTGCATGCCATTCGTGCGCTGGAAGGAAATCCCTCCAGGGATATTCCGGTCATTGCCCTGACGGCAAACGCGGTGGCGGGAGCAAGGGAGCTTTACCTGAAAGAGGGATTTCAGGATTATCTGACGAAGCCCATAGATGCGGATAAATTTGAAAATATGCTGATCGAGTATCTGCCGGACAACGTGGTTTATCTGACAAACAACAGGGATATCAGCGATGAGTATGAGCAGACGCAGGAGGAGGGAGACGGAGAGTTCGATATCAGGGAGAGCCAGCTCTATCTGATGGGCTTTAATTTGAGAAACGGTCTCAGATATATGGGCGGCGACAAGGCGCTTTACGGCAAGGTGCTCCGCGATTTCCACTCCATTTTGCAGGAGAAGGAGACTGCTCTTAAGGACTTTTTGCAGAAGGGGGATATGCCCGGTTATACAATTATCGTGCATTCCCTGAAGGGTAATGCCAGGAATGTGGGTGCGGATGACCTGGCGGATGAAGCCTTTGAGCTGGAGAAGATGGCAAAGGCGGGACAGCTTGAGGACGTGACGGTGCGATCTCCGATTCTGTTCAGTATGATGAACGCTATGCGGAACAGCCTGCGGGTATATCTGGAAACGGAGGATGTCGGAGAAAAACAGGAGCAGTCATCTGCACATGACGGTGCGGAGAGAATTACGGAGGAAGAATGGGTCAGGGCCCTGCATGAGCTGGCGGCCAGATTGGACGATTTCGACGGGGAGAGCGCGGCAGCCAAGCTGCGGGAGCTGAAACGCTACGAGCGGCCGGAGTCTGACAAGAAGATGCTCAGACTCTGCGAGAAAGCGATCAAGGATTACGCTTACGATATTGCCCTCGAAGTGGTCAATGCGGTGCTGTGATCAGCATTTCCCCAAACTTACTTGACTTTTGAGGACAAAGGTATATTATAAGGTATAAAAAAAGAACCGACAGAGGAAATGAAAGTGGGAGAGGAGTTGGCTATTATGGAAAAAAAGAATCTGGATTGGGCGAATATCGGTTTCGGCTACCATGAGACGGACAAGCGCTTTGTGGCAAACTTTAAAAACGGCGCATGGGATGATGGCGCGCTTACAGAGGATGCCAATATCGTGATGAACGAGTGTGCGGGCGTTCTGCAGTATGCGCAGACCTGTTTCGAGGGAATGAAAGCGTACACCACCGAGGACGGGCGTATCGTGACTTTCCGTCCCGACCTGAACGCACAGCGCATGGAAGATTCCTGTAAGCGGCTGGAGATGCCTGTATTTCCGCAGGAGCGTTTCATACAGGCTGTGACGGATGTGGTGTCAGTGAACGAGGCTTATGTGCCGCCCTACGGTTCCGGCGCAACCCTCTATATCAGACCTTATATGTTTGGCATCTCACCGGTAATCGGCGTGAAGCCTGCGGAGGAGTATCAGTTCAGAGTATTTACCACACCTGTTGGACCTTACTTTAAGGGCGGCGTGAAGCCGATCACGATCAAGGTGAGCGATTTTGACCGGGCGGCTCCGCACGGCACGGGCCATATCAAGGCCGGTCTGAACTATGCCATGAGTCTTCATGCCATTGTGACGGCGCATGAGGAAGGGTATGATGAGAATATGTATCTGGATGCGGGCAGCAGGAAATATGTGGAGGAGACCGGCGGAGCGAACTTCCTGTTTGTGACGAAGGACAACAAGGTAGTGACGCCAAAGTCTGGCAGCATTTTACCTTCTATCACCAGACGCTCCCTGATGACGGTGGCGAAGGATTATCTGGGACTTGAGGTGGAGGAGCGTCCAATTGCTTTTGAGGAAGTGAAGGATTTTGCGGAGTGCGGCCTCTGCGGCACGGCGGCTGTCATCTCCCCGGTGGGAAAGATCGTGGACCACGGGAAAGAGATCGCTTTTCCCAGCGGCATGAGCGAGATGGGGCCTGTCACGAAGAAACTGTATGATACTCTGACGGGTATCCAGATGGGCAGGATCGACGCGCCCGAGGGATGGATTCATGTGATAAAATAAGTCGGGGATGTCTGGGGATTGTTTTTGATTTTACGGAAAATTGCGACAGAGACGATTTTTGACAGGAAAATGGGGAAGGATTAGGTTGGGATGCACAGGCATACAATTTAATCCTTTTTCAGGTCATGGACAGGGGAGAATGTCAGGGGAGATTTGGGCAGCCCTGCTGCGCAAACGCTTCGGAATGGGGATTAAAATGAACAGTACAGCAGTAAGGGAAGAGTATCCTTATTTGTATGAAACGCATCTGCATACGTCGGAATCCAGCGCCTGTGCGAGAAGCACCGGGGCGGAGATGGCGCGAGCCTGTAAGGAGTATGGGTATACCGGTATTTTTGTGACAGACCATAACTGGGGAGGCAATACCGCGGTGGACGTGACCCTTCCCTGGGATGCGTGGGTGGACCAGTTCTGTCAGGGCTATGAACATGCGAAGGCGGAAGGGGATAAAATCGGACTGGATGTCTTCTTCGGATATGAGGCCGGTTATGACGGCACGGAATTTCTGCTGTACGGGATTGACGAGGCATGGATGAAAATGCACCCGGAGCTTCGGTATGTTACCGTGGAGGAGCAGTACGAGCTGGTGCATGGGGCGGGCGGACTGGTGATGCATGCGCACCCTTACAGGGAGGAGGCATATATACCCGAGGTACGCCTGTTCCCGGACTGTGTGGACGGCGTGGAGGGGATCAACGCCGCGCATCACTGGTATTCCGGGCCGCGCGATAAAGCTGTTTTTGATAAGAGGGCTGTCACCTATGCGGGGGAGCATGGATTTCCCATGAGTGCGGGCTCGGACATTCATTCCACGGCGCTGTTCGGCGGCGGCATGGCTTTTCACAGAAGACTGCGCTCGGGGGCGGATTATGTGCAGGCGGTGCTGGGCGGTGAGGACTATGTGATGACGGATGGGAAAGTGTGGTATGATAAAAGTGGGAGGGTTATTTCTATAGGTTGAGATTGTGCAAATAGTATAATCAACGCAGACGCGCTTGCGCTCCGTTCAAAACGCAACGGTACTAAGCTCGAAAAACCTCGCTAAGTACCGGCGTTTTTCAAGGGTCTGCTTATGATTATTCTATTTGCACAATAATTATAGTATTGAAAAGAAGGCTACAATTATAAAATAAAGTGTGTAGATAATAAAAAATGCAGACAGTAAAGCAGGAGGAGTATGGGAAGAGAGAGCTGGAAAAGGGTAATAGCATATATATTATTGATAGTTATGTTAACTGGAACAGTGTCGGGATGCGGTGACGGGGAGGGGTTTGGCACGAAGGTGGTGCTGACCACGGGATTTGAGAAGGACGAAATATTTCGGATTGAAACAAGCTCCTGCAAGCTGCCGGAACTGATGGTATATCTGACCACGATTCAGAATCGTTATGAAAGCGTGTACGGCAAGGAGATTTGGGAGACGATTGCGGACGGGGTGACGCTGGAGGAAAATGTGAAGAATATTGCGCTGGCGCAGATCGCCCAGATCAAGACCATGAACCTGATGGCGGAGAAGTACGAGGTGGAGCTGGATGAGGAGGAGCGCGCGCGGGCGGAGAATGCGGCGAAAGCGTATTATGAGACGCTGGGGGAGCGGGAGGTCGAGCTGATGGGTGTCAACGAGAAGACCATCAGGTCGCTTTACACGGAACTCGCCCGGGCGGAGAAGATGTACCAGTACACGATCAAGGACATCAATCCCGAAATCAGCGATGACGAGGCCCGCACCATTACCGTACAGCATATTCTGATCAAGACCTATGCGCTTGACGGGACGGGAAAGAAGATCGAGTACACGGAGGATGCCAAGCAGGACGCCCACAGGCGGGCGCTTGAGGCACTGCGGCTGGCGAGAGAGGGAGAGGATTTTGACGCGCTGATCCGCAAATACAGCGAGGACGACAAGACGACTTACTCTTTCGGTAAGGGAGAGATGGAGGAGTCTTTTGAGACGGCGGCCTTTAATCTGGGAACGGGCGAAATCAGCGATGTGGTGGAGACGGAGTTTGGATATCACATCATTAAGTGTATCAGTACCTTTGACCGGGAAGAGACGGACGCCAATAAGATCAAGATTGTGGAACAGAGGCGGGAGGAGGCTTTCGGACAGGAGTATGATGCTTATGTTGCCACGTTTACCAGAAATCTGAACGAGGAGCTGTGGGACAGCGTGAACTTTATCCATGATGAGGAAGTGTCCACGCAGAATTTCTTTGAGGTGTATTCTCAGTATTTTGGTAGCAGTTCAGCCATGCGAAAATGATTGTGCATGTTAGAGAGCGGGAAAAAATTATGGAGTTTAGAAAAAGTTTATAATTCCCGGAACCCGCATAAAATCAATAAAAAAGACAAATTATTAGCACTCATCTTTAATGAGTGCTAATTTTATCTTGACTTCTTTTTTTGGGGGTATTAAACTATCTTTCAGGTAAACAAATCCTGAAAGAAGGGTTTGCAAAGTGTGAAAAGCGGGCACAAGAGGCGCCGCATCTGCAGGTTTATGAAAGAAAGGAACGTGGTAAAAATGGCAGCGAAGCATGGTAATTTATCAATCAACAGCGATAATATTTTTCCGATTATCAAGAAGTGGTTGTATTCCGATCACGACATCTTTTTCCGTGAATTGATCTCCAACGGATGCGATGCGATTACGAAGTTAAAGAAACTGGACATGATGGGCGAATATGCTTTGCCGGATGATTATAAGGCGAAGATTCAGGTCATTGTCAATCCGGAAGAAAAGACGTTGAAATTCATCGACAATGGTATCGGTATGACGGCGGACGAGGTGGAGGAGTACATTAACCAGATCGCTTTCTCCGGCGCGACGGATTTCATCGAGAAATATAAGGACAAGGCAAACGAGGATCAGATCATCGGCCATTTCGGTCTGGGCTTCTACTCGGCGTTCATGGTGGCGGACGAGGTGGAAATCGACACCTTATCATGGCAGGAGGGTGCGCAGGCGGTGCACTGGACCTGCGACGGCGGCACGGAGTTTGACATGGAGGAGGGGAAGAGAACCGAGGTAGGTACGGAGATTACCCTTCACATAAACGAAGACTGTCTGGAGTTCTGTAATGAATACAAGGCGAAAGAAGTCATTAAGAAATACTGTTCCTTCATGCCTACGGAGATTTATCTCTCCAAGGCGAACACCACGGAGACACAGATCATTACCGAGCAGGAAAAGCTTCCTACCGACGAGGTAGTGGAGGAGATCAAGAAGGAGAAGGAGGAGGACGAGCAGAAGCTGAAGATTAAGAAACGTCCCGAACTTCTCAATGAGACACAGCCCCTCTGGGCAAAGCACCCCAACGAGTGCACAAGGGAGGAGTATCTGGAGTTTTACCGCAAGGTCTTCCAGGATTACAAGGAGCCTCTGTTCTGGATTCATCTGAACATGGACTATCCGTTTAATATGAAGGGCATCCTTTACTTCCCGAAGATCAATATGGAGTATGAGTCTATCGAGGGAACGATCAAACTTTACAACAATCAGGTGTTTATCGCGGACAATATCAAGGAAGTGATTCCCGAGTTCCTGATGCTCTTAAAGGGCGTGATCGACTGTCCCGACCTGCCGCTCAATGTGTCCAGAAGCGCGCTGCAGAACGATGGCTTTGTGAAGAAGATCAGTGAGTACATCACCAAGAAGGTGGCGGATAAGCTTTCCGGCATGTGTAAGACTGAGAAGGAAGAGTACGAGAAATACTGGGATGATATCAGTCCTTTCATCAAGTTTGGCTGCTTAAAGGACGACAAGTTCTGCGAGAAGATGACGGACTACATCCTCTTTAAGAATCTGGATGGCAATTATATGACGCTGCCGGAGTGCCTGGAGGTCAACAAGATTGATCCCGACGAGGCGGAGGAGAATGCCACTGATGAGAACGGAGAAAAGGTAGAGGCCGAAGTGGTCGATGAAAACGGCGAGAAGGTAGAGGCCGAGATTGTGGACGAGAACGGCAGTGAGGCGGAGGATGAAAACGCGGATGGCGGGGATGATTCTGACTCCGAAGAGGAGAAGAAGGAGAAAATCATCTACTATGTGACCGACGAAAAACAGCAGAGCCAGTACATCAACATGTTTAAGGCGGCGAAGATGGACGCGGTGGTGCTGACCCACAATATTGACCAGCCCTTTGTCTCACAGCTTGAGGCGAAAAACGAAGGCATTAAGTTCCAGCGTATCGACGCGGATCTGACAGATACCTTTAAGGCAAAGACATCCAAGAAGGCCGAGAAGGAGATGGAGGAGCAGGCAGAAAGCATCGCCAAGCTGATGAAGAAGGTTCTTAAGAAGGATGCCATCAAGGTAAAGATCGAGAAGCTGAAGAACAAGAAGATTTCTTCCATGATTACGCTCTCCGAGGAGTCCCGCAGGATGCAGGACATGATGAAGATGTATTCCATGCCGGGGATGGATACGGGGATGTTCGGCAAGGAGGGAGAGACGCTTATTTTAAACGCGAACCACCCGCTTGTGCAGTATGTGCTGGAGCATCAGGACGGCGAGAATGTGAAGATGATCTGCGAGCAGCTCTATGATCTGGCGCTGCTGCAGCAGGCGCCCCTCGAGCCGGATGCCATGACTAAGTTTGTGGCGAGAAGCAACGAGATTATGATGATGCTGACGAAGTAAGATATAGATAAGTTATGTAAACTCGCGAAGAGATTGTGCAAAGCTTAGCAGTGTAATACATTATGTAAACTTATATATGTATTATGTAAACTAATTGGCCGCCCGGGAAATGATACAATACCCGGGCGGCCGCTTTTTGCAGGAAGAAACAAGGATGGGTGAAAGGATTTTTAATAGAAGCCGTATGGGGGTTACACGGTCCCTTTATATGCGTTTCCCCATTCCAACATGGCGTCCAGAATCAGGCGCAGGGATTCCCCCAGCTCACTCAATGCGTATTCTACACGGGGCGGCACCTCGGCGTAGACCGTCCGGGTGACAATGCCGTCCTCCTCCATAGAGCGTAGGGAATCGGTCAGCACCTTCTGGCTGATGCCGTCCAGATCTTTTTTCAGTTCATTAAACCGCCAGGGGCGGGTCAGAAGATTTCGAATGATCAATAATTTCCATTTGCTGCCGATCAGCGACACGGTGGTCGCCACAGGGCAGTCGGGTAATTCGTCTTTGGTTTTCATGCGTGCCGTCCTTCTTTCTTCAATAGTTTCTAAAAGATACTTACACTTTGATTATAATGTAACATTCCTGATTATGCAAGACAGGGACGGAAAAATACATCAGGCTTTCCAAAATTCTTCCACCTCATTCAATATTTCTTCGTAGGGAAGGATGGTAGCCTCCTCAATGCTGACACCGGTTTTTTGCAGATAATATTTGATCAGATGATACCCGACGGCATATCCTGCACAATAGGGCAGGCCTGCTTCGGGAAAGCATTGCATCCTTGCCATTTCATCGCCGTACAGATAGGCCGTGATGTTTTCAAAGCCCGTTGCGTCCAGACCGTCATGTATGATCTCTTTTATCAGCGGTAACAGTTCGGGATCCGTTTTGCTCACCCACGGTCCGAGAAATTCTTCGCCATGTATTGTCGTGGCATAGTTCTCCGCCAAACCCTCTCCCACAAGCATCTCGCCAAGGGTGACGTCGTTCGTCCATTTGATAAACTGGTATCTGACGTTATGATTGGTTTCATGTGCGAGTGCGGCAGGGAGCTTTTTCAGATTCCTCTCATTTGGAATCAGCCATCCCATCACGAAGCCGGGAATGCCGCCGTCTCCGCAGTAACCTTCATTCATTTTCGTATATGCGTTCTCCGGATCTGCCAACAATACAGTAAACAGATACTCCTGCACTTTGAGCGCAATCCCCTTGCGGGTAAAGCGCTCCAGAGCGTCTTCGATAGATTTTTGACAGGCATTCCAAAGATTCTGATCGGAAATGGCTTCGATCCAGTCCGCTGTCTCCACATTCACCTTGGATGGAGGGAAAATTCCCATCCTGTTATTCGCCACGATAATGTCATAGGCCCCTTCTTTGGGCGCTTTGAGGGGGATATGATAGCAGTCCCATTTGCCCTGAAAAGGGAGCATTAATTCGTAGCGGTAGATATCATCCTTTTTATCCTGATTTGCCTGCATGATTTTCCTGTAAACATCCGGTGAATAGATACCCTTCACAATCATAGTAGCCTCCTTGTACTCTGGCGGTATCAACCGCAATAAGCCTGTATCGCTTCATTCACAAATACGGCAGTCCCTTCTCCTGCGTATTCGTCAATGTTTTTTGTAAATTCGCCGCCACCGGCATACATTCTCCCAAGACCGCTCAAAATCTGGTCTGTACACTGATAAAAATGTTCGCTAAAAAAGCTTTGCAGCTTTATGACCAGGGCCCTGGCTTCTTCGGATGAAGGATCGGTATCTTTGATTTTCGCAAATTCCCGGAATATCAGCATACATTGTTCGCCCAAAATCTGGTCTTCCTCAGGCGTGCGGTTTTTTGCTTTTTCCGCATATTCTTTGTATGCCTGAGAGTTGCCCCATGCTGCCTTTGCCTGCGCGGCATATTCGTCCAGCTTGCTGCTGTCAAATGCTGAAAAATCCATATACTTTGTTCCTAACAATTTTATGCCTTCAGCGAGGTTTATCAGGTTCTCTAAATGGTCTTTTTTTAGCTTTAGCAATGTGATCTGCTGATCTAATGCCTTGTTTCTGTCAAAATCCGGACTTTGTATAATGTTCTTAATGTCCTTCAGCGGAAACCCTAATTCCCGAAACAGTAAAATCTGCTGTAACTGTTCCAAAGCCGTATCTTCATATAATCGGTATCCGGTATCGCTGTATCTTGACGGATGCAGAAGACCGATCTTGTCATAGTATTGGAGCGTGCGAACACTCACGCCTGCAAGCCTGCTCACTTCACGTATGGTCATCATTAAAATTTCCCCCTATCTGCCTGATAACCTTATCATAAACTATGACGCAGCGTAATAGTCAATACGTTTTTTCTGATGCGAAAAAAGGTCACAAAAAGGTGACTAGCTAATAAAAAAGTGCGTACTTTTTTCACGCGTTCTGTCTTGCTAGAATGAAATTGTCGAAAGGACAAAAACAAAACACACAGAGATAGGAGGTAAAAAAGATGGCACTTTCCAATTTATCAGGATGGAACAACGAGGCGGCGCCCGCAGCGGCGTGTGGAACAGCTTGTGGGGCTGGAGACAAACCGGCGGAGAAACCGGCAGCATGTGGATCGGCCTGTGGAGCAGGTGACAAATAGTCCGTAGAATCCGAAAGGGAGGGAATGAAGATGAGTGAATATTTTGCTTTTCAGTGGCATATCACTGACGACTGCGATCAGAGATGCAAACACTGCTATATATTTTCAGAAAATAACTGTAAAAGTCTGGACTCCATGAACTGGGAGCAGATGCAGGAAGTCCTGGCAGCCTGTGAGGATTTCTGCCAGGTGTACCACAGACTTCCCTACTTTTACATTACGGGCGGCGATCCCATTCTGCACCCGGATTTCTGGCGGCTGTTGGAGCTATTGAAAAGCAAAAGCATTCCCTTTACGATTCTTGGGAATCCGTTTCATTTAAACGACGAGGTCTGCAGGCGGATGAAGGCGTGCGGATGTCAGAAATACCAGCTTTCTCTCGACGGGATGCGGGAGACTCACGACTGGTTTAGAAAGCCCGGCTCCTTTGATCTGACACTCGAAAAGATTGGATGCCTGAAACGGGCGGGCATCCGGGCGGTCATCATGACCACGGTGTCCGGGACGAACATCAAAGAAATCCCGGACATCATAGACACAGTGGTGGCGCATAAGGCGGACGTATTTGCCTTTGCGAGATATTGTCCTACCAGTGAGGAGAAAGATACGGGGATGACTCCGATGGAATATCGGAATCTGCTTGCGGTCTGTGACAAAAAATTTAGGGAGTACGAGGCGGCCGGATGCGAGACTTATTTTAACAAAAAGGATCATCTGTGGACGCTGTACGAGTACGAGACCGGTGCGTTTCAAATCCCGAAAGACGCGAAAGAGGGCGTCATTTACGGTGGATGCAACTGCGGTAACTGTCATATAACGATTCTGCCAAACGGCGATATTTACGCCTGCCGACGGGTGCTAAGCAGCAAGGTGGCAAATATATTTGAAGACAGGCTTGCCGATGTGTGGGTGTGCCAGATGGAGCAGTACCGCGATTACGATAAATTCAAAAAATGTGCGAAATGCAAGCTGAGGGCATGGTGCCGCGGCTGTCCTGCCGTAGCCAGCGAAGCGGAATTGAGCTTAGCATGGCGGAAAGGAGAATCTATGAAAGCAGTGGTTCTTAAAGGCGTGACACCTGCGGAGCAGGTTACATTGTCCGAAACCGGAATTCCGAAGGCAAAACCGGGATGGGTGTTAATAAAGGTCAGGGGCTTTGGCATGAATCACTCCGAGCAGATCCTGCGTCTGCATGAGATTGACGCGGATTATATCAGGAAACCCATCATTCCCGGTATCGAGTGTGTGGGAGAGATCGCGGACGCGTCTGACAGCGGCTTCTTTGTGGGACAGAAAGTGGCGGCCCTGATGGGCGGCATGGGGCGGAGCTTTGACGGCAGTTATGCGGAGTATGCCCTGCTTCCGGCGGACCATGTATTCCCGGTGAGGACAGAACTTTCGTGGAAAGAGTTTGCCGCGGTGCCGGAGACTTATTTTACGGCATGGGGGTCTCTGTTTGAGGGACTGGATTTACAACCCTCGGACACCCTTCTGGTAAGGGGCGGCACCTGTGCTTTGGGATATGCGGCCATCCAGATCGCGAAGGCTCTGGGGTGCAGGGTGATCGCCACCACACACAGGCGGGAGAAACTGCCACTGTTATCCGGGGCGGATGAGGCGGTTCTGGACAGTGGCGAGCTGGTGGGAATGGCGTCCGGCGTGACGAAGGCATTGGAGCTGGTAGGGGTAAAGACGCTTTCCGATACGCTCCGGTGTATGGAAAAGGGCGGTATTGTGTGCAATACGGGAAACCTTGGAGGGCTTTATGCCCTGAACGGCTTTGACCCGATCAAATACATTCCAAACGGGGTGTATCTGACAGGGTTCCACAGTAACTGGCCGTCGCAGAAGGTGATGGATGAGATATTCTCCTTTATTGACAGGAACAGACTGCGGCCCCGCGTGGGAGCATCCTACGCATTTGAGAATATCAGAGAGGCATGTGCAGCTCTGGACGGCGGGAAAGTGAATGGAAAAATTGTGGTGGAGGTGTGAAAGAATGGACTTACAGATTTGCCTTGAAAAACTGCAGCGCGTGGGCGTTTTGAACTTTGCGACGGTGGCGGAGGACGGTTCTCCGCAGATTCGCAATATCAGCGCGATTCATTATGAGAAGGAAGGCCTGTATTTTTTTACGGCCAGAGGGAAGGATTTTTGCAAACAGCTTCTTGACGACGGGCGGGTGAAGATACTCGGCTATACGAAATTTAAGGAGATGATACGTCTTTCGGGGAGAGCATACCCGGTGGCGGAGGACGAACAGGAAAAATGGATTGACAGGATATTTGAAGAACAGCCTTATCTTGCCAATGTATATCCCGGCGACACGAGAAAGATCGGGATTGTATTTGCCGTAAAGGATGGCACGGCAGAATATTTCAATCTGGGCGTACATCCTATTTTCAGGGAAACCTATTCCATGAACGGCGCGCCGATACCGGCAAAGGGATATCGGATAACGGAGCGGTGTATCGGCTGCGGAACCTGTAAGAGACATTGCCCGCAGACTTGCATCCGGGAAGGAAAACCGTTTGTGATCGAGCAGGAGCACTGTCTGCATTGCGGAAACTGTCTGGAACACTGCCCGGTGCATGCGGTTGAAGCGAGAGAAAAGTGACGGAAACAGCATTTTCTTAAATGAGCGCAGCAATATGGAAAATGATGATATCATTAAGGCATAAGAAAATGAGTTGACAGAAAGGGTGATTCACATGACAGGAACGATCGAACGGCTTAAATATGCGTTAGATAGCGCGGAGGCGGTCGTGATCGGCGCGGGTGCGGGGCTTTCCACTGCGGCCGGATTTACTTATGACGGGGAGCGGTTTCAGAAGTACTTCGGCGATTTCGCCGGGAAATATCATTTCGGCAATATGTATGCGGGCGGGTTTTATCCCTACGATACCTGGCGGGAGTATTGGGCATATTGGAGCAGGTATATTTATGTAAACCGATATATGGATCCGCCGAAACCTGTGTACCAGAAGCTGTATGAGATGGTGAAGGACAGGGATTACTTCGTGCTCACCACGAATGTGGACCACTGCTTTCAGAAGGCTGACTTTGCGAAAGAACGGCTGTATTATACGCAGGGAGATTACGGTCTGTTCCAGTGTAGCGGCCCCTGCCATGACAGAACATATGACAATGAGGAGACGGTGCGCGCGATGGTGGAGGCGCAGGGCTTTCGCGTCGCGGCGGACGGCAGTCTTTATCTGCCGGAGGGTGTTACGGCGGCTATGACGGTGCCGCATGAGCTGGTGCCCCGCTGTCCGAAATGTGGGGAGCATCTGTGTATGAACCTTCGCGCGGACGATACTTTTGTGCAGGATGAAGGATGGTACCTGGCGGCGAGGCGGTATGAGATGTTTTTGGAGGAACACAGGGATAAGAAGGTTTTGTTTTTGGAATTGGGGGTGGGGTATAATACCCCCGGGATTATCAAGTATCCGTTTTGGAAGATGACGATGGAAAACCCGGAGGCGGTGTATGCCTGTATCAATTATGGGGAAGCCTATGTACCCGAGGAAATTGCAAAGCGCTCCATCTGTATCAATGCAGACATTGGAGAAGCATTAAAACAATTATAAAACAACAGATTCGATTGCTTCGCCCAGATGCTTTCAAATAAATAAAAATTTTATTTTTTGAAAGCGAGCGGTTATATGAAGACAATAACAAGAACAAAGTATCTGTACCTTTTCGTGGATGAAGTTCAAATGTGCCCAAAATTTGAATTGGCAATCAATAGCCTTTATTCCAAAGGAAAATATGATATTTATATCACGGGTTCTAATGCTTTTTTATTAAGTGTTGATCTGGCAACTTTTTTTATCGGACGTTATATCGAGATTCATGTATTTCCATTCAGTTTTCAGGAATACTGCCAGTATTATGATGAGACCGGCGATAGGGAAAAATTTTTTGATGAGTATTCCATAAAGGGAGGACTGGCAGGTTCTTACGCTTACAGAACAGAAAAGGATAGAATAAATTACATTAAGGAAGTTTATGAAACGATCGTCACGAGAGACTTTGTGCAGAAATATTCTTTGACGGATACGTTGGTCCTGCAGAGACTGAGCGAATCCTCATGGATAACATCAGCAACCTTACTTCTCCAAACAAGGTCAGTCAGCTGCTGACAGCGAATAAGACAACAACGAATCATGTAACAGTCGGCAGATATATTAAATATTTGTGCAATGCCTTTGTTTTTTACGACATAAAGCGTTATGATATCCACGGAAAGAAGTATTTGGAAAGTTCTGAAAAATTCCATTTGTGTGATACAGGTATCCGATATGCCATTTTAGGAAGCAGGAATATGGACTACGGCAGAGTATATGAGAATATGGTCTGTATTGAACTGCTCCGTCGGGGATATGATGTGCATGTCGGGAAATTGTACCAGAAGGAAATCGATTTTGTAGCGCAAAAAGGGAGCGAGAAAATCTATATCCAGGTCAGTGACAATATTTCGGATCAGAATACTCTTGAAAGAGAATGTCTGCCAATGCTGCAAATCCGAGATGCTTATCCCAAAAAGGTCATTGCCAGGACCAGACACCCGAAATATGGTTATGAGGGTATTGAGATTTACAATATAGCTGATTGGCTGTTGCAGGAAGAGGAAAATGATGAGCAAGAAACATAACACCCCGGGAATTATCGATCTGTATGGGAAAATCAGGGAGGAAAGCGGTATGGAAACAGGCAAAAACAAAAGTGCAGATTTTTTATTGGAACAGTTGAAAGCGGATTCCACGGAGTACAAGGGCCTTGACACAGGCGGGTATAGCCTTGCGCAGAAGAGACAGGCAATCCGTTCCCTCATGAATATCCGTATGCCGGGCGGACTGTCCGAGACGCTTCTTTCGGCGCAGGATGCCTATCTGGAGGAGGCGCGTGCGGAGAAGGGTATCGTGACGCTTGCGGAGATTCCCACCATACAGGAGCAGTACGGCGGGCTGGAGAAGGACGAGTGGACTTCTGGCGGCGGGGAGAGGATTCGTCGATTGGGCGGCAGAAGACTGGCTGATTTTTTTGACAAACTCTCTCTCTGGCAGGGCGATATCACGTGCCTGCAGACGGGCGCCATCGTGAACGCCGCCAATTCGCAGATGCTCGGCTGTTTCGTCCCCTGTCACAGGTGCATCGATAACGCGATCCACAGCGCGGCCGGTATGCAGCTTCGGGAGGCGTGCAGCCACATCATGCAGGAAAAACGGATGCGTTACGGCAGGCAGTACGAGGAGCCGGTGGGCGGTGCGGTGCTGACGAAAGGCTACAATCTGCCCTGTGACTATGTGATTCACACGGTGGGGCCGATTGTGTACGGGGAGCTGACGGATGCGCTCAGGGAAGACTTGCGCAGGTGCTATGAGAGTGTTCTGCAGTGCTGTGCGGAAAACGGAATCCGCTCGGTGGCGTTCTGCTGCATCTCCACGGGCGAGTTTCATTTCCCTAACGAGGAGGCGGCGGAGATTGCGGTGAAGGCTGTGACGGATTTCCTGGAAAGCCATGCGGGTGCGGTAGAACGTATTATATTTAACGTATTTAAAGATGAGGACCGGGAAATATATGAGAAACTGCTGTGTGGATTCCTGGCGGATATGTGATTTGGGCATAGGGTCCGGGAATACGTTATAAATCCGCCAAAAGTCCGGCGAGTGCATCACGCCCCGCCTGATAGGACGATGCCGCTTCCCGGTAGAGGCAGTCATAGAAATCCACGGCCGCCTGCCGTCTCTCTTCGGCGAGGGAGGCGGCTTTTTCCGTATAAAAACGGTCGTAGATGTGTTCCAGTTTGTATTTATACTCCTGAAAGAAAGAGGGCATGGCATCCTGCGATCCATCCGAAACCATTCCGTCCGGCAGGAGGGAGTACAGCGGCTCCGCGACAATACCCTTGTAGATCAGTGTGCGGGCGATCCCCATGGCACCGGTCACGTCCAGCTTGTCCGCGTCAAACAAAATCTCTGCCTCCGGACTCTCAGGCAGGTTGTTTTCCCGGTAGCGGTGGGTCTTTATACAATCTCTGACCCGTGCGGCGTATTCGGCGTCAAATCCGTGCGCCGTCAGAAAGGCGAACGCCTTTTCACTTCCCACGGCTGCGTGGCAGAGAGACGGATTTTTAAACTGTTCCTTCCGCCCGATATCGTGTAACAGGCACGCGGCGATCAGAACGTCATAATCCACATCCGTAATCGTCTTCGCGATTTCCAGCGCGTGGTAAAGCACACGGTAGACATGCTCACAGTCGTGGGCACTGTCGTCCATGCAGGACAGCATATAGTTTTCCAATAAAGTATAAGTCTCTCTGGTCATGACTGCTCCTGGTCCTATTCTGGCATCCAATTTGGTTTAGCGTTTCGTTCTCACATAATAATCGAAATAGCGTGTTCCGTCATGCCCGATCAGCGCTTCTCCGGTGGATTTAAAACCGAGTCTTTCCACCGCTTCCTTTCGCCGGGCAGCGGAAGATATCACCTTGGTGGCAATCATCTGGCAGTGGAACAGGTCGTAGGCCGACGGCACGATCAGGGACAGTATCTCGTAGATGGCGGCCGCATGTTCGTGGTCGCTGCGCAGATCCAGCCGCAGCAGGCCGCAGTCGTTAAAATAATCTTCGGCCTGTCTGTTGAACAGTTCGATTGTTCCTATCGCTTTCTGCACTTTCTTATCGACGATCGTCCAGCGGACAAACCATTTTTCGCGGTAAGCTTCCGTCCAGAAGTCCATTGCGCCCTGCATCCGTTCCAAAGTCGTATAATGGAAATCGTCGCCGTGGCAGTTATCGCTGTTAAAGAGGGGCACGGCTTTTTCATCGGAATATACGGCTAACAGGTCGAGGGTGTCGGCGGGATCCACCAGCCGTAAAAGATAGTTTTCGCTCTCAAATGCGGGACATGTGATGTAAGGGTCTGTCATAGGTTTCCTCCTCGGTTTTTGATACGGTTATTTTATCACATGGGGAATTATGAAACAATCGGGGAACAGAAAAAAGGACACTCACGGCGGGATGGAGTGTCCTTTTTGTGCGGAGCATCACGAGTCTGCTTATGCACATAAGCAGAAAATCACCCCGGCTCCGCGATCCGGCTCACACCCACATAGATCTCCGAAATCTTATACCAGGTCGGATAATCCACGATCCCGGACTGGGGAAGATTGAAGACACCCTGGAAAACCCTGACTGCCTCGGCGGTGCGGGGGCCGTAGACGCCGTCCGCCGTGACCCGGGGGATGGCTGGGTAGTTCTGGGCGATGCGGTTTAACTGCTGCTGGATCTGCAGCACCTTATCCCCGGAGGCACCGATATTCAGATTATAGCCGGGCCAGGAGGAGGGGACGCCGGAGACTGCCACGGCGCTGTTAATGTACATGTCGTTGCCGTAGTAGTAGCGGATGATCTGGATCGGGGAGTAGCCTTCATCTCCCAGATACTTGGAGCCCCACTGGCTTAAACCATTGCAGGTTACGTTCCGGCCGTCGCAGTACGAGGTGAAAATAGGCTGGCGTACGCCGGGGCGGGAGAGAAAATTGGCGAAAATGGAGTCCACAAGTCTGTCGATATTGGCGTAGATGTTCCGGCCGTAGATCCATTTCTGGTCATAGGCGGTGGAGGAGGTGATGGTAAAGTTGTAGCCCTTGTTCCGATACCACTCGGTATAAACCCGGTTTAACGTAAAGGACATGATCGCCAGCGTGTTCGCGTAGATCGCATTCTCCGGCCAGGTGGCGTAGATTTCCGAGGAAACCACGTTTTTGATATAATCCCGGTAGCGCACATAATAGTTGGGAGCCGTGGAGTCGTTGGGAACGCCGTCATGAACGATGATGTACTCGGGAATCACCACGCGGCTTAGGACGATCTCGCCGGATTCATCCATAGGCTTGATCTCATCCTCGGGAATCTTGGGCGGGTAGTCGCCGTAAAGGGTGTGGTCGGGGATGGCGATGATCTCCTCCGTATCCTCGCTCGTCTCCGTGGGAGTCATTTCAATATTCTGGATGGCAGTCACATCCGGCAGCACCTCCACGCCGGATACAATGACCGGTTCATAGCCGGGGGCAGAGACGGACAGCGTGTACTCCGAGTAGGGCATGGGGGAGTTGGGGGTCAGGCTGTACTGCAGGGGCGGTGTTTTTAAATCCACTGTGTCAGTCTGTCCGGAAGAATTTGTCGTGAGTGTCTCAAGGGTAGAGTTCGGTTCACCGGTAAAGGAGATGGTGATGGAGGCGTTTTCTATGGGAATCAGTCCCACGTTGGCGGTTACATTGATCTGCAGCCTTCCGAGTGTGTCGGATCCTGCCGCGGCGTTGTCTTGTGTCGGTGTATTTTCTGAGCTGCGTTCTTCTCTGTTTACGTCCATACGGATACCTCGTTTTTGGGAAAGTCGTTCTCTTACCCCTATGATATGCAATGAGGGCTGCGCATGTGCCATCGTGTCAGAAACAGTGCGTTTCCTATTGACATACAGACATGCCTGCAAAAGACAGTCAGCACGGTGACCATGCAGGATATCATTGACAGGACGGGGCTCAGCCAGGGCGGTATCTATCGTTTTTACAGGGATATAGATGATATTTTCGCAGATATGATCAGGCAGCTGCGGGAGCGGACAAGCATCCGGGAGAAGGTCGATGAGATACTGGGGCAGAAGGACATGCTGTTGCCGCAGGAGATTACAGAGCGGCTGTTTATGATGCTGGCGGATTTTATGGACAGTGAATTGATGGGCATTGAGAAGATTGATTTTGAGCTTTCCGTGCTTGCCATGAACATGCCGGATCGAATTGCAAAGATAATGGGGAGCCTTTCGGAAACGGGAAATATGGAGTATCTGACCATACGCACGCTGGAGTATTATAAGGAGCAGGCCGCGCTTGGCAGAATACATCCCAGCGTGAGCGCGGAGGAATTGCTTGCGTTTATCTCTTCCGCATATGGAGGAATCCAGATGACCTGCATCGTTAACAACTGCTATCGACACGAGAGAAATCCGTTGTCGGCGCTGTATCAGCCGCGCCTCCTGTTGAACATACTGGCGCGGACGGTAAATGACCTGATTGGCGCCGGGGTTGATGGCGGGGCAGAGGTTTAAAGGGAAAGGGAGTGACGGAATATGAAAAAAGAAAAGGTATATGCGGAAGAGTATGTACATGCAGCGGGAATCGAGCATTATCTTTTGCACTATCGTTCCAGGCCGGAGGATCCTGTCCTGCTTTTCATTCATGGAGGGCCGGGGCAGACGGAGAGCTTTTTTGCCTATGTGGTAGAGGAGTACGCGGCGCGTGACTATAACATTGTCTATTATGACCAGCGCGGTGCGGGGAAGACATGGCTGAAAAACAGAAGGAGCAGGCCCGACACGGAGACGCTTAAGAACGACCTTCTGGAGATTGTGCTGTATCTGAAACGTATATACGGGAAAGAAAAAATCGGGATTCTCGGACATTCATGGGGAAGCGTTCTGGGCAGCATGTTTGTCATGGAACACCCGGAACATACGCTGTGTTATATCGGGTGCGGACAGGTCATCAATATTTTGGAAAACGAGCGGACGGGTTATGCCATCCTGAAATCTGTGATTGAAAAGGGCGGCAGCGGGAAGGACAGCCAGACGCCGATAGAGATCAGCATGAAGTATTTTGAACAGGTGCAGGCGCCCGACAAAAAGCTTTATCTGATTGCCGGAGCGGGCCATGCGCCAATGATCGATAACGTGGATGATTACCGGAGAGCGTTGCGGGAAATCGTCCACCGCGTCCGGGAATCATAAAGAGAGGATGACAGCGGGCGGGATCGGAGAGAAAAGCCTCATCCGGGTGTGCAATGAGGGTTGCACATGCTACCCGGAAAATGATATACTATCGGTATGATAGTGGACGAGATTTTAGAAGGTAAATTTCATACGGATGACGGTTCTCTGGAGTTTTCCTGCCCGCGCGTTACTCTGTCCCTTCAGGCAGACACGGCCTGCGAGGGGTCTTTTTTCGTGTACGGCCCGGAGGGGGCGGTGACAGAGGGGACGGTGGCGGCTTCCGATCTGCGCATGGACTGTGTCACGAAACGTTTCGGCGGCAGTGAGGACGAGATCCTTTATCGCTTTGACGCTGCCGGGATGGAGGCGGGGCAGGAGGTTTCCGGCTCTTTTTTCATTGTCTCGAACAGGGGAGAGTATGAACTGCCCTTTCAGGTGACGGTGCTTTCGGACGAAATCACTTCAAGTCTGGGAGAAATTCGGAATCTTTTTCATTTTACGAATCTGGCGAGAAGTAACTGGGAGGAGGCGGTGGTGCTCTTCTATGAGCCGCGCTTCAAAAAGGTATTCACGGGCCACGACAGGCAGTATTACGCGGCCTACAAAGGGCTTTCCGCAGTTCCCGGCAACGAACACAATGTGGAGGAATTCCTGCAGGAGATCCATAAGAAAAAGCCGGTGGAATTTTTGCCGGAGGAGAGCGAAATACGGATAGAGGACCCTGACGGGAACGCGCGCTATGCCCTTGTCATCAGTCGGAACGGCTGGGGGTATACGAGACTGCAGTTTCGGGCGGAAGGGGAGTTTATCAGGCTGCAGGAGGAGAGAGCGGGAGAGGACTCGTTTGCGGATAATATTTACCGGCTCTATTATGGAATAGATATGGAAAAGCTGCACGGCGGCATAAACTCAGGCGCGATTGTGCTTGTGCGGGAGAATGGCACGGTGCGGATCCCCGTCACTGTGGTGCAGCGCGCGGCCGGGAGCAGAACGCTTGGAGCAAAACGGGAAAAGAAACAGCTCACGGTGCAGCTGATGGAATACTATCAGGCGCACCGCTTAAAAAAGATCGGGACGGGCACCTGGCTTGCGGAGACGGAAAAACTGCTGACCCGCATGGAGCAGCTTGACGATAAGGACACGGCTGTGAAGCTGTTCAGGGGGCAGATGCTTTTGTCCCAGGAGCGGGGAAACGAAGCAAAATGGCAGATTGAAAAACTGCGGGAGAAGGTGTCTGCCGAACGGGAGGAGAATCCGGCGCTTTGGTGCTATTATCTCTATCTGACCACCCTCGTCAGCGAGGAGGATTCCTATGTGGACGAAGTGGCGGAGACGGTTTCGCAGGTTTACAGCCGGAGAAGGGGAGACTGGCGGATCGCCTGGCTGTTACTCTATCTCTCTGAGGAGTATGTGGAGAGCGTTTCCCGCAGATGGCTGCTTTTGGAGGATCTGTTTATCCATCACTGTACTTCCCCGATGATCTATATTGAGGCGTGGAACATCCTCTGTATGAATCCGGCCATGCTGCGCAAACTGGATCTCTTTGAGGAACAGATACTGGCCTATGCGGTCAAAAACGGGGTTATGCAGGAGGAGATCCTCTTGCAGGTGGTGTATCTTGCGGGGCAGAAACGGGGGTATTCCGAGAGGCTGTTCCGTATTCTGAAAGGGTGTTATGAGCTGATTCCCCACAAGGAGGTCCTGCACGAGATCTGTACCCTGCTCATTCAGGGAAACCGCAGCGGTGAGGTGTATTTTCCGTGGTACCGTGCGGGTGTGGAGGAAAATCTGCGCATCACCAGACTTTATGAATACTATATGATGTCACTTCCCCGGGACTATGACGGTGAGCTGCCCAAAATGGTGCTTCTGTATTTCGCTTACAGAAGCGATCTTCACTATGAGGTCACGGCTTATCTTTATGCCTATGTATACAGGCACAGGGAGGAATTGGCGGATATTTATGTAAACTACATGGTGTCTATGGAACGTTTCGTGCTGGAGCAGATCAGCCGGGGCCGGATTAACCGGGATCTGGCTTATCTTTACGACAACCTTCTGACGCCTTCCATGATTGACGAGCAGACTGCCAGGTCGTTGGTATCCCTGCTTTTTATGCGGGAGGTCAGGACAGAGGAGGAGAACGCAAGAGAGGTGCTGTTATCGTACTCCTGCCGGGCGGATATTAAGCGTTTTCCCATGACGGGGGGAAGGGCTTTTGTGCCGGTTTATGACAATGACTGCCGGGTGCTTTTGGGAGACGGCACCGGCAACCTTTTTACGGTGGGCATGGCGTATTCTGCGGAGGCGTTGATGAATCCGGGCAGCCTTGCGCTGATGGCTGCGCCGTTTGTTCGCAACCATCTGGGCTATGCGGTTTATGCCTGCTATGCAAAGCAGCATATGTTCACGGTGCAGGAGGATAATGCGGATCTTTTCGCACTGTTGTCCGCATCGGAGCGGATGGAGGAAGAAGAAAAACGAAAAATCCGTCCCATGATGGTAGACTTTTATTATGAAAAGGACAGAATGCGGGAGTTGGATGAGTATTTGCTCACACTGCACCCGGAGGATGTGAACCGGCGTGACCGGGGAAAGATTGTGCGTTTCCTTGTAAGCCGGGGCATGTATGAGGAGGCGCGCGAGTGGATCAGACGTTTCGGTCCATACGATATAGATGCAAAGACAATCCTTAAGCTGGGCAGCAGGCTTTTGGAGCTGACAGAGACGGAGGAAGACCCTCTGCTTACAGGGATGCTTCTCTATGCGGTGCAGAAGGGGAAATACGACGACAATGTGCTCGATTATCTGGTTCGATGGTTTACCGGGAGCACAGGGCAGATGCGGGATATATGGAAACTGGCACAGTCTTTTGGTGCGGATACCTACAGGCTGTGCGAGCGGATGCTTGTGCAGATGCTGTATACGGGCGCACAGGTTGATGAGCGGCTGGAGATTTTTCGGTCCTACACGAAATGCGGCGGCAGCGAGCGGGTCAGGGGGGCTTTCGTGTCGGCCTGCTGTTATGACGATGTGGTGAAGGAGGAAGCTGCGGACCCCTATGTGTTTGAGAGCGTGCGGCAGCTTTATCAGGAGGAGGCACCGATGCATCCGGTATGCCGGATCGCTTATCTTCGTTATTACGCGGACAGGGAGCGGGACGAAACTGTACAGAAGCTCTGCGGCGTTTTTTTGGAGTCGCTTCTCGCGCAGGGGATTGTGATGCCCTTCTATCGGAATTATTTTGGCTGTGTGCCGCAGCTTGGCGTCTATCTGGATAAGACGATGGTGGAATACCGGACAACTTCCGGCGCGCGTGTCATGATCCATTATCAGATTCAGGAGGAGGGTGCGGGCGACCAGGAATATACCCACGAGGAGATGCGGAATATGTTTGGCGGTATCTGTGTCAGTGAGTTTATCCTGTTTTTTGGGGAGCAGCTCCGATATTATATCACGGAGGAAACGGAAACAGGAGAACAGCTTGTGGTGAGTGATGTGATTCGGAAGGGGGACGCCGGGGGGGATATTCCGGAAGGCAGGTTCAGCATTCTGAATGATATTATGATAGGAAAGACCCTGCAGGATTACGATACGGTGAACAGCCTGTTGTCAGAGTATTTCAGGCAGGATCATATGGTGGAACAGATTTTTACCGTGAGGTAGCAGCACGAAAAGAGATTTTAATGCCAAAGATGGGCATTTTCCGATACAGAGGAAGAAACTATGTTTTTGGAAAAGAAAGAGGACGACAAACCGCATAAGGGAGATGTGTTTGTGGGGTATGACCTGGGGGAGAGGTATGCCCAGATCAGTTACTGTATTTTCGGCGAGGGGGATGTGGAGACGGTTGCACCCGTAGTGGGGACAAAGCAGTACAACATCCCATTTATGTTATGTAAACGAAAAGGGACGAACCAGTGGCTTTACGGCAAGGAGGCGGTGAAGAGCGCTGAGGAGGAAACCATGTGTCCGGTGGAGGATATTCTGGCTCTTGCGAGAAAGGGGACGGAAATCCGGCTGGACGGGGAGACATATGACCCGGTGGCGCTTTTGACACTCTTTATCAGAAGAAGTCTGGGGCTTATGAGTTTTATCGTTCCGGTGGAGCACATTGCCGCCATCCTGTTTACGGTGGATAAGATGGACGACCGCATGGTGGAGGTCCTTCTGCAGGTGGCGGCCAATCTGCAGATAAAGACGCAGCATATTTATTTCCAGAGCCACACGGAGAGCCTTTACTCTTTTGTGCTCTATCAGCCCTCGGAGCTGTGGGCCTATCAGGTGGTAGTCTGCGAACATGACGGGAGACTGCTAAAGACCTACCGCATGGAGTGCAACAAGAGAACCACGCCAATTGTTGCGCTGATTGAGGAGGCGGGCTATGAGACGGTCGTGGTTCCGGAGGAGGATGAGGCGGATGGTGTGAAGCAGGATGCCTTCCGCTTGGCTGACGAGAGGTTTCTCGGGATTCTGGAGAAACTCTGCGAAGGGCGGATCGTTTCCTCGGCCTATCTTCTGGGGGATGGTTTTCGGGAGGAGTGGCATAAAAAATCCCTGCAGTTTCTCTGCCGGAACAGACGTGTGTTTCAGGGAAATAACCTGTACAGCAGGGGGGCAGTCTACAGTCTTTTGGAGAAATTTGACCAAAGCGAGGCGGGGAAGGCCCATATCTTTCTGGGGGAGGATAAATTAAAGGCCAATATCGGCATGCAGGTGCTGCGGCAGGGAAAGGAATCCTACTACGCCCTTCTGGACGCTGGGGAGAACTGGTACGAACTGCATAATTCCTGCGAGATTCTTCTCGGTAAGGAGAAGGAAATTTCCTTCGTGGTCACGCCGCTTACCGGGAAAAATGCACAGATAAGGACCATTTCCCTTTCCGGGGCAAGGGAGACGGGCGCGCCCTTTACCAGATACGCGCTGGATGCGGCGATGGCTTCGGCAGATACGGTACAGGTAACGGTGACGGATCTTGGGCTGGGAGAGTTTTTTCCCTCCGGGGGACAGAAGTGGGAAGAAGAATTTCGGATTTCATAAACGTTGAGGGACGAAGGAAAAGATGAGCGGGCAGATGATTCTGGCGACAGGCAGGCGGGCGGAAAACCCCTATTATATGGAAAGGTTTTATGTAAACCTATACTCGGTGGAGGAACTCTGTTTCCTCTTTGTGGACAGGGCGGAGCTTCTCGATGCGGAAATCATGCAGCGGGACATGGTCAGATGGCTCGAGACGGAGTGCGGATTAAGCGATCTTGCCCATACGCTGGATGCGCTGCTAAACCGGCGTGGTTCCACGGCGGCCTATGTGGGTGCGGTTTTAGAGTATGTGAATATTTATCCTGCAGACGTTATTTCGCGCACGGAGGAGACCGTGAGGGGTAATGAGGGACTGAGCCCTTATGAGAGGCAGAAGGCAAAGGCCGATTATCTTCTCGGGGAAAAGCGGTATCTGGCAGCTCTGCAGCAGTACCAGAGCCTGGCCGGCGAGGTGCCGGGGAATGAGAAGCTTCTTCTGGCGAGACTGTACCATAATATGGGAGTGGCCTGCGCGGGCATGTTTCTCTACGGACAGGCGGCCGAATGGTTCATGAAATCTTATACGACCGACGGGAAGAAAGAGGGGCTTAAGATGTATCTGGCCGCGCTGCGTATGGGGCAGCGGGAGAACGCATATATTGATTATATTGCGGCGCATCCTGAGTTCCACGAACTGTCCCTCGAGGTGGAGCGGACGGTGAAGCGGGCGCAGGGGTCTTTCGAGGGGACGGATGAGAACAGGATGCTTGTCACCTATCAGGTGATGAAGGAGGAAGGCGCGGGGGCGCTTGGCAGCTCCACACCTTATTATGAAGAGCTCGGGAAACTGACGGCGGGGTTGAAAGAAAAATACCGCAGGAGCATGCGATAGACGACGTGGAGGAGAAAGATGGGCTTTATTAAGAGACTGCTTGAAAGATTCCGCAGGAGCTACGACGACTATGACGGGGAAGAGTGGGAAGAGGAGGAGTCCCAGCGGGAGATAGACTTTGACAATAAAGAGCAGAGAGACGACTATGTGAAAAACTGCCTCGAGAAGATGGCAGACGCCACGAAAGAGTTGGAGAACCTGAACTTTGAGTACAACATGGTCACCTCCTATCTGAAGGACATGGAGGAGATCGAGGCTCTTCCGCCGGAGGAGAGCGAACAGCTCAAGGACTGTGCGAAGCGGGTGTCCCTCTTACAGGAGAGAAAGACGGACTTTATGGGGCGGCCCCATCGGATTACGGATGAAAAGTACCGTATGGTGGAGCGCATGGAAGACCAGATGGAGGAGGCCTTTACGAAGATCACCGACGCGGAAAACTATCAGGAGCTGATCCGCAAGGATTTAAGCCGTCTGGACGGGGAGCGGCATGCCTATCTTTACCGCAAGAGCGAAGTGATGCGGGTGATTTCGGATACAAAGGGCATGACGGTTATCTGTGTGACGGCTCTGGGACTGTGCGTGCTTCTGCTTTTGTTCCTGCAGTTCTTTCTGGATATGGACACGAAGCTGGGTTATCTGCTCACGGCCGGCGTGGGAGCGGTGGTGATTACGCTGATCTATGTGAAGCACATGGACGCAAGACGGGAGCTGAAACGCGTGGAGACAGGGATTAACAAGATTATTCTTCTGCAGAATAAAGTGAAGATCCGCTATGTGAACAACACCAACCTTCTCGAATATCTGCATATGAAGTACGGCGTGAACAGCGCGAAGGAACTGACTGAAATGTGGGAGAACTACAAGATTGAGAAGGAGGAGCGGGAGAAATTCCGCAGGGCGGAGCTTGACCTGGATTACAACGAGCAGGAACTTCTGCAGATTTTAAAGTGTTATCAGATACAGGATCCGGCGATCTGGCTGCATCAGACGGAGGCCATTCTGGATCCCAAGGAAATGGTGGAGATCCGGCACAACCTGATTATCCGCAGGCAGTCTTTAAGGCGTCGTATGGACTATAACAGGGATGTGGTGGCGGGTACCTCCCAGAGGGATATCAAGGCTCTGGTGGAGCGTTATCCGAAGTATGCGAAAGAGATTATGAAGACGGTTGAGGAATACGAGCAGAAGTTCAATTCCTGATCATAAACAGAGAAAGGAAAGATAGAATATGAGTACAGATAAGTATGTAAGTCCCCTGTCGGAGCGTTACGCGAGCAGCGAAATGCAGTACATTTTTTCCCCGGATATGAAGTTTCGGACATGGCGGCGGCTGTGGATCGCGCTGGCGGAGACGGAGATGGAGCTGGGGCTTTCCCAGAACGGAAAGCCCGTGATTACACAGGAGCAGATCGACGAACTGAAAGAACATGCGGAAGATATCAACTACGATGTGGCGAAGGCGAGGGAGAGGGAAGTGCGCCACGACGTGATGAGCCATGTCTATGCCTATGGGCAGCAGTGCCCCAAGGCGGCGGGCATCATCCATCTGGGAGCCACCTCCTGCTATGTGGGCGACAACACGGACATTATCGTGATGCGCGAGGCGCTGCGCCTTGTGAAAAAGAAACTGGTGAACGTGATTGCCGAGCTCGCGAAGTTTGCGGACGAATATAAGGAGCTGCCGACGCTGGCCTTTACCCATTTCCAGCCGGCCCAGCCCACCACCGTCGGTAAGCGGGCGACCCTCTGGGCGCAGGAATTCTGTATGGATCTGGAGGATCTTAACTATGTGCTGGGGAGTCTGAAACTTTTGGGTTCCAAGGGAACCACGGGCACGCAGGCATCCTTTCAGGAGCTTTTTGACGGCGATCAGGAAACCATTGATAAAATCGATCCCATGATTGCGGAGAAGATGGGATTTGAGAAGTGCTACCCGGTGTCCGGGCAGACTTACTCCCGCAAGGTGGACACCAGAGTCTGCAATGTGCTGGCGGGCATCGCGGCATCCGCCCACAAGATGTCCAATGACATCCGCCTGCTCCAGCATTTAAAGGAGGTGGAGGAGCCTTTCGAGAAGAGCCAGATCGGTTCCTCGGCGATGGCCTACAAGAGAAACCCCATGCGCAGCGAGCGCATTGCCTCCCTTGCCCGGTTTGTGATGGTGGATGCCCTAAATCCGGCGGTCACTTCCTCCGTGCAGTGGTTTGAGCGGACGCTGGACGATTCGGCGAATAAGCGTCTGTCCATTCCCGAGGCATTTCTGGCCGTGGACGGGATCCTGGATCTGTGCCTGAACGTGGTGGACGGTCTGGTGGTGTACGATAAGGTGATAACAAAGCGCCTGATGAGCGAGCTGCCCTTTATGGCGACGGAGAATATCATGATGGACGCTGTAAAGAATGGCGGCAACAGGCAGGAGCTGCACGAGAAGATCAGGGAACTTTCCATGATTGCGGGAGCCAATGTGAAGAGAGAGGGGAAGGAAAATAACCTTTTAGAGCTGATTGCGGCGGATCCCGCCTTTAATATGAGTCTGGAGGATCTGCAGAAGACTATGGAGCCCTCTCACTATGTGGGGCGTGCGCCTTTACAGGTGGAGAAGTTCTTAAAAGAAGTGGTCGCTCCGATTCTCGAGGAGAATAAGGAGCTTCTGGGAGTGAAGGCGGAAATCAACGTGTGATTGTCCTGAGAACAGGCTTTGATTTTAGAAAGAGAATCAGTGGGGATGTAAGGCGGTTCGATAAGTTAGTTTAAACGAACCGCCGATTTTTATTATATAGTAAAACGATAAAATATATTGCGCGGACCGGGAAGATGTGATAGATTAGAAAGAAACCTGTTTATGGATAGAAATAAAGGGGAGATAGTGATGAAAAGGGAAGAGGAGTTTGAGCGCGTTGCGATGCGTGTTTCGGCGGTAAGTATGATCGCGAATGCCGCACTGACTGTGTTTAAGCTTTTGGCAGGTGTGCTGGCTGATTCGGGTGCAATGATCTCCGATGCGGTTCACTCGGCATCGGACGTGTTCAGTACCATTGTGGTTATCATAGGCATCCGCATTTCCAGGAAGGATTCGGATAAAAACCATCCTTACGGGCATGAGCGGCTGGAATGTGTGGCGGCTATTGTGCTTGCCACAATTCTTGCGGCTACGGGATTGGGGATCGGATATTCCGCTGTCAGAAAGATTGCAGGAGGCAGTGTTGCGTCTATGTCTGCGCCGGGCATGCTTGCGCTTGTGGCGGCGGTTGTCTCCATAGTTGTGAAGGAGGCAATGTATCAGTACACAAGAGTACATGCCAAACGGATTGATTCGGGTGCGCTGATGGCGGACGCATGGCATCACCGTTCCGATGCGCTCTCTTCGGTGGGGGCCCTGATCGGTATCGCCGGAGCGAGAATGGGATTTCCGATTCTGGATCCGATTGCCAGTCTGGTGATCTGCTTTTTTATTGGGAAGGCGGCCTATGACATCTTTATGGACGCGGTGGATAAGATGGTAGATAAAGCGTGTGACGAGGAGACGGAAAGCGCGCTCAAGGAATGCGCGGCGGCGCAAGAGGGTGTGCTCGGCGTGGATCTTCTGCATACCAGAGTGTTCGGCAATAAAATCTATGTGGATATCGAGATCCGGGCCGACGGTGAGGAGACGCTTAAGCGTGCCCACGCGACGGCGGAGCGGGTGCATGATTCCATTGAGAAGAACTTCCCCAAGGTGAAGCATATCATGGTGCATGTGAATCCGGGGGAGAAGTAAAGCAAAATTGCAGGCTGATGTTGTCCTTTAAAATTCCCTTGACAAACGAATGAATATATGTTTGAATGTTCATATAAGGAAATTTATTGAGCAGGGGGAAAGAGAGATGACGAGAAAACAGAAAAAGGTTTTAATCAGAATTTTGATTGCCGCAGTTCTTGTGGTTGGCCTGCTTTTTGCGCCGATTCGGAATCCGTATCTGCGGTTTGCGTTTTTTATGGTTCCTTATCTGGTGATCGGGTATGACATTCTGCGGAAAGCGTTTCTGGGTGTGATCCACGGGGAAGTTTTCGATGAGAATTTCCTGATGGCGGTGGCCACCGTGGGAGCCATCCTTCTGGGGGAATATACGGAAGGCGTGGCGGTTATGCTCTTTTACCAGATCGGCGAGCTTTTCCAGAGCTACGCGGTGGGAAAGAGCAGGGGAAACATTGCGAAGCTTATGGACATCCGCCCGGACTACGCCAACATAGAGGTGGAGGGGCATATGGAGCAGGTTGACCCGGACGAAGTGGAGATCGGTACGGTCATTACCGTAATGCCCGGAGAGAAGGTGCCTATCGACGGCGTGGTGGAAGAGGGAGAGACGTCCTTAAACACCAGTGCGCTGACAGGGGAGAGCCTGCCAAGACAGGTGGGTGTGGGCGATCAGGTCATCAGCGGAAGCGTGAACATGTCGGGCGTTTTGAAAGTCCGCACAACAAAGGAGTTCGGGGAATCTACGGTTTCCAAAATTTTGGAACTGGTGGAAAATTCCAGCATGAAAAAGTCCCGCTCCGAGAATTTTATTACCCGGTTCGCCAGATACTATACGCCGACGGTCTGTTACGGCGCGCTGGCGCTGGCGGTTCTGCCTCCCCTGTTAAACTTTGTTTTGGGATATGAGGCACAGTGGACAAGGTGGGTGACAAGGGCACTGACAACTCTGGTCATAAGCTGTCCCTGCGCTCTGGTAATTTCTATTCCATTGAGCTTTTTCGGAGGAATCGGCGGGGCCTCCGCCAAAGGCATTCTGGTGAAGGGTTCCAACTATCTGGAGGCGCTCTCCGAGACGAAATACGTGGTGTGCGATAAGACGGGAACGCTGACAAAGGGCGTCTTTGAGGTGACCCGCATGAAAGCGGCGGAAGGGTTTTCGGAGGAGGCGCTGATTGAGTACGCGGCCTGCGCGGAGAGTTATTCCAGCCATCCTATCAGCAAAAGTCTGCGGGAGGCATACGGGAAGGAGATTGACACGGGCCGCGTGAAGGATGTGGAGGAGATCAGTGGTCACGGGATCCGCGCCTGTGTGGACGGCCGGCCGGTGGCGGCGGGCAACCGCAGGCTGATGGAGCGGCTGCAGATTGTGCCGGAGGAGATTTCCGGGATTGGGACACAGGTGTATGTGGCGGTGGACGGCGCTTATGCCGGGAGTATTCTGATCTCCGACGTGGTGAAGCCGGGCGCGAAGGAAGCGCTTTCGGCGCTGAAGAAAGCCGGGGTACGGAAAATAGTTATGTTAACCGGCGATGCCAAACAGGCAGCGGACGCGGTAGCGGAAGAACTTGGCGTGGACGAGGTGAGAAGCGAGCTTTTGCCCGCGGATAAGGTGACGGAGGTGGAAAGGCTTCTCGCGTCGAAGGAAGGGAAGGAAAAGCTGGCCTTTGTGGGGGACGGCATCAACGACGCGCCGGTGCTTTCCCGGGCGGATTTAGGGATAGCTATGGGGGCGCTCGGCTCCGATGCGGCGATCGAGGCGGCGGATATTGTGCTGATGGATGACGACCCGGCAAAGATTGCGCTGGCCATGCAGATTTCCAGAAAAACGTTAAGGATTGTCCATGAAAATATCGTCTTTGCGCTGGCAGTGAAGCTGGTCTGCTTAGCTTTGGGAGCCGTGGGCGTAGTTGGCATGTGGTGGGCGATTTTTGCGGATGTGGGGGTTATGGTTCTGGCGGTGATCAACGCGACGCGGGCACTTGCGGTTGGGCGGATGTAATGCAGACAGCGTTCAGCTCACGCTTTCTGGCTGAACTATTAAAAAAATACTATGTCTTTCTTGCGCAATATGTGATAAAATAAAAAGGATGAGTGGAGGTGACCTTATTTATGAGCACAGATTTGCGCAAGAGAAAGATCACTTATACGATAATTTTAACTTCCGATTCTCCCGCGGCGAACTATCGGAGAATGCACATTAAGACAGGCGCGCTGGCGGTAGTTTCTTTTGTGGTGTTTGTGGCGGTGATCTGCTATGCAGTCTATACGACCATCACAATGGGGGGCTACATAGAGCGGAATGCCAGACAGCTGGAGCAGATTGTCCAGATGAAGGCGGAGAACGAGACGCTGACGGCGGAGAAGGAAAGTCTTGCCGGAAAGATCTCGTCCCTGGAGGAAACACTCAGCCGCAAGGAAGAGCAGGAGCACGAGCTGGTGGCGGCCCATGAGGAAAATTACATTCCCAGAGGATTTCCCATGAGCGGTGCGGCACAGATTAAGGAAGAAGATACGACGGCGGACAACGGCGGAGAGGAGACTGAAGAGGAAGAGAACGAGCTGAAGGTCGAGGCGAATAAGGACTGGAAGGAGCTCATTTTCGTTGCGGCGGAGGGAACGAAGGTTGTGGCCACCGCACCGGGCACGGTCAAGGAGGTCCGCGAAGCCGAAGGCGAGGTAAGCTACGTGATAATCGATCATGGAAACGGATATGTCACCACTTATCGGAACCTGGGCAGCCCCATTGTGGAGGAGGGCAGTCAGGTTGTGAAGGGTGTGGCACTTTTTCTGGTGGGCGAAGATAACACGGAGACAGGGTACAGCATCCGTAAGGATGATGAATATGTAGATCCGCTTGAGATGATTGAAATCAAAGGATAGGGAGGAAGTTATGTTGGGGAAAAAGTCAGTAGAACAGATTAACGCAAAGATAAGCAGTATCATAGGCGCTGATATGGTGGTGGACGGCAACATACAGGCGAAGGAGGCTGTCCGCGTGGAAGGCACCGTGAACGGTGATGTGGAGACGGAGGGCGCGCTCATTATCAGCTCCAGCGGTAAGGTAAAGGGAAACGCGAAGGGCAGCAGCATTATCATCGGCGGTTCTCTGGAGGGTGATCTTACTTCCGGCGGCAGAACCGAAGTGGCTTCTACCGGTAAGGTGATCGGCAATATCCGCACGAAGAGTCTGATTGTGGATGAGAATGCCGTATTCCAGGGACAGTGTATTATGAACGCGGAAGGTCTTGCGCCTTTGCCGGAATCCTCTGCGGGCACATCTGAACCGGAAAAAGTGGAAGAACGGAAGCCGGAGGAGCAGGACGCCAAAAAGGACAACAACAATGGCGGCAGCAATAAGTGGAATAAGAGATAGAAAACGTGGATCAGATATCTTTATTTGACATGGAAATGCCACAGCCTCTGGCGGCAAAGCTCCGGCCGGGCACGTTGGAGGAATATGTGGGGCAGAGTCATCTGCTGGGGAAAGGCAAGGTTTTACGGAAACTGATTGAGCAGGACCAGATCTCCTCCATGATCTTCTGGGGGCCGCCCGGCGTGGGCAAGACCACGCTGGCAAGGATCATTGCCAATAAGACCAAGTCTTCCTTTATCGACTTTTCAGCAGTGACCAGCGGTATTAAAGAGATACGGACCGTTATGGAGCAGGCGGAGAAAAACCGGCAGTACGGCGTGCGGACGATTCTGTTTGTGGACGAGATACATCGGTTCAACAAGGCGCAGCAGGATGCCTTTCTACCTTTTGTGGAGAAAGGGAGCATTATACTGATCGGCGCGACCACAGAGAATCCTTCCTTTGAGATCAACAGCGCTCTTTTATCCCGCTGTAAGGTGTTTGTGCTGCAGGCACTAACCACGCAGGAGATCAAAGAGCTTTTGTTGCATGCGCTGACGGATGCGAGAGGTTTCGGAAACCAGACGGTGCATATCGATGATGAGACGCTGGAAATGATAGCCGTTTTTGCAAACGGCGACGCCAGGAACGCCCTTTCAACCCTGGAGATGGTGGTGTTAAACGGGGAGATGGATGCGGAAGGCGCGGTAACGGTGACGAAGGAGACGCTGGAGCAGTGCACCATGCGAAAGTCTCTTCTGTATGACAAAAAGGGGGAGGAGCATTACAATCTCATCTCCGCCTTACATAAATCCATGCGCAATTCCGATCCGGACGCGGCGGTCTACTGGCTGGCCCGGATGCTGGAGGCAGGGGAGGACCCGCTCTATGTGGCGAGGCGTGTGGTGCGTTTCGCGAGCGAGGATGTGGGACTGGCAGATCCCCGGGCTTTGCAGATCGCGGTGGCGGCCTATCAGGCATGTCACTTTCTGGGAATGCCGGAGTGTAATGTGCATCTGACGCAGGCGGTGGTATATGTGGCCCTTGCGCCCAAGTCAAACGCTATGGAGGTGTCCTACAACGAGGCGAAGGAGGATGCCGTCAAAGATCTGGCGGAACCGGTGCCTCTGGTGATCCGAAACGGGGTCACGGGGCTCATGAGAGACTTGGAGTACGGCAAGGGTTACCAGTACGCCCACGATACGGAGGAGAAGCTGACCAATATGCAGTGCCTGCCGGATGCCCTTGTAGGAAGGGAGTATTACCGGCCTGCGGGCATGGGCGAGGAGGAGGCCCTGAAAAAACGGCTTGCGGAAATCAAAGCATGGAAAAAGGCCCATGCGGCGAAAAAGAATGAATAATTTGTATAAATTTGCGAAAGGATTGATTTAGGGCGTGTTTTGCTTTATAATTAGAAAGTAAGAAACAGGAGTCGGTTTTTTACAACCGGCTCTTTCTGTTGGGGCGATAAGAAGAAGCTTCGCAAATCAAGGAGGAATCAATTATGGTAAAGGCTGTAGTGGGCGCCAACTGGGGCGACGAGGGAAAAGGGAAGATCACGGATACGCTGGCGGAAAAGGCGGATATCGTGGTGCGTTTTCAGGGGGGCGCGAATGCAGGACACACAATTGTAAACAATTACGGCAAGTTTGCGTTACATACGCTGCCGTCCGGTGTGTTTTACGGGCATACCACCAGTATTATCGGTAACGGCGTAGCGCTCAACATTCCGCTTCTGGTGGAGGAGATTAAGTCCCTTACGGACAGAAATGTACCGAAGCCTAAGATTCTGGTGTCCGACCGCTGTCAGATCGTGATGCCCTACCATATTTTGTTTGACCAGTATGAGGAAGAGAGACTTGGCGGAAAGTCCTTCGGCTCCACAAAGTCGGGAATTGCGCCTTTTTATTCGGATAAATATGCAAAAATCGGTTTTCAGGTCAGTGAACTTTTTGACGAGGATGTCCTGAAGGAGAAGCTGGAGCGGGTGTGCGAGACGAAGAATGTGCTTCTGGAGCATCTGTATCATAAGCCTGCTGTCGATTCCGGGGAGCTGTTTGCGACGATGCAGCAGTACCGGGAGATGATTGCGCCCTATGTGTGCGACACGTCGTCCTATCTGGATCAGGCGCTGAAGGATGGAAAGACCGTGCTTCTGGAGGGACAGCTCGGTACGCTCAAAGACCCTGACCACGGTATCTATCCGATGGTGACGTCCTCTTCCACACTGGCGGCTTACGGGGCCATCGGCGCGGGGCTGCCGCCCTATGAGATCAAACAGATCATTACGGTGTGCAAGGCTTATTCCTCTGCGGTGGGAGCGGGTGCGTTCGTGTCGGAGATTTTCGGGGATGAGGCGGATGAACTCAGGAGACGCGGCGGCGACGGCGGAGAGTTTGGCGCAACCACGGGAAGACCCAGAAGAATGGGCTGGTTTGACTGTGTGGCGTCCAAGTACGGCTGCCGGCTGCAGGGAACTACCGACGTGGCGTTTACAGTGTTAGATGTGCTGGGGTATCTGGACGAAATTCCGGTGTGCGTGGGCTACGAGATAGACGGTCAGGTGACGACGGATTTCCCGGTGACCTGTAAGCTGGAGAAGGCAAAGCCGGTGCTCAAAAAACTGCCTGGCTGGAAATGCGGGATCCGGGATATTAAAAAGTACGAGGATCTGCCGGAAAACTGCCGTAACTATGTGGAGTTTATTGAGGGGCAGATTGGGTATCCTATTACTATGGTGTCAAACGGCCCGGGCAGGGAGGATATCATATATAGGGAAAGTCCTTTGAGTAAGCAGGCGCGGAATACGACGATTAAATAAAGGAGGGAAGGCTATGTTACTGGAAAACAAGGTTGCGATTGTGACAGGCGGAAGCAGGGGGATCGGCTACGCCACGGTTGAGGCTTTTCTGCAGGAGGGGGCCAAGGTGGTGCTGTGTGCAAGCCGTCAGGAGACCGCTGACAAGGCGGTGAGCCAATTGAAAGAAGCTTACCCGGAGGCGGAAGTGGAAGGGATTTTCCCCAATTTGTCCGACTGCGAGGCAGTGAAAGCGGCTTTTGACGGTGTGGCAGAAAAGTATGGGAAAATAGACATACTGGTGAATAATGCGGGTGTCTCGGAGAGCACGCCATTCACGGAGTATACGGCGGAAACCTTCGAGAAGGTGATGGATTTGAATATCAAGGGTGTGTACAACTGTTCCAAGGCTGTCAGCACACACATGATTGAGGCGGGAAGCGGTGTGATCCTGAACACTTCTTCAATGGTAAGCCAGTATGGGCAGCCTGCGGGGATCGCTTATCCCACATCCAAGTTTGCGGTCAACGGCTTTACCCTGTCCCTGGCAAGGGAACTGGGACCGAAAGGCATCCGGGTCAATGCGGTGGCGCCGGGCATCACTTACACGGATATGATGCGTAAGGTTCCCAAGGAAGTGATCGATCCGATGATCGCCCAGATTCCGCTCCGAAGGATGGGACAGCCGGAGGATATCGCCAACGCTTTTGTGTTCTTAGCTTCGGATAGAGCTTCTTACATCAGCGGTGAGGTGCTGCATGTGGATGGGCTGGCGAGAAGCTAGGGGAGAATACAGATGATTACAACAATCATATTCGACATCGGAAATGTGCTGGCGGATTTTACATGGGAAGAGCATTACCGCAGCTTTGGGTACAGCGAGGAGATTCTGGAGCGGCTGGCGGATGCCACGGTCAAGAGTCCTCTGTGGAATGAGTACGACAGGGGCGCCATGAGCGACGAGGAGATCATACAGGGATTTATCGAAAACGATCCCGGCATCGAGAAGGAGATCCGGGAGACGCTGCGGGACAAAGGTTCTATGGTCATCCGAAACGATTACGCGATTCCCTGGATACAGAAGCTTAAAGGTAAGGGTTACCGCTGCCTTTATCTTTCCAACTTTTCTAAGAGCGCGCATGTGGACTGTGCGGCGGCGCTCGACTTCCTTCCCTATATGGACGGCGGCATTCTTTCCTATGAGGAGAAGATCATCAAACCCATGCCGGAGATCTATCAGCTTCTGATCGACCGCTATGGGCTGGTGCCGCAGGAGTGCGTGTTTCTGGATGACACGCCCCGGAATCTGGAGGGGGCGGCGAAGTTCGGGATACATACCATTCAATTTAAGAATCAGGCGCAGGCCATCCTGGAGCTTAAGAAGCTGGGGGTGGAAGCGTAAGAAAAACACCCACCGGCTGTGGTGACAGTCGGTGGGTGTTTTTTACGTATAGGCTTTATTTCGCCATCAGCTCGTCCGCCAACGCCTCAATCTGCGCGATGTTATCCTCAGTTAGGGCAGAGCGGATCTGCACCGTGTTTTCCGTGAAGGTGATATCCTTGCAGCCCTCTAATCTTGCCCGCATGGCCTTCGCTGCCATAGGCGCCCAGGAGCCGTTCTCCATCAGTGCGATGGTGCGTTTCTGGTAGTTATGGGAGATCAGCTCGTCGATAAATTCCCGCATGAAGGGGAACATTTCCGTGTTGTAGGTGGTGGTGGCGAGCACCAGCTTGCCGTAGCGGAAAGCGTCCTCCACACATTCGGCTTTATCTTCCCTTGCAAGGTCGGCAACGACCACCTTCGGGCAGCCTTTGGCGGTCAGCTTTTCGGCGAGAAGTTCAGCAGCCTCTTTGGTGTGGCCGTAGACGGAGGTGTAGGCGATCATAACGCCCTCCGACTCTACGCCGTAAGACGACCATGTCTGATATAAGTTTACATAATATTCCAAATTCTCTTTTAATACAGGACCGTGCAGAGGGCAGATGATCTGGATGTCGAGGGCGGCAGCCTTTTTCAGAAGATTCTGCACCTGCATGCCGAACTTGCCCACGATGCCGAAGTAGTAGCGGCGCGCCTCGCATGCCCAGTCCTCCTCCACATCGAGAGCACCGAATTTGCCGAAGCCGTCTGCGGAAAAAAGCACTTTGTCGTGGGTGTCGTACGTGACCATGACCTCGGGCCAATGCACCATCGGCGCGGCCACAAACTGCAGGGTGTGCGCGCCTAAGGAAATGGTATCCCCCTCCTTGATGATCTGCCGGTTATCGGCGTAATCCGTGCCGAAAAACTGGCGCATCATGGTGAAGGCGGGAGCGGACGCCACAACCACCGCGTCGGGATAGGTTTTGCTGAAGGCTTCTATGCTTGCGGAGTGATCCGGTTCCATGTGCTGTACAATCAGGTAATCGGGCGTGCGGCCATTCAGTGCGGTTTTCAGGTTTTTAAGCCACGCCTCTTCAAAGTTGGTGTCCACCGTGTCCATCACGGCGATCTTTTCATCCAGAATGACGTAGGAATTATATGCCATACCGTTTTCAACGGTGTACTGGCCTTCAAAGAGGTCGATGTCGTGGTCGTTTACGCCTATGTATTTGATGTCGTTTGTAATTTGCATAGTGATGTCTCCTTTTCGTTTGATTTTCTCCTTCGGTTATTATAACATAATATAGATAACAGGGAGAAAAATATTTGAACAGGAAAATTTACGGAAACATTTTGATTTGGTCTAAAAGTCTAACATAATAGAAGAGTTTTGTAAGAAAGGAGAGAAATATGCGGGAGGAATTTAGCAGGACAGAAATGCTTTTAGGTGCAGAGGCGATGGAAAAACTGGCCCGCTCCCGTGTGGCAGTGTTCGGCGTGGGCGGTGTGGGTGGCTATGTGTGTGAAGCACTGGCGCGCAGCGGCGTAGGTGCCCTTGATCTCATTGATAAGGATAAAGTGGCCCTCTCAAATATAAACCGCCAGATCATCGCCACGCGGGAGACGGTTGGGAGAGAGAAGACCGATGTGATGCGGGAGCGGATTCTTTCCATCAGCCCGGAGGCGGTGGTGCGGGTGTATCCCTGCTTTTTCCTGCCGGAAAATGCGGACGGCTTTCCCTTTGAAGAATACGACTATGTGGTGGATGCGGTGGATACCGTGACGGCGAAGATTGAGCTGGTGATGCGCGCCCGGGAAAAAGGTGTGCCGATTATCAGCAGCATGGGGGCGGGGAATAAGCTGGATCCCTCCGCTTTTCGTGTGGCGGATATCTATGAGACGAAAGTGTGTCCGTTGGCGAGGGTGATGCGCAGGGAGTTAAAGAAGCGGCATGTAGAGCATTTAAAAGTGGTGTATTCGGAGGAGGAGCCGATCGTCCCGGCGGGGGAGTATGAGGCAGATGCACATGGAGAACAGGGCGCGGAAGCCGCGACCGAGGTGATGCGGGAGAAAAGTGTTCCCGGCAGCGCAGCTTTCGTTCCCTCCGTGGCGGGACTTATCATCGCGGGGGAAGTGGTGAAGGATTTGGCGGGCAGACTAGTTATGTAAACCTACCATTTAAGGAGAATGCGGAGCATTCTCTGAATCGTCGCAGTCTTGCGACGATTTTTTCATCAGGTCAAAAGACCAGGTCAGCAGCCAGAGCAGAATCGGCATTCCGATGGTGGCAACCAGACACCCGGCAAAGAGCCGTCCGGAATCGCCAAGATCCAGACAGGCCACGATGAACGCGCCTATATACATGCCGACCAGAAGGATGACACAGACAAGTGCCGCGATCTGTTTCGGGGCAATTTTTTTACGCTGTTTTTCTGTAGTATCATTGGTTGGATTCATAAGAGTTCTCCTGTCAGCTTTTGGTTACAATCTAACATATTTCGGGCGGAAAGGAAAGTGGCAGACGAAAGAAAATCCCCCAATTGTATTTCCTCTGCGCTTATGATAGAATAAAAAACATTATACGATGGAAAACGGCCCTTGAGACAAAATGGAGTGATGCATAATGAACGGAACGGAAACCACGAAATTAAGAAAGAGGAACAGGCTATATCATTTGCTGTACGCTGTTATGGCGGCGGTTTTTCTGTTTATGATTATATGGGTGGCTGTCGCTAACAGGGGACAGACGCCGGCAGACTTATTGTCGGAAGGAAATATCGCCTTTGACGAGGGGTGGTATCTGGAGGACGGCAGCGAGGCGGATATGGATCATCTACATAAAATGTCTTCCGTGCAGCCATACCGGGAGCAGAGCGTATACCACAGCCTGCCGTCTGATCTGGGAGAGGGAAAGTCACTGTGCTTTCGGACGAAAAATATCAACTATCAGGTATATGTGGACGGGGCGCTGCGATATGAGCCGGAGCGCAGGGAAAGCCGTATCTACAATCTCTCCCAGGGGACAAGATGGAATTATGTTCCGCTCTATGCGGGGGATGCGGGCGCTTCTGTGGAAATCCGTTTTCAGACCGTGTATGGAAACGCGCGGGCGTGCATCGATCACCTGAAACTCGGTTCGGCGGCCGGAGAAATTGTGGGCACTTTTACGGGGAAAACCGTAGCTGCCGCCACCTGCCTGCTCCTGCTGTTTGCGGGTCTGCTTTTGATTATTGCGGATATACCGGCGAATATGCAGTCGGATAAAAACCATGAGCTGCTTTATCTGGGGCAGTTTGCCATAAGCATTGCCCTCTGGTGTCTTGCGGAGACCAATCTGTTACAGTTTTACACGGATGACAGCAGGCTGTTACAGATCGTGTCCTGCTGTTCTCTGATGATGATTCCCATTCCGCTGGTGCTCTATCTGGATGCGGCATTCGGTTTTAAGAGAAAATGGGTGGTGCCGGTCATCTGCAGTTTATCCGTGGCGGAGTTTACGCTCTGCAGCGTCCTGCATTTTGCGGGAATCATGGATTACCATGAGACGCTGACGCTGACGCATGTCATGCTGGCGGTCTCGGCGGTTCTTCTGCTGTACTCGATTGTGAAAAATGCATTTGCCGTGCGGGAGAGCAATGTGAGAAATGTCTATAAAGCGATACGGACTGTAGGTCTTATGAGCATCTGCTTTGCCACAGGAATTGATATTGTCAGGTATTACCGCGGGCATAACAGCGACAGCGCCATGTTCGTGCGCATAGGCCTGCTGATCTTTATTCTCTGCTACGGAAGCGCCAGTCTGGAGAGAATGGTGAATGCGGTAAAGCTTGGTATGCAGGCGGAATTTGTCAGCCAGCTCGCCTACCGGGACGGCCTGACGGGCGTGGGAAACCGCACGGCCTTCCAGGAGCGGCTAGAGGAGCTGGAGGGGAAAAAGAAGGAGGTTCCCGGGATTGCCATCATGATGTTTGATGTGAACGACTTAAAATATGTGAACGATCATCTTGGACACCAGCGCGGAGATGCGTTGATCGTAGGAAGTGCGGACATCATAAGAACTGCCCTGGAAAAGGAGGGTGGGTCCTGCTTTCGGATCGGCGGGGATGAGTTTGCCGGGATTATTGTCGATGAGGACGCAGCCGGGCGCTGCGAGGCGGTGCTGGCGCTTTTCAGGGATGCGGTGAGCAGTTACAACGCTGTGCCGAAACAGCAGATCCGTATCAGCATTGCGGGCGGCTATGCGGTTTACGATGCGGGCCAGGAGGATGAAATGCTGATGGATGTGTATCAGCAGGCGGATGTGCGCATGTATGAAAACAAGAAGCAGATCAAGAACGCGCAGGTAAAACCGGCGGATTACTACAGAAACCGTTAGGAAAAAGGAGATTGGAATGCATAAAATGACTTTAAACGGCAGCAACTGGCGGATGAGGATTGTGGGAGAGCAGGATGTGTTCGGGGTGAACGGGAAGGAGCTTCCCGCGAAGGTTCCCGGCTCTGTCTATGGAAATCTTTTGGAGCAGGGGCTTATGCCGGATCCCTACGACAGGATGAATGAGCTCACGGCGCTTCCCCTTATGGAGAACGACTTTGTTTTTGAGACGGATTTTTTGCTGACAGAGGAACAGCTCGCGGCTGATTTTCTGCTTCTGCACTTTGATGGCATTGATACACTGACGAAAGTCTACCTTAACGGGAGACTTTTGGGGCGCGCCGACAATATGCACCGTATCTGGGAGTTCCCGATGGGAGAGGCGGCGAAGACAGGACAGAACACGCTGCGGGTGGAGATCGCTTCGCCGACCCGCTTTATTGAGGAGGAAAATCAGAAAGTATTTACAGGCGGTTCCACGGACGCTATGCGCGGCTTTCCCCATCTGCGAAAGGCGCACTGTATGTTCGGCTGGGACTGGGGGCCGAGACTGCCTGACGCGGGGATATTCCGGGAGGTATCGGTTTTATCCGGGAAGAAGGCAAGAATAGAACAAGTTTACATAATACAGGACTGGGAAAAGGCAACGGACTCGGTTGACATAACTTTTGATATTACATGCCGTATATTTGGCGGTCTGGGAGATTACGGGGATGCGAACGAGCTGCGCACGGCCCTTTATGATCCGGACGGCAGACTGGTTACTGAGAAGTCCTCGAAGAGCGGGACAGTGTACGAGTCGGAGAAGCAGACTGGATATGCGGAAAAAGCAGGATGCGCAGACGGGGAGGACGATTGGGACACCATCACAGTGAAGCAACCGAGACGCTGGTGGCCAAACGGCTTCGGGGAACAGCCCCTCTACCGTGCGGAGGTGGCGCTTCTGGACGAGGAGGGCAATGTGCTTGACCGGTGGAGCCGCCGGATCGGTCTGCGCACGCTGACGGTGAATACGGAGAAGGACGAGTGGGGAGAGTGCTTTGCCCATGAGGTCAACGGAGTGAAGATTTTCGCTATGGGGGCGGACTACATTCCCGAGGATAATATTTTTTCCCGAATCACGCCGGAGCGTACGAGGCGTCTTCTGGAGGATGCGGCGGCGGCCCACTACAACTGCATCCGTGTCTGGGGCGGCGGCTATTATCCGGATGACTGGTTTTTCGATATCTGCGATGAGCTGGGGCTGATCGTGTGGCAGGATTTCATGTTTGCCTGCGCGTCCTACGAGCTGGATGACGATTTTGAGCAAAATATCAGCGCGGAAATCCGGGATAACGTGCGCCGGATCCGTCACCACGCCTGCCTGGGGCTCTGGTGCGGCAACAATGAGATGGAGACGCAGACGCTGGACGGTGCATGGCAGCCTTCGATCAAGCAGAAGTGCGATTACATCAAGATTTTTGAATATATCATTCCAAAGATTCTGGAGGTGGAAGACCACGTTACCTTCTACTGGCCGTCTTCGCCCTCCTCGGGAGGAAACTATGACAATCCGTGGGACGAGAACCGGGGAGATACCCACTACTGGGCGGTATGGCACGGCAACAAGCCCTTTACGGACTATCGGAACTACTATTTCCGCTATATGTCCGAATTTGGGTTCCAGTCCTTCCCCTGCCTAAAGACGGTGGAGACGTTTACCGCGCCGGAGGACCGCAATATTTTTTCCCGCGTGATGGAGATGCACCAGAGAAATGTGGCGGCAAACGGCAAGATTATGACCTATCTCTCCGCAACGTATCTCTATCCGACGGATTTCGAGATGCTGCTGTACGCGTCCCAGCTTCTGCAGGCGGACGCGATCCGCTACGGCATCGAGCATTTCCGCAGGAACAGGGGCAGATGTATGGGCGCGGTGGTGTGGCAGCTCAACGATATCTGGCCGGTGGCTTCCTGGGCGAGCATTGACTATTACGGCAGGTGGAAGGCGCTGCACTATGTGGAGAAGAGAGCCTTTGCGCCGGTGATGATTTCCTGCGAGGAGGTGGGTGAGCTTTCCGAGAGGCCCTTCTGTGTGGCACAGCCTGCGCCCATCGAGAAGTCCGCGAGACTGCATGTGGCCAATGAGACGATGACACAGGTAACCGGCACCGTGAGATGGAGCCTGAGAAAGGCAGGCGGCGAAGTAATGTTGGAGGGAGCGCAGGAGGTAAGCGTGGAGCCGCTGTCCGGGCTGTGGCTTGAAAAGATGGATTTCTCCGACTATGACGAATTGGAAGTTTACATAAGTTTTTGCTTTGAAAAGGATGGCGAGGTCATTTTGGAGAACACCACGCTGTTTACCGCACCCAAGCATTTCCGTTTCCAGGATCCGAAACTGGCATGGCGCAGGGAGGGAAATACGCTGTTTGTAACGGCGGAAGCTTACGCAAAGAGCGTGGAGATTCAAGGCACGGACGGGGACGTGAAGCTCTCCGACAATTTCTTTGACATGAATCCGGGGGAGAAACGGGTGGAGATCGTGGAAGGGGACGCTTCGGCGTTTACCCTGAAATCGGTGTACCAGATTCGATGAGTACATCAAAAGTGTAATATAATGTAGAAAAATGAAAATAATTCGTGCATTTTAGTGTAAAAATAGGAGAAGAATATATTGATTTTTGCACGAATCCGAAACTGGTCGAGACTTTTGCGGAAAACATAAGTCCCGCATATCTTGTGCCCATTCTGTCGCACCTTGCGGGCCAGACGATCGTGAAAGAGCGGACGCTTGTCGTGTTCGACGAAATACAGTTGTGTGAGAGGGCGCTTGCTTCGCTGAAATATTTCTGCGAGGAGGCGCCCGATTATCATATTATCGTGGCGGGAAGTCTGCTTGGTGTAGCGGTAAACCGCTCGCAGTTTTCCTTCCCGGTCGGCAAGGTGGATATCAGGACGCTGTATCCCATGGATATGGAGGAATTTCTGCTGGCTATGGATGAGGCGGATGTGGTTTCGAGAATCAGGGAATGCTTCGCGGCGGATACGCCTATGCCCGCGGCGCTGCATGACGCGGCGCTGCTGCGTTACAGGCAGTACCTTGTGGTGGGCGGAATGCCGGAGTGTGTGAAACAGTTTGCCGAGACGGGGGATTACACGCTGGTCAGACATACGCAGGATACGATTCTGACAAGCTACCTGAATGATATGAGCAAGTACAATCATTTGAATGAGATCAAGAAGACGCGGCTTGCCTACGATAACATCACCGTTCAGCTTTCCCGGAAGAATACCCGTTTCCAGTATAAGCTGTTGAAGAAGGGCGGGCGCGCCGCCGAATATGAAAACGCCATTGAATGGCTTGCGCTCTCAGGTATCGTATCGCAGGTTTACCGGGTGGAGCAGGTGAAAAAGCCGCTTGAAAATTACAGGGATATTGACGCGTTTAAGATTTATGTATCAGATCCCGGGCTGCTCTGCGCGAAAAAGGAGCTGCTGCCCGACGATATTCTCTATATGGTGGAGGAGCTTGACGATTTCAAGGGCGGCATGACGGAAAACTATGTCAATGTGCAGCTTGTGAGGAACGGATATACGACCTATTACTGGGAGTCGCCGCGGGGAGCGGAGATTGATTTTGTGATCCAGCGGGAGGGAAAACTGATTCCCATTGAGGTCAAATCCGCGGACAATGTCAGGGCGAAGAGCCTGAAGGTGTATATGGACACGTATCATCCCTCCTATGCCATCAAGCTCTCCACAAAGAATTTCGGGTTTGAGGACGACAAAAAGACGGTGCCGTTGTACGCGGCGTTTTGTATCTGAGCGTTTGAGGAGAAGGCGTTAAACAAAGTTTTCAGTAGACGATGTCAATATGTTTCTTGAAAAATTTTTTGACCAAATCTGCCTAAAAACCGACCAAATCTGCCAGACTCTCTTTTTCTCCTTTTTTCCATATATAATACATTTACAAACATTTACGGCATGATATGGACAGAAGGAGTGAGAGTTGCTATGAACAGGAGAGGAACCGATCACAACAGCGGCGGCAATAAGAGGAGAGAGAAGACAGGTCGGCGTATTCTGACGGGTATTCTGGCGTTTGCCATGATATTGACTGGACAGTCGGAGTTCGCGGGCGTTCTCGCGGTGCGGGCCGAACAGGGGGAGGAATCCCGCGTCATAACGGGCTTTGTGCCGCTTTCGGAGGAAACGGCGGACCGCACAGTCGCGGTAGGGACGCCGCTTTCTAAACTGGCTCTGCCCGATACGCTAAAGGCGTATGTCCTTTCGGAAGATGCCGAAAAGGAAGGGGGAGGGGTCGAAAGTCCTGAAGCCCCCGACCCGGAGGACGATAAGGACGAAACAGGCGGGAGCGAAAACCCCGGAGACGGACCGGACGAAGAAGAGAATCCCGGAGACGGAACAGGCGGGGAAGAGAATCCCGGAGATGGAACGGGTGATAAGGGAAACCCCGGCAGCGGAGATGTGACAGGTGAAGAAAACACCGATGGCGGGGACGGAACGGGTGATAAGGAGCACTCCGGCAGCGAGGAAGCAGGCGGCGGAGAGAACCCCGGCAGCGACGAAACGGGCGGCGGAGAAAATGCCGGCGGCGGTGAAGCGGAAACAGTCGGCGGAGAGAATCCGGGCGCAGCGGAAGAAAATGCGAAAAGTACAGAGCAGGAACAGGGAGCGGGGGCTGACACGGCATCCGCCGGTGGCATGCTGCCGCGGGAAACATTTTGGGACAGAATGACACACGCGGTAACGTCGTGGCTGGCGGGTATTCTGTCGCCTCTCAAGGTCGAGGCCGCGGAGGCCGATATAATGGAGCCTGTCTCTATAGAGGTGGTATGGGAGAGCGCGCCGGCGTACGATGGCGATACACAGGGAAGCTATGTCTTTACGCCTATCCTGCCGGAGACGTATGCGCTGGCGGAGGATGTCAGTCTGCCGGAAATCAGAGTGCGCGTGGGAATGGGCGCGGACTGCGGCCACGGCATCGTGAAGGCGGGGGAGGTCTGCCCGGTCTGCGAACTGCAGGAGCAGATCGACGCCCTGCCGGAGGCGGAGGAAGTGGAGGAGGCCCTTGCGGGGCTGGCTGCGGGGATCTCTCAGATGAGTACGGAGGAGATCGACGCGCTCTATGAGCAGCTTGGCGCTCTCTTGGACACCTACGACGGTTTTCCCGGGGAGTGGCGGGAGATGGTGGATGCCAAAAAACTGTTCGCGCTGCTTGCGCTCTTTTCCGGGGAAGACATGCTGATGACAGCGGCGGGCGGGAAGGATGTGCTGATTTTCTCGACAGGGATTAAAGAGAGCAAATATACGTCAATGAGTGCATATTCGGGAGACTTGGCTCAGGTCTTTTTGGATGCAGGGTACGGCGTACAGATCAAGTTAGACGAAAAGGAACAGCATTTGTCCGAGAGCGATATGGACGGCATCGGGCTTCTGCTTCTGGTTTTGCCATTGATTGCCCCAAATGACAGTGACATCTCCCTGATGAGGGACTTCCTTGCGGGCGGCGGACGGATTGTTATGATCGGGGAACATGCAGGGTACGCTGCCCAAGAAAATAGTATATTGTCGGAGGCGGCGGAAAAGCTGGACGCTAATTTTCGGATTGATAACGAACTTTATGGGAGGGATGACCATATTGCCAGGGGGTCTGCCGATATGCCGGAAAACGCCCTGACACAGGATGTAAAGGAGAGCCTTTACTGTTGTTGTGTTGCGCCGATTATCTACAGCGGAAGTGCGGAGCCGGTGCTTATGCTTAAGGGTCAGGCGTGGATGGTGGATCAGGCGGCAGGCAAGGGAAGAATTATGGTGATTAGCGATATAAACTGTTTCGATCCTCTGACTGACCGCTATAGCTTTAGGTGGAAAGGAACCGCTCAGGAGAGGGCGGACACGAAGGCGTGGATTGTAAGGTGGCTGCTGGATGCCAGAAAAAACCAGGAGACGGTGCTTAGCAACAGGAACCCGAATCTGGGATTTGGCGGAAGCCCGACTGCCAGCGTGGATGCGAAGGACCATGTGGCGGCGCTTGGCGACTACAGCTTTACCGTCACCTACAGCGGTTCCGACCGGTCGTCAAACGGGGTCATAGATGAAGCCACGATCGGCACGGACGATGTGACCGTGACGGATGAAAACGGGGCGTCTCTGCTGATTGGCGGGGCGCAGATCGTCTCCGGGCAGGGCACGAGGGAGCTGACGGTGCGCTACACGGTGGAGGCGCAGCAGAGCGGCAGCTTTACACCGGGGAAATATACCATCGGCATCAACAGTGCGGCCGTAGCGGACAAAGCGGGGAAGAAGATGAGCAGCGATCCGCAGGCGGCTGTCTTTCAGGTGATCACTTCTCCCCTGCAGATTACAGGTCCCGACAATATCGTGATACCGCAGAATGGGACGGGCAGTCTCTCCGTGTCGGTGTCCTCCAGGGACGGGAATAGCTATACCTGCCAGTACCAGTGGTATCAGAAAAAGAACGGTGCTTACGAGGAGGTAAAAGGAGCCACGGGCGCAGTCTATACACTGCCCGAAGCAGTGACGGGCGTTTCCGGCGAGTATACCTACCGGTGCGAGGTGTGGGCAAGCGGGCATACGGAGTTTCGGATTCCCTCGGAGGACGCGCTGGTGACGGTGGAGAAGGGGATTGCCATCGACACGCCGACTGCCGCGGAGATTAGCGGAAAGGACTGCGAGTATACCCTGTCCGCCACGCTCTTAGAGGCGGGCAGCGAGCGGATTACGGAGACCGGCTTCGTGTGGGGCATCATGGGCAGCCCGACCCTGTCCTTAAACAGCGGCAGCGCGAAAACAACGTCCCCGGTGACGGCGGCAAATCAGAAGATATCCGTCGCCGCCACGGGGTTGACTAAGACGGTCACTTACTACGGGCGCGCCTATGTGAAGACGGCGGGAGGAAATGTGGTCTACAGCAATGCCGTCTCCTTTGGCAAGACCGGCAACATGGGGCAGTTTTCTGTGAAAAATAACGGGGACAACACCTTTACCGTGACGCTTGCGGGCGGCGTGGGAGAGCAGATGGTGTTTTACCGCACGGTGAACGGCTCCGCGATAGGAGGCACCCACTTTGAGCATAAGACGGGGCTGCTGACCTTTAACGGCAGCGGCAGTATAACGGTCACTGTGACGGAAAAAGGGGTGACAAGCGTCTATGGCGGGAAAGTGGCTACGGCGTATTCCAATGACGACAGGACGTATTCACTGGAAATTTACCGTCCCATCGGCGGCGCGACGATTTCGACCGGGACGGCGGTGCGGACGATGAAGAATTACAACACAGTCAACAGGAGGAATTACACAGAAGAAAACAGAGATCCGATAGCGGCGGTGAAAAGCTGGGTCACGGACCACAGCGGGGGATCTGCCGGAGATGTGATATGGAGAAGCAACAGAGAACAAAATACAAACCCAAATAAAGATAACTTTTGTTATTCAATGCGTGGTGCTTCCAGATATTATGTGACTTCTTATATAGAGGAAACGGCTGAGGCTTATCTGTACCGTTATGAAATGAAGGTGCATGTAGACGAGGAAGGGTGGGAACATGCATGGCTGGGCACCCATGCGCCGGATAATGCGGGGACAGAAACCAAATGTGCTGGCAGCTATGCGGGTGAGGCGATTGCCCTCGACGACAAAGTGGCGGGGAACGCGCTTTGGACGGCGGTTTTTGATGTTAAAGAGTATGCGGATGAAGAGAAGACAGTTACGAAATATTTTCCCACAATGCAGGCAGGAGGTGGCGTTGATGATGGAACAAAAGGGCATACGGTGCATGCATATAACGCGGCGGATGGCAGCCTTTTCACGGAAAACGGAACCTGTTATGTAAAAATCCCTATAAAAGAAACCGTATACAACTATTTTTCGGCAAACGGCAGCGGTGAGGACAGATGGTGGGTGGCGAAGGGAGGTTTTACCGATTATACGAAGGTTTATGACACAAAAGAGCCACAGTTGCTCGGCGTCGCGCCGATGGCGCAGACCGCCTACGCCATAGGCGACAACATCACCATCGCGCTCGTCTTTGATGAGATCGTGGATGTGCAAAATTCTACGCTGAGCAATGTAAAAATCAAAACCAACGTGACGGGTGATTTGGACTACAGCGGCGGCGGGGATACCAACGTGCTGTACTTTACGGGCAAGGTGACCACCGAATTTAAGGGCGGCGACATTCAGGTAAACGACATCACAGGAAGCTCCTACATTAAAGATATGTGCGATATAGTCGGGACGGCAAACACGAGTACGTCCGGCTCCACGCCCATCGCCACGACGGGCGGGTCTGCACCGAAGCTCACCCTGACAAATAACGGCGTGGCGGGCGGCGTAGCGAAAGCGCAGATCAGCGCGCAGAATGCGGACCTGCTCCAATACTGCTGGACGCAGGATGCGAACATGCCCGCAGCCGGATGGATCAGGGCGGGCGGCACGACTTACACAGCCACCAATCCGGCGCAGACGGCGGGGACGTATTATCTGCATGCTATGGCAGTCAAAAGGACCACGGGCGAGGCGGCCTACGAGAAGACCTCCTTCACGGTGACGCCACAAGAGCAGCAGGAACAGGAAAATAAGCTCGAGCTGACCGCCCATACGGATAACAGCCAGTGGGCGAGAAGCCGCACGATTTTATTGGAGAAAAAAGGCAGCGGCAGCCTGACCTTAACAGTGAAAAAGCCGGACGGGACAGAGCAGACTGTGACGGGGAACAGCTACACCGCCACCGCAAACGGCGAGTACACCTTTACGTTATCAAACGGTACGAAGACAGTGACGCAGAAAGTGACCGTGTCAAAAATTGACCGCACGAACCCGAAGGTGACGGTGGATGCGGTCCCCACCGCATGGCAGGCGGATGCCCCGACCATCAACATAAGCGGCACGGACACGAGCGGCAGCGGGATCGCCAGCTTACAGTACAAGTGGGTGACCGCAAAGGGCACATATCCCACGGACGGATTGACTTCGCTCGGAAAAACCGGCGACAGTGTCAGCGGCACGGTGGAGAACTCGGGTTTGACTGATGGGGTCAACTATCTCTTTTACAAGGCGGTGGACGGTGTGGGCAACACGGTGCAGGGCTACAGCAGCGCCCTGCGTCTGGACAGGATCGCGCCCACGATCACGCTGGAGGCGGCGCAGACGGACAGCGCAAACGCCGTTTTTTCCGTGACAGTCAAGTACGGCCCGTCGAACGGCAAAACCACCTTCCAAAAGCAGGGAGACAGCGCCGTCATGTCGGTGCGCGGCAGCGCTGCGGGCATCAGCGGGACGCCCTATAAGTATCAGTTAAAAGCCGACACCGGCGTCAACGAGGCGGGGAGCTATACCTTCACCGCCACCTCCGGCGCGGGAAAGACGGCGACGCAGACTGCGCCGGGAATTTATCAGGTTACGTTAAATGCGGGGGAAGGCGTATTCCAGAGTGATATGCGGGAGGAAGGAGAGGAACTGCCCCATACCGATACCTGGCTTGTGGTGAGCGGCGGTAAGATTGTGAAGCCCACATACGGCGCGCCGGTCAGGGAGCACTATACGGTGGAAGGCTGGTACACCAATTCTGCCTGCACCAATGCCTATAATTTCAACACCGCAGTGACGGCAAATAAGATCCTCTATGCGGGGTGGACGCCGGACACCTATCAGGTGACCTATGAGAAAAACGGCGGAACGATAGCAAATGAGACTACTTTCCAGAAATATACATACAGCAAGGGACTGACTCTGCCCACGGCGGAGCAGATCACAAGGACAGGTTACACCTTTGGCGGCTGGTATACGGATGAGGCGTTTGCGGACGGCACGAAGGTGACAGAGCTTACGGCAGCCGATGCGGACGACAGGACCTTCTACGCGAAATGGACGGCGAACGAGTATACCGTCACATACAATTATCAGGATGCAACGGGAGGCGACAGTATAAAGACGAAGCAGGTGACTTACGACGGCGCTTACGGTGATCTGCCCGCCCCGGAGAAGACGGGATATTCCTTTAAGGGGTGGTACACGCAGGAGCTTGGCAAGGGCGACAAAGTTCTGGACACCACAAAGATGACGGTGGCGCAGGATCACAACCTGTACGCATACTGGGTGGACGATCTTGGTCCTGATGCGCCCGTATTACAGGAAGATGTAACGCTGCCGGAAGGCTGGACGCATACGCAGAAGACGATTCCACTTACCCTCCACGACGGCGTGGGTGTGACGGAGCTGTGGGTGAGCGTGGATAGCGGTGAATACAAGAAGGTGGGCGGTTTTACCGGGCAGTCCGGCAATGACAGTTTCGGTTATGTCTATGAAGGCGTGCAGGAGGGGAACCATACCTATCGGTTCAAGGCGAAGGATGCGGCCCGAAATGAGTCGGATCCCAGCGCATTGTTTACGGTAAAACTGGATACCACAGAGGCGGCGCTTACCGTGACCGGCCCGAATGTGGGGGCGGAGAAGAAGACGGGCGTCACTTTGACGGCGCAGTCCGGCAGCTTTGGCGCAAGCGGCGGCGTATTGTCGGTGAAAAAGGAAGGACAGGCGGAAGAAACGGCGCTTAAGGACAGTGAGGGAAGAGGCGTCCTGTCGGCGGACTATACGGTGAAAGAGACCGGGACATATCATTTTTACAGCCGTACCCATGCGAACAGAGCGGAGGATGCGGCGGCAGAAGAGACGCGGTATGTGCATCAGGCTGCCTTTGACAGCAGGGGAGGCAGCGCGGTGGAGCCCCAGCTTGTGTGGACTTCCCATGCCGCAGAAAGCGATGCGGGCGGCAGCGTGGACGGGACGGCCGAGTGTAAGGTGAAAAAGCCTGCCGACCCGACGAAAAAGGGGCATCACTTCGGCGGCTGGTATACGGATGAAGCGTGCCAGAATGCCTTTGATTTTGATACGCAGCTTTATGAGGATACCACACTGTATGCCGGGTGGACACAGGACTCCGTGCCGGAGATTACGGCGCAGTTGTCGGCGGAGAGTGCGGAGAGCGGGTGGTATACGGAGAAACCGCAGATTACCCTGCGCTATGCAGACGCAAAGGGCATCACACAGATCCTTGTTTCCGTGGACGGCGGGACGTATGAGGCGCTTAAGGATTTTGCGGGCGGCAGTCCGGCGCAGCTTCCCACGTCCGGGACGGATACTTATACAGAACTGCAGCAGGGAGATCATACCTATACCTTCAAGGCGGTAAACACGACAGGCTTGACGACAGAGACGGAACCGGTCCGCGTGAAACTGGATACCGTGAAGCCGGCGCTGGGAGACGTCTCCTACAATGAAGGTTATGTAAACCTATGGAACTGGATCATCCGCAGGGACAGTCTGCTTGTCAATATCCCAGTGACGGAGGCAGAAAGCGGGCTTGCCAGGGTGACCTACACGCTGAAGCCCGGCAGTATGCAGAGTGCGGAGACGGTCACGAAAGAGGCGAAGATCGAGAAGAGAGAGACGGACGCCGGGACGGTTTATACGGCGGTGATTGCCATTGACCCGGATTACAAGGGCGTGATCGGGGACATACAGGCGGTGGATAAGGCCGGAAACGTGTCGGAGACAAAGACTGCTTACGCGAATGGCATCGGGGTGATCGTGGAAAGCGAAAAGCCCGTGATCACCGTGAAGGCGGACCGTCTGCCCACAGATACGCAGGCGGGTACGGCGCCGGAGGGAGAAGAACTCTCCGCAGCCTATTACCAGACCGCGCCGGAGCTTATGGTTAAAGTGCAGGACGGCACGGCGGCGGCTTCCGGGCTGAGGGAAGTAAAGTGGCAGATTTCAGGCGGCGCCGAACATACCGTGCAGGAAGATTTCGCGGCTGCCCTGAAAACGGAGTGCAGTTTCCATATCAGTGAATTAAGCGGTCTTGCCGGCACGGTGCAGGTGAAGATCACTGCTGTGGATAATGCCGGAAACAGCGAGAGCAAAACGGTGACGGTAAAGATAAAAGGAAAGGAACAGACGCCGGATGCAGAGCCCGATTACCCCGGGGAAAAACTGACGGGGCTTTTGCCGGACACCGGGTATCTGATTGAACTGCCGGACGGGACGGAAGTTTCCAAAGATGCGGATGCCGAAGGGAATATCAGCATAGAGGATGACTGGTTTGGCGGGACAATCACCATTGTAAGGAAGGGCGATGGCGTCAATACAGAGGACAGCGATCCCCAGAACCTTGTGCTGGCGGCATGTCCCGCTGCGCCGAGCCTTGGAAAGAGTGACGAGACAATCAAAGGAAAGAAGGATGGAACGGTTACAGGGCTGACAGCGGCTATGGAGTACAGTGCGGACGGCGGCAGGACATGGACGGCGGCCGTAGGGGATCTCACAGATGTACCTGCGGGAAAATATCTTGTGCGGCTGTCTGCAACGCAGACTGCGCCCTATGGAAAGACGTCGGAGGCGGTGGTCGGCGAGGGCAGAACCCTCACGGTGACCTTTGACGCGCAGGGAGGCAGCAGTGTTTCTCCAGTGGCTGGCCTGACGTGGCAGGCGGCGGTTGCGAAGCCAGCTGACCCGACAAAGGCGGATGTGGTCTTTGCGGGATGGTTTAAAGAGTCATCCTGTGCGAACCGGTGGCATTTTGCGGCGGAAGACACAGCGGACAAGGTGGAGGGAGATATCACCCTCTATGCGAAATGGATGCCCAGAGCGGAGACGCCTGCGGCTGCGATTGCTTACCGCACGGAAACCCTGACAGGGCTTACACCGGGCGCGGCATATCTGATTGCCGGAAGGGAGCTTACCGCTTCGGCGGACGGTTCCGTGCCGATGGACGGAGAGTGGTTTGGTGAAACGATTTCGATTATTAAGAGAGGAAACGGGACGGATAAGGGAGACAGCAATCCCCAGTTATTGCCCGTGCCGGACCGTCCGGCGGGGCCGGAGCAGGTGAAGCCGAAGGCCGAGAGCAGAAAGAACGGAAACAACGGAAAACTGACGCAGACGGACACAACCATGCAGTACAGAAAAGCGGGCAGCACGGAGTGGATTTCTGTTACAGGGGAGGAAGTCACGGACCTTGCGCCCGGTGATTACGAGATTCGGTATGCATCGACGGATACGGCTTTCGCGTCGGAAATTGTGGTGAAGACGGTCAAAAAATACAGCCCGCCGAAAGAGGATGATAAGAAGAAAGAGGACGGCGAAAACAACAATCCCGGTGGGGAGACGCCGCCTCCCGGTGATGATACGGGAGGCAGTCAGCCCGGCGGTACGACGCCGGGGACCGGCGTGAAACCGGGAGACGGTGCGAAGCCGGGTGGTGATGCGAAGCCGGGAGAAGGCACGGAACCGGGCGGCGGCAGGAAACCGGGAGAAGGCACTGAACCGGGAGGCAGGAAGCCGGGTGACGGCGCAGAACCGGGCGGCGGCAGAAAACCGGGAGAAGGCACTGAACCGGGCGGCGGTGCGAAGCCGGGAGAAGGCACAGAACCGGGAGAAGGTACTGCGCCGGAGCATACGGTGGATGACGGCAGAATTGTGCCAAAAAATCCGTCGGGAGACAGGATGCCGGGTGGTCAGGACAGTGGAGGCGCAGCTAACGGAGCCGGTGCAGACAGCGGCGCAGGCGAGAGCTGGTCGGACGCGCACCCCTATGCAGTCGGCAAGACTGTGGAGGCGCTGACTATCCCTGTGGATGCAGGTGCGGTCATTGTGACCGTCAACAACATAGACGAGAACCTGTGTACGGCGCAGGCGGCGGACGCCGTGGCGGTGGCGAACGCGGTTCTGACGGGAGAAGAGATCGCCCGTGTGTCCGCGGGTGAAACCGTGGAAATCCGCATTGATGTGGAGCGGATTGACGAGCGGGTGAGCGGACAGGAAAAGGCGTTGATTGAGCAGGGCATTGGAGAGGCACAGGAGGAAGCATCCGGGCTGAGCGTCGGCATGTATGTGGATATTTCCATGTTCCTGCGCAGAGGGAAAGGAGAGTGGAACGCGGTTCATGAGACCGATGAGCCGGTGGAAATTGTGATCGATATGCCCGGGGAGCTTTCCGGGATTAACGCGGACTTTTATATCGTGCGCGTCCATGCGGGCGAATGTGCGCTGCTAAAGGATTTGGACGATGAGGCGGAGACAATCACCATCGAGACAGAGCGCTTTTCCACCTACGCCATCGCTTACCGGCTGACGGATGTGGGCGCAGGGCGGTGCAGCTTGTGTCATATCTGCCCGACGTTTTTGGGAATATGTTATTTTATCTGGCTGGCGGTCATCATAGCGGCGGTTATCACTGTGATAATCGTTTGGCGAAGGAGGAAGGATAAGGAACCCCAGGAATAGAAAGAGAGAAAGCCCCGGGCCTGTGCGGAACAGGTCCGGGGCTTTTTGACGGACAGAGTATTGACGATAAGGCGTATTTGTCATACATTTATTTTGTCGGAGCTGTGACGGAAAAATGGAGAATAAATGCAGATTAGGGTTTACAGGAGAAGAGGGAAACAGGATGAAAAGAAATACTATATTTATATCGGTTATCATCGGAATGGAACTCCTTCTTCTGACAGGCTGTGAAGGCCGTTTTGTCGAGAAACAGGAAGACAGTATCGTCATATCGGATGCAGACGAGGCAGCAGGCGGTGTGACGGAGACGGATGCCTCCGTACTGTCGGAGAAAAGCCGGGTGGAAGCGGGAGATGATGCAGGGCAGACAGATCAGGGAGTGAAGGAAGACGCAGAGCAGGAAGAGGAGTCGGAACTGGGAGCATCCGAAAGCGAAGCAGATGATACGCCGAAAGAGGCACCGCAATTACCCGAAACAGGACGGCAGCCTGCGGACTTCGTGCCGGATGGCTGGGAAATTTGGGACAGTGTGGAGCTGGATTTCAACGAGGACGGCGTCCCCGACTATGTTGGCGTGCTGCAGGCGGTTATGACAGACGAGGATGGGCATCAGGTATATCGGCTGGAATATCCCCGGATCCTGTTTGCCGTAGCGGGTGAAGAAAAAGAAGGATACAAGCTGGATTTTCAGGATGTAAATGTAATCCGTGCAAGGGATGAGGGTGGCGTCTATGGCGATCCTTACCTGCCATTGACCGCAGAGGGGACATCTTTTACCACACATACCTACGGGGGCAGTGCGTGGAGGTGGTCAGAGGACTATACATACACATACCGCGAAGGCACATGGTGGCTCACGTCATCGGAGGAAACTTATGGGTATGGCGATTATATCACGGATTACGAGAGGAATGACTGGGAGAGCGGCGTGGGAATCAGGAAAGAGAGGAGCTCCGACTGGGGACCCATGGAGGAAAACTTTGAGTTGGTGGAAAATGGTGATTGGGATTCGATCGGGTACGATCTGGAATATGAAGTGCCCCTGGATGAACAAATGACACTGGAACAGACGGGAAAACGCTGGTGGCTTGCGCCCGACCGCGTGACGGACTGGGAAGTGAAGGAAATGGTATTTGCAGCGGATGTGGATATCCCGGAGGACAGTGTGGAGCAGCCCGGTGAGGCATATATCGAATATTGTGATGAAAACTGTGTGCTTTATACATTTGGGGTTGATTCCGATACAGACAGGAGCATCCGCTGCCTTGCCATGTATGACTGGCAGGACAAGGTGCTGTCCGTGCTGGCGCAGGGGGAGGCGCCCATAGAATATCCGAAGTTCTATGATGGGAAAATTTACTATACTTCTGAAATCGTGGAGAACGTCACTTACAGGACGATGGAGGACGGAAAAAAACAGATTATGGAAGAGGAGGAGACTGTCGGCATCCGGCTGAACAGAATGGAGCCTGACGGAACAGGGAAGGAAGTGATTTTTGAGTACCGTTATCTGGAAAACGTGCCAGAAATTATGGAGAAAAGAGTCCCTTATCTGTCGCTGCTTTATGAAATCAGCGGCGGTGAGGTTGTCGCGGAAGTGTATTTGGGGGATGGTGCGCACCCGTTTTATCGGATGAAGACCGATGGCAGCGGACGGGAGAAGATAGGGCAGGTGCCGAAGTGAAATATTATGTAAACTGAATTGCAGTCTATACCAAAGGAAAACCCCCGAAACTGCAATGTTTGCAGCGGCGGGAGCTTTCTTTTTAGGGGAGGATAAGTATTTCTTATCTTTTGCTTATTCTCATTGTTACCCATTTTACGGGCTTTATACACTTTCTTTAAAAATTTTATAACTTTTTACAACGTTTCAAATTTAGCCTTGCCTGCACTATTTGTCTTTCATTAAGACAATAAAATCATCAGGGGAAATTGTTTTCATCATTCCCTTTTGATAGTCTTTTACATTTCTGGTAATAATATAATCCATATCCGCTTTTACAGATACTCTTTCAACCACAGCATCTTTATAATCGCTGATAGAAGATGCAAGAGCATCTATACATTCAGCACCTGACACCGTGAGTATTCCAACAAGAGAATATAATTTCTCCATTACCTGTTTAGCCTGGTCTGCACTATGAAGGTATTTTCTCACCAGATAGTAAATATCTGTTGCCAAACTCGCAGTAATATACATATCCATCATATGATTCGCAGCCATAATAAAGATTGTTTCGGCACTTTCGTTCCAAGGTTCTCTGGAGGTCAGTGCGTCAATGATCACATTTGTATCGATCAATACTTTCAATTATTTTGCACCAAGCCTTTCTCTTTTTGATTCCTCTATATCGGCATCTTTGGGCAGGATGCCAAATAAGGATTTTGCAGTTTCCACTCTGTCCTGATAGGGATTGGTCAGTTTTGCTATTACTTTTCCGTTTTTCGTGATAAAGACATCTTCCGTAGCGGATATAACCAGATACTTTCCAAGATTATTTTTAAGCTCTGTTGCGCTGATCGACATACAACCACTCCTTCCTTTGTGCTATTATTATATCCGAATCGAACGATTTGAGCAACTGTTTTAGCTAAAATGAAATTCTGGATCTTAAGGAAATATAAATTTACATTTTATGAAAAATGTTATATACTAAGCTGATAAATGCGGCGACGCATTTATTGGTTTGTTGTCTGAAATCGGACAGCGGAAACCAAGATTACAGGATAAAGGTGGTACGGTACAATGGCATTATTACAGCAGTGGCGCGATATGGCGTATTCGGAGACGGCGAACAAGGGGGATTTACAGAGACTCTGGTCTGCCTATTTCCAGAAGGAAAAGGAAATTTATGCACAGCTTTTAAAGACCCCGGACAAGGCGGTAAAAGGCACGGTCAAGGAGCTTGCGGATAAATACGAAGTGGATCTGATGACCATGACAGGTTTCCTGGATGGCATTAACGACAGCTTAAAGAAGGCGAACCCCATCGAGGAGATGGAGGAGGACACCAAGGTAAGCCTTGGCTTTGACAAGGAGCTGCTCTATAAGAATATGGTGGCGGCAGGCGCGGACTGGCTCTATAATCTGGAGGAGTGGAAGGATATCTTTGACGAGGATAAGAGGAAGGCTCTTTACAGGGAGCAGAAGGAGTCTACCACAGTCCATAAGGATAAGAAGATTTATCCCAACGATCCCTGTCCCTGCGGCAGCGGCAAGAAGTATAAAAAGTGCTGTGGGAAGAATGTATAGGCTGTTGGGGATAATGCCGTGGAAGTTATGTAAATCATATAAGGCATTTGTTTATAAAAGGTGATAAAAAGAAAAAATTAGCACTTTACTTTTAAAATAGTCTGACATAGAATAGGAATATATTGATAGAATAACACGTTGACGAGAAGAGTAGGATGCGAAACGCAGCAGAGAGGGGCGCCCTGAGCTGAAAGCGCTTTTGCGGGAAACATCTGAAGACCAACTCCGAGTGGCCCCAATACGGCCCGCTGACTTGCGTTACAGTCGAATGAGTGGTTTCGGTAAGACGCTGAGTGCGCACGGAACAAGCGAGGTGGAACCGCGTAAACATACGTCCTCTGCACAGCCATAACGGCAGTGCAGGGGATTTTTTGCGCGTATAAGCAGAGACAGAAAACGGCAGAGACAGAAACAAAAAAAGGAGGACAAAGAATGGAACTGACAGAATGGAAAGAAAAGGCACTTGACACAATAAATGGTGAGTTTACCCTCACGAAACTGGATTTCTGCCTGATCGGGGCGATCTGTTTTCTGGCGGGAGTCTGTATCGGCTTTTTGACTGCGCCGTTGACGCGCGGTATCAGAATTGCAATAGGCAGCAACAATGGCAGTAATAACACGGGAAACGGCTGTCATAACGGCAGCGAGAATGGGAACAGTGACAGTCATACTGCTTGAGTAAATTTTACAAAATTTTGTAAGGAGGAAGATCATGAAAATTACATTGAAGGACGGTTCGTTTAAAGAGTATGCGCAGGCGATGAGTATTTACGACATCGCAATGGATATCTCCGAGGGTCTTGCGCGCGCGGCGTGTGCCGGGGAGGTGGACGGTAAAGTGGAGGATCTGCGCACTGTGATCGACGGGGACTGCAGCCTGAATATTCTGACGGCGAACGACCCGGAGGGACTGCGGGTGGTCAGACATACAGCTTCCCATGTGATGGCGGAAGCGGTGAAGCGTCTGTTCCCGGAGGCGAAGGTGACCATCGGACCTGCCATCGAGGAGGGCTTCTACTATGATTTTGATGCCGCGCCTTTTTCCAGAGAGGATCTGGATAAGCTGGAAGCGGAGATGAAGAAGATCATCAAGGAAGGACATAAGATTGAGCGGTTTACCCTGCCGAGAGCCGAGGCAATCAAATTTATGGAGGAGCGGAACGAACCTTACAAGGTGGAGCTGATTCAGGATCTGCCCGAGGACGCGGAGATTTCCTTCTACGATCAGGGTGGGTTCGTGGACCTGTGCGCAGGCCCCCATCTGATGAGCACGAAAAATATCAAAGCCTACAAGCTGATTTCCTCCTCTATGGCTTACTGGAGGGGCGATTCCAACAGAGCACAGCTACAGCGTATTTACGGCACCGCTTTTGCGAAGAAGGAAGAGCTGGATGCTTATCTGGAGCATCTGGAGGATATCAAGCGCCGCGACCACAACAAGCTGGGGCGCGAGATGGAACTGTTTACCACGGTGGACGTGATCGGACAGGGACTGCCGTTACTTTTGCCGAAGGGCACGAAGATGGTGATGAAGCTGCAGCGCTGGATTGAGGATCTGGAGGATAAGGAGTGGGGCTATGTGCGGACAAAGACCCCGCTTATGGCAAAGAGCGACTTATATAAAATGTCCGGCCACTGGGATCACTACAAGGAAGGCATGTTTGTGTTGGGGGATGAGGAGAAGGATAAAGAAGTGTTCGCGCTTCGTCCCATGACCTGTCCTTTCCAGTATTACTGCTACAAGAACTCGCAGCATTCCTACCGTGATCTGCCGATCCGTTACGGCGAGACTTCCACCCTTTTCCGCAATGAGGATTCCGGCGAGATGCACGGCCTGACCCGTGTGCGCCAGTTCACGATTTCGGAGGGACACTTGATTATGCGTCCTGATCAGATGGTGGAAGAGTTCAAAGGCTGTATCGCTCTGGCAAAATATGTTATGTCAACCTTGGGGCTGCTGGATGACATTACCTGGCACTTGTCCAAGTGGGACCCGGAGAACCCGGAGAAGTATATCGGCGAGCCAGAGGTCTGGAACGAGACGGAGGCACATATCCGTGATATTCTGATTGAGCTGGAGCTTCCTTTTACAGAGGATGTAGGCGAGGCGGCTTTTTACGGGCCGAAGGTGGACATCAATGCGAAGAACGTGTACGGCAAAGAGGACACCATGATTACCATTCAGTGGGATGCCCTGCTGGCGGAGCAGTTCGATATGTACTACATCGACCAGAACGGCGACAAGGTGCGTCCGGGCATTATTCACAGGACATCCCTGGGCTGCTACGAGAGGACGCTCGCATGGCTGATCGAGAAGTACGCGGGCAAGTTCCCGACCTGGCTCTGCCCAGAGCAGGTGCGCGTTCTTACGATCTCCGAAAAGTATGACGAGTATGCGGAGGAGATCAGAAAGGAACTTGCGGGAAACGACATTGACGTGACGGTGGACAACCGCTCCGAGAAGATTGGATTTAAGATCCGCGAGGCAAGGCTTGCCAAGGTGCCTTATATGCTTGTGGTCGGCGCGCAGGAGGCGGAGGATAAGACGGTGTCCGTCAGAAGCCGTTATGCGGGCGACGAGGGCGTGAAGCCGCTCGGTGACTTTATCGACCAGATCTGCAGGGAGATCCGCACGAAGGAGATCCGGAAGGAAGAGGTGCAGGAAACACAGAAATAGCAGAGCCGAGAGAACAGCGGATCTGCTGGTCGTGTGAAAAAAGCGGAACAGACCGCGCGGCAAAACAAAGGGAAGTGTATGGAGAAGAAGCAAAATTGTCCGGGCCGGGATATCGCAGGATTCTTCCTGCTCGGACTCAGCCTGATTATGCTTGGCAGAAGCCTGATGCTGTGCTTTAGCAATGACATCTGGTACGATGAGTTGTTCACCGTGGGAATGATTGAGCATTCCTACGGTGAGCTGGTTCGCTTTACAGCGGCAGACGTACATCCGCCGCTGTATTATTGTATTGTCAAGCTGTTTGTAGATTTATGTAAACTTATTGTTTCGGGTATTGGAACGGTGATACCGGCTAAGATTGCGTCGGTGCTGCCGTATTTTATCCTGCTTCCGTATGCTGTCACCTTGATTCGGAAGAGATTCGGATTGTTTGTGGGCGGCCTGTTTCTTTTTTGTGTGACGGCCATGCCCCAGCTTCCGGCCTATACGGTGGAAGTGCGGATGTATAGCTGGGCGCTCCTGTTTGTGACGGCGGCGTTTCTGCATGCGGGTGAGCTGATTGATATTTATGTAAACCAGAAAACGGCGTCGGCAGAAACCGGGCCTGCAGCGGGGGAGACGGAAGGCGGGCAGCGGCAGAAACAGAAGCGCCGTCTGCATGGAGCGGCACTTACCTTCTACGGGCTGGCGGCGGCCTACACCCAGTATTTTGCCTGCGTGGCCGTGGTGATGGTTTATCTCTGGGTACTGCTTGTATTCTGGTTCCGGGACAGGCGGCGGATCAGGGAGTGGTTTCTCTATGTGGCAATATCTGTGATCTGTTATGTGCCCTGGATTTTTGCCTTGGCCGGACAGCTTGGGACGGTCAGTGAGAATTACTGGATTTTGCCGTTGACCTGGCGGTCTCTCGGCGGATGCGTGAAATTCCTGATGAAGCCTGCCTTTACCGATGACAGGGTGAACACGGTACTGGCTGTGGTTTTGTTTGCCGCGTACCTCATTTTATGGTGTCGGTTGGTGGTGAAACTCTGCCATAATAGGAGAGAAAAATGTAAACAAGGGGAAAATGGAAGGGAAATTTGGAACGCAGGAGCCGGTGGACAAGCGGAGCGGTTTCAGTATGCCACGGCGGGCGTCGCTGTTTTGGCGGGGCTGGTGGCATTCGGGTTCGCGGCGTCGTTCCTGCTCCGTCCGATTTTCGTCTACCGCTATATGATTCCTGCGCTGGGCTGCTTCTGGCTGGGATTTGCGCTCTGCATGGATGATATATTATGTAAACCAGGCGCGGAGCAGGAAGGGAATAATATAAGTAGACATAATATAAGAAGAAACAGGATTGCTTATTTTGCGGGTGCAGCTCTTACCGTTTTGATCGTCATAGTTGGTCTGCGCGACTACCGCGCTTTTATGGGCGAGGAGGAATATAAAATATGCCTGATGGCGGAGACGGAGGAGGCACTCTCCCTGATCGGTCCGCAGGACAGTGTTCTCTATAATTTTGATCAGGTGCAGGCAGTGACAGGGTATTACATGCCGGAGACGGTGGAGCGGTATCTCTGGCGGGCGGAAGGGGAAAGGCTGATTCAGGAAATCACCTCGCCCTGCGGCAAGGTGGAGGATGCGCAGCAGATCAGGAAAATGCTGGAAACAATGAAGGCGGAGGGACAGGAAAAAAACCTCTGGTTTGTCGGTAGTTTTAACAGCCGGGAGGACATTGTGGCCGAGTGGCGTGAGGCCGGGCTCGAGGTGGAGGAAAAAGGAAGCTTTCTGCTGGAGCGGTATTGGTTTAATCTGTATAAAATTTCATAAGTCTGGTCATAATACTCCATGATGGAAATCAGGACATGACAAATCGTGTCAGGGCGCACGGGATACGTTTTGTCTGAAACGGCCCGGCCGTAGACAGAGGGTGGGCAGAAAGGTGGAGTATTATGGCGGAATTAAAATGTGGCGTGGAGAACTGTAGTTACAATCAGGAGAATTATTGCTGCAAGGGCGATATCATGGTGGGAGGCAGTCATGCCTGCGACTGTGACGGCACCTGCTGCGAGAGCTTTTCCCAGAGGCGTGATGACGCTTATGTGAGTTCGTTAGAGCATCCCTGCCGCACAATCAGTATCGACTGTGAGGCGGAAAAGTGTGTGTACAATTCCAATTACAAGTGTCATGCGGAGCATGTGGACATCAGAGGATGCGGCGCGTGCGACTGCAGACAGACCCAGTGTGCAACCTTCCGGGAAGCTTAAACTTGCCAGTTTGCATATTTTATATTATAATTTGAATGTTGGACGCAGGCCGTTTGGCTTGCGTCCTCTGACTATATGGGAAAGGCAAGTAGGAATATGCATCGAAAAAAAATGAAATGTCTTCTTCTGGCGGTATGCGCAGTTTTCTTCATGGGGTGCGGGGACGGAGAGGCAGTACATACAAACGCGGATGTTTCCGAAACGGAGACGGCGCAGTCCGGGGATGGAGAAACGGCGGGCGTGGGGGAATCCCCTTCGTCAGAGGAGGACGCGGATACGGGCGAAGAACCGGCGGATGCGGGCGAAGGCGACGGGGCAGCTCTCGACGGAAACTTTATGGCGCCGGTGGAGATGGATGAAAACCTGAAAAACCAGTTGGCGGAAGAAATGCTGGAGGAAAATGAGATGGACACTTCCGTGGTGGAGAGCGCGCCTGTCACAAAGGGATGCAGTTTTACCCTGCCGGAAGCTTTTTCGGAGTCGGAGGATATAGAGGGCATGTATGTGACCAGACGTTATCCCATTGACGCTTCCACGATCTATTATGTGGCGCTTGGCAGGGATGTGGCGCTGCAGCTTATGACGGAGGAAACTTTTAAGGCGCAGGCGGAAGAAAATTTCCGCAAGGAGTACGGGGAAGACATCGAGGTGACCATCGACAGCTTTGAGAGCATCCGGATAGACGGCTGTCCGGCTTTCCGCATCCTGTGCCATTATCAGGTGGGGGATACGCAGATCTCACAGTTAGAATATGCAATCAATGCGGATAAGAGCTATGTGATTACCTATTCCCAGACTTCCGACTATGACCGTATGGAAGAGTATGAAGCCAGCGCAGAGACGATTCATCTGGTATTTTAGGGTGATATTTGAAAATGTCTATTGACAACAGGGATGGTAAAATTTACAATTTAACATAAGGCCATAAAAGATTTGACCTTACATATTTAAGAATATCGGCACCCTTGTGTTGATATACACCACACTTGAAAATGAAGGAGGATTTAAAGAAATGAAGAAATTTTTAGCACTGAGCTTTGCTCTTGCGCTTACTTTTTCTACCACTGTATGCGCAGCGGAGACTGTAGTACCGACCACGGAATACAGCAGACTTGACACACTGGCTGACTGTGCTGAGAAGTCTCTCCCTGAGTATACTTCCAACGCAGTGGCTGATATGGACGGCGTTCGTGATCAGGCGAAGATCGCATCCGGCAGCAACATGATTACAGAGGGCAAAGAGACCAACGCTACCTGCATCGTAGACAAGGTAGACGTAACTGCAATCAGATATGCACAGAAGAAAGCAGAGCAGGTTGGCGGCACCATGTTGACAGTTGCAGAGCTTTCCGCTCCCGGCGTACATCTTGAGAACGCTCAGGTTGCACTGAGAATCGAAGGCGTTAAGGCTGGCGATGCTGTTACCGCTTACAGATGTGTCAGCGGCAATTGGGTAGCTGTCAATGTTGCAGCAGTAGCTGACGACAGCGTTACCATCGACTTCCCGGAGAAGGGCATCTACACATTTATCAAATAATCGGGAGACCGATTTGGAACGATCCCGTCTCGCGGCCGCGGGATGGAGCGGGAATTTCCCGTAAAAAAGAACTATCACTTATAATATTATAATATTAATGACAAGTGTGGACGCATGAGCCGGTCTGAAAAGACCGGCTCGTATTTTTTGGAATACAAATGAAAATGTCTATTGACAACGGGGATGGTAAAATTTACAATCTTACATGAGGCCATAAAAAAATTTGACCTTGCATATTTAAGAATATCGGCACCCTTGTGTTGATATACACCACACTTGAAAATGAAGGAGGATTTAAAGAAATGAAGAAATTTTTAGCATTAAGCTTTGCTCTGGCGCTTACCTTCTCTACCACTGTATGCGCAGCAGAGACTGTAGTACCGACAAAGGATCTCCCCAGAATTGACACATTGTCCACTGGCGTTGAGAAGGCTCTTCCCGAGTATACTTCCAACGCAGTATCCGAGATGGACGGCGTTCGTGATCTCCCTGCCGTTGCTTCTGCAAGCAATCTGGTAACAGAGGGCAAAGAGACCAACGCTACCTGCATCGTGGACAAGGTAGACGTAGCGGCAATCAGATACGCACAGAAGAAAGCAGAGCAGGTTGGCGGCACCATGCTGGCAGTTGCAGAGCTCTCTGCACCTGGCGTTAATCTTGTAGATGCTCAGGTTGCTCTGACCATCGAAGGTGTTGCAGCAGGCGATGCTGTTTCCGTATACAAGAGCGTTAAGGGCGATTGGGTAGCAGTTGACGTTGTAGCGGTAGCTGAGAACACCGTTACCATCAAGTTTGATTCCAAGGGCATCTACACGGTGATCAAGTAATCAGACGACAGAAAAATGTCTCGCGGCCGCGGGACGAATGATTGTTCATAAATATTATAATATTAATGACAAGTGTGGACGTGTGGGCCGGTCTTTCGAGACCGGCTCACATTTTTCGGTTCGCATAAGCCTTTTAATATTAAATATGACAAATTTTACAATCATATATATGGTCATAAAAGTTTTATTTTTTAGCCATTCTATTAATATCGACACATTTGTGTTGATATATACCACACTCGAAAATAAAGGGGGATTAAGGAGATGAAAAAATTTTTTGCTTTAGGTTTAGCGCTGGCGCTCGCGTTCTCCTCTACCGTATGTGCGGCAGAGACGGTTGTGCCGGAGCAAAAGTTTCCAGAACTTGAGACATTGGCAAAAACAGCGGGGAAAACGCTTCCGGAGTATACTTCCAACGCGGTATCCGGTCATCATGAAACCTATGAGGACTGGAACGGGAAGATTTCAGACATCGCTTCCGGAAGCAATATGATTATTGCGGGCAAAGAGACTAACGCTACCTGTGTTGTGGACAAAGTAGATTATCAGACGGCCCTGTATGCCGTGAAAAAGGGAGCGGAGGCTGGCGGAACCGCGTTAGTTGCCGCAAAACTTTCCGCGCCCGGTGTGAATCTGGCGGATGCGCAGGTGAAACTGTATGTGGAGGATGTGGCGGCAGGCGACACGATCATGGCCTATAAGTGCGTAAAGGGCAAGTGGGAGCCTGTGGCTGTCACGGCGGTAACCGACGGCTATGTACAGATCGCTTTTGATTATCAGGGTATTTATACGATCGTTAAGACAGGGCCTGCAAAGTAAGAGAAACGTGTACGGAATAACAGATTGACAAGTGTGGATATGCGGCCGGTCCTTCGGGGCCGGTCTGCGCGGAAAGTGCATAAATTGAAAAAAAGGTTGACATATGCCTGTATCATATGATATAGTTTCAAATGTGCGAGAGCACAGACAACCAAGCAGAGCATCCGCTCTCACCTTGCAACGGTTTCAGTTCGCAAGCGTTCATAGTCCTTTCACCGCCGTGAGGCGGGATTTTTGGCGGACATTTATGAGCGGGTGGATAGCGAGGCTGTCCGCTTTTTTTGCGCGGATAAGCAGAGTCAGAAGAAAGTTTTCTTATGGGAGGGTAAAACGATTAGCGACTTATTTATCAATGAGCAGATCAGAGACAGAGAAGTACGGGTGATTGGCGTGGACGGGGAACAGCTCGGGGTCATGCCGACAAGAGACGCGATGAAACTTGCGGAAGAAGCGGGAGTGGATCTGGTGAAGATTGCGCCTACGGCGAAACCTCCTGTCTGCAAGATTGTGGATTACGGCAAATTTAAGTATGAACAGGCAAGAAAAGACAAAGAGGCGAAGAAAAAGCAGAAGATCGTTGAGATTAAGGAGATCCGTCTTTCGCCCAATATTGATACCAACGATTTGAACACGAAAGTAAATGCTGCCAGGAAGTTTATCAGCAAGGGCGACCGGGTGAAGGTTACCCTGCGTTTCCGGGGCCGTGAAATGGCGCATATGAATACCACCAAGCATATTCTGGATGACTTCGCACAGGCGCTTTCCGATATCGCGGTGATGGATAAGGCGCCCAAGGTGGAAGGCAGAAGCATGACTATGTTTTTAGCTGAGAAGAGGTAACTGCTCAGTTAAAATAGATGATATCTCGGAGTGATATCTTGTAACAGGAATAAAATACAGGAGGAACAGTAAAATGCCAAAAATGAAAACCAGCAGAGCTGCTGCAAAACGTTTCAAGGTGACCGGAACGGGTAAGTTAAAGAGAAATAAAGCGTACAGGCGCCATATCCTGACTAAGAAAACGACGAAGAATAAGAGAAATCTCAGAAAGCCCGCAATGACTGACAAGACAAACGTAAAGAATATGAAGAAGATTTTACCTTATCTGTAAGACGGGCAGGAAAGTTTGTGAGATTGTTAAATTTAGGAGGGAAAAGACATGGCAAGAATAAAAGGCGGCATGAACGCCAAAAAGAAACATAACAGAGTATTAAAGCTTGCGAAAGGTTACAGGGGCGCAAGATCCAAGCAGTATAGAGTAGCAAAGCAGTCCGTAATGAGAGCACTTGCTTCATCCTATGCAGGCAGAAAAGAGAGAAAGCGCCAGTTCAGACAGCTCTGGATCGCGCGTATCAACGCAGCGGCAAGAATGAACGGCCTGTCCTACAGCAAATTTATGTACGGCCTCAAAAACGCGGGTGTTGACATGAACAGAAAGATGCTTGCTGAGATGGCAGTCAATGATGCGGCGGGATTCACCAGCCTGGCGGAGCTTGCGAAAGCAAATTTAAAATAATTCCAGAAATGAGGGACATGGTGCAGAACCGTGTCCTTTTGTATTTCGAGTCTGCTTATCGCGCATGAGCGGAAAGAGTCAGAAGACGGCAGAGACAGGATGGAATGGAGGATTCAACATGGATGTATTGAAGGGGATTGAGCCGGAGCGGGTATTTCATTTTTTTGAGGAGATCAGCCGGATACCCCACGGTTCCGGGAATACCGGGGCGATCAGCGGTTATCTGAAAGCGTTTGCCGGAGAGCGCGGCCTTTTTTGCAGACAGGACAAGCTGGGCAATATCATAATCATCAGGGAGGCGGCGCCTGCCCGGGAAGAGGAAGAACCCTATATCCTGCAGGCGCATATGGACATGGTGGCGGTGAGCGCGCCGGGCGTGCAGGTTGATATGGAGAAGGAGCCGCTCAGACTGAGAGTGGAGGACGGCAGAATCTTTGCCGAGGGTACCAGCCTTGGCGGCGACGACGGGATCGGCGTGGCGTACTGCCTGGCGCTTTTGGATGCGGAGGAACTTATCATGCCCCGTCTGGAAGTGATTTTGACGGTAGATGAGGAGACAGGCATGGAGGGCGCCACGGGGATCGATCTTTCCATACTGCGCGGCAGACGCATGATTAATCTGGATCAGGAGGAAGAGGGTATCTTCATCACAAGCTGCGCGGGAGGAGCCCGGGTGGATGTGGAAATTCCCGTGAAATGGGAAGAGGCGCCGGGAGAGGAGTACAGACTTGTAGAATTTCGGATTACAGGGCTTGCAGGCGGCCATTCGGGGATGGAGATCGGAAAAGGGCTTGGGAATGCCATACGGATTTTGGGATCGCTTCTTTACGACCTCTCGAAGCGTTATGCCGTCAGGCTGGTCCGCATGAAAGGCGGGCAGGCCGACAACGCCATTCCACGGGAGGCGGAGGCGGCTGTTCTGGTACGCGGAGTGGATGTTTCCGATATCCTTTCCTTTGCGGAGCAAGAGGAACAGAGGATAAGAGAAGAACTGCGGGAAACAGATCCCGGATGCAAGCTTGAAAAACTCTGCCATAATAGTATAGTTTCGGAACCGGCATGTACGGAAACGACAACGAAGGCAGCGCTTGCCTGTCTTTGCGAACTGCCAAACGGCGTTATCGCCATGAGCGGGGATGTGGAAGGACTGGTGGAAACTTCCCTCAATCTGGGGGTATTATCCTTGCAGGAAGAGTGTCTGCGCCTGCAGTATGCGGTCAGAAGCAGTGTCGACCGGGATAAGGATGAGCTTTGCAGGCATATGCTGCAGACAGCCGAACGGGCGGGCGCAAAGGCCGTTGTCAGAAATGCTTATCCCGGATGGGCTTACCGAAAGGATTCGCCCCTGCGGGAGAGGATGGTGCGGATTTATGAAAACAGGTACGGGAAGAAGCCGGTTCTGGAAGCGATCCACGCCGGGCTGGAATGCGGCATACTGGCGGGCAAGATCCCGGATCTCGACTGCGTCAGCATCGGTCCGGATCTGCAAAACGTGCATACGGCTGAGGAGAGTATGGATATAGAATCAGTGGGACGGGTCTGGGCGTATCTTTTAGAGGTCTTAACACAGTGAATTATGATTGCTCAGCGTTGAGGAATAAAAACTT
>DKWV01000013.1 GCA_002491905.1 Lachnospiraceae bacterium UBA7143 | reverse complement strand
TGAGATTCATTCCTCACCGCTGATTTGTGTCAACTTGATTTTTACATATCTTTGGTGTATTATATTATCGTCATATGTCGGAAATGGAGGTGGGCGCATGGCGAGGCCAACCCGGTGCAGGAGAGTCTGTTCCGTGCCTAAATTTGACAGTTTTATTCCGTGTGGCTCGGATGGTGGGGAGCAGGTTCAGTTGACCGTGGATGAATTTGAGGCAGTCCGCCTGATTGATTATGAAAAAAGGACCCATGAGCAGTGTGCGCAGCAGATGGGTATTTCCCGCACGACTGTTACGGAAATGTACGAAAGGGCCCGGGAGAAGATTGCGGATTGTATTGTCAATGGAAAAGCGCTGTGCATTTCCGGCGGAAATTACGCGCTCTGTGACGGTTCGGCGTGGAAGTGCTGTGGTAAAAAGTGCGGCAGAGCGGATTATGCGGCTAAAAATGCCGTAAAGGGAAAGGAAGACAGGATTATGAAGATTGCGGTCACTTATGAAAATGGAAATGTATTCCCACATTTTGGGCATACGGAGCAGTTTAAAGTATTTTCGGTTGAGGACGGGAAGGTTACCGATACGCAGGTTGTGGATACAAATGGGAGTGGTCACGGTGCTCTGGCGGGCATGTTGTCCGCGTTGGGTGTGGATACACTGATCTGCGGAGGAATCGGTGCAGGTGCTCAGGCGGCTTTGGCTGAGGCCGGGATCCGTCTTTACGGCGGGGTATCTGGCAGTGTGGATGAGGCAGTGGATCAGCTCCTTGAGGGAAACCTCGCGTATGACCCGGACGTTCATTGCAGTCATCACGGGGAAGGGCATCGTCATGGAGAGGGGCATCAGTGCGGGGAAGAAAGACATGGCTGCGCAGGCAGCGAGGGCTGCAGGTAGGTACAGGGTTTACTTGCTTTTAGAAAATTGATATGATTATTAAAAACCAAAGGAGGGAAACCATGCAGTATCGCAGACTTGGGAAAACGGAATTGATGGTAAGTGAGGTCGGTTTTGGGGGCGAGTGGCTGGAGCGTCACGAATACGAGGAATGTAAGGCCATGATCGACCGGGCGGATGAGCTGGGGATCAATATTTTGGACTGCTGGATGTCTGAGCCGAACGTCCGCACGAAAATCGGGCAGGCGCTTGCGGGCAGGCGGGAGCGCTGGTTTATTCAGGGGCATATCGGTTCCACCTGGCAGAATGGCCAGTACGAGAGAACCCGTGATGTGGAGAAATGCCGGGTGGCTTTTGAGGATCTGCTGACGCGTCTGCAGACGGATTACGTTGATCTGGGCATGATACATTTTATTGACCAGAAGGACGATTGGGACAACGCCATGAACGGGCCTTTTATCGAGTATGTGAAGGAGCTTAAATCGAGTGGAAAGATTCGGCATATCGGCATGAGCACACATAATCCTCTTATGGCGAAAAAGGCGGCCCAGAGTGGTCTGATAGAGATGATTTTATTTAGCATTAATCCTGCTTTTGACCTCCTGCCGCCCACAGATAATATTGATGACTATTTTGTCGAAGAATATCAGGATGGATTTGGCGGCATTGATCCGGCAAGGGCGGAGGTCTATAAGTTGTGTGAACAGAACGATGTGGGCATCACCGTTATGAAGCCCTATGCGGGAGGACGTCTGTTTGATGCGGTGCGGTCTCCTTTCGGTGTTGCGCTGACGCCGGTACAGTGTATTCATTACTGTCTGACCCGTCCGGCAGTTGCATCGGTTTTGGCGGGATATGATACGCCGGAGCATGTGGAGCAGGCGGTCGCCTATGAGACGGCGTCTGAGGCGGAAAAGAATTATGCGGCGGTTTTGGCCAAGGCACCCCGCAATACTTTTGGTAAGGGCGAATGTACATACTGCGGTCATTGCAAGCCCTGTCCCAAGGAAATAGATATTGCAATGGTGAACAAATATTATGATCTTGCCGTTATGCAGGAGGAGGTTCCAGCCACTGTGAGTGAGCATTATCTTGCGCTGGAACACGGTGCGGATGCGTGCATCGGCTGTAAAGCATGTGAGAGCCGTTGTCCCTTCGGTGTGAAAATTGCGGAGCGGATGGAGAAGACGGCGGCACTATTTCAACAGGAAAAATGATTTTATAGGATGACTTTACAAAAAAGCAGGAATATAATAAAAAAGAAATAAAAAGTACCAAAGCAGTTAGTTGTTAAAGTGAAACGGGGACCAAAATGAGTAAGAAACAAAATGAAAGTAAGAAAGATAAAGGGATTTCATTGCTTGTTTCTATCGTTTTGGTCTTTTTCATTTTGGGCGTTATCGTTTTTGCCGTATCAAAAAAAATAACGACGGAGATGGCGGCGTCGGCGACGCAGAACCTGAATGAAAGCCTTGACCTGATCAAATGTACAATCGAAGCGATTCTCAACAAAGAGGCGGAATACCAGAGGCTGATGGCGCAGGGAATAGCCGTAATGGAGGAACCTGAGGAGTACATCCTTAATTATCAGAAGAGTGAAACAATGGTAAAGCTCGGCTATATACGGTCGGGTGAGACGGTCGGCGTATGTAGTACGGGTGAGGCGTTCACAGAGGAGGAACTGGATTTCTCGGCAGGTGGGATGGTTGATGGCCTGCCGGTGTCCCAATCTTACTTAAATTATATGGGGACGTGGGCATACTGCATCAAATGCCCTGTTGTAAAGGGAGAGCAGGAGATTGCCACGCTTTATGTAGAATATATATATGATACGTTTGACAAGTCGCTGCCGGAGGGATTCTATAATAAAAAGGCGATGCTCTATATTATGGACGCGCAGACACAGCGGTTTGTTTTAAAGCCAAAAGGAATGGGCGAGCGGAGTGCGGGACATCTGAACCTGGCGGATTTTTACCGGGCAAACGATATTCAGGAGGAAGGCCTTCGTGAAGAGGTGGAGGACTGCCTGAAAAACCATAAGAATGCCATGTTTTACCATGACATCAGGAACAAGGATTCTTTGAATTATATGTGGTCGGTAAACGGCGGCACTCTTTACCTGATCGGTTATGTGCCGATTGAGGCGATACAGCAGGAAGGCAGGACCGTCAACCAAAATATTTTTATTGTGGTTGCCGTTATGCTGATCGCGTTTTTCTTATGCTGCGCATTGTTTTATTTGAATCAGAGACAGCAGATCAAGCTCCGCAAGGAGCGGGAGGCGGAGAGAGAGATCAGCAACCGCAGGCTGGCGGAGGCATTGCAGGCAGCACAGGCTGCAAGCAATTCAAAGACTATGTTTCTCTCCAATATGTCCCATGATATCCGCACACCGATGAACGCGGTTCTGGGCTTTACGACGCTGCTTTCCAGAGATGCGGAGAACCCGGAAAAGGTACGGGATTATACGAATAAGATCATGGCGTCCGGGCAGCATCTGCTCAGTCTGATTAACGATATTCTGGATGTATCTAAGATAGAGAGCGGCAAGGTTGTCCTGAATGTGGAAGAGTTTACGCTCAATGACCTGGTGTCTTCCGTGGATGCGATTATCCGTCCGATGGCGGAGGCAAGGTCGCAGAAATTTTCTGTGGAAGTAACAGGCATCAAGCATGAATGCCTGTTGGGCGACGAGACGCGCATTAACCAGATCTTAATCAATCTGTTGTCCAATGCCGTAAAGTATACGCCGGAGGGCGGTACGATCTGGTTTCGGATTATCGGTTTAAAGCAGCGTTCCAGTCAGTTTGAGCATATCAGGATTGAGGTGCAGGACGACGGATACGGCATGACCAAGGAGTATCTGGAAACGATATTTGATGCCTTTACGCGGGCAGAAAACAGTACCACCAATAAGGTGCAGGGCACAGGGCTCGGCATGGCGATCACCAAGAGTATCATAGAGCTGATGGGCGGCACGATTGACGTTTTCAGCGAGGTGAATCAGGGTAGTCTGTTCAGGGTCGAACTGGAATTTCGTATTCCGGAGGGGCAGGCGGATAAGCGGTTCTGGGCGGAAAAGGGCATTTCGCGGATTCTGGTGGCGGATGCCGATGAGGAGACCTGCGGGAATATCGGGGCGCTTATGGGAGATGTCGGCGTGGAAGCGGACATGGCGCACAGCATAGAGGAGGCAGTGTCCCTGCTGGAAAGCAGTGCGGAAGACTATCATGCGATTCTGCTGGGCACAAATACTGTGGAGGAAGGCGCCGCTATGCAGGCGGTAAACCGAATTCGGGAGAAGGCGGGGGATATGGTGCCGATCCTGATTATGCCGATGCATGGCGAGACAGCGGACGATACTTGTCAGACAGAGAACGTTGGCGTTCTCATAAAGCCGTTTTTTGCGTCAGCCTTTAAAGAAAAGATACAACAGATGCAGGCGGAGGCAAGGAAAGCCTGTGAGCCGTCAGAGGAATCCGTGCATAATCTGGCAGGGCTGCATTTTCTTGCGGCGGAGGACAACGAAATCAATGCGGAGATACTGCAGGAAATCCTTGCCTTTGAGGGCGCCGGGTGCGAGATTGTGGAGAACGGGCAGATTGCGGTGGAGCGGTTTGAAAGGTCGCAGGAAGGCGAATTTGACGCGATTCTCATGGATGTGCAGATGCCGGTCATGAACGGTTATGATGCCACCAGGGCGATCAGGGCGCTGGAGCGGGAAGACGCGCGGACGATTCCGATCATCGCCATGACGGCGAACGCTTTTGCGGAGGATGAAAAGGAAGCTTTGAATGCGGGAATGAACGTGCATTTGGCAAAGCCGATTGACATAGAAATGCTGAAGCAGGTGATCTGGCAGTATACAAAACGCGAAAGTGAATGATAATGACGGTCGTATGTAGGTGTCAAGGGAGGACATTGTGAACATGAGCAGAAAGAGCGGTTTTAGAAAATTAGGGCTGCTGTGCATTGCCGGGATGGCGGCTTTATCTATAGTGGCATGTGGCGGGAAAGGCGGATCGGCCGACAATCTGATCGTTGTGGAAGATGAGGTGAAGCGGGAAGTAAATCTGTTCAGTCCTATGGAAAAGACGGAAGCCGATGTGGAAAATGTTGCAAGAAGCGCAGCGGATAAGACCATCATGCTTGCGGAAGAGAGGCTGGGTGTGAGCGTGCAGTATGTGACATACACGGCGGAGGATTATCAGGATAAGACATATGACGATGCGGCGCTTGACAGGGCGCGCAGCGATATGGATGATATTTACCTGCTGAACCCGGATACCATCCGCACACTGGCGGAGGAGGGAAAGCTGCAGGACCTGTCCGGGCTGGACTGTGCCAAAAATTTGAGGGATGTGGTGAAAGCGGCAAATGTGGTGGATGGAAAGCTGGTGGCGATTCCACAGGAGGTGGTTGCCTACGGCCTATTCATAAATAAAGAAATGTTTGACAAGTATCATCTCAGCCTGCCGGAGACGCCGGATGACTTTTTAGAGTGCTGCAGGGTGTTTCAGGAGAATGGCATTGAGACGCCGGTGGGCGCCAACAGATGGTGGTTGGAAACCTTTGTGCTGGCGCAGGCTTACGCGGATTTATATAACGGCGGAAATACGGAGGCGGAAATCGCGGCGTTAAACAGCGGTGAGAGTAAGTACAGCGACTATATGCGTCCGGGATTTGAATTTCTGCAGGAGCTGATTGACAAGGGATATGTGGACGCTGAAAAAGCCTATGTGAGCGAGGCGATCGAAGGGGAGGGAGAAGATTTCCTTGCCCAGAAAACGCCCATTGTCATGGCGTACTGGGGTGCGGCAAACACGGAGACCGCTTACGGGAATCCGGATTTTGAGATGCTGGTGATAGGCTTTCCGAGCAGCCGCGGACAGATGCCGGTTATGCCCATGACGGGCTTCGGCATCGGCATCAACGCGGAGCACGGGGAGGATGCGAGGGCCGTTTTGGATGTGATACTTTCCGATGAGGCGCTGCAGATTTACGCGGAGACGAATCGGGTGATTTCTCCATCCAAAAATGTGGAGGTGGAGTGCATACCTGCGCTGAAGCCGCTTAATGACAGGATTCAGGACAATATCTATGTGCTCGGTGCAAATGCGGGCATGAATGTGGAGCAGTGGGGAAATACCTGCCTGATTGTGAGAGACCTGCTGAATGGAGCAACGGTGGATGAATGTATGGAGAAGTTCGATCAGCTGCAGGAAGAGGCGATGAAGAAATGATGGTCTGAATACGGAATCATTATATTACGATAGTATGGGAGGTCTCTGATCCGGGTATATGAGGTACCATTATGAAATGGAATATGAGAATGAAAATATTGGCGGTCTGTGTGGGGTGTACCTTGATTGCTCTGGTGATGCAGACACTCCTGTTTCAGAGGGCGTCTGCAAAACTGATTGGCAGACAGTCAAAAAATGAGAGCTATCATACGCTGGAAAATATGCAGAATGAGGTTTATACATTTATTAAGCATATCGAAAGCAATATGATAGAGATTTACAATAATCGTGATTTCCTCAGTACCTTAAAGAGCGGAGAGAGTGTGGAGGATGTCAGAGAGAAATACTATCGGCTGGCATATACGATCGCGTCTGAGGAGTTTCAAACATCTGACGGGGTTGTGGCATTATATTTGTATAACAGTGATAATGAGATTATCAGTACGTACAGGAGAGCCGTGACCCCCAGGCACAATTATCCCAAAGATATTTATGAGAACAGAGAGCTATATAATACGGATGTGGTGACAGAGTATATGGCTTCGGATGACACTTCTATGCTGATCAGCAGCTATTATAATGTGTGCAGGCAAAGAGACATTGTTCGGTTCGGATTAAAAATATATGACAATACAAATTTAAATGACAAGGTTGGCTATATTATTTGCGACATTGACAGTAAAGTCATTGAAAAGATTATGAAAAAATATGTCACTAACGATGAAATGTACATTTGGCTGCAGCCGACAGGTGACAGGCAGGTGTATGCAATCGGAACACTTGAGGAGGAAAACCGGGCATACCATGAGCAGATCAGTCAGTATATTTTAGTCGGTGACATGGAGGAGACAGAGAACTTTTCCGACAGCAGTAGAGTTCTTTTCAAGGTTTCACAGGATAGGTATAACCTGAATGCGTATTCTATTATGCCGCAGTCCGTTCTGGAAGAAAATCAGAAGGTTCTTTCGCGAAATTTAGTTTTTATAGCGGTGAGTATGGGTGCACTTATGAGCATACTGTACTTTTATGTGACTAGGAGCCTTACGAGTCCATTGGAAAGACTGATGGAGACGATCGGTAGAATACGTGCGGGGGATACGGAGCTTCGGGTCGGCTATCAGGCTAAGGATGAGATTGGGATGCTGGGGACGGAGTTTAACAATATGCTGGATGAGATGGAGTCGCTGATTGGGCAGCAGTATGAGGATAAGCTTCTGCGCAACAAGGCGGAATATAAGGCGCTGCAGGCACAGATCAATCCGCATTTTTTATACAACACATTGGAGACCATGAGCAGCATTGCAAGCATACAGAATTGTGAGATGGTCAGCAATTTATGTCAGTCGCTGTCCAATATTTTCAGATACAGTCTTGACATGAAGCATCCCTATGTGACTGTGGCAAAGGAGATCGGGCACCTAAAAAACTATATTTATGTTATGAACATCCGTATGCGTGAAGAGATAAGGTATGTTTTTGAAATCGGAGAGGATGTCCTGCAGGATATGGTTCCAAGAATTTCAATACAGCCATTGGTGGAGAATGCGCTGAAGCATGGATTAAAAAATAAGTATGGCGAGAAATATATTAAGATCAGTGCGGAAAATAAGGATGGGATATTGTACATTTCTGTGGAGGATAACGGCACTGGTATGGATGCGGAGGAAATGAATGCGCGCCTGCGTGAAAATGACACAGCAGCTGTCGAGGAGGGCAATTCTATCGGCTTATTGAACATAAATGCCCGATTAAAGATGGCATATGGCGAGGCATATGGAATTTATATAGAAAGTATGGTAGGTCAGGGGACAACCGTCGTGATGAAGGTGCCGGAAAGGCAAGAGGACATGCCAGATGGAAAAGAAAATGTATAAGCTCTTAGTGGCGGATGACGAGTACTGGACAAGGGAAAAAATAAGAAATATGCTGAACTGGGAGGAGTATCAGATCACGTTTATGAATCCTGCTCAAGATGGGGAGGAGGTACTTCGGATTGTCGAAAAGGACAGACCGGATATTTTGATTACGGATATCAATATGCCGTTTGTCAACGGGGTGGATTTGGTTAGAAAGGTCAAGAGGGAATATCCCGATATCGTTGTGTTTGTGATAAGCGGTTATGACGATTTCGAATATGTGAAGCAGACATTGATGGACGGAGCAATTAATTATCTGCTGAAACCGGTGGCGAGAATCGATCTGGTGGGAGCTTTGTCGAAAGCGCTGGAGGTTATCAGTAAAAAGGAGGAAAACGAAAAGCAGATTGTAAAGACGTCGTCCCTGATTCAGGACAGGGAGCTGAGCTTTCTGGTGGAAAAAGAAAACTCGGTGATTCCGACAATTAATTTCTTAAGTGAAGGTACGGATATGGCAGGAAGCAGCATGATGCTTGTCAAGATCCATGAACTGCAGCAGCTGATGGGCAGATATGAGTATGATTTGAACTATCTGTCCTATTCTGTTAAAAAGCTTGTAAAACAGGTTACAGGTGCGGAAAACTTATTGATTTTTAATTATATATACAGGAGCAATGAGTTCCTGATCGTGACGGAGGCAGAGGTGTCCGAGCAGAGGCGTATGGCAGTTAAAATTTTAAACGCGCTTAAGGAGCAGACAGACAGTCCAGTAACGGTCGCAGTGAGTGAGCCTTCCTATTCTTTCGAGAGCTTGCACAGCGCCTATGTACAGAGTATTTCGGTGTTGATGGCAAGGCCGTTTAGGAAGGAGAATGCAATACTGTTTTACCAGCAGGAAAGCAGGGTCACCGGCAGCAGTGTTAAAAATCATATCACGCAGGAACTCGAATGGCAGCTTCGGGGAATGCTTAAAAGCAGTAATAAGAAATCGGTTATGGATTTTTTAAGGGATGTCGTGGGACTTGCTGGGTGTGGGAAAAAGGACTGGAAATACATAGAGGTGAAGCAGACTGTAAAAAAGGTCAGCACGGTTTTTTCTGATATTGTCAGCCAAGGCGGCTCTGCGGTTTCTATGAACGAGCTGGATGAGCTGGATCAGATGATGGACAAGGCACTTGAGAAGTTGGATGAAGAACAGATTCTCGGTCTACTGGAGGAAATGCTTTTGATCGTGTTTGCCGAAAAGACAGGGGATGCCGCCGGCAACATGAGGGATATCGTTAAGGAGGCGGCGCTGTATATCGACCGAAATTATTATGAGGAGCTGTCGCTTGTGTCGCTTGCCTCAAAATATTGTGTGGAAAGTTCCTATTTTTCCAGAGTGTTTAAACAGGAGACAGGTAAAAATCTGACGCTGTATATCGCCGATAAGAGAATTGAGAAAGCGAAGGAAATTATGTGTCAGCCTGAAATCAGTATGAATGAGATTGCTTTTATGGTGGGATACGATGATTATACCTATTTCAGTAAAGTTTTTAAAAAAATGACAGGGGTAAGTCCAAGAGAATATCGAAATGGGCAGGCGTGATTTGAAGGGGAAAGAAAATGAAGCGGGAAATGCAGAGGACTGGAATAGTAGTAATGAGCGCGGTACTCCTTTGGGGCTGTGGAGGAAACGCGGGGGGGCTGTCTGTGTCAGAACAGGTACAGACAGAGAAGGATGGGATAGTGCTTGAGGTATTGGCGGGACAGTCTACCAGCGATGCCGGAATCGAGGATATGATTGATGACTTTTTAGCGGAGGAATTTCCAAATGTGAAGCTGGACTGGGAGTGTGTGGATTGGGGCGAGAGTTTTGATTCACAATTGAGGGGACGAATCGCTGCGGGAGATGTACCTGATATTATGATCGGTAAGGCGCAGGATGTGGGAACTTATTCTAAGGAAGGGATATTGGCGCAGATAAAGCCGGAACGGTTTTCCATGATTGATTCGGAGGCGATGGAGACCGTGACCGTGAATGGGAATCTCTACGGAGTACCCTATAATGCGTGGTATCAGGGTGTGATTTATAATAAGGATGTTTTTGAGGGGCTCGGCCTTGAGGTACCGCAGACGATGGAGGAATTGGACAATGTTGTTGCTGTGTGCCGGGAAAACGGTATAGTGCCCTTTGCGGTCCATTTTCAGGAAAATTGGAAGGTGGCAAATATGACGATGCAGTTTCTCACGGAGAGGGTATTTGCTGATGACGGGGAGTGGGGAATGCGGTTTCGGGATGGGAAAACCGATTTTAGCAATGACGAGACAGTGCAGGAAGCATTGAAAGAGAACCGTTATATTTGCGAAAACACATGGGAGGATGCGTGGTCAATCGACCAATATGAGTGCGACAAACGATTTGCCGAGGGTGAGGCGGCGATGTATCTGACGGGGACATGGTCGCTGCAGTCGGCGGAGCAGTATACGGATGCTGCCCGCTTCGGCATGTTTCCCTATCCGCTTGGGGATAGGCCAAGACTGATCAAGGAGATCAATATGACCTGTATGATGAGCAGTGAGTCGGCGCATCAGCAGCTGATAGAAGAGATTTTTGTGAGGCTTGTCAGCGATGAGGAGCTGATGCAGGAAATATTAGGGTTTACGCAGACTTATTCCATCGTGGAAGGGATTGAATCTGGCTATCAGAGTAATGTGCAGGACGATATTGACAGGTATGAGGAAACGGGATATGTGGTTGGTGCGGACGCGGGGAACGCCCAGCTTGTATGGAGCTTTCAGAGCGGTCTGGCGGCGGAGACTATGAAGTGGTTAAAGGGGGAAGCGCTGTTTCAGGACGTTTTGCAATATGCGGACGAGCATAGACAGGAGAGCGGAACATAGGACGGTTGCACTTTCTCAAAAAAGTGCAACTGTTTTTTCAAATTAGTCATAGTTGTCAGAATGTTAAAAATACTACACTGTTCTTGTACCGAAAAACGACTGCGAGGTCATTTATGAAAAGGAGAGGGACATGAAAAAGAAATTATTGAGTGTAGTATTATGTACGGCAATGCTCGTTCCGACGTTGGCGGGGTGTGGCGGTGGAGCGGAAGCACCCGCGGAAACACCCGCGGAAACACCTGCGGCGGAGGCACCTGCGGTGGAGGAAGCGTCTGAGACGGAAGACGCGCCGGCAGCGGAAGCGGACAGCTCCGGGGAGGCAGTTACATTGACTGTGCTGGCAGGACAATCCACGACAGATGCCGGTATTGAAGAGATGATTGACGAAGCGCTGGCGAAGGCGTATCCCAATATCACGCTGGAATGGGAGTGTGTTGACTGGGGTAACGATTTTCAGCCTAAAATGCAGCAGTATATGCAGTCCGGGCTGCCTGATATTATGATTGGCAAGGCGCAGGATGTTGCGACCTACGCGCCTCAGGGGATTCTGGGAGAAATCGATGCCCAATATCTGGACAGAGGGCTGGACGCGGCAAGGCAGAATGTGACGATTGACGGTAAGACGTACGGATTGGTATACAATGCGCTGTATCAGGGCGTGTATTACAACAAAGATATGTTTGCGGAGAACGGCTGGTCTGTTCCCAAGACGCAGGCGGAACTGCAGGCGATTATCGACGACTGTAATGCAAAGGGCATCAAGCCTTTCGCAAGTCATATGGTTGATACGTGGTCTATCGGTAATGTGACGATGCAGTTTGCAATGAATGATGTATTCAATAATGATCCCACATGGGGCGATAAGTTCCGTGCAGGCGAGGTTTCCTTTGCGGACGATAAGATGATGCAGACGGCTTATCAGTACAACAAGCTGATTTATGACAATACATATCCGGAAACCTTCTCAACAGAGCAGACGGACTGTGACGCGAAGATGGTGATGGGCGAGGCGGCAATGAAGGTGTCCGGTTCATGGTCGATTCAGAACTTTCTCGATATCGACGAGAGTTTCAATTTCGGTATTTTCCCGTTCCCTAACCAGACGGGTGATTCCAAGCTGATTTTCGAGCCGAACATCACAATTATGACAAGTGCCGAGAGTGAGCATCAGGATGCGATCAACTGTGTACTGGATGTTCTTACCGGCGACAAGGAACTTGCAGTTGAAATTTATGATTACACAAAGACAGCTCCTATGTTAAAGGATGTGACGCCTACCTTCACGAATCCCAGTCAGGCGGACATCGACGAGTATGCGGCGAACAATATGATCGTGGATGTAACGCTTGGAAACAACCAGCTTGTATGGGGCGGTTTTCAGGAGGAGAATGCGAAAGATATCGCAGCATGGCTGCAGGGAGATATCTCCTTTGAGGATTGCTTGGCGGCTTCTGACGCAAGAGTAGATGCCAGCAGTGCAAACTAAGAGTGGCTTTGAGCATTGAGAGTATGGGCTGCTGCATAGTGCAGCCCCTATATATTTGTAGACTTTTGGAGGGGCATATGCGGAAAACAGGAAAACAATCAATGGAAAAAAAGCTGGAAAAACAGTATTTCGCAATGGTTTTTCCGGGATTTGTAATTTTTACAATCGGCCTTATCATACCTCTTATGCTGGCAGTGCGGTACTCCGTTACAAGCTGGGATGGCATGTCAAAGGTCAAGGAGTTTGTAGGGCTGCAAAATTATATCAATCTCTGCAAGGATGCGGATTTTCGATCCGCATGGTGGTTTACAATCAAGTTTACCATAGGCAATACGATTATCCAGAATGTGCTTGCGCTTTTGTTTGCTGTGGCGTTGGACAGCGGTATTAAAGCGCAGAAGCTATACAGGACAGCTTTTTTTGTGCCGTGTCTGATAAGCTCTATTATCGTAGGTTTTGTGTGGCTTAAAATGTTCTCCAATGTTCTGCCGGAAATAAACGAGCTGCTGGGGACAAATATTAATTTCCTTTTGTTCGGAAGCGGGCGCACGGTTTTAGCCGGGCTGCTCATCGCCAATAACTGGCAGTGGATCGGTTATTGGATGCTGATTTACCTCGCGGGACTGCAGTCGGTTCCGGCAGACTTGTATGAGGCAGCCAAGGTGGACGGGGCAGGACCCATTTCACGCTTCTTTAATATCACGATTCCCATGCTGGCTCCGGCTATCACAATCTGCGTAGTCGGTATTACGACGGGCTCCTTAAAGGTTTATGATCTCTTAGTGGCATCGACCAAGGGTGGCCCGGGACGTGCGTCCACATCTGTGATTTATCAGACCTATACGACGGCGATCAACGGAAGACAGTATGGCTACGGTTCGGCCATGTCGGTGACTCTGGTTCTGGCGCTGCTGCTGGTAGCAGTGATTCAGGTGAAGGGCTTAAAGAGTAAGGAGGTGCAGGCATGACAATAAAGAGGGAAAAGCAAAAGGAACCTGTGAATACACAGTCCTATACAAAGGCGACCTTTATAACGCAGATTGTGATGACCGTTGTGGCGCTGCTCTTTGTGGCTCCGATTTTAATTATTATCAACTATTCCTTCAAGACAAAAAAGGAGCTATACCTGACCAGCCCGCTGTCGCTTCCGTCTTCTTTTCAGACGGAGAATTACAGGAAGGCGTTTGATAAACTGGATTTGTCTCATACGTTTGTAAATACTTTTTTCTACACGTTTGTGAGCGTTTTGATTTTGGCGCTTTTGTGTGGAATGACAGCGTGGGCGATTGCGAGATGCAGGGCTAAATTTTTCAAATTTTGCTATATTTATTTTATTGTAGGAATCCTGATCCCATTTCAGGCACTCTTTTTGCCCATTTATATCATTGGCTATAAAATGAATTTGACAAATACACGTTATGGAATTATTTTTATGTATGTGGCAACAGGAATCTCTTTCGGCGTTTTTTTGATGAACAGCTTTATGACGACGGTTCCGCTTGAGTTGGAGGAGGCCGCGAGAATTGACGGCTGCTCCGTATTCAGAACATATTTTAGTGTGGTGATGCCGCTGCTGAAGCCTGCGATTGCCACGCTTGTGATTATGCAGGCATTCCAGATTTGGAATGATTATCTGCTGGCAAGTCTGTATGTGAGTAAAAAGAATCTGAAAACATTGACTGTGGCGATTCAATCCCTGTTTTCAGCGCAGACCAGCGATTATACGACAGCTATGGCCGCTATTGTGATCTCTGTGCTTCCGATTGCGATACTGTTTATGAGTATGCAGAAATATTTTATTAAAGGTATGACAGTGGGGGCGGTCAAAGGTTAATGTAAGAGTGCTTGAAACGAGGTATTCTTTTCATATATTTGGGAAGTCGCAAGCGGTATTATGGAGGTAAGCATGAAAAAGATATACAGCGAATTTATATTGGGGGATATGCGTGCCTGCTATGTGCAGGACGAGGAGACGGGGAGTGTAGAGCTTGTGCTGCTCCCGGCGGACATGACTTATGTGGTGGGTTACCGTGAAAAGCCTTACCCTGATTCCATTGTGCAGGTAAAGCTGTCCGGGGACACTTATACGGGCGGCTACGCGGGTGGTAGAACCATGCGCCAGAGTGCGTCCGTGCTTGCACTCAGGTTGGACGGGCAGGAGATAAAGGATGAGAGCGGCGGGGCGGTGGTGTGTACGACGCTGGCGGATGACAGAGGTTACCGTTATCGGCACTATCTTGAATGGAAAAAGGGGAAAAAGAGTCTGATTTCCTATACGGAATTTGAGAATATCTCCGGGCAGGCGGCGGATCTGGAGATGCTTTCCAGCTTTTCTCTGGGCGGGATTTCGCCTTTTGTGGGGGCAGACGAGAGCGGCATGTTAAAGCTGCATCGCATTCGCAGCGTGTGGAGCATGGAGGGAAGGGCGGAGTTCCAGCTTTTGGAGGACTTGCAGCTGGAACCTTCCTGGGGCGGTCATGCGGTGCGCTGTGAGCGGTTCGGGCAGGTGGGTTCCATGCCGGTCAACGGGTACTTTCCCTATGCGGTGATGGAAGATGCGAAGTCCGATATTTTCTGGGGCGCACAGCTTTGTCATAATGCGAGTTGGCAGATGGAGGTTTACCGCAGAGGGGATGACGTGGCGCTTTCCGGCGGATTGGCGGATTATGATTTCGGGCACTGGATGAAACGGGTGGAACCGGGAGAAACGTTTGTATCGCCCAAGGCGATTTTGTCTGTCTGCAAGGGTGGCGGCATCGAAGAGATTTCCCAGAGAATGACTGCAGCTTTGGATGAAATGGCAGACCAAGGACCGGAGTCGGAGCAGTCGCTCCCCATTATTTTTAATGAATACTGCACGACCTGGGGCTGCCCTTCCCACGAGAACATATGCGGCATTTTGGATGCCATTAAGGACAGGGGCTTTTCCTATTTCGTGATAGACTGCGGCTGGTATAAGCAGGAAGGAATCCCGTGGGACGTGGCTATGGGGGATTACTATGTGTCGAAAGAGTTGTTCCAGGAGGGGCTTGAAAAGACGGTGGACGCTATCAGGGCTCACGGCATGAAGCCTGGCATCTGGTTTGAGATTGACAATGTGGGAGAAAAGGCGGAGAGTTATCAGGATACGGCGCATCTGCTTGCAAGAAACGGTATGCCGCTCACCACTTCCATGAGAAGGTTCTGGGACATGCGGCAGGAGTGGGTGCAGAAGTATCTGGAAGAGAAAGTGATCGGTACCCTGAATCAATATGGCTTTTCCTACATGAAAATGGATTATAATGATACCATCGGCGTGGGCTGCGACGGTGCAGAGTCGCTGGGCGAGGGGTTGCGGCAGAACATGGAGGCGTCGCTTGCCTTTATCCGCAGGGTGAAGGAGAAGGTGCCCGGTATTATTCTGGAAAATTGTTCCTCAGGCGGGCACAAGCTTGAGCCGCTTATGATGAGCGAGTGCAGCATGGCGTCCTTCTCGGACGCCCATGAGTGCGAGGAGATCCCGATTATCGCGGCTGCCCTGCACCGGGTGATTCTGCCGAGGCAGAGCCAGATCTGGGCGGTGATCCGGGAGAATGATTCTTTAAAGAGGATCGCCTACTCCATTGCCAATACTTTTCTGGGCAGAATGTGCCTGTCAGGGGATGTGACGAAACTGACGGACGCGCAGTGGAATGTGATTGACCGGGGAATCGCCTTCTATAAAAAGGCGGCGCCCATCATCAAAGACGGGTTCAGCACGCTATACGGACCGAAGGTGGCAAGCTGGCGGCACCCGAAAGGCTGGCAGTGCCTTGTGCGGACAGAGGGTGGCGTGGATCATGAGAAGAAGGATGGGCTGCTGGCGGTATTCCACAGTTTTAACGGCGCGCACGACGGCGCGTTGGAAGTGTGCCTTCCGGCGGACGGGACATATTGGATCAAGGATATTTTCTCCGATGCGGAGGCGGATATCAGGATTGTTGATGGAAAACTGGTGTGCCAGATTCCGGAGGATATGCGGGCTGTGGCGGTTCTGGCAAAGAAATGCTGACGGCACATTTTAGGCGAGAGGGAATATAATATAGAAGGTGGGCACAGCGTTCGAGGCTGTGCCGCGCCGCCGGCCGCCGGCAGAAATTTCTTTGAAAATTCTCTTGTCAAATGCCGCAGGATGTGATATCATAGCATACGTTAAGGCTACATGAAGCCTTTCGTCAGGCTCCATGGTCAAGCGGTTAAGACATCGCCCTTTCACGGCGGTAACACGGGTTCGATTCCCGTTGGAGTCATCGGTCGAAAGACCATGATTCGGAGTTAATTCCGTAGGAATTGCTCCAACTATATTGCGGCGCAGTAGCCAAGCGGTAAGGCGTGGGTCTGCAACACCCTGATGCACCGGTTCAAATCCGGTCTGCGCCTCTCTCTGTGAGATGGCTCAATCCCTTGTAAATACTGGGATTGAGCTGTTTTCTTTTGCAAATTTTAGGGGGGGGGGTTAACCTATCTTGATGCCACTTAAAATCTCAATTCTTTCGTCAGTATCGTATAGATCATAATAATACGACCGCTCTGCCTATTATAAGATCGGTTTTTCCCCGAAGGATTTTGCGATTGGCGTATTATTCAAATGATGCGGAAGAGGTAAAGATGTTCTTTTCTAGCATAAAAGATCAGGATATTGCGACTGCAGATTTTATACAGAGTCCTGTCATTCCCGACGAGACTGCCTTTGTCGAGGCGGTTGATGCTCTGGGAATTTGTCTTTCGGCATGTTCATTCTCGCATTGCCGACTTTGATCGCAATGATGAGTCAGTAACGTTTTTCTGCATTTTTAGATAAAAAAACCACCCTTGTAAACTTTGGCTAGTGAGGTGACCCCTTAAAGTTAGAC
>DKWV01000053.1 GCA_002491905.1 Lachnospiraceae bacterium UBA7143 | reverse complement strand
TCAAAACCTTACCTATCGCTATTCATTGTATAATATAAACTTTTTGTAACGTTATAATCAATTACAAAAAATCCTGTATTTAATGGAGATTTACTTAAAGCGCCACAACTATATCCTTTAGACGTCAATTCACCATTCCATATATCTATGAGTAAAGATGAGTCGGTTTGTGAATTTGTCTTTGTCGATACGTGTAGAAGTTTTGAAAAATCAGCTGATGGTATAGCACCTATGCTCACGGCATACAGACCATCAAAACCCGCATCCGAAGTAATTGTTAGCACATGGTCTGTCGGCGTAACGGATTTTGACTGCAATTTCGGTGCCGCTGTTCCTACGACATTGAATATTGTTTTACCCTTTATAATATTTGCCGCTATTAAATTACCATCGCCTTTAATTGTTTGTGCACCAGATAAATATTGTCCGACCGAAATTGACTGATCCTGTGTGCTGGGAGTATATGTCGCTGCCGGTTTTGCTGTAATAGTCTGTGTTATTTTGCCGGTTCCGTCATGATATCCTTTGGGTATCATATAAGTACCATTTACTGATAATGATTCAGATATAGAACCATTATTAGGCATTGAACCAGTAATTTTTCCGTTTTTACCATAGCTTGTAAAACCTGCTAATATGTTTTCTGCTTTGGCAGTTGCATCGCTGGTATCCGTGCTTTTGCTGATGTTGCTAATATGCGTGGCCATTGTGGCAAATGTTGCATCGGCTGCCGTGATAATACCTTTTTCAGTGATAGCAGCGGCAACCAAGGTTTTACCATCACTGACAAATTTTTTTAAGTCGTCTATTTCGGTTTTAGTCCCGTATAATTTATTAGCAGTTGCCTCGGTAAGAAATCCCACATCGTTATTAAACTCACTAAGGGCGCCGGGAATAACAGGAATAGGAATGTCCTGTTCATATCTCCAACCGGGATTTCCATTTTCATCTGTTTTCCAAACTTTATTTGCTACTCCGTAAGTCGCTTTTACAGTGCCATCACTTGTTTTTCCATTTGAAGGTAAACTTGTCCACAAACCATTGCCCATAAGAAATTTATTACTATCTGCATAATCTGGTAATTTAGGAACCAGACCATCAGCTTCTATACTTACTAAATCAAGACTATTTAATTTTGCTTTTTCCTCATTTGTATAATCATTTGTAGATAGACCCTTACCTTCAACTTTGTCTACTTTATTTGCAATATTACTTTTTACATAAGCAGTAGTTGCAATCTGTGTACTGTTTGTGTTGTCATCTGGCGTTGGTGCCTGAGGTATCCCTGTAAAGGTTGGACTTTCAATATCAGCTTTTAAATTTAAAGCATGCTGTTGTTCATTCATGTGTGTTTGCAAATTATCATTAACAATTTTAACTGAATTTGGAGTGGCAGCATCGGTAGTAGAATCACTTTTGACAGAATCAACAAGTTTTACAACACCTTTTTCTGTCAGACTCGCATTATATAACTCATTGCGGGGAATCTTTGTATTTTCATCTAAAGAAGGAACACCGTTGGCTTGGTCTTTATCACTTTTGAAAACGAGATCTTTTCTAAGACTTTCTATTTCAAATAAAATTTCAACAATATTCTTATATGTGTCTGTTGATCTTAAATTTTCATCATCATGAACAGATTTTGTAACAGCTATATTAAAATGATTAGACGTATATATTTCCCCATTTGGGTCACCCAATACCAATTCGCACTTCACAATACCCTCAACAGCAGATAATTGCTTAAATACTTTAATCCTAACCATATTATCGGCAATAGAGCAGCACTCATCAGTGTTTATTTGTGTGCCGTCTGGTTTTTGTGCTTTTAAGAAAACTGTAGTGTTATCTGGTATATCGAATTTAGAGCCATCGTTTGTAAAGCTTATGGCAATAATGCGGCCAACATCGTTTTGCGAAATGGGAACAGTTAAAATACCAGTCTCATTGTAAAATCCAAGGGTAATATCTTTAGTCAGTGTCTCCATATTTTTCGATCACCTCCTTTTCGCGGGATCATAATTTTTGTTATCAAAATCAAAATTTGAAATTTGTTGTTTAATATTTTCAATTTTCATTTTTACTTTTAATTCTATTTTAATGCACCTCCTTTGCATATTTTATAAAAATGCAATACTTCTACATAATTTAAAGCAGAAGACTACAAAATCTTCTGCTCTAAAACTTCAATTCTTTCTTTTAATTTTTCTATTTCTTCATGTTGTTCCTGTATTAATTTTAATGCGGCAGGAAACATGATATTAATTTCCCACATTTCGGGTCTGCCCTGCGAGTCTAAATTACATGCAATCGGATATTTTTCATAAACATCTTCTGCGATAAACCCAGGGATATCAGTATCGTAACGTTGATCTATAGATTGTAAATAATCATTATTATATTTATAAGATACAACATCTATATCATAAAGTTTTTTGGGATTTATTTCATCTGACACTGAATCAGATTCTACTTTTTTAATATCATGTTTATACCGTTTTGACGATGATGATTTTAAAACGAAACTACCATCTAACGATGCAAGATTAGTGCCAGAAGAAGAAGTAGTCAATCCTTTATGTATTAGAGACGAGGAATCAATTTGGATAATTGGTTCTGTATTAATATAATCAAATTCTGGATAATGTTTAAAAGAAAAATTTTTATAAGAACGAAATACCTCTGGAAATAAATCAAACATATCACCGCTTAAATTATTATTTTGAGTATCTAATTTAATTCCAAATTTATTATATATTACAGTGCCATTGTAAGTAGTACTATTAATGATGATCTTTTTAGTTTGTTTATTGATACCATCGCCATATCCGTCAGTAAAAAATTTTTCAATCTCCGCTGGTTCTCTATCATCATAATTCCTGATAATACTACTTGGTAATGATATTGTAAGTTCTCTGCTATCTAAATCATATGAGCCAGTTAAGTTATCGCTATAATTTAACGAATTATATGAATTCACTCCATATGCAACATCAACGCTAAAACGACTTTCTATAGTACCTACTATATATAAACAATGTGAGGTGCTACCATAATTATTTGATTCTAATGTTCCCCAATGCTCCCAGAATATAATCGTTATTTTAAAATATTCACCGACTTGCATATTTGCTAAAGTAATATATATATAAGGATTTGTTGGAACTATATTACTTTCTAAGTCGATACTAGTATCATATACTGGGGTTAAATCACCAGAAATAAATGATACGCCATTACTATTAAGATGAAATTTTTCACCAGCAGAAATTCCATTATCTCCAATAACCATCTGCTTTTTGCCATTTTCATCAACCTTATAAAAGCCAGTCTGGTCAAAATGCCAACCGGCAATCGTTCCAGATTTATTTGCAACAAGGTTATTTGCTGTAACATCACCTTCAACGGAAAGAGTATCTTCTTTAAACTTTAGCTTTCCACCGCCAAAATTAAACTGCCCATCTGTTAAATCAATAATGGAACCTTCTGTATTCCCGAGTGGGTTAGCAGATGTGCCATTGTAGTTATTTGACACAATCGCACCTGTATTCACGGATGATCCATCTACAGAAGTTTTTCCTTTGGCACCTTTTATGATTAACCCTTTTTCTTTGTCATACGTCAGGGAGCCTCCTGCAAAATCAATAGATCCATCTTTTAAATTAAGCATACTGCCTTCTGTATCAGCGACATAATTTAAAGACTTAATGACATCAGTAAGACATTCGCCATTAACTTTGACTTCACCTGATTCCAACGTATCAAAGATACCGCTGTGTGCGATAAGCTTTTTGAAATTGCCACTGTTCGCACGGATGCTGTCCAATATCACATCAGACACCTGTGTTCCAAACGTCTCGGTTTTAAGCAGTGCATTCAACATATTGTTTGCGATCTGGATTTCAGCGTTATTTTTTCCATATGTGCCGCCACTGGAACCCCCGGATGATCTGCTTACTCCGCCAGAAATATTTCCGTCAAATAAAAAAGTAAGGTCACTTATGTCAGATAATGATTTTGTCATAGTTGAAAATTCAATAGAGATATCCGGAGTGCGCATAAGAGGATTTGTTTCTATTGATATCAGCCTTAATTTCACAAAATCATCACTGAACAGGTCTGGCATTAATCTTACAAAATTACCGATATCCATATCTTTATGCAGAGGGACAAATTCTTCTAAAGCGAATAAGTTATCTATCGTCGTTTTAAAGGAATATTGTGGTTGGGAAACAACAGCCAGATTATTATGCGCGTCCTGGTACAGTTCCTCAGCGATATCTATTTTTGTCAGGATATCATCAAGACTTGTAACTACAATATTTTCATTGCTGTAATTAGCTTCATGGACCAGCAGTCTGAAAACTTTAAGGTTATCAGAAGAGAAATTATTTTCCGGAAGGACGGAAGAGGAGAGCGCATTACGCTTTCCCTGCAATGTATCACTGTCAGACTGTAATCTGTCAATTTCCTGTTGCCGCTGTTCTATGGCATCTTCACATTGGCGAATAATACCCTTGCATTCTGTCCCTGTTATTGAATTTTTCCTTACATGAAATGACATGTAATCCAGATAATTATTTAAGGTTTCCCTGTATGCGGTAATTGATGTAAACTGATTTTTCTGTTCAGACGTTAAACTATTCCATCCGTTTTCATCAGGTGTATTATATTGCGTTGGGTTTTCTTTTGTCCCCTGTGTAATGAATCCATCCTTATACAGAAGATTAGCACACTCCATCCACGCCTTTTTCTTATTTTGGAGTTCATCCGAACCGTATAATTCAAACTCATATTTAAATGAATCAACAGGTTTTACAATATCAATGTTATCAGCATATGCTGGATTCCCGTTTTCGCATACTATGTATTTCCCATCGCCGCCAATAGTCAGATTACCACTTGTATCTGTTTCATACCATATCTTCATTGCTTCCAACACAGAAGGAACGATCTGATATTTATATGAATAATAATCGTACCAGTACATTGTAGTTTTAAGATGCTCTTCGTCCAGTTCAACGTCTGGAGAGGTATATTTTTGCGGATAGTCGTCTTTGTATAGCGTGATGAGAGTGGCAAGCGCATTTTCATATGCGTTTAGGGAAAAGTATAACTCATCAGCCTTAAAAGTCTTGTAATCTATACGGCACCCATCGTTAGGCAGGCGGTTCTTTAACTCATCGATCCTGATTAAATTTTGGTTATATTCTTTTGTAAGATCAATGAACTGCTGTCTGTTATCATTTCTCTTTGCTATCCATGCCACATATTCATTATGAAAACTTTCTGTGACGTATTTATAATCACCATACTCATTATGTGTATTGGCAAAGTAATCTAAATTATAGATATAGGGATCGCCAAAGTTCACATATTCGACTCCGATATTTTCACTGCAGGTTGGCCTGTATTTTGTGATTAATCCAGACTCAGATGTGGATTTAATATCAATCTGCTGCGCGAGATTGCGCAACCCAATAAAAATACCAGTGTCTTTGCCGAGATTGTCAAACGACCTAAAACTTACAATACGGTTTTTGCGGTCAAAAAAGAATATAACCTGTGCCGTTGAAGCAACGGTGTTCATTAAAAAGGAATAAATATCCTGTTCCTCTACACTAAATGTAAACTTTTTGACACACATTTCCGGCTCGATGTCTTTCAGGTTCCCGTCAACAGACCATTCTGTACCCTCTAATGCCAAATGCAGTAAAGATAATTCAGGATTATTAAAATTAACAAGACTGACATATTCATCTGGCAGCTGCGTGTAAGAATTGATATTATCTTTTGCCAGATATTCCTTACTTGCAGAGTTGCCACTGTTGATATAGAACAGTCTTAAAAATTTATTTTGCAGTTCGCTTTCAACAGTATGTGCAGTGATTGTCTTGGTTTCCTGGACACCATTATTACTGGTTACTGGTTCGGTATTAATAACAAACATCGTATCAATCAAATCAGTCTGCAGCCATATCTGCATTTTTTCTGATATGGATTCATAATAGTCAGATATCTTAAAGTCTTTTTCATCAATATACTTATTTACTTCAAAAGAAAGTTCCCACATATCTGTTAATACACGCTTAACATTACAGGTTTCTTCTTTTAATCCGTTTAATGAACCAAGAACGTCACCTGTTGGCTTGACTAAATATATCATAAGCAACCAACCTTTCTGGGGAATTCAAAAACAAAAGTAATTGTACAATTTCCACTTATTTTTATTTTATTTGCCCCTCGTATTAATCTGAGCCAGTAAAATTTATTTATATATTCATCAGTAGAAGAAACATAACTGGAATAGTCTGTCCCAAATCCGATCTTCCACAGTGGCACTAATTCATCATTGTTATTCTTATCTAAAATTTTCATTGTTCCATTATGAATAAGAATATTTTTTATTCCATCTGAATCAGGGGTGATTTTTGAAAGATTTAATGTAACAGATTTATGATCGCTGATATTCTCAATCATTATGTCTTCATCAGATGAAGAGGATAAAAGAATAGTAGGATAGTATACGCCTGTGATTGTGTCTGAAATGTTATCAATCACAAATTCATCAGAACCTGTGACTGCAAATCTGCGTTCTACCGGCGTCATAAACCCAAAAGGGGAATTTGTCTTAAATACAACTCTTTTACCATAATGCCCATTGAATACCTTATCCTCGATTTCTGTGCATACAGCATAATAATGTATTGATGGTATATCTTCATCATTAAAATATAATAATTTTGGAGTAGTGGAACCAGTAAGCCAGTTATTGATTGCCATTGATTCCGGTCTGGAAAAATTGCTGTTGTCCATTTTTATAATATAAAATGTAAATCCAATATTATCTTCAAAAGTAATACCATAATTGTTTGTTGTTAAACGGACATGATTTACAGTACCGCTTTCAATGTTTCGTTTTAATCCGTTCACAGACACATCCGGCGTATCATCAATCCAGCATATTTCTAAATTATAAGATTCACTGTTTACTCCATCAAAAGTAAATGAATTCGCATCTAAAAAAGATATTTGAATCAGCCCCTTTCTATTTAAGTTTTTATACTGTTTAAATTAGGGTAATACAACAAAATCATAGTTGTATTACCCTAAAACTAACTAATATTTACTGTATCCAACACGCTTCAGTTCACTATATAACTGTTTAGATGTATACTGATATGATTCTTCCAAAAGTACTTTTAACTCAGGTAACGTATTCTTATCCACATTTCCATCTACCCTCAATAATGAATCGTAATACGTATTGATCTCCACAGGTCTGTTATCACTGTTATTCATCTGATAATTTTCCGTTCTGTTAACAGTATCCAACACACCGCCAAGGTCAGGCACAATCCTGTCAGACATCATGCTTACCAGTTTGTCCTTAAACTCAGGCTGTTCCAGTGCAGATCTGATTCCACTGCTTTCATTCTTTGCGGTTTCAATCCCGTCGATACTCATACCCATTCCGCTGTAGAAATTCACGATCTTATCCATTGTTTCATTCACGGAATCAGTGGAAGTGCGGTAAAGTTCTTTCGCCTCCTCAATGATCTTCTTCTGGGATTCCAAAGATTCCTGCACAGTGTTTGTGGAATCGTCCAGGGCATCTTCCAGTTTATCAGCCCAGTCATCGAGAGCCTTTACCTGTAGATCATATTCGTGCTCGATCTTGGTATCTGCAAGGTCATCTTCAGCCTCTTTTAACTGTGCTTCCAGTTTGGCTTTACGGGCTTTGGCTTCGGCTGTGTTTACCTCGTTAATGGCTGCCAATTCAGCTTTTAGTGCTTCGATATTTTTGTTTTTATCCTTAATTGTACGGTCGAAATCATAATAACTTTTCTTTGCACTGAGGGCTTCTTTTCTCGCAGCGATGATATCTTTCCAATTGGAAACCTCTTCTTCCTGCGCCTTCTTCATGATATCTACGATAGTATTCTCGATATCAGCCGCATTGGAGAGGGAATCATAATAGTTCTGTGTCGCCTCTGCAAGCGCATCCTGATAAGCCTGATCGGAAGCATACGTATCTTCATTGTCCTGTATCTTCTTTACCAGTTCCAGATACTCATTTGCGGCTCCCTGTGCATTCTCAAGCTGTGATACAAGCAGTGCAACCTTAGCCTTACCATACTCGGAAAGTCCGTCGCCTTCATACAGCCATGTATCCTGTATCAGATTTGACATGGAAGAGAGGACATTACCTGCCCTTGTCAGTTCCTCCAGTGCATCCGTGACATTTGAGAATCTTACCTCGCGGAGCGCATCGTTGATTTCCTGTATGGAACCAGCCGTCTCAATCAGCCCGGATTTTGCTTCTGCAAGTGCCTGTTCCCATTCATTCAGCCACAGGTCTGCATACTCATCCCAGTTATCCGCATCTACAGCGCGTTCATTGAGAAGGTCAAGCACAGACTGTAATCTGTCAGCCATTTCTGTATTACCGGCAGCCTTGTAGTTGTCCATTGCCTTCTGGAACAGATCCATAGATGCCTGGAAATCATTGGTGTCTATTGCATCAATAAGCTGTTTATATTCGTTTATCTCGGACAGGGTGGCGTCATATTTAGACTGTAAGGTAACAAGATACTTCTCGTATACCTGGAGCTGGTCACTAAACGCGCCTTCGTCAAGGTCAGTCAAAAGTCTGGAAAGTTTATCGCCAGAGAACTGGTCATACAGGGATACTAAATCTTTGTAATAGCTGATATAGGCATCCAGATAGGCAAGCTGTTCTTTCAGTGTGTTGATATTATACTCTGCGATCTGCTTTGCCAGCTCATAAACTTTGGAATAATAACTGTTGATTTCCTGCTCTGCCTCAGCAATATTTTCAGCGTTGGTTTCACGGAGCTTTTCCAGGTCATCATTCATCAGGTCGATAAGGTCACTGATCTGCGTCTGTTTCTCTTTATTCCACGCATCAAGCTGGGATTTCAGGCTGTCATACTTTGCGGCATCGGCTGTACTCAGTTTCTTCCCATCATTTATTTTCTGCTGCAGGGCATACCACTGTTCCCATGTTTTCATATAGTTGGCAATGTTATCGCCAGTGCCGCCTTTTTCCAGTGCCTCCAGTTCTTCGGTATATTTCTTTAACGTTTTCTCCTGGGAAGCATTGAGTCCTTTTGTGTCACGGATATTTTCAAGATTCTGCATTTTGGCAAGTAGATCCTGGTATTGTTTTGCAGTTTTCATCCTTGCATCAATATTGTCGATCTGATCATGATAACTCTTATAGATACCTTCTGCAGCCTCTTCGTATTCACGGTTGATAATATCTATTTTGCCTATCGGATTTTTTGCTTGTTCCTCTACTTCAGCCTTTTTTTGTACAAGCTCATCTAGTCGGTTATTAACGGCCTCTAATTTTTCAATGGTTTTCTCTAAATGTGCTTCGTCGATTGGCTTTAAATTTCCGTGCTGCTGCATCTTATATTGAAGCTTACTTATCGTTTCTTCAAGCTTTAGTTTGTTTTGGTATAATTCGTAATATTCGTCAATTGTACCAACAGTCGCATTTTCTCCTAATTCATGCCAAAGGTCATAATATTCTGCCAATTTGGAATTTAATCTTTCAATTTCCTTATCATATTTTCCATCATTTTTTTCACTAAATCTATCAATTTTCTTTTCTGTGTTTTCAATGTTTTTTAACAGTTTTTTGTAAATGTCAGAATAATTCAGATCCAAATTTTCTGAAGGGTTGAGAACTTTTTCTAACTGAATATTAAGATCTTTAAGAATAGAGGAGCGTTCCTCTGCAAACTGCTTCAGCTGGTCATTATATTTGTTATAATTTTTATATTCAGCTACAGAAAGAACCTTACCAGCATCCAGTTGATCCTGCAATTTGCGCCACGCATCGTAAACTTTCGCATATTCGCCAACGGTATCAGCGGTTGCATTCTGTTCAAGCTGAAGCTTCTTCTCGTTGTATGCATCAAGCTGGGCATTCATTTTATCTAAATTTTTCTGTTGTGCAGCCAGCTGTCCATTGCTTACTTTTTTACCATCATACTTATGCTGTTCTTTATAAATCTTTTCTTCCTGTGCAGCAATATCCTGCATAAGTTTCTGATATGTTGCAGAAGATTTTAACTCTTTATCAACCGCATTGATTTGATACATTATTTTCTGGCTGTCAGTTTTTTGGTGAATTTCGCCTTTTGCAAGTCCAAGCTCATGTTCAAGTGACTTAATTGCGTTATCGCGGCTTCCAGCGATATTCAGCATCTGGTATTGTATCTTTTCAAGGTTGGTTATTTCATTTTTAGAAAGCAGTAATATTCCGCTGTCATATTTGTTCTGTAGCTCATTTAACTTACCAGTCAACTGGTCAAGCTTCTTTAAAGCGGCCTCTTTCTGCTTCCCAGTTTTATCCTTATTAGGGTCAATCTTATTTAATATATCTTTCTGCTTATCAACATTGAGCTGCGCTGTTTTTATATCTTTTAATAATTTCGCGCGCAATGTCTCCTGTTTATCCAGAAGCTTCTTCTGCTGATCATATAGTTTTGAATACTCAGCAACATCATTAGCAGATACATTCGCCGCTATATCATCACGTTTGGCAATCAGGTCATCTACTTTTCCCTGTAGCTGGTCAAGATTCTTTTGTGCAGCCTCTTTTTGCTTTCCGTTTTTATCTCTATTGGGGTCAATCTTATTTAAAGTAGCCTGCTGTTTTTCAACTGCCAATTCCGCTTTAGCGATATCCTGTAAAAGTTTTTTATAAGTTCCTGTATTCTGTACACCAGTAACGGCCTGCTCTTTCTCCGAGGTAAGGGAACCAATTAATTCTTCCTGGTCTTTTTTCCGTGCCGCAGCTACCTTTTTGGAACTATCAAAATAATTCTTTTCATTCTCTTTTTGGGTTGTGGTAGTCTGAGACTGAAAATGCGCGATCTGTTCATTTGCCGCCGCAAACTGTTCCAATAAATCGGTTAGAGAGGAACGTTTTCCCATGTCGTCCATGACGGAGATAAAACTGTCCATCTTTGACACAATGGAGGACATATACGAATCGAGATCATTGTAATAATCCAGCACGTTGTCCAGCTTCTGCTTAATGAGATCGCGTTCCTGGTCATACAGTTCATTAATGGCATCTGAACACGCGACCATTTTGTCATACCACTCCTGGTACTTCTCAATCTTACCAGAAAGCCCCTCATTATACATATCTTCCATAGTAAGGGTGCCGTTCTGGATCTTATCAATGTAAGCGTTATTCAGGCCTACTTTCCGTGCCTTTTCTGCATAATAGGCATAGGCATTGGTCTGCCCTGTGATCTGCTTATCAGTCGCCTTTACAGCGCGGTTTATCATCGCATTCTTTTTAGACCATGTAATGAATTTACTTGCCTTGTCGATCAGCGCATTGGCTTTCTTTGCAAGGTTATCCAGGAATATCTCGATCCAGTTATAGGTTTCTTTGATGGATTCCAGATAATCGTGGTAGGATTCTTCCACATCCCATATCTGATCCTGATGCTCTGGATCGCCTTCAAAGTACTGTTTAACGAGACTCATAAGCCGTTCATAATACTCGGACTTGGATATCTGATCCATTGCAAGCATATGTTCCAGAAGAGATTTTTCTTTGTTGTAGGCGTCTGTGGGATTGGCTGAAGATTTCGTATCTGCCGGTTCTGCTGTCGCGGCAGGGGAAGAAACGGAAGAAGATGGCGTAAAGGAAAAGTCCACTTTTGATGCCATCTGTTTGGAGGCCTGATAGCCCTGATAAATCTGTTGTGCGGCTTCGGCCCGTTTGCCGCCCTGTGCATTGGCGTTGGCTACGGCGGCCTCAAGCTGTGCCTCCGCCGCCCCGAGCGCGGCATCCCGCAGCTGTTCGTTGGCGTAGGTGAGATATTCCACCGCCGCCGCTTCGGTTTTCAGGCCGTTTATGGTGTCGGCGGCATTTTTCGCCATCTGTATCTGCATCTCCTGAAGCTTGGCCTGTGAGAGACGCTCGAAGGCGCTGGCGTTTAAGCCTAACTGTCCGTTCTCATCCACAAGCTGGGAGAGGAAGGTAAAGCCCATGTTCGTGAGTTCCTGATACTGGTCTACCGTGATCTTTCCATTCTGGTTGTAGGTATCCCGGATATCGCAGAGGGATTTGTAGGAGGACTGGAGCTTATCCATTTCGGAGTTCAGGTTGGAGAGGGCATCGGTTTCGGTTCTGGCGGATTTGGCGGAGCTGCCCCTGCTCCCAGCGGAGGGAATGTCGGAGTCTTTCGGAGACTTAACTTTTGCGTTTCTCTTAGTATCGGTAGCAGTAACGGGCGTATAGTTGCCGATACCCAGATTTTTACTGCCGCTGGTGTTTCCATATCCCTTTTTTGAGGTGTTATAGTATAGTCCCCACTGGTCGATCAGGTCAGCCAGCCAGCCGTATTCTTTTGCAAGTTGAAAGATGGTGTCATCGACGCTGATACTCCCGCCACTGGCGGCATACTTGGCAAGCATGTAATCCATGATCTGCTGTGCATCATCCGAGGCCATCAGCCCTTCCGTCTCTAACAGGGATGCTGTTTCGTTGATATCGGCGTTGAGACTGGCACCGGTATTGGCGGCGGCTTCCTTAGCAGCAGTATAGGTTTCATAGGAGTATCCAAGGGACTGGATCATAAGCTCTTCCGCATTCAGGATACCCATACTTTCCAGAAAAGACTGCATAATGGGGAACTGTGAGCCATCCATGCCCTGCATGGCAGGGAGAAATTCATTCATCACCGCATCCACAATCCGGCTGTATGCGGCTTCGACTTTGGATTCACCAGATTCCGTATCAGTCAACACCCGGGAAAGATTTTCCAGGGAGGAGGTGTCGATTTTTATTCCGAGGGCTTCATTACCGTTGATGGAGTCAATGGCATTTTTAATACTGCTTACAGCGTCCAGTGCCTTGGTGGGATCAACTGCAAACGATCCGTCACTGTTATAGGCGTCCTGCCATGCATTCTGAATGGCGGACATGACAGGCTTTACCTGCTTTTCCAAATCTTCTATGATATCATCATGGAAGATAGAAGGGCTCCAATCCTTGGAAGTGGACGCCGCATCCTGCACTTCATCCTGTATATACCCGAGCCTGACAAGTGTATCGATTACATCATTAATCTGCAGCCCATAATCTTCAGCAGATTCTTTCAGTCTGTCAAAAGAGGCGTTTTCACCGGGGTTCAGGGAGGATAAGTCAGTCCTGTCCATTCCGTCAAGATCCTGTGCAAGTTTTTTCATGCCGGTATCGGCCTGCATCCTGTCGTTAAAATCGAGCAGCCCGGTATCTGCCTGTTCAAAAACGCTGTCTGTGACAGGCGCGTATTTATCCCATCCACTGTCGCTGTTAATAAGGTCCTTTATTTCTGCAAGCTTTTCCCGGGCGTTTTCCACGGTCTTGTCACTGAATGGGTCTTTGCTGTTTAAGACGGCGTTATTATAAGCTTCCACGGCCTTCAGCGCTTCATTGTAGACGGTGGCTTTTTCGTCATCCGAAGCAATTTCGGCGATCAGGGAGCGGGTGAATATTTCTCCGTAATCGTCTATGACGGATTTTGCCCTGTTCAGTTCGGACGAGGAGATTTCAAGAACGTCATCAAACATGTGCTCGTCGCCAAGCTCCTTCGCCTTGGCCCGCAGATCTGACGCAAAGGCATTGATGGTGTCATAGGCGGACTGTGCATCTGATTTCAGGTGGAGGGAGAAGGTACTGCCGTCGCCGCTTTCATCAAGTGCGGTGACACCCTGACCGGCATACTTTTCCGCAACCTCCATGAGGGCTTTCCCTTTCCCTGTGGCGGATGAGACTCCTGTATAGGAAAGGTTATAATGGCGTTCGCGGGTCATTGCTTCGGCAGCGTCTTCGATTCCCCCTGCATTTTCATTGAGGAAGGTCTGTGCCGCTTCCCTGTTATAGGCCCGGATGGCATCGGTCTGGTCTTTGTAGGCGTCCGTGACAAGGTTTATGGTGCCGTATGCGTCACCGAACTTATCGTTGAGTTCTGTCTGGAGCTCAAGGAGCTGTTTCTTGATCTGGCAGGTTTTTTCCTCATCGCCTTTGGCAGCAAGGAGCGCGCTGTGCAGGGACTGATATCTGGAGGCGTACTCCTCGACGGAGGAGGAAGAGTCCTTATATACATCGGCGGCCTGTGCGGTTTCCTGCCTGACTGCTTCGAGATGCTGCTTATACTGTCTGTAAGCGACAGCGGCCGCACTGATAACCGCAGCCCCGGCGATTAATGCACCGAGAGCGGCGGTTGAGATGCCAAGGGAAGAGGCCAGCCCCTGGAAAGCGGCGCTTAAACCGGCTGTGGTGCCTGTGGCAGCGGTTTCGGAGGCGGAGAGGGCGTTAAGAGCTGTAACGGTTTGGTATGTTTCTGCATCAGATGCATATTCAGTTATCAGTTGGAGTTTGAGTTCATCGGTTAATTTATGGGTAGAAACTTTTGCTAAAATTTGGGATGTCGTTAGACCTTTAAGTGAGTCAGACAGTGTTTTTTCAACGTTTCCAGCTAAAGTTCCCATTTTTATATATTCGTTTATAGCATTCGAAAAATTACCTAAATTTTGTAATTGCATAGATTAAGATGGTTTACCAAGTTGCTATCTTGGTTGTCATCTTATATAATAATTGAAGAAAGCTTGTAGGAGGAATAACAATGTTAATAAGATGCAAAGAGTGTAATAAAGAGTTTTCTGATAAAGCGGAATGCTGTCCTAATTGTGGGTGCCCCATTTCTCAAATGGATTTTTCAAACTATTGTATTGTAAATAAGATTCCGTATGATCTTAGTGATGTTATGGAATTACTTCCGAAGGTAGGAGATAAAGATACTGATGTAAGTCCATTTTATATCGCGGGTTTAATCAGGCGGAAGACACAACTGGATTGGGACTATGCGAAGCAATTAGCAGAGCTGATAATACAAACGCAAACTATACCAGAACAATTTGAGGGTGCGTTAAAAACTTGGGATGAACCGGTACAGGCAAAAGTTCCCTGTTGTCCTACATGCGGTTCACTTAAAGTTAAGCCAATTGGTACTGTAGAAAGAGCAACATCGATTATTGGATTAGGAATCTTAAGCAAGAAAATAAACAAGACATATAAATGCTTAAATTGTAAATATACTTGGTAATCTGTGTGAGAATTATATTTCTATTTTCAGTAATTACCTAAGTCGATTTGAAAGATAAACAAAAAACGAGTGAATGTAAGTACCAAAACAACGCAGAGTGTCCCTACTGTCATTCCAAAAACACCAAAAAGATATCCGGCTTTTCCAAGGCAGGCAGCGTTGCACTGTTTGGCGTGTTTGCTATGGGAAAGGTAAGCAAACAGTGGCACTGTAACCAGTGCAAATCCGATTTCTGATATCTATGATTCCTTCGTAGGCTTTAGGTTTCCTAAAGCCTTCACTTTATCCAACCCGGACAATACAAGTGGGGCATTGTCAGCAACATACTTAAGTATGACACGGTACGGCATTGGATGTGCCGGCAGATTTTTTCTAGCAGGGCGGCAGGAAACATGCCGCGAAGGTTATACGGAAGGATCTGCAAAACTTACGTATAACACTATACATTAGAAGCATTTCCAGTAAGGTAGAAAATACTCCGAGGATCGGTAGTCGTTGAACATCCATTCTCATGCACAGGTTTAGTCCCGTCTATAGGGGGTATGCCGTTAGAATGAAATCCTGAGAATGTGTGAAGCTGATTGCGTCCTGTCAACAGCACTTAGGCTTACCGCATGTTTGCACAATTGTTGCCATATGCCGAATATTCTGTTTTTTCTGCTTTCGCCCTGTCGCATTTATTGTCGCCAATTCCGCTTTAGTAGAATATTCATCAACGTGTCCCAGCAATTACTCCTCGTTGGTTTATTTTAAAACTCCCAAACGCACAGACTTGTACTATGAACCGTCTTATCATTTCCTTATCTGTGTTAGACCAACTTAAAATCCAGGCAATTTTAAGTACCTTTCGGCAATCTAAGTTTTTCATAAATTTTGTGATGCCAATTCCTGCACCGGCCAGTCCGGCAGAACCGAGAGGACCAAGGAAGTCGGTAAAGGCCTCCAGCACATTTACTGTGCCGTTCCCGAAATCCACGACCCCTTTCAGCAGGCCGTCGCCTGCCAGTGTGTCGGCAAACTGCTGGAAAGAAGCTTTCAGACGGTCGAGGGAATACTGGATGCCCTGTTCATACTCCTCCTGTGCCTGCAGGGCGGATCCGGAAGCGTTTTCTGCCGACTGGTAGGCGGTCTGGATCATGGAGACGTTATCCAGCACAGAACCGAGGGCATCCCCCTGAGAGCCTGCAAGGGCATCCAGTAACCCGCCCTGTACAGAGGCAGGGAGGTTCTGCCACTCACTTCCGATCCCCACAATGATGCTGTAGAGGTCTTTGAGCTGTGTGCCGTCTGAACCGGCCATGATGTCAAAGCCTGTCAGCTCCTGCACCAGATCCCGTAACTGTGCGGTGGACGCCAACATTCCGTCGGTTTCTGTTCCTGCCGCTTCCAGCGCCTGCCTTGTGCCATAAATACGGGCTTCAACCGCATTCCATAAATCTGCCACGGCAGAGGGGTCCTGCAGGATGCTGTCTGCCCCTGCCGTGAGGGCGACTGACTGTGAAAGCTCCGTATTTGCGGTGCGGAACGCCCCTGCGCTTTCCAGCAGTGCCAGGCCAATCCCGGCGGGATCAAGGGAAAGGTCATTCCCGGCTCTGGAGAGCATGTCAAGGAGCTGGGTTACTTCCCCGGTTTCCAGCCGCAGTCCCTGCACCGTGGAAACAAGTGCCTCACTGGATGCACGGATATCCATGCCGGTGATATGGCTGTATAAGGTGGCGGCCTCCGCCAGGGCCTTGGCGTCCGGCAGGCCATAACCCATCCGGCTCCACTCTGCGGTGATACCGACCAGGTCACTGATGGAGACGCCGTATTTCTGTGCGCTTTCCGCCGCCTGTTCAAAGTAGGCGCGGAGTTCGGAAGCGGACGCGCCGCCGGACTGGCTTAACTGCGTCATGGCGGCATCGACCTTTGCCACCTCTTCCGGGATTTTCTTCAGGTATTCCTGTAATCCGAAGAATTTAGAGATACCCGAGAACCCGTCGGAAAGCCGCCTGACAGCTTCTGAAAGAGCATTGCTGTTATCGGCTGGAATATCAGAATTGCTCTGGGAGTCCATTAAAGAATCATCCATAGATAGTTCCTCCTTTTTGGTTTTGTAGTTGGTTGGTTTTTATTATAGTTGGTTGGTTTTTGTTTTTCATAAGGCTGCTGATTTTGAAAGCAGCAATGTTCCACTAATATATTTGTCCTGTAGTGTATCCATTTTATCTGACAACTGTTGTAGTTTCTTTAATGCCGCTTCCGTTTTCTTACCATTTCTATCTTTTTCAGGATCTATTGAATCAACCACTTCCCGCTGTTTGTAATAATCAGTTTGTGCTTTTTGTAAATCTTTCAACAGTCTATTACGCAGGGTTTCCTGTTTGTCAAGAAGTTTTTTCTGCAGGTCATAAAGCTCATTAACCGCATCTTCACATGCGACCATTTTGTCGTCATTTTTATTTATGTAGTTCGCTACGCTACATGGGCATTAAGCCCCCCATACTGTTCATATGAGAATAAACTATATCTTTTATCTGTTAAATATGTTTTTTGTATAGAAAAAGAGCAGGAGATGAGTCCTGCCCGTCATATACATATTATAAATCTTGTAATTCTTTTATCAGATATGCTTTAATATCAGTTATATGTTGTTGAAAATAATTTGGTCTGCGTGATTCAAATGCAAGTATTCTCCGTAACTTACGTTCTATCTCATTTACAGTTTCAGCACGTTTTATAACCACATGTTTATCACACGAAGTAAACTCATGGTCAATATACTTTTCAGTTATTGGGAAACAGGAACTAATTTTATAGAGAGATTCTTTTGTAGTCCGCCCAATATGATAATAACAACTGCGGAGATCGGTATCTGGACACTTCAGGCACATTTCATAATATTGTTTCTGCCCATCATCCCGATGACTTATATCACTTGTAGGAATTGCCCAGTATAATCCATCAATGCGATTATCCTTAATACAGCAGTAAATTGGACGTTTGTTACCAGTATAATAATCACAATCTCCGCCAAGATTATGTACAAGTTCTAAAAAATCTCTTTTAAGTACATATAATCCATGTTCCTTCATAATTTATCCTCTGTAATAGAAAAAGCCTAAATAAATAGGCTTTTCCTCATTCCATACAATTTAGCAACGCCGTATGGCAGGCGTATTTTTTCGATTCATACATTTAGAACACTAATGACCCGTGTGTTTCCTTCGATCTACTTTATTTAGTAACGCCAAGTAGCAGGCGTAGAAGAAAACAATCTGTTTTCTTGATATTAGTATATACAATCGTTACTAAAATATCTATTGACACTTTAGATAAAAATGCACACTACTTTTGATACAAAGTCAATTAATTGTACCAAGGGGTGGTATTTGGCATTTTGCGTTAAGGTGGCTATTCCTTTTTGAAATACCTTTTAATTCTTTTTGAATTGCGGGTAAACAAAATTGCTATAACAAAATATATGTGGCGCTCTATGTCTTTCTTTGTGATACTTCCCGACTCGTCAGAAGGAAAAGCTATTAAAATTTTGTCTAAAACCCCTCTTTCATCTTCCGCACATAAGCATCATTGATCAACTCCATAGAGATCTCCACCTCGCCGTTTTCAAAGCCATTTTCTGCAAGGATCTGTTCGTATTTTTCATAGATGTGGATGCAGTGTTTGAAGCTGTCTTTATTGCAGGGTTTTCCTTCGGAAACCTTGGTGGCAAAATTGTTGCTTTCCCATCGCATATCGTCGATTTCCTTATCCACAAACATGCGGGTAAGTTTCTTGATGTCCGCGGAAATCTCCTCATCCCGTCTGTCTGATTTTTCCATATCGTGCACATGCTGCTTTTGCAGGGCAGTGAGATTCTGGGAGGTCTGTATCAGCAGCTCGTGCTCCTCCCGCCGCTGACGCATCCATTTTGTCTCGAGACCGAGTCTGTGAAAAAGCCATTCAAAGAGGGAGAGAATGGCTTTCGATCCGGCCAGGAGAGCAAGCACGGCTGGAAATACGGATACATAGTCAATTTTTGTTAGTTCCATTATTTCATTCATCTTACCTTGGATTCCTTTCTGGGCAGGATATCAGGCGTCTGCCGGGGAGACGGCTCCATTGGAAACGTGAATAACCCACATGTATTTTACCTGCTTCGCGAACAGATCCCATGTGTTTTTAATCCGTGTCTCCTTTGTGGATGCGGGATCATTGATATAGACATAACCGTTTTCATAACGGTACAGCAGGATAAAATGGCCTGCGCTTGTCCAGTTTCCTTTTCCCATGCAGGCAATTACCCAGTCGCCGCTTTGCAGTGCGTGAAGCGCCTTTTCATGGGCGGCGGATAAGGATTTGCCATACAGGCTGGTCTGGTTTAACCGTTCGCATGGGATGCCAAAAGCGGAGAACTGGGGGACAAAATAGGAGTAGTAGGTTCCCTGGTTCAGAGCTTTGTAGCCGTGGGACATGGACCACTCGGCGGTGTTCACGGGGGTGACAGCCGGGTCTTTCAAGGTGGCAATCACCATAGCGGAGGCTGTGATGCCACATCCGGAACTGCCGATGGTTTTCCGTTCACCTCTGGCGGAGTAGTTATGTGTTTTCCAGCGGGGATCGGTCTGCAGATAGCTGATGGGCTTTATGTATGCAGAGGAAGAGGTGTTTCCGGCGGAGGAGACTGGTGTGTCGAACAATGCTTTTTCGGCAGCGCGCCTGTTGATCAGGCCCTGCAGGACTTTGCCGCCGGACTTTCGGTAGGCCGGAATTTTGTCGCTGATCTGGGCGATGCTCCGCTGTCCGTGATTCAACAGAGTATTCAGATTTCCGGTGCCACAGTTGAAGGTAAAGCTGACAAGGGCATCAAACTGGTTCTGGTTCCAGTGGTAGGTGTCCATATAACGGTTAACTGCCTTTTCGGCGTTTGCGCAGTCGGTGCACAGATAGGCGTCGGCCTGCGCCTGGGTAATGGTCTGTCCTTTGGAAACGCCCGAGGTATGGCCGTATCCGATGGTCCACACGCCGGAGCTGTCCTGATAGGCGGTTAAGCGGCAGCCTTCAAACCGCCTGATAAGGGCAAGGCCGTTTTTACTGATTGTTGGTTTCATAAAATCACATCCTTACTGTTTGGCGGCTTTGACGGAGGCTTCTATTTTTATCCGCAGCCAGTGGTCAAAGGAACCGTAGACGCTTTCCACTGCATTTTTAGAGGCTTCGGAAATGGTGAGCAGGGCGGCATTGTATGCTTTCTGTTTTGCCTCGTCCCAGGCATTTTCGGTAAATTCGCCCTTGCTCTTCAGCGTGTCGACAAAGGTCTGGTTGACATATAATACGGCATCCATGACGCCGGACAGCGCGTCCTTTATCAGCATACTCTGGGCTTCCGTCTTCACGGCGTTTTCGATGAATGCGCTCTCCCGGATTCTGGCCTGGATGAGATTGACGATATATTTGACAGTCACGGGTAAAATGGCGGTTAAAACGATGTAAAAGATATACTGAATTAATTCGGTAAATTCCATATTCACTCCTAACCACAGCACGTTTTCTGCTGCTGTTTTTTGATTATCGTAAAAAAAAGGGATAACACATACAAACTGTGTTGTAATACGTGTTATCCCTGTCATGTGACTTTCACTGAAAAGCGGCGTCGTTGTACGGCGGCCGCTTTTCTTCGGAAGAGACTACGCTTCGATGAGGGTGAGATCGAGAATGTTGTTGTCCTGATCCGCCATCAGATCAGCGGTGATGGTCAGGCTTCCGGGATCGCCGTTGTTGGTGAAGCTGAGAGACATGTTGGACTGGGGAGCACACTTGTAGGCTGTGAGCTTAAGCGGCACCGCTTCGTCATCCTCGGTCTTCATAACCGTGTCACCATAGACGGTGAAATTCTTCGGGAAGCTGGTGGATTTGATGTTGATTCTCTGAACGCCTTCGTTTACCTCTTTCATGTAGTAAACGATAACCGTGTCGCCGCCAGTCAGAGCGGATGTGAGGGTGATGGCTTTATCGGTCACAGTACATGCCAGCTCTGTGCCGCAATCGTCGTTTGCTTTGTAGACAACCACACTGTCTGCAGCCGGTGCATCGGGCAGAGTAATGCCGGTTCCGGTGCCGTCAACGGTCGCTTCCATTCTGGTCACAAACTTAGCAGACTTGGAAACCTCGCCGCCGGTAATCAGCTGCCAGAGTTTAACGGTCTGGATCTGCGTCTCGATGGTAATGGTGCCGCCTCTCTCGCCGGAGAACTGGACGCGCTTGGGGTGGCCCTTTCCGCCGTGGGCAAATACGGATTCGCCGGTCAGCTCCGTGGTGCTGACGTTTGCGAAATCCAGATTGAGAAAGGGTTTCTTTGTGGCATAGTCCACGAAGAGCAGATCGCAGACCTCTCTGTTTGCCATGTTAGGGTTTATCATAATGTGTTCCTCCTTTAAATGTTTGTTATGGATTCTCGGTTTCTATTTTTCTGAACCATGCGGACGCGTCGAAGGAGTGGTTCTTGTCACCCCAGGCCGCAACGCTCATGGATTGAATGTTGTACAGGTTATTGCCGGAAAGCCGGGCAAAGCAGTCCCAGAGCTGGTATACAGTCAGATCCCAGATGTTTAAGATATGCAGGGACTGACTCCTGTTGGCAACGGCGGAAATGATATTTCCCAGCTCCATGTTTTTATCTGTCTTTGCAAGCTTTTTTGTTTCGGCCCTTCCCTTCTGAAGCTTTTTCATAATCTCCAGCGCCTTTTTGTTCTTTATCTTTGACAGGTCTTCGTCGTGCCTCGGTTTCAGGTAGTTGCGCTGTCCGATCAGGTCGCACACAGTAAGGTAGTTTTCCCTTCTGATCATTCCTGTCTGTCCGTTGTTGCCGCTGACCAGAAAGGCATGCCGGGATTCGGAAAAGGTGACGGTCTCTGCGATAAAGAAGTCCAGTATATTCTGTAGCAGTGTACAGGAGGGCGGACTGGACAGGAGCAGATCAAACAGGGTCGCCTTTTCCTTTTCCTCATCAGACAGGAGGGCATAGAATTCGGATGTACCTGTCATGGACAGATACGAAGGCAGATCCAGGGAAAGAACCGCCAGATAATGTCGGTAGGTGCGGTAACCAAGGGAAGAGATTTCCCGCAGAGTGGGAGATTTGACGCCTCCTACCGACGGAACCTGTACCGGATCGGGTGATAGTAATTCGAAATAGTTAAGCTTCAAGGGTTCACCTGCTTTCATTTAAAATAGCCGTTCAGCTTTCTGTTGTAGTACCGGGTGATTTTGGGCTTAGTCCAAAGTCGTGGCTTACAGATGATGGTGTCATAGGTATGGATTTCCCGTTCGGGAAGGAGGGTGCATTCCACGCTCAATCCATCCAGTACTTTTACGATCGTATTTTCAGAGGAGGTAGTGGAAGACAGGCAGCTGAAGATGATATCTTCCGCCGATTTAAAAATTCTGCGGACGGTGGCAGGACTGAGCTCTTCCCTGCCGGCTATTTGGTTTATCAGGTTTTCCTGCGTGATAATCAAGATGGTTTCCTCCTGTCCACAGCCATTGCGCAATGTGCTGGTTCCCTTATATACACAACAGAAAACCCATCGCGGATGGCTGTTTGCTTTTTTTCCTGTCTGGTTTCGGCCAGTGGCAGTGGCCTGTTTTGATCTGGGTTGTTAAACGGAATTTTTCCTTTTGCGGTTCCGGTCGCACATCCTGACATACTCTTTCTGGCAGGAAGGGCAGCGTCTGGTGCGGTTGTCCCTGGCACGGATTTCTATCCATTCCCCGCAGTCGGCGCAGGGGATGTATTTGGTGTTCGGCGTTCCTATATTTTTTCTGAGGTTTGCCACCACCTGTTCCCCATAACAGAACCAGAGAAGCTGTTTGTATCTTTTTCCTCTGCCGTACAGGTATTCTACCAGCATGTCGGCAATCATTTCTTCGGAGCAGCCGAGGGAGGAGAAAGACTCGCGGATTTTGGCTGCAATGTACTGCATATTGTCCGCGCGCGCATCTTTCATGTGGATCATGTAACGGTATTGCTTATTTAAGGCATCGTAGAGGGCGGCCGCTTCGTCACTGCACCGGATATTTCTGTCGGACATCATTTTCTGATGGTTGATTGCTTCCAGATGAAGGCTGCGTGTGCTGATCGGTTTGTCGGGAATTTTATCGTACAGCCTGTTTACGAAACTGCCGTTGCGCTCCTGAATCTGTGACTTCTCCTTATCCTTTGCGAACTCAAAGAAGGCGGGCAGCCTGTCGCCGGTATACCGGGCGATCTGTTCACTGACCTTCCTGGGAAATTCGGGCTTATATAAGGTCTTTGCATAATCAATTACAAAGTTGTTCTGGCAGCAGAGCTGTTTCACACAGGTGATGGCGTCCTGCTTTTGAGCTTCATCGCCGGAAAGAAATACTTCGCTGTTCCATATCTTTGAGATTGCGTTGCTGTAGATTCCGATATTGCCGCCGGTGAAGGCGGCGTGCAGTCCGGCGTATAAGTTCTGCCTGTTCAGCGGGACAGGTTGGGCTTTGCGCATATTATAGTAGAGGGGGACAATGTCTTTCATATTGCGCTCTGCTATCTCTGTCAGCTCCGGGTCAGCGGCTACAAGCGCTTTGTCCCCGTCCACATCGTACATTAACAGCTTACTGATCAGATCATGGGTGCTGGCATAGAGACCGTCCGTGAGAAACCATTCCTCAAGTTTTTCTGCCCGGCCCGTGTCTGTCTCACTTGCGACATTGTGCCGCACGGCATGTTCCCTGTACAGGTGCGGGCTTCTGAGGCAGTCCAGTTTGTCGAAGCGGCGGAACAGGCGGCAAAAGACCTCCGTGTCCGCAAGAAGCCCCTGGGGGTTGTCTGTTTTTCCGAACCAGTATTCGCAGGCGGCATAAAAATCGGGAAGCAGGAAGGTATATCTGCCATTAATTTCGAGTTTTCCGCTTCGGTATTTTTTGAGCAGGCTGTTTTTCACGTCCCGAAGGATATCCTTGGTGTAAGTGTCGCCAAGCAGGGAAGGGTACAGCTTGACGGCCTGCTGGAAGGGGGTCATATCCGTGTTGTAGGGGGAGATCCCCAAAACATCAAACATAGTTTCCTTAGAGGTGCAGATATTGCGGATGCGGTCTGCTGATTTTTTCGTCAGCAGATCAATTTCTGGATCCGTAATGTCAGTGAGCGTCTGCAGCATCTGATAGTTGATCTTTGCCCTTTTAATTCTGTCTTCCTCCACATTGCATATCCCTGCGCTGCAATGATATTTTTTAAAGAAAGATTTGTATTCGTCCCAGGAGTCGTAGTAGGGATACATTTTGAACTGACTTCTGGTAAAGATGATCTGGATATCTTCTTCTATTATGTCGTGAGTCTTGCCGTAAATGTCGGTGATGACGGGAGAGCAGCCGTTTACTTCCACGAATTTCCGAAAATCGAACACACCAAGCAGACCTTTGATCCAGGGAGCGCGGAGCATAAAATTCTTGCGCGACACGGCTGGCAGGATCATACCGGCGCCATCGGTGTGGGGAACAGGAATGGCATCCGTTTTTCTGGTTATGGAATAATTCGTCTCATCTACAAAATCGAAGGTGCCGTACACGTTTGTCTCAAAGTCTTCGATGACAATGGATTTGTCGATGTCAAATTCTTTCCACTCGTCCGTGGCGGAGTTGGACAGCGCCATGTATGCCAGATGCTTGTTGACATTGTTGCCGCCTTTTGCGTTAATTTTCTCCATGGTAAGTCCGCACATAATGGTATTTTGAATCCGGTTCCATACAGATTCTTTTATAAAAACGGCTTTCTTGCTGCGAATCTGACCGGCCGAGGAAGTAAAATAGATATATTTCTCGCCGTTGTGTAAAAAGCCGTAAAAGAATAGATCCTTAAACAGATCAAAGTAGTAAACCTGTACAATGATCAGAGATTCTGTCAGTTCATTCTGTCTGATGCCGATTGCCCGGCTCAACGCGGAATCGAAAGCAGATATCACGTTGGTGTCGTTGAGGGCATCCGCCTTCAGCGTGCGGATATGGTCTCTGCCGTCTGTCAGTTCGTTCTGTCTGACTTTGCCAGCCAGAAGGGCAAGCAGTTTTTCTTTTGACTCTTTCGCTTTTTCCCGTTTATGCTGAATCAGTCTGTTCCAGAACAGGCAGTCGTTTTCTGTGTCTGCTTCTTTTTCCAGCTCGTGCAGTTTATTCTGTATGTAATTGCGCTCCTTCCGATATCTATAGTTCATTTCGTGAAGATACCGTTCCCGACTGCTGTAAAAATTCCCGGTGTCAACCGAATATAAATGATATTGTCTGTCAAGCACTGAACCTCACTCCTTTCTATTGTGCAGTATGGTCTTTAGCCTGCATCTGCAGATTTTGGCCGTTTTTTCTGCATGTGTCGTCAAACCTCTGATCCTGTGCGATACGGCTCGCGGTCGGGGATTCGGCCCCGCATTTTGTTCTCGGATGGTATGTGCTGAAATCCGAGAGATAAACGATACCCCCAAATGTTGTAGGATCTTTCTGTATTGCCCTGTGTCTGTTATTTTTTCCCTGCATGAATGTCATGTTCCCCTTTCTTCTGATAAATGGCTGTCGGCAGCAGCTGCATTGTGGTCACACTATATATTTCTACATTTGAATTTGCTTTTTCTAAAATTTGATGCACAGAAAAAAGCAGAAATAAACAGAGTCCGTTTTTTGGGACAGAAAAAGAAATAATATAGGGGAGGATGTGGCGGCAGCAAATTAAAAAATTAAATAACGAACGTTTGTTCGTAAAAGGTATTGAGAAGACAGAACGTACGTTCTATACTTGACTATACCAACTACAAAGAGCGAATAGATCGGAACATGTATGGAGAGGTATACAGGTTGAGAGGGGATTGGATATGGAGCAGATGATAACGGCCTACTATGAAAATAATGCGTGGAAACTTCACAGAGTGGTGGACAGGATTTTATTGAAATTTGGGAAATTATCTGAATGGGATCTGGACGAGTTCTATTCACTGGCCAATGAAGTGTTTGCGGATGTGATAGAAAGATATGATGGTACGAGGAGTTTTGACGTGTTTTTATACGCATGCCTTTTCAACAGGATCAAATCGGAACTGACGAGGATGAACCGGGAGAAACGCCGGGCAGACAGGCTTACAGTCTCGATAGATACCTGCATTGACGAGGAGGAGAATATCACGCTGGGAGATATGATTGCGGGAGAATTTCTGATTGAAAGGGAAGTGCTTGAGAAGGGGAAGGAGGGGTATAGCAGAAGAACGCTGCTGTATCTGAGCAGGCTGTCGAAACTGCAGAGGGACGTTCTGGGTATGCATGCGGACGGCTACTCCGCCGATGAGATCAGGGAAAAACTGCGGATCAACAAAAAGCAGTATGCGGACTGCAGGGAGGCAATTTATTCTTATCGAAATATCTCAGCATTACTTTAATCAGCGCAGAAGAGGAATATAAGGGGGATTTGAAATGGCAAGACCACGGAAACAGACTTATACATTGGAAATGTATCTGAAAAAGAATAAAAAGGGCGATATTGATAACAATGCAGATGTGCAGAGAAATTTTGTCTGGAATAAGGAACAGATTAACGAGCTGGTCGTCACAGTGCTTACGGATGATTATATTCCGCCCATTATTCTCGGCGAGGAGGAGGACTCGAAACTGCATATTGTAGACGGCGGATGTAGGACGGCAGCACTTAGGAAATTCAGGGAAATGAACTATAAAATTACTTCTGTCGTAGAAAATGCTTTGATTCCTTATAAGAAAAGGCATGTGGATGAAGACGGCAATATTTTATATGAGGACGCCGTATTTGATATCAGAAATAAAACTTTTGAAAAACTGCCAGTAGAGTTACAGGAAAAATTTGACGAGTATCAGATTGAAACTGTTATTCATGAATGTTGCGACGGGCCCGGAATTTCAAAGTATATTAAGAGATACAATAACCACGTTGCCATGAATCCGGATCAGAGGGCATTTACTTATATTGACAGATTTGCAAGCCGTATCCGAAAAATTGTGGACAGCAGCTTCTTTGTGGAGTGCAGCAGTTATACAGAGAAGGAGAGAACGAAGGGCGCGGTGGAGAGAGTGGTGGTGGAGACGATCATGTGCACGAACCATTTTGACCATTGGAAGACGCAGCCTAAAGCTGCCTGCAAATACCTGAACGAGCGCGCTTCGGAAGAGGAATTCGGGCGTCTTGCGGATTATTTGCGCCGGTTGGAAAAAATTGTGACGGATGACATGAGGGAGATATTTAATAAAAAGGATTCCTTTATTTTTCTTACGCTCTTCGATAAATTTGCGCGCTATAAAACGGAGGATATCAGATTTGCGCAATTTTTAAGGGAGTTTCAGTTGAATCTCAGAGGGGTCAGAAGAAATGAAAAAGGGCTTCTTTTTGATGAAATCGACCGGGAACTGAGCACGAAGGACAGGCAGGTGATCACTGATAAGCTGGCGATGCTGGAAGCATTGCTGGCAGAGTTTCTGCATACCGGAAGAGAGAGGGAGCAGGCCGGTGGACTGGTGGCTTTTCTTGCAGAAAATCTGGGAATTGACAGCGGGGAAATCTGTGAGGACATGGATTTGTACAATGAATCTCTGAACGTGCTGTTAGATGATACAGTGAAAATAGGCTCTAAGCTTCGGAGCGCCGGAAACAGACCGTCTCTTCTGGCGATGATGATATACTCTTATAAGGAAGATAAGGACCTGGATGATTGGATGGCTGTATATGCCGGAAAGCATACGGGATATCTGGTCGACCAGAAAAAGAATTTTTTACAAATGCGGGCGGATTTTGAGCGGTTTCTGGCTGGGGAGGGATAGCCCTCCCCAGAGGTATCATGCTGTCAGATACAGCCGCATGGTCTTTAATGCATTTTTCTCAAGTCTTGATACCTGCGCCTGCGAGATGCCGATTTTTTCCGCTACCTCCATCTGCGTTTTTCCCTCAAAGAAGCGCAGGGAAATGATTTCATGCTCCCGTTTTGTGAGTTTTTTCATGGCTTCTGTCAGGGAGATGTGCTCGACCCATACTTCCTCGCCGTTCTTCTTGTCGCTGATCTGGTCCATCACATAGAGAGTGTCGCCGCCGTCGGTGTAGACGGGCTCGTAGAGGCTTAGGGGGCTTTGGATGGCGTCTAACGCATAGACGATATCCTCCTTGGGAATACCGATCTCCGTTGCGATCTCCGTGACGGTGGGTTCACGGGAGTTGGTGCGGGTCAGGTGCTCCTTGGCGTAGATAGCCTTGTAAGCGGTGTCCTTTAGGGAGCGGGAAACCCGGATGGAGTTGGCATCGCGCAGGTAGCGGCGGATCTCGCCCACGATCATGGGCACGGCGTAGGTACTGAATTTTACATTGAGGGAGCTGTCAAAGTTGTCGATGGCCTTAATCAGGCCGACGCAGCCGATCTGAAAGAGATCGTCCACATTTTCGCTGCTGGAATGAAAGCGCTTGATTACGCTTAAGACGAGGCGGAGGTTGCCGTTGATATATGCCATTCGGGCGTCCTGGTCGCCCTCCTCGATTTTTTTAAACAGTTCTTCTTTTTCCGCATTTTTTAAAAGCGGCAGTTTGGCAGTGTTGACGCCGCAGATCTCTACTTTTCCCTGTACCATGACGCTACCACCCTTTCGTGAAAGTATTGTGTGTTCTTGTGGATATGTAACAAGCATGTGCGATTCGTGGGAAATTATTCAAAAAATCTTAAGAAAAAACAGAGGATAGGATTTTACAAATAAGGAGTTTTTTGATACCATAGTCTATGGACAGAGTTACAGACATAAGATAAACGAGGAGTGATAGCTATGGTTTGCAAAAAATGTGGCGCGCCTTTGCTGGAGGACGATCAGTTCTGTCCGGAATGCGGCGCGAAAGTCATAAGAAAAAAGAGATGTCCTGAATGCGGGGAAGCGCTTCGGGAGGGTACCCGCTTCTGTCCGAGCTGCGGCGCGGAAGTAGGAGAGGGAAGACCCGCAAAGCGGACGGATACCGAGGAGACAGTTAAGAGGAGAGCAGAATCTGAGGAGGCCCCGAGAAGGAGGGTGGATTCCGAGGAGGAGCCGAGAAGGAGAGCAGAATCTGAGGAGGCCCCGAGGAGGAGGGTGGATTCCGAGGAGGCCCCGAGAAGAAGGGCGAATCCCGATGCGCCGAGAAAGAAGGCAAATCCTGCGCCGCCGCAGAAAAAACGGCCCGTTCAGGAGGAAAGGCCCAGACGGAGAAGGGACTGGGAGGAAGAAGACTGGGATGATGAGGAGGATGATGACGAGGAGAGCGTGGATATTCTTTCCATTCTGACGGTTGCCGTCGGCTGCATTCTTCTTGTAATCGTGGCGGTTCTAGGCTTTAATCTGTACCAGCGTTACGTGCCTAAGAATTATGATAAGGCGGCTGAGGAGCAGGAGAAAGAAGAGGAAGAAGCGACAGACGGGGAAGAGCAGGAGGACGGTCAGAGACTGGAGGAGCCGCCGGAGGATTCCGGGCAGGAAGAGATTGCCACAGTCTCTATCGAGGGCACGGTTGTCGCGATCGCTGACGTGAGGATCAGGGATAACCCGAGTACGCAGGGGACGACCGTCATTACAACGGCAAAGCAGGGGGACAGTTACGAGTACGCAGAGGTCGTAGAAGGCGGCCACTGGTATAAGATCATTCTTCCAGAAGGGTATGGATATGAGTTTGGCTATGTCAGCGCGGACTATGTAGAACCGCAATGACCAATGTCCGCAGTATATAAAACAGGAACCTTTTCCGGGCTGAAACATATGATAATAAAAAGCCCGGGGAGGTTCCTATGTTATTTTCGGAATTAAAGAAAAAGGAAGTCATCAACCTGAAAAACTGTGAGCGGCTGGGGAAGGTGAGCGATTTTGAGTTCGACGAGTGCACGGGACAGATTTTCAAGCTGATTATTCCGGGAGACAATAAATGGTGCGGTTTTTTCGGAAGTGAGCCGGATTATGTGATCTGTTATAAGGATATTAAAAAGATTGGGCCGGATATTATCGTGGTGGATATCTGCCTGTAAACATGATAGTTCAGGTTTGGCTATATATTGTGGCGTTGATGTGATATGGTTACCATAAGATAGTTGACATAATGATTATTTTATCCTATAATAGTCATATTGAGTGCAGTGCATTGTCTGCGGCTCCAGTACAGGTGGATAAGGAGGATATCCGGGATGAAATGCCCATTTTGTGGTCATGAGAATACCAGAGTAATTGACAGCAGGCCGGCGGAGGACAACAGTTCTATCCGCAGACGGCGCGTCTGCGACGAGTGTGACAAGCGGTTTACCACTTACGAGAAGGTGGAGACGATACCGCTTATTGTCATTAAGAAAGATAACAACAGAGAGACCTATGACAGATCCAAGATTGAGGCGGGAGTGTTACGAGCCTGTCATAAGAGGCCGATCAGCGCCAACCAGATCAACCAGCTGGTGGATGAGGTGGAGACGGAGATTTTTAACCGGGAAGAAAAGGAAATTCCAAGCCAGGTAATCGGCGAGCTGGTTATGAACAAGCTCAAGGACTTAGAGGCTGTTGCCTATGTCAGATTCGCCTCTGTCTACAGGGAGTTTAAGGATATCAACACCTTTATGGAAGAACTGAAAAATGTGCTGGACAAATAAGCGGCGAATAAAACACCTTGCATAAATGCAGGGTGTTTTGTATGATGTACAGGAGGTACAACTGGAAGGAGCAAAACGATGGCAGGGCTTGCATGCTTTTACCCGGATGTATATCTGGATTCCGCATATGAGATTGATTTTGAGGCGTTATACCGGGAGGGATTCCGGGGCGTCATTTTTGACATTGACAATACGCTGGTGCCTCACGGCGCGCCCGCTGATGCGCGGAGCATTGCTCTTTTTGAGAGGCTTAAGAGTATCGGATTTGAGAGTGTGCTTTTGTCCAACAACAAGGAACCCCGGGTAAAAATGTTTAACGACAAGGTGCATTCGCGCTACATTTATAAGGCTGGGAAACCGGGGAGAAAGGGTTATCTGCGCGCTATGGAGCTGATGAAAACGGAACCGGCGACCACGCTTTTTGTGGGGGATCAGCTCTTTACGGATGTGTGGGGAGCCAAGCGGGCAGGGATATTGACTTATTTGGTTAAACCGATTCACCCGAAGGAGGAAATTCAGATCGTCCTGAAAAGAAGGCTGGAATGGATTGTGCTGTTTTTTTACAGGCGATCCCTGAAAAGGCATGGAGGAAAAGACAGATGGAAATAAACGGCAGGACAAGAACATGCGGACTGATTGGAAATCCGGTGGAACACACCCTTTCACCGGTGATACATAACACACTGGCGGAAAGGTTTGGGCATAATCTGGTGTATGTGCCGTTCCCCGTGGAGGCAGGGCGGATTGAGGAGGCGGTGGCCGGAGCGTCGGCGCTACAGATTTTGGGACTCAATGTGACGGTTCCCTACAAAGGCGAGGTGATTCCCTGTCTGCGGGAGGTGGATTCCCTGGCGGCGTCTATCGGTGCGGTCAACACGCTGGTGGCAGTACCGGGCGGTTATAAGGGCTATAATACGGACATGGAGGGGCTCTACCGAGCTATGGTGACGGAGGACATTCGGATTGCGGATGAGGAGATCATTCTGCTGGGTGCGGGAGGCGCGGCAAGGGCGGTGGCTTACCTGTGTGCCGTGAAGGGTGCACAGCGTGTCTACCTCTTAAACCGCACGTTGGATAAGGCGCAGAAGGTGGCGGAGGAGGTAAACCGTTCGGCGGACCGGCAGGTGATCCTTCCGATGGCGCTTGCAGATTTCGACAGCCTCCCGGACCGAAAGTTTCTGGCAATACAGGGCACTTCCGTGGGACTTGCGCCCCATGTGGAGGATGTGGTGATTGATGATGAGAAATTTTACGCAAGGATTCACACAGGGTTTGACCTGATTTACAGCCCCTGGGAGACGCGCTTTATGAAACTGGTGAAGGCGAATGGCGGACAGGCGTACAACGGCCTGAAAATGCTTCTTTATCAGGGGATCATTGCCTATGAGCTGTGGAACGGCGTGGAGGTGTCCGGGGCGGATGCGGACGTGGTTTACGGGAAACTGAAAGCACATTTTATTTAAGGATTCGGATTTTTTGGTACGGCAGACAAAGGGCATGTCATCAAGGCGGGCTGTCCTGGCGTGGAGGGACACATGGGAAATATAATACTGATCGGATTTATGGGATGCGGCAAGACGACGGTAGGGCTTCGGCTGTCCTACCGCCTGCGGCGGACGGTCATAGATACGGATAAGGAGATTGAGAAGGAAGAGCAGAGAACTATATCGGAAATTTTTGCAACGGACGGCGAGGCGTATTTCCGGGACAGGGAGACGGCCTGTCTGCGAAAACTGACGGAAAGTGCAGATAACCAGATTATTTCGGTGGGCGGCGGACTGCCTTTGCGGGAGGAAAACAGGGAGCTCCTGCATAAGCTGGGACAGGTTTTTTATCTGCGGGCGACAGGTGAGACGATTTATGAGAGGGTGAAAGAGGACACCACAAGGCCGCTCCTGCAGGGGGGTGACCCGCTGGCGAAAATAGGGAAGCTTTTAAAGGAGAGAGATCCTTATTACAATGCTGCGGCGGATGTGGTGATCAATGTGGATGACAAGAGCTTTGACCAGATTTTGGACGAGATCGAGGGAAAGGTCAACGAGAGGGAAGAGAATAGGAAAATGGAGGAATGAGAGATGAAATTACTGGTGATTAACGGGCCGAATCTGAATTTTCTGGGGATCCGGGAAAAGAGTGTGTACGGTACACAGGACTATGATTATTTACTGCAGATGATTGCGAAAAAAGGCGAGGAGACGAACAGTACCATAGAGGTGTTCCAGAGCAACCATGAGGGAGCGATCATCGACCGGATACAGGACGCCTATTTTGACGGCACGGAGGGGATTGTGATAAATCCGGGGGCTTTTACCCATTACAGCTATGCCATCAGGGACGCGCTGGCGAGCATCACGGTGCCCAAGGTAGAAATCCATATTTCCGATATCACGAAGCGCGAAGAGTTCAGGAAGGTATCCGTGACGGCTCCTGTATGCGATAAACAGATTTATGGACAGGGGCTGGACGGTTATCTGCAGGCAATCGACTTTATCTTAGGTTTTTTAAGAAAAGAGGTTGAAAAAAAGACTTTTTTAGTATAAACTAGAAAAGAATTATATTTGTGAAAGCTTAGGAGGAGACAGGAATATGGTATCAGCGGGTGATTTCAGAAATGGCATTACCGTGGAGATGGAGGGTAATGTTTATCAGATAATTGAGTTTCAGCATGTAAAACCGGGCAAAGGCGCAGCTTTTGTCAGAACGAAGCTGAAAAACATCATAAACGGCGGTGTGGTGGAAAAGAGTTTCCGTCCCACAGAGAAATTCCCTCAGGCACGTATTGACAGAAAGGACATGCAGTATTTATATTCGGACGGCGACCTGTTCAATTTCATGGACACGGAGACCTATGACCAGATCGCATTGAATGCGGAGGCAGTAGGCGATGCTCTTAAATTCGTGAAAGAGAATGAGATGGTTAAGATCTGTTCCTACAACGGCAATGTGTTCGCAATCGAGCCGCCGCTGTTTGTAGAGCTGGAGATTACCGATACGGAGCCGGGATTTAAGGGCGATACCGCTACAGGCGCGACCAAGCCCGCTATCGTGGAGACCGGCGCGAAGGTTATGGTGCCGCTGTTTGTGGAAAACGGCGAGAAGATCAAGATCGACACCAGAACAGGCGAGTATCTGTCCAGAGTATAAAAGCAGCATACTATTTCAAAGCCCATAAGACAATATAGACTCAGGTCTATGTTGTCTTTTCTTTTACCCCAATATGCCTGGAGAGAATGGGAAAGAGGAAAATATGGGATTTCAGAAATTTGTAGAGAATATCGTGGATTTATTACAGGAAAGAATGGGGGCCGCTTATGAGATTAAGGTGCTCCGGGTAACCAAAAACAATGATGTGGAGCAGACAGGCATTGCCATAACAAGGCAGGAGGACAGCATTTTTCCGACCATTTACCTGGAGGGACTCTATCAGGAGTACAGGGAGGGTGAGAAACTCAGTGTACTTGTGGAGCGGATCATTAACTGCCATGAGGAACAGTCCATGACGCTTAACCTGGATATGGATTTTTTTCGTGATTACAACAGGGTGAAGGACAGGATCTTTTATAAACTGGTCAGTTTTGAAAAAAATAAAAAATTCCTGAGGGATGTGCCCCATCTGAGATGGCATGATCTGGCGATTGTGTTTTATTATGCAATGGAGGCGGATGTGGTAGAGGGCGGTTCTATTACGATTAAAAGGCAGCATATGCTGATGTGGAAACAGAACGCGGAATCGCTGTACCGGACAGCCAGACATAATATGAAACGGGGCATGCCGGAACTTCTGGTTTCCATGCGTGAGCTGATTGCGGAGATGACAGGCGTTTCTGTGTGCGGGGATGGTGCGACGCCGATGTATGTGCTGACAAATAAAGAGAAGTGTTTCGGCGCGTCGGCCATGCTGTACTCCGAAAAGATTGGCCCGCTGGCCGAGCGGTTTGGCTGTGATCTTCTGATTCTGCCCAGTTCCATCCATGAAGTGCTGCTGATACCGGATGACCATGTCCGTGAATATGCCTTTTACAGGCAGATGGTGGAGGAGGTAAACAGAACCCAGGTGGAGCCGGAAGAGGTCCTTTCCTATGGGCTTTACCGCTATTGCCGTAAAAATTCGGAGATCGAGGAAATTATTTCTTAGCCGCGGTTACTTGACAAGTGTGCCCGCTTGCGGTATGATACAAAAGATGTAACAAATTTGTAACAATTTTATTGGCTGTGCAAAGCGTGTTACATCGAGGCGGGCACCCGTAGTCTAATGGATAAAACGTAGGCCTCCGACGCCTTTGATGCAGGTTCGAGTCCTGTCGGGTGCATAGAATTATGAGTTTCCGGGATGATACTGTCCCGGAAACTCTGAGGCTTAGCTGATGCCTATGGTTATGTTGGGGATCATGCGGTGTATTTACCATACAATACCAGTTCCGTTCCGGGGTGACGAGGGGGACTACGGTTCCGGGTCTGCGGATGGAGGAGTTTCATGAATACAACAAACAATAGCATATGGGAGGGTCTGAAGGCCAGGTTTGAAACGTTCAAGAACTGGCTGATACGATACTCCAAAATTGTTCTTCCTGTTATACTGGTGGCATGTGTCGCACTTACGATCGTGATAGCGGTTCAGGCGAATAAGCGGAAGGTGGAGCAGGAGGAAACGGTGGTTGCGCCGGAACAAAATACAGATGAGGACGGAGCGGCGCTCACCGTGCCGGAAGTGCCGTTAGAGAAAGATGCCGTTCCTGGGATCAATGAGTTGTTTGACACCTACTATAAGGCGATGGTGGAAGGCGACACGGATACGATGGAGAAGCTTGTCTATTATATGGACGCGACGGAGATCCTGAGGGCGGCGGAGACGAGTAAATATATAGATGCCTACCCGCCCTTGGAGGTTTATACCAAGACCGGGCCGAAGGAAGGCACTTATATCGCTTATGTTTACGCCGAATTAAAATTTCATGATTATGACAAACCGATTCCGGGAATGCGGACATATTATGTGTGTACCAACGAGGATGGCGAGCTATACATCAACGAGGACGGCGAGGAAAGTGATAACGAGCTGCATTATATGCGGGAAATTCAGCTGCAGGGTGATGTGATTGACCTGAACAACAAAGCGGCTGAAGCTTATAACAAAATGGTTGTAGATGATCCGCAGCTGGCTGATTTTCTTCTGGAACTGAGACAGGAGATCGAGAAGAACGTAGGCGAGGCGCTGGCGCGCGCAGAGCAGAGCGAGGAGCCGGAAGAGGGGGCGGAGGAAGAAACGCCTGAGGAAACCGGGGAAGAAGCGCCTGCCGAGGTCGTTACCAAGGTAAAGACAACGGATGTGGTCAATATAAGGACTTCCGACAGCGAGACGGCCGATAAGCTTGGCAAGGCGGCTGTGGGAGATGAATTTGAGCTTCTGGAAGAGAAAGGCAACGGCTGGAGTAAAATTAAGTACGATGGCAGTGAGGCTTATATCAAGAGCGAGTATCTGGAGCCTTCCGAGACGATGGCAGCGTCCGATGTGGAGCAGACCGGGGAAGATGAGGAGGATACCCAGGAGCAGGCCGATAACAGTGAGGACTCTACGACGGTAACCGGCACGGTGACAGTGAAGGAAAACGTCAGAATCCGCAGCGGCGCAAGCGAGACGTCAGATAAGATAGCAACGGCTTACATGGGCGAAAAACTGGATGTGATTATGAAGCAGGCCGACGGTTGGACGAAAATTAAGTACAACGGAAAAACCGCCTATGTGAAGTCGGACTTTGTGGAGTAACATCTGATTAAAGCTGAATAAAACGGGAAGACTGGACAGATAGGAGTGAGTTTACTCTTATCTGTCTTTTTTTGCGCACATCAGCAGAGTCAGAAGCGGCTGGCAGGAGTATAGAAGAAAGGAGCCACAATCCATGAAACATGACGACGAGATGGTTTTGAGGGAAATACAGAAAAGTACGCAGATGGGTATGACGGCAATTGATACGATTCTGGACAAAATCGGGAACGATGACTTTTCTATAACACTGTCCAGACAATCCCTGCACTATGCGGATATCCATAACCGGGCGCTGGATCAGATTTTGCAGCAGGACGGGGAGGGATACCGCACAAGCCAGATCGGGGAAATGATGCTGAAAGGAAGCATCCATGCGAACACCGCTTTCAATATCAGTACGGGACATCTGGCGGAAATGATGATCCAGGAGAGTAACAGAGGGATCACCAGCATGTGGAAGAGTTTAAAGCACAATGGCCTTGCCGCAGACGCGACTGTAGAACTGGCGAAGGAACTGGTGGATTTCGAGAAAAAAAGCATAGAGCGTCTGAAGGAGTATCTGTGAAATCGCAATAAGAGAAGTAACTTGTATACAAGTATTTTAGTATTATTGTACAATATATCTAAAAAATGAGGAGCAAATTTTTACACTTTAATTCGCTAAATTATCTTGTGGATTTCCATTCGACATACTATAATGATACGTGGTAATGTATACAAGCAAGAAGGAGGACATAAGGCAATGTCATATGTTGATGAGGTTTACGAGTTAGTTGTAGCGAAGAACCCCGCTCAGCCCGAGTTCCATCAGGCGGTGAAGGAGGTACTGGAGTCCCTTCGTGTTGTGATCGAAGCGGATGAGGAGGCATACAGAAAGGATGCGCTTTTGGAGCGCCTGACAGTTCCGGAGAGAATCGTGCAGTTCCGTGTTCCTTGGGTGGATGACAAGGGGCAGGTGCAGGTTAACAATGGATTCCGCGTGCAGTTTAACAGCGCGATTGGCCCTTATAAGGGAGGGTTAAGATTCCATCCTTCCGTAAATCTGGGTATTATCAAATTTTTAGGTTTTGAGCAGATTTTCAAGAATTCCCTGACAGGTCTGCCCATCGGCGGCGGCAAGGGTGGTTCCGATTTTGATCCCAAGGGTAAATCCGACAGGGAAGTGATGGCGTTCTGCCAGAGCTTTATGACAGAGCTTTGCAAACATATCGGTGCAGACACTGACGTGCCCGCCGGTGATATCGGTGTGGGTGGCCGTGAGATCGGCTATATGTTCGGCCAGTATAAGAGAATCCGCAATCTTTATGAGGGCGTGCTGACCGGTAAGGGTCTCACCTACGGCGGTTCCCTTGCGAGAACAGAGGCGACCGGCTATGGTCTGCTTTATCTGACCGAGGAGATGCTCAAGTGCAACGGCAAGGACATCAAGGGCAAGACGATCGCGGTGTCCGGCGCGGGCAATGTGGCAATCTATGCGATTCAGAAGGCACAGCAGCTTGGCGGCAAGCCTGTGACCTGTTCCGATTCCACGGGCTGGATTTATGATCCCGACGGTATCGACGTAGCGACCTTGAAGGAAGTGAAGGAAGTGAAGCGTGCCCGTCTGACGGAGTATGCGGCAAAGCGTCCTAACGCAGAGTACCATGAGAAGAAGAACGGTGAGCACGGCGTATGGAGCGTGAAGTGCGATATCGCCCTTCCCTGCGCAACCCAGAATGAACTGGATTTGGAGGATGCGAAGATGCTTGTGGCAAACGGGTGCTTTGCGGTAGCAGAGGGTGCAAACATGCCTACCACTATGGAAGCGACAGAATATCTGCAGAAGAACGGTGTTCTGTTCTGCCCGGGCAAGGCTTCAAACGCGGGCGGCGTGGCGACTTCCGCACTGGAGATGAGCCAGAACTCCGAGAGACTTTCCTGGACGTTTGAGGAGGTAGATGCTAAACTGCAGGGTATTATGGTGAATATCTTCCATAATCTGGACGAGGCTTCCAAGAAGTACGGCAAGGAAGGCGATTATGTGGCCGGCGCAAATATCGCGGGCTTCTTGAAGGTTGCTGAGGCCATGAAGGCACAGGGGATTGTTTAAGGTATAATTATACGGAAAAGGGAAATCCCGCATATAGCCGAAATCGGTGTATGTGCGGGATTCCTTTCTTTTTAGAAATGTATGAGAATACAGCAAAATGGAATGGTTATGCACAACAGAAGGAGATAATATACAAGCAATATACATATAATACACGAGCAATATACAAACTCTTTTGCATAATACACAAGAGATATTCAGTTAAAGTGTATTTTTATAAGATGGGTTAAAATATAACACAGGTTAGAAAGATTTCAGAGAGAATTAGATTGTCGTGACATATGAATTATGATACATTACCAACATGAGAAGCAATCGAATACAAGTTTAGCCAAGCTAAAGCTGGTGATAGCCTCCCATACTTGAAGAAGAGGGGAGGTGGTGTGATGGATATATACGAAATATTAAGCCTGTTATTTTTGGGAGGTTCGTTCCTCATTGCACTGCTTGCCTACATAGATAGGAATATCAAGCAAAAATAAATAAGCCTACCTTGTACTTGACCGATCGAGGTAGGCTTTTGCCAAACTAAGGAGGTTAACCACTTTGTGGGCGGTTGCTCCTCTTCATGTTTATTATAGTGTGATGCGGATAAAGTTTCAAGTGGGTAAAGGGTATTTTTTTATAGACCAGAAAATGAATTGGAAAACGTACCACACCTATCTGGAATGGTGCGAGAAAGAATTATTAAACGGGGAGAATAGACGGCGTGCTTGGACATTTTGGATTTTCCTATGTAGGACTGCTATTTTTGATTATGCTGATGGTCCCGAATCTGTTATGGACAAAAAAACAGCCGCAGGGTTACAGCGCGGAACAGGAAAACAGGTTTTTGGTGGCGTTGGAGCGGGCAGGGGAAGCGTTGGCTACCTGCTGCGCTCTTATTTTTTTCTGATTTCAATTTGCAGGGGTGGTCAAATTGGTCGTGGTGGCTTGTGGCGGCATTTGTCCTGATGGTCATGTATGAAATCTGGTGGGTGCGGTACTTTAGGAGCGAGCGCAGATTAACTGATTTTTACAGCAGCCTTTTCGGCATTCCGGTGGCTGGGGCCACGCTGCCTGTAGCCGCCTTTTTTCTGCTTGGTATCTATGGAAAAGTCATATGGATGCTGTTGGCAAGCGCTATTTTGGGGATAGGACATATTGGTATTCATCTGCAGCATTGGAGGGAGATAAATTGAATAAAACGCTGCTGTAAAATTTTACGTTGAATCTTACAGCGATAATGGGTATAATATAGCTGTAAGTGAAAGAAAGATATTTAGTTGGGAAAGGAAGATGATTTGATGCCAAATATATTACCTGTATCAGATTTAAGAAACTATAATGAGGTACTCAAAAACTGTCAGATTGGAGAACCTGTGTTTTTGACCAAAAACGGCAGAGGTAAGTTTGTGGTTATGGATATCGAGGACTATGAGCGGGAGAAGGCGGAGAAAAAGCTGTTGATGAAGCTGAGGGAAGCAGAGGATGCAGTGAAAGACGAGAGCGCATGGATGAGTCTGGATGAATTGAAAAGATCTGTCGGGGTATAGCCTATGATGAAATTGCGGATTAATCCTATTGTGGCGGAGGACTTGAAGAGTATTAAAGAGTATATTGCTGAAGATAATGAAGAAATGGCAGTAAAGACCATCCAGGAGATATATGCTCGAATTGAGAATATACAGCAATTCCCATATATGGGAGCTGATCTTGCACAGAGGGTCAGCTTTCGGACAGATTATAAATATGTGATTTGTGGGAATTATGTTGTGCTGTATAAGATAGGGAATGAATATGTTGAAATTTACCGGGTGGTGAATCGGTATCAGGATATTACCAAGATATTTTAAATTAGAATGAATATGCCAGACTTGTATATATTGATATAATTTAGTTATATAAGGGGCAGATGCCGAATTTTGGGGCTCTGCCCCTTACTTGTGGGGATCTTTTGCACAACATCAACATTTCACATCACCTCCGCCACATTCCACCGCACTTATATTGTCTCCCCTGAAAGAACATGATATAATACCAGCTTTAAGGAGGCGGTCGGATGATTACGGTTGCGGTCTGCGACGACGAGAAATATTTAACGGATCAAATAAAAAAACTGGTGTCCGAATTTTTTCGCGGAAAAAATACGGAGGCATCCGTTGTCTGCTTTTCCAACGGAGAGGATTTATTAAAATACGACAAGAGCATAGACATTCTTTTTCTCGATATTCAGATGAACGGGATGGATGGCATGGAGGCTGCGAAAGAACTGCGCAGCCGAAACTTTGGGGGATATATCATCTTTATAACCATTTTAGAAGAGATGGTGTTCCAGTCTTTTGAAGTGCAGGCGTACGATTATCTGGTGAAACCGATTGAGGAGAAGAAGTTTAAAAGAACGATGGAGCGACTGTTTGCTTCCATGAAAAATGTCAATGAGGAAAAGCTGCTTGTGCAAAAGGGGTATGAAAGGAGTATCATTTCCTTTGACGAAATTGTCTTTTGTGAGATTATCGACAGGAAGGTGTATCTGCATCTGGCGTCCGCGGATGTGGTGGATTTTTATGACAGGATTGAAAATCTGGAAGCCAGGCTGGACAGCCGCTTTTTTCGCTGCCACAGGAGCTATCTGATTAATCTGAAATATCTGAAAAGTTACAAAAACGGCGTGGCATATATGGAGAATGGAAAAGAAATCCCCATTTCACGACTGCGCGGCAAGGCGTTTTCCGAGGTGGTTCTGCAGTATATGAAGGAATGGAGATTGTGAGATGGAGGCTTATATCGTTTTTTTTAACAGATATATCGTAAGTAGTATCCAGATGCTCATGGGCTTCTATTTTTTTGGCAAATTCTTGAAAAAGAAAGGGAAACGGTATTCCTATCCGCTGTTTGCGGCACTTGGCGTTGTTTTGGTGCATGTGGCGCCTGCGGGGAGTATCGATGCATATCTGGTGTACACGCTGTTTCTTATAGCGGCTGGGCTTGTGATATGCCGCGCCGGTTGGGAATCGGTTATTTTATATGCGGCGCTGACCGTGGAGATTACGGAGCTCAGTTTGGGGATTGTCAATTCTGTGTCGGGCATTCTGCAGCCGTGGGCAGATCTTGTGCATCGGAACGCTGCTGCCGTGATATCCATTTTGATGGGAAGCATGTCATTGGTGCTGGCTGTCTTTTGCTATCGCACGGCGTATCGCTATTTTTCCTATTATGAAACGGTAGAGAAACAATATCTTTTTATAATTTTGATTCCGATTTTAATGATTTTCTTCATGGATGAATATATCAGTTCTATCCTTTATGGAAATATTGTGCTCAAAAATGCCGGAGGCAGCGGCATATCGGTCAATCATTATCATATGCTGGTGATACAGCTTTTCGGCATGGCAAGTCTGTTCTGCCTGATGTTTGCGTACAAAAAACTGCTCCAGAATTTTCGCTTGCGTATGGAGCTGTCATTGCTGGAGCAGGAGGAGGCATCCCTGAACCAGTATGTGGAGGAGGCGCGGGCACGTTATGAAAAGACAAAATCTTTCCGGCACGATATTAAAAATCATATCACGGTGGTGAAGGAGCTTTTGCAGAATGAGAAACCGAAAGAGGCGCTTGTCTATATCGGCGATATGGCTGATATGGCGGAGGAGCTTTCCTTTCCGTGCAGCACAGGCAACCCAGTGGCGGATATTCTGGTGGGAAATAAATTAGGGATTGCAAAAAGCATGGGGATTGACGTCGAGTGTTCCCTGCGCCTGCCCTATCCCTGCCCGGTACGAGATATCGATTTCTGTATTATCCTGTCAAATGCACTGGACAATGCCATCCGTGCCTGCAGGGATATAAACGGCAGTGAGGGAAAGTATATCCGTGTGTCGGGACGTATCCAGGGTGATTTTATTTTATTGGAAGTAGAGAATGGTTTTCGGGGAAAAGGAACTGCCGAGAGGGGGACGGGCCTGTCAAATATTAAGGCGGTGGCGGAAAAATACCAGGGGGCAATGAGCGTAAAAACACAGGACGGATCCTTTATCTTAAGCGTGCTGCTTGTCATTCCACGGCATGCAGAAAGCATCCCGCAACAAATCGGTTAAATCCCTATTTTGAATGCCGAAATGAATAGAGTAAAAGAATTTATGAGAATGCCTGAAACCGGCATTCTCCGAGAAAATTTGAATTTCTGCAGACATTCTGCGGGGAAACAGGAGGATGAGCATATGGCAATGGAAATCAGTGTGAACAACAGTACCTACAAGACCGATTATGCGGATCGACTGCAGGCGGAGCGGGAGGAAATTAAGAAAGCCGAAAACCTACGCAGCGAAGAGAAGGCATCGGAACGGAAGCCTGTGCAGCATGACGAGTACATCAGCAGCGAAAAGACGGGTGAGAAACCGAACGGCCTGTACCGTGTGGGGCAGGACGAAAACGGCAATAAAAAGGTTTATTTTAATGATCCGAAAAAGACCGAGGAGAAGTGCGTCGGAAATACGGATAAGGTTGACCGGGAAATCCGTGAATTGAAGGAGAGGAAGAAACAGCTGGAGCAGCAGCTTAAAACAGTTTCCGGGGATGAAAAGAAAACCAAGGAGCTGGAGAGTAAACTGGCGCAGGTAGAGCGGGAGCTGGACCAGAAGGACAACGACACATACAGGAGACAGCACAGTACATTTACGGACAAGTAAGTGTGAATGACAGTGCCATCTTGTACGGGACAGGAGAGCTGCCGGATTTAACGGGCGCTCTCCTGTTATCTTAAGTTTTGGGAAATAAGAAACTGCGGCGATTGACAAGGGGATATGTTTGGGAGCAATATGAAAGGGTGACGGAATCATAAAAAAGGAGAGAGCGGCTGTGGAGCACACCATACTTTTACTGGAAGACGATGCGGATTTAATTGACGGGCTGACGTATTCACTGGGCAGGGAAGGGTATGTCGTAGACGTGGCACAGACGGTTCAGAAGGCGCATGCCTGTCTGGAAACGGGGGACTACAGCCTTCTGCTGTTGGACGTCACCCTGCCTGACGGGAATGGTATGGATGTGTGCCGTTTCGTGCGGGAGCGGGGCAATCAGGTGCCTATTATTTTCCTGACCGCGATGGATGAGGAGGTCAATGTGATCCGGGGACTGGACAGTGGGGCAGACGATTATATCACTAAGCCTTTTAAGCTTGGGGAATTGTGCGCTAGAATCCGTGTGCTGCTGCGGCGGAGCGGGATCGGTGAGGCGGGCGGGACGAAGACGCTTTCTTCCGGGGCATTATCCATCGATCTGCTTGGAGGAGGTGCATTTTTAAACAATGAGCCACTTGGTCTGACTGGCGCGGAGTACCGTCTGCTCTGCCTGCTTGTTCGGAATGAGGGGCAGACGGTTCTTAGAAATACCATTCTGGATGCGCTGTGGGACGGCTGCGGTAATTTCGTGGATGACAATACGCTGTCCGTCTATATCCGCAGGCTGCGGGAGAAAATCGAGGAAGACCCTTCCAATCCCAAACATCTGCTGACGGTGCGGGGATTCGGGTACAAATGGAGGAAAGAAAATGAGTAAATATGACGCTTTGTGGGATCATGTGCAAAAAAATGGAAAAGAATCTTTTTCATTGACTTTTAAAGAAATACAACGGATCGCGGGGATACCGATTGACCATTCTTTTTTAAAATATAAAAAGGAACTCACAGAGTATGGCTGGCAGGTTGGAAAAATATCCATGAAAGAGCATACAGTATTTTTTCATAAGGTGAATTGATATGGATATGATGCAGGAGAAAAGCGTACGATATTATTTTACCTGTCTGCTTTGCATGACGGGGGTGTTTGTCATGCTGGCTCTTTTTCTTTCATGGGTCCATGGAAAAGAGACACAGCATATCCTTTTTGAACGGGAGCAGACCATGGTTTCCTCGCTGATGAAGCAGGGCGTTTCCAAGGTTTTGATTGCAGATGCCATCAGAAGCGCGGAATCTACCGAGGAGGGAACCGCGCTGATGTGGCAGATGGGGCATACGGATACCGCTTCTTTCAGGCTATTTCCGGCTGTGGACAGGTCAGTGCGCCTGTTTGCGAAGATAGCAACGGGCATGACGGTCATTTTAGCAGTTACTCTGACGGCTGTGACGGTTCGGTTTTTGTTAAAACGGGAAAAACTGTATCGACAGGCCGAAAGCATTATCACGCAATTTTCTGATGGGAATTTCGAGGGCCATCTGCCGCAGAATGAGACGGGGAGCATTTACCAGCTGTTTGCGGCGGTGGAGGAGTTGGCGGTGTCGCTGCGGGCGCAGGGCGGGAAAGAACAGCAGATGAAGGCTTTTTTGAGAGATACGATTTCTGATATTTCCCACCAACTGAAAACTCCGTTGGCGGCTCTTCGTATGTACACGGAAATCATAGCGGAGGAGCCGGATCGCAAGGAGACGGTGGAGCGGTTTTCCGAAAAGGCCATGCAGTCGCTGGGCCGGATGGAGCGGCTTGTGCAGACGATTCTCAAAGTCAGCCGTATTGATGCGGGAAGTATCGTCTTTCATAGGGAATGGCAGTCCGCCGTCGAACTGGTCGATAGCGCGGTGGAGGATTTATCTGTAAGGGCGCAGGAGGAGGGAAAGCGGCTTGTGACGGAGGGCGATCCGGCGCTGCCCCTTTTCTGCGACAGAGAATGGACAAGGGAAGCGGTTGCCAATCTGATTAAGAATGCGCTGGATCATACCGGGGAGGACGGTACGGTTACCGTTTCATGGGAAAAATCCCCGGCCATGTTCCGGCTGTCGGTGGCAGATGACGGATGCGGTATCGCTACGGAAGACCTGCCGCATGTGTTCAAACGGTTTTACCGCAGCAAAAGGGATGGCGGCAGACAGGGAATCGGGCTGGGACTGTCCCTCGCCAAATCCATTGTGGAAGGACAGGACGGCATCCTCTCGGTGAGCAGCACGCCGGGACAGGGCGCTGTTTTCACTATTTCTTTTCTTACTGATTCGTAAGGTTGCATTCATGGGATTGTAAGCTGGTTTTGCTATCCTTGCCATAAAGGCTTGGAGCGCTGGCGGAAAGTTGGGATTTCCGGTACGCTTTACAGCGGCAAGCTGCTTTGGAAAGGAGAATTGGCAATACAATGGTAATCATGGAAGTACAGGATTTGTGTAAAACTTACGGAAAGGGCGAGGCGAAAGTGGAGGCGTTAAAGCATGTCTCTTTTTCACTTCAAAAAGGGGAGTTTGCGGCGGTAATCGGAGAGTCCGGTTCCGGCAAAAGCACCCTTTTAAACTGTATTGGCGCACTGGATGAACCTACAGACGGCAGGATTCTTTTGGACGGACAGAACCTGTTCGCCATGGGGGAGGAGGAGCGCACGATTTTCAGACGCCGCAACATCGGCTTCATCTTTCAGGCATTTCATCTAATCCCGGAACTCAATGTGGAACAGAATATTATTTTCCCGCTTTTATTGGATTATAAGAAGCCGGATTCCCGTCAGGTGGATGAGCTTCTGGAGGTACTGGGACTGCAGGAGAGGCGCGGGCATCTGCCGGGGCAGCTTTCCGGCGGGCAACAGCAGCGTGTGGCGATCGGCCGGGCGTTAATTACAAGGCCGAAACTGATACTGGCGGACGAGCCCACCGGGAATCTTGACAGAAAGAACAGCAGGGAAGTGATGGAACTTCTCACGAAGGCGTCCAGACAGTATCAACAGACCATATTAATGATTACGCACAATCCGAATCTGATTACCTCGGTAGACCGGGTCATGCGGGTGGCGGATGGAATTTTGACTGATTTGGGAGGGAATGTCAATGAAAAATTATCTTGATCTGATTCCCGTTTCGGCGAAGATTCACCGCAGACAGACTCGTATGACAAGATGGTGCATTGTGATCTCCGTCTTTTTGATCTCTGCGATTTTCGGTATGGCGGATATGTTTCTGCAGAGCCAGAAAAATCAGGCTATTATGACGGACGGCGCATGGCATGTGATGTTCCAGAAGTTGGATGAGGAACAGGCAGCGTTCCTTGCCGCAAGGCCGGAAGTAAAGACGGTGACCCGCTACGCGGCGACAAACTACAAGCTGGATATGGACTATGAGGTTGGCGGGGTGCAGACAGTCCTGTGCGGGTTTGACGAAACTTTCTTTGAAATCTATCCGGCGGCCAGACTGCTTGAGGGAAGCTTCCCGAAAGGAACGGAGGAGGCGCTTGTGACGGAGAGCATGAGGAACAGGCTGGGACTGGGAATAGGGGACGAGGTGGAGATGACAACGCCTGATGGTTCCCTGTTTTTTAGAATCAGCGGTTTTGTGAAAGATACCTCCATGATGTTAAAGACGGACGCTTTCGGCCTTTTTGTAAATACGGATACCTATCTGTCCTGTTTCAGAGAGGCGACGCTTCAGGAGGATTTTGTTTATTATGTGGAGTTTGTGCCGCATTGCAGGATGCAGAAGGCAATCAGGGATATCTGCGAGCAACTGCATATACCGGAGGATAATGTCAGTGAAAATACCAAATTGATGGGCACACAGATGCAGAGCAGTGACAGATATATTTTGAGACTTTACCTCATTGCTTTTATTTTGGCGGTGCTGGTGGCGGTTTCCGGGATGATGATGATTCTGGGTAGTATGAACAGCAGTGTGGCGCAGCGGACGGAATTTTTCGGAATGATGCGGTGTCTGGGCGCGACAGGAAAGCAGGTGCAGCGCTATGTGCGGATGGAGGCGCTTTTCTGGTGCCTTAAGGCGATTCCGGCAGGGCTTTTCATCGGCGTGGTGGCGGTGTGGGGGCTTTGCAGGATGCTGAAGGTGATTATGCCCACATGGTTTGGAGAAATGCCGGGCTTTGGAGTCAGCCTGCCGGGTCTGGTTTTCGGGATCCTGATCGGACTGTTGACAGTGCTCGTGGCAAGCCGGAAACCGGCACGCAAGGCTTCGGCGGTCTCGCCTCTGACTGCTGTCTCCGGCAACGCCGATACGGTGTTTGCCGCAAAGCGGGCGGCACATACCGGGCGGATGCATGTGGAGACGGCGCTGGGACTGCATCATGCGGCGGGCAGCAGGAAGAATCTGATTTTACTGACATCCTCTTTTGCTTTCAGCATTATTTTGTTTTTAGGATTTGGTATAGGGATTGATTTTATGAAACATGCGATTGTGACGCTGCGGCCATATACGCCGGACATCTCCATAGTCAGTCCCGATAACTCCTGTTCCATACCAGATTCCCTGTACACTGAGCTGAGAGGGAATGTGGATGTTAAGCGGATTTTCGGGCGCAGTTTTGCTTATGACCTGCCGGCGCATATGCGGGGAGAAGACAAAACCGTCATGCTGCTTTCCTATGAGGATTACCAGTTTGGCTGGGCGTCGGATGACCTGCAGCAGGGAGACATGGAAGTCGTCAGAGACGGGGATGGCGTTCTCCTGGTGGAAAAGCCTGGATTTGCGGCAGAGGTGGGAGATGAGATAGAACTGGAGACCGGCATGGGCATGCAGAAGGTAAAAGTGGCTGGGATTCTTGGCCATGTGCCTTTTAACAGTGGCGAGAATGTGGGTACGATGATCTGTTCCGAAGATTTGTTTCAGCAGCTGACAGGTGAAACCGGATACACGATTCTCGATATTCAGTTAAAAGATAAATCGGATGCCGCGGCGGAAGAAATCCGCAGTGAGGCGGGGGATGCATATGGCTTTTCTGACAGCCGGGAAAACAACAGGGAAACGCGGGCGGTTTATTTTTCTTTTGCAATGTTTGTCTATGGCTTTCTGGCGGTCATTGCTCTGATTGCGGCTTTCAATATCATCAACAGTGTCGGCATGAGTGTGTCCGCGCGGATGAGACAGTACGGCGCCATGAGAGCCGTTGGGATCAGTATCAGGCAGTTACAGTCCATGATTGCGGCGGAGACGCTCGCTTATCTTGCAGGCGGGCTGGCGGAGGGGCTTTTGCTTGGACTGCCGCTCCATTATTATTTGTACCGGCATGCGATTACGGTAAGATGGGGGGACGCGTGGAGCGTGCCGGGCAAGGAATGTCTCATCATTGCGGCAGTGATGATTTTATCTGCAGCGGCGGCTATGTCGGGACCGGTGCGGAGAATCCGGGAGATGTCGGTGGTGGAGACGATCGGGATCCAGTGACGCGGAGCATCAGAAAGCAATCTGCGGGTCGAAATCAATGAAGTAAATTGTCAATAAGTATTGAAAAATGTGGAAATTCCATATACAATCGTAGATAAGACGTGACAAAACCATCGGCTTTTGAGAAGCTTTACCATGTCACATAGTTGTGTAAAATTGCCAGAAAGGATAAGGACACTATGAAAAAAATATTTACACAAAGACTTTTTATCTACATGGTTGTGGCGCTGACGGTTACGATTGCCGCCATATTTATTCTGCAGACGGTTACAAACAATTACAGCAATATGTCCTCCAGTGAGAGCAAGCTGGCTGACGTGCGGGAAAAGCTGGCCGGCAACGAGGAAAACATTGCGCAGCTTACGGAGAACCTCGGAGAGAACAATCTGGCCAAGGCAAGAGCTTTTGCCGATATGCTTGCGGCGCAGCCCGCCCTTGCGGACGATCAGGAAAAATTGCTTGAGATCAAGGACAGGCTGATGGTGAGCGAGATACATATCATCGATGAGGAGGGCATTATCACCAGCAGCACGGTTGACGCTTATGTGGGGTTTGATATGAAGAGCGGTGAACAGTCGAATGCCTTTATGGTGATTGTGAACGATCCGTCCATAGAGATTGTGCAGGAACCGCAGGCGAATGTGGCGGATGGGATTATCATGCAGTATATTGGCGTGGCCAGAAAGGACGCGAAAGGGTTTGTGCAGGTGGGTATGCGGCCGGAGGTTCTGGAGAAAGCGCTGGCAGGCACAGACATATCCGTGGTGCTTAACGAAATTGATTTTGGCATAAACGGTTATGTGTACGCGATTGATAAGGCGAGCGGACTGCTGCTTGCTTATCCGGACACTGCGCTGGTAGGCACGGCGGCAGTCGAGGCTGGTTTCCCGCAGGAGTTTGTTGGACATGGAAAGGCAAAAATTAATGGGACATCCGGATACTATTATGCCGAAGGAGACGGGGATATGGTAATCGGGACATTCCTTCCCACTTCCGAATACTACGCGGCGCGCCGCAGTCAGACACTTATCGTATCCTTCAGCATGCTTCTGATTTTTGGGGTGCTGCTTGTCATGATCAATCGGATGGTTGACAGTAAGATTGTGCAGGGAATCAACAATATCACCAATCGCACGAAGGAAATTGCGGAGGGTAATTTTAACATTATCATAGATGAAAAGGGCACGCCGGAGTATGAGCAGCTTTCATCCAGTATTAATACAATGGTGGAGAGTATCTGCCAGAATATCCGGGAAAATGAGAAACTGTTGGATCAGCAGGAGCAGGATGTGGAGAGCAACCGAATGCTGATTCAGAATGTGAAAGACGCATGCCGGGAACTGAGTCAGGTGTCCGGGAAGACTTTGGAGAATGCGGACAGTATATACAATGGCACAGAGAGACAGGAGCAGGCGGTTTCCGATCTGGAGAAGATTATGGAGCAGCTTACGCAGGAACTGAACAACAGTGTAAATGCATCTAATGAAATTACCTCCGCGTCAGCAGCGACCACCGGGGAAATTGTAACGACGCAGTCGCAGATGACACAGCTTCAGAATTCCATGCAGAAGATCAGCGATATGTCCATGCAGATTGAGAAAATTATTGATGAGATCAATTCGATTGCCGAGCAGACGAACCTGCTTTCCCTGAATGCATCCATTGAAGCTGCCAGAGCGGGAGAATCGGGCCGAGGATTTGCCGTAGTGGCTTCCCAGGTAGGTGAACTTGCCGCGAGAAGCGCACAGGCCGCGAAGGAGACGAATGAACTGATTACGAATTCCCTGAAGGCCGTAAAGGAAGGACAGGACATTACAGAGCAGACGGTAAGTACTTTTGGTCTGGTAGTGCAGAATATTGAACAGTCCCGAAAGGATGTGGAAGAGATATCCCACATGGTACAGAAGAATGTTTCCATTGTGGATCTCGCCGTCAGGCAGCTGACGCAGATTTCCAACGTAGTGACTGAAAATGTGGATATCTCCCAGAACACGAAAGAGGTATCTTCCAACATGGCTGATATCACGAACAATCTGCTTGAGTTGATTGAGTCATAAAGTCTAAAAGACAACAATTTGTATCCGGTCTGGCTGCCGGGGAGAAAAAGGTCACCTGCATATTGACAGGTGCCTTTTTTTATATTAAAATTAGTTCAAAATTGAAATATTCAATTTTGAACTAACAGGAAGGAGAAGTTACATGAAAGCGATAATAAGGATTGCGCGCACTATTATGCAGTCATACAACGCTAAGTGCAAACCGCTTTGCCAGGAGATCGGAATGCCGCAGACAGCCTTCGATATCCTGATGTTTTTGGCCAATAATCCGGAATTTGATACAGCCCGGGATATTGTCGAGTGCAGATATATCAAGGCCAATCTGGTTTCCGTCAACGTGGAGAGCCTGGTGAGGGAGGGATATCTGACGAGGGAGAAAAGTTCCGGCGACAGGAGAAAGATACGGCTTGTGTGCACGGAAAAGGCCGGACCGGTCGTGGAGCAGGGCAGGCAGCTGCAGAGCCAGTTTGCCGGGGAGATGTTCAAAAATGTGGATGAACGGCAGAAAGAGGATTTTTTTCAGGTATTGTATATATTGGAAAGCAATATGAAAGAAATGCAGAAAGGACGGGATTAAAATGAATTGGTTTTGGATGGTTGTGGTGACTTTTTTTGCAGGCATGGGAGCTGGTCTGGGGACGGGCTTTGCGGGCTTAAGCGCGGCGGCCGTGATCAGCCCCATGCTGATCACGTTTCTTGATATGGATCCCTATATGGCGGTGGGGATTGCCCTGTCCTCCGATGTGCTGGCAAGCGCGGTGTCGGCGTACACCTATGGGAAGAATAAAAATCTGGACGTTAGAAACGGTTTGATTATGATGGGCAGTGTGCTCGTTTTCACGGTAGTGGGCAGTTATGTGGCAAGCCTGGTGCCGTCGGCGACGATGGGCGGATTCTCTGTGTTTATGACGTTTTTGCTGGGTATTAAGTTTATCGTAAAGCCTGTTATGACCACGAAGGAGGCGATGGGGGAGGTTTCCGCAAAGAAACGGGCGGTGCAGTCCCTGATAGCGGGCGTGGCAATCGGGTTCATCTGCGGCTTTGTCGGTGCGGGCGGCGGCATGATGATGCTTTTGATTTTGACATCAGTCCTCCATTATGAGCTGAAGACTGCGGTCGGTACAAGCGTGTTTATCATGGCATTTACCGCCTTTACGGGGGCTGTTTCCCACTTTACCATAGGAGGACTGCCGAACTGGCCGGTGTGGGTGCTGTGTGTGGTCTTTACCTTTATCTGGGCAAGGATTGCGGCCGTCTTTGCCAATAAGGCGGAGCCGAAAACGCTGAACCGGGCGACGGGTATCGTGCTGGTGGTGCTGGGTGTTGTGGTGATGGGATTTCAGCTCTTTAGCGAGGCGGTGTAGTACGCAGCATATCCCACCAAAAAGTAATGGTTGAGGATTATACAGAGAAAACATGCTTGTAGAGATAGAAAAGGACTATGGCGATAATGGTTATAGTCTTTTTTATGCGATAATTACCGCCTGCGGGACAGGTGATGGCGGCACAGATTAGAGAGCATGTGGAGCGTTTGTTAGAGGAACTGAATGTATCTGATATAATGGGTTCCGAGCTTCCGAAAGGATTGTATCTTCGTGCAGATAAGGGAATAGAAGGGGATTGTGAAGTTAAAGAGGTCTATTTTGTGGACAATGGTCTTGGTGGTGTATTCGTCATTACAGCAAGTTACATTGTGGAGGCAACGGAGGGAACGGGAGGTAGATTTCATTCTATGATTGAAACTTTTATGGTATTGGAGATGTGTTTTAGGGTGGAGTTGACAAACTACATAAATACTGTATAATACAGTATTAGATAATACAGTAAAGGAGGTTAGCGGATTATGTCCACGATAGATCTGATTATTTTGGGATCGATATGCCAAGGTCCCAAAAGTGCGTATGACTTACAAAAACAAATTGAATCTCGAAACTTGTCAAGATGGGTAAAAATGGGTTCATTCACTGTTTACAAGAAAGTGGTTCAATATGAAAAAAAGGGATATGTGGTCAGTAAAACCGTTAAGAATGGCAATATGCCTGAAAAAACAGTGTACACCATAACGCCTAGGGGAAAAGAGACCGTGAAAGAGTTGATGATAAAGTTTTCCTCAGCGGAAACAAGGGTGTTTTTAGATTTTAATGCGGTTATTGTGAATATGGCATTGTTTGATGAAGACTTTGCAGACGAATGTATCGTCAATATTAGAAACAGTATTCATAACACTAAAACGCAGATTATGGAGCAGCTGCCTAAGCATACGGATATTCCATTATTTGGGCGGACTATACTGGAACAACAGTTTTTGCTTTTAGAAACACTGGAAAAATGGCAGCAGAATTTTGAGCAGGAATGGGAGAAAGAGAGGCTGGAAAAATGAACATGACGTATTTCGTATTTTTTAATCTGGTAATTTATTTACCGTTTCATTTGTTTGAGGAAGCTGTCGGTGATTTCCCGAAATGGATGTATGAGCATAGATGGCTGCCCTATCATATGACACATGCACATTGGATGGCGAACAATCTGTTCCTTTATTATCCAATGCTTCTTATATCAGTCTTTCTGTATGTATGCAATCATAAGTCTGCGTGCTTTGGCGTGGCGATCCTCATATGGGGAATCATTAATTTTGGCGACCATTTTTTCTATACGATCAAGGACAGGAAAGTATCTCCGGGCTTGATGAGCGGGACGGTTTTCCTTGTCAATTCTGCTTTCGGATTAAGAAATTATTTTATGGCAGATTACTTTTCCGCATGCCAACTGGTTATAGGAATTGTGATCGGTGGTGTGTTATTTGGTCTGCCTATGGGATTATGCATTGTTTTTTACAAGTTTTTTGATAAGTATTTCAAAGCATGATCACCAGTAGAAAGCCGGAAACATGTGGACGGCAGCGGCGGATAGGTGATCCACCTTAACAGAGGTGTACCGATTTCGTACACCTCTGTCAAATGCTAAAAGCAAGGATTTACATGGATGCATCTATCTCTTTTATCATAGGCTCAATCTGGCAGAGCATATCATCCAGAGCGCTGAACAATGCGCTCTTTGCCGTGCCAAGCTCATCCGCTTTTTCGATATAACTGGTTACCTGTTCGTACTGCTGCTGGTTTTTCATAAAAGTCTGATTCAGCTCTTTGAAATCACTTTCGGATACCGCAATGGCTTCTCCAATTCGTGACTGTACCTCGGTAGCGCCATCCGACACGGTAATAATTTTGCCAAACACATCATATGTGGCATCTACTTCCATAAGACTCTGACCAAGGGCATCCTTTGAAGTATTGATGCTGTTATTGAGCTTCTCGGTACTGGATTCCACATCATTTATGCTGGAATCTACCGTACCTGCAAGAACCTTAATTCCTTCAGCCAGCTTCTTTACTTCCTCTGCCACAACGGAAAAACCTTTCCCCTGTTCCCCGGCTCTGGCCGCCTCGATGGAGGCATTGAGGGCAAGTAAATTGGTCTGGTTGGCAACGGACACAATCTCTTCCATACACTGTTTGATTTTTTGCACGGCTGTCTGAAAATCCGAAAAGGTTTCCTGTATTTCATCGAAATATTTCTGCACCTGTCCGGAACTTTCCTTCAAGCCGTCTACCTGTTGCTGTGCAAGCTTTACGGAGTCGTCAATCTGCATTTTTACGGTTCCGAACTGTTCTGAAATTTCTCCTACGTGAAGGAAACGTTCCTGAAATACACTCATCTGTTCTTTCATTTTGTTTTCTTTTTCAAGCACATCATCGAAGGAACTCCTGATTTGGGCCAGCCCCTGTAAGGAGTCAATCTCTTTCAGAAGGATCTGGCGACGATAATTTTCTATGCTGTGTACCGTGTGGATGACAGGATAGCAGTCAGGCTTTTCCTGCGTCAATGTATTCTGTTCTGCAGCGGCTTTCTCCGCTTTTGTTTTCCGATTAAACATGATCGTATCTCCTCCTTCCGCTATTCAAACACGACGCAGGTCATAGTCTGATTCAGGAACTGGTCGTTATAATGTTCCCCGTAGCCAAATAAGCCCGCATGGCTTCCGAGCGTGCCCATCGTATCCAGATACTGCTGTAATTCGCCGTTTTGCTTGAAATACAGGTAACGGAACAGACAGTTGATGGAAAAAACCGCTGACACACGGGTAAAATCCCTCTTGATTTGTGAGATGGTTTCTCCCACAACCCGGAAAGTGTCCTTTGCCTCAAGAATCGTCAGCACATCCGAATCTTTGACGGCTCTGAAACAGGAAAGCGCATTCCCTGACGTTCCTTTCACGGAAACGATACTCGTATCGGTTCCGATAATTTTACCGAAAGGATTTTTGAATGTCTGGCTTTCTATTGCTTTCTCATCAATCTGCAGTATTTCCGTGTATACCTGTTTTGCCGGTCTGCCGTTCAGCTCGCCGATCAGGTAGCCGTCTTTCTTTGTCTTGGAGGCAATCAGCCTGCAATCTCCGCTTGGCTGGTAAATGTTCTCTTTATATATTTTTATCTTACCCGCGTTGTTTTTGAGTATGGCGTAGGCTGCCGCGTCCTCATAAATTTTTCCGTTGGCGGAAACCCTGCCGGCATCGCCGGTACCACCTATCAGAGCGGCTTTTCTGTTTTCGAGAACGCTGCACATGGTAGTCAGTACGCAGGCGTCATTTCCCGTACAGAAATTAATACATACGGTATTGTTTGAAGACGCATGTATTTTTTCCAAATCCGTTTGCAGCCGCTTTATGTATTTGACAGGCATACTGGATACCTGTTCCAATACATTGGCCGTGGCTGTAACGCCTTCCGTGTAGGCGACTACCATAACTCCTTTTTCGATTACCTGTCTGTCATAGCTCATACCGATACATCCGATGCTGGGCACTCCGGGAAAGGCGGCCTCAAGCTGTGCCACATGTTCCTCAAACTGATCTGCGTTCGACATTGTTCGACATTAGTACAAGAAGTGCCGGAGAAGTTATTTTCCCCGCGTTGAGCGCTTCCTGCAAATTTCCGCGCTTGCTTGCTCCGATCATTTGCTTCATAATCTACATCCATTCCTTTCGCTTTGCTCAGGCACAAAATGTTAAAAAGTTTTGCCCAAGGTATTAATAAAAAACAAAAAACCTTTATTATTTTATAAAAAAAGATATGTCCAGGCAAGCTTTTGGTATAAATAGTCATTTTTTCGGTATAGTTTGTCAATCAAAAAACTATTGGCGAAAGTATAACAGATCGTTATATTAAAAAACACGATGACCGTCTTTTTATCCCGGCTTGTTTTGACAGATATATTGACACAAAGTAAAACTTTGTATTATATATAATATTGATTGGTTGTACTGCAAAATGATAGTTGATAATATGGGGACGGTGGATATGGGAAAATTTATTAAAACATGTAGAATGAATGCCGGGCTGACGCAGGAGCAGCTTGCAGATAAAATGCATGTTTGTGTTTTATCGGTCCAGAACTGGGAGAGCGGGAAAACAAGGATAGAGAATCATCGATATATGGACTTGGCGGATGTGTTTAATGTCCCCGTCGAGAAGCTGATCAAGGAGATGCTTATTGAGGAGGACAAAAAGCGTCCGGACAGGTGGCCGGCATTTCTGTTTGACAGGCAGACGAATGATATTGTTGATACCCTGCATCTGAACCTGGCGCAGCAGGAGTTGTTTGGACTTTTGTATATTTATGATGCGGAATATTCGAAGAAGACGGTGATTGATTATAATACGTTATATGATGACCTCAAAAAGATTCCGTATGGATTTATTGAGAGGGTGGGAAGCATTCAGTTTATGAATCAGGTGGACGGGCTGCATAGGGTGATAAAGTATGTTCGGACTGATTTCCTGATGAAGGTGCTTAAATTGCATCCGGAGTCGGAGTTTAATGTGAAGAAGCTCTCAAAGGAACTGATTTGTGAGTTTATCGATGAGGGAGTCAAATCGGAAGATGATATGGCGCTGTGGACAGATGATCCTGAGAGATACGAGGCGGATGATGCTCTCTGTATGCGGGTATCTATGAAAAAGGCAAAAATCATTCTTCCTGTTCTGGAAAAGGGGAAAATCCATCTTGCGGATGGAAACCAGTGGAATACTCTCAGGGAAGATATACCTGAGGAAGTGCTCCGAATGTGTGATTTTAAGCCGGATTTGTGGGAAAAAGGTTATTATGGAAGTCAAAATAACGCTATGTATATTCGGGACGGACTTGAGGCTGTGACAAATTACCGTTCCGTATCGGATAAAGGCCAAGACGATATGTGGTTTTTGGAAATCAATGAAAAGGGACTCCAATTGCTGGAATGGTTCCGGGAAAAACAATAAATTTTTATGCGGCTTATAGGATTGGTTGGGAACGGAGGAAAAGGAATATGAGTCAGATGAATAAAAAGAAAAATACAGCTCTGTTTATAGATGGGGAAAATATCAGCTGCAAAAAAGCGGAAGCTATTATGGACGTGGTAAGACAGCAGGGAATTCTTTTTTCCAACAGGGTGTATGGGCTGCAAAATGATAACAGCACCAGAGGATGGTCTGCCAAGGCAAGGGAATATGGCATAACAGATATCCGTTTATTTGGTGGTCCTGCAAAAAATAAAGTGGACAGAAAAATGCAGAAGGATATGAAAAAGGAAATTGCCCAATATAAGAATGTTGATATCGTTTGCATGGCAACATCTGATAAAGGCTATGTGGAGGCAATTCGGCAACTCCGTGCATGTGGGAAAAGGGTTGTCGTGATAGGAGAAGGCAAAGCCCCAGATCAGTTAAGGAATGCCGGCAGCAGATTTATAGAAATATGATTTCGCATGGCTCCGCCTCCATTCCGAACAGATGGTCGTTCTCAACATACCCATTTCCAATATTTTGAGGAGTAGGGATTGGACGTAAAAGATATTACAGGCGCATGGGACAATAAAGGCGATATTGTAATCGGCAATGATGTTTGGATTGGCTTTGAAGCGCTTTTTTACAATTTAGAAACATTTTTGCGGTGTAATGATAGATGCCGTGACAGGGGAGCTTTTCGATATCAGCTATGGCAGACATCGATTACAACTGTCAGGCATGATCAGGCTTTTTTGGGGCTGATTACGGACACTTCAAGAAGAGTATCGGAGTCTGCGCTGGAACATCTGGCTGGAGAGACAGAGAATATTGAGGCGGACCAATAGGGCCTGGCACGTATTTTGGCTGCAGGGAATGCCGTATTACATCGGACTGATTTGATAGCACTTAGGGCAGCAGCCTGTCGCATTGGACAAGCTGCTGTTTCTTTTTATCGCTCCGTCTGCCCGATTTCCGTTTACAGGGGATTGACACTCAATCAGCAAAATGATATAGTTACTATTAAAGTAGTAACTAAAAATAGGAGGTATCAGATGAAGGATGAGATGATTGATAAATTACAAAAATTTGGACTCAATCTGTATGAGGCGAAGGCGTATGCAGGCCTGCTTAAAATCGGGACGGCGAATGCCTATAAAATCAGCAGGGAATCCGGCATACCGAGGGCGAGGGTTTATGATGTGCTGGAATCCCTTGCAAAAGGAGGGCTTGCCATGATGGAAGAAAGCAGCGAGGGTATAAAGCTTTATACGCCCGTGCCGAGCGAAGTATTTCTGGAGAGAGTAAGGGAGGAATGGGAAAGCGATTACGAGGAAGTAAAGCGTGGCCTGCAGGATTTGGAAATGGAGGATTCGAAACAGGATATCTATGTTTTTACGGTAAAGGGGAAAGAAAATATAACCGCTTACTGCAGACGGCTTATAAAAGAAGCGGATCAGTATGTGATGGTTTCCATGTGGAATCAGATGTATGCACTGCTTTTACCGGAATTGGAGGAATGTAAAAGCCGGGGATGCCATGTGCTGGGAATCAGCCACGACATTCCAACTCCTTTGGAGGGAATGGAGAGACATTTTGACAGTAAAATACACAATATGCCGGAAAATATGCGCTGGTTCATTCTTTCGGCGGATGGGAAAAAGCTGTTGTATGGCTATTCCGCAGAAATGGATAAAGATGCGTTTTATACGGAAGACACAAGCCATATTTATCTGATGGAAGATTATATTTTGCATGATATGGTGGTCAATCGTTTTATAGAAGAGGAAGGAAATCGTGGCAGAATGGTTCAGATCATGCAGGAAATGGTCGGTAAGGTAAGCAGGTAGCTTGCGGCTGTTTTCTATCGTACATTTATTTTACAGGAGGACAAATCAATGGCAAAAATTTATTATGAACAGGATTGCAATCTTCAGGCTTTAGAAGGGAAAAAGGTTGCGATTATAGGCTATGGCAGTCAGGGGCATGCGCATGCGCTTAATCTGCATGAAAGTGGGGTAGATGTGATTGTAGGGTTGTATCAGGGAAGTAAATCCTGGGCAAAGGCGGAGGCGGCCGGGCTGACGGTAGTTACGGCAGCGGAAGCGGCAAAAGCGGCGGACATAATCATGATGCTGGTCAACGATGAGAAACAGGCGAAACTGTATGAGCAGTCCATTGCGCCCAATCTGACTGAGGGTAAGTCTTTGCTGTTTGCACATGGGTTTGTGATTCATTACGGGCTGATTGTGCCGCCGCCGTTTGTCGATGTATTTCTGATTGCGCCCAAAGGTCCCGGTCATACCGTCAGGAGCCAGTTTCTGGAGGGAAAAGGGGTGCCGTGTCTGATAGCAATTCATCAGGACGCTTCCGGCAGTGCAAGGGAAAAAGCGCTTGCCTATGCGCTTGGCATCGGCGGTGCAAGAGCCGGCGTGATAGAAACTTCTTTCAAAGAGGAGACAGAGACAGATCTTTTCGGGGAACAGGCAGTGCTTTGCGGCGGCGTTTCCGCATTGATCAAGGCCGGGTATGAAACGCTCGTTGAGGCCGGTTACCAGCCGGAAATGGCATATTTTGAATGCTGTCATGAAATGAAATTGATCGTTGATCTGATCAACAGGGGCGGCCTGACAATGATGCGGTATTCTGTCAGCGACACGGCGGAATACGGCGACTACATAACCGGCGAGAAGATCATCACGGATGAGACGAGAAGAGCAATGAAAGGCGTCCTCAAGGATGTGCAGGAAGGAAAGTTTGCGAGGGACTGGCTGCTTGAGAATCAGTCGGGAAGAATTTATTTCAATGCGAAGAAGCAGATGGAATCGGAACACGGGATTGAAAGGGTTGGAGCCGAACTGAGAGGCTTAATGTCGTGGATGAAAGAACCGTTGGCATAATATAGCGCATGGAATGATCGGATGAAGTTGGCCTTGACAATAGTATAACAATGCGTTATATTATAAGCATAACAAGCTGTTATACATAAAGGAGAGGTACAGATGCTGCAAAAATTGTCCGACGCAGAATATGAAATTATGAAAATCATATGGGAAAACCCGGAGAAGACCACGCTGTTTTCTTATCTTATGGACGAATTGGCGGCGCAGGGAAAGCCCTGCCAGAAAAATACGCTGATCGTCCTTTTATCCCGGCTTGTCAGCAAGGGGTATCTGAGTGCGACGAAAATCGGGCGGCGAAACGAATATACGCCGCTTATTCTGGAGACAGCATACCAGACGGCACAGACCCAGCATTTTATAGATAAGATTTATGAGGGGAATGTGAAGGGGCTGGTCACCAACCTGATTACAGGGGATCTGCTCACTCAGGAGGAGTACGAGGAGCTAAAGGAACTTCTGGAAGGAGGAAAGCGATGAATCTCATTTTTAAGACGGTTTTGTCCATGTCGCTGTCCGGCACTCTGCTCATTCTGCTGCTGCTTTTCGGTGGGATGATTTTGAGAAACAGGCTCAGCAGGCAGTGGCAGTATTATATATGGCTGGTTGTCCTGCTGCGGCTTCTTATACCTTTTGGGCCGGAGGTCAGTCTGATGGGGCAGGTATATCAGGCGGCAGACGGTATGACCACGCAGATGGCGCAGAAGGCGTATTCGACTTCGCAGAATAGCGGACAGAATTCTGTGCAGGAAAGCGGGCAGAGCGCCGGGCAGGGTCTTGTGCAGAGTCCCATGTGGGAGAACGGACAGAATGTCACGGAAAAGGATACCAGCTTTTCCCTTTCAGAAGGGATAGATTTGACAGGCAAATACTTGTGGGTGATCTGGTTGGCCGTGGCCTTGGGTATGCTGATACGAAAAATCACCGTTTACCAGAGTTATATAAAATATGTGAAAGCAGGGGCGGAGCCGGTCGGTGACGTTGCGCTTCTGGACCGTCTTTCTGTGACCGCGCAGCAGATGGGGATCGCAAGGGCAATAGAGCTTAGTGTGAACCCACATGTCTCCTCACCGATGTTAGTCGGCTATTTTCATCCCTGCATCGTGCTGCCATGCGCGGATGTACAGGAAGACAAATTTTGTTATATGGCGGTACATGAGCTGACACATTATAAGCGGCGGGATATCCTTTATAAATGGCTGGTACAGCTTACGGTGTGCCTGCACTGGTTCAACCCGTTTGTCTATTTGATGAGACGGGAGATGGAAAGAGCGTGTGAGTTCTCCTGTGATGAGGCGGTGGTTGCAAAAATGGGGTACGGTCATGCGGCGGATTACGGGAAAACGCTGCTTGACACCATGACGGCGGCCGGAACCGGCAGGGAGCCCCTTGCCGCCCTTACCATGAGCGCCAATAAGGAATTGTTGAGAGAAAGGTTGGGTGCTATTATGAGCTGTAAGAAAAAAACGAAAGCAGCAGGAATCCTTACGATTGGACTGACAACGTGCATTGCTCTGGGTGCGTTTTTCCTTGGGGCATACCCGGCTGCCGCCGCGGAGCCGGAAAGCGCTGAAACGTCTGCAACGGACAAACGGGCAGGCACGAGTGAAGACGCGGCAGCGGATGCCGAAAAATATTACAGGGCGCGCAGCCTGCCTCAGTTTTACATTGCATTTTGCAAGCTGGATGAAACGCAACAGGAGGCCTGGCTTGACAGGATTTATGCGGACGATGCGACGCAGTTCTTTTCTGTCAGTGTATTGGCGCTTGACGCGGACAGCCCGCTGATACAGTCCTTTGCAGAGAAACTCTATGCGGACGGCAGTATTGCCTTTTTCTCCATTCTGGCGAAAGTGATGGATGAGGAGACGCTGGAGGGATGGCTGGACCGTGCGCTGACGGATCAGAAGTTAAATTTCCAGTCGATGCTCTATGATAAGATGGACATGGAAGAAGAGTGTGATGAAGTCGAAAAGGCGCTGGAAGAAGAGCAGCTTGCGCAGTACCGGGCAGTCGGTGTCACAAAAAACGGGAAGAACTATTATTATAAGGGACAGCTTGTCAATATCTTTCTGGATATCCACAGGCCGAATCAATCCTTCTATACGCTGGACATGAATCCGGCTGGGACGGTCAATGTGAAGATCATCCGCGCAGAGGATGGGAAGATCACAGGCGCGGCATACATGACAGAAGCGGAGATAGAAGAACTGTTCGGGGATATGGAAGAGGATGTAAATGCGCAGTCAGATGAGGAGGCTGAAACGTTCCCGCAGGAGATGACTGTGGCAATGCCTGTATGTAATATCAGGGAAGGCGCCGGTGGAGAGCTGGTAGTCGGTCTGATTGGAGAGGGAGAAATCGTCACCGTTCTGGGAAAGGAAGAGGGAAAAGACGGACAGATGTGGTATCTTCTGGACAAGGAGTCGCTTTCGGAGCCGCCGGATGATTCTGTGGGGGCGTGCTATATCCGGGCGGATCTGCTGCAAAAGAAATGACAGGGATAGAAATAGATAGCGTCTGCCAGAATCGGATATGCCCGGTTTTGACAGACGCTGAAAGGGGGGAGCGTTAATTATATTCCCAGTCAATCCATTCCGGATCATCCCCCTCATAGGCAGCAATATCCGCCTTGTTTTCTTCCGTAAAATGTCTGGCTTCCATGCGCTGGCCGTCCGCAGTATAGGTATAGAACGTCATTCCAAAGTCGTCATAATTCTGATACTCCCAGACAAAGCCATAATCATACACGCCGAATGCTATATTTCTTGTATGTGTTTCAAATACATCAAAACAAACCAGATCGTCGTTGCATATTCCCAAAATATACATTAATTCGCTTGTATTGGAGCTTATTTTGAAAATAAGTTCCGGATTTTCATCGTCGTTTACATCCACATAAGCATACTTTTTCTGTGCGTCCTCAAATTCAGATTCGTACATTTTATCATCCATAACGGTCAGATTCATGCCTTCCACATAGGGATTGCTGACGCTGGTTTCATTTCTTAGAAAAGCCTCATATTGCAAATTGTCGGTATCTGTCAATGTTTCTGTCTGAACCTGCGGGATTGGTATGATTTCCAGTTCGTCTTGCGGCATATCATTTGCGCCGCAGCCTGTGAAGGCTGTACAGACGAATAGCATAACCAACGACAGATATATTTTCCCTTTCATTTTTAATCTTCCTCTTCTGTGAAAAAATTCGTATTTCTGGCAGTTTTTCCCTGCTTTCACAGAATCAATCATATATCTTCGACAGGGAATAGTCAACATTTTCTATTTTGCTACTTGAAATATGTCTGAAATGGAGCTGTCACGATACCGCTGTGTCCATATTGTCATATTCCGATGAAAGATGTAAAATAATGTTCAGAAACATTTAGCAGTATGCTGTATCAGACTGTGCAAAAGGGGAAGACAATGAATGAGGTTATTCGGGATATATTCCGCGCAATCCATGAAGGAAAATGGATAAGTATCGAGTACCATAACAAACAGGAACAGATTACAAAATACTGGATCGGTATTCGCAATTTAGATGTTCGCGGCCGCACGCTGGCGGTGGAAGGCTTTCATCTAAGACAGTATACGGTAGAAAAGTTAGATAAAATCAATATAGACGCCATTCAGACCTCCAGAATCATAGAAGGTTCTTATTATCCTGTCAATGAGACGCTTGTTAAGGATATCTACTTAAATCCTCATAAATATAATACCATTTTTGACAATACCGCGAATTTGAAGATACTCGGCTATCTTGAGATGTGTAACCGCCTGGATTCGGTTCCCTATCAATCGGATTTCAGTCTTGTGCGGTATCTTGACCACGACCAGGTCAGGGGCGAGCTGTACCAGCTAAGTGCGGAGCAGTTTCAGGAAATCGTAAAAAATTTTCAGTTTCAGGCGGAGAAGAAAGAGTATGCGGACGGCAGACTGCAGATCAGGCAGCTTGCCATGAATGTTCTGAGTATCCATATGACGCAGGGACTGTATGTCCTGGCTTACCGCAAGCTGAATCTGGATGTGAAACAGCGTGCACTGAGGCCGGATGAGGAGATCACAATCTGTACGGAATTTACCATAGATGGAACAAAACAGAGTATCCGCGGTTTTTTGGACGGGGATGAATATGAGCTGCTCGCCGACTTTGAAGCAAATCAGGAAAAAATCAAAGACTGTATTATGCGGCGCATGAAACGGGACGGCAGCAATGTGGACGACATGCCCTATATTATTGGACTGGAGGCAGATATCGCGCTGGATTTACATAAGGAATATCAGGCCATTATGAAGATGTACCGGCAGGAGGAGAAAGCAGTGCCGGTGCCGATCAGGGCGTTTTTTGGTGATTTATTGGAGCGGCCGAGAAGGACGGCTACTTATCCGATTGCCTTGATTAATCAAAGGATTAATATGGATCAGCTTCTTGCGATTCACAATGCCATGAAATATCCGGTGGCATATATTCAGGGACCACCCGGGACAGGAAAGACAAATACCATTATCAACACGATTGTGACGGCTTTCTTCAATGAGCGTACGGTCTTGTTTGCATCTTATAATAATCATCCGATCAATGGCGTGTATGAAAAGCTATCTTCCATCAAATATCGAGGAAAGACGATTCCGTTTCCGATTCTTCGTCTGGGAAATAACGAGAAGGTTAAAGCGGCGCTTGTCACGATGAAGCATCTTTACGAGAATGTAAGGAATATAAAGGTGTTTGAACGTACGCTGGACCGCAATAAGGACGATCGCAAAAACCGTGCAAAGCGTTTGTCGGATATGCTGAAGCGATACGAGGATTTATTGGATTTAAAGGAGCGAAAGGAGACAATTGACAGAGTGCTTGAGTTTGAGAAGAAAAAAGGGATTTCTTTTCAGATGATGTCCTTCGAAGAAGATTTGAAAATCAGGCAGCAGGAGCAGATCAACAGAAAGATGGAAGCAGCGGGAGCGGTGTCAGAGGAAGTGGCAATTTCACTTCTGTACAAAGATATTGAAACCCTGAAAGAATATCTCTATTATACATCCGCTGGATACATAAAGAAAATTGATGCACCCAGAAATGCGGATCTCAGGGAAATTTTGGAGATGGAAGAGGAGGGAAAACAGCTTGAGGCTTTTACCAAGTATCTCGGACAGAAAACAAACATTATAAAATTGCAGAAAATTTTCCCGATTATTGTCACCACATGCATTTCCGCGCACCGGCTTGGAGAGCCGATGCCAATGTTTGATATGGTGATTATGGACGAGGCGAGCCAGTGTAATATCGCGGTCTCACTTGTACCGATTGTGCGCGGAGAGAGCCTTATGTTGGTAGGCGATCCGCAGCAGCTTAATCCTGTAATTTTATTGGATGAAATAACGAATGAAAAACTGAAGAAACGTTATAAGGTTACGGATGAGTATGATTACCGCAAAAATTCTATTTATAAGACATATCTAGCCTGTGATGCAGTCAGCGATGAAACGCTTTTACACAATCATTATCGTTGTCATAAGAGCATTATTGGGTTTAACAATCGTAAATACTATAACTCCCGCCTGAATATCCTGTCAGAGAGCAAAGAGTCACAGCCGCTTCTCTATGTAGATATGCGGGAGGCATTTTCGGATGTAAAAAATACGGCGCCTGCGGAGGCCATAGAGATCGCGAAATATGCGGCGTCGCACCGCGATCAAAATATTGGTGTCATTACGCCTTTTGTGAATCAGAAGATGCTGATTGAGGAGGAGCTGGCACGTGCAAAGGTGACGAATGTAAGCTGCGGGACGGTCCATGCTTTTCAGGGTGATGAAAAGGATGTTATTCTATTTTCCACGGCAATCACGGATCAGACGCAGGCAGGCACATATGAGTGGCTTAAGAATAATAAGGAATTGATTAATGTGGCAACCTCCAGAGCGAAGGATAAACTGATTGTATTGTCAAGCAAAAAGAATCTGGAACGTCTCCACCAAAAGGAGGGCGCCGATGATTTATATGAGCTTGCGCAGTATGTGTGGTCCAACGGAACGTCCCGAGTGACGCCGAAACAGGCGGCATCCAGGGCTTTGGGAGTAAAACCTTTCAGCAGCGCTACGGAAGAAGCTTTTCTGCAGAATCTGACCCATGCGCTGGAAAATATTTTCCTGACGCAAAGTCGCTATACGATACATAAAGAGGTCGCGATCGCGCATGTGTTTCAGGAGAACGAGAGCTATAATGATTTATTTTACAACGGACGCTTTGACTTTGTCGTATATGAAAAGTTTGGTAAGAGAGAACTGCCGATTCTGGCGATTGAACTTGACGGCAAAGAGCATTTTGAGAGCGATGTTGTCATGAACAGGGACAAAAAGAAAAACGCAATTTGCAAAGAGCATAACCTGCAGTTGATTCGTGTGGAAAACTCATATGCAAGAAGGTATAATCATATTAAGGGGATTTTGATTAACTACTTTTCGGTGATGCATTAATTGAATTACTGCTGTAAATATGATATGGAGGAATCAATGAATACCTATATATTTTTATATCCGGAGACATCATTTTTTGAGGTAGACCTGGCTGCCTATTTTATGAAAACAAAAGGCAATGTTTACATCGTCGCGGAAGATGAACATCAGGCGATATGCACCAATGAAGGTATTCGGATTCAAAAAGATATAAGTCTTTCTCAAATGCAGTACGTTGATTTTGCCCTTGCGGTGGGAAAGGCGGCGGATATTTTTGTGGATGAAGCAGATTATCAGGAAACGGTGGATTATTTTAAATATTTTAAGTACATATAGGATTTCCCGCCTCCACCTGCAAAATATCCTCAAACCGAATCTTCGTGTTCACGATCTGCAGTAACCGGCTGGTCTCGTCAATGCGGGCGACCAGACCGGTTATCCTGATATATTCTCCTTTTTCGAAATAGACCACGGTCGCCATCTGCCCCTTGGCGAGCAGATGCATCTGTCTGTCCAGCTCCTCCTCCATTTCCGGGGAGAGCTCGATTTTCGGGACAAGAATTTTTTCCTTTTTTGCAAGGGCGTCAGGCAGCCCGCGCAGCGCCGCAAAGGGCATAAACTGTTTGGCCCTTTCTTCTATTGGCATTTTGGATTTCGGTTTCTTTGTCATTTTTTCTCTCATTTCCGGCGGCATAACCATCTGCATGGAGGATTTACTCGGCCTTATGTCCTCCGATCTGATGGTTCCGTTCCCTTGTTGTGGCGCCCTCCTCCAGATTCATGCCTTTCAGGATGGCGTCTTTGCCGAATTTATTTTTAATGCTGATAACTGCCTGCTGTACTTTGCGGTTCTTTTCCAGTTCTTCGGCATCCACGAAGAAGTTGTACTGGTGGTATTCCTCCGGCATCACGTGGTTGCAGGTAATATTGATGCGGTGGACCGGCCATTCGGGACTGACAATTCTTTTATAGAGGGCCGTCACCGCAGGGAGAATAATCCGGTCCGAGTTGGTATCCATTTCCAGATCAGCCGTGCCGTGGGCTGAAGGGGTTCCCAGTCGGTTAGAATAGCCCACATGGAGGGTGACGGAGCGGGTGACAAGGTTCTTTTCCACCAGATCGAGGCACAGAAGGTCCATCATCTCCTTGACGATGAGCAGCCCTTTGTCAAAGGGATAGTCGCAGCCGAGTACCTGTCCGCTTGTAAGGCAGTTGGTGCGGGGACGGTAGTTTTTGATGTCGGCTATGGTGACAGGCTCCCTGCCCCAGGCGTGGTCAATCAGCAGCTCTGCGTCCACTCCGAACAGCTTATACAGAAGATCTTCATCAGCGGCGGCGATATCCCCAACGGTGCGGATGCCGAAGGCGTCAAGCCGTTTGGCAGTACCTGCGCCGATGCGCCAGAAATCTGTGAGGGGTCTGTGTGTCCAGAGTGTTTTCTGGTAACTCTCCTCCGTCAGCTCACCGATAAAGTCTTCGGCGTGCTTTGCAGTGATGTCCAGCGCAACCTTGGCCAGATACAGGTTGGAGCCGACGCCGCAGGAGGCGCGGATGCCAGTCTGTTCGTAGATATCCTGCATGATCTGGAAACCAAGCTGTCTGGCGGAGAGACGGTAGAGCGCCAGATAGTCTGTCACATCCATGAAAGCTTCGTCGATGGAGTAGACATGGATGTCCTCTTTGGCGATATATTTCAGGTATATGGCATAAATATCTGCGGAGACATCCACATATCGCTGCATACGGGGCGGCGCCACAATGTATTCCACGGTTTTTGGAATCTCAAAAATGCGGCAGCGGTTCTTGATACCCAGCGCTTTCATGGCGGGAGTGATGGCGAGGCAGATGGTCTTTTCTGTCCTGCTGGGGTCGGCTACGACAAGGTTGGTGGTCATGGGGTCTAAGCCGCGCTCCACACACTCCACTGAGGCGTAGAAGGATTTTAGGTCAATGCAGAGATAAGTATGCCGCATGAAGGACTCCTTTCTCAGGAACCGGCTGTGGCTGCGGGATTTCTATCACGGAAAAGCTGCCAGATTCCTATTGTATGTGCGGTTTACTTACAGTATACTACAGGAACATATGTTTGGCAAAGGAAAAATTTGAAAGAAATGAGGACAAAACCGCAAATTAATGTTAGAATACCTTTATACATACGAAGGGGTAAAAGACAATGAGCGTTATCAGCAGTAAGGATGTCTATCAGATCATCCGAAAAACTCTCGGCATCATCAATAATAAGATTATGAACCACGGGGAGATCACGGGATATATTTTATATAAGATGATGGAGTATGAAAATACTTACACCGAGCAGAATTATACGGAGCAGGAACTGGTGGATTACACCATGCTCGGTATTTTGCATGACATTGGTCTTTACAAGGAGGAAAACGTCAAGAAGGTGACGGATTTTGAGACTAAGAATCTCTGGCCGCACTCGATTTATGGCTTTCTTTTTTTGAAGTATCTGTCACCCATAGGGGACAGGGCGGAGGTCTTACTTTACCATCATCTGGATTATAACCTCTACGGCATGATACAGAGCCGTTATCTGCACGTGACCGAGCTTCTGAATCTGGCAGATAAGATGGACACGGTTCTGCATCTGAAAGACGAGAAGCTGGAGCCGGACTATTTCTCAAAGTACCGCAATATCAAGTTTTCCGGCGCGGCGATGGATCTTTTTCAGAAGGCGGAGAAGTGCTACGGGATCACGGAAAATCTGATGAGCGGCAAATACCGCGAGGAGCTGGATGTGCTTTTGGCAAAACGGGCCTTTTCCGAACAGTATAAGAAAGGCTTTCTGGAGATGCTGGTCTATACCATTGATTTCCGAAGCGAGCACACAGTGATCCACACGCTGGCGACAGTGAATTTTGCGGAGCAGCTCGGCAGGCTCTCTCGCGTATCGGGAAAGGATCTCAGAGATCTCCATTATGGGGCGCTGCTTCATGACCTTGGCAAAATTGCGATCCCCCTACATATTCTGGAGTCTACGGGACGGTTGAGCGACGATGAGATGAAGGTGATGAAAGCCCATGTGCGGATCACGGAGATGATTCTGGAGGGAGTGGTGGATGACGATGTCCTGCAGATTGCGGTCAGGCATCACGAGAAGCTGGACGGAACGGGCTATCATAAGGGGCTTTCAGCGGCGGATCTGACGCTGCCCCAACAGATCATCGCGGTGGCGGATATCTTAAGCGCACTCTACGGTAAGCGAAGCTATAAGGAGGCTTTCAGCAAGGAGAAGATTCTCGACATTATGAACGGCGATGCGGACAAGGGCAAGATTAACCGCAACGTTGTGACGACCCTGGAAAAAAATTATGACAGCATCATTGCGGAGTTTGAGAAAGAGAAGGAAAACACCATCGGTCTGTATCTGAAGATCAAGGAACAGTACGCAATTATGATCGAGCGGTTTAAACGGTTTGAATAGAGCGAAAGGAAGAGGAGGTATCACACACATGGAGCAGGCAAAAGTATATTTTACATCCTTTAAGGCCACGGAGCACGAGAACTTACTGCAGAAGCTTCACAGGCTGATGAAGACGGCAGGATTTGAGAACATTGATTTTACGGATAAGTATACTGCCATCAAGATTCATTTCGGGGAGTACGGGAATTTGGCGTTTCTGCGTCCGAACTATGCAAGGGTGGTGGCGGACTATGTGAAGGAGCTGGGCGGCAAGCCCTTTCTGACAGACTGCAACACCCTCTATGTGGGCAGCAGAAAGAATGCGCTGGATCATCTGGAGACAGCCTATGTAAACGGCTTTTCTCCTTATCAGACGGGATGCCATGTCATCATCGGTGACGGCTTGAAGGGGACGGATGAGACGCTGGTTCCCATAGACGGGGAGTACGTGAAGGAGGCCAAGATCGGCCACGCCATCATGGACGCGGATGTGTTTATTTCCCTGACTCATTTTAAGGGACATGAGATGGCGGGCTTTGGCGGCGCGCTCAAGAATATCGGTATGGGCTGCGGCTCCCGGGCTGGCAAGATGGAACAGCACTGCGACGGGAAGCCGGAGGTGGATCCGGCGCTCTGTGTGGGCTGCGGCGCCTGTGACCGGATCTGTGCCCACGGCGCACCCATTATCGAGAGCGGCAAGGCACATATCGACCATGACAAGTGTGTGGGCTGTGGCCGCTGTCTGGCAGTGTGCCCGAGGGATGCCATCGCGGCCAGCTTCGAGGATTCCATCGCCATGTTAAATTATAAGATGGCGGAGTACGCATGGGCAGTCTGCAAGGATAAACCCTGTTTCCATGTATCTCTGATCTGTGATGTGTCGCCCAACTGCGACTGCCACGCGGAGAACGATATTCCAATCATTCCCAATGTGGGTATGCTGGCATCCTTTGACCCGGTGGCGTTGGATCAGGCATGTGCAGACCTGTGCAATAAGATGGCTCCGGTGGAGGAGAGTGTGCTGGGTGAGAACCTGCATAAGCTTGGCAACGAGGCGGGGCATGACCACTTCTTTATGACCCACCCGGATACGGAGTGGAAGTCCTGTATCGCCCATGCGGTGAAGATTGGGCTGGGGACGGATCAGTATGAGCTGGTGACGGTATAAAAAGTCGGTAACGGTGTCATACGATAGATATTTTATGAAATAGAGACGAAAAAGACCTCCGGCAATTGGCTGATACAGCAAATGTCCGGAGGCCATTTTTTACTCTGTAGAAAATTGCGATAGCGTAAACCGTTCAAGGAGAATGAAAGCATTGGTTTGCGGACCACAGCTTTCACTGTGCGCTTCATGCGTGCGGGATATTGGTGTGTTCCGAAATCTCCCTGTTGATCGTGCACAGATCATCCACAGATAATCCGTGGATATCTGTGTTGCCGGTGATCCGGGCAAAGGTTTTTAACTCTTCGGCGGAACATTTCAGATAATTCTCCACCCGCTTTGCTGCGGCGTCGATGTGTAATCTTTCCCGCAGCTTTTCGTCCTGGGTAGCTACGCCCACCGGGCACATGCCGCTGCCGCAGATGCGGTACTGCTGGCATGCCGCAGCCACCATTGCCGCAGAAGCGACGGCGACAGCGTCTGCGCCCATGGCGATTGCCTTTGCAAAATCGGAGGATACCCGTAAGCCCCCTGTGATGACCAGGTCAATATCCGAGCCGACGGAGTCGAGATACTTTCTCGCGCGGTAGAGCGCATAGATGGTCGGCACGCTGGTGGAATCCCGGATGATGGAAGGAGAAGCCCCTGTTGCGCCTCCACGGCCGTCTATGGTGATGAAATCGGGTTCGGCATACACACAAAATTCTAAATCTTTCTCAATTCGCCCGGCGGCAATCTTGATGCCGATGGGCCGGCCGTCGCTCAGCATCCGCAGATCTGCTACCATTCCCTTTAAATCGTCTGCACTGTTGATGCGGGGAAACTTTGAGGGACTGATGACATCCTCCCCGAGCGGCTTATTACGGATCTTGGCAATCTCAGGAGTTACCTTGCTGCCCGGCAGATGACCGCCCATACCCGGCTTCGTGCCCTGACCGATCTTGATTTCAATGGCATCGGAAGTTTTCAGATTCTCCTCGGTAACGCTGTACAGATTGGGAACATATTCAAATATGTACTTGCAGGCCGCCGCCTTTTCCTCCGGGAGAACGCCGCCTTCCCCGCTGCACATCGCTGTTCCCACGGCGGCGCTTCCCTTTGCCATCGCAATCTTTGTCTCCCGGGAGAGGGCGCCGAAGGACATGTGGGAAATGTAGACCGGCATGGCAAGCGTCATCGGTTTTTTCGCGTGTTTCCCGATCACGGTCTGTAAGGATACCTCGTCATGCTCGTTTAAAGGCATCGGGTTTAACTGTGCGCCGAGTATCAGCACGTCGTCCCAGTTCGGCATCTTCATCTGTGTGCCCATTGCCTCAATTGCGGATTTCCCAGAGACAGCCATCTCATGAATTTCATGAAAATAGCGGTAATCGCTGTCTGTCTTTTGGGTCTCCTTCGGGTAGCTTAAGTCCGGTTTCCCGGCATTTGTGCAGGCAGTCCCATTCTCAGCAGCAGCGTAGGCTGCGGCAGGCTTTTCCGTCTCCAGAGCGTTGAATTTCTCCGGCGGCTGTTTGCAGACAGGGCATTCTGTCAGCTCGGAAAAGGGCCTGCCTTCCTTTTCCTCATCATATTCGTACCCACAGACACTGCATTTGTAGATCATTGCAAATACCTCCTTTTTCTTTTCCTCCGCATGGTGGCAGAGACAGCATATCTTTGAAATAGAATTATTTTAATTATATTATAGCTCTTTGGTTTTGTCGAGGGAGCTATGGACAGATAATTGACAATATAAAGTAGTAAGTAGAACGTGGGAGAATATACTACACAAAACTGTGGCGAGAATAAAAAGTTATAAAATATACATTGAATGAATAGAATATAATATAATGTGATATAATTTATATAAAATATGAAAAAAATTATTGCATTTCAAAAAAAGGAGTGATATAGTTTGAATATGATAAAGGGAAAGGAGTATACTGTCATGAAGATACAAGCTGTATTGATAGATGGGTTCAAGAATTTATCAGAAGTAAAAATAACTTTTGATAACATTACTGCTTTGGTAGCGCTTAATAATTTTGGAAAATCTAATGTATTATCGGGTATTGATTTTGGTTTAACTTTTATCAAAGCATCTATTGAAGATAAGATGGAAATGATGGCTAATTCCAATCTCATACCGATGAACCGAAAGATGACTGGCAGAAATTATAAGTTTGAAGTAGAGGCGTTAACACAGGTTACAGGGCAGGAGTATCGTATACAGTATGGTTATGAGTTTTTATGGCAGTGTAATGAGGATGATACACCAGAGATTGTTCAGGAGTATCTGAAAGTCAAGTTGGATGGGAAAGGACAAAAATATACACAAATTATAAACAGAACAAAAGAGTTTGCCCTCTATAAAAGTTCTGAGACGGGCAGGTGTTCTTCCAGAATTAAAGTGGAAGCATCAGAACTTGTTTTAAATAAACTTAGGGCATATGATGAAATTTATTATATAGAGATTATTAATAAGATTAACGGCATGAAAATGTACATGGAAAACAATCTGGATGCAAAGGGATTCTATCAGCCTGACCCAATTATCCGTAAAGATTTTGAAAACGAGATGATTAATGCGGATAATCTTCCTCGTATTATATTCAACTTAAAGAAAAAGAATCCGGATAAGTTTGAGCTGTTGAAAGACGTTTATTTTCAACTGTTTCCAGATATTGAAGATGTAATTGTAAAAAATTTTAAGATTAATGCTGCAGGAAGCGAACAGATCCCTGATGACGCACCATTTATATTTTCAAATTTTATCTATGTCCTGTTTGTCAAAGATAAAAACTTGGCTAACCCGGTTAATTTTTCAATGATGTCGGATGGGGCAAAAAGAGTATTCATGATACTGACGAAAATTATTGTTTCCGGTATCAGTAATATTTCGTTAATAGCGATTGAAGAACCCGAAAATTCTGTTCATCCGGGACTTTTCAAGGCATATATGCAGATTATCAGTCAATTGTTAGATGACTGTAAAGTTATTATTACAAGTCACTCACCATATATTATCAGCTATTTGGAGCCAGCATGGATACATGTAGGTGTGAATAGACAGCCTGGAGTTGCAGAATTTTTTACCTTTAAGAAATCGGGACAGAAACAGTTGGAAAACGATGCCGCAGAATTTAAAATGAGTATAGGAGATTATCTGTTTTCAGTGCTCGCGGATACAGAAAACAATCTGGACGATTATTTGGAGTGTGATATACATGAGTAAATGTCTGGTATTGTTTGTAGAAGGTGAGACTGAAGTGGAATTTTATAAACGGGTAGTCGTCAATGCAAGGAATCATCATCCAAAAGGGAGGTTTGATACAAATATTGAATATAAATGCATCAAAGGAATCGGTGGATTTAAAAATGAAGTAGTCAGAAAATTTGTAAAGGAAATTAAACCCAAATATGAAGATGAATGTGTATTTACAGTTGCTTTATGCAGAGACACAGATGTCTTTGAGTTTTCACCAAAGCCTCCTGTAAGATGGGAAGAAGTAGAAAAAGCTTTAATTGAAAATGGTGTAGCCCAAGTAATACATGTTGAGGCAAGGCACTGTATAGAAGATTGGTTCCTGTATGATGTAGATAGTATTATTTCGTTCCTTCGGCTAAAAAAGAAAACGAAAGTATCCGGGAAGAGTGGGTATGAAAAACTTCAGCGATTATATAAGCAGGCTAATAAGGTCTATTACAAAGGAATAAAAAGCAATGGGATGATAGAGCATCTGGATATGGAAAAGATAACGGATGCAGTAAAGAACCAGTTGAATCCTTTGTATAAGATTCTCGGTGTAGCTATAAAGTAAAGAATTTTTTGGGGCAGGATAGTTGCCATCCTGCCCGCACTGTCTTGCGGGTATCAGGAGCGGCTCCTTTTTCCCAAATACAAATAGTTGATTAAGTCGGAAAGATTTTCCATCCATGACGAAAAAGAGGTCGTTGGTGACAGAATATCTTTAGAAATAAACGCCGCTTACCGAAATAAGAAATAACTGAAAACAGAAACGGATTGCGGAGAAAGGCGGTTAGCGTTTATGAATATTTCATGGGACCAGACCAGCGGCATTTTGCGCAGAATGAACTCTGCAGGTATGTTAAAGAGCACGCAGGACAGGCTGGAGAGACAGGAACAGACACAGAAGCAGGTGGAATTTTTTGAAAAGCAGAAGGAAAATCTGAAAAAGGTCTCCTGCGGAAGCGTGGAAGAAATCGCCGAGAAACTGAAAATGTACCAGTCCTACGAGGACCAGATTGCATCGGTGAAGGCGGCATACAATCAGGAGCAGATGTTCCACATTCTGGATGAGTCCACGGAACAGGGAGAAAAGATTGCCGATGCAGTTGATAAGATGGAGCCCAAGACCCCGGAAGAGCGTCTGGAAGAGATGGCCAAAGAAGCGCTGGGCATCGAAGATGGCGGCGAACTCGAGGAGGTCATGGACGAACTCGAGAAGGCTGTCGAGGAGCTGACGGCGGAATCTGCGCAGGAGACAACTCAGGAGCTCGAAGAAGCGCTGCCTGAGAATACGGAGCTGTCCGCGGAGGAAGTCGCGGAGGCTGCCGCTGCGGCGGAGGCGGCGGAAAAAGAAGTGGCCGATGCGGCAGGGATACCTGAGGGATATACACCGTTTGATGTGAGACTGTAGTTACAGTCTCACAATCTTTGTCGCCACTTTTTCCCGGAACCGCACGTCGTGCTCCACAAAGAGAAGCGTCGGCCCATATTCCAAAAGCAGTTTCTCGATCTGCATCCGGGAGAAAACGTCGATATAGTTTAACGGTTCATCCCAGATATAAAGGTGGGCGGGAGTCAGCAGGCTTGCCGCCAGCAGTACTTTTTTCTTTTGTCCCTCGGAGTAGTCCTCCATGTTTTTCACAAACTGTACCCGCTCAAAATCAAGCTGTCTTAACACAGCGCAAAACAGGCTCTGGTCTAGGTTTTTCCGCTCGCAGAAATCCGAGATGCCGCCTGTCAGCCCGGAGGTATCCTGACTGATATAGGAGATCGCGAGTCCCGAGGCGGTTTCGCAGATGCCCTCCTCCGCGAATGTCATGTCGGGGACAGCAAATCCGGCCTTTTGAAGAATCACTTTTATGAGTGTGGATTTTCCGCAGCCGTTTTCGCCGTGCAGGGCAATCCGGTCTCCGCTGTGGATATCAAATGTCACGTCTGTGAAGACGGGATGTTCTGTTTCCGCGTACTGCAGGCCGTAGTCCCGAATAGATACAAGCCTGTCTTTGTGGTGGGAGAGGGGCGTCAATTTCAAATCCACGGGCTTTTCCAGATCCTGCAGCAGCCCCTCTTTTTCCTTGATTTCCCGGTCAATCCGCTGTTTCATCTGGGTTACCCGGCTCTGCATTTTCTTGGTTTTTGCGCCGATATAAGCTCTTGTGCCCTTGCAGCGGTCATGCTCCTCAATGGGATCATAGCCGATCTTGGTGCGCTCATTTTTGTCGGCCCACTCGGCAGTGCGTCTGGCTGCCTGCCTCAGCGTCCTGATTTCCTTTATATGTTTTTCATTTTCAGAGAGGGCGAACTGGTCCTTTCTCTGCTTATTATCCCACCAGACGGAGAAATTGCCGCCCTGCACGTCAATGGTCTTCCTGTTTAACACAAGTACATGGTCGATGCAGGCGTCTAACAGATCCCGGTCATGGGACACCAGAATAAAGCCTTTTTTGGCGGTCAGATAGTCTTTTACGACCGCTCTGGATTCCTGGTCCAGATGGTTTGTGGGCTCGTCGATCAGAAGAAATTCATTTTCGCCGGAGAACAAAACGGAAAGAAGCACTTTGGTCTGTTCCCCGAAGCTCAGTGTCCGAAAAGGACGGTAAAGGAGCTCCGCATCCTCCCCGAGCTGCGCCAGCTCGCAGATCACCCGCCATTCCTCGCATCCCGTTTTCAGCTCTTCCAGAAAATTGGAGGCAGGGCGCTTTTTTTGCGCATCGGTGATGGGGTAGGGGAAGTAATCAAAGGAGACGCTGGCGCTTATGGAACCCTGATAGGCATAGCCTCCTGTGAGCAGGCGCAGGAAAGTGGTTTTGCCCTTTCCGTTGCGCCCGATAAAGCCCAGTTTCCAGTCGGTGTCGATGGAAAAGGAGACGTTCTCGAAAATATCATCGAAGCTTCCCTCATAGGAAAACGTCAGATTCGTTACATTGATCTGTGACATAAGCATCTCTCCCTTCTACGGGTTCTTTTACAATAAAAAAGAACCGTCCGCCGCCGGAAAGTTCCATTACATGCCCGATCACCTCTTTTGCAGGGAAAGTGTAAGGTGCTTTGTTACCAAGAAAAAGCAATGCACACAAAAAGAGAGGTGGCGGGAATATAATCCACTTTTGGCGGCATGAAACAGCATGGAAACAAATTTCCACACGTCAAAAACCTTCATGCAATCAAAAGTAGATTATCTCTTCATCCTTTCACCTCTCTCTTCAAAGATAAAGTCATTCTAACATTGACGATTCTTTTTGTCAAACAGTAAATTTTTTGACGAGGATCATGACCGATCGCTCAGCGCGCCGTATGCTTTTTGCTTGCGTTTCGGCAGGCGGGATAGTATAGTAAAAGAGAGAAAAATAAGCAGGAGGTATCAGGAAGAATGATATTGGATTTCGATGCGATCGAGGAACAGGTACTTCCCAACTTTAAAGGTGGGGAGAAACAGTTTAAGACACATATGTACACAGACGGGTCGTGCAAAATCATGCGGGCATCTTTAGAGCCGGGAGCAACGATCGGCGTACATACCCATGAGACCAACAGTGAGATCATTTTCATGTTAAAGGGGACGGGAGAGGTTCTCTATGACGACGGCAGGGAGACGCTGTCTGCCGGATGCTGCCATTACTGCCCGAAGGGACACAGCCACAGCCTGCGCAATGAGAGCGGTGAGGTGATTGAGTTTTATGCTATAGTGCCGGAGCAGTGAGTGAAAGGAAATGCGACAAGATGAAAGCCATGACACAGAAGAAGTTTGAGGTGGATCTGCTGCACGGGCCGATTCTGAAGGCAATGCTTGTATTTGCGGTTCCGCTTTTCTTTTCCGCTGTATTCCAACAGCTCTACAATACTATGGATACCGTGATTATCGGGCATACGCTGGGGGATGAGGCGCTGGCGGCTATGGGTGCGGCGGGAGCAATTTACGATCTTCTGATGGGATTTGCGCTGGGGATTGGCAACGGACTGGCAATAGTAACCGCCAGAAGCTTCGGCAGCGGTGATACGGACTATCTGAAACGCTCCGTGGCGGCGTCCCTTGTGATCGGTGTCGTTACCACGGCGATGATTACCGTGGCGGTGCGCTTTATTCTCTATCCTTTTTTGGAGGTTTTGAATACACCGACGGAGATTATCGGGCAGGCATATGCCTATATTTCTACGATTACGTTGTTCATCGGGGTGATGTTTGCCTACAACCTGTGTGCGGGACTGCTGCGGGCCATCGGAAACAGTGTGATGCCTTTGGTCTTTTTGATTTTGTCTTCGCTGTTAAATATCGTTCTGGATTTGTTTTTTATCACGCAGTTACATATGGGCGTGCAGGGCGCGGCGGTGGCTACGGTGATTGCCCAGGGCGTATCGGTGCTTGCCTGTCTGTTTTACATTTGGAAAAAGGCGGGAATCCTGATTCCTGGGCGGGTGCACTTTGTCCGGGATAAGGAACTGTATCGGGAGATGCTGGCGCAGGGTTTCTCTATGGCAATTATGAGCAGTATCGTCAGTGCGGGCACGGCCGTTTTACAGTCCGGCATCAACGGTCTGGGCTATCTGGTGATCGCGGGGCATGTGGCGGCCAGAAAGCTGTTTAGTCTACTGATGATGCCCTATATAGCGATCAGCCAGACACTCAGCACCTTTGTGGCGCAAAACTACGGTGCTGGTCAGATAGGGAGAATCCGCAGGGCGGTAAAGTATTCTTACTTGTGCGGCGTGGTACTGACGACGGGAATCACGCTGTTTACCATTCCTCTTGCTCCGACGATGGTGCGGCTTCTATCCGGGTCCTCGGAGACGGTGGTGATTGAAAACGGCGCGCTGTATCTGCGGGTGGTGGCGCCCTGTCTGATGATTCTTGGGCTGCTCAACCCTACCCGGTTTGCCCTGCAGAGCATCGGTAACAAGATACTTCCCGTAGTTTCCAGTGTGATTGAGCTGATCGGGAAATATCTGTTTGTGGCGTTTCTGATACCGCAGTTTCAGTATATGGCGGTGATTTTCTGTGAGCCGGTGATCTGGGCTTTTATGGATATGGAGCTTTTGTGGGCATTCTGGAGCAATCCGCTTATCCGTCAGGGCAGAGAGAGTGAAAAGAAATTAATATCAGGGTAAAAATTAAGCGCAGCGCAATGCGCGGAAATGAGGTGGGTATGAATACGATGGAAAAACTGCAGGCTCTCCGGGAAGAAATGAAAAAAAAGAATCTTTCGGCATACATTGTTCCTACGGAGGATTTTCACTGCTCGGAGTATGTGGGGGATTATTTTAAGGCGAGGGAATACTTGTCAGGGTTTACGGGATCTGCCGGTACGCTTCTCGTGATGCCGGACAGGGCTTTGCTGTGGACGGACGGCAGGTACTTTTTGCAGGCGGAGGATCAGCTTTCGGGCAGCGGCATTGAGCTGATGAAGTCTGGACAGCCGGAGGTTCCCACGCTTCCCGATTTTCTGGGGGAGCATCTTAAAAAGGGCGCGGTAGTCGGGTTCGACGGACGAACCGTGACGGGAGCTTTTGTGGAGGAGCTTAGGGAAAAGACGGAGGCAAAGCAGGTAACCTTTTACGGAAAGAGAGATCTGGTTGACCGGATCTGGGAGGACAGGCCAGCCATGTCTGCGGAGCCTGTGTGGGAGCTGGAGATCTCCTACGCGGGACTTTCCAGAGAGGAGAAGCTTGCAAAGGTGCGGCAGGAGATGGAGAAGGAGCGGGCGGACGCTCTTTTGGTGACGGCGCTGGACGAGACCGCATGGCTTTTAAATCTGCGTGGCAGCGATGTGAGGCACACACCCGTTTTCCTCGCATATATGCTAATAACGAAGAGACGCGCCCTGTTATGCGCACAGAAAAGCGCCTTTCCTGAAACGGTCTGCAGGGAGTTGGCAAAAGCGGGCGTAACTCTTTTGCCTTACGAAAGCATAGAGGATATGGTGGCTTCCCTTCCTGCGGGGCAGAGAATTCTTGTGGATAAAAAGAGGGTCAGCTATCAGCTTTTAGGGGTTATTTCCAAAGGGGTGGAGAAAATCGACAAACCCAGTCCCATCGGCCTGCTAAAAGCGGTGAAGACGGAGCGGGAGATCACCCACATACGCTCCGCCCATGTGAAGGACGGTGTTGCCGTGACCCGGTTTATATATTGGCTGAAATCCCATGTGGACGCGGAGGAGATCACGGAGATTACCGCTTCGTCCCAACTTGAAAAATTCAGGGATGAGATGGAGGGATATCTTGGGCCGAGTTTTGATCCCATTATGGCCTACGGGCCCCACGGGGCCATCGTACATTATGAGGCGACCCCGGAGACGGATGTGGTGATGCAGACGAAGGGTTTCTGTCTTGCCGATACGGGCGGCCATTACAGTGAGGGCACGACAGACGTCACCCGCACCATTCCGTTGGGGAACTTGACGGCAAGGGAAAAGAGAGCCTACACACTGGTGCTGAAAGGACATCTGCGTCTGGGCGCGGCAAAGTTTTTAGAGGGTGTCTGCGGACAGAATCTGGATGTGCTGGCGAGACAGCCGCTGTGGGAGGAAGGACTGGACTACAACCACGGCACGGGACACGGTGTGGGATACCTCTTAAGTGTGCATGAGGGTCCCCAGAATTTCCGCTGGCGTATGAGCGGGGAGTCAGCCTGTGTGCCTCTCAAGGAGGGGATGGTAATCTCCAATGAGCCTGGGCTGTATCTGGCGGGACAGTTTGGCATCCGCCACGAGAATCTGGTGCTTGTCAGAATGGGAGAAAAGACCAATTACGGGCAGTTTATGTATCTGGAGCCGCTCACTATGGTTCCCTTCGACAAGGATGCGATTGAGGTGAGTCTGATGACACCGAGGGAAATTGGTCTGTTGAACGATTACCATGCAAAGGTTTATGAGACGCTGGCACCGCATTTTACGGGTGAGGAGCTTGCATGGCTGGGTGAGGCCACGGCGGCGATATAAGAGCAGAAAAAGTGGAGAAGACAGCAAAACAGGGAAACGCCGATTAAAGCGTTTCCCTGTTTTGCTGGTGCAGGGTCTCATTCAATTTTTTTATGTGGTGTCTGATGATGGTATACTGCACAATCCATATGACGGCATAAATACAGGCGAACATGCCGAAATAGCTTAAAACGCCTTTTAAACTATGTTCCATCCAGTAGGTGATATAAGCGATTGGCATCATCATGACAGAAATAATCAGGAAGTAAATGCCGGTCTGTTTGGCAAGCCCCCATTTTTCCACTTCCCATATGACTGAACCGGCGGCGCACCCAGAGCCCAGCATTCCGCATAAGAATGCCTGCAGCATGACAGCGTTTATCTCACTTCCCATCATCTGTGCCAGTTCAGGCACGCAGGGAGAGTAATATCCACCGGCCCAGATCAGCGAAGTGATGATGGAGATGGTATAGCCGATTGCCAGTCCCAGAGGGAACCCTGATATACCGCGTAAAATTACTTTCTTTAACATGTCTTTTACCTCACATTCCTAATATTTTTTTGATTCTTGAGACATACCGTCTGGAAACATAAGTAGTTGTGCCGTTTGACAACTCCACATAGATCGTGCCGCTGAAACTTAAGTCAAAGTTTTTTACTTTGTTCAGATTAATGATTTCTGAATTGGATATGCGGACAAACCGGGAGGAATTAAGCCGTTCTGCCGCTTCATAGAGTCTGAGCCGCAGAAGATATTCACCCTTGTCCGTTACTGCAAAAACTTTGCCGCCCGAAGCGTAAATCCGAAACAGATCATCCTGTGATAAGACTTCTATTTTGCCGTCCTTGCTGCCAGTGAGAATAGGCGGCGTATTTTCGGAAAGTCTTTGCATAAGGGTGTTTACTTCTTCGGTAATGGAAGCGGTCTGAATAATGATTTTCGGCTCGGTACAGGAGCTGTCGATTTTTATTTCAATCTGCATTTCCGTTCACCTCCATTTTAGTGTAGTTTTTACATTCATTTTTTACTTTCCCCCTTCTGTGATGTCATTATAGAAAAAAGGGCTGTCTCCTGCAACAGATTTTCTATACTCGGTCGAATATGAGCTATAGGTGGTTGACAGTTTAGAATTAGGATATGATGCCTTAAGTAGGAGCGGTCTGATTTCCTATGTATCTACTTGTCCGCTCAAGAATCCTCCGCTATAATATAGTTGAGAATAGGTGCTATTATTGTAATGGCAGTTTTTGCATTTCTATATGAAAAATAAATGATTTAGGATGGAGGAAAATCATGCAGGACGAGAAGGCGGTTCGGGAAGAAATCTGTGAAATCGGAAGGAGGATGTACGGGCGGCGCATGGTGGCGGCAAACGACGGCAATCTCTCGGTGCGGCTTTCGGAAAATGAGATTGTCTGTACGCCGACAGGCGTTTCCAAGGGCTTTATGAAGCCGGAACAGCTTTGCAAAATAGATATGTCGGGAAATGTGCTGGAGGCGGCGGAAGGGTTTGGACCGTCCTCCGAGGTGAAAATGCATCTGCGGGTCTATCAGAGACGCCCGGACATTTCTGCGGTGGTGCACGCCCATCCGATTTTTGCCACCAGCTTTGCGGTGATGGGGAGGGCGCTTGACAGCCCCATCATGCCAGAGGTGATCGTCAATTTCGGCAAAGTGCCCCTTGCCCCATACGGTACACCCTCCACGGCGGAGATCCCGGACGCCATAGAGCCTTATCTGGCGGATTATCAGGCGATCCTTTTAGAGAGCCACGGCGCACTCACCTGGGCGAAGGATTTAACGGCGGCTTATATGAAGATGGAGTCTGTGGAGTTTTATGCGGAGCTTCTGTACCGGACGACGCAGCTTGGCGGACCGAGGGAATTGGATGCGGGGAAGCTGGAGAGACTGTATGAAGTGATTGGCAGGCAGAAATAGAGAAATAAAAAGGACAGTGTAAAAAGCGGATATGCCATTTGCACTGTCCTTTTTATGCGCAGACCCGCATATGGAAATTGGCTGTTTCACAGCATGCGGGCCGCGCGGCGAGTAGGGAAAAATCGCCCCTACTCGATTTAGGCTATGTATTTCTGCCGAGGTTTGTGAAGCAATTTATTTTACGGTAACGGAAGTGATATGCGGATTCACGCCTTCATACCAGTAAAGGTAACCTTCCATATCAACCGTGTCGCCCACATTTAAGTTTTTGACCGCCTGATAGACCTCAGTGCTGTTATCGCACAGGTAGGACTCCACCGTGAAGGTGTAGGTCTGACCGTCCTTGGAAACATTGAAGTAGAGGTCATTGCCGTCCTCGCCGGAACCGTCCCAGTTATAGAGGAAAGCTGCGCCGCTGTCGTCAGCCGCCTCAACGGTCATGCCTTTAAAGGACACGAACTGGTTCTGGTGGTCGATCAGTTCATCCTTGCCGAGCAGATCGGTTACATCGGTCACGGGAGCGACGTAGTTGCCGTCCTCAATCTCGATCGTTGCGCCTTCGGCAACTTCCACTTCGCCGGACCACTCGGTCTTGTAGCCGGTCACTTTGATCTTCGTGCCGGGTGTGAGTTTTTCGTAGTCCGCCTCAGAGCAGACAGCGTTGTAGATGAAGTATGCGCCGTCTTTATCCTGAGTGTAGAGAGTAGCTTTATCCTCCCACCAGGACTGCTTTGCCTGTACATAAGTCTCGATCACAACCTCGCTGTCGAGATCGGCAGCCATGTATTCAGCGTAGGTCATAACGCCCTCAGATTTCTTGTCGTCCCCGCCGTTTCCGCCTTTGCCGCAGGCGGTAAGGGATAAAACAAGGGCAAGTGTCAGGGTTAATGCAATTGTCTTTTTCATAGTTTTCCTCCTCAATAGTAGCGTTTCTTTGGTTTGCTCCTACAGCGACGATTATACCACACCCAAAAGATAAATCAATGGTTTTTTCTTTTTCTGACAAAATCCCGTATAACATAGAGCAGAATCAGGCACCATGCAATCGCTAACGCTGAGAGAAGAAACACGGCGGTCTGCGGCAGCGCGCCAAGTTCCTGACGGCTGCCGGAAGCAATCTCTTTCTGGTCTAAGCGGTAGAGGGCGGTGACGTCCGCGGTAAGCTTTTCCATGTAGGCGTCGTCCACTGTCTCGTGGCGTCTCACGGAGGCAGCCACATTCTCAATGAGCTGTCCTGCCGCATTCCGCAGGGAGGCGGAGCCGTTGAAGACGGGCGTCACAAAGGTATCCCCGGTATGGGCGAGAAGCAGCTTGGAGGCGTCAATTTTTATGTCGTAATAGGTTTGGTTGTCCTCTCCGCGCCTGCTCAGGTAATCCTGATAGACGGGGGACTCCTGCGCTTTTAACGTGACGGGCAGATAGCCTTCCGTCTGGGCGTAGCTGATCTGTACCTCGTCTGTCAGAAGATACTGGGCGAAGAGCCAGGAAGCAAGCACTTCCTGCGGATCGGCTTTATTAAACACGCAGATAGAGGGTCCCTGCGAAATCATCTGCGGGTGTTCCGGATCAAACTGTGGCACCATCCGCACCGCCGTCTCAAAGTCCACGAAGGCATCCTCGCTGATATCCGAGAGAGGCGCGTCTGCACCCATCCATGTTGCACCCGCTGTGGAGTCTATGGCAAACACGCACTGTCCCGCGTTGAGGAAATTGGCGGGATAGCTGGAAATCTTAAAGGTGGAGAAAGCGCCGCTCTCCACATGGTCCGCAATCTCGTACAGGAAAGCTTCGGTGGTGTCGTTGAACAGACCGATATCGCCCTCCGGCGTGGAGTAATCCGCACCCTGTTGTTTTAAGGTCTGGATCATCATGTTGTCCGTGGACTTGTAGATAAAGGGAATCATCACGTTCTGGCCGTTTAAGGCAAACGTGCCGTCCGCATTTTTTGCGGTGGCGGCTTCCGACACTTCCCATATGAAATCCCACGTCAGCACGTCGGGGAGCGTATAGCCGAGTTTTTCCACATAATCTTTGTTGATGTAGCAGCACTCGGTGGAGCGCATGTAGGGGATGGCGTAGTGCTGCCTCTCCAGCACGCATTCCGAGAGAAACTGGGGCACGATTTCCTCCTGCGCAGGACTGTCATAGAGGAGGCTGTCCCCGCCGAGACCGTATTTCTCATCGGCAAACAGGTCGTCCAAGGGAACCACGGTATTTTTACCGGTCATGTAAGTGGCGATGTGGTCCGGGTAAGTGATACAGACATTGGGCGTGGTGCCCGTGGCAATATTGGTGATCACGTCGTTAAAAATCCTGCCGTAGTCGGTGTAGAGTTTCATGTTGACCTTGATATTGGGGTAGAGCGACTCAAAGTCGGCGATGGCTTTTTTATAGACGTCGGTCTGGTTTCTGTTGGTGTCGTTTTTTGCCCAGAAGGTGATTTCATAATTCTTTGAGGCATCAAATTCTTCGGGCACGGTGAAATCCGGCAGCGCCCTGGAGCCGTGACAGCCAGTGAGGGTAAGCAGACTTGTTCCGATGAAGAAAGCTGTCAGCGCCTTTTTCCATTTCATTCTCATCCCTTGGTACCTCCTCTTGCCACGCCGGACATGATCTGCTTGCGGAACAAAAGAAACAGGATCACGAGCGGCAGGGAAATTACCACTACGGCGGCCATCATGGCGGGAATGTTTGCCCGTCCGAATCCGTTCTCGCGGATTTCCTGAATGCCGTTGGAGACCAGGTAGTAATCGGCGTCGTCTGTGATCAGTCTCGGCCACACATAGGAATTCCAGCACTCAATGATTTTCAGGATCGTGATGGTGACTAGGGTGGGTCTGCAGATGGGGATCATAACCTTGCGCAGATACCGCAAGTCCGACGTGCCGTCCACCTTGGCGGCATAGTAGAGTTCGTCGGGAATCTGCGCGAAATTTTCCCGCAGCAGATAAATATAAAACACGGAGGTCACCGAGGGGAGGATCAGCCCTGTAAAGGTGTTGCGCAGTTCTAGGTTGGTGATGGTGGTAAAGTTGGTGATCACCACCAGTTCGTTCGGAATCATCATCAATGCCAGAAACAGGGTAAATACGATATCGCGCCCCGCAAACTGCAGCCTTGCGAAAGCAAAAGCCGCCAGTGTAATGACAACGAGCATCAGCGCCGTGGTGCCAACCGTAAACCAGAGTGTATTTAGCAGATACCTGCCGAGCGGAACGGTGGTAAAGGCGTCCGCATAGTTTTGCAGGGTGGGGAACAAGGTGAAAAATCTCGGAATATACTCCGCGTTATATGCGCCGTAATCCTTCACGGAGGTCAGTACCATCCAGTAGAAAGGGAACAGTACGATCAGCGCCCAAAAGACGAGAAACGCATATGTGATTATGGTGAGCAAACGATTTTTTTTCATGTGAAAGATTCCTTTTTTAATTTCAGCTTAGTGGTAGTGTACATGCTTTTTGCTGACTAACAGATTGATACAGGTAATAGTAAGGACAATGGCAAACAAAATAATGGCTGCTGCCGATGCGTAGGAGGGATAGCCGCCGCTGTCACGGTACAGCATGTCGTACACATAGCCGACAATGGTGTTCATGCCCGCGGCATTTAAATTCGTGCCGAACAGTGCCACCGCGTCGCTGTATGCCTTGAACGCGCCGATAAAGCCCGTGATGACCAGATAGAAGAGCATGGGGGAAATCATGGGCAGGGTGATCTTAAAAAACGTGCGTATCCGTCCCGTGCCGTCTACTTTTGCCGCATTGTAATAAACCGGGTTCACACCGGCGAGCGCGCTTGTCAGAATCAGGATTTTAAAGGGCATGACCACCCATATCGTGTAAAAGCAGAGCACAAACATTTTCGCCCAGTAAGGACCCTCGATAAAGTCTACGGAACTGCCTCCGAAACAGTGGATCAAAAGGTTGACCAGACCGTCGGAGTAGGGCGTTTTCTTAAAGAGAATCATAAACACCAGACCGACCGCCAGCGTGTTTGTCACGTAGGGCAGGAAAAAGACAGTCTGGAACAGTTCCTGCAGGGGCTTTATGGAACTGAGCGCCACAGAGATCAGAAGCGCAAGCCCGGTGGAGAGCGGCACGGTGATGATCACCAGGATAAAGGTGTTTTTTAGTGCCTGTAAAAAATAAGTGTCGTGCAGGACATAGGAATAGTTGTAACCGCCGGTGCCGAAAAAAGTCTGGGAGGCGGAGTTGTAGCCCTCCTCGAAGGAATAGATAAATACGTCGATTAACGGGTAGATCAGAAACGCACCTAAAAACAGGAGCGCGGGCAGCAGGTAGAGCCAGCCTTTCAGATTCTGCTTTTCCATAGGATTCTCCATTCTTCTCACAACTTATCGTTCGATCTCAAAAGGGATGCGCTCCCCAGTAGTCTGATTAAAGAGAAAGACCTTTTGCGGTTTCAGCATAAAGCGTACGGTATCACCCGACAGATGCTCGCAGCACTCCGCGTCCACGATAGAACGGACCACGGGATTTTGCGACGCGGTGTGTGTGGAGACAATGCTCACGTCCCGTCCCATGACTTCTGGCCTGCTTAAGCGGCAGGTGAAAGAACCGTTTTCCGACAGGACAAAGCCCTCCGGGCGGACGCCCACATGCACCGGCTGGTCGGATACGTTTTTCAGTTTCAAGACCACCTCTTCCCCGATAAAAAGAGAACCGTTTTCCACTCTGCCATCAAAGACGTTGATGGGCGGCGTTCCCAGAAATTTTGCCACAAATAAATTGGCGGGATTGTCGTAAACCTCCTGCGGTTTGCCGATCTGCTGCACCAGCCCGTCCTTCATCACCACGATAAGATCGGAGATGCTCATGGCCTCGTCCTGATCGTGGGTCACAAAGATCGTGGTGATGGCGGTCTTTTTCTGGATGCGGCGGATTTCCTCGCGGGTCTGGAGTCTGAGCCTTGCGTCCAGATTGGAGAGCGGCTCGTCCAGAAGAAGCACCCGGGGGAGCTTTACCAATGCCCTTGCGATAGCCACGCGCTGCTGCTGGCCGCCGGACAGTTCCGCCGGTTTTCGGTCCAGAAGGTCGCCGATCTGTACCAGCCCCGCGGCTTCCTCCACCCGGGCGCGCATCTGTTCCTTGGAGAGTTTGTCCTCGCCTTTCAGGTTTTCCAGAGGAAAGCGGATGTTCTGCTCCACATTTAAATGGGGATAGAGCGCGTAGTTCTGAAAGACCATGCCCACGCCCCGTTTTTGCGGGGTGAGCGGCGTGACGTCCTCCTCGTCGAAGAAGATCTGCCCTTCCGTGGGTTTTTGCAGACCGCAGATCAGGTTGAGGGTCGTGCTTTTTCCGCAGCCGGAAGGCCCTAAAAGCCCCACCAGCTTGCCGTCAGGTATCTCAAAGGTAAAGTCGTTTACGGCGGTTACGTCTTCTTTCTTTTTATTTCCCCTGCCGCGGCCGGGGAAGGTTTTTGTCAGGTGCGAGAGTATTATTTTCATAATGTTAAAGTCCTTTCCAAAATCGTGAAACGGATTCTGTGTTTGCGTTTTCTTTCATCATTGCATAGAATTACCGCCGCTCTGAGCCGGCATTTCAGATGCCGTACTCGTCGCGCAGATCAGCCGATATATGATCCAGATCGGGATAGACGAAACTCTCTGTGATACCGAGCACCCGGAGACTCTCGATAAAGTATTTCTTGCGTTCGCAGGGAATAATGATCTTATAGAGCATGTTTTCGTCGCAGATGTCCTCCAGATGTTTCAGCGAGTTGTGAACGGTGAAGTTGGAATGCTGGGAGTACATCCGCAGATTGTTTTCCGTGGAGCTGCAGGCCAGAATACGGTTTGTCAGCTCGTGATTGTGATGGGCGTGCTTAAAGGCGGGTAAAAGCATCTCCTGCGTAGTGTCGGCATCGATGGGGTAAATGCAGTTGCCGAACCCCTCCTTTTCATTCAAAAGACCCGGAGCCAGCACCCAGACACAGCCGTCCGTGTCTGACAGCTCCCGGTAAGTCTCTGTGGCGAAAAAGACCGCGATCAGGGGAGACTGGCTCCAGTCCAGCATTCTCGTGGGAAGACCGTAGTGCTGCATCAGGGACACCCAGCCCGCATAATTGTGCTTGGCGGGGGGATTGTCGATGATCTGCCTGGCGCGGGTGTAGAAGTCGTTGGTGATGTAGCGTTCGGCTTCCAGCCGTTTTTTGCTGCGCTGGATGGAGGGAATCAGCGTAAGGGACGCGTTTTCCTCCCCGCGGTACCACAGCCGCACGCCGTGTTTTTGATAGAGGCTGTTCACAAACTGTAAAAGCTCGTCGATGGTGCGTATTTCCTGTGTGATCATAGTTTCTCCATTATTCTTCTGGACTTGGCGGTCCCTTTTTGGTTATAATAGGAAATTGCGACAGTGTAAATTATTTAAGGAGAATGCGGAGCATTCTCAGAGTTTGCCTCAGACATACTCTTATTGTTCGCTGTCTGGCGACGATTTCTTGTCATAATGATTATAGAAGATTTTGGAAGGATGTACAAGATGAAATCGGAATGGAGCATAAATGCGTACTGGGCGGCAGTCCTGCAGCAGGATGCAAATGCCATCCGCGGCTATTTTCATCCGGACGTATACTGGGGCGATGACGGGGAGGCTCCTCAATGGAGAAAGGATAAACAGATTGGTACTGCCATAAAATAAAAGAGACGTAAATATATTTGAGAAATTATTGACAATTTTTTGTAATTTGGTAGAATACTATTAAAGGAGAGTCCTGCCAATAAGTGGACGTTCAAAAAGCGTTAGCGTCGCTGCGGTGACACTACATTCAAGGACTATGGAGACATAGTCCTTGAAAAATTTATGGGAGAATTTTATGACACAATTACCGCTAAAAGTTTATCGAATAGATATGAAATACATTAGAAATTTGCATAATATTGACGATAGAGTCTTTTCTGTTTCACCACAAACAGGCAAAGATGAACGTCCTTTTCTTGGCATAATAATTATTTGTAATGGGCACAAATACTGTGTACCCCTGTCAAAGCCTAAGAAAAAACATGAAAAGATGAGAGATAAGATAGATTTTAAGAAAATTATACATAATGGTACTCTTATAGGTGTTCTAAATTTCAATCTAATGATACCAGTCGAGAATGCGCAGATACAATGTATTGATACTAAAATTCGCAGACATGATAATAGGGACACAAGAAAGCAGAAGGAACTTTTGAAAAAGGAATTAGAATGGTGCAATGAACATGTAGCAGATTTGTCGAATACGGCAAATGTTCTTTACCAAAAATATATTTCAGGAGAGAATTTTGCTGCCAGAAAGCAATGTCTGGATTTTAAAAGAATGGAATTAGAGTGTAAAAAATATAATGAAAAGCAGAAGGCTTTTGAAATGGAAAAGTTGGTACTACAATAAATCAAAATAGAATGGAGGGAACATCAATGAAAGTGCTTATGATTAACGGAAGTCCGCGTGTAGGCGGCAACACATCCATTGCTCTAAAGGAGATGGAGCAGATTTTTGCGGCGGAGGGCATTGAGACGGACACCGTGCAGATTGGCAATAAAGATATCCGCGGCTGCATCGCCTGTGGCACCTGCGCGGACAAAGGGAAATGTGTGTTTGACGATATGGTAAACGAGACGGCGCCGAGGTTTGAGGCCTGCGACGGGCTGGTGGTTGCGTCCCCGGTCTACTATGCGTCTGCCAACGGCACACTGGTTTCTTTTTTGGACAGACTGTTTTACAGCACGCCCTTTGACAAGAGCATGAAGGTGGGGGCAAGCGTCGTAGTGGCAAGACGGGGTGGCCTGTCGGCTACGTTTGACGAACTGAACAAGTATTTTACGATCTGCGGCATGCCGGTGGCGTCCAGCCAGTACTGGAACAGCGTCCACGGCAGAGTGCAGGGCGAAGCCTCGCAGGATGAGGAGGGGCTGCAGACCATGCGGACGCTTGCAAGGAACATGACGTTTCTGATGAAGAGCATTGCTCTGGGCAGGGAAACCTACGGGCTGCCTGAGAAAGAGCCTTTTCATCGGACAAATTTTGTCAGGTAGCTTTTGGCAGTACATATTTTTCGGAGTAGAAGGCATACTGGGTTTTGTAGTAAGGGCTTTCCTCCTTCATTACGGAAAGTGAGTGGTGCAGATTCATGCTGTTTTCCGCAGAGTCCACGATGCAGATGGCGATGTTGGAACAGTGGTCTGCCGCCCTTTCCAGATTGGTGAGGAGATCCAGCCAGATAAAGCCAGTCTCTATGGAACAGATGCCTTTTTTCAGACGGACCACATGGGCGTTTCGCATTTCTTCCTTCAAATCGTCGATTACCTGTTCCAGCGGTTCTATGTTTCTCGATAAATCCAGATCATTCTGCACAAATGCGGTACAGGAGAGCGTCATGATTTCAGAGACGGCACTGCACAGCACGGAAAGCTCCTTTTTCGCCTCATCGGTGAACTGTATCTTCTTTTCCCGCAATTCTTCTGCGGATTTTAGAATGTTGACGCTGTGGTCTGAAATCCGCTCCAGATCACCGATTACCTTTAACATCATGGAGACGCTGCCGCTGTCTGCGTCGCTCATCTGGTAATTGCTCAGCTTCACAAGGTAGGTGCCCAAAATATCTTCATAGTGATCACATTTTTCTTCCGCTTCCTGCACTTCTTTTTCAATTTGTTTATCGTGTCTGGTCAGCAGACTCATACTGTTTTTCAGGGAGGAGGTGGAAAGTTTTGCCATTTCCCGAACCAGAGTGTAACATCTGTCCAGCGCAATATGAGGTGCGGCAAGGAGTCTTTCGTCCAGTTCGGAGGCAGCTTCCTCTTTTCCAGAGTCGGGGACGAGCCTCACAGCCAGTTTTTCCAACAGGGTGGAAGTGGGGAGGAGCAAAAGGGTACATAAAATATTAAAGGCGGAGTGGGTGAGCGCGATGCCGAACAGGGACGCGGGTTCATCCAGAAGAGGTGGCTTTACAAACAGGGATACGGGGAGAAAGACAAGGAGCAGGATCAGGGTCCCCAGTATATTAAAGGAAAGGTGGACAACCGCCGCCCGTCTGGCGTTTTTCGTGGTGCCAAAGGAGGAAAGGAGAGCTGTCGCGCAGGTGCCGATATTCTGCCCCATGATAATCGGCATGGCCGCACCGTAGGAAACCTGTCCTGTGGATGCAAGGGCCTGCAGGATACCGACAGAGGCGGAGCTCGACTGGATCACAGCCGTCAGTATGGCTCCAATTATAATGCCGAGAATCGGATTCTTAAACAGGACAAACATCTGCTGGAAGGCCGGCACATCGGCAAGACCCGATACGGCGCCGGACATGGTGTCCATGCCGAACATCAGGGTGGAGAAGCCCAGCAGGATTGTGCCGGTGTCCTTTTTCTTGCTGGATTTTCCAAACATAAAAAGGAGGATACCCGCTGTGGCCAGAATGGGAGTGAAGGAGGCAGGCTTTAACATGCGGACGAAAAGGTTGTCACTGGAAATGCCGCTTAAGCTCAAGAGCCATGCGGTGACGGTAGTACCCACGTTTGCGCCCATAATGACGTTGATTGCCTGTTTTAAGGTCATCACGCCGGAATTGACAAAACCAACGATCATTACAGTGGCGGCAGAGGAACTCTGGATTACGGCGGTGACAATCAGCCCTGTCAGAAATCCCGCGGCTTTATTCTGGGTCAGTCTGGCAAGAAGGAGCTTTAAGCTTCCTTCCGCACGCCGCTCCAGCGCTTCGCTCATCACGCTCATGCCAAACAGAAACAGACTTAAGCCGCCGGCCAGTGTCAGCGTGTCAAAAATATCCATAACAGCCCGGTGCCTCCTATGTTTGATATAATTCATAGTATTCTCCGTTTTGGCCAGTTTTTGCATGCTGTTTGTTGAATTTTTTTATCATAACGGTTTTTATTGGGAAAAGTAATGGAAAAGGGAACCGGCAGCGCTTTGTGAATTTTGTATAAAATCAAACGGAAAATTTCGTAAAATAAAACGGAACACAGTTTCTTGATAAATACAATTTTACTCTTTATAATAAAAGTTACAAAGCGCAACCGATTGCGCAACAGTTGCGCTGTGTATTTTGACTAATGAGAGTAAAGGGTGACAGCACAGAAAATGGTCAGAAAAACGGTGAGATAGTGAAAGATGAAAACATGGGAGGAGGAAGATGATGGGTAAACAAAGGAGGCTGTATTTTCGGAGAAGTCTGTGCGGCATGTTGAGTGCGGCGATGATTATGTCGGGATTGCTCGTGCCGGATGCGACAGTTTATGCGGCACAGTCGGATGTGATGGAGAATGCCGTAGAGACGGGTACGGAAAACGAGGATACAGGGAAGGAAGAAAACGGCGAAGAAAATAGGGGGGGTAACTCCGAAGGTACGGGTAATCAGGAAGGTGCTTCAGAGGAGCCTGTGAACCCGGAAGAAGGACAAGGGAAGGGAAACCCTGATGACCCTGGTGAAGGTGAAGAGAAGGATGAGGAGCCCGCAGAAAATGAGGACACTGCGCCGGATGAGACGTCTGACGATGTGACAGAGGGCGAAGATAATGAGGAGATAGAGGAAAACCCCGAAGAGGAAACGGAGAACATTCAGAAGGTATTTTCCGTTGAGCGGACGGGAGCGTATGGCGAGTTGCAGAACGGGGATTTTGAGACGGCTGCTTCAGATAATGAGTATACACCGGCAGTATGGTCGGTTGCATACGAAGGCAGCAACACATATTACAAGTATGAGGCGACCGGTGGCAATTCCGGTCATTATGTTCAGAGTGTGTGGAGCGACAGCGGCGATACCGCGTTCTCTTTAAGCCAGGTAATAGAGAACTTTCAGCCGGGTGACTATACTCTATCTGTAGATATTAACGGCAGTTATGACGACAACACTGTTTATGCTAAGATAGAAAAAGTTATGAAGAATGGTGATGAGTATACAGCCAGCGGAGAGCCTTTATTAAACCAGAGTCTGGGATCGAGTACGGCATGGACGTGGAATACCTTCACTTCGACGAAAATTACGGTGCCGGACAACGTGGATGCGATAAGAGTTTCCTTTGAGGGAACGCTGGGAAGCTCGAAACAAATCAAGCTGGATAATGTCAAGTTGAACAATGGTGAGCAGGAAGAGGAACCAGAGAACAGGAATATTACTTTCTATTACTACTCAGAAGAAGAGGTGGGTCTGTATCTCTGGGATAAGGACAACGGTGGTCATATTTCCACTACGGCGGATACTGCGGACTGGCAGGCTTGGGCGGCGGGAGACATCAGAAAGATGATGCCGGTGGAAGGCTATGCCGGTTGGTATAGCGTTCCGCTTTCCTTTTCGGGTGATGCCAGTGATGGAAATTCCAGCTTTAAAATTGTAAAAAAGTCGAGTCCAACAGGTTCGGACTTTGACACTGGATCAAATGACGACAATAAAGCAATATATAATAATAAATTAATTGGCGGTACAGAAAAAAGCTATGCGATGAAAAAATGGAAATTGTACGAAGGGATTTCCGATGTAACTGCCATCCTCCGTAACGTCACGCTGTACGCATACGATACCACTGGCGCACCCTGCATACAGTTTACCAAAGATACAAGTGTGTCCGTGGTGGATGAGACAACGGGTACGGTCTCCGCGCTTTCCGGGAAAACGGAGGTTGAAGGTGGAGACGGCTATATCATGACGGCGGATACCAAGGAGAACTGGTATTATCTCACATTCAGCGCGCCGGGAAACATCAGCTTTGACAGTGCGAAAATATGCAATTTATATACAAAAGGTGCCGACGGAAGCTATTCGTGGGCGAAAAATCTGGTGAACGGGCCTACGGATGAGTGGGGAATTGATTTTACGCCTGCCTTTTCTGGCAGTGTTTTCTATAAGGATGGCGTGCTGTCTGATTCCAGAAGCATTTCCCTTGGTGAACTGAAAACGCTCTACGGGGAGGCAAAGGAAAAATACGATGCGGGAAAAGGTTCATATTCGGACGCTTCGTGGACAGCGTTTGACACTGCAGTAACGAACGCGTCTGCGGCCATTAACAGTCTGTCGGGAAAAACGGACGAATATACGGATGACAGCCCGGATCCGGTAAGCGGGATCAGTGTCGAGAGCGTTTATACGGCGCTGAAAAACGCGATGGACGGTCTGGCGATGGAAATTACATTCTATTACTATATCGGGGAAGCCAAAGCCGCCGGATTTACCTATTGGGCAAACGATGGTCTAAATCCCCTTTCAACCAGCGCATCCCAGACGAGCGGCTGGTATGGATGGAGTAATGCGAAAAATACGACTTATCAGATGACGGCAGTTGCTGGTTGTCCGGGATGGTATTCCATACCCATTGCGTACACGCATGATGGCGGTGAGGACGCCGGATTTTCCATTCACAGTTATGACGGCTCAAAGAGTACAGAGGTATTTACCTGTTCTAAGAAATGGGATGCCACGGAGATTTATTCCGAACTGTTCTCGGGAGAGGAAAGCGCCTATGCCGTAAGCAAAGGCGTATGTTATGCGGGTGAGGATCTGATTACTGCGCTGATGCGCAATGTTAAAATTTATGTATATGACAACGAGGGCGTGCCGGCGATCGGTACGGCGTCCGATCTCTTTTATGTGAGTGAGAGCAAAAAGCGAAAGGATGTCATTGTGCCTTCTCAGGAAAAGAACGGCGTCAAATATCATAATATGGCGGCTACAGAGAGCAACGCCAACTGGTATGAAATGACTTTTTCCGCGCCCGAGGCGGATGAGCAGCATAAGATTTGCGGGTTATACAGCCTGCGGGGCGGTGAAGATGGCGAAGAAGCGGTCTATGAGCTTGTGAAGACCTTCGTGGAGGGGACGGCTTCCGGTGCGGATGCAGTCGACTTTACCGAGGCCTTTGCGGGAAAAATATATTATAAAAATGGAATATGGTATGAAAAAAGACCGTCTACCATAGATGATCTGACCGCGCTTGTAAAGGAGGCCGATGAGCTGGTAGAAGGCGAGAAAGTGAAACCAAAATATAAGCATGAAAATGATGGAGGTGCATGGACAACTTTTGAGACGAAGCTGGCGGCGGCAAATGCTGTCTTAGAGAAAGACAAGACAGAGAATAAGCCTGCGGACGAGGAAGTGATAGCGGCGTATGACGGCCTGGATACAGCTATGAAGAAACTGGTGCCCATTCCGCTGGAATCGGAGTCCATCAGTGTGGAGCGCGTTGCGGTGGATGACGATTTTATTACAGGCGCGGATGTTTCCTCCTATGTTTCGCTGAAAGAGAGCGGTGTGGTGTTCAAGGACGCGGATGGCGAAGCCTTGTCTGATGCGGGATTTTTCAAGCTGCTGCATGACGGCGGGACGAACTGGGTGCGTATCCGCGTATGGAACGACCCGTATAACAGCAGCAACGGAAACGGCTATGGCGGCGGAAATTCTGATCTGGAGAAGGCAAAGGCAATCGGGCGGCTGGCGACGAATGCGGGCATGCGTGTATTGATTGATTTCCACTATTCGGATTTTTGGGCGGATCCGGCGAAGCAGGAAGCGCCAAAAGCGTGGGAAAGCTATACGGTGGACCAGAAGGTGAAGGCGGTCCGCAGCTTTACAAGGGAAAGTCTGGAGGAACTCAAGGCAGCAGGCGTCGATGTCGGCATGGTACAGGTGGGCAATGAGACGAACAACGGCATCTGCGGCGAACACGACTGGGTCAATATGGCCAAAATATTCAACGCGGGAAGCGAGGCGGTCCGGGCATTTGATCCTGAATGCCTGGTTGCGATCCACTTTGCGGAGCCGCAGGCGAGTAATTTTGTATCTCTTGCAGGTAACCTGAAAACAAACAATGTGGATTATGATGTGTTCGCAAGTTCTTACTATCCGTTCTGGCATGGCACGACTGGGAATCTGACGGAGAAGCTGACACAGATTGCAAAAGATTACAACAAGAAGGTTATGGTTGCGGAGACTTCATGGGTAACGACGTGGGAAGACGGGGACGGACATGGAAACTCGGCGCCCAAGATCACGCAGGAGTTGAATTATTCCGTCTCCCTGCAGGGACAGGCGGATGAAATCAGGGATGTCGTGGCGGCGGTGGAAAAAGTGAACAACACGGTTCCCGGCGCGGCAATCGGCATGTTCTACTGGGAGCCCGCATGGATTTCACCGTATTATGCTTATAACGCGGACGGGTCAGTAGATCAGAGCCTGTACAGAAAAAACAAGGAGCTGTGGGAAAAATACGGCTCTGGGTGGGCCTCCAGCTACTCCGTAGAATATGATCCTTCAGATGCGGGATTGTGGTATGGCGGCAGTGCGGTGGATAATCAGGCATGGTTTGATTTCGATGGGAAAGCGCTTGAAACAGCAAAAATATATAGCTATATCAGAGCCTCTGCAACTGCGAAAGAAAGCGGCAATTCGATAGCCAACGTGAAGTCAGATCTGCTTGCAAAAATTGCTGTTGGAACCGCAATTAACTGGGAAACTATAACAGATATTGAAGTGATTTTTGCCGACGGGAAAAAGTACACCGGTGTGGACAGTGAAGTGGAAGGCAATCCAAATGCAGGCAGTCCGATCACTGCGCTCTCGGTGAAGTGGGATGAAAAACAGCAGGAGCTTGTAAACACGGATCAGGCAGGAGAATATGCGGTTGCGGGCATCGTAACGTGTACTTATAAAACAAAGAATGATGCGGAGGAAGCAGAACAGGCGGAGACCAGGACGGAAACTTTTTCCGTAGTGTTGACGATTCAGGTGCTGCCGTCCGGCAATATTCTTAAAAATCCCGGATTTGAAAACGGGGCGGATGGCTGGACCGTCAGCGATACAAAAGATGCGGAAGCGAAAAACAGCAACACAACACCGCACGGCGGCAGCTATTCCATGCATTTTTACGACGTGGACGGGGATGGACTGAATTTTTCCGTGGAGCAGAGAGTGGCTGATGTGAAGGCAGGAATTTATACGTTTGGCGGTTACCTACAGGGGGAAGCCACAAGTACGGATTTCCAGAATGCTTATGTCAAAGTTTACAATGAGAATGATGAGTTAATCGGCAATTACAGAAAATCATGTTCTATGGGTGGATATAACAACTGGATGCAGCCGGAGGTTACGGGTATCAAAATAAGCGACGGCGATTATATGCTTGTCGGAATGGAAGTAAAAGTCCAAAAGGCGAATTCATGGGGCACTATGGATGATTTTTATCTGTACGGCGATTACGGTATTGATGTCGATGCTTCTGTTCAGAACGGTAAGCTGACAGTCAGCAATTTAGAGCCCAGCAGCAAAGAAATTGTCAGGGTGACGGCGACGCCGGATGCCGGTTACTATCTGTCGAGACTGACTGTCACGGGAACGGGCGTGACAGGTGACGGCATTGAACTTAAGGGGGACCGGGGAACTCCGGATCCTTCCGGGACGGATAAAGCATCGCTTGTGTACAATGGCGACGCCGAAGATATGTCTGATGCGACGATGACCGCTTCCTTCCTGATGCCGGATACATCCGTGACGATCAGTGCAGTATTTACCTCTGTGTTTGAGGGGACGGATAAGATTGACTTAAATTCAGCCACAGCTGCGGGCTTTACAAAAGACAGGTCGGATAGATATGTGTATGACAAGGAGCAGGAGTACACGGGCAAGAATATCCAGTTGGATCTGGATTTAAGCTATAAAGGTTACAGGCTCACCACTGCGGATTATACGGCTCAGTACAAAAAGAACAAAGATGCGACAGTGGATGACACTATGGCGGAGATTACGCTGAAAGCCAAGGGCAAAAAGTTTGCTGGCGAGAGGAAACTTTACTTTAAGATAGTAGATACCAAAACGGATATTTCCAAAGCGAAGCTCCAGTATGCGGCTGCTTATGACGATGAACAGAAAAAGACATATTACTACACGGGAGATTATGTTGAGCCGGATGTGGCAGCGTTTGTCGACAAGGACGGAAACAAAATCAAAGACCGCGAGGGGCAGGAACTGGTACCGGCAGCCGGTACGGACTATACGGTTAAGTATGTGAATAACATCAAGGTTGGAAAGGCAACCATGATCGTTGTGGCTAAGAGCGGCAGCAAAAAGATCAAGGGTTCTGTCACACAGACTTTCACGATTGCCAAAAGACCGGTTACCGACGCATCCATAACCGTATCCAAACCGTCGGGAGGTACCTATACAGGAGCCAAAGTCACGCCTAATGTAACCGTGAAATACGGCAGTAAGGTTTTGCAGAAGGGCAGGGACTATAAGGTTACTTACTACAATAATACCAATGCAAGCACAACGGTAACCGATCCTAAGAAGCTGCCGTATCTGAAGATCACGGGTGCTGGAAATTACACGGGCAGTACAGATAAAGATGATAAAGGTGAAAAACTGACCTTTACGATCTGGGAAAAGGATATTGACGACTTCAGCGTGACGGCGGCGGTAACCGACTTGATTGACAATGGAAAGGAGCAGGCAGTCAAGATTGCGGTTAAGGACGGAAAGAGAACGCTGTCATCAGGGAGACAGTATCGAATTACCACGATTACGGATGAGAGGGGTAAAGAGATATATAAGTATGACAAGCAAAAACCGACGGCGAAAGTAAAGGCAAAAGGAACTTATGCGGTCACGTTGGAAGGTCTGGGAAATTACAGCGGGACAAAGACAGAGAAACTTAAGGTTGTCGGTGAGGAATATATGCTTTCCAAGGCGGTTATCACCAGAATTCCGGATCAGATCTATACGGGAAATAAGATTGAACTGGAAAATATCCTGGAAGTGAAAAATAAGAAAGGCGACTCGCTTGAATACAACGAGGATTACACAGCGGTTTATACGAATAATATTAAGGCGGGAACAGCGAAAGTAACAATTAAAGCCAAAAACGGCAGCGGCTATGCAGGAAGCAAAACGGCGAGCTTTAAGATTAAGAAACGCACGATTGTCGCTGATGGGACAAACCTGAAGCCGAACCAGAAAATAGAGGATTGCGGCGTGATCACTTATGAGTTCCCAGAGACGGATTTGATTTACAGGAATGGCAGCGACGGAGTGTACTATTATCCTTACACCGGATATAACTGGATGCCGGAAGTAAAGGTTTACTCCAATAACGGCAAGGTCAGAAAACCGCTGGCGAAGGGTATCGATTACACGATTTCTTTCAGCAATAACCAGAAACCCAATGACTGTCTGGAAGCAAAAAAACGAGCCTGCATTACCATAAACGGTAAGGGAAGCTATAGCGGCAGGGTGAAGTTTGAGGATGCGTTTGTAGTGAAAGACCTGAGAATCGACGATTTTGCGATAATGGTTAAACCAGCTATATACAACGGTAAAGCCATGAAGCCGGATATCACGTTTGTATATAAGGAGACTGGCACCACGCTTCAAATGAAGGCAGGAACAGCTTATACCGTGCAATATAAAAACAATCGCGATGCGGCGAGCAGTGTGAGCAAAAATAAGGAGGGTGTGGATAGCGGGCCTTACGCGATTATTAAGGAGAAAGGACTGCGGGCGTACAACGGAGTTGACGCGTCGGGCAAACCTGTGTCATGTAAGAGCGGGGATAAGCAGGCAATTGAAGTCCGCTTTACGATTACGACTGCAGCGATCACAGCAGCAAGTGTAAGCGATATCAAAGTACAGACCTATAATGGGAAGCCGTCTAAGCCCAGGATGTCCGTTAAGGTGAACGGAAAGAGCCTCAGGGAAGGTAAGGATTATCTGGTAACTTATACGGGGAATGTCGGAAGAAATGAGAGGGCAGTTGCAACGGTTACCGGAATTGGCAACTATTCCGGCAAGGTCGAGAAAACTTTTGTGATTAAATAGTCGTAAAAAGGAAAGAGTAAAACCTCTTTTATCATCAAGGCGGCGGATCGGGCTTTTATGAGGCCGGTTCGCCGTTTTCCTTTTTGATTATATTTTGGCCACAAAAGGATTGAAAATGACAGATTGTCCACCTATAATTTAATAAGTGCACGGATTGGTTTATGGAATTGGAGAAGACAGGCTATGATACTGAGTGCAAGCAGGCGGACCGACATTCCGAACTATTATGCAGACTGGTTTTTTAACCGCATGAAAGAGGGTTTTGTGTATGTTCGCAATCCCATGAATCCGCGGCAGGTGAGCGAGATCAGGTTATCACCGGAAATCATCGACTGCATTGTATTTTGGACGAAAAATCCGGCGCCGATGATTCCCAGACTGGGTGAATTGAAAAACTACCCCTATTATTTTCAGTTTACACTCACGGGCTACGGAGCGGATATGGAAAGAAATATGCCCGATAAAAAGGGAATTGTCATCCCGGTATTTCAGAGGCTGTCAGAGAAAATCGGCTCGGAGAGAGTGATCTGGAGATATGATCCGATTCTTTTTAACGGTAAGTATACGCCCGCCTGTCATCTGCAGATGTTTGAACAGATGGCTGCGGCGCTGCGGGGATATACCCGCAAATGTGTCATCAGCTTTGTGGACAGATATGCTAAAAATAGCAAAGCGATGGAAGCAGTGGGAGCCTACGATTTGGAGGAAACAGCACTTATCGATTTCGCCGGACGGCTCAGTGAGATTGCCCGGGCAAACGGGATGGAGATGGGGAGCTGCGCCGAAGAAACAGATCTGGAAAGCTGCGGGATCAGGCATAACTGCTGCATAGACAAAGGGCTGATTGAATCTCTGACGGGCTGTCGGATGAATGTGGGGAAGGATAAATACCAGAGGGAAGCCTGCGGCTGTGTCGAGAGCATTGACATTGGCGCTTACAATACTTGTAAAAATGGCTGTGCATACTGCTATGCGAACCACAGTTTGGATAGTGTGATCAGAAATTGTGCCAGATATGACCCTCACTCACCGCTTCTCTGCGGGGAAATTGGGGAGGAAGACAAGGTTACGGTGAGGCAGGTTAAGTCGGTGAGAGACGGGCAGATGAGCCTGTTTGACAGACAGAACATGATATGAGACATGGAATCGGAGGGAAATGCCGCGGGAGATACAGTACCGTTACTCGAAGTTGAAGAAACTTACGGTCTGACAGAGGGAAGGAAAATATATGAGATATCAGAACGAATGGCTGCTGCTGGAAGCGGACGATATGATAGATGAGATGGAACACCGCCAGCCGACGGAAGAACTATTGTTTTATGAGGCGGTTATGAGCGGGGACGTGGAGGCGGTCAGGAAAAACTGCGAGCAGGAGCGCTTTCTGGACAACGAAGGAGTTGGCGTGCTGTCGCAGGACCCGGTCACGAACCTGAAATATCATTTTGTGATTACGACGGCAATGATTACGCGGCTGTGCCGACAGAGAGGCATGGAGCTGGAACAGGCTTTTCGGATGAGCGATTTTTATATCCAGAGTCTGGATCATATACATACATTGCCGGAGATACGTCATCTGCATGACGAGATGGTATTGGATTACACGGAGAAGATGCGCAGGATCTGCCGCAGCGATACAAGCTCCCGTCATATCAATGTATGCAAGGAATATATTTATGCTCATATCAAAGAGAGAATTACCATTGAAGAAATTGCGGAGGAGCTTGGCGTGTCCGCCAGCTATCTCTCACGCCTGTTTAAAAAGGAGACAGGGGATTCTGTCAGTGCCTATATTCGGGCGCAAAAGATTGAGATGGCTAAAAATATGCTCCGTTACAGTGATTACGCGCTGATCGACATTGCAAACCGTCTTTCTTTCTCGTCGCAGAGCCACTTTATCCAGCAGTTTCGGGAACTGACCGGTATGACACCGAAAAAGTACAGGGATATGAATCATATGGCACAGTGGAATATTGGCGGAGGACTGGGGCAGAAGACGACTGATGAAACGAAGGGGTGAAACAGCAGGGCGCAGCATCTTTTGAATGCTGCGCCTTTTACCGCATATCAGAGTGTCAATAAAATTTCATTCTGTTCTTCCAGAAGATCGGCGGGAATATAGTTGTCGTTTAGCTCCCTGCCGTTCAGAAGGATTTTTTCGAAGCCGGATTCGTGACCATGCGGGTTTTCCACAAGGATATGCAGATGCTTTCCGCGGAAATCCTTGTCGATTTCAAAGTGTTCCCACTCCCGGGGAATAGCGGGTGCAAGTCTGATGCCGGATAGATCTGGGCGCAGACCCAGAATTCCTTCCACGCAGCCGACCATGACGGTGGAGGCCGTACCGGTCAGCCAATGGATGTGGGAGCGGCCATGATGTTCACTGGCCTTACCTTCTGTGAACTGACCGTAACAGTAGGGTTCAATATGACGGATTTCGGCAATGTCATTCTGGGCGGCGGGTGCATTTTCCATAAAGTAAGTGAAAGCGCGGCCTCCATGTCCAAGCAGGGCTTCCGACAGAATCAGCCAGCCCTGTGACTGGGAGAAAATGCCGGCATTTTCCTTGGTCCCCTGATTGTAGATAACAGCCAGCGAACCGTCAAAGGCATGGACGTGATAGGGCGGATCCATCAAAAGAGCACCGTATTTGGTGTTTAGTGTTTCGTAGACATTTGTCATTACCAGATCTGCCTGACCTGCATCTGCGAGTCCGCTGATGACGGAAAAGCTCTGGGGATTGAGCCAGAGGCTGGCTTCCGGGTCGCAGGCCGCACCGATGCGTCCGCCATCCTCCGTAAAGCCTCGAATGAAGCGGTTGCTGTCCCAGCACAGACCCTGTATTTTTTTCTTCATCGCCGATTGTTGACTGTCAAGATAATCCGCATAGTCTGTATCGCCTTTAAAGGCGGCGAAATCTTTAAGGATTGTCATGGCGTAATAGAACTGCAGCGCCACGAAGGTGGATTCACCGTTGACGCCAAGCCGCAGGCAGTCGTTCCAGTCCGCGTAGAGCCCGGCAGGCATTCCGTGTGGGCCGAGGTGGTCGAAGGAGAATTGCACGGCCCGTTTCAGATGCCCATAAACGCTCGCCTCTTCCTTGTCCGCAAAAGGAATGACCTCATCGAGAAACGGGGTGTTTCCGGTCTCCGCAATATATTTATGAATCGTAGGAAAGAGCCACAGGGCGTCGTCGGCGCGGTAGGCAGGATGGCCGGTTTCCTCACGGTAGGAGGCGTTGTCGGGCGTGTCTTCATGCCCCGGATTGTGGGTGAATTTCACCAGAGGCAGACCGCCGCCGTTACTCACCTGCGCGGAGAGCATGAAACGGATTTTTTCCAAAGCCATTTCTGGGGCAAGGTGAATGATACCCTGGATATCCTGTACGGTGTCCCGGTAGCCGTAACCGTTGCGCAGACCGCAGTAGATGAAGGAGGCGGCCCGTGACCAGATAAAGGTCATGAAACAATTGTAGGCGTTCCATATATTTATCATGGTATTAAATTCCGGGCTGGGAGTATTGACATGCAGATGGGAAAGCTTTTCGTCCCAGCTCTGCTTTAACGCGGCGGTCTCCTGCATGAGCATGTCGGCAGGATGGTCGTACTGCCCAATCACGGCGGCGGCCTCATCGGAAGGTTTCATGCCAAGCAGGAAAGCGATTGTTTTGCTTTCGGCGGGAGCCAGTTCCACCGTGCAGGAGAGCGCACCGCAGGAATTTTCGTTATAGCTCGTCATATTTCCCAGATTACCGGACAGGACGCCCTGTGGATTGCCGTAGCCGTGATATCGACCGAGAAAGTGTTCTCTGTCACCACAGTAAGAAGAAACGGTTTCTCCTGCAAGTGCAAAAAAGCGGTTTACCGTACATTTCCCGTCAATCAGCTTCCCGGCAGGCTGCTTATCCAGGTTGTTGTGAATCTGCTGCATAATTCGGTTTTTCTCAAACAGTGTTTTGGTGATGAACAGGGAATACTGCAGATTCACCTGATCCTGTTCATAGTTGCTGTGGCTGGTAAACTCAGCGTAACCTGTCAGAGTAAGAGACCTTGGGCGGTCCGAGCGGTTGGTTACGGTAAGAGCCCACACTTCGTGGGTTTTCCCAAGAGGGACATAGTATACCGCCTCGGAAAAAATTCCGTCATACAGAGCGGTCATTTTCGTATAGCCCAGACCGTGACAGCATCTGCTCTCATAGCGGTCCAGCGCCTTTCCCACCGGCTGCCAGGAGGCAGACCAGTAGTCTTTTGTGTCGTTGTCCCGGATATAGAGATAGCGTCCGGGCTGGTCAAACTGATTGAAGACATAGCGCAGAATTCTTCCGTTGGCGCCGGATTTGGCGAAGCTGTAGCCGCCCGCGTTGTTAGAAATGATCGCACCGTATTCGGGCGATCCTAGATAGTTGACCCAGGGGGCAGGTGTGTCCGGTCTCTCAATCACATATTCACGGTTGGTATCGTCAAAGTATCCATATCTCATTTTCTGTATCTCTTCCTTTCTGATTTCATATTTGATAAAACATTTGCTGTACGCTACTCCTGATACAGGAAATAATTAAGAGTACAGACATTCGCTCTGTTATACAAGTTTTACCGTAATTTTGTGCGTATCCCCAGGCAGACGGTCAAGCAGTTCTGGGGAGAGAAGGGCATAAGTATTGTCCTTCACCGGGAGGGCAGTGTCGTCGCAGAAGGCGGAATCCATCCGATACGCGCCGAAATCTTTGCCGGATTTGTTTTGGAAGACAACGGTAAAAGTTTTCCCGGCAAAAGGGACCGTGATGGAGGCGGTGCTCTCTGCGTCAAACTGTTTGGCAAGAAGTTTCGGAGAGATCATAAGTGCCCCGCTATCTCCGCGCACGCCAAAAACCTCTGTGATCATAGTCATCATAAACCAGCTTGCAGCGCCAGTCAGATAGTGGTACATGCCCCGGCCATCGGCACGGAAATATTCGGGGATGCCGGGATAGATATGGCTGATATCAAAGGCGAGGGCAGTGTCGGCAAGAGTTTTCAGCGCCTTCCAGCCTTCTTTCACGAAACCTCTGCGGTACAGAGCGTTTGCGTACATCACCGTCATATGGGAGAAAACCGCGCCGTTTTCTTTTTCTCCGTAGGCGAAGCCAAACATCCTGCCCATATCAAATTTCAGCTCCTTAAAATCGGTGTTCAGACGGTAGCCTCCGATTTCTTTTTGATAAAGATAACGGTCGGCGGCTTTAACGATTTTGGAAATGTGGCTGTCTTCGGCAACACCGCTCATAATGGAGAAGACTTGCCCGGTCAGCATCATGCGCACCTGCTCGCCGAAGAATCCTTCCACGGACTTTCCGTGATTGTCGTAATAGCTGTTAAACCAGCCCTCTTCGCCGTCACCCGCAATCCATTCCTGAGAGCGGATATGCGCCGTCAGCCAGTCTGCTTTTCCGTTCAGATCCTCCGCCAGAGAGGAAAGGTAGAATGTTTTGCGGTTCCCGGTGACTGCATGGCGGCATCGGGTGGTGTAGTCATCCAAAATCCTTTGTTTTTTCTTTATGTCATCGTAGACTCCAGGATCGTCCGTGAGCAGAACGGAGATTTCCTCCAGCAGTTCTACCTGGTGATCGTCAGTGGTTTTGTCCATGAGAAGGAGCAGCGAAGCCAGATCCCGCAAATTGCCGGCGTAGGCACAGGTAAACGCCACGCTCTCGCCGTGTTCCGCGGCCATATCCAGCGCGTCGTTCCAGTCCGCGCCGCGAAGCCGGTATATATTGTGATCCCCCACCTCATAGAAAGCGGTGAGCTGCTGGATCAGCAGGTGCTCCAAAATGCTGCCGGTATAGATCTCGTTCCGGTCAGTAAGCTGTTTGCTGCCGCTGTCGGAGGACCAGAGGGTATCCGTGTCAGTTCCCCTCATGGCCTGTGCGTCCTTAAAATATGGGGCATGTTTATGAAGAATGGCAAGATCACCGGTTTGGTCAATGTACAGCATGGTAGTCATAAGAGGCCAGAGGGCATGATCCATCCAGACCCGTGCGATACCGTTGCGGTCCGCGATAAAATTACCGTTTCCGCTGCCAATGATAGTGGCGTTGGTACCGTCGATACGGACACCGCCGTAGTTCGCTTCGATCATTTGTCCGACTCCCTGAGGCTCCATCAAGAGCAGCGACAGGCAGTCCTGCCACAGATCGCGCCAGCCCCGGCCGCCCCTGCCGTAATCATGATGAGGAAGGAAAGAACAGCCGAACAGGCGGCGGAGGAAAGGCTGGAAACAAACCCATTTCATAAAGCGGTCAAAATCCCTGTCCCCGGTATGGAATCCGACGGATACGGTATTCTGCCAGTAAGTCTTCGTCTGAGCCAGAGCATACAGCACTTTGTTATCCGTATTGTATTTTTGACAGACTGTTTCAATTTGCGTTTCTTCTTCCTCAACGCCGAGAAGGAGAATATAGGCGGTTTTTTCACCCGGGGAGAGGGTGGTTTTTCCAAATCGGAATGCGCCCATAGCTTCCCGCCCTTCCGCGGTTACAGAGGCCGGCGCGCCTGCTTTCCTTTCGTAGACGGCACGGGGATGGGTGAAGGTTCCACCCTCGCCGATGTATTCTTCTACGGTGGGGAAAAAGCCCTCGGGACCCTGTCCATCAGCCGTAAAGCCGCTGACATAGTAAGTTTTACGGTTGAGCCGGTGTCCTTTTTCATCAAAAGACATAGTGGGACGGACAAGAATACCACATTCCGTGGTTTTGATGCGGTGGAGCATGGAGGTCACGTTGCGGTGATCCCTGATATTATCCGCACTTCTTCCATAAATAGGGATGGCTCCGTAAGCAGTCAGTGTCTGTTCCCGGCTTGACAGATTTTGAACGGTCACATACATGATTTCTACATTGTCGTCCTTAGGAACAAAGGAGGTGACAACAGTTTCTATGGGAAGAGACTTGGAAGTGCGTTTCAGGGTATGCCACATAAAACCGGCATTTAATTCGCTTTCCTCCTGTGAGGGAGAGAAGCGGGCGTCCTCCTGACCGGTGGAAGCGCCGGTGGCGGAATAAACGTCCGCATCATCTGTCACAAAAAAGAAGTTGCGGGTGGAACGGTTATTATGTAAGTTCTCGGAACTGACAGGCTCTAAAAGGAAGGTTTCCTGATCGATTTTGGCATCACCGCAAAGATTTGGGGTGACACAGCTTTTTAACCCTGTTTCCGAGGCGAGGGGAAAATACAGATAGCTGGTGTTTTCCGGCTGTTTCATGGTAAAACTTCCGTGTGCATCAATAAAAGTAATAGGGTTCAATTTTTGTACTCCTTTCTGGGTCGGTTTCTGTTTTGAAATTGTAAATTCTGATGTTAAGATTATATATTTTAGTAAAGTGGGGAGAAAATCATAAAAATGAGAAAAATATCAGAATTATGACCTGAAGATAAATTGTAAATATCATTGCATATTAGGAAAATGCGAATTTTATAATGTGTCAAGAATCTGACATTTTGGTAAGAAACGTAATATATTCCTCTGCTGCCTCACGCTATACTCGGGGTGTGCTAAGAAATGTGTGGCAAATGCACTGATGCTGCAAGCCCACACACAATCAAAGGAGGATATCAAATTTAATAATGTTGCGAATAACGGAGAATTCCCGATGATACGGGGTATTGTAAACAGTCTGATCGTTTCCGGATGTTCGGCGGCAATCTGCATTTACTTCTCCGCTTTGACGGCCTATGGATTGTATGCCTATGATTTTAAGATGAAGAAGGCGGCATTTACCTTTATCATGGCGATCCTCGTTATGCCTACTCAGGTTACGGCGATGGGTTTCCTTCGCCTGATCACAAAGATGGGCATGTATGATTCCCTTCTTCCTCTGATTATTCCGTCTATTGCTTCACCGGCTGTATTTTACTTTATGTACAGTTACCTGGAGTCATCGCTTCCGCTTTCTCTGGTAGAGGCGGCAAGGATTGACGGTTCGAAGGAGTTTCGGACATTTAACCAGATTGTCCTTCCGATTATGAAACCGGCGATGGCCGTACAGGCAATTTTTACGTTTGTCGGTTCATGGAACAATTACTTTGTTCCTGCTCTGGTGATACAGTCGAAAGATAAGATGACGGTGCCGATACTGATCGCCCTACTTCGCGGTGCGGATTATATGAACCGTGATATGGGTAAGATATATATGATGATTCTGGTGGCAATCGTGCCGATCATCCTTGTGTATCTGCTTTTGTCAAAGTATATTATCGCGGGTGTGACGCTCGGCGGCGTGAAAGGATAATTTTGTGTAAAAATGTTTATATAAAGGAACTGCCAGAAAGGAAATGAAATATTGGTGGAAGAGGAGCCGGGGTTATGATATACTCGATAATATATCATAACCTTGGTTTTTTAAGGATTGGAGAAGAGATGATGATTGACGAGATAAAGGATGCGCTGTTTGCGCAGCAGGATATTGCGTACCGGGATTTCCAGGCGAAATTAATTCCCGGTATGGAAAGTGGCGCCATGATCGGTGTGCGGACACCCGCGCTTCGGAAATTGGCGAAGCAGATGGCTAAGAGAGAGGAGATTGGAGAGTTTTTAGAGGCTCTCCCCCATACTTATTTTGACGAGAACCAGCTTCATGCCTTTATTGTTTCGGAGAGAAAGGACTTTGAACAGTGCGTGGAGGAGGTCAGTCATTTCCTTCCGTTTGTGGATAACTGGGCAACCTGTGACCAGATGTCCCCGAAGGTGTTTAAGAAACACCGGCAGGAGCTGCTGCCTTATATCAGAACCTGGATTGCCTCCGGCAAAACTTATACGGTGCGGTTTGGCATCGGGATGCTGATGGAGCATTTTCTGGACGAGGATTTTGACCCGGCATATCCCGAGATGGTTTCGAAAGTCCGCTCGGAGGAATATTATGTCAATATGATGATTGCCTGGTATTTTGCCACGGCGCTGGCAAAGCAGTATGAGGCGGTATTGCCTTATATCGAGGAGAACAGACTTGCGCCGTGGACGCACAATAAGGCGATCCAGAAGGCGGCGGAGAGCTACCGTATTACGCCGGAGCAGAAGGGATATTTGAAGGGGCTTAAAGTGCCTCTGAAGAAGTGAAACAGACTGGGCGCCCGTCAGAAACGGACGTCCATTATAATGATACGCCGCATTGAGTAACAGAGGCGGAAAGGGAAAACGATGACAAACGAGGAAATACTGTTTGTGGCAATGCAGCAGTCCGCTCTGGACATCAACTGCAATGCGGAAGATTTTTTATGCGATCATTCGGTGATTGTCAGGTCTGGTGTGGGGCCTTGCGCAAGGAAATATTATAAGGAGCCGATTGCCTGCAATCTGGTTTCCTACGGCAGCAGCCTGGTTGTTTCCGTGCGGGACGAATACCGGGAGATCGTGGAGGAATATGTCGGGAAATTTGAGTTTTACCACTGCTTTGAGACGCCCAATCTCCACTGGCTGAATGAGAGAATGCTGCCTTTGGGACAGAAAGTGTGTTTTATGGCGGAGTACTATCTGCCCGATGTGGAGAAACTGTGCGCTCTGTCATGTGGTTATGAGATGCGGGTACTGGAACAGCCGGATTTTCGGGACTTATATAAGCCGGAATGGGGCAACGCGCTGTGTGTGGACAGGAAGGAACTGGATGTCCTTGGAATCGGCGCATTTGACGGGGAAAAGCTCATTGGTCTGGCGGGATGCTCGGCGGACTGCGAGACCATGTGGCAGATCGGTGTGGATGTGCTGCCGGCGTACAGGAGGCAGGGCGTGGCGTCAGCGCTGACAAGCAGTCTGGCTGTGGAGATTTTAAAGCGGGGGAAGGTTCCCTTTTACTGCTCGGCATGGTCAAACATCCGATCGGTGCGGAATGCGGTAAAGAGCGGGTTTATTCCGGCGTGGGTGGAGATGACGGTGAAGCCGGAGAACGTGGTGGATGAGCTGAATCAGTAGAATGGACTGTGGGTGAGTAAGCAGGTCAGGGGAAATGGTTGTGAACTGGTAAAGACGGAAAATGGCTGGGGAGCTGGAGGAGAAGACAATTATGGAAGGGAAAATATGGAGAAGCCAAAGAGCAGCGGCAGGGGCTTTACTTTGCGCAGGCACTGTCTTTTTCGCGGGCTGCGGCGCGGGGAATGGCACAGGGCAGAGCGAGGAGACGGAACAGTCGGAAATGCCGGAGAGCGATACTGAGACGGGAAGGGCAGAAGACACAAAAGACTCAGCGGAGGTGGAGAATGCCGGGCACGACAGGCAGGATGGAAATGGAGAGACGGAGGCGGATGCAGTTTCCGCCGAGAGGGCGCAGGAACTGTGGCAGGCGCGGATCAGGCACTATTACGGCGGCATACTGTCGCAGGTCATGGCGGCGTGGCAGCTTCCCGATATGGAACTGGGAACAGGGACTGCGAATGATTCGCTTGACGCTGAGGAGATGGCGAAGAACTGCTTTGCGGTGGCAGATGTGGATCAGGACGGCAGAGAAGAACTGCTGGTCAGATGGACGACAACCATTACGGCCGGTGAGATCGAGGCGGTGTATGATTACAATCCGGTTAGCGGGGAGGTAAAGAGAGAGTTTGTCGCGTACCCGGCTCTCACGTATTACGATAACGGTATCATCAAGGCGGAGTGGTCGCATAACCAGGTGCCGCCAGCGGAGTTTTGGCCCTGCACGTTTTACAGGTACGATGCGGAGAGCGATTCCTACGTGGAGCTTGGCTCTTTGCGGGCGTGGGATGACGGGATAGAAGGATGGGAGTTACCGGACGGGCTGGACGTGGACGGTGACGGAACGGTTTACGAAATACAAAAGGCAGGGGAGGAATACCAGGCTTATGAGGGCTTCCACTTTAGTAAGGCGGAGGTGGATGAATGGCTGGGTGGATTTATGGAGGGTGCAAAGGAGCTTGCCATAGAGTATCTGCCAATGAAACACGAATCTTTCGAGGATTTCACTCCTGCCTATTTAAAGATGCTGGCGGAAGAAGCCGGCAAAGGGCGGACGGATACGGGAGCGGATCTGGGACTGCTGATTTTAAAGGAAGACCATTTCCTGGATGTAGCGCAGAACCTGCTCTCGGAAAAGTACGGAGTTGCGCTGGAGCAGCCAGATCCGGATTTCGAGGAGTGGACGGTCGGTAAGAAGGACGGAAAGGAACTGTTTTCCTTTGAGGCGCTGAATGCGGGAAGCATCGGTTACAGGGGAGAAAAACTGGAGGATGTGACCATCTTTGGCATATATCCCGGCATCAGCGTGGACGGTGCGTGGGAAAAATTAAAGGCTTACGGATTTTATGCGTCCTCCTACCCGGAGGTGGAAAACTGCCTTGTCACTGGGGATGGGTTCGGTAATATAAGCATCTGGTTTTCCGCTGAGGACAATGTAGTGACGGATATTACAGTGAGGCCCTACTGTGCGTTTGCGGGGTGAGGGGCGGATCAGGATGACTGCGGTGGAGGCGGGTAAAATATGCCATTTCCGGGAAAAACATGGCAGCAGATAACCGCGCCAGCCAGCCTCTTCCAGTCCGCCGCCTAAAAAAAACTATGATTTGCATTTTTGGAAACATAAGTTGGCAGAACGCTTTCTGCCATGACAGAGCGGCGAAAAAACAAATGCATATATAATTGATAGGAAAAGTATGTATTGCGTATTCCGATTATTTCTGCTATACTGATTCCATGTAAATGGAAGGACGGAGGAAAAGGCAATGGCGAGAGAAATCGGAACGAGATGCATTCATTTGGAGGAAGAGGAGCTAAAGCATTACGGTGCGGTCAGTTATCCGATCTATCAGACGGCGACCTTTGCGCACCCGGGAGTGGGACAAAGCACTGGGTACGATTACAGCAGGGTGCAGAATCCAACGAGGGAGCAGGTGGAAAAAGTGGTGGCCTCGCTGGAAAACGGGGTGGACGCTCTGGCGTTATCCTCCGGCATGGCTGCAATCACCCTGATGATGGAGATGTTTTGTCCGGGTGATCACCTGATTGTGGATGCGGACTTGTACGGCGGGAGCGTTCGCCTGTTTGAACAGATTTCGAAGAAGAACGGAATTGGATTTACGAGCATTGACTGCTATTGTGAGGACATAGAGAGCCAGATCAGGAAAAACACGAAGGCGATATACATAGAGACACCCACCAATCCCATGATGCATGTGACGGATATCGCGGCGACGGCGGATATTGCCAAGCGGCACGGGCTTCTTCTGGTTGTGGACAATACGTTTTTATCACCCTATTTCCAGAATCCCCTTGATCTGGGGGCGGACCTTGTCATCCACAGCGGCACAAAGTATCTGGGCGGCCATAACGACGCGCTGGCGGGTTTCCTTGTGACAAACCGGGAGGACATCAGCGAGCGGCTGCGTTTTCTGTACAAAACGACAGGGGCTGTGCTTTCGCCCTTCGACAGCTGGCTCATCTTTCGCGGGATCAAAACGCTGGGCGTGCGTATGGAGCGTGCACAGGAGAACGCCATTGCCATTGCGGAGTGGCTGAAGGGGCAGCCCGGTGTCACGGATGTGATTTATCCGGGGCTTGCGGAACATCCGGGGTACGGGATTATGAAACGGCAGGCCAGAGGCTTTGGGGCGATGCTGACTTTCCGGGTGGAGAGCAGGGAGTTTGCGCTGGCCATTCTGGAAAAGGTAAGGCTGATCCAGTATGCGGAAAGCCTTGGCGGGGTGGAAACCCTGATTACGTATCCGACGACCCAGACCCACGCCGACATCCCGAAGGAGGTCAGGGAGAAAAACGGGATCACGGAGAGCACCCTGCGCATGTCGGTGGGAATCGAGGATAAAAAGGATCTGCTGGCGGAACTTGCGGGAGTTTTCAGTGAAATACGGAGAAAGGATTGAAAGATGGCGGAGAGAAACCTTGATTTTGACAGTGTAATAGAGAGAAGAAATACCCGGTCGTTGAAATATGATTTCGCAGTGGAAAGGGGCATGCCGGAGGATATCCTGCCGCTGTGGGTGGCGGATATGGATTTTCGGACCTCCTCCTACATAGAGGATGCGCTGGCCGAGCGGGCCAAGGAGGGTGTTTTCGGTTACAGCGAGGTGAAGACGCCTTATTTTGAGATCGTGCGGGACTGGATGGAAAGACGGCACGGCTGGAAACCGCAGGAAGAATGGCTTGTGAAAACGCCGGGCGTGGTGACGGCTCTTGCTATGGCGGTGAAAGCGTACACGGAGCCGGGAGACGTGGTGCTGATCCAACTTCCGGTGTATTATCCCTTTGCGGAGGTGATAGAGGATAACGGAAGACGCGTGGTCAGCAATACGCTGTACCGGGGAGAAGATAACCGCTATCATATTGATTTCGAGGATTTTGAGCACAAGATTATTCAAAACAGTGTAAAACTGTTCCTTCTCTGCAATCCCCACAATCCCGTAGGGCGGGTATGGACAAGGGAAGAACTGATCCGGCTGGGTGATATCTGCATGAAACATGATGTGATTGTTGTAAGTGACGAGATCCACGAGGATTTTGTGTTTGAGGGGAAGCATCAGGTGTTTGCGGGGTTGAAGAAAGAGTATGAGGACCGCTGTATTGTCTGCACATCCCCCAGCAAAACTTTTAATCTGGCAACGATGGTATTATCGAATATTTTTATCCCCAATCAGGATTTACGGAAACGTTTCCGAAAGCAGCTTGACGCGGCGGGGATCAGCCAGCTTGGCGTGATGGGGCTGATTGCCTGCGAAACGGCCTACAGCAGGGGCGAGGAGTGGTATCTTGCCATGCTGGAATATGTCCGCGGCAATATCGCTTATATCAAAAAATATGTGGCGGAAAACCTGTCCGGCGTGACGATGACGGAGCATGAGGGAACCTATCTGGTCTGGCTTGATTTTTCCGGGACAGGCTTGTCGGAGACGGAGCTGGAAAATATGATTGTGCAGAAGGCAAGGCTGTGGCTGGACGGCGGCGGGATGTTTGGGGACAGCGGAAAGGGATTCCAGAGAATCAATGTGGCATGTCCGAGACGCACACTGGAAGAGGCGATGGGGAGGTTGAAGGAGGCGTTGGCGGATTATCGTCCGTAAGGTGTTGGTGGAAGTGGAAAAACAGAACAGTCTTGACAAGCGGCAGCAGTAATTTTTATAATAGGAGCGAGGGGGTATTGACATGAAAAGTATACGAACAAAAATCAGCCTATGTCTCATATTAACTGTTCTGGTGGGACTGGTTGCGTCCGGGTCTTCCAGCATTGCTCTCAATTACAACAGCACCATGTCTACGGTGGAGCAGATGATGAGCGAAACCGCGGTCCTTGCGGCGGGGCGTGCCCAGCAGGAACTTGCGGCATACAAAAACGTTGTTATAGAAGTCGGATGCATTCCGCAGTTGTCTGATCCTGATGTTTCAGTAGACGAGAAAAAAGCGATCATCGACGAACGCGCCGCCATGCACAATTTCCAGCGGGGAAATATCATTGGGGCAGACGGCATCAGCATTTTTGACGGAAAGGATTACTCCGACCGGGAGTATGTGCGGCAGGCACTGCAGGGGAATGTTTTTGTGTCGGAGCCGCTAATCAGCAAGATTACCGGGAAACTGTCCATTATGGTGGCGGCGCCCCTCTACACAGAGGAAACTTACGGGAAATCCATTGTCGGCGTCGTCTATTTTGTGCCGCAGGAAACTTTTTTGAACGATATTGTTTCGGCTATCCAGATTGGCGAGAACAGCCGTGCTTATATGATTAATAAAACCGGTGATACGATTGCGGACATTACGCTGGAGACGATCACGGTGCAGAATATTGAGGCGGAGGCCAAGAGTGATCCTGCGCTGCAGGAGCTGGCGGCGATTCATGCCGAGATGCGGCAGGGGAAAAACGGGTTTGGCAGCTATACGAAGGGTGAGGAAAAAATGTTCGCCGCCTATGCGCCCGTGCCGGATACAGATGGCTGGAGCATTGCGGTGACGGCGCCTCAGGTCAATTATCTTGCCTCCACGCGGGACGCTATTATCGTTAACCTTGTGGTGATCGGGATTGCCATTCTGGTTTCCGTTGTCATTGCGTTGGCGCTGGCCCGCAATATCGGCAGACCCATGAAGGCATGTGTCAATCGGATGAAGCTTCTTGTGGAAGGGGATCTTGAAACGCCGATGCCCAAAATTACCAACAGGGATGAGACGGGTGAACTTGCACGCTCTACTGTAGCTCTTGTGGAAGGGCTGAGCATTGTAATTAAAGATATTGATTATCTGTTGAACGAGATGGCCAGTCAGAATATGGATGTCCGCACCGCGCATGAGGATGTGTATGTGGGCAGTTTCCGAAATATTCTGCTTTCCATGCGCAATATGAAGGTGGCGCTCAGTAACGCTATGCGTCAGGTCAACCGTTCTGCGAATGAAGTGTCTGAGGCAAGCAACCAGTTGTCTGCAAGCGCCCAGACGCTCAGCCAGGGTACTACGGAGCAGGCGAGTTCCGTACAGGAACTGGCGTCGCGTATCAGTGTGATTTCCGAGCAGGTAAGAGACACGGCCAGCGGCGCGTTAGAAGCGCGAAGTCAGACGCACCAGACCGGAGAAGAGGTTCTTCTGTGCAACCAGAAGATGCAGAATCTGGTGGAGGCGATGGAAAGGATTCAGACAAGTTCCGAGGAGATTGAAAAGATACTTAAGACCATAGACGACATTGCGTTCCAGACAAATATACTTGCCCTGAACGCGGCGGTAGAGGCGGCAAGAGCTGGAGCCGCCGGCAAGGGATTTGCCGTTGTGGCGGAGGAGGTTCGCAATCTGGCCGGAAAATCCGCGCAGGCTGCGAAGAATACTTCGGAATTGATTGAAAACTCCACGGAAGCGGTACATATGGGAACGGGGATTGCCCAGAATACGGCGGATGTTCTTCTGGGTGTTGTGAACAGTATTCAGGCGGTGGTGGATGCGATTGATAATATCGCAGCGGTATCCGGCGAACAGTCCGAGGCGGTTGAGCAGGTTTCCGAGGGTATCAACCAGATTTCGATTGTGGTGCAGAACAACAGCGCTACCGCGCAGGAGAGCGCTGCCGCAAGCGAGGAGCTTTCCGCGGAGGCGACATGCTTGAAGGAGTTGGTGGACCAGTTTACGCTGGCGGCGGAATAATTGTCAATTAGAGAAGGGACTGCCCGGGGCGGCGGTCCCTTTTTCCTTGCCTTTTCTTGGGGTGTCGGCTAAAATAAATAACAAAATAATCAGGAGGGTTACATTATGGAAAGAGTCGTAAAATTTTTAAAAGAAGCAGCAGTCTATTACCTTGCAACGGTAGAGGGCGACCAGCCGAGAGTGCGCCCGTTTGGAACAGCGCATATTTTTGAGGGCAGGCTGTACATCCAAACCGGCAAATCTAAAGAGGTGTCCAAGCAGTTACATATGAATCCGAAAGCGGAGATATGTGCGTTCAAAGGCGGCGAGTGGCTCAGAATAGCGGGTGAGCTTGTGGAAGATGACCGCAGGGAGGCAAGACAGTCATTGCTTGACGCATATCCTTCCCTGCAGAATATGTATTCTGCGGATGACGGCAATACGGAGGTGTTCTATTTCAAGGATGCGACCGCAACATTTTCCGCCTTTACCCATGAGCCGGAAGTGGTAAAGTTGTAATAAAAGGGAAGGGGATTGCAAGATGAATCAATATACTGGAATGTTGTGTGGACAGCGTGGAATCCGCCCTTGCGGCGGCAGAGGGCGGCGCGGACCGTCTGGAACTCTGTGCGGCGCTTGTGATTGGCGGTATCTCTCCAGGACTGGCGCTGTTTGAACAGGTGCGTGCCTGCTGTGATCTGCCGGTTCGGGTGCTGCTCCGGCCCCGGTTCGGGGATTTCCTCTATACTGCATACGAGTTTCAGATTTTAAAAAGAGAGGTCGCGCTTTTCCGGGAAGCGGGTGCGGAAGGCGTGGTGATCGGCTGCCTGCAGGCGGATGGCAGTCTGCATATGGAGCAGATGCGGGAACTGATCGAGGAGGCGGGCGATATGAAGGTTACGCTGCACCGCGCATTTGATGTGTGTGCCGATCCGATCAGGACTTATGAGCAGGCACGTGAACTGGGAATCGACACGATTCTGACGTCCGGGCAGAAAAAGGAATGCCTTATGGGAATGCCGCTGTTGAAACAGTTAAGTGCGCTGCAAGGGGAAGCAGGAACGCCGCGTATTATGGCGGGCGCGGGTGTTACGCCCGACGTGATAAGGCAGTTTTGTGCGCAGACGGACATTACCAGCTATCATCTGTCTGCAAAGAAAGTTGTGGACAGCGGGATGCATTACCGCAAGGAGGATGTTCCCATGGGACTGCCGGTTATGGACGAGTACAGTATATTCAGAAGTGACAACCAAATTGTGGCTGAGGCAAGGAGGGCGATTCAGGAGCATATAGCGGGCGCAAAGTGATAATAGAATGCAGAGTGGAGGAAAACATGGCGATTGAGAGAGTAAAAACCTATTTCAGACAGTACGGCATGGAGGAGAAGATCAGGGAGCTTGACATGTCCAGCGCGACGGTGGAGCTGGCGGCAGCAGCCCTCTCCTGTGAGCCTGCGAGGATAGCGAAAACGCTGTCATTCATGGTGGACGGCCACGCCCTGCTTGTGGTGGCGGCCGGGGATGTAAAAATTGACAACCACAAGTACAAGGGGCAGTTTGGCGTGAAGGCGAAAATGCTCTCGCCGGAGGAGGCGGAGTCGCTTGTGGGACATGCGGTGGGCGGCGTGTGCCCGTTCGCGGTAAACGAGGGAGTGGAGGTGTATCTGGATGTGTCGCTGAAACGCTTTGAGACGGTATTTCCCGCCTGCGGCAGCTCCAACAGCGCGATCGAGCTTACGCCAGAGGAACTGGAGAAATATTCAGGCTGTGCGGGATGGGTGGATGTCTGCAAAGGATATTGAGGAGAGAAAAATGGAATATATCAAAATACAGGAAAATGGCATCTATATCGTATTTGGGATTACGGAAAAAAAGCAGTTGAAACTCCTTCACTTTTCAAAGAACGCGTTCTGTGAAGCGGATTTGTGCAAGATGGGGCCGGAGTGCAAAGTCGAGGATCAGGGGAGAAAGGAACAGTTCATTGATGAGGCTTTTCAGCTTGTGCAGGTCAGCTTATCCGGCTATAACCGCCCTTATGAGAAACACGGAAACAAGCATATCGTGACGGCGCCGGGGTATCTGCTCACCTATGTGGGTATGGAGGACTGTGTTAACGAAATCGGGCGCAGGCTCACCATCACGCAGGAAGATAAGGAAGTGACCCATGTCCGTGTGGAGACGGTGATGCAGTTTTACAACGGCACTTCCGTTGTCCGCATGTGGAATAAGGTGACGAACATGGGGGAGGAGACACAGTGTCTGGAGTATCTGTCCTCCTTCTGTTATACGGGGATTGAGAAAGAGGGGGATAAAAATTCCGACGCGAAAATGAAACTGCGGGTTCCCTACAACGGCTGGCAGAAGGAGATGAGTATTAAGGAATACAGCTTCGGGGATGTGGGGCTTTCCCAGACACAGCCGGGTGTATACCAGCGCACTTCGCAGGTGTTTGAGGTGACCAATACCGGGAACTGGTCCTCCAAGAAATATCTGCCCATAGGCTATATCGAGAATACGCAGGCGCATACCAGCCTGTTCTGGCAGATTGAGCACAACGGTTCGTGGCATTATGAAATCGGTGACCAGAATACCCATTTTTATCTCTGCGTCAGCGGGCCAACGGAAGTGCAGTCCCACTGGTTTAAGAATTTAGCGCCGGGTGAGAGTTTTACATCGGTGCCGGTGGCTGTGGGTGTTGCGGAAGACAGTTTCGAGAGAGCAGTCGGAGAACTAACCAGATACCGCCGTTTGATCCGCAGGCCGAACAGGGACGATGAAAACCTGCCGGTTATTTTTAATGATTATATGAACTGTCTGTTTGGCGATCCCACCACCGAAAAGGAATTGCCGCTGATTGATGCGGCGGCGCAGTGCGGCTGTGAATATTATGTGATTGATGCTGGCTGGTATGCGCCCGGCGAGTGGTGGGACAGCGTGGGCGAGTGGCAGGAGTGCAGGGAGCGGTTCCCAGGCGGTATCAGAGAGGTGACGGATTATATCCGCAGTAAGGGCATGGTTCCCGGCGTCTGGCTGGAGCTAGAGGTCATGGGAATCAACTGTGAGAAGGCTGGAAAAATGCCGGACGAATGTTTTTTTGTGCGTCATGGCAAAAGGGTGTTTGATAGAAGCCGGTATCAGCTTGATTTCCGCAATCCGGCGGTGATTGCCCATGTCAATGAGGTCATTGACCGGGTGGTGAACGAGTACGGCGTGGGCTATATCAAGATGGATTACAATATCGAGCCGGGGATCGGCACGGAAATCGGCGCGGAGAGCGTGGGGCAGGGGATGCTTTTGCATGAGCGCGCTTATCTTGCGTGGCTGGACGATGTGTTTGAAAGATACCCGGACTTGGTGATTGAGAACTGTTCCAGCGGCGGTCTGCGGATTGACTATGCGCTGCTTTCCCGTTACAGTATCCAGTCCACCTCGGATCAGGAGGACTACCGCAACTATGCGACTATTGCGGCAAATGCGGGGGCAGGGGTGACGCCGGAGCAGGCGGCGGTCTGGTCTTATCCGCAGCGGGAGGGGGACAAGGAGGAAGTCATTTATAATATGGTAAACGCCATGCTTGGCAGAGTGCACCAGAGCGGACATCTGGCGGAGCTTTCCGCAGAGCGCATGGAGCTGGTGAAGGAGGGCATCGCCTGCTATAAAAAGATGCGTGGGGATATCAGGAGGGCGGTGCCCTTTTACCCGTTAGATTTGACGGACAATGAAGATTTGTGGGCGTGCGGCGGTCTTAAGACGGAAGATAAGGCGTATCTGGCCGTCTGGAAGAGACAGATGGAGGGGAAAAACAACGACAGGCGGCGGGCAGCCGGTACGGTATGCTCAGAGACAACTCTGTTCATCCCTCTTGACAGCCTGCCCTTTGCGAAGGACGGGCTTAGGGTTTCCTGCCTTTACCCGGAAAAGGAGCCGGTCAGCTTTGCGGTGGAGAAGGGTGTGTTGACGGTCACCTTTGAAAAGCCTGTGATGGCCAGATTGTTTGTGGTGGAAAGGTAAAACGAAGGCGGTGTTAGCATTGGCCGAAAATGTCGGAAAACTGCGGCAGGAGAGATTGGGGACATGGGATTTTTAAAACAGGCGGGAAAGAAAAAGATGAGAGAACAGAAAAGCCGCGCAGGGGAGGTTAAGGCGGATCTGGAGCAGACTGTCCCCAAGAGGGATGAGCTGGAAAAGACGATGTTCCTTTCGCCGGAGGAGAGGATTTTTTCCAAAGAGAAGGGTGTGAAACGTGCATCACAGGAAAGTGGAAAAGACTCCGATTATTCCCGCGTGAAAATTGTTCACGGAAATCCGACTATCATAAACGGGCCGGATTATCTTCTTCGGATCAGTGAAACATGTATGGAGGCACTGATCACTTTATACCGCCGCTTTTCGGTAGAGGAACTTTTCGGGGTCTTAAAGGAAAACGGAATTGTTTCCGGTATCATGGAAAAAGCGCTGGAAGAGCTGGCACAGGGGAAGCGGAAGTATGAGGAAATTCTTGTGGCAAAGGGAACTGCTGCGAGGGATGGACGCGACGGTTTCTTCGAATATCATTTTAACCCGCAGCCAGAGACAAGGCCTATTATTTTGGCGGACGGATCAGTGGACTATAATGTGCTGGGTAAGATTGAGCTTGTCTCAGAGGGGCAGCTTCTGGTCACGTACCATGCGGCTCTGCCGGCTGTTTTTGGCAGGGATGTGATGGGAAACACCATAGACGCTTATGACGGAAAGGATTTACTGCCGTTACAGTGTAAACGCTGTGAAATGGATGAAAGTGGCTGTAAATACTATGCCTCCACGGAGGGAAATGTGACTCTGGAGGGAAGAAATCTGGTGGTGACGCCGATTTATGTGATTGAAGGTAATCTGGACGCTGCTACCGGAAGCGTGGATTTTCATGGGGATGTGTTGGTACAGGGAAATGTTTTTGCCGGAGTTACCGTGAAAACAACAGGAAACATTACAGTGGACGGACATGTGGAAACGGCGAATCTCATTGCGGGGAAAGACGTCATATTAAAAAACGGCATGCAGGGAGCGGGGAGCGGTTCCATTCGTGCGGGGCACAATGTAATGGCACGCTTCCTTGAGCAGACGCAGGTGATTGCCGGCAATGAAATTAATACAGGAGCCATTTTAAACTGTGAAGTGGAATCGGGGCAGACTGTGGTGGTGGCCGGGAACCGGGGTACAATCATTGGCGGCAGTGTGACGGCGGTGGAACAGATTACTGCCGCATCCATCGGGAACCGTGCCGGGGTGACAACCCAGCTTGTGATCGGACTGGACTGTGAATTTAAGGAAAAGATGGGGGAGATCGACCGCCTGACGGAGGACTATGAGGAGAATATGACAGATGCCGCGCGCACTCTCGACCGGATTACCTACCAGCTTAAGACACAGCCTGCGACGCCGGAGCTGGAACAGCAGAAAGCGGAGCAGATGCGCAGGAAGATTAATTATCAGTTGAAATTGAAGGAGATTGCGACGAAGCGGGAGCAGCTGATTGATATTAACAGACGTTCCGCGGACGGAAAAATTGTGGTGAACGGCACCTCGAATGTCGGGTGCGTGATTGTCATAAACGGCGTGCGGGAGGTGCTGCACTCGGAGTACCGGGATGTGACGTATAAGAAAGGGAGGCAGGAGGTTCGGATTATATCGAACAGGCAGTAGCATAGGTTATAAAACAGTCAGATATTCTTGAAAAAGAAAACATTGTGTGCGAAAGGAATCATTTATATGTTGGTACTGGTTAAGACTTCTGCGGCATGTCTTTTAATTACCTTATATATGGCGGGATTTTATTATCGGAAGCCGCATATTCCAGTTAAATCCACCAGAATCTTTCAGTGGCTTATTGCCACTGCGATTATAAATTCCTCCTTCGACCTGATTACCATCTGTACGGTAAACCGCAGGGAAGTGGTTCCGGATTGGGTGAATCTGGTCGCCCATATCATTTATCTGTTATCTATATTGGGATTTATTTATCTTCTGTTTGTATATATGAGAAGCTATCTGGAAACAGAACTGAGATTTTCCAGAACCGTGAGAATCCTCCATAGTCTGCCCGTTGCGGCATCGACTGTGGGAATTTTTGTGCTGCCGATCACATATGTTCAAGGAATAACCACCGATTATTCCTTAGGGCCAAAGGCCTATGCGCTGTACATGAGCCTGGTAATTTATCTGATTTTGATTTTATATTACTGTCTCCGTTACTGGAAGATTCTGGATAAGGATAAAAGACTTGCCATCATACTTGCCGTGCCGCTCTATATGGTGACAGCGCTGATCCAGATGCTAATCCCGGAAACGCTGGTAGTTGTGGTATGTTCAACGCTTATTCTCCTCGGTCTGATATTAAGCAATGAGAATACGGAAAAATATGTGGACGAAAATACCATGTTATTTAACCAATATTCTTTTGAAAGAGTATTGGAGGAGTTCGATTTCGACAAACAGAAGCTAGTGGTGGGAGTTTTATGCTTTTGCAGGACAGAAAATAATCTTGACTGGAAGCAGGATGTGATGATTCTGAATGATATCTATAAGGAACTCAGGCAATACCGTCTGTATGGGTACCGGGTCGGCGAGAACGGCGTGGTATTTATCAGTAGTGCTCAGGAAAAAGTCGGGGCAGTGCTCGAGGGTGTAAGGAGCAGCATTGAAGCGAACCATGATAAGGAGACTATCGTCATCGAGACAAATATTCTGGCAGGTGACAGCACGACTGACAGATACAGCAGCATGCGGAGTATTATTTCTTTCTGCACAGAGGTGGGAAGTCGGCTTGCCTACATCGATTATTTGACGAATATCTATAACCGCAATGCTTTGGAGCGGGATCTGAATAAGTGGAAGGAGCAGGAAAGCGCATACTATTTTATTGCCGATTTGAATGATCTGAAACTGGTGAATGATACCATCGGTCATTCTGCCGGGGATAAAATGTTACGGGAGTTTGCCCGTATTCTGGCCGACGCGGTGGGGGAGGATGGAAGGGCTTACCGGCAGGGTGGAGATGAATTTGCCGTGCTATATGAAAAAGATGCGCAGACTTTTGTGCAGGATCTGGAAAAGCGGTGCCAGATTCATAATCGGTCCAGTGCGGTTCCAGTCAGCTATGCTATCGGCTATTGTAGGCTGGAGGATGAAGGTTTCCGGGATGTGGCGGATCAGATGATGTATGGGGATAAGAGGCGGAAAAAGCAGGCGGCCTCTGCGGGGTGACCAGCTCTAAATTCCTGTTTTCATTATAATTTCGTGATGTTCCATTTCTGTTGTCATTATGCGAGGAACTTGAAGTTTTAGTAAGCGAATTATTAATAGGGTTCTATTTATTAATTAAATAAAAAATATGGCAAAGATAATAAAAAAAGGATACCAATTAGAAAAAGAATGCTATGCGATAAAGAAAATGCAGGCGGATAAAAGTGCAAGGGATATAAGGAAATTTGTTAAATTCACATTTGCACTTATTGCAATTTATGTGGCATCCATTATAATCAGCATAGTTACAGATATATTTTCAAAATTATTTATTGTTCTGACAGTATGCTTTGTAATGGCTCTGATGGTTGCCGCATGTGTGTATCTCAGTGATAATATTTCAAAATATGTTGATACTGATATTCTCATATCTGGAATTCAAGGTGAACGAATTACAACTCAAGTTCTGGCTGCACTTCCGGATGGATATACTGTATTTCAAAATGTAATGGTTACTTACAACAATAAGAAAAGCGAGATAGATGATATCGTTGTTGGCAAAAGCGGTGTGTTTATTATTGAGGTTAAAAATCATAATGGCCATATTATAGGGGATATAAATGATATATCCTGGATACAACAAAAGGTGGGGCGTGGCGGTACGCCTTATGCAAATAGTATGTGTAATCCTGTCAAGCAAATTGGGACACATATATATAGATTGGCAAATTATTTGAGACAGAACGGTGTCAATACATATATTGAAGGAATGGTATACTTTGCGAATAAAGCTTGTCTGTTAAGTCTTACGGGCGCTAGTGCTATTTCTGTATATTCAAGTTCCGAGCGTGGAGAAGAGCAACTGTGCAGTCGGATTTTATCAGGGAACCATAAGCTGGATTTCAGAGATATTAATTATATATGCAAACTAATCGATCAATTGGACAATTGTGAGTGATGCTGTTTTAGAGCGAAAGAGGGGAGAAAGCGGACAGGAAGAAGGCAGAAGCGACTCCGTCACTTGTCTTTTGCGTGCTTTTATTATATACTTGGCGTGGATATAAGCAACATGAAAGTATGCAGATGGCGGCAAAGCTGGGAAATGGCAATCCGGCGGGAATTTGGCTTTTCATTACATAGTAGATTTGAGAAAGAAGGGATTTACATGGAAGGCCGTATGGATATGATAAACGGCTCACTGGGGGACAAGATCATCAAATACGCGGTACCGCTTGCCGTGACAGGAGTGCTGCAGCAGCTGTTTAATGCGGCGGATCTGGCGGTAGTCGGACAGTTTTCCGGCAAGGAGGCAATGGCGGCGGTGGGAAGCAACGCGCCTGTCATCGGCCTTCTTGTCAATCTTTTTGTTGGTATTTCATTGGGAAGCAATGTCATAATTGCCAGATCAATCGGGCAGAGAGATGATGAGAATATTTCCAAGGCGGTACATACATCGGTGATTGTGGCATTGTTAGGGGGATTATTCCTGACAGTGCTGGGTGAGTTTTTGGCCCCGGAGGTTGTAAAAATGCTGGATGTTCCGGGGGAGGTATACCCGATGGCGATCAAATATCTGCGTATTTATCTGGTCGGGATGCCAGTTATTCTGCTTTATAATTTTGAGTCAGCAATTTTTAGAAGCTGTGGGAATACGCAGATGCCGCTTGTCGCGCTGGTGATTTCCGGTGTTTTAAATGTCATTCTCAATCTTTTTTTTGTTTTGGGGCTGGGTATGGATGTGGACGGCGTTGCAACGGCGACGGTGATTTCCAATCTTGTCAGCTCTGCGATCCTGCTTGCGGCATTGATGAAGACGGAGATGGCGATTCGGATTGAGCTTCGCAGGCTGAGAGTGCACGGTGATGTGCTGGTGCAGATTTTGAAGATTGGAATCCCAGCGGGCATACAGGGAATGATATTTTCCTTTGCCAATATTATCATTCAGTCAGCGGTCAACAGTCTCGGTACGACAGTCATGGCGGCGTCTTCCGCGGCTTACAATCTGGAGATATTTGCTTACTATATCATGAACTCGTTTGGGCAGGCATGTACCACTTTTGTTGGTCAGAATTACGGGGCCGGGAAGGGAGAGCGGTGCCTGAAGACACTGAAACTTAGCCTTTTGCAGAGCCTGGTGAGCACGGCGGCAGTCTGCGGGCTGATTCTGCTGTTCAGCCGTCCGCTGCTCGGTATATTTAACACTGACCCGGAGGTGGTAGCAACGGGACGGATCCGGCTGGAATATATTTTCTTTGCGTATCTGTTCAGCTTCGCGCAGGAGGGATTGTCTGGCTATTTGAGAGGGTTTGGTGTTTCTTTCATTCCGGCGGCCTGCGCGGTTGTAGGAATCTGCGGTGTGCGGCTCACATGGATTTTTACGGTATTCCGTCAGAGTCCGTCGTTTCCAACCATCATGCAGGCATATCCGCTCAGTCTGGGTGTAACGGCGGCGGCTATTTTGATCGTAACCCTTTTTATGAAACCGTCGAAGCGGTATGTCATTGCGTCTGAAAAGTAGAAGTCTGCAAGCCGCCGGTCCTGTTTACCACTCAATGGCGATACCTGTTGTGTCCGGGCCTACATGGGAGGAGACAATCAGATTTAAGTCCGCTTCGCAGTCGCTTTTGACAAGCGCCTTACACTTATCAAACAAATCCTGATTGCCTACATAGATAACGCCGAGTCTGGCGGTTTCCCTGGCCTGTGCAATATTCCTGATATTGCGCAGGGCATTGTTCATCCCACGGTTTTTCCGATATGGCTCGATGCGTCCCTCCTTCATGGTCAGGATCAGTTTAATGTCGAGAATATCGCCGATTTTTCCTACAGCCTCTGAGACACGGCCTCCCTGTACCAGATATTTAAAATTGTCCACTACAAAATAGATGTCGATGCGGTGGACTCTTCTCCTGATTTCTTCGCTTGTCTCCTGAATCGTCTTTCCCTTCTTTCGCATGTCTATGGCATCCATGCACAGAAAGCCGCTGGCAAGGGACGCGCTCAGGGAATCGATGACTTCTATGCTGCGTTCGGGATACCGCTCTTTCAGGTCAAGGGCGGTCATGTGTATGGTGTTGTAAGAACCACTTAATCCGGAGGAAACGGTGATGCTGAGAATGTCTTTCCCGTCCTTCAGGGTGGCCTCAAAACGCTCACGCACCAGCGCAGGATTTACGCCGGAAGTATAAGCTCTGCGAGTGCGCAGCTGTTCAAAAAATTCTTCACGGGGCAGGATGCGTTCCTCTCCATAGACCAGGTTCTCATCAAAATAGTAATATTGGGGCAGCAGGACGACCTCCTTGTCATAGGGGGCAGGAAGATCGACATCGCCGTCGGTAAATATCACAAATTCTTTCATAAGTTCGCCTTTCTTTCAAACGGAATTTTGCCCATCTCAGGGCATGCTGAGTGTCCGTTCAGGTTCAGCTGAGATTAATGGTACATGGTAATGGGAAAATAAACAATAATTTTATGCAAAAATTATTCAGTTTTCATATCATTTTTCTGTTCTGATTTCCCCGACAAGTGGGAATTTGCAAACTTACTATAGTAAATATCCTATTGCTATAAAAATATAGCTATATAGAAAATCTTTACCTAATCTCAAATACATAATTCCGCCTAAGATTGAAAAAATAGCGCACGAAATTCCGTTCCATACCTCAATGCCAACACCTCTTGACACAAAATGAAATATCCCCCATGTAGCAGCTAATACAATACCGCCAAATGGAAAATCACTTTCTCTATTTCCCCGTACATCAAATGCCTTTTGCCCATATATGATAATCAATAAGACAGTTCCGACTTCCACTATATATTACAAATATTGTAAAATGAATTGAAAAACACTTTTGCCTTGAAACTCCCCGATAATCTTTAAGGTATGCCAATCTATAAATGTCATTATCTTGCAGAAAATCAGGCAGCTTGCAGCCACAACCCAATTCTTTGTTGAAATATTTGTTTTTTCTTTCTTTTGGGGAAAGCCATAATGTTCCCGACTATAAAATATGATAAAACAAAGATACAATGTCCATATAATAACCATAATCAAATGATGTACGCTTCGTTGATTGGCGGTATAATCCCATATATTCATCCGCATAATCAACATCTCAATGACAAATAAGGCAGGGTATTCTAATAAGAATGCGGCAAATAAAAGCAAACTTAAGCCTAAATATTTTTTCCAGTTCACATTGTTATCCAATATCAGTACCTCCTGTTTTTATGCTTACATTTTTTTGCTTTTTAATCTGATATATAAAATTTCCCACAAGATAGACTATACAGAGATAAACAAATATATCTCCAATATATGAATAAACCGTAAAACGCCCATTTGTCATAATTTGAGCAGCTAAGTTTTTTGTATCTGATTGAAAATAATCAGCCATAGCAAGTATATTCCCCCGAACGTCAGACACAATGGATATGCCTTTATTGGTATGGCGGATTACGTTACATCCATTTTCAACACCTCGCACAACGGCCGTTTTGATTGCAATTCCTGTCATTTCTTTCCAATCCGAAGCAGGAACAATTAAAATGTCAACATTATTTTTCCCGGCCTGCTGAATTTTAGAGGAAAAAGCCATATCTGAACAGATAAACGAGGCTATCCGTCCATATTCGGTATCAAAACTTTGTAACATTCCATCCCCCTTTAGGCATAACTCACCAATGGAACGTCCAAATTTATAATGTTCCGCTATTTGTCCTCCTTGTGGATTAAACGCGATTGTCTTATTCTCTTTTAAATCTTGATACGGTGTCTTTACCAACAAAGAAACAATAAGATAAATTTCTTGCTCCTTGGCTGTATCGGAAGCTCTTTGTAACAGTTCTGCTTCGTCACTCTTTAATATAGCTCCGTTCAGCTCTGACCAAAACACAACTTTAGCACCAGCTTGTGCTTCTTTTTCAGTTTTCAGAAAAAGCTCATCTGTTACTTCTGATAATTTCCTTTTTGCATTGACCATATTTTCATCTGAAAAAGAGTTTGTATAAAACACAGCATATACATCATCGTCTTCGTTCAAAAGCGGGGAAACAGGAACGGTAACACCGGCTATCCTCATGCTATTTTCCGCCACTCCAATGGATTGCGACATAACAGCACCATACATAAGTATTAAGCTGATTACTGTAAAATAGATAGATAAACACCTCTTAACTTGACACAGCTCATTTCTTTTATTCCAAATCCAAATGACAACAGCCGCCGTCCAATACATAATAAAAGAAATTCCATATATGCCAGTTACAGTTACTATTTGAAGCAATAAGGAATTCTTGTATTGTGTGTAAGCATCGGATAAGCCACCCAAAATAGGATAGCTGCTACAAATAGCATATTCGACGATTACCATTTCCGCTGCAAAGATAACGGTAGCGTTAAAATTTTTCTGTGTTTTTTGCCAAAACCAGTAAGGAAGGCTATACAACACAGCTATTAAAATTGCTACAACTGCACACAGCCAAAAATTCATTCCAATTACATTTGCAAATCGGATTATAAATCCAATAGCATAAATTCCCCAAATAATGAAGCACATTTTAGATGAGGGATAAGACTGCACCAGCCACAAGAATAGCACTGGATAAATCCATGCCAAAAGTGGAATGCACCACATGCCATTTGCCAGTATGTAAGTGATAAAACTTAGAATAGTAATAATTATAAGTTTACTATTAAATCTTATGTTTTTCACCATTATTTCGTCCTTTTCATATAGATTTGTCGAATTGTTCAATGTCATTATCTTACCACAGGCGCATATAAAATTCCATTAACTTTTGCTCAGTCCTCTTTTGCCTTATTCTTTGCAATCATCATTTCCAGTTCCACGATATGCTTTTCGCACACATACATGGGAATACATTTCTAAAATGTAACATTCAAACAAAATTCCAAAATGCATATAAAACCGTTTTTTTCTCGGATAATGCCAAAGAGAAACAAAACCGATAAATCTAAAAAATGAAGATATTTTACAAGACACAGGAAAAGATAAGGGGTAAAATGGCTTTTGTCAGGAGGTAGTCCAAATGAAGAAAGAGACGAGGACAGTGGTATATGACGACGAGTTGAGAATAGAGGCATACCGCTTTGAGGGGATTGTGCAGCCCTTCCCAGGCCATTTCCATGAGTATTATGTGATCGGGTTTGTGGAGGATGGGGAGCGGGTGCTTTCCTGCAGGGACAGGGAATATGCTATAGAAGAAGGCAGCATCGTGCTTTTCAACCCGGGAGACAGCCATGCCTGCGTACAGAGTGGCGAGGGGACGTTTGATTACCGGGGGTTTAACATCTCAAAGGAGATCATGCTCGATCTGGCGGAGGAAGTCACAGGGAAGCGGGAACTTCCGGGATTTTCAAAGAATGTTATCTATGATGAGGAGATAGCCTGCCACCTGCGCCTGCTGCATGAGATGGTCATGAAAGGGACAGGGGAGTTTAAGAAGGAGGAAACCTTACTGTTCCTGCTTTCATATCTCATACAGAATTATGGGCAGCCCTTCCACCGCTGTATCCCGGAATGCAGACAGGAGATTGAAAAAGCGTGTGAATACATGGCAGGGCATTTTACGGAGCGCATTTATTTAGAACAGATCTGCCTCCATGCGGGACTTAGCAAGTCAACGCTGCTGCGGGCCTTTACAAAAGAAAAGGGAGTCACGCCGTACCGATACCTTGAGACAATCCGTATCAATGAAGCGAAAAAACTGTTGTCCGAGGGGATTCCCCCTGTGGAGGCGGCAATCAGGACAGGTTTTTCAGACCAGAGCCATTTTACAAATTATTTCAATCAGTTCATAGGGCTTGCGCCGGGTACTTACCGTGAAATATTCTCGGGAAAAGACGGGGATGGTGGGCAGCATGGGGAATAGGAGATCAGCTGGACATCTGGCGGCGCTGTTTACCATCATCATATGGGGAACGACATTCATATCCACCAAAGTTCTGCTCGTGGATTTCAGGCCGGTGGAAATTCTGTTTTTTCGCTTTGTCATAGGATTTGCGGCATTGCTTCCTGCCTGCCCGCACCGTATGAAAGGAGTGGATCATAAGCAGGAAATGACTTTTGTGCTGGCAGGCTTAAGCGGGATATGCTTATATTATCTGCTGGAGAATATCGCACTTACATACACGATGGCATCTAATGTGGGGGTCATCATCTCGGTTGCACCATTTTTTACGGCGGTGCTGTCACGCTTGTTCCTGAAGTCAGAAGGGAAACTAAGAGTGAATTTTTTCATAGGCTTTGTGGTGGCGATGGTAGGTGTTGCGCTGATCAGCTTTAACGGCTCTAAACTGGAACTGAACCCGATGGGGGATTTGCTGGCAGTCCTTGCGGCTTTTGTATGGGCGTGCTATTCCATACTGACAAGGAAGATCAGCAGCTTTGGCCACCCGGTCATCCTCACCACACGGAGGACATTCTTTTATGGCATTCTGTTCATGGTTCCGGCATTGGCCCTTTCCAATTTTGAAATGGGGTTGGAACGGTTTGCGGATATGACGAACTTACTCAATATCCTGTATCTTGGGCTGGGCGCGTCCGCACTCTGTTTCGTCACATGGAACCTTGCGGTAAAGGCGCTTGGTGCGGTTAAGACCAGCGTTTATATTTACATGGTTCCCGTCATAACCGTGGTGACTTCCACGTTCATACTGAAGGAGCCGGTAACGTGGGTTTCCGCTATGGGGACAGCTCTGGCGGTTGCGGGGCTTTTCCTTTCTGAATATAGCGGGAAGGAGAGTGACAATAATGAATGAGGCTGCAATAAGAACGGAGGAGAAATCCTAAAAAGAACAGGAGGATTGAAAATGGATTTACAGAATGAAAAATGTGTTATGGTGATTGACGAGAACCTGCCGCTTGGCATTATTGCGAATACAGCGGCTATCATGGGCATCACGCTGGGGAAGCAGATGCCGGAGGTTGTAGGCGCAGATGTGTATGACAGGACAGGGAACGGACATTTAGGGATTATAGAGTTCCCGGTGCCAATCCTAAAAGGGAATGTGGAGGTGATCAAGTCTATCCGCGAAAAGCTGTATGAGCCGGAGTTTTCGGACTTGACGGTGGTGGATTTCTCAGACCTTGCGCAGGGGTGCAAGACCTATGATGAGTTTATCGAAAAGATGAAAGCTGTTTCGGAAACGGAACTGAATTACTTTGGGGTTGCCATATGCGGCGCAAAGAAAAAGGTCAACAAATTAACAGGAAGCATGGCACTATTGAGATAATTATTAGATTTCAAAATCCTCTGAATGAAAGTTGCTGTAATATCTTCCTTTGATAGCTGTAAACTTCAGCACACAATAGTCCGGGTCTGTTACGCCGCCCTTGTAATACATAGTATCCCCTTTTTGCCATATCCGTTCCTTAGCTTCACTTGTTTCTAAGACTTCCACTGTTCCTATTAGGCTGATTCCGCGGAAGAAACGCCTGTCCATAAAATATATACTTGCTTTTGGATTTTCGCGAAAAAATTTCACTTTATTGGATGATGTATTCGTACTAAACCAAAATACTTTTATGCCTTGGCGTTCTCGCGGTTTCAGCATCGCTTTCGTAACAGGAAATCCTTCTTTGTCAATATAACTAATGAATGCTGTGCCGGATTTATCTACTAATTTTCCTATTGTTTGTTCTGGATTTTTCATCATTGCAAAGCCCCTCCCGTTTTTGGTTTCATTCTAACATGGAGAGGTTTATTTGTAAATAATCATGATACCATGAATATTGTGTGGGGACTGCTGGAAGCGAACCTGAGTGAAGCGGACATGAAAGTTTTGCGAAAAACGGAAAGAGAGTGATCCAGGTGCGTAGAAGTGCAGGCTCTTTTATTTTGCAAGCCTATATGCTATAATACATTTTGTATGTGAAAATAAACATAGGGAGGAATCATGGAGCAGGTTTCATTGAAGATAGGAGAGCGGCTGAAAGAAATCCGGAATACAAGGCAGCTCACGCTGGATGACGTTGCGGAGCTGACTGGCGTGAGCAAGCCCATGTTAGGACAGATTGAGCGTGGCCAGTCTTCGCCCACCATCAACATATTATGGAAGATTTCAACAGGACTGAAAATACCTTTGTCTTTTTTCTGCAAACAGGAGGAAGCGGAGTACACGGTGGCCGGGCTTGGTGAAAAGGATGTGATCACGGGGGAGAACGGAGGGATGAGGGCATATCCGCTGTTTCCGTTTGACCCGGTAAGGAACGTAGAAATGTTTTATATTGAGTTTGACGCAGGGGTGAACCATGAATCACTTCCTCATGTGACTGGAGTGGAGGAATATATATTTCTGGTGCACGGGACGCTGAAAATGGTGATAGGCGGGAAGGAAGTGCTGCTGCAGGAAAAGCAGTCCATACGGTTCGGTGCAGACATTTCCCACGCATACCACAATGTTTCGGATAAAGCCTGCGCCGCTTATAATGTGATATTTTACCCGAACAATTAAAGGAGGAAAAATCCTCTGCTCCTGCAGGGGCAGTCGCATTTTCCTTCGGAAAACTAGGAGGATTGGAAAATGTATGAATTGGTTCAAGTCAGTGAGAAATGCTATTACATAAACTGCCCGGCAAAGATTGGCGTCTATGTGGCGGACAGGGATCATGTCTATCTGGTTGACAGCGGGAATGATAAGGATGCCGGGAGGAAGGTCAGGCAGATACTGGAAAAGAA
>DKWV01000037.1 GCA_002491905.1 Lachnospiraceae bacterium UBA7143 | reverse complement strand
CGACTTTCATATAATAGCAGAAGATTTCTCCTCTGTCAACGACATTTTCAAATTTCTTACAAATTTCTTTTTTCTCCTACAGATAAGTAGATTTTTCGCGTTTTCAGATATCTCTGTGCCCTTATTGGAGCCGGATCGTTCCGTCCTGCTCTCCACCCCGGAGAATAAAATCTATGGTGTCCGGGTTGGTTCCCCGAGGCACTTCCACGATACTCACCATATCCACCGAAGAGCCCGCCGGAATCACGCCGTCATAAGTCTGCATATCGTTCACCAGCATCGTAGCCAGAGCCCCCTTACTCGCTTCACCGTTTACGGAGACCCGGAACGTCGCGCGGTATCCCATCATATCCAAAAGCTGATCCTCTCCTGTCAGATTCTGCGCGTTAAACTTTAATACCAGAAGCTGGAATCCCTCTGACGCATCCATCGAGAAGAACGGCGTCTCGTCTTCCGACTGCGGCGGAGGATAAGAATCTGCCAGTTCCCATCCCGTATAGCTGATCATAATATTAGGAATGCCGTAGTACGCCTCCACGGACGATACCGTTGGCTGCGTTTCCTCCTCGTCCTGACTCACATCCACCACTTCAGCGGACTCCTCCGTCTCCGGTTCGGGTTCCGGCTCTTCTATCTCTTCCTCCACAGGCTGCTCCGGCTCTTCTGGCATCTGTGCCAAATCATATCCCGTGGTATCCACCAGCCTTCTGCCGTGCCCCGTATCATATTTCAACAGTATGCCCACCGCATATTCCGATATCAGTTCCGTCTCCGTCGGGGTCAGATCAGGCATTGCACCACAGCCCGTCATCAGAAGTGCGGCAGCCAGACTGCCAAGAAGTGCATTCACTTTTTTCACATCCGTATCTCCCTATCCAAATATTATACATTAAAGCCCGCGAACTCGTGCTTCGCACTTTATGTCCGATTCCATCGAACGCCTGCGGTTATTACATTATACCCCACAATTTTTATTCTTACAAGTCAAAACCTGACTGATATACCCGGTTCCCAAGCATTTGGCGGTCAGATTCGGTCTGTCCAAACTGTTATGCCATATCCAGCTGGAACCAGAATTCCACGCCATTATCGTAGTTGGTCACACCGTACTCCTGATTCATGGATTCCATAATCGCCTTCACGATAGAAAGACCGATCCCGCTGCCTCCATACTCTCTGGTTCTGGCTTTATCTACCTTATAAAATTTCTCCCACAAATGCGTCACGCTCTCTTCCGGAATAGGGCTCCCGGTGTTAAACACCGACACCCGCACCGCACCGTCAGCCCTGCGTATCTTGACATCTATGATTTTCTCGTCTCCGGCGTAGTTGATGGCGTTGGTAAAATAGTTCATAAACACCTCCTCCACCCGGAACTCATCACCCCAGACATAAATCGGATCATAATCGTCCATGCGGACAGATATTCCCTTCTGCCGGATTAAAATATCTGCGGAGGCAATGTAATTTTTTACCAGGGCCGTCACGTCAAAACGTTCCATATTAATAATTTCATTTCCGGCCTCCAGCTGGTTGAGAGTGAGGAGATTCTTCACCATCGCATTCATTTTGGCCGCCTCATCCATAATAACGTCGCAGTAGAATTCCCTGCTTTCGGCGTCCTCGTTGATCCCCTCCTTCAATCCCTCGGCGTAGCCCTGAATCAGCGCGATCGGCGTCTTGAGTTCATGGGAGACGTTTGAGAGGAACTCCCTTCTCCTCTCGTCCACACGGTCTTTTCTCTCTATATCCTTCAAGAGCTCATTGTTGGCTGTCCGCAGCTCGGAAATTGTCTTCTCCAAAGCCTCCGACAGCTCATTGATATTATTGCCCAGTATGGCAATTTCCGTCTTGTCATTTCCCGTATACTTAGCCTCAAAATCCAGATCCTTCATCCGTTCCGAAATCTTGGCCAGCTCCATAATCGGTTTTGTGACACGGTTTGAGAGCCAGATCACCAGAAGTACGCTGACCAGAATGGCCGCCGAGCCCACATATGCCAGAAAATGATTGGAGATAGACACGCTTTCCCTGATTCCTTCCAGGGCGCTGCGCAGCATAAAAAGATAGCCGTTGTCAAGCATTCCCCACATCTCAATATATTCCGTCTGGGTTTTATAGTCCCTGACCACCTGCATTTTGTAATTTACGGTATTTAATAAAAGTCTGTCCTCATCCACACCGAGAAAAATGTTGTCAAAGAGCTGTTTCAGCACTGTCTTGGGATCATTCATGGAATATTTGACAGCTTCCGACTCACCGTCCGCCACCAGCACCTGAATGTTGTACTTCTCGCAGATTTTTTTCAGTTCAATATCGTATTCCTCGCTGGTAATATCGCCCTCGTTTGACGCCTGGTTGATGCTGTAATAGGCACTCACCAGCGCGTTCTTCTTCTTATTAAGATAATAGCTGCCAAGAAGGGTTGAATTGAGGATCAGGCACATAAGAATTGTGCCGGTAATCAGCGTTATAAAAATAAAAGCGAACTGCCTCTTCATGGAATATTTCATATCGGTATCCTTTCCCGTAAACAAAGTGGGACTGGTAACACGTTAGCATTCCGTTCCCCTTTTGTCAATAGAGCCTGCCTTGACTTTCCGGATGCATATGATAAAATTATGGTAAGTATTGTTGCGGGAAACCGAGTACCCCTATCGTTTCCCCGGGAGGCGTCTTATCTTGAAAGCAAAACACCATTATATCTGGACGAATATCAAGCTGGTCTGTACCATAGTTCCTATCGTTTTGGTGATGATCATTGTCTACTTTATGCTGGTCAGACAGGAAATACTGACCCTTTCCAGAGAAAAGCTGACTCTGGAATCCCAATACTATGCAGAAGAGATCAGCGCCTGGGCAAAATCTGTTTTGAGTGAAGCAACCATCTACAAGGATATGATTGAAAAGCTGGGACTGCAGAATGAAGCCACCTATGAACTGATGTACACCAGTGTAGATTCGCATGAGGCTTATCCTTTTGGCCTGTATCTGGGAGACGATCAGGGCAATTATTTTGATGCCTCGGGCTGGATTCCTGACGAGGATTTCGTCGTGACAGAGCGGGACTGGTATAAAGAAGGCCTGAAACACGACCGTTTTGCCTTCGGTGAGCCTTATGTAGACGCCATGACCGGCGGCACCTGCGTAAGCATCAGCAGCCGATTAAAGACCGGCCCGGCAGTGACAGTGCTGTCTGCGGACGTTTATCTGGACTATGCCTCCCGGCTGTCCGCCGAGATCGCCTCTGATAAAATCGAACATGCTTTTTTTGTCACACGGGACAGCAGGCTGATTATAGCAGACTCTGATGCCTCCATGATCGGCACAACTTTGTCCGCTGAACACGAATCCATGCTTTACCAGAATGTGAGCAGGCTGTTAGACGCCGGAAAAACCGGGCAGCACGACATTCTTGGAGACGAGAGCTTATATTTGGTTAATATTAGTACTATCCCGGACACAGGCTGGTATTTTGTTACCTGCATGAACCGCAACGAAGTGTTAAAAGGGCTATGGCGGATTGAGTTTCCCATGATGCTAATTGCTGTTATCGCTTCTGTTCTTCTCTTCCTCCTGACATCTCTATTTTCCAAGGAGATGAGCACGATCCGTACAAAGGCCAGGATGGATCCTCTTACCAAGCTTCTCAACCGGGAAGGTTTCGAGGAACTTGTGCGGGTCTCTCTGGCTGACCGGCCGAAACAGGGTGTTTTAATGATTATGGACATGGACAATTTCAAGCTGATTAACGACCAGCTCGGACACCCCGTAGGCGATCAGGTTTTGCGCGAATTTTCCGCCCTCCTGGAAAATTATTTCAACCGCAACAAAGATATTGTAGGGCGTCTGGGCGGCGATGAATTCGCCGTATTTGTAGGACGGGACATTATCCCATCAGAGACAGAGGGCATGTTAAAGAAATTTATATCCCTTGTCCACCAGAACTTTGACGGCAAGTATCCCGACCAGAAGCTCTCAACCAGCATCGGCGCCGGTCTTGCCGCCAACAGCGACACTTATGAACTGCTCTATCAGAACGCCGACAAGGCGCTCTATGAAGCGAAATGGAACGGGAAAGACCGGTTTCAGATCAAATAATCTGATCCGAAACCGGCCGTTTCTCTGCTCCTTATTTCAAACGTTCTTACTCTTCCTTATCTTTTTGCTTTTTCGCGCTCTTTTCCGCCCGCTTCTCCTCTTTCCTGATCCGCCTTGCTTCCTTCTTATCCATTCTCTTCTCTTTTCTGCTCCGCTTATCTATAATCAGATAGAAAGTAGGCATCAACAACAGGATCAACAAAGTGGAAGCAATCAGACCGCCAATGATGATCATGGCCATACCTTCCATCATGACAGAGCCTTCTCCGATTCCGAGAGACAAGGGAACCATAGATAAAATCGTCGTCAGCGTAGTCATCAGAATCGGCCGCAGCCTAAGCTGCCCGCTCTGGATCAGCGCCTCCTCCAGCGGCATTTCCTCCCGCAGTCTGTTTGCCGTGTCCACATAGAGGATACCGTTATTTACCACAATACCGACTAACATCAGCACGCCCATCAGAGATACCATACTGAGGGTAGAACCTGTCACATACAGCAGACCGAAAGATCCGATCAGCGCAAAGGGAATACTCATCATCACCATCAGGGAAAAACGGGGCGACTCAAACTGCATGGCCATTACCAGAAAGATCAGGAAAATCGCCACAAAAATAGCCGTGATGATCGCTTTAAACTCATCAATCATCATCTCATCCATCATACTGGACGCACGGGAGACGCCTCTGGGAAGCACCATCTGATCCATCGCCGCATCTGCCGCATCCTGCGCCGTAAATCTGGCCTCCTCCGTGGTGCTTGCCGTCACTGCCACCTGATAGATGCCGTCCACACGGATAAGTGTTACCGGGGAATCCCGGTACTCCACCGCCGCGATCTCCGACAGCGGAATCTGTGTCCCGTAGGCAGTCTGCAGAGTCATGTTTAACAGATCGTTCATCCCCTCATACTCGCCCTCAGGATATTCCACCCTCACCTCGTATTCTTCACCGCTTCTCTTAAGCGTAGCCGCTTTCATACCGCTTAGGGTATTGTACATCTCTCCCGCCACCTGCACCGGCGGAAGTCCGACAGCCATACTCTTTAAAGGATCAATGATGATCTTCGCCTGCGTGGAGGCCTCCGCCAGATTGGATGAAGTCTGGAGAACTCCCGGAATCCCCTGCAGCATCTCCTGCACCTGTCTGGCTGTAGCTCTCAGATCATTCAGGTCACGCCCTTCCAGATCAATCTCAATCCCGCCGCCCATCATGCTGGTCATGCTGGCCCCGGTGGCGCTGATGCTGATATCCATGTTGGTCATTCCGTCCAGTTCCTTCGTGTACCGCTCAATCACCTGTCCCGTTGACAGCTCGCAGTCGTCCGAAAGATACCCTGTCAGCGTCGCCGTATCTCCTGAAACGCTGAAAGAATAATGGTCTACATTCTCATCCTCCTCGGCCATTTTTTCCAAAAAGTTCGTCTGCTCCTCAATCAGCTCCATCTTCGTGCCGGAGCGGAAACTTGCCGTGATGGCAAAGGCACCCTCATCCATACTGGGCATCAGCTCCGTGTGGATGTGGCTCACCAGCATAAACGCCGCAATTAAGAGAAATACGGATATCACAACTACAAGCGCCTTCTTCGGCAGAATCTTGCGGAGCACTTTGTCGTACCCTGCATTAATCTTTCGCAGCAGCTTATTGATCGGCAGATCCTTTTTCTCCACCGGCTTAAATTTTCTAAAAAGCAGTGGGATAATCGTCATAGCCATAATGAGCGAAGCCAGCATTGCCATGATAATCGTCATACCAAGCTGGGAAAACAGCTGCCCGGACAGGCCTTTCATCGTACTTAAGGGCGCATATACGACCACTGTGGTGATCGTGGACGCAATGATCGAAGCCGTTACCACCCCGGTTCCCTTAAGCGCCGCATCATAGTATTCTCCTGTTTTATCCTTCAGACGGAAACAGCTCTCCAGTACCACAATCGAGCTGTCTACCATCATACCGATAGCGATTACCAGCGCGCCCATAGTTACCACGTTGAAGGTAAAACCAAGCATATTCATACCGATCATCGTCGCAAACAACGAAATCGGCATGGCGCTTCCCACAATCAGGCTGGCCCTGAAATCTCCGAAGAAAAGGAACAGCACCATCATGGAAAGCAGCACACCAAGCACAAGCGTACTTCCCACAGAGGAAAGTGAAGAGATAATCATATCGCTGGCATTGTAGATGGTGTCAATCACGACCACATCATTGTCCGCCTGCAGCTGCTCCAGCATCCGATCCACGTCTCTTGTCACATCCACGGTACCGTAGCTTTTCTTTTTCGTAATGGCAATCGTTACATTATCCTGCCCATTATATCGGCTTAAACTGGAGGCTGCTTTCTGGCTCTCGCTGACCTGGGCAAGCTCCGAGAGCGGAACCACCTGCCCTCTGGATGTAGTAATGGGAATGTTCTGAATCTGTACTACCCCGGAGATATCCGCGCTGCTGGATACCGCGATATCCTGAGAGCCCTGGTTCACGCTGCCGACAGGCACGGTAAAGTCCATCGCGCCAATGGTCTGGGCGATTCCGCTCATGGTTACCCCGTGCTCCTTCATAGCCTGCGAGTCGAGCAGTACGCGGATATAGTTTTCCCGGCCGCCGTATACCTGAACATCCGCCACGCCGGAGATCGTCTCCAGCTCTGGCACCATAGTATCATTCACATAGCTTAACACATCGCTGTCACCCACCGCTGTGACCGAAATATCCATAGTTTCCATCTGGTCCATAGCCATCTCGATTACGGTCGGCTCCTGCACGTCATCCGGCATGGATGCCTTCGCTGCGTCAAGCGCTGTCTTTAAATCCATATAAGCGTCGTCCAGATCCGTCCCATAATCATACTGGAACATAACCATAGACATATTTTCCGCTGACTGAGAAGTATAGGTAGATACGCCGCTCTGCTCAGAACCCGCCGCCTCTATCTCTTTCGTTACAAGCTCCTCCACACTTTCCGGGTCCGCCCCCGGATAAACCGTATAGACGAGAAGCATAGGCAGCTCCATATCCGGCGTCAGCTCCAGTTGGAAACCTGTTACGGAAGAAATACCGAACACCACCAGAGCCAGAACAACAAGCGCCATTGAAACAGGGCGTTTAAGAGCTAATTTTGTCAAACCCATATCGCTGCCTCCTACTCTTCGCCCGCTGCCTGTGCGCTGTCTGCCTCACCTTCAGCCGCTGGAACCGTATCGTCCGCCTCATCCCCGGCTCCTGTCTCTGTACTGTCCTTATCACCTTCCGCTGTCATCCGAACGGACACTTCCGCCCCTTCCCTGAGGTTCGCGGACCAGCTCGTAATCAACGTATCCTCCGTGGAAAGCCCCGTGAGTACCGTGATCAGCTCCATATCAAAGATACCTGTCTCCACGTCCCTGCGCTTCGCCACACCGTCCTGAGCCACATAGACATAGGGCTGACTGTCGTCGTAATACACTGCATCGTAGGGAATCAACAGGGCGTCTGCCTGACTGTAGGTCTCCGCCGTCACCTTCACGCTGCTGCCTGTGAGCAGACTGTCATCCGGCGTGCTCACGCAGGACTTAATCATAAACAGGCCGGTGGTCTGATCCACCATGCTCCCGATCTCGGTAATCACCGCATCATAAAGTTTTCCATTCCGATCTACCTGGATTTTCTGCCCCACCCGCAGCGTACCGCGGATGCCCTCGCTCACGCCGAAGGTAACCGTCATCGTATTTTTATTTGAAATCACGAAAGCCGGCGTCTGGGGGGACGCAAAATCATGCTCCTTCACATTTACCGCCTCGATCACGCCGTCAATGGGCGCCGTCAGCGTGTACATGTCGAGCTGGTACTCTGCGCTGTCAATTCCCACTTTGGCGCCTGCCGCGCCCACCTTCGCGCTGTTCACCTGGGCCGCCGCGGAATCCACGCCCAGGGCAGCCGTCCGCTTACCGATGTCCTGCACCTTCTGGGTGTTGACATTCAGCTGTGCCTCCGTCAGATTCTTCACGGTTTCGGTCTGCTCTTTGCTTCTATAAGTATCGGAGAGAGACTCCTCCAGCTTTTCCTTTCCGTCGTCTATAGATTCGATGCCGGCCTTCGCCTGCTCGTAGGCCGCGCTTGTCTGGGAGGCAGCGGACTGGGCTGCCTGCACAGCTTCCTCATATGGTTTCAGTTTTTCTTTGATATCCTCCAATGCAACCCTCTTTGTCTCCAAATCAGCCTTGGCTGCTGCCAGTGCCGTATCATCATGCTCAATTTGCCCGGATTCCATCCCTGTAACCAAAGCCAGCGCCGCCTGGTACTCTCTCTGTGCCTGCTCATAGCCATACGCAACCGCCGCCGCATCATACGCCGCCTGCGCCTGTTTCACATATTCATTCGCCCTACCTCTGGCCCTGTTCAGATCATCTCTCTGGTCCTTGGCATCCTCTCTATCCTCATCCAGCTGCGCGATCTGTTCATTGATATCGTCAATCCCGTCGCTGATCCCGTCGATCTGCATCTGCATCTGGTACATCGTCAGATCCTTCTGCCTCTGGGTCTGCTCATTCTGCACATCCATCTGCGCCACCGTACTGTCGTACTGTGCCTGGGCGATCTCATACCCCACCTCGGCCGCCTGCACCCCCGCCGCTGCGCTGTTGTACTGTGCCTGGGCGCTGGCAAGCTGCAGCTCCGCCGCCTCGGTATCAAGTTTACATAACTCCTGTCCTGTCGTCACGGAATCGCCCACATTGATATCTGTGCTCAGCACCTCCGCCGACACCATCGGGATCACATATACCGACTCCTCCGGGCTGACCGTCCCCACAAACTCATTTTTCAGCGTAAGTGTCCCCGCAACAGGCATCTGCGTCTCCACGGGTATCACTTCGCTTAAGGTCTCCTCTTCTTCTGCCGCCGTATCTCCACATCCCACAAGCAATGTGGAAACACACGCCGCTGCAAGCAGAACCGATACTGCCCTGCTCCCGGATTTTATGTACTGTCTGTTCATCCTGTCTCCTCCGAATTCTTTGTCCCAATATCCGTTTTTTAGGATACAACTATTTATCCGAAAAAGGCAAGTATATTACCCCACATTTAAGACTTTTTTTATCTTTCTTAAAAATGACAAAAAAGTCGGTTCCCATCGTTTTCAGGAACCGACTTCTCTTTTATGCGCTTCTGTTTTTCTTTGAGAGCCACCTCGCCAGCATCCGCTGAAGCTGGTCGACATCCAATGGCTTTGACATATGTTCATTCATGCCACAGGCTTTCGACTGCTGTATGTCCTCCAGAAAGGCATTCGCCGTCATGGCCACAATGGGAATCTTCCTGGTGTCCTCCCTCTCCATAGCCCGCAGCGCTATCGTCGCCTCGTATCCATTCATCACCGGCATCTGCAGATCCATGAGAATCAGATCATAATACCCTTCCTCGGATGCCGTCACCATATCCACGGCTTCTTTTCCGTTCTCCGCCGCCTCGACAGCCGCTCCCGTCATGGAAAGGATTTCCGTAGCTATCTCCCTGTTTAAATCATTATCCTCCACCACCAGAATCCTTCTGTCAGAATAATCCACCTCCCCGATCTGCTCCAGCGTCCCCTCCGACGGCTTTGCATCCTCTCTGGGAATAAAATGCCGGAATGTCGTTAGCAATCTGTTCTTATCAATGGGTTTCCTGATAAAAGCGTTCACTCCCGCCCTCCGCGCTTCTTCCTCAATATCCACCCACTCGTGGGAGGAAACGAGAATAACGGGAATTTCCATTCCTTCCTGTCTGCGTATCGCCTTCGCCGTCTCCATACCGTTCATTCCCGGCATGTTCAGATCCATCAAAACCGCGAATACATCCTCTCCCTTCCGCCTCTTCTCCTTCATATAATCCAGAGCTTCTTCCCCAGATTGTACCCATTCGCCATACATACCCAGATTATTCAGGATAACACTGGTGCTTTCCCCGGCAAAAGCTGAGTCATCCACCACCAGCACGGTTCTTCCCTCAAGATCCTCCCTGTTCACCGCCCCCGGCACCTGGTACTTTAATGGTACGGTAATTGTAACGATCGTTCCCACACCCGGCTCGCTTTCAACCTGAATATCTCCGCCCATCATCTGGATAATATTCCGGCTGATCGTCATCCCAAGCCCGGTACCCTGAATCTTACTGATTCTCACATCTTCAGCGCGCTCAAAAGGATCATAAATATGCCTCAAAAATTCCTCCGTCATACCGATGCCATTGTCCCTAAACACAAACTCATAGCATCCAATCTGCTCCTGGGTGGAATCCTTCTCCATAATATCTATACCGATTTCTCCATCTTCGCCGGTATATTTGATGGAATTACTCAATACATTCATAAAAACCTGCTGCAGCCGCAAAGCATCGCCCCTCACATTGATATTGTGAACTTCGTGTGCCCTGAACCCCATATGCTGCCGCTTTTCCCTTGTTTTTCCCGCCAGCATATTCACCAGATTCTCTATCATATCCAGAAGATTAAAGTCTTCTTCATTCAAAGTCAATGTTCCAGACTCTATCCTGCTCATGTCGAGCACTTCGTTAATCAGCGAAAGAAGATGTTTGCTTGCCTCGGAAACCTTGCCAAGACATTCCTCCATCCCATCGGGATCATGAAGCTTAGTACCGGCTATAGCAGTCATACCGATAATGGCATTCATAGGTGTCCTGATATCATGGGACATTCTTGAGAGAAAATCTGTCTTCGCGCAGCTTGCCCTGTCCGCTGCCTCATAAGCGTCTAAGAGCGCTCTCTTCGTCTCCCTGTCCTTCCTGCGGATTTCCGTGATATCCTTGGCATTGTTAAGCGCCAGAATATCACCGCTGACGCCATCCTTCGTGAGCAGGATCGTATGCCGCAAAATCATGGGCTGCTCCCCCGCCCCGGAGGTTTCTATCTCTATGATCAGTTCATTCTCTCCCCGCTCATAGGCCTCCAGCAGATGCCTGGTGTTGACGGTCTGTACATAGACCTCCCTGTCTACCGGGAAAACGCGCTCCTTGCTCCAACTCAGGAAAAAATCGTCCGCATTACAGGGCGCCTCAAATCCCATCCTGGCAAGCACCGGCTCCATCTGCCCGTCCGTAATCTCATAAAATTCTTCCTCAATCAGGTTCTTCGTCACATTGACATTAAAAACAAAAACCGCCTCGGAGACAATGGCCTGTCTGTACTGTTCCTCCGCGCTCAGTGTGCGGCGAAGCTTACGGTTAGATTCCTGAATCTTCCGATTGGCCGCTTCCAGTTCCTTTTTGGCCTGAACCAGCTCTGCATTTGTCCGCAGCATCTGATCCATCATTTTTGTCTCTTTCGCCTTTTCCTCCGTGATATTTTTCACATACCACATAATTCTTGCATTTTCTTCACTGAAGTTCTCAACTGGCACAAGATTTGTCTGTACCCATTTCCATTCACCCTCCACAAGACGCAGATAGCTGAAGTGAATAGGGACGCTGCTGTCCAAAAACACTTTTTTCAGATTCTCCACCGACATGATGTTTGCGAAATTGACCCTGTCTTTTTCCTCCACATGGTTCTGCGCACAGGACGCGACAGTCATTCTGTAATCGCCGTTTAACCGCTCCAACTCCAGCGCTTCACTCTCCACAAATTTCAAGTCTACGATCGTGTTCTTGTTCAGATTGATCTCACTGATTCTGAAATAGGTATCCCGCAGCATACGGAAAGCCTCATTAGACAACTGGCTGTCACGATGTTCTTCGTCGATCAGTCTGACGGCACTGACCCAGATTTTCCTGCCATCGCGGGCCGTAGATTCCATTCGGAGCTCGCGTACCCAAACCGATTCACCGTCTCCATTGATAATCCGGTATTCCCGATTGTCATCCTCTCCCGGCATAAAAACTTTCGTAAAAATTTTGCGATCCGGCTCATACACCGCCTCCAGATATTTACCGCCGGTTCTCTCCATGAACTGATCGAAGGTCATGTTTATATTATTCAGCGCAAAGGAACTGATAAAATAGACAGGAAAGCCCTCCTCGTAAAATCCTCCGACTACGCCAACCGCTACATTCCTGCCTAACAACTCTATGATCTTGTCCTGATTTTCATCCCTGAGACCTGTCGCTTCCGTTGTAAAAAACAGTTCCTCCTTATAAAACCAGCGCTTAGCCATTCCCAACCTCCCGATGACTCTATTCCTCTTCAAACTTATATCCCATACCCCAGATCGTTTTAATCAGCTCACCCTTGTTTCCCATCTTACTGCGAAGCTTCTTCACATGGGTATCAATCGTTCTCGCATCGCCGAAATAGTCATAATTCCATACGCTGTTCAAAATCTTTTCCCGCGACAGCGCAATCCCCTTATTTTCCATAAAATAAGCGAGCAGCTCAAATTCCTTGTAGCTTAAATCAACCGGCTTTCCCTCCACAGTTACACTGTGCGCCTGCTTGTCAAGTCGGATGCCGCCAGCCTCCACAATCGTCTCTGCAGCAGCCTGTCCGGTTCTTCTAAGGATCGCCTCCACCCGCGCCACAAGGATTTTCGGGCTGAAAGGTTTGGATATATATTCATCCACCCCCAACTCAAATCCCAAAAGCTCATCCCTCTCGTCTGATTTGGCCGTCAGCATAATAATGGGGACCTTGGAGTACGCCCTAATTTCCCTGCACACCTGCCAGCCGTCCATCTTAGGCATCATCACATCCAAAATCACCAGATCTATATCGTTTTTTTCAAAAAAAAGGTCGAGCGCTTCCTCTCCGTCCGCCGCCTCCACAACCTCATAATTGTTCTTTACCAGAAAATCCCGGACCAGCTTACGCATACGGCTCTCATCGTCCACCACAAGGATCTTCGACTTCTCCATATACTTCCACGCCTCTCTTTCCCGTTACTGCCCAGCTCATTTATTGCTCTGATTCCAATTTGCGCTCTGCCTCCCGGACCGCCTGTTCCCGTCTGGTAAGCTCCTGCTCCCACTCCGAATATTCATTTACCACAGCCTGTCTGTAATTTACAATATTCGGTGTCTCGCTGTTCCACGCAATCACCATCATCGCTGCCACAAGAATTACCAGCACAACATTGATCAGCACCGAAGTCACAAACCGTCCCTGATATTCCGGATGTCTTTTCGCAACGCTCATCCTGATGGATCTGTTGTTCGCTGTCTTATTGCTGAATGTTCCCCGAAGGGGCACAGGCTGTATCTTATCCGTGGGCACCCCCCACTTCGCCATCTCCTTCTGCATCTTCTGCAGATAGCTTAATCCGATCGGCGTAAGAAACACCTGATTTTCCACCGCCCGGTTATAGACAAGCAGCACATTCTGGGGCTTGCGGTAGTCGAGCCGCTGCTCCAGATTCTCCACCTTTTTTACTTCCATTCTGGCCGTCTCGGCATCCGCTATTGTCGCAAAGCGGTATCCGCCGACAACCAGGTCATCCTCTCGCTTCTCCATAGATACTCCCCGAAAACATCCGTCAGATTTTGAAGATGCTCATGCTATGCTCCAGATGTTCCGCCACCTCCTTGAGCTTCGTCGCATTTTCGGAAATACTGTACACAATGGTGCTCACCTCTGTAACAGAAGCGGAAGTCTCTTCCGTACTCGCCGCATTTTCCTCTGCAATGGCCGTCAGATTCTGCACCACATCCACCACATTCACTCTGGCCTCGTCCAAACGCTTCGTCTTATCCGCGATCTGGTTCACGCCGTCGAGGGATTGGGTAATGCCGTTTCTGACCTGCGTAAAGCGCTCGTTCGTCCGATCTACACTCTCACTCTGGCTCTCCATGATCTTCTTCACATCCTCCATCGTCGCCACAGACTTCTGGGAATCCTCGATCAGGGAATCTATGATATTCTCAATCTGTCTGGCGGACTCGTTGGACTGCTCCGCCAGCTTCTGGATCTGGCTTGCCACCACCGCAAAGCCTCTGCCCTGCTCCCCGGCCCTGGCCGCCTCTATGCTTGCATTTAAGGATAATAAATTCGTCTCCTCCGCAATGGAAGTAATTAGTGTTGTCGCCTCCCTGATCTTCATAGCGGACTCGTTCGTCGTGTTAGTCTGCTCATAGATCACATCGATGGCTTCTCTTGCCTGATTGTTGATTTTCTCCAGATTCTGCAGCGTCTCAAACGCTTCATCGCTGGACTTTCTCATATCGTTGGCATTGTCGGTCAGTTCCTCCACCTGCCTGGTCGTCTCTTCCACCATGCTGCCCATCAGGATCACGTTCTCCGTAGCTTTCTGCGTTTCATCTGCCTGGGAGGACGCGCCGTCGGATATCTCTGAAACCGCTTTCTCCACCTGCTCCACCGTGGTCGCCGTCTCAGACGCGTTGCCGTTCAGGACCTCGGACGCCTCATACAGCTTTTCGCTCTGCCCCCGCAGATCCGATATTACCTCCACAAGCTGTCTTCGCAGTTCCACCACGGCCCGGCTCATCTGCCCGGTCTCATCCTCCCGCGCCGTCAGTTTCTCCTGCCCGTCAATCTCCGAGAAATCCATATGAGCCAACTGCCCCACCACATCCGTCACCGTAGTGATCGGCTTCACAATTCTGCTTACAAACAAGAAGCCGATAATACTGGCTATAATAACCATGACAATCGTACAACAGGTCCCTGTGATCGTAACCCGGTGCACCGTACTCATCAGATCATCCTTATCCACGGATACTACCAGAATACAATGTCCCCGCTCCGTCACATAATAAGCCGCATACTTCATGTCGCCTTTAAACTCATACTCCACAACGTCCGGTTCCGGGACAACGCCCGCAGCAATCTCAGCCGCCACAGCCTTTACCACCTCATTTTCTACGGGCTGCCCTACCTTATCCTTCGTCGGATGATAGAGCATGGTACCATCTGACGACACCAGATAGGCATAGCTGGAATCCACTCCCTGCAGGCCCACCTCGCCGATAGAATCAACCAGATTATTATAATGAGTCGCCGTATTGTAACCCTGCACCTCGATCTCCGACTGCAGTTTCTCACCGTAGGCCACCGCCAGATCATAGAGATAGTTCTGATTCAGATTCATCAGCGGGATGCGCAGATTCCTGATCAGCACCACTGAGAGACATACCGATAATATAACCATTGCCAAAAACATGGCTCCCACAATCTGCGTCCTCACAGAATGCAGGACGTCACTCTTTTCTTTTCCCTTCATACTCCTTTTATCTTCCGCCATAATTTGCCCTCTCTCCCCTTGGTAATATTACACCATATTTCTTTCTATTCTACCGCCAAACAGGAACTATGTCCAGTGAATTGTGAAAGAGTTCGTATGCCCGTATTTCACACGCATTTGATTTTATGTGTGAAAAAAAGTCCTTAAAAAGCCACTATTTGGCGTTTTAAGAACTTTTTCAGTGGACCAGACGGGAGTCGAACCCGTGTCCAAAAGCCCATTCCCTGTCCTTCTACTATCATAGTCACTCATTGCGGATTGCTCCTCATTCCCTCCTCCACCGGGAGAGCGACACCCCCGTGGATTCAGTAGCCTCTGATACGCCCGCGGGTAAGAGGCGTCCCCCGCGTTGTTTCCTACATAGTCGATGCCCGGCTCTTAATGTGTAGGTGCACTAAGGCGGACAGCTGCCCTTAGGCAGCGTATGCTAAATTGTCTTCAGCGTTTGTGTTTAAGTTTGCGATTTGACGCATCAGCCTGCGGATAGCTTCTCCAGCTGCAAGACCCCTGTCGAAACCTTGACTGGCCCATATTTATACTATACCATTATCCTTTAAACTATGCAATCTACAGGTTCTTAATTTTAAATTCCCGCTCATGTTCCCGGCGAAGATCCTTTTTCGCAATATCCTGCCGCTTATCATAGAGCTTTTTACCTTTGGCAAGACCGATCTCTATTTTTGCCCTGCCGTCCTTAAAGTAAACCTGCAGAGGAACGATCGTATAGCCCTGCTCCGCCATTCTTCCGGCAAGCTTTCGGATTTCCACCTTATGCAGCAGAAGTTTCCTTGTGCGGAGTGGGTCTTTGTTAAAAATATTCCCCTTCTCATAGGGGCTTACATTCATGCCGTACACAAATGCCTCCCCATTCTCAATTCGGACGTATGCCTCCTTGATGCTGCACTTGCCCATGCGCAGGGATTTCACCTCCGTGCCGTGGAGCGCAAGCCCCGCCTCGTATTTTTCCTCTATAAAATAGTCGTGGTAGGCTTTTTTGTTATTCGCCACCAGTTTCATGGCCTCCTTCGCCATAGCCTCTCCTCCCTTTGATTTGCCTGTCAGATTCGGTCTGGCTGAACTGGAAATATAAAATCCACCGTTCTCGCCAGCTGATCCACGCCCTTCACCTGTATGGTGACCCGCTGGCCCAGCTTGTACGCGACGCCGCTTTCCTTTCCCACCATCTCGCAGGCTTCCTCATTATAATAGAAATAATCGCCGGCAAGCGCGGATACATGAATCAGCCCCTCCACGGTATTTGGCAGCTCCACATATATCCCCCACTGGGTAATGCCGCAGATCACACCGTCATACACCTCTCCGATGCGCTCCGCCATATACTCCGCCTTCTTCAGCTTATCGGTCTCCCTCTCCGCCTCCGCGGCACGCCGCTCCATTTTGGAGGCATGCTTCGCCACCTCTGGCAGCTTCTCTTCGTAATGCCTGATACGATCCTCTGAAAGCTTCCCGCGAAGCTGCTCCTTGATAATGCGGTGGATCTGCAGATCCGGGTATCGTCTGATGGGCGAGGTAAAATGGCAGTAATACTGGCAGGCCAGCCCGAAGTGCCCCGTGCAGTCCACCGTATACTTCGCCTGTTTCATGCTCCGCAGCGTCAGGCGGCTGATCAGCGTCTCCTCATCGGTATCCGCGATTTTATCGAGAAGTTTCTGCAGCTCCTTCGGGTGAATTTCCTCTCCAGTCAGCTTGATATGATAGCCGAAATTTCTGATAAAGGTGGCAAGTTTTTTGATTTTATCCGGATCGGGTTTCTCGTGGGTCCGATATACAAAGGGCGTCTCCAGCCAGAAAAAGTGCTGTGCCACCGTCTCGTTGGCGATCAGCATAAAGTCCTCGATCATCCGGGTAGCCACATTGCGCTCGTAAGGTTTGATCTCCACAGGCCGCCCATTTTCATCCAGAATAATCTTGCTCTCCGCGAAATCGAAGTCTATGGATCCCCGCTTATGCCTTTTCCTTCTGAGAAGAGCAGCCAGCTGTTCCATCCCCTCAAACATGGGGACAAGCGTTTCATACTCTTTCCGCTCTGCCTCGTCCCTGTCTTCCAGAATCTTTCTGACAGAAGTATAAGACATCCTGCGGTTGACCCGGATCACGGTCTCCACTATACGATAATCCGCCACCTCGCCCTTTTCGTTAATCGTCATCAGGCAGCTCAAGGCCAGCCTGTCCACTCCCTGATTCAGGGAACAGATTCCGTTGGAGAGCTTATGGGGCAGCATGGGAATCACCCGGTCCACCAGATAAACACTGGTGCCCCGCCGAAGCGCCTCCCAGTCAAGAGCGGAGTTTTCCTGCACATAGTTGGTCACATCCGCGATGTGCACGCCCAGATGATAAAGCCCGGCCTCGTCACGATAGAGACTGACCGCGTCGTCCAGATCCTTGGCATCCTCCCCGTCAATGGTCACCATCTGCAGATCACGCAGATCCATACGTCCTGCCATGTCCGCCTCCGACACCGTATCCGGCGTGCGGCCCGCCTGGTTTAAAACCTTTTCGCCAAATTCCAGGGGAAGTTCATATCCCCTCACAATGGACATGATATCCACGCCGGGATCATTGATGTGCCCAAGGATCTCCACCACCCTGCCCTCCGGCTTGTGGCTTTCATCCCCGTAGGAGGTCAGCTCCACCACGACTTTGTGTCCCGTAACCGCCCCTTTGGAGCGCTCCTTCGGCACAAAGATATCCGTGCCGATCTTACCGTTATCCGGGATCACAAAACCGAAATTCTGTGACTGTTCGTAAGTGCCCACAAGCTGCTTCGTCCCCCGCTCCAGAATACGGACGACCTCCGCCTCCCGCCTCTGGCCACGCCGTCCCGGCAGGAAAGCAATCTGCACCCTGTCCATGTGAAAGGCGCCGCCCGTCTTATCCTCGGGAATATAAAAGTCCTCCTCGTACCCTTCTACCTCCACAAAGCCGAACCCTTTTGCATGGCCGATAAAAGTGCCCACGGGGCGGTTTTCATCCGGTTTCACATATCTGCCCTGCTTCGTAAGCTGTATTTTCCCCTCCTCCAGAAGAGCGCGGAGCACCTCATGGAATGTCTCTCTGTCCGCCGGGGTTACCTGCATAAACGCCGCCAGTTCTTTCTCCTTCATCGGCACATACCGCTCGTCGTCCACCAGCTCACATATTAAATTTTTGCGTTTTTCAAACTGTGTTTCCATCATATTTCAGGCCCCATACACGCAAGAAAGCACCCTCACCAGTATGTGCAAGAGTGCTTTTCGACTTCTAATCCTTAGAATATAGTCAAGTTCAAGACAACCGCCAGCAGCATGAACCCGACCGCAAGCCCCGTCGTGATCTTGACGAGCTTTCCTTCCATCGAACGGCCTTTGTTCTTGCCCCAGTAGGTTTCAGCCGCGCCGCTGATCGCGCCAAGTCCGGCCGCCTTTCCCTCCTGCATCAGCACTAATATTACCAACGCTATACATATAAGAATATAAATCACAGTCAGTATGATTCTCAGTACGCCCATCTTTATCCTCCATTCCGAATAAATACGAAATCTTCTTCTGCCAATCAAGCAGATTTCATAATACCACAGAACCTCGTATTGTGCAAGTCCTAAATTTTGTCCGTGTATTATACCGTTATCTCCACCACCACAGAAACCCTCTCGCCCGGATCGTAAACCTGACGTTTTTGGTTCCACCATAATTATCTACGCCCCGTATCGTCACACTGGCTGTCCCCTTCTTCACGTTATTTTTATAACTGCCTGGCACGATCTCGTACTGGCTTACGTCAAGCGGCTTTCCTTTCACCTTTACCGTGAGCATGCTCTTTTCCAGCGTGATTGGCTGCCCTGTGTATACCTGCTTCGGAACGGATACTGAAGCGGAAGAAATGGCTGCCTGAGTGATTCGGTACTCGCCTGTCAGCATTCCCGTATAATTACTGCCCTCCTTTGCCTGCACCTGCACTTTGAGGACCGTCCCTGCCGGAATAATATCATTTTTATCCACAGCCTCCCCAGCCGCGCGGACAGCTGTTCCACCGCCAGCGGTAATCACTGCGGTTTCTTTTGCATAAGTGTAAACAACCGTTTTATTGTAATCTGTCCCTGCTTTCAAAACCTTTCCATCCAGATCCGTGACCGCCACTTTTGTTGTAAAGACATTCTTCCTATTCTGATAGGTTTTGTCCTGTGCCGTCAGGGTAAGCTGCCCAATATCCTGCGCCATAATCTTATAGCCAAGCGCTATACCATATATTCCGCGAAAGCTCCCTTTTCCTTTCACCGTTACGACAGGCCGCCGGTCCGCCCTGCTGCCGTCATTCAACGCCGTATGGTTCCGATATGACAGCGTATAGTCCCGCCCTTCCGCCAATGTCTGCCACCTGCCGTCTCCCGTCCTGAACCTGACAGCAACTGTCGGTTTCGCACCACCTTTGGCATAGGGAACGGCCTCCTGCTTCACTTCCGCCGTAAACCTGCCGTCCATATTTGCGGCTATGTCAAACTTTCCGATCTGGAATGTCTTCTTTACCGTCCCTGTATATGCACCTTTCCCCTTTATGGTGACACTGGCCTTTCCCACATCCTTGTTATTCGCATAAGCCACTTCATAATCGGTTCCCTCCACCAGTGTCCTGCCATGCAGTGCAACAGTCATACTCTGTCTCTGATAACTGCCATTATAAGTCTTATTGACTATGCCGGACAATACTGCTCCTTTTAAAGATGTCCCTGTAATCTTAAAAGACACACTCCTCGTCCCCGCATATTTCCCGATTCCCGTCAGAACAACTTTCGCCGTTCCGACCTCCGTATGGTCCGTATAGCTGACCACATAATCCGTCCCTTTGATCAGCGGCTTGTTCTTATAGGAAACCATAAGCTCCGGCTCTATTGCCTTTCCGGTATAGGTCTGATTCGGAATTTTCTTTACGTTCACCTTGTCAAGCAGGGTGCTGTCCGTAATGGTACAGGTAACCATCCTTGTCCCGCTGAAGTTGCCGCCCGCTTTCGCTGTCAGAAGGATCTCGTAGTTTCCCGGCTCTTTGTAGGCATCCGTCGCTGTGCTCGGGTAGGAAACGGTGAAATCCCTATTCTTTGCCAGTTTCCTGCCGTTATATGTCACGACCGGTACTTTCTTCTGTACCTTTTTGTTACAGGCAACTGTTATATCCTCCGCCACTACACTGCTGTCCTCTAAAGCAACAGACGTTATCTGAAAAGCAGCCGTTTCCGTCCCCGCATAATTCCCCCTGCCCTTGACTACAACAGCAGGAGCGGTAGAAGGGTTAGCGGCGTCATTTGCTTTCATATTGTTTTTATAACTGGCTGTATAATCCTTCCCTGGCTGCAGTCTTTTCTTTCCGTCGTAAACACGGATTTCCGGCTTAATGGCGGCGCCGGTGTAGGTATAGGAGTCCGCTACTCCGGCGATCCAGAGGCCATCCGGGATTTTCCCGTCCGCAGGGATGTCGCCGGGGAGGACTTCATTGGGACCGGTGTAGGGTATTTCCGTGCCAGTGCCGTCGGGGAGGACTTCCCTGACTATATTGTCGTTCTCATCCAGAACAAGGAGCTGAACCTGCGGCGTATCGATCTTGTCCTCAACGCTGATGTCCGGATTCGTTTTGTCCCACACGCTGACTGAGCTGGTCATCTTCTTGCCTGTCGTAAGCGTTACGTTCGTGAAGACTTTTTCATCAATACGGCTCTTGTCGGCATAAGTGTCCCGAATCGTATACTTTAAAGTTCCAGCACTCGTCCCGGTAAACTCAATTGTGTAGGTATCATCTCTTAAGAAGTAAAAATTCTTCTCATCATTATTCTCTCCACTTAAGACAATCACAACCGAATCGGTTACATTCTCTTTATCTACAACGTTGTTGGTGACGCTCCCCACCAACTGTCCGAATGAGTTATAAATTTTTAAATCTACCGGGCACCAGCCTCCGCCAGACTTCATAGTAGTTTGGAACCTGTAATATGATATATTCAGCAAATGTTTCATATATGATTCGACCACGTGATTATCAAAAAAGCCCAAAATAGGAAATCCGGCTGGCAAACGACAGGAGTCTGCAAACCATAAGTCATCACCGTATCTTCCATCTGTAAATGCCCCTAAATACGGAACGGGGTCGCTTGGACACAAAACATTAAAAATATTGGGCGCATAGGTCGATTTCTGCCCTTCTGTCGGCGGTGAAGCAAAGGTATAAGCATAAACATTTTCATGCCCATAATCCTGAGTTAACTTATATGCAATCCTATTTGCTACTGCTCCGCCAAGGCTGTGGCCGGTTACAAAAAATTTCACATTCCCATTGCCAATCACACTTGCCAGCTTCTCGCCGCCTATTTCCTTCTCATTCAGCCATGTCGCAAATTCAAGCCATATGTTATTCGCCGTTATTCTGAAATTATCAGTAATAGAGCAATAATCCGTGACCCCATCTGCAAACGATGAAGTGCCTCGGCCCACAATGATAATTATATGTTCTGTTTTCCCGCCGTTATTTATGGTTTTGTGCGCAAAGGTACAAGCCGGATTATATGGTGAGGAATCATCATTTACAGTTGTTGTCAAATCGGCATCCACGCCAAACTGATTGCCTGCCAGTATGGATTCAATGTCGCTTTGAGAGCGCTCCGCCGCCGCCGAAAGCACTAATGCGACAGTCGATATCTCATGTATATATTCCGTAGAATTGCGTTCTAAAATATAGTTCCATCCCCAATCCGACCATACCGTCGGCGGATCAGAAAATGCAAATGACCGTCTTTGCACAGCCAAAGTGGGATCGGAATCGTCCGGATCATTGGACCCACCCTCTATCCAACTGCGGGAAGCCTTATAGTACGGTTCATTATCCGTCCCCACTATGATACTTTCCAACTGTTCCTTTGATCCCAGAAACCTCACACGAGCCAGATTCTCACAACCGCTGAATGCCGAATCCCCAATGGAGACAACAGACTTCGGAATCGTTATTTCAGTCAGATTCGTACAGCCTGAAAAAGCCGATGCCCCGATTGAGGCGACTCCCTGCGAGATAACAATCGTTTTAATCTGATCCCGCTGTCCATTCCACGGCGCAGGGGAATCCGGCTCATGGTAATCCGCCATTTTTCCCGTTCCGCTAATGGTCAGCACACCATTCGCGTCTAACCCCCACTTCAGACCGTCGCTTTCGCTGTCATTCAATGCGCAATGTAATGTCGCGGAAGTGAGCGGTTCATTACCATCCACAATCGTTATGGCTCGCCAGTCGCTTTCGCTTCCGCCATAATAAACATCTGTCAGACTACCGCAACCATAAAAAGCCTGCTGCTCAATAGTCGTTATGCGTGACGGCAATTTTATGCTTTTCAGTTTGCTGCAATCTGAAAAAGTCCTATACTCAATAGTCGTTACGCCTGACGGCAACTCTATACTTGTCAGACTGCTACAACCGATAAAAGCATTCCCTCCAATAGTCGTTATGTCTGACGGTAACTTCATACTTGTCAGACTGCTGCACTCACAAAAAGCCCAATCCCCGATAGTCGTTACGCCTGACGGCAACTTTACACTTGTCAAGTTTCTGCAACCATCAAAAGCCATTTCTCCAATAGTCGTTACGCCTGACGGCAACTCTATACTTGTCAGGCTGTTACAGCCAGCAAAGAAACCGTACCCAATAGTCGTTATACCTGACGGCAACTCCATATTTGTCAGACTGCTACAACCCCAAAAAGCACCCGCTCCAATCGTCCTTACTCCCGGCGGCAACTCTATGCTTGTCAAACCGCTACAACCTTCAAAAGCATTCTGTTCAATAGTCGTTACTTTGGATGGCAGCCCTATGCTTATTAGGTTGCTGCACCCACTAAAGGTACGCTCCCCAATAGTTGTTACGCCTGATGGCAGCTCTATGCTTGTCAGACCGCTACAATGATAAAATGTCAGCCCGCCAATAGTCGTTACGCCTGACGGTAGTTCTATGCTCGTCAGACCGCTACAATATTCAAAAGCACCTGCCCCAATAGTTGTTACACTAGGCGGCAGTTCTATACTTGTCAAACCGCTACAACCATTAAAAGCCAGATCCCCAATCGTCGTTATGCCTGACGGCAATTCTATGCTTGTCAGGCTACTACATTCAGCAAAGGCACAACCCCCTATCGTCGATACCCCTTCCTCTACAACAGTCCGCTTAATATTATCCCGATATTCATACCAAGGTACAAACCCATTCCCAGAACCAGAATAATAACTATACATCTCCCCCGACCCACTGATCGTCAGCACCCCATCCACAAGCCTCCAGGTCACATTCGCCCCGCAGCTTCCCGACGTCTCGCCACCTTCAGCCGAAGTTGTTTCCGCCATCACGGCCTCCGCCTGCTCCTCTTGGTGCTCCTCCCTGGGCAGGATGTCCACAGGATCTGCAGTCTCCTTCCCCGGCTCCGCAGCTTCTTCCTTCGGTTCATCCGCTTCGTTTCCTTCCGTCCCTTCACCTGCATCTTCCGAGCCGTTGTCTTCCGATACCGTCTCCCCGGCTTCCTTTTCTCCGCCATCCCTTTCGGACGCCATATTTTCTGTTTCCGGCTCTTCCTTCTCCTCTGTGCCGATATCAGATTCCATGACATTCTCTTCTGTTTCCGCATTCACCTCTGCCGCCGCATCCGCGGCAAACGCCTCCGAAGACGGCATTGCCACCAGCATACTGCAAACCAGCATCACACTCAGCAATTTCCGATATCCTTTCATTTTCATCCTCTCTATCCCCCGTAAACACAATCAATCCTACGTCAGGAATTCCCATCCACTTTTCGCGTTTTTATTCTTAACATTTCTTACCTTAATTCGAGTATTTTTATATCATTGCACTTCAATTCGTAGTATTTTGGAGCGCAATAAAGCGGAAATATTCCTTTCCGCCATTACACCACCGCTTCCACAATCATCTTATTACCAACTCTAAGCCACCATCATATTCCGCGATAGTTTTTCATTTTTTCCGCAAACACATCCTCCGTCAAATCTGCCTGAGATGCTGCATCTTTCAGCGACAAAAGTTTGCTCCCTACAAGAGTAAAAAGCATCTCCATTTTTCCCTGCTCGATTCCACGTTCAAGATTCTCCTGATCACGCATTGCCAACGTCATATACTCATGCCTCCATTTCCTGTTCCTTTTTGCTTCTTTTACAGCTTCTTCCAATCGCTGTATAAAAATATCTTCCGATTTCTTTCCAGACACATAATCCAGAAACGCCTTCAATTCCGGACTAACGTCCGACATCCCGCTGTCGGCATTCAGGAAAATTTTCACTGCCTCATCCCCCAGCAAAATGCTGTGGTCTTCTTTACAGATATTTTCAAATGTATATATGTGCCTGCCTCTGCCAAACAGGTCAAAGGGACAGATAAAAATCACATAGCTCCGATTCAGCTTTTTATATGGCTGTCCTTTATCTATCACCTGCAAGTCAATCATACTCTGATAGTATCTGCTCCTTTTGGGAAGTTCTTTCGTATCTGCAGCCTGCATCACCTTGCCAAACAGAAAATCATTGGCTATCCCCAGCGACTCCCATACGGCTTCAAAATCGGTCTGATTTCCCATTTTCTTAAGTTTCCTTTCCTCTTTGATAATATTGTATCAATCCCGCCTGAAAATGCAATCCATTTCTCTCAAAATGAATTGGGGTAAAGAGGGTACTCCCTATCCATCCGATTACACCACTGCTTCCACAATCATCTTATTACCAATCCTCAGCTTTTTCACCCCAACTTCCTTCTTTTTATTGAAATTAAAACTGAGTAAATACCCTTGATCCAGATGATAATAATCCAGATATCCGGCAAGCTGTTTTTCCCCGCGCTCATTATATTCATCACCATACCATATCTTGAGTTCCACCACAAACTGCTCTCCCAGATAATCCACTATCACATCTGTTCTTTTCACATCCCTTGTCTGGGCTTCTATATAATAATTCCCTGTTCCGTTAATGATTGGCTTCAGGTACAACAGGAAAAATTTGCGTCCATAAGTTTCTACAAATTTCTCATCATTGTCCCCATAAACATCCGTAAAATGTTCTACAAATTTTTGAAGCACCCGTTCCATATCCAGGCGATTATCTTTCACAAATTGGTTTTTACTGCTCTCTCCGAAAGAAAACATACCACTGTCAGATGCCTCTTCAGCTATGAACATATTTAGCATCCGCATTTCAAAAATACGATTGGCTACTACCACCTGATTCTCTTTTTCTTTTAGGAAACCAAACATTAGCCCTATGCTGACCGACTTTATATCCGGGCTGAACGGAATTCTTTTCCCTTGATACAGGATATCCTCTATCATCTTCCGCAGATCCTGATAAATGTCAAGCTGCCTGACCATACTGTCAAACAATGCTATATTTGATTTTAGGATAATCTTTACCGCCTCCGTTATTCCTGCCTCAGACCAAACACCACATTTGTCTGACTGTCCGTCATTTTCCGGCAAAGTTTCGTCTAATACTTTGCAGATCAAAGACACCAGATAGGGATAGCCGGAAGTATACTGATAGATAATCTGTGCAACAGTCCCTACATCCATTCCCACCCCATGATCCGCCTCGTACTCATATAGCATCTTTGCAATCTGCTCTGTTGAAAAATCCATGTCAACATCAAAATAAGCTGCAATGTTCCAAGGGCTGTTATACTGATGATCCTCATTCGGACGAATTTTTAGTTTCAGATTCTTAATATCATACACTCCCGCAAGAATAACCGAGTGAAATGTCGGCATCTCTTCCCTGTTCAGATAATACATTCTGAGTTGGGCAAGAAAATCAATAAACACCTGATTGTTGGACGCACTGTCAACTTCGTCAATCATCAACACGACGGGCCTGTCTGCTGCTGCACACACCTCGCTTAACCGCAAAAACAATTCCCGCAGGCTTTTCTTTGTACAATGCGCAATAAAATCAGTCAGTGTACTGCTTACTTCTGTTTTTTCACCATACGACTTAGTGAAGGCCACAAGAAAAATCTTAGCAAATGCACTCGCAAATATTCCCGCATCAATAAACTCCTCCGCTCCAATCGCCTGAAAATCTATCGACACAACTACATAATCATCTTTCAGGTATTCTGCAAGAGCCCGGAGCGTTGTGGTTTTACCATATTGTCTTCCCCTGTTGATAATGAAATATTTCTTCCTGTCCACATACGATTGTTTTATTTTTTGCAGCCTGTCATCCAGACGCACCATATAATGCTCATTCGGCCTGCATAGTCCTTCTGTGTTGAAATACCGCATATAATTCCTCCATTAGTCGTCAGCTCCCGTATGAGACTTAGTACTTCTTAGCGAAGCAGCCTCTGCTACTGAGCTTTAGAAGTACTTCTCACACTATTCTAGCATCGTATTTTCGGCATGTAAAGAAAAGGTACGAAAAGCACCCTCACAGCGCAAAAGCGCCGAAAGCGTCCTCCTGCCCGTGCTGCTCTCCATGATATTTCATCAGATAAGCCTTCATCTCGGTGTGGGACTGCCCCATATCCTCCATCATGGGCTGGAAATTTTCCGGGGTGACGGCTCCGAGCCCTGTCAGGAACTGGTAATAGCGCAGATCATCCCCGTATTCCTCCAGCACCACCCTCCACGTCTCCTCCGTCTCACATCCCTTCACATGCGAGAGAAGATACTGCTCCAGTTTTTCCCGCACAGCCTGCTTAAGCCCGTAGTCGTGCATGAGCCGCAGCATGGAAAGTCTCACCTTCTCTCTTCTTCGCTGCTCCGTGTAATAGTCCAGATTGTTCTCCCTGCTGCCGTAATCCTCTTCCCCGCAGAGCAGCATTTTGGAGAACCCCTCCGCGTCCCCTCTCTCCATCAGGGTCTGCATCCGTCCGTCCCACTGCGCGATCCATTCGGGAGAGCCCGCGCTCTCAAAGTCAAACAGATAAAAGGCGTCAAGTCTGCTCATAACAGCCGCCAGAAGAAAAGCCGTATCCGCAGTCCTTTTCTCTCCCGCGTCCGCGTCCTCATCCACGATCTCTTCCAGCAGGAAACAGTCCCTGAAAATCCCCTGTCCGATCTCCATGCGGTGATAGGGCAGCTTAACCCGCTTAAGCTTCGCACAGTAAGCGAAAGCCCAATCGTCGATCCGCTCCACAGACCCGGGCAGGGAAATCTCCTTCAACAGCTTATTGCTCAAAAAAGCTTTCTTCCCGATGCGGGTTACGGCACAGCCGTCAATTGCAGGAGGCACCGCAAGCGCCGTATCCTTTCCGCGATACCCCGTAATCTCCGCTGTCTCCCCGTCTGTCTTATATGACAGGACGCCCTGCGGCATATCCAGTTCCCCGTGCTTTATTTTTTGTTCCATCGTCTTCCTCTATAAAATCCCAAATCAATGCGCTTATAAATTTAACTCCTCGATCCGGGCCGCCAGCTCCGTCCCCCGCTCGGTGAGCATCAGTTCCTCGTTGTGTCTCTGATAATCCTCACACCCATAAAGACCGATAAATCTCGCACAGTCTGCCTGCACCGTACACTCTGTCACGAGTATCAGCATCTCATTGCCGGAGCCAAACGTATCTTCCACAAACTGAAAGAGGAAATGCATCCGCTCCTTCACCCGCTCCGTATCCTGTTTATACTCGGCAACCCGGGCGTCAAACTGTTCCTTCACCCGCCGGAAACCCGTCATGCCGTCCTCGGTCCCAGAAAGGCGCAGGGTCTTTTCACAGTCAGAAAGAAATCCCGCTATGGCTCTGTTCAGGCGCTTATCACGCACGGACAGGGCGCCTGCCTTCTGCAGCGATTCCATCGACTTCTGCCTGCCCTGCGCCTGTTTCCCGGCAAGTGCTGAAAGCTCCTGCACCGTCTGACCCTCCTCCGCCTTCGCCTTCAAGGCCCTGAGGGGATTCATCAGTTCGCTTAAAATCTGTGAATCCAGCATATTTTCCCGGATATCCTGCTGCATCCTGTCAATCAACATCCCCATCAGGGACAGCCGCTCATCGAAATCCGCTTTTCTCGCCTTATCCTTCGCCTGTTCGCTGACTATTCCAGTCAAAATCTCTTCCGCCTTATAATCGTTCTGATATTTCCGATACAGGTCATAATATGCGGTAAACTCCTTGACCACCCGGTCGTTTCGCAGATACTGTCCCACAAAGGACTCCTCCACCGGGATCTCCTCCTCCTCGTAGAGTTTCAGCATCTCGGACAGATCCTCCCAGCCTCTGGCCGTAATGTAGCTTCTGCCCTTCACCGTGGTCTCCACCTGATAGAAGTCCTCTTTTTTCATGTCCAGGAAGTTCAGGATCGCCGTATGCACGCCCCGCTCCTTAGCATACTCCCGCCAGACTGCATAGTCCGCTTCCACCTTCAATATCTTCAACCGGTCCAGCGTCACGATATCGAACTCCCGCACAGACTTATTGTATTCCGGCGGATTGCCCGCCGTCACGATGACCCAGCCCTCCGGCACCTGATGTCTGCCGAAAACCTTATACTGCAGAAACTGCAACATGGAGGGCGCCAGCGTCTCCGAAACACAGTTGATCTCATCCAGAAAAAGGATCCCCTCCCGGATGCCGCTTTCCGCCATCACATCGTAGACGGAGGCGATAATCTCGCTCATGGTGTACTCCGACACATCGTATGCCTTTCCCTCATACTCCTTATGCACGATAAAGGGAAGCCCCAGCGCGGACTGTCTCGTGTGGTGGGTCATGGAATAAGATACCAGAGCGATCCCCAGCTCTTGGGCAATCTGCTCCATAATCGCCGTCTTTCCGATGCCCGGCGCGCCAAGCAGAAAAATCGGCCGCTGTCTGACAACGGGAATCCGATACTCCCCCTCCTCGTCCTTTTTCAGATAAATCCTGACCGAATCCTTGATGTAATTCTTTGCATCCCTGATATTCATATCACTGTACGCTCCTATCACAAATCTCAAAAATCATCTTCCTCCAGGACAAGCCGGATGGCCCACGGCGGCACCTTCGGCGCATTCTCATCGTCATGGAGAAATACAAATGCCACGTCGTAATCCGGCATCTGTTCCGGGTAAATCCCGTACCCGTCGGTAAAGTAGAGCAGGCCTTTGAGCCGCGCAAGCTCTCCCTCCTCCCGCAGTTTTTCCACATAGGAGAACACCGGGCGAAAATCTGTGGAGCCAAAGCCTGTAAGCTTCCCCTGCTCCAAAAATAAGTCGAACTCTTTCCGCTCCGTGATCTTTACATCCTGCTGCACCTTGCTGTCACACTGGATGATATGCACATTGATCTTACTAAAAAAGCTTTCCGCATCCTGCATGATATTGTAAGTTTTCTGCAAAAAAGCCTGTACAATCTCTCCCCGGCAGGAGGCGGAGGTGTCCAGCGCAATCACAAAGTCCCGGATCTTATTGCTGTCCTTATACTCCAAAGGTTCTACTAACGGCATATTGCCGTAGGTGTCCAGCCCGTAAGTGTAATAGATATAGTCAAACTCGTCGTCGTTGACCTGTATGGACTCGCCCATGACCATGAATTTTTTTAAGAAGTCCGCATAGTCGTACCGCTCTCTTGTGGCCTCCCTCAAATTCTGCTCCATGCTCTCCGCGTTATTCTTATCACGGCTGAAGCTCTTTAAATCCGCCTTGATGCGCTCGCTGACCTTGCGCCATTCCTCCTGGGACAGTTCCAGCTCCTCCCGCCTGTCCCAATAGATATGCTCATCATAGTGGCACAGCCTATGCCAGTCCTCCACCGCCTTTTCGGAGGGTTCTTCCACCCGGAAATACCGGTAAATCTTCTCCGCCGTCAGACCGCCCGCCTGTTTTTTCAAAATCTCCAGCCTATCCTTAAGCGTGTCGTCCGACTGCAGACTGGTCAGATGCAGATTGATGTCCAAAATCGTGTTCTCCACGGCAATGTCCGTGGCCATATCCCAATACAGCCGGTTCAATCTGTCCGTCGCACTGCTGTGGAAAAAGATACAGTGCAGAAGCGTGTGCAGATAGAGCCGCGCCGCATAGTTCGGCGATACCTTATACTGCCGAAGCAGCCGCACCGGGTCATAGTACAGAGTCATCCCATCAAACAGATGCGCGCCTGTCTGCTGCCTGCACTCCAGCTTAAGTTTCGAAAGCGCCACATCCAGAAACCGCATGTTAATGAGAAGGCCGTCATGGGCAAGCCGCAGAATTTCCTCCGCTAAACCCTCTATCTTCTGTTGTCTGTCAGGAGTTTCCTGTGCACCCACACCAAACCGTCCTTTCGCTCTCTTTTCTGTTGCCTGCATCAACAAATTATGTAAACCTTTCTTTTCGGTCCGCCGATTTATGTGTTATGTAAACCAACCCCTTATCTGCGCCTGCAAAATCCAGCGCGGCAACTACATATTATGTAAACTCATTTTGATCATATACAATACAAGGAGATGCACCGGATAAAAAATGTAGAAAAACCATTTTGCAAAATTTCTGCCTCTCCGCGCCCGCTTCCCGTTGTACAGTACAAGCACTGCCACCGCCGCCGCCAATATGCCTAACCCCGAAAGCAGACTGTGAAAAACAGCGTAAACAGTCCAATTCCCCTGCTCACCGAACATATAGTTCTGTACGTTCAACGCCGAAAAGAGAAGATACGACGCGCCAAAACCCAGCGCCTGCTTCTTTCTGCTCCCCGCACCGTTCGCCAGCAGAATCGTGAGAACCGGCGCGATTAGCGGCCAGTCGCCGATCACCGTCGCCATCGTGAGCAGCGCGCAAAGCGTCGACTGCAGCATCGGACTTGCGACCTTCTCCATCACCACCAGAATCAGGAAACAGCAGAGCAGCGTGTAGATCATATTCATCCCCTGACTGCCAAAAGCCAGTTGAAAGGGAATCTGAGAGAGCGCAGCAAACAGAAGAAGCCGCAGCCCATACTTGCGCTTTGAGCGCGTGTAACCGTACCCTTCCACAAGGAAAAAACACATCACCGGCGCGGTAAAAAAGCCAATGTCCTCCAAAATTTCATAGACCGGCGTCCCCTTTGTCAGAAACATATGCGCGATGTGGTTTAAAAGCATGGTAAACATCGCCATGTATTTGATTATGTCCCGGTTCAGGATCTGCAGCCCGCCTTCCGCTGCCGTCTGTATCCGTTCTTCCATCCTTCATTCCCCAACTTTACGCTCGTTACGCCGAGATAGGCGATCCGCAGTCCCTGCAGTCGCCCATCCTTTGCCCATTTCTATTCTTCTTTCCCGTCACTGTACAAAAGGGTTATACTCCTTCTCGTGTCCGATGGTCGTCGATTCCCCGTGGCCCGGATAAACCTTTGTCTCATCCGGCAGTTTAAACAGCTTGTCTTTAACCGATCTGGTCAGTGCGCTCATACTGCCCGTTGCCAGATCCGTCCTGCCCACGGATTCCTGAAAGAGCGTATCTCCCGCAACGAGTATGCCCGCCTCCTCAAAATAATAACAGCAGCTCCCCACCGTATGTCCCGGTGTTGCAATCAACTTACAGGTCATGCCCGCGATCGTGATCTCCTCATTCTCCTTCAGATATCTGTCGGGAATCACCGTGTAAGGGCGTCCCACCTGGTCAGAAACATTGGTAACCGCATCCTCGCAGAGTGGTTTTTCCTCCTCATAGGCATAAATCGGCGCGCCCGAAAGTTCCCGCAGCCTGTTGCATCCCCAGATATGGTCAAAATGGGCGTGGGTCAAAAGAATCCCCTTCACCTGAAAGCCTTTTCCCTGCAGCGTCTCATAGATATAATCACCTTTGTCCGCAGGGTCGAAGAAAATCACATCCTTCGTCCCCTCCCTGTACACAAAATAACAGTTTGTCTGGCAGATGCCCAGCATCAGCCTTCCTATTTTTAAATCTGACATGCTCCGCTCCTCATGTTTCCGTTTTTTCATCCAGTTGTTCTCTCAATGTCAATGATGCTCTCAATAGTCCTGAGTTTATCAATGATCCGCTGCAGTTCTTCCCTGCCCCCGATCTCAAAGCTGACCATGATAGTCGCCGTCCCCTGCTTGTTCACCCGGGTATTCAGCGCCAGAATATCAATCCCCTTCTCCGTCAGCGCCCTCGACACGTCGGCCAGCAGACCGTTCCTGTTGTTGGCGTAAATATTGATCTCCACCAGATACTTCCCGCCATTCTCCTCCCCTTCCGTCTGCTGCCACTCCGCATCAATCAGCCTGTTTCTGTCTATCTCCGGCAGATTCAGCAGATTCACACAGTCTGTCCGGTGGATGGAAATACCTCGTCCCCTCGTGACAAAACCTACGATCTCGTCTCCCGGCACGGGACTGCAGCACTTGGAGAAACGGACGGCCACGTCATGAATGCCCTTCACTACAATGGCACTGTTACTCTTGCCCGGCCGGTTTCGGTTGATCTGGATATTATCCTCAATCTCCGCCATCACCTCGGCATCGGTCATCTCTCTTTTGTGATCCCTTTCATAGAGTTCACACATGCGGTTGACGACCTGCCCCTCCTTGAGGGCACCGTGTCCCACCGCCGCCAGCACAGATTCCCAATTCTGGAAACCGTATTTTTTCATGACGGCCTCCTCGTACTGTGGCGTCAGGATATTTGCGCTATTGATGGATTTCGCCTTACAGTAGCTGTAAATCAGCTCCCGTCCCTTTACGATATTATCTTCCTTCAGTTCGTTCTTAAACCACTGGTTGATTTTATTCTTGGCCTGGGTGCTCTTTACCACATTCAGCCAGTCGCGGCTGGGCCCCTTGGAGTTCTGGGAAGTCATAATCTCCACCCGGTCGCCGTTCTTGATCTCATAGTCTATCGTCACAAGCTTGCCGTTGACTCTCGCGCCGATCATTTTATTCCCCACCGCACTGTGCACACTGTAGGCAAAGTCGATCGGTGTGGAACCTGCCGGCAGACTCTTCACGTCCCCCGTTGGCGTGAAGCAGAATACCGTGTCGGCAAAAAGGTTCAGGTCATCCTTTAAGAGATTCAAAAACTCCTTATTATCCGACAGGTCCTGCTGCCACTCCAGTATCTGCCGCAGCCAGACAAGCTTCTCCTCCTCCTGCGTCTCCACCTTTTTCCCGTCGGAGGCTTCCTTGTACTTCCAATGGGCCGCGATACCGTACTCCGCCGCCTTGTGCATCTCATAAGTGCGGATCTGAATCTCAAAAGGCTGGCCGCTTACACCGATCAGCGTGGTGTGGAGGGACTGGTACATATTCGCCTTCGGCATGGCAATATAATCTTTGAAACGACCCGGAATCGGCTTATACATCTCGTGGATCACACCCAGCGCGGCGTAGCAGTCCTTCACCGTATCCACAATGATACGCACCGCAAACAGGTCATAGATCTGGTCTATGGACTTGTTCTGGTTCTTCATTTTCTTATATATACTGAAAAAATGTTTGATACGGCCGTCAATCTGCGCCTTGATGCCGGCGTTTTTGATGTGCACGCTGACCTCGTCCACAATGGCCTGAATGTAGCGCTCCCGCTCGCTCTTTCTGACGGCAATCTTATCCACCAGATCATAATATGCCTCGGGCTCCAGATACTTTAATGACAGGTCGTCTAATTCCACCTTTATTTTCGATATACCCAGGCGCTGGGCGATCGGAGAATAAATGTCAAGCGTCTCCCTGGCAATTTCCTGCTGTTTCTCGGGACGCATATGCTGCAATGTCCGCATATTGTGCAGACGGTCCGCCAGCTTAATCAGTATGACGCGGATATCCTTCGCCATAGCGAGAAACATCTTACGCAGATTCTCGGCCTGCCGCTCCAGCTTCTCCGTATCCTTATCATAATTTCCGTGTTCCCCATGAAAGTTCAGCTTATCCAGCTTTGTGACGCCATCCACAAGAAGCGCCACATCATCGCCGAACTGCTCGCCGATCTGCGCATCCGTCATGATGGTATCCTCCACCACGTCATGGAGAAGCCCCGCAACGATGGTTTCCTTATCCATTTCCAGATCCGCCAGGATAATCGCCACACAAAGGGGATGGATGATATAAGGTTCACCGGATTTACGCGTCTGTCCGCTATGGGCTTCGGACGCGACCCGGTATGCGTTTCTGATCAGGCTGATGTCTGTCGAAGGGTGATATTTGCGCACACGAACAATAAGCTCCCCGTAGAGCTCTCCCGGAGTCTGAAATTCCTCTATTGATTCAATTCTGCCGTCGTCAAAAACCAGTTCCGTCTTTTCTTCTGTCGCCATATATTCACCAAACCCTTATCGGATTACATAATATTACATATTAGAAATTTTACGCCATTCTCCTATTATTTGCAAGATAAATCAAAATAATTTACTCTCTACATATATTTGAAGCAAAAAAAGAGCATCCAACCAGATGCCCTTTCCCACTGTAAAACCTTCTGAAAATCCATAAAAGAAGGAATCATGCGCCTTACACC
>DKWV01000020.1:46851-83221 GCA_002491905.1 Lachnospiraceae bacterium UBA7143 | reverse complement strand
AATAATTAAAATGAAAACAAATAACCAGTGAAGGGGAGAAGAAATTGAAGAATATGATTAAGAAGAATCAGATGATGATTACGGCGCTTGCCATTATGATTGCGGTGGCGGGGTACCTGAACTTCGCGGGTACCAAGGTGACGGACGAGGATCTGATGAGCGTGAGCGGGGAAGTGGGGGCGACCGGGCTTACGCAGGAGGATGCGGAGGAGGAGTATGCGTCGCTGCTGGATCTGTCGGATGAGGATATCGAGCAGGCTTCCGGGGACATTGAGAGCCTGGACAGCGACGTGACTATGGCGGAGAGCGGCAGCGTGGACGAGGAGTTGGCGCAGGCGCTCGCGGAAGAACAGATGGATGAAGTGCCCGGTGAGGCGGTGTTTACATCGGCGGAAACCGCTTCAGCCCTTTCCGGAGCAAAACTTGAGAAGGAACAGACCAGAATGCAGAATAAGGAGACGCTGCTGGAGATTATCAACAACGCCAATATCAGTGAAACCCAGAAGCAGGAGGCCGTGAGCAGCATGATCTCCATGACGGACATTGCGGAGAAGGAGACGGCGGCGGAAATTCTTCTGGAGGCGAAGGGCTTTGAGGATGCCATTGTCAGCATAGACGGGGACAGCGTGGACGTGGTGGTGAACACGGCGGAGCTTTCGGAGGCGCAGCGCGCGCAGATTGAGGACATTGTGATCCGCAAGACAGGCGTGAGCGCGGACGCGGTTGTAATCAGCACGGTAAATTCTGATGAGGAATAGGCTGCCAAAAACGGGCGGCGGGGTGAAAACGGGTCGGGATTAATTCCTGTGTGCATTGTGAAAGGTTTTATGATACTATAGTAAGGTATGGATTTTTCAGGCGGCCAAAGCCGCATGGGAAAGGGAGGCAAAAGATGAAGAGAGTTTTTCTGATTGTGTTGGACAGCTTTGGAATCGGGGAGATGGAGGATGCGGAAAGCTACGGAGACAAGGGAACGAATACGCTGCGATCCGTGTCCGCAAGCCCCGAGTTTGATATGCCGAATATGAGGGCGCTTGGCCTTTTTAATCTGGACGGTGTTACCTGCGGGGAGAAGACAGCTTCCCCTACAGCCAGAATCGCCCGTATGAAAGAGGCGTCCAGAGGTAAGGATACTACCATAGGGCACTGGGAGATTGCGGGCGTTTTGTCAGAGAGGCCGCTGCCGACTTATCCGAACGGCTTCCCCAAAGAGGTGCTCGATGCTTTCAGCAGGGCCACGGGCAGGGGTGTGCTGTGCAATAAGCCTTACTCAGGCACAGAGGTGATTCAGGTATACGGCGACGAGCATGTGCGGACGGGGGATTTGATTGTCTATACCTCCGCGGACAGCGTGTTTCAGATTGCCGCCCACGAGGATGTGGTGCCGGTGGAAACCCTGTATGAATACTGCAGACAGGCAAGGGAAATCCTGCAGGGAGAACACGGTGTGGGACGCGTGATCGCCAGACCTTTTACGGGGACATCAGGAAATTATACGAGAACACCCAGGAGGCATGATTTTTCCCTGCTCCCGCCGGCCGTGACCATGCTGGATCAGTTGAAGGACGCCGGGAAGGCTGTTATTTCCGTGGGAAAGATCAAGGATATTTTTGCGGGAAGAGGCATTACCGAGGCCGTTTACACCAAGGGAAACGAGGAGGGGATCGCGCAGACGCTTTCTTATCTGGAGAAGGATTTTGAGGGACTCTGTTTTGTCAATCTGGTGGACTATGATATGCTTTACGGGCACCGCAATGATGTGGACGGGTATGCCCGCGCGCTCACCTATTTTGACAGGAAGCTGCCGGAGCTGCTGGACAGGCTTAAGGAGGATGATATCCTGATGATTACGGCGGATCACGGCTGTGACCCGGGATATAAGGTGTCTACGGATCATTCCAGGGAGCACACGCCGTTTCTGATGTACGGCAGCTCTGTTGTCCCCGGTAATCTTGGGACAAGGGAAACCTTTGCGGATATCGGTGCGACGGTGCTTTCCTATTTCGGGATCAGACCGGAGTTTGCCGGCACATCCATGCTGTAGAAAATGGTTGGAGGATAAAGACGTGGGGACTTATGCGGACGAAATAAACAGAAGAAGAACCTTTGCGATTATCTCGCACCCGGATGCGGGTAAGACTACCCTTACTGAGAAATTTCTGCTGTACGGGGGAGCGATTAACCTGGCGGGCAGTGTCAAGGGAAAGGCTACGGCCAGACATGCGGTTTCGGACTGGATGCAGATTGAGAAAGAGAGGGGAATTTCCGTTACCTCCTCCGTGCTGCAGTTTTCCTATGACGGGTTCTGCATTAATATTCTGGATACGCCTGGTCATCAGGACTTTTCGGAGGACACTTACAGGACGCTGATGGCGGCGGATTCGGCGGTGATGGTGATCGACGCCTCGAAAGGGGTGGAGGCGCAGACGCGCAAGCTGTTCAAAGTGTGCGTGATGCGCCATATTCCGATCTTTACCTTTATCAACAAAATGGACAGGGATGCCAACGATACCTTCGAGCTTCTGGACGATATCGAGAAGGAGCTGGGGATCGCTACCTGCCCGGTGAACTGGCCCATCGGTTCCGGGAAAAATTTTAAGGGTGTTTATGAGCGGGAGAGCCAGTGCGTGATCACTTATGCTGACACGGAGAAGGGTACGAAGGAGGGACATGCCACCCGGATTCCTCTTGCGGAAAAGGAAAATCTGGCCGCGCAGATTGGTGAAGACTTTTTGGCGCAGCTTACTGATGAGATCGAGCTTTTGGACGGCGCAAGCGCTCCCTTTGACTTAGAGCAGGTTCGGGCGGGGGATCTGACCCCGGTGTTCTTCGGCTCGGCGCTTACGAACTTTGGTGTGGAAATCTTTTTGCAGCATTTTTTGAAAATGACCACCACGCCGCTGCCCCGCAGGGCGGATATCGGGCTGATTGATCCTGTGGAACATGATTTTTCGGCTTTTGTATTTAAGATTCAGGCCAACATGAATAAGGCCCACCGCGACAGGATTGCGTTCATGCGTATCTGTTCGGGACGGTTTGATGTAAACGAGGAGGTCAGGCATGTGCAGGGAGGCCGGGTGATGCGGCTGTCGCAGCCCCAGCAGATCATGGCGGACGAGCGCAAAATTCTCAGTGAAGCCTATGCGGGAGATATCATCGGCGTGTTTGATCCGGGGATCTTTTCCATAGGGGATACGGTCTGTATGCCGGGAGAACAGTTTGCTTACGAAGGCATCCCCACCTTTGCCCCGGAGCATTTTGCAAGGGTCAGACAGGTGGACACCATGAAGCGGAAGCAGTTTGTCAAGGGGATCATGCAGATTGCGCAGGAGGGCGCAATCCAGATTTTTCAGGAGTTTAATACCGGCATGGAGGAGATCATTGTCGGAGTCGTCGGTGTTTTGCAGTTTGACGTGCTGAAATACCGGCTGGAAAATGAGTATAATGTGGAAATTAAGCTGGAAAACCTGCCTTACGAGTATATCCGCTGGATTGAGAATAAGGACATTGATCTGGACAGGCTGACAGGAACCTCGGACATGAAGAAAATCAAGGATTTAAAAGATAATCCGCTCCTGCTTTTCGTCAACCAGTGGAGCATCGGCATGACGGTGGAGAGGAATGAGGGACTGGTTCTGTCGGAGTTCGGAAGAACATAAGAGAGCAGGAAAGTCTGTGGAAGAGGAGGGTGACTGTGAATGAAAAAGACCGGAATATTGCTTCTTTGCATGTTAGGTTTGACCGGCGCCCTTTATTTTGCGGGGCGTCAGCTCTCCCGGAGTGAGAGCAGCCTCTACAGACAGGAAGATATAGGAGCCGGAGGGGCGAAGCGGAGTCTGCCTGAGCAGGTGCTTACCCAGACGGATGAAAAACTGCGTGAAGAGCAGAAGGACTGCTATGCTTTTGGAAAACTGTCGGAGGAGGAGCAGGAAGTTTATCTGGAGATACTGGACGCGTTGGTCCATTTCCGGGAAAATGCCAGACTTTCCAGCTGCGACAGGGAACAGATCTCCCGCGTGTTCCAGTGTGTGCTAAACGACCATCCAGAGATTTTCTATGTGGAGGGATACAGTTTCACGGAGTACACGCTGGGCAGCATCCTGAAAAAGATTACTTTTACGGGAAGTTATCGGTTCACTCCTGAGGAAGTGGAGGAAAAACAGAGACAGATAGATGATTATGTAAACCAATGTCTTGCCGGGATGCCGGATGACGCGGATGAGTATGAGAAGGTGAAGTATGTCTATGAATACCTGATCCATCATACGGACTATGATGCCGGAGCAAAGGACAGCCAGAATATATGCTCTGTTTTTCTGGAGAGAAAGTCGGTCTGTCAGGGATACGCGAAGGCGACCCAGTATCTCTTAAACCGGGCGGGTGTCTTTGCCACGCTGGTGCTGGGACGGGTGGTCGGCGGAGAGGGACATGCCTGGAATCTGGTGCGGATCGACGGGGAATATTATTATGTGGATACTACATGGGGGGACGCTTCCTACCAGGCAGTGGGCGGCGGGGCTTATCCCGTGGAGAAAATACCGACGATCAACTATGACTATCTCTGCGTTACCACAGAGCAGATGGAACTGACGCATACGCCGGACAATGTGGTGGAGCTGCCGCGGTGTTCTTCTATAGATGCCAATTTTTATGTGAGGGAGGGCGTCTATTTCACGGAATTTGACGAGGAGAAGATAGAGAAAATTTTTGCGGACAGCTATGAGCGGGGGGATACCTACGTGACGTTGAAATGCGAAGGCCCTGAAATTTACCGGAAGATGCAGGAGGCGCTGATCGGGCAGCAGGAGGTTTTCCGCTATCTGAACTGTCCTGACAAAGCGGTATCCTACGTGGAAAACGAAAAGCAGTACAGCTTAAGCTTCTGGCTTTGATGGGACTAGGCAAAAATAAGAAATTTTGGTATACTTAACCCAAATACGGTGAAAGGCACGGAAGCAGATGGAGGGAAGCATGGAACAGGAAGAAACGAAGAGCGGATATGAGTCACAGGAGGAGAAAGCCGGAACGGTAAAGATCGCGGATGATGTGGTCGCGATGATTGCCGCGCTGGCTGCCACGGAGGTGGACGGAGTTGCCGCTATGGCGGGCAATCTCACGAATGAGCTTTTGAGCCGGGTGGGCGTCAGAGGTCTTTCCAAGGGATCAAAGGTTGCTGTATCCGGAAAGAAGGTTAAGGTGGAACTTGCGCTGACCGTTGAGTACGGTTATAATATTCCGGCAACCTGCCAGAGGGTGCAGGCCAAGGTGAAGAGCGCGATAGAGAACATGACCGGGCTGGAGGTGCTGGATGTGAACATCCGCATTGCCGGAATCAATGTGACGAAAGAAAAGTAGGACGAGTGGTTTACTATGAGCAGAAGAGAGTTGCGCGAACAGATATTTAAACTGCTGTTCCGGGTAGAATTTAATAAAATGGAGGATATGCCGGAGCAGGAGGAACTGTTCTTCGAGGATGAGGATGCTGCAACGGACAAAGACGCCGCCTATATTTCGGACAAATATCATAAAATCTCGGAGAAGCTTTCCGAAATTGACGCCCTTCTGAACGAGAAGGCTTCGGGGTGGGACACCGGAAGGATGAGCAAGGTTGACCTGACGATTCTGCGTCTGGCTGTCTATGAAATCTGTTATGACGAGGATGTTCCCACCGGCGTCGCGATCAATGAGGCGGTGGAGCTTGCCAAAAAATTCGGGCAGGACGCCTCCTATGGGTTTGTGAACGGTGTTTTGGCCAAATTCGCATAAGAGGCAGACATATGCAGAATGTATACACAGTGGCACAGGTCAATTCCTATATCAGGAATATGTTTACACAGGATTTCATGCTGCAGAGGGTCCGGATCAGGGGTGAGGTCAGCAACTGCAAATATCATACGTCCGGACATATTTATTTTACGCTGAAGGATGAAAAAAGTGCAATATCATGTGTTATGTTTTCCTCTGACAGGAAGGGATTGCCCTTCCGTATGGAGGAAGGACAGCAGATTATTGTAAGCGGAAGCGTGGACATTTATGAGCGCGACGGGAAATACCAGCTATATGCCAGGCGGATCGAGCTGGACGGGATTGGGGCATTATATGAAAAATATGAGCGGCTGAAAGCGGAGCTGGCGGAGCGGGGTATGTTTGCCGAGGAGTATAAGCGGCCGATTCCCCGCTATATCAAAGTATTGGGTGTGGTGACGGCCGAGACGGGAGCGGCGGTGCGTGACATCATCAATGTGGCCACCAGAAGGAACCCTTACGTACAGGTTATCCTCTATCCGGCCATCGTGCAGGGAGAGGCGGCTGCGCCCAGCATCATAAACGGGATCCGCGCGCTGGAAAGACTGCAGGTGGATACCATCATTGTTGGAAGGGGCGGCGGGTCCATCGAGGACCTCTGGGCTTTCAACGAGGAGGCGGTGGCGCAGGCGGTTTTTGACTGCAGTGTTCCGATTATTTCCGCAGTGGGGCATGAGACGGACGTGACGATCACGGATTTTGTGGCGGATCTGCGCGCTCCCACGCCGTCTGCGGCGGCTGAACTCGCTGTCTGTGATTTCCGGCAGCTGGAGGAGCGGATGACGGAATATGCCTATACCATGCAGCATCTGTGCAGGAGGACGGTGTTGAATTGCCGGAACAGGGCGGAGCAGTATGGCGTGCGGCTTAAATACCTGAGTCCCCTGCATACCCTGCGGATGAAAAAAACGCAGTCGGTATCGCTTGAGGAGCGCCTGCAGTCGGCTATGGAGAAAAGGCTGCAGGAGACGAGGCACAGGCTTGCGCTTTATGCTGAACGCATGAAAGGCCTGTCGCCGCTTGATAAGCTGAGTCAGGGATACGCCTATGCCGCGGACGCTTCCGGGAGAACGCTTTCTTCCGTGGAACAGGTGGCGGTGGGAGAACGGATCAGGGTTTATGTGAAGGACGGAAGTCTTTTGGCACAGGTGCAGGAGAAACAACATGGCTAAAAAGAAGGAAGAAGATAAAACAGAAAAAGAACAGACGTTATCTTTGGAGGACGCATTTGCACAGATAGAGGAAGTGATCGGAAGGCTGGAGACGGAGGACATTACACTGGAACAGTCCTTTGCGGAGTATAACCGCGGTATGGCCCTTCTGGCACAGTGCAATGAAACCATAGACCGGGTGGAGAAGAAAGTGCTTAAGATCAACGAGGACGGTGGACTGGATGAATTTTGAAGAGGAGCTTGAGAGAAAAACCGGGGAAGCAGAAGAAGTAATCAGGGGATATCTTCCCGGGCCGGAGGGTTTTCAGCGCAGGGTGCTGGAGGCGATGGATTATGCGGTGTCGGCGGGAGGAAAGAGACTTCGCCCGCTGTTGATGCGGGAGAGTGCAGCCCTGTTTGGTGACGTGGGGGAGGAACTGTCCTGCTTTATGGCGGCCATTGAGTTTATCCACACGTATTCCCTCATACACGATGATCTTCCGGCTCTGGACAATGATGACTACCGCAGGGGCAGGAAGACGACCCATGTGGTTTACGGGGAGGACATCGCTGTGATTGCGGGGGACGGCCTTCTAAACTATGCCTATGAGACTGCGCTTCGCGCTTTTGATAAGTCCGTAACCATAGAGGATTATCAGCGGACAGGGCTTGCCATGAAGATTTTAGGGCGAAAGGCCGGCGTCTACGGCATGGTTGGCGGCCAGTGCGCGGATCTTCTGGCGGAAAGGCCGGAGACGGAAGTGCCGGAAGAAATGCTTTTGTTCATTCATAAAAATAAAACGGCAGCGCTGATTCAGGCGGCGATGACGATAGGAGCCGTGCTTGCGGGAGCCGATGAGAAGGCGGTGGAGCGGATAGAGAGATGCGCGGAAAATATCGGTGTCGCCTTTCAGATTCAGGATGACATCCTGGATGTGACGGGGAGTCTGGAGGTACTCGGCAAACCGACGGGGAGCGACGAGAAGAACCACAAGCTGACCTATGTGGCCATGCATGGTCTGGAGGAGTCGAAAAGACAGGTGGAGGCGCTTTCGGAGGAGGCAGTGGGGATCCTGAAAGGATTTCCGCAAAGAAATGCTTTTCTGGAAGCTTTAGTTGAGCATTTGATCTACAGAGAAAAGTAAGGGGCGTACTTATGTTACTGGAACAGATAACACAGACAAATGACATCAAGCAGATTGCGCCGGAGGATTACGGCGTACTGGCGGAGGAGATCAGAAAATTCCTGATTCAGAGCATCAGTGTGACAGGCGGGCATCTCGGCTCTAATCTGGGTGCGGTGGAGCTGACGATGGCACTCCATCTATTTTTAAATCTGCCGGAGGATAAACTGATCTGGGATGTGGGGCACCAGTCCTATACCCATAAGATCCTGACTGGCCGTCGCGACGGCTTTGTGAATTTGCGGAAGTTCGGCGGTATGAGCGGTTTCCCGAAGCGGAAGGAGAGCGACTGCGACTGCTTTGATACGGGACACAGTTCCACCTCCATATCGGCGGGGCTTGGTATGGTGAAGGCGAGAGACATTCAGGGCGGGAATAATACGATTGTCTCTGTGATCGGCGATGGGTCACTCACGGGTGGTATGGCTTACGAAGCTTTAAACAACGCATCCCGGCTGGAAACAAATTTTATCATTGTCTTAAACGATAATGATATGTCCATTTCCGAGAATGTGGGCGGCATTTCGAAATATCTGAATAATATACGGACTGCAGATATGTATCTGGATCTGAAGGAAGGAATTTATAATTCCCTTCGGGGCAGGCCGAAGTACGGGGATAAGGTGGTAAGCCAGATCAGGCGCGCCAAGAGCAGCTTTAAGCAGCTGGTTGTGCCGGGCATGTTTTTCGAGGACATGGGCATTACTTATCTGGGTCCTGTGGACGGCCATAATATTCAGGAAATGGTACATATCTTCCGGGAAGCCAGAAAGGTCAAGAAGGCTGTGCTTGTCCATGTCATCACCCAGAAGGGCCGGGGGTATGCGCCGGCGGAGCGGCATCCCGCCAGATTCCACGGGGCGGAGCCTTTTGATATCGAGACGGGGATTCCCACCTTTCCCAAGGCGAAGGCAAATTACACGGACATTTTTTCCACGGTCATGTGTAAGCTGGGACAGAGGGATGAGAAAGTGGTGGCGATCACGGCGGCTATGCCGGACGGCGTGGGGCTGAAACGGTTCCGAAACATGTATCCGGAGCGTTTCTTTGACGTGGGGATTGCCGAGGAGCATGCGGTAACCTTTGCGGCAGGCCTTGCGGCGGGAGGCCTGAAACCTATCGTTGCAATTTATTCCTCTTTCCTGCAGAGGGCCTATGACCAGATCCTGCATGACGTGTGCATCCAGAATCTTCCTGTGGTATTCTGCATCGACAGGGCTGGGCTTGTTGGGAGCGACGGGGAGACGCACCAGGGGCTGTTTGACCTGTCCTATCTGTCGTCCATACCGAATATGCATGTGATGGCGCCCAAGAATAAGTGGGAGCTTTCCGATATGATCAAGTTTGCGGTGGGGTTTGGCGGTCCCATCGCTGTCCGTTATCCCAGAGGCGAAGCTTTTGACGGGTTGAAGGAATACAGGGAACCCATTGTCTACGGGAAGGGAGAGATGCTCTACAAAGAGAAGGATATCCTTCTTCTGGCGGTGGGAAGTATGGTGAAGGTAGCGCTTACCGTGCGGGAGAAGCTGAAGGAAAGAGGGTTTTCCTGTTCGCTGGCAAACGCCCGCTTCGTGAAACCCATCGATGAGGAGCTGATCCGGGAGGCGTGCAAAACCCACAGGCTGATTGTCACGATGGAGGAGAATGTGGCGAGCGGCGGTTTTGGCGACCATGTCAGGGCGTTTGTGGATTCCCTGGATGTGGGAGCGAAGGTGCTTGGCATTGCCATTCCGGATGAATATGTGGAGCATGGAAACGTGGAGCTTTTAAAGCAGGAGACAGGCATTGATGCAGCCTCAGTGGAGAAGAAGGTGGCTGTGGCCTGGCAGACGCAGATAGATAAGCGGGAATTATGAAGGAAAGACTGGATGTCATTTTAGTCCGACAGGGGTACGCACCCTCCAGGGAGAAAGCGAAGGCGCTTCTGATGGCGGGAAACGTGTTTGTGGATAACCAGCGGGAGGATAAGGCGGGTACCCTGTTTGACGAGAGCAAAATACAGATTGAAGTGAAGGGCAGACAGATTCCCTATGTGAGCCGGGGCGGCCTTAAGCTGGAGCGGGCCATCGGGCAGTTCCCGATTACCCTGCAGGATAAGATATGCATGGATATCGGCGCTTCCACAGGTGGGTTTACAGACTGTATGCTGCAAAACGGTGCAGGGAGGGTATACGCCATTGATGTGGGGCATGGACAGCTTGACTGGAAGCTTCGGAACGACGGGCGGGTGGTCTGTATGGAGAAGACTAACTTCCGCTATGTTACTGATGCGGATATCAGGGAGCCTATCGACTTTGCGTCGGTGGATGTCTCCTTTATTTCTCTTACCAAGATTCTGATTCCCGCAAGGAAACTTCTGCGGCAGGGGGGAGAGATGGTCTGCCTGATCAAGCCCCAGTTTGAAGCAGGACGCGACAAGGTCGGCAAAAAAGGCGTGGTGCGGGATAAGAAGGTGCATGCCGAGGTGATACGGCGGATTGTCGATTACGCAGATATGATCGGATTTTCGGTGAAAGGGCTCACCTATTCGCCGATTAAGGGTCCCGAGGGAAATATTGAGTATCTGATGTGGCTGGAGAAGCGGGCGGAGATTCCGGTAGAGATTGTGGACATGTCAGAAAAGGAGGCAATTGACGCGCTTCTTACGCTGACCGGGACAGGGGGAGGCGTTTCCCGAAAAGAGGAATATGAGGCGAGGATAGAAGAGCTGGTTGAGGAGGCGCACGGCGCGCTGGATGAGGCAAAATAGCAGATGAAACGGTTTTATCTGATTACCAACGAGGCGAAGGACCCCGATGGTGTGTTTACCAAAAAAATAACAGCCTTTATTGAAAAAAACGGCGGAGAGGCTGTCTGTGTCAAAAACGAGAGGCAGGCCTTTGCGGAAAACAGGGCGGCCGGGGTGGACTGTGCCCTGGTGCTCGGCGGGGACGGGACGCTGCTTAGGGCGGCCGGAAATATGATGGACAGCGACATCCCGCTTCTTGGAATCAATCTTGGTACGCTGGGATATCTGGCTGAGGTGGAGAGCGCCTGTGCCGAGGAGGCGGTGGAGAGGCTTCTTAAGGATGAATTTGTCAGGGAAGAGCGGATGATGCTCTCTGGCAGGGTGATGCCGGGAAAGACAGAGGAAAAGGAGCGGTACGCCTTGAATGATATTGTGATTTCACGCTGCGGCTCCCTGCAGATTTTGAATGTCCGCATTTATGTGAATGACCGGTTTTTAAATGATTACTGCGCGGATGGAGTGATCGTGGCTACGCCAACGGGCTCCACGGGCTACAATCTCTCGGCGGGCGGACCTATTGTGGAGCCGTCGGCCAGTCTTTTGCTGTTGACGCCGATCTGCCCACATACGTTAAATACCCGTAGTATCGTTTTTTCGCCGGAAGATGAGATCACGGTGGAGATTCCTGAGGGGAAGGACGGACATGAACAGATGGTGGAGGCCAGTTTTGACGGCAGCAACACGGTTACGCTTAAGACAGGCGACCGTATTCTGATTCGCCGCTCCGAAAGGACAACGGGGATTGTCAGGCTGAACACGGAGAGCTTCTTGACGGTGCTCCATAAAAAAATGAGCGAAGCATAGGGAAGAGGATTTGAGTGTATTATGAAAAAGAAAAGACTCGAGAGAATTATTGAGCTGATTGCACAGTATGAAATCGAAACCCAGGAGGAGCTGGTGGAGCGGCTTCGGGGGGACGGGTACGCGGTCACGCAGGCTACCGTATCCCGGGATATCAGGGAACTAAAGCTCTCCAAAATTCCCAACGGCAGGGGACGGCAGAAATACGTGGCTTTTGGCGGGGAGGAAGTGCATCTGGGTGATACCTACGGCAGGGTTTTAAAGGAGGGATATGTGTCTATGGAGCTGGCGCAGAACCTTCTGGTGTTAAAGACAGTGTCGGGCATGGCGATGGCCGTGGCGGCGGCGGTGGATGCCATGAAGATCGAGGAGATTGTCGGGTGTATCGCCGGGGATAATACAGTGATGATGGCTATGAGAAGCGTACAGGATGCCCGGACCGTGATGGAGAAGATCGGCAGAATGGTAGGGTAGATTGGTGGGATGAAATGTTACAGAGTTTACATGTGAAAAATCTGGCGTTGATTGACGAGACAGAGGTTACTTTCGGCAGCGGGCTCAATATTCTGACAGGGGAGACGGGCGCCGGAAAGTCTATCATCATCGGTTCCATCAGTCTGGCGCTGGGCGCCAAGGCGGACAGGGAAATGATCCGTGCGGGGGCGGAGTATGCGCTGGTGGAGCTGGTATTTACCGTGGAAGATCCCGCGCAGGTGAAAGCCATACAGGAGATGGAGCTTCCTATGGAGGAAGGGCAGATTATTCTGCAGAGAAAAATTATGGAAAACCGCAGCCAGTGTAAGGTCTGCGGAGAGACAGTGACCGCAAAACAGCTCAGGCAGCTCTCGGAGATTTTGATTGATATTCATGGGCAGCATGAGCACCAGTCGCTTTTAAAGGAAACGAAGCAGCTTGAAATACTGGACGCCTATGCTGGGAGCGGCCTTTCGGAAAAAAAGGCGCGCCTGCGCGGCATTTACCGTCAGTACAGGGATAAATGCCGGGAATTGTCCGAGAATGAGACGGATGAGGAGACACGGAAGAGAGAGTGTTCCCTGGCGGAGTTTGAATGCCGGGAGATCGAGGAGGCGGCGCTCGTGCCGGGGGAGGATGCGGAGGTTGAGCGCGCCTATCAGCGGATGAGCAATGCCAGAAAGATCGAGGAGGCGGCGGTAAATGCCCATGCCCTGTGCGGTTATGAGAACAGCGGAGCGGGCAGCGTGATCGCAAGGGCGATCAGGGAAATCCGGTCTGTTTCTGCCTACGATGAGACGCTGCAGGAGTATGAGAGACAGCTTCTGGACATTGACAGCCTTTTAAACGATTATAACCGGGGGATGGCGGAGTACCTTTCGGGACTTGAGTTTGATGCCGGACAGTTTGAGCAGACGGAAACGCGCCTGAATCTGTTGAACCGCTTAAAGTCAAAATATGGAAATACCGTGGAAGAAATTCTTGATTACAGAGAGCGCGCTTTGGAAACGATAGAAAAGTATCAGGACTACGACGCTTACAGGGCAGCTCTTGCAGACGAGACGACGTCCCTTAAGAAGGAGGCGCTTGCCCTTTCAGAGGAGATTTCCGGCCTGCGCAGGGAAAGTGCGCAGATACTGTCCGAAAAGATGCGGGAGGCGCTGTCGGATCTCAATTTTGGGCAGGCGGTTTTCGAGATTCAGGTGGAAGCCGACGAGGAGAGGCTTTCCGAAAATGGATTTGACAGGGTCCGGTTTTTAATTTCCACGAACCCCGGAGAGCCGGTCAGGGAACTTTCGCAGGTGGCCAGCGGCGGAGAGCTTTCGCGTATTATGCTGGCGCTCAAGACGCATCTTGCGGATAAGGACGAGATCGGGACACTGATTTTTGATGAGATCGACACCGGGATCAGCGGCAGAACGGCATGGAAAGTATCGGAAAAAATGGGAATTCTGGGAAAAGGGCACCAGTTGATCTGCATTACCCATCTGCCCCAGATTGCCGCTATGGCCGATACCCATTTTGTGATAGAGAAACAGGTCGAAGACAACCGCTCTATCACCCGGATCAGGGAACTCGGACAGGAGGAGAGTGTGGAGGAACTGGCCAGAATGCTGGGCGGCGACGCGATTACGGAAAGCGCTTTAAAAAATGCCAGTGAAATGAAAGAATTGGCAGGAAAAACTAAATTAATATAAAATTAAAAAATGAGATTCTTCACATACTAGAAAGGACATACTGTAAAGTGTGTCCTTTCGCTTGTTATACACGTAGAAAAAAGGAGAGGAATGTGAAGAGTGAGCAATTCAATATATATGACTGAACAACAGGAGAGAAAATACAGGGGTTTTTTGTGGATGCTGCTTCTGGCGGGCATAGCCGCGCTTCTTTTTACGATATACTTTTCTTATTGGGATAAAATTCCGTCACAGATCCGAATTCGCGCCGGGGTGGAGCAGGAATTTGATTTTCGGGTTCCGGTGTCGGGGGAGATTTACCGCACCACGGAGGAAGCGGCGCCTGTTGCCTCCGTGACGGACGTGGATGCGGCGGACGAGGCATATCTTCTTGCCGGTGAGGATAAAAGGGCAGAAAGCATTCATGTGGATTTCGCACATACCGTAAAGTTGAAGGCAAATGAGATCGATACTTACCAGATGGACCTGAAGCTGTTTGGCATGTTTCCTTATAAAAATGTGGACATCGAGGTGATTCAGGATAAAATGCTGATTCCCTCGGGCATTCCGATTGGCATTTACGTAAAGACGGACGGCGTGCTGGTGGTGGGGATCGGAGAATTTGAGAGCAGCAGCGGGGAGACTATATCTCCAGCCAAATATGTGCTGCAAAAAGGCGACTATATTTTGGAGAGCAACGGGGAACCCGTGGAGAATAAGAAACAGTTTATCAGCATGGTGGAGGCTTCCGAAGGCGAGGACATGGTGCTGACCATCCGGAGGAACAATGAAATAACGGATGTTTGTATAAATGCCGGAAAAAACCGGATGGAGGAGTGGAAACTGGGAATCTGGATTCGTGACAACGCCCAGGGAATCGGCACCATGACTTATGAGGGCACGGATAGTACCTTCGGTGCACTTGGGCACGGCATCAATGATGTGGACACGTCGATTCTGATGAATCTGGAGGAAGGGACGCTCTACAGGACGGAGATTGTAGGTATCACCAGAGGCGCCAACGGCGCGCCTGGGGAGCTGACGGGATACATCGAATATGACAGCGATAATGTGATCGGGGAGATTACGGAAAATACGGCGGAGGGGATCTTTGGGGTCTGTGACGAAGAACTGGTGGCAAATTCGGTTTACGAGCCTGTACCTATCGCCCTAAAGCAGGAGATTGTGTTGGGACCTGCCCAGATTATCTGTTCCGTTTCCGGGGAGCCGGAGTTTTATGATGTGGAGATTGTAGAGGTTAACCTGGAACATGAAAATGTGAACAGGGGAATCGTGATCCGCGTGGTGGACGAAAAGCTGCTGATGCTGACAGGCGGGATTATTCAGGGAATGAGCGGCAGCCCCATTATCCAGAACGGGAAACTGGTGGGGGCAGTGACCCATGTGCTGGTAAACGATTCCACCAGGGGGTATGGGATTTTTATCGAGGAGATGCTGACGCACTGACAGTTTGCATTTGCTGCAAAGTCCGTGAGAATACATGAATTGTGAAATGGAATCTGCCCGCTCGCCGCAGACAACTTGGAATGGGCAGATTCCGTAACAGGAAAGCCGAAGGCGGAACTGCTCACAAACAAGTATTTTGGGAAATTTTTCGTTGACAATGGGAGGGCTTGCCCGTATAATTTTTTAGTAGTAGTAAAACGTTTAATATACATATTATACAGGGGTTGCTGTCCGTGTAATATAGGGGAAAGGGAAAAGTACATAAGAAAATCTATCAGGACGAGGGGTTGGAAAAATGAAGGGATTGAAGTTTGGACTGAGTGGGAAGATTACGGCGTGCATTATAACGGTGCAGATTGTTGTCATGGGGGCGATGGTGCTTTTTATCGGAAATGCGATTACCGATAATACGAGGCGGAGCACCACGAACAATATGGAGACGGTAGTGGAGGAACGCAGCCGGATCATTGAGAACTATGTACAGGAAGTGGAGCAGACGCTCACAGCCTACAGCCGGGCGGGGGAGATACTGGATGTGCTGAAAAATCCTACCGACGAAGCGGCGGTTGCAGCCGCACAGGCATATACGGAGAAGTTTTCCGCGGACGTGAGCAATCTGGAAGGCTTATATGTGAGTGAGTGGAATACCCATGTGCTGGCGCATACGAACGCGGCGGTGGTGGGCATCACGACCAGGGAAGGCGACCCGCTGAAAGCGCTGCAGGACGCCCTGCTTGCGGCGGATGGCGTATATAATACGGGCATTATCATATCCCCGGCAAGCGGTCAGCAGATTGTATCCATATACCGCGCAGTTTTTGACGAGAGCGGCAGCCCGGTCGGGCTGGTCGGCGGCGGCGTGTTTACCACGGGGCTGATCCAGCTTTTGGACTCCCTGACCATGCAGGGAATGGAGAATGCGGAATACCGCATGGTAAACGTGGCAAACGGCCAGTACATATTCTGTGAGGACAGTGAGAAAGTGGCGACAGAGGCGGAGGAGGAATACATCCGCAGCCTGTGCGCGCAATATAACGGGGCAGCCGAAAACGACATAGGATTTACGGAGTATACGGAAAACGGGCAGGAAAATATCGCCACCTATTATTATATGGCGAACCGGGGATGGCTCTTTATTGTGTCTGACAGTGCGGCGGAGATTTTCGCGACGTCGAACAGGCTCAAACAGATCATGATGTTTCTGGCGGCGGCAGCGCTGGTAATCCTTCTGGCAGTTTCCGGGGTGATCATCCGGGGGCTTATGAAGCCGTTGCGGGCTATTGAGGAAAGCATTGTGGACTTGCAGAGGTTTAATATAGCGGATAACCCGGTGATTCAAAAGCATGTTCGGCGGGGAGATGAACTTGGCAGCATTGCGGAGGCAACAGACGGGCTGATCCATTCCCTGCAGACCATATCGGATACGCTCAACGACTGTTCCCGCTCCCTCAATGAGAAGGCGGAGAGCATGCGCAGTTCCGCAGAGTCGCTGGCGGACGGCACTTCGGATAACATCGCGGTTACGCAGGAGCTGTCGGCGTCCATGGACAACACGAATACGCTTGTCCAGAACGTAAATACGGAAATTGACAGCATCAATCAACTGGTGGATGTTATTTTGGAAGGAATCAGGGCTTCCGTGAGCACGAGCGACCATGTGATCGGCAGCGCCATAGATATGAAAGACGAAGCGAATTTTGCCTATCGGAACGGGGAAGAAAAGCTGCATGAAACGAAGGCGGCTGTTGAGGAGGCGATTGAGAAATTAAGGAGCCTGACCAAGATAAACGAACTGGCGGCGGAGATTTTAAGTATAGCCGGGAAGACTAACCTGCTGTCGCTCAATGCTTCGATTGAGGCGGCAAGGGCCGGCGAGGCAGGAAGAGGATTTGCGGTGGTGGCAGGTTCCATCGCCAGCCTGGCGGATACCTCCAAGGAGACGGCTTCTTCCATTCAGGATATATGCGGGGAGGCAAACAGCAGTATTGCTACCGTGAACACCTGTTTTGAATCCATTATTTCCTTTATTGAGCAGGAGGTGGTGGTACAGTTTAAGGGTTTCGCGGAGAAATCCACGGATTACAGCGAGGCTGTGAGCGAGATTAAGGCGAAGCTTGACGAGATGCTTGACGCGGTGGGAAGGCTGGAAAGTTCCGTGACCCAGATCGCAGAGAACGCCAGCAACGTAGGTACGATTATGGAGGAAAACCAGACTGCTATCGGTACGATCGTGGAGAAAAATGCGACAACGGCACAGATTGCGGGAATCACGCAGGATCAATCCATACAGAACAGGGAAATGGCGGATCATCTCGGAGAGATCGTGGGAAAATTCCACAGATAAATCCAGGGGGATTTACAATGGCAAGTGGGCGCAGGCGTAAAACCGGCGTCCGTTTGCCGTTTTAGGGATAAAACGCTTTATTCGCCATAAAGGCGGAGAGAAAGGCAGGGCGGGATTATGGTGACCATTAAGGAAATAGCGGCAGAGTGCGGTGTGTCCATTGCCACGGTATCCAATGTTTTAAACGGAAGGTCCAATGTGGGTGTGGAGACAAGGAAAAAAGTGCTGGACGCCATCAGGCGGACTGACTACCGACCCGATTACATGGCAAGGGGCCTGAGAAAGAAAAAGACCAATATGATCGGCATTGTCGCGGAGGATATCTGCCAGTTTTCCACGCCTGCCATTATGGAAGGGATTATGAAATACTGCGAGAAAAAGAATTACCGCACAGTGATTCAGAATCTGCGCCTGTATGCCAGGTGGGGCGAACTTTGGTACGATAATGACAATGCGTACCGCTCAATTCTGAACCCTGTTATACAGGAAATGATGTCCATCAAGGTGGATGGGCTGCTCTACGTGGCGGGGCACGCCAGGGTCGTGCGTTATTTTAACGAGGTAATGGCGATGCCGACGGTGGTAGCCTATGCCTATACGCATGCGACGCACACGCCGGTCGTGGTTTTGGATGATGAGAAGGCGGCATGTGAAATGACGCGGTATCTGATTTCCATGGGACACCGTAAAATAGGAATTCTTGCCGGCAAGGTAGACAACATACATACGGGAAGCCGGCTGAGAGGGCATCAGAAGGCGTTGTATGAGGAGAATATTTTGTATAATCCCGGATGGGTGCGCTACGGGGACTGGGAGAGGGAATCCGGTTACCGATTTGCGGGGGAGCTGCTTGCACAGGGCGTGACAGCAGTTTTTTGCATGAATGACCAAATGGCAGGCGGTGTGTATGACTATTGCAGGGAGCATGGCATCCGGGTGGGGGAGGATATATCTGTGACCGGTTTCGATAATCAGGATATATCCCAGTATTGCCATCCCGCCCTGACAACGATGGACCTGCCGCTTGCCGAGATAGGGACGGTGGCGGCGGCAGTTTTGCTCGAACGGCTGGAATCGGAGGAGGAAAGCCTGCCGCACGTCGTTTCGGAGCGGCGCATTCCCTGCAAATTGATCGAACGGGAATCGGTGAAGCGGATCACAATGTAATGCGATGCCTAAATATTCCCCATATCCCAACTATTGTTTATAATAGTGTGAGAAGTACTTTAAATATAAGATGACGCGTAACAGGGGAATGGAGGAAAGAAATGGAGACATTGAATGTGACAGCAGCGAGGGATCAGGAGCAGTTTTACCGGATTCTGGATAATTTGATCAGTACGAATAAGGAGTTTCGGATACTGATCACCGTCCCCTCGGGAGAGAAGGGAACAGAGTCGGCGGAAACAGCGGAAGATACGCTGGAAATCGAGGGAAGGGATCTGGAAAAAGATGTGACGGACATGATACATGAGATCGGTGTGCCTGCCCATATCAAAGGATACCAGTATTTGCGGGAGGCAATTATGATGTCGGTGGAGGATGTGGAGATGCTTGGTTCCATCACAAAGATTCTCTATCCCACCATCGCCAAGAAATACCAGACAACGCCGAGCCGGGTGGAACGCGCTATCCGCCATGCCATAGAGGTGGCATGGTCGAGAGGGAGGATGGAGACGCTTGATGCCCTTTTCGGGTATACGATCAATACGGGAAAGGGCAAACCGACCAACTCGGAGTTTATCGCGCTGATTGCGGACAAGATCCGATTACAGTACCGACGTTAAAAAAAACCTTTTATTGCCACCCGAAATATTGTATACTGTTATTTAGGAGTTCATATGGACTGCCTGTATATAAGAATAGCAAGCTACAGTTGGAGGGTTGTCATGAAAAAAATTTTATTTGTCGCGTCGGAGGGGGTACCTTTTATCAAGACAGGCGGGTTGGCGGACGTGGTCGGATCCCTGCCTAAGTGTATTGACAAAAAATATTTTGACGTGCGGGTGATTCTCCCGAAGTATACCTGCATGAAACAGGAAATGAAAGATAAGCTCACCTATAAGACTCATTTTTATATGGATTTCCACTGGAAAGAAGAGTATGTGGGAATCTTGGAGGCGGAAGTCGACGGGGTGAAGTATTACTTTATTGATAACGAAAGTTATTTTAACGGTTTTCAGCCTTACAGTGACAACGCGCTGTTTGAGATTGAAAAGTATGCCTTTTTCTGCAAAGCGGCGCTTTGCATTCTCCCGGTGATTGATTTCAGACCTGACCTGATTCACTGTCACGACTGGCAGACCGGCCTGATCCCGGTATACTTAAAGGAGCGCTTCCAGGGCGGGGAATTCTATCGGGGCATTAAGACCGTTATGACCATCCACAACCTGAAATTCCAGGGCAAGTGGAGCGTGAAGGAGGTCAAGGAGATCACGGGACTGCCGGGATACTTCTTTACGGCGGATAAGCTGGAGGCATACAAGGACGCGAACCTCTTAAAGGGCGGCCTGGTCTATGCGGATGCCATCACCACGGTCAGCAACACCTATGCCGAGGAGATCAAGACGGCGTTTTACGGCGAGGGATTAAACGGCCTGCTCTGCGCAAGGGCGGGTGATCTGCGCGGTATTGTGAACGGCATAGATTACGAGGAATTTAATCCGGAGACGGATAAGAACATAGATTTCAGGTACAATGCGGCTAATTTCCGCAAGGAAAAAGTGAAAAACAAGCGGGCACTGCAGGAAGAACTTGGCTTAAATCAGGATGACAAGGCAATGATGCTGGGCATTGTTTCGAGACTGACTGGGCAGAAGGGCTTCGACCTGATCGCTTATATCATGGATGAACTGTGTCAGGATAATGTACAGATCGTGGTGCTCGGCACGGGCGAGGAACAGTACGAGAACATGTTCCGCCATTTCGACTGGAAATATCACGGCAAGGTTTCGGCGAATATTTACTATTCGGATGCGCTTTCCCACAAAATCTACGCGTCCAGCGACGCGTTCCTCATGCCGTCGCTCTTTGAGCCCTGCGGCTTGAGCCAGCTGATGTCCCTGCGCTACGGCACAGTGCCGATTGTGCGTGAGACCGGGGGACTTAAGGATACCGTGCAGCCCTACAACGAGTATGAGGGCACTGGCACAGGCTTTTCCTTTACGAATTACAATGCCCATGAGATGCTTGGCACGATCCGCTACGCGGAGCATATCTACTATGACAAGAAGCGGGAGTGGAATAAGATCGTGGACAGAGGCATGGCGGCAGATTTCTCGTGGCATGTATCCGCGAAGAAATATCAGGAAATGTATGACTGGCTGATTGGATAGGGAAATGGAAGATCCGAAGAAAAAGAGCACGTTTGTGTTTCAGGCGGGCATTCTGGCAGCGGCCGGGATGCTCGTCAAAGTGATCGGCCTGATATACAGAAGTCCGCTCCTTTCCATTATTGGAATTGAAGGAAACGGATACTATAACGCGGCGATCAATATCTACACAATTATATTATTGATTTCCTCCTACAGCATCCCCTCGGCGATTTCCAAGGTGATCGCCCAGCGGCTTGCGTTTAAGGAATATCGGAATGCACAGAGGGTTTTTGTCTGTGCACTTCTCTATGTTCTGGTAGTTGGCGGCGTTGCCTCGATTCTGACTTTCGTGGGAGCGCCTTTTCTCGTGGGGAAGAATTCCAATGCGGTGGTTGCGCTCCGTGTGCTTTCACCGACTATCTTTTTCTCTGGATTCTTAGGAGTGCTGCGCGGTTTTTTTCAGGCGCATGGGTCTATGGTGCACACCTCCATCTCACAGGTCCTGGAACAGATTTTAAACGCGGCGGTCAGTATTCTGGCGGCGAAGTTTCTGATCGGGCTGGCGGCGGACGGTGACGCCACCACGCGCGCCATCTACGGTTCGGCCGGTTCCGCGCTTGGAACCGGCGCGGGTGTGCTGATCGGCCTTCTTTTTATGTTCGGCATGTACCGCCTAAATGGCGGCATTATCAAAAGGCGGGTGGAGCGGGACAAAACCTGGCACGAGGAGAGCTACAGGGAGATTTTCAGGGTGATCTTCACCATCGTCACACCTTTTATTCTGAGCACCTTCATCTACAATTGCTCGACGGTGGTCAACATGACGATCTACTCTCATGTGATGGTGGATTATAAGAAAGTGGACGCGATACTGGCGAGCAATCATTACGGTATTTTCTCGGGGCTGGCGGTGGCAGTGGTAAACATTCCGATCGCCATTGCTTCTGCCATGTCCTCCGCTGTCATTCCGGGCATTGCCGCCTCCTATGTGAAAGGCACGTTTGCGCAGACGAGAAAGCAGGTGACGCGGGCGATTCAGATGACCATGCTGATTGCGATTCCGGCGGCGGTGGGGATTGCCGTGCTTCCGAGGCCGATCATGCAGTTTATCTTTCCGCAGAAGGAGTCTCTTGATATTGCCTCCGGTCTGTTGGCGGCTCTTGCCGTGACCGTGGTGCTCTACAGCCTTTCCACCCTGACCAACGCGGTTCTGCAGGGAATCGGGAAGGTCAATACGCCGGTGATCCACGCGGCGGTGGCGCTGGTGATTCAGGTGGCCGGTCTGATTGCGCTTCTGCTCTACACAGATGCGGATCTCTATGCGCTGGCGGCGGCGAACGCCATCTATTCTCTGGTGATGTGTATCTTAAACCACCTGTCCGTGAGAAAGCATCTGGAGTACCGCATGGATGTGGTTAAACTTTTTCTGAAACCGTTCTTTGCGGCGCTTATTATGGGGGCGGTGGTTTTCGGCGTCTATCACGGCCTGATTCTGCTGATTCCTATAAGCCGTCTGGTGCTGCTTGCTGCCATCGGCATAGGCGTCTGTGTTTACGGTGCGGTGCTGCTTTTGATTGGCGGGGTGAGCAGGGAAGAACTGCTGGCTTTTCCCAGAGGTTATACACTGGTGCATGTCGCAGAAAAATTACATCTGTTATCCGACAGGCCTGAAGGAACACGGAAAAAGAAAAAGCGGCGGAGAAAAAAGAAGAAAAAGAGAAGGAAAAAGGGGCAGGCATCTTTATGAGAAAGAAAAATCAGCTTTTTATACTCCTGCTTTGTCTTGCTCTTTCCGTGACAGGCTGCGGCGGCCGGGGAAAAGGAAACGGTGCCACGCTTACCATGACCTTTCTGGATACAGGGAAATCGGACTGCATCGTGATAGAGGCGGGAGAGAGCGTTGTGGTGAACGATGCGGCGGATGCGGACGATGCGGAGGCGATCTGCGCTTTCCTGGATGAGCGGGGGAAAACACGGATCGCGTATCTGATTTTGAGCCACTTTGACAAAGATCATATTGGCAGCGCGGCGGAACTGATTTCCCGGTACGAGGTGGGCTGTGTGCTGATGCCGGATTACGAGGAAGATTCGGAGGCCTATCTCGCCCTGATGCTGTCGCTTCAGGAGACGGGCACGGAGAGTCGGCGGCTGCGGTCAGCCTATACCTTTTCTCTGGAGGAAATGGAATTTTATGTGGATGCGCCCCGCGAGAGCGTCTATGAGAATGACAACAACTATTCATTGATAACGTGTGTTACGAATGGGAAAACCCGTTTCCTGCTGATGGGGGATGCCAAGAAAGTGCGGACGGAAGAGTTCCTTTCCTCCGATGAGGCGAAGAGGCGGTACGACCTGATTAAGATGCCCCACCACGGGAATTATACAAAGAATCTGGAAACCCTGTTTGAGACGGCGAAACCCTGTTATGCCGTCCTCACCGCAGACCCGGAGCGCCTGCGGGTGGAGGAGGAGACGGTGTCACTTCTGGAGACTTACGGCTGCGCGACATACTACACGGATGAGGGGACGGTGACGGCGGTATCCGACGGGGAGACGGTGCGGGTAAGCCAGCCGTGAAAATGCCTGCCGTGTGGAGGGCTGCCGACATGCTGCGTTTTCGGGATGTGTGCCGCCTAGTCAGACCTCAGTTAAATTTGAGATATCGGAGTCAATCGCCATAGAATAGTTGGTGTAGTACACCACGAAACCGGGTTTGGCTCCCGCCGGTTTTTTCACATGCTTTTTCTGTACATAGTCGATTTCAACCTTGTCCTGCTCACGTCCTTTGGAATAGTAGGCGGCAAGTCTGGCGGCCTCCTCAAAGGCGCGGTCGGGCACCTCGGCTCCCTCGGTTTTTAAGATGACGTGGGAACCGGGTATCTGCTTGGCGTGGAACCACCAGTCGCCCCCGTTCGCGAATTTGAAGGTCAGCTCGTCGTTCTGGAAATTATTTTTCCCCACATAGATATGAAAACCGTCACTGCTTACATAGTGGAAGGGCCTGCTGGTGACTTTCACTTTTTTTGCGCCGCCCTTTCTGCGGATGTATCCGCTCTCGATCAGCTCTTCCCGGATCTGCACCAGATCCTCCTCCTGCATGGCGATATCCAGCGCGGCAAGAATGGATTCCAGGTGCTCGATCTCTTCTTTGACCTGAACGGTCAGTTCCGAGAGCGCCTCGAATGTTCTTTTCAGTTTTCCGTATTTGTCAAAATATTTCTGCGCGTTTTCCTGCGGGGTGAGCGTGTTGTCCAGGGGAATCGTGACCATTTCGTCTGTGTAGTAGTTCAGGGCTTCCATAGATTTGGCATCCGGCTCCACGTTGTAGCCGTAGGCGTTAATCAGTTCGCCGTAAACCTTGTATTTGTCCCGCTTTTCCGTATCCTTCATCTGCCGCATCTGTAAATCGTATTTTTTTACGTTGCGCTCCAGGGCAGTCTGCACGATCTTTCGCAGATCCACGGATTTCTGGCGGATGCGGGTTACCGTGCTGCGCTCCGCATAGTAGCGTTCCAGCACGTCGCTGACGGAGGAAAAATCCTGACAAACTTTATCGCTGTAGAGCGTCAGGGGAAATGCTGCGTACTCAACAGGTTCCCTGCCGTCATAGATGATAACGGGGGAAAAGTTCCCGGCGGCAGTCTGCTCCATCATATCGGAAAGCGCCCGGTATACTGCCTGAAGCGCCTCCTCCTCCAGTACGTTGGCAGGCATGTCCGCGTCGATGCCGGCCCGGAAGCAGAGTTCCTGGGCGATGATGGGCGATAGGCCTGTGTAAGTGGTATAGAGCGCCTTGTAGAGCGGCATTGGTTTTTCACGCATATGGGCAGATAGGTTTACATAAGTAAGTGCCTCGCTGTCCTCCGGGGCTTTCGTAAAGAGGGCGGAGTCCCCTTCCGTATAGCGGGCACAAAAGCGCAGGGGATTCCACTTATTCTGGGTCTGCGGGATAAAATACGGACGGCCGGGCAGCACTTCCCGCACGGAGCTGACCATGCCGGAAATATGTTTGATGCTGTCTATGATCTGATCCTGATCGTCGCAGAAGATAATGTTGCTGTGCTTGCCCATGATTTCCACAATCAGCTTCTTTTCACATAGGTCGCCCAGCTCGTTCAGGTGTTCCAGATGCAGATGGATAATGCGCTCCAGTCCGGGCTGGGAGACGGCGGTGATGCGGGCGTTCTGCAGATGCTTGCGAAGCAGCATACAAAAGCCCGGTGCGGTCATGGGGCTGGGTTTGTTATTCTCCGTCAGATAGACCATAGGAAGGGAGGCATCTGCCGATAATAACAGGCGGTACTGGATGCCGTTATTTTTGATGGTCAGGAGAAGTTCGTCGCTCTCCGGCTGGGCGATTTTGTAAATGCGTCCGCCAGACAGCGTCTCCGCCAGCTCCTTTGTGATATTTGCAATGGTGATACCGTCAAATGCCATGATCTTTTTCCACCCTTTTATTTTTCCGATTTTCCGTGCGTTTTTTATTACAGCATAAAACTATAGCATAAACGGCGGCTTTTTTCAATTGCAGCCGGACTCCCGACAGTCCGGCGGTTCGGCTTCCTTTTAAAACGGCAATGAAGCGGCGCGGCTTCTCTTCCTTGACTATTTTTTCTCTTTACACTATAATAAAAACTGTATGCATAGGTCTATTTGCGCGCATATGCAGGAATCTGCTTTTGCAACAGACCATGAAAGCAGTCAGCTTACATTAGGAGAAAAAGGAATATGACGATGATTAAGAGCATGACCGGGTTCGGGAGATGTGAGGTGACGGAGGGCTCACGGAAGATTACCGTGGAGATGAAATCTGTCAACCACAGGTATCTGGATGTCAGTATTAAGATGCCGAAAAAGCTGAATTTCTTTGAAACCGCGATCAGAAGCGAACTCAAAAACTATATTCAGAGGGGAAAGGTGGATATTTTTATCACCTACGAGGATATGACGGAGTCCAATCTCTGTGTGAAGTATAACAGGGAGCTCGCGGCGGAATATATGAAATATCTCTGGCAGATGTCAGAGGATTTCTCGCTGGACAATGATGTGCGTGTATCCACGCTGTCCCGTTTCCCGGAAGTGCTGACGATGGAAGAACAGAATGTCGACGAGGAGGAGCTTTGGCAGTTCCTGGAGAAGGCCGTGCGCGGTGCGGCGGAGGCTTTCGTGGAGACAAGGATCAAAGAGGGTGAAAACATCCGGGATGATCTGCTGGCGAAGTTGAACGTTATGCTGGCCGGGGTGGAATTTATCGAACACCGTGCGCCGCAGATTATCGAGGAGTATAAACAGAAACTCAGGGACAAGATAAGGGAGCTTTTGGAGGATACCCAGATTGATGAGGCGAGACTTCTGACGGAGGTGACGATCTTTGCGGATAAGGTGTGTGTGGACGAGGAGCTGGTGCGCTTAAGGAGCCATATCACCACCATGAAGGAAGATCTCACAGAGGGCGGCAGCATCGGGCGCAAGCTGGATTTTCTGGCGCAGGAGATGAACCGCGAGGCAAATACGGTTCTCTCGAAGACTACTGACTTAGAGACTTCGAACAGGGCCATCGAGTTAAAGACGGAGATCGAGAAGGTACGGGAACAGATACAGAATATCGAATAGGAATGCTGCTATGGGTAAACTGATTCATATAGGTTTTGGCAATGTGGTTAACACGGGGAAGATCATCGCCATTGTCAGTCCCGATTCCGCGCCGGTGAAGCGTATGGTACAGAAGGCGAAGGAGACGGGGATGGCCATTGATGCCACGCAGGGACGCAAGACCAAGGCGGTGCTGGTGATGGAAAACAGCCAGATTGTGCTCTCAGCGCTTCTTCCGGAAACCATATCGGGCAGGGCGCAGACTGAGGATGGACAGACAGATGAGGAATGAAGGGATTTTGATAGTTGTCTCCGGTTTTTCGGGGGCAGGCAAAGGGACTTTGATGAAAAGGCTTGTGCAGGAGTATGACGGCTATGCGCTGTCGATTTCGGCTACTACCAGAGAACCGCGTCCGGGCGAGAAGGACGGCAGGGAGTATTTTTTCCTGTCCAGGGAACAGTTTGAGAAGCGGATTGCGGACCATGCGCTGATCGAGCATGCGGAATACTGCGGAAATTACTATGGCACGCCCAGAGACTATGTGGAGAAGATGCTGTCCGAGGGCCGGGATGTGATTCTGGAGATTGAGATTCAGGGGGCGCTTAAGATTAAGGAGCAGTATCCAGACGCGCTTCTGCTGTTCGTGTCGACGCCGGACGCGGCGGAGCTGCGGCGCAGACTGTCGGGGCGGGGAACGGAGACCGAGGAGGTCATTCAGGAAAGGCTTTGCCGTGCGGCGAAAGAGGCTGAAGGCATAGAGAAATACGATTATATTGTGATAAATGACGATTTGGAGACATGTGTGAAAGAGCTTCATGGAATTATCGCCGCGGCGCACCATGCGCCCGGGCGGAATGGAGAGTTCATAAAGAAAATGAGGAGAGAACTGGAAGGAGAATAATCTATGTTACATCCATCTTATGCAGATTTGATTAAGGTAGTAAACAGTGGGGTTGAAGAGGGAGAAGATCCGGTAGTGAGCAGCCGTTATTCCATTGTGATGGCTACATCCAAGAGGGCGAGACAGATCATTGCCGGGGATGAGGAGCTCGTGGACGGAAAGGGCAGAAAACCTTTATCCGTGGCTGTGGAGGAACTGAATCAGGGCAAGATACAGATCCTGTCCGACGAGTTTACGGAGGAGCCGGAAGAGGCGCCTGAAACGGAAGCCTCTGAATCTGAGGCAGAGGCGCCTGAAACGGAAAGCGCAGGGACGGAAGAGACGGACGCAGAGTAGGAACGGGTATTTATTATTATGGAGAAAAAGGTACTGTTCCTGTCTCTGGGATGCGATAAGAACCTGGTGGACTCTGAGATGATGCTGGGTATGCTTGCGGAGAGAGGCTATTCCTTTACGGACGATGAAAACGAGGCGGACGCCGTGGTGGTGAATACCTGCTGTTTTATCGGGGATGCCAAGGAGGAGAGCGTCAACACGATTCTGGAGATGGCGGAGCTTAAAAAAAGCGGACAGGTTAAAGCGCTCGTCGTGACGGGCTGTCTGGCGCAGAGATACAGGGAGGAGATCCGGAAGGAGATCGGGGAGGTGGATGCCGTGATCGGCACCACTGCCATAGACGAACTGCCGGCAGTCCTCGACGGGGTTTTTGACGGAAAGACGGCGGAACGTTACCGGCAGCTTGACGAGAAGCCCCTTACGGATAAAAGACGAATTATGACCACGGGCGGGCATTACGCATATCTGAAAATTGCGGAGGGCTGTGATAAGTACTGCACCTACTGCATTATTCCGAAGGTGCGCGGGCCTTACAGGAGTGTGCCTGTGGAAAGTCTGCTCCGGGAGGCGCAGGAACTGGTGGATCAGGGTGTGAAGGAACTGATTCTGGTGGCGCAGGAGACTACGGTTTACGGGCAGGATCTCTATGGGCATAAGGCACTGCCGGAGCTTCTTAAGAAGCTTTGCCGGATAGAGGGTCTAGTATGGATCAGGATTCTTTACTGCTATCCAGAGGAGATTGACGATGCGCTGATTCAGGTGATTCGGACAGAGGAAAAGATCTGTCATTATCTCGACATACCTGTCCAGCACGCATCCGACTCTATATTGAAGCGCATGGGGCGAAGGACGAACCGGGAGGAACTGACTAATATAGTCAACAAACTGCGCCGGGAAATACCGGATATCTGTCTCCGCACTACGCTGATTGCAGGATTTCCGGGAGAGACGGAGACAGATTATGAGACCCTTCTCACCTTTGTGGAGGAGACGGCCTTTGACCGGCTGGGTGTTTTCCCTTATTCCCAGGAGGAGGATACACCGGCGGCCGAGATGCCGGATCAGATTCCCGAGGAAGTGAAGCAGGAGCGCTGTGATGCGTTGATGGCGCTGCAGCAGGAGATTGCCTTTGACGCGGCGGCTGGTATGGAGGGACGCCTTGTGACGGCCATGATCGAGGGAAAGGTGGCGGACGAGGACGTTTATGTGGCGAGAACATATAAGGATGCGCCGGATGTGGACGGATATCTGTTTGTACAGACGGGCAGGGAGCTGATGACCGGCGATTTTGTGCAGGTCAGGATTACAGGTTCCCACGAATATGATCTGATAGGAGAGTTGGAAGATGAATCTGCCGAATAAATTAACAATTTTTCGTGTGATATTGATTCCTTTTTTTGTGGTGCTTCTGCTGTTTGATATTACGGCTTACGATAAGTGGATCGCGCTGGCGATTTTTATTATTGCCAGCCTGACAGACTTTTTGGACGGCCATATCGCCAGGAAATATAATCTGGTAACAAACTTTGGTAAGTTTATGGATCCGCTGGCTGATAAGCTTCTTGTCTGCTCGGCGCTGATCTGTCTGGTGGAGCTTGCGCGGATCCCGGCATGGATCGTAATCATCATCATCGCGAGGGAGTTTATCATCAGCGGCTTCCGCCTGGTGGCCTCGGACAACGGGGTAGTGATTGCGGCAAGCTACTGGGGCAAGTTTAAGACAACCTTCCAGATTCTTATGATCTGTCTGATGATTGCCGACCTTTCGCCGCTTGCCCTTGTGACGCAGGTCGTGATGTGGGTGGCAGTGGCCCTGACGGTGATTTCTCTGGTGGATTATCTGATCAAGAACAAGAGCGTGATGCAGGATAACAACAAGTAGGATACAATATAATAACGGATGTGACGTTTGGGCAAAGAGGGATGATAAGGTTATGACAGTTGAGATTATTGCAGTTGGAACAGAGATATTGCTTGGGAATATCGTGAACACAAACGCGGCCTATCTTGCGGAAAAGTGCGCGGGGCTCGGTCTTTCCTGCTATCATCAGGATGTGGTGGGGGATAACGAGGAGAGGCTGATGGATACGATTCGCCTGGCGCTCACAAGGGCGGACATTATTCTCCTTTCCGGGGGACTTGGCCCCACGCAGGATGATCTGACCAAAGAGGCGGCGGCGAAGGTGATGGGGAAAGAACTGTATCTTCATGAGCCTTCCAAGGAGGCAATCCGGCAGTTTTTTGCGGAGAGGAATCTCGAGATTACGGAAAATAACTGGAAGCAGGCGATGGTGCCGGAGGGTTGTACCGTGGTGGAAAATCCGGGCGGCACGGCACCGGGTATTATTATGGCGGAGAACGGAAAACATGTGGTGCTGATGCCGGGGCCTCCCGGTGAACTGATCCCCATGTTTGAGAAGTCGATCATGCCTTATCTGGCGGGACTGAAATCAGGGGTCATTTATTCTCAGACCGTGAAAATCTGCGGCGTGGGGGAGAGTAAGGCAGAGAGCATGGTGGAGGATCTGATTGATTCACAGAATAACCCCACCATTGCTACATATGCAAAGACCGGGGAAGTGCATCTACGTGTGACGGCTACGGCTCAGGACGAGAAAGAGGCAAAGAAGCTGGTAAAGCCTGTGGTTAAGGAGTTGAAGGGACGTTTCGGGAACCATGTTTATACCACGGACAGCGAAGTGACGCTGGAGAAGGCGGTGGTGGATCTGCTCACGGCAAATAAGCTGACAGCCTGTACGGTGGAATCCTGCACGGGCGGTATGCTTTCTGCCAGACTGATCAACGTGCCTGGTGTGTCGGAAGTGTTTAAATCCGGCTATGTGACTTATTCCAATAAATCCAAACGCAGACTGCTGGGGATCAAAAAGAATATTCTGATCAAGCACGGAGCGGTGAGCGAGCAGATTGCCAGAGAGATGGCGAAGACGGCGGCGGCTCTTGCCAGAACCGATGTGAGCGTTTCCACCACAGGCATTGCGGGCCCGGACGGCGGCACGCCGGAAAAACCGGTAGGTCTGGTGTATATCGGCTGCGACGTGTGCGGAAGAATTACGGTGAGGGAGTGTCATTTCCACGGCAGTCGGGAAAAAATCAGGGAGAGCACGGTATCCGCGGCACTTTCCCTGATGAGGGAATGTATCCTGCAGTATTACAGCGAAGTGACTTTCGGCGGCAAGGAGAAGTAGAAAAAGAGTAACGGGAAAAAGGAGAGAAATATGAACGAATCTGATAAGATGGAGGATCAGCAGGGGGGAGAAGACAGGGAAAGCGATGTCTATACAGATCCCTATGTATCCGAGAGCAGTGAAGATATTTATACAACGCCGGAAGTGGTGGAGACAGCCGTTGTCGTAGGAGAGACAGAGCCGGAGACAGCCGTGGCAGATACGCACGGCCTTTTTTCCGGTAATCAGGCGGAAAGCTATGGCGCACAGTCTCCGTATGGTAATCAGACGCAGGGTTACGGCGCACAGCCTCCATACGGTAACCAGACGCAGGGCTACGGCGCACAGCCCCCATATGGTAACCAGACGCAGGGTTACGGCGCACAGCCCCCATATGGTAACCAGACGCAGGGTTACGGCGCACAGTCTCCATACGGTAACCAGACGCAGGGTTACGGCGCGCAGCCTCCATACGGTAACCAGACGCAGGGCTACGGCGCACAGCCCCCATACGGTAACCAGACGCAGGGCTACGGCGCACAGCCCCCATACAGTAGCCAGATGCAGGGAGATTACGGCGCACAGCCTTCATACGGGAATCAGACGGGAAATTATGGCGCACAGCCTTCTGATGGTAACCAGAACAGCGGTTACGGCACACAGTCTCCCTATGGAACCGGGACGGGCAGTCAGCCCTCTTACGGAAACCAGCAGGCAGGCGGTGGTTACGGCGGGCAGCCTCCTTTTGGTGCACAGCCGCCTTACGATAATCCGTACAGTCCCTATGCGATGCCCCAGAAAAAGCAGCACACGGGGTTGATTGTGGGTATAGTCATCGGCATTGTCATTCTGTTCCTGGTAGCGGTATTTGCCCTGGCGAGCAAGGCGGTAAATCTGCTTTCCGAGAAGGAAAAGAAAGACCTCCGTCGTGATGTGTATGATTTTGACGATGATTATGATTACAATTATCATGACGATCATGATGATTACGATTTTGACTACGATTATGATGATGATTATGATTACGGTGATTATTTTAATTATGATGACTTTTACGGGGACGATTACACCGATGATGCCGGGGATAACGACCAGTATTATAATCTGCACAATGAAATCAGGACTGATCTATCTTATCAGGTGGAGCTGGAGGACTATGAGTATGAGGGGTATGAGTCTGATTATGACAATGTCATAATTATGGCCAGTATTCCTGTTATTTCTGGGGAAGACGTGCCGAATCTGGATAAGATCAACAAGGATATCCGGAAAGAGGTGGAAGAGATCACAGAGCTTTTCGAAAAGGAGTATGAGTCCCACGTCAAGGAGAGCGGGGATAATTATTTCGTGGCATCCCTGATCGGTTATGTGACTTATATGGATGAGGATAAGCTGAGCATTGGCTATCAGGAGGAGATGTACAGCGACACGGACGGCGGCGTTTTTCTGCGCAGCATCAATATTGATATGAAGAACGGTGTTATTCTGGACAATGAGGATATCCTTGCGGTTGATGACGATTTTTCCGTGGAATTCCGCCAGAAGAGCGATGAGCAGAACGGGGAAATTTCCTATCTTACTTACATGACGGACCAGCAGATCACAGATTATTTTAAATCCGACGATATCATTGTCCTCTACACGCCGAAAGGCATGGAGATTGGGTTTAACTATGAGGAGGGCTGGGTGACGGTCACCTATGAGGAGTATGAGAAGTATCTGAAAGTGTTTTAGGGAAGACAGGGAAAAGGGGCACGGGCGTCCGCGGATGCCTGCGCTCCCTTTTTGCGGTATGTGGGAAGCGTGTCCAAAACGCAGCGGCAGAGGCTGCGCTGCGAAGAAGAAGGCTTCCATAAAGAAGGGCTTGCGGATTCAAGGATTCTCTGGTAGACTGGTTTTATCTGAGAAAGTGAAATCTGTTATGCATATGCATGTCCGGCATTTCGCCACGATTTCCATATTTTTTCAAATTCAGCAGAGGAAAGGAGGGTAAAGTGTCGTTTATGGGACATGAAAAGTGATAAGATCGGTTTATCAAATTTGAAGTTGACAAAAACGAACATTTGTTTTATTCTATGATGAGAACAAACGTTCTGCAAGAGAGGGCGGAGAAGCCGCCTCGACATGGAGGGAAACATGGAAAGAGATGAGAAATTAAAAGCATTGGATGCGGCCTTAGGGCAGATAGAGAGGCAGTTCGGAAAGGGAGCCGTCATGAAACTGGGTGATCCTTCCGTGCAGATGAATGTGGAGACGATTCCCACGGGATCCTTAAGTCTGGATATTGCGCTGGGACTTGGCGGTATCCCGAAGGGGAGGGTGATTGAGATTTACGGACCTGAATCCAGCGGTAAGACTACAGTTACCCTGCATATGATTGCGGAGGTGCAAAAGCGCGGCGGCATTGCCGGTTTTATTGACGCGGAGCATGCGTTAGACCCCGTCTATGCGAAAAATATCGGTGTGGATATTGACAATCTTTATATTTCCCAGCCGGACTGCGGGGAGCAGGCGCTGGAGATCACGGAGACAATGGTGCGCTCAGGTGCCGTGGACATTATCGTGGTGGATTCCGTGGCGGCCCTGGTGCCCAAGGCGGAGATTGACGGCGATATGGGGGACAGCCATGTGGGCCTGCAGGCCAGGCTGATGTCCCAGGCGCTTAGAAAGCTGACGGCGGTTATCAGCAAATCTAACTGCACGGTTGTTTTTATCAACCAGCTGCGCGAGAAGGTGGGCGTGATGTTCGGAAACCCGGAGACGACCACGGGCGGCCGCGCCCTGAAGTTCTACTCCTCTGTGAGACTGGACGTCAGGAGGATAGAGTCGCTTAAGCAGGGCGGCGAGGTGATCGGCAACAGAACCCGCGTTAAGGTTGTCAAGAATAAGGTGGCTCCGCCCTTCAAAGAGGCGGAATTTGATATTATGTTCGGCGAGGGCATTTCCACCCAGGGCGATATCCTTGATCTGGCGGCGGAGAATAACATTGTCAATAAGAGCGGCGCATGGTATGCCTACGACGGGAATAAGATCGGACAGGGCAGGGAAAATGCGAAACAGTATCTGAAGGACAATCCGCAGGTCTGCGCGGAGATAGAGAGAAAGGTCAGGGAACTTTTCAACATGGAGACGGATCCGGCGGAGGAACCGTCAGCAGGAGAGGCATCTTCCGGGACGGTATCGAAGCCTGCCAAGGCGGCCAAAGGCGATAAGGATGCACTATGACAGTCACACAGCTTACAGATATGGGAAAAGGCCGCTATAAGGTATACATAGAAGGAAGCCCGGCTTTTGCGCTTTACAGGGGAGAACTGACCCGTCTGGGAATCCGGGAAGGGGAGGAGATTACGGAGGAGAGCCTGCGCGAGATCCAGGAGGAAATTCTGCCGCTGCGGGCGAAGAAGCGGGCTATGAATCTGCTGCAGAAAAGGGAGTATACAACGGCGGCCCTGCGTGAGAAGCTGCGGGACGGGGAATATCCGGAGACGTGTATCGAGGAGGCGCTTGCCTATGTGGAGTCCTACGGTTACGTGGACGATATGCGCTATACAAGAGATTTCATTACCTATAACCTGGACAGGAAGAGCAGGACGCGTATAGAGCAGGATCTGATGAGAAAAGGGATTCGGAAGGATACGGTCCGCGCCGTTTTTGAAGAATTGGAAGAACAGGGGACGGTGCAGGACGAGGCGACTATGATAAGAAGTCTGTTGAACAAGAAAAAATACGATGCCGGAACGGCTGACGGACGGGAAAAACAGAGAATGTACGCGTTCCTCTATCGAAAAGGTTTTCACTCCGAGGCGATTAACAAAGCTCTTTTACTTGACATAACATAAAATTCAGTATAGAATTAATTTGTTGTAGTTTTGCTAACTATCGGGTTGTCATTATCTGTAAGATGAAGACAGCCGTCAATAGATTTGGTAATGTACAATGAAAACTAAATAAGGAGGTGCTCCTGTAATGTGGCAAGTTGTGGTAGCAATAGTCGTCACACTGGTGATCGCTGTTCCCGCAGCCGCGCTGATTGCGACAAACTATCAGAAGAAGATGGTGGAAGCAAAGCTTGGCAATGCGGACGAGAAAGCCAGAGAGATTATTGACGAAGCTCTCAAAACTGCTGAGACGAAGAAGCGCGAGTCGCTGCTTGAGGTCAAGGAAGAGTCCATTCGCACAAAGAATGAGCTGGACAAGGAAATCAAGGAACGTCGTGCCGAAGCGCAGCGCTATGAGCGTCGCGTGCAGCAGAAGGAAGAGAACATTGACAAGAAAGCGGACGCTATTGAGAAGAAGGAAGCAAGCCTGGCGGAGAAAGAAGAAGCTTTAGCCAAGCAGCGCGAAGAAATTTCCAAACTGAGCGAACAAAGATTACAGGAACTGGAACGAATCTCTGGTTTAACCTCCGAACAGGCAAAAGATTATCTGTTGAAAATTGTTGAGGATGAAGTGAAACACGAAACTGCTGTCATGGTTAAGGAGATGGAGAGCAGGGCGAAGGAAGAGGCGGACAAGAAGGCGAAAGAGTATGTCGTTACAGCCATTCAGAAATGTGCGGCAGACCATGTGTCCGAAACCACGATTTCTGTGGTGCAGCTTCCCAATGATGAGATGAAAGGCAGGATTATCGGAAGAGAGGGACGTAATATCAGAACTCTTGAGACGATGACAGGCGTGGATCTGATCATTGACGATACGCCTGAGGCAGTGATTCTCTCCGGCTTTGACCCGATCCGCAGGGAAGTGGCGAGGATCGCTCTCGAAAAGCTGATCGTGGACGGGCGTATTCACCCGGCCAGGATTGAGGAGATGGTCGAGAAAGCGCAGAAGGAAGTCGAGGTCATGATTAAAGAGGAGGGCGAAGCGGCCACCCTCGAAGTCGGCGTACATGGTATCCATCCTGAACTGGTGAGACTGCTTGGTAAGATGAAGTTCAGAACCAGCTACGGACAGAATGCCCTGAAGCATTCCATCGAGGTAGCGCAGCTTTCCGGTTTACTGGCAGCGGAGATGGGTCTGGATGTCAGGATGGCCAAGCGTGCAGGACTGCTGCATGATATCGGTAAAGCTGTGGATCACGAGATGGAAGGATCCCATATCCAGCTGGGCGTAGAGCTGTGCAGAAAGTATAAGGAAGGGCCGGTAGTCATCAACGCGGTGGAATCCCACCACGGGGATGTGGAGGCCCAGACGCTGATTGCGTGTCTGGTGCAGGCTGCTGATACTATTTCTGCTGCGAGACCCGGCGCAAGAAGAGAGACATTAGAGACATATACAACAAGACTAAAACAATTAGAAGACATCACAAACAATTTCAAAGGTGTGGATAAATCTTTTGCTATTCAGGCAGG
>DKWV01000020.1:0-46530 GCA_002491905.1 Lachnospiraceae bacterium UBA7143 | reverse complement strand
TGATTCTGATATGGTGCTGCTCGCAAGAGATATTTCCAAACAGATTGAGGCTGAGTTGGAATATCCTGGACAGATCAAGGTAAATGTGATCCGAGAGAGCCGCGTCATAGACTATGCCAAATAGTACAAAACCCCGCAGAATGTTTTCTGCGGGGCTTTTTGCGGTTTGCGCGCATAAGCAGAGTCGGAAGCGGTACCTGTTTAACATTTTTACCATAAAATGGCCGTAGAAATACAGAAAATTGTCGTATATGCATACTTGTGAAATCGGCATACTTATAGTAGAATAAATATCGGTGTATGATTGTATACAATTATTCAATAGCATGATTACAAGGATGCAGGAGGGTACTATGAAAGCGTACAATGTGATGACCAGGAAAGAACTCATGGCGCAGAAGGCGGAACTTGACAGACAGTTTGTCGAGGCCAAGGGAAAGGGGCTGCAGCTTGACATGTCCAGAGGCAAACCGGAACCGGCGCAGCTTGACATGGGAATGGGCCTTTTGGACGTTTTAAATTCCGGTTCGGATATGAAGTCTATGGAAGGCGTGGATACAAGAAACTATGGTCTGATGGATGGCATCACGGAGGCGAAGCATCTGATGGCGGATGTGATGGGTGTTCCGGCGGACAACGTGATCGTTTTTGGAAATTCCAGCCTTTCCATTATGTATGATATGGTTTCACGTTCCGTTACCCACGGTGTTATGGGAGCTACCCCCTGGTGCAGACTGGATAAAGTTAAATTTTTGTGTCCCGTACCGGGTTATGACAGACATTTTGCGATTACCCAGCATTTCGGGATTGAGATGATACCGATTCCGATGACACCCGCCGGGCCGGATATGGATCTGGTGGAAAAATATGTGTCAACGGACGAGGCGGTGAAGGGAATCTGGTGTGTGCCCAAGTATTCTAACCCGCAGGGAATCACCTATTCCGATGAGACAGTGAGGCGGTTCGCGGCGCTTAAGCCCGCAGCGGCAGATTTCCGTATTTACTGGGATAACGCTTACGCAGTGCATCATCTTTACGAGGATAAACAGGATACGCTTCTGGAGATTTTGAGTGAGTGTGAGAAGGCGGGCAATCCGGATATGGTTTATGAATTCTGCTCTACCTCCAAAATCACTTTCTCGGGCGCGGGAATAGCCGCGATGGCTTCTTCACCGGCTAATCTGGCGGATATAAAGAAAACTCTGACGCTGCGGACAATCGGCTATGACAAGGTGAACCAGCTTCGCCATGCCAGATATTTTAAGAACCTGGAGGGGATGCTCGCCCAGATGAAGAGGCATGCGGATATTATCAGGCCCAAGTTTGAGGCGGTGCTTTCGGTTCTGGAGAGGGAACTTGGAGGACTGGGAATTGGCGAGTGGACCAAACCGCTTGGCGGCTACTTCATATCCTTTGAGGCGATGGACGGCTGCGCGAAGGAGATTGTGGCAAGATGTAAGGAACTGGGTGTAATTCTGACGAGTGCGGGGGCAACCTTCCCCTACGGGAAAGACCCGAAAGACAGCAATATCCGTATCGCGCCTACCTATCCGACCGCAGAGGAGATGGCTCAGGCCACAGATGTGTTTGTGCTGTGCGTAAAGTTAGTCAGTGCAGAGAAGCTTCTGCAGGAGACGGTTGCCGAGACGGCCTGAAGGGAAGCGGGTTCTGATTGAGGATATCGAAGAAATTAGTTTGAGAAAAGGATGCAGATAAAATGGCAGACAATAATTATGAACGACTGGGCAGGGAACTGATCCACAAAGGTGCGATCATTGACTACTATCAGGATACAATCCGTGTGGCGAACGGCAATGTGGTAAAGTGGGATCTGATTGACCACAAGGGTGCGGCGGCTGTCGTGGCTGTGAAGAGTGACGGAAAACTTCTGATGGTAAGACAGTACCGAAATGCTTTGGACCGGGAGACGCTGGAGATTCCGGCGGGCGGCTTAAACAGCGTGGATGAGCCGACGAAAGAGGCGGCGGCCAGAGAATTGGAGGAGGAGACAGGTTATGTGGCGGGGAAACTGGAACTCCTTCTGACGCTGCGGACGACGGTTGCCTTCTGCAATGAGAAGATTGACGTTTATGTTGCGACGGATCTCCAGCCCGGCAGCCAGCATCTGGATGAGGATGAATTCTTAAATGTGGAGAGCCACGATCTGGATGAACTGGTAAAAATGATCTACGACTGCAGGATACAGGACGGAAAGACGGTGTCCGCCATTCTGGCCTATAAGGAAAAGTACGTCAATAAATAAAGAAAACGGAAACTGCGTGCAAGGCAGTCATGCCTCGTCCATCACGGACATATACTGGTCTTATAAGAGCTTGGAAGAGGCGGTGTAATCTTGCGCAGACAGTTTGGTATCAGAAACGGCTATCATATGGCGTATCTTTTTATGATCGGCCTTTTTATGGGTATTCTGCTTGTCAACATGGGGCATGAAACATGGATCAGGAACGGCAGCCTGCTAGGGCCGGAAATGATGAACAGGCTGAAGAGCAGCCGGCCGGCGGGAGAGGGCCTGGTGGGATATATTCTCAGGCACCGGCTTTTTACGGGCTGCCTTTTAGGGCTGGTATCCACTACGCTGGTAGGGATGCCAGTTCTTTGCGCTTACATTTGCTATATGGGACTTTCGGCAGGATGCCTTCTGTCCGTGGCGGTAATCCGCTACGGGATCAGGGGGCTTTTGTTTATGGCGGCGGTTCTGTTCCCGCAGGCGCTTCTGCTGGTTCCTGCCTATATTCTGCTTTTTTTCTGGGCGGCGGATGTAAATCGGACGCTCTATGCAAGGGGAATGCAGATGGAGGAATATGAGCGGTATAGCAGGCATTTTTATCTGAAAAAGGGGGCGCAGATCGTCGCTATTGCGGCAGTTGCCATAATGGGCTGCCTGTTGGAGAGTTATGTCAATCCGGGTGTCCTGCATTTTGTACTGAAAATCTTTTAAAAAAATTTTTTTGTTCTTTTTTTCAAGATGTAGTAGACATAAAATCATATATGGACGATATGTTGTGCCTCGGAGGGAAAAGGGCGCAAATGCCCATAAATTCAAGAAAAATTCCATTTGCTTTTCTAAAAAAATCTGATTATAATGATACTCAGACAGTGTTTTGATTTACATAAAGAGAACGCACAGGGAAGGGCCTCCGAGTAAATGGAAAAAGAGATTAGCGCATTCATAACGTATTTACATAATGTGAAGAATACTTCCGGGAACACGGAGATGTCTTACAGAAGGGACCTGGAGAAGGTATCACATTTTATGGAGTCGCGCGGTATCCGTGAGACGAAGGACGTGAAGGCGCAGGATCTGGCCGATTATGTGAAATTTTTGGAGGACAGTAAGTTTGCGGCGGCAACGGTGTCCCGTAATATTGCATCCCTGAAGGCCTTTTATCATTATCTGGTGCAGGAAGGGCTGGTGGAGGAGGATATCTCCGATAAGCTCAAAGCGCCTAAGATCGAAAAAAAAGCGCCGGAGATCATGTCGCCGGACGAGGTGGTGCGGCTTCTTGAACAGCCCTCCGGGGACAGCCCCAAGGAAATCCGGGATAAGGCGATGTTAGAGCTTCTCTATGCCACGGGAATCCGCGTGACAGAGTTAATTACGCTGAGACTTTCGGACGTGAATATGCAGATGAATTTTATCCTGTGCCGGGACCGCAATAAGGAGCGGATTATTCCTTTTGGCGCGGCGGCCAAGAACGCGATGGCCAGATATCTGGATGGAACCAGGGAAGAAATGCTCGAGAATAAAAAGTCGGATGTGCTGTTCGCAAACTGTTCCGGACAGCCCATGAGCAGACAGGGATTCTGGAAACTGATTAAGCATTACGCGAAGAAAGCGGATATTCAGGCCGATATCACGCCCCATGCACTGCGGCATTCCTTCGCGGCGCATCTGGTGGAGAACGGTGCGGACCTTCGGAGCGTGCAGGAGATGCTGGGGCATTCTGATATCTCCACCACGCAGATTTACGCAAACCTGAACCACAATCATATCAGGGAGGTGTACGCAAAGGCGCACCCACGCGGGTAATGGGTGCACTTTTGCATATATAAGAAATTGCGACAGCGTAAAACATTGGGGGAGAATGCGCAGCATTCTCTGAATCGAGCGTGCCGACGCTCGATTTTTTACATATAGCGGTATTTCCCGCGTTTGGCAAACAGGAAAGCGGCGGACAGTAAAAAGGCGAATACCTCGGCCACGGTAATGGCCCACCAGATGCCATCCACGCCGAAAAAGAGCGGCAGGATCAGGACGGCGGCAGTCTGGAAAACCAGTGTGCGCATGAAGGAAATGGCCGCTGAAACCGCGCCGTTATTGAGGGCGGTAAAAAAAGAGGAGGCGAAGATGTTAAATCCGGCTAAAAGGAAGGCAAAGGCAAACAGCCGGAACGCATGGCATGTCAGGGCAAGAAGCTCTGCGTCATAGCTTACAAATATTTTGGAGAGCGGGGCGGCAAACAGAAAAGCCGCGGCAGTCAGCACAATGCTTGTTCCTGTCATCAGGAGCAGGCTTTTTTTCAGCATGTTTTTCAGTTCGTCATAGTGTCCCGCGCCGTAGTGGTAGCTGATCACAGGGGACGCGCCTATGGAGTAGCCGATGTAGATGGCGATGAAGATAAACTGCACATACATCAGCACGCCGTATGCCGATACGCCGTTTTCCCCGATGTAGCGTAACAGCTGGAAATTATAAACCATGCTGACAATGGAGGAGGATATGTTGCTCATCAGCTCGGAGGAGCCGTTGGCGCAGGCCTGCAGCAGGGGCCGTAGCTCCAGTCTGGTGCGGGTGAGCCGTAACAGGCTGCTGTTTGGACGGAGAAAATAGAGAAACGGCAGCAGGCCGCCCACACACTGGCTCATTCCGGTAGCCAGGGCCGCTCCGGTTATGCCCCAGCGGAACACGCCCACAAAGAGGCCGTCGAGTACCATGTTGGTTACGCCCGCGCCTACGGTTACGGCAAGTCCCAGCTTGGGTTTTTCGGCTGCGATCAGAAAGCTCTGGAAAACATTCTGCAGCATAAAGGCAACCGTGAAACTGATCACAATCCGTCCGTAAAGAACGCAGTCGGCCATCATTTCCGGCGTAGCGCCTAAAAGTACGGCTATAGGGCGTGTAAGGAGCAGCCCCAAGGCTGACAGCGCAATGCCCAAAAGAAGGGTGAAACTGATCATCATGGAAAAATAGCGGTTTGCTTTTTCGCGGCTGCCGGTTCCGAGCACCAGTGACACTAAGGCTGTGCCGCCAGTACCGATCATAAATCCCATGCCGCCCAGAATCATGACGAAGGGGTAGATGAGATTGAGGGATGCAAAGGCGGTCTTTCCCGCGTAATTGGACACAAAGAAACCGTCCACCACACCGTAGATTGAGGTGAATACCATCATAACGATGGAGGGGAAAGTAAAGCGCAGCAGTTTATTGTAGGTAAAATGGTCTGATAATTGAATGGCTGTTTTCATGGTTCTGTTTCCTTACAGGTCTTAATTTTTGTTATAAAGTTTCGCAGATTACGGAAGGCGGCGGAGTCCTTCCCTAAAATCATGCAGATAGCGCTCGGTCAGCGCAAGATACTGCGACACCTCCTCCTCTGTCCAGGAGGAAAATATGGCGTTTTCCAATTCAATGACTTTTCCGGCTGTCCGCTCGGCAAGCCTTTGTCCTTTTTCAGTGAGACAGACGGTTTTATTTTTACCGTCTGCATTTTCCAGATAAATAATACCGGCCGATTCCAGTCTGCGGAGCGCGGAATTGATCGTCTGCTTGCTGATGCCGGAGCTGCGGCAGATATCGCGCAGCAGGCAGGAATTCCCACAGTCGCAGATGGCATAGAGGACAAGCATGGAGCTGTCGGGAAGCCCTAATTTGGAGGCGGCCTCGTGGTAGGCGGCGTCTGTCTCGCTGTGCAGGTAATTGTATCGTTTCAGTTCTTTTGAAAAATCAGGGGTCATTTCCATTCTCCTGCCGTCAGATAACCTGCGGCATGTCTGTTGTGCTGTGAGCGTCTTGAACTACGGGAAATACCATAAATAGTACGAAATCGTACTCATCGACAAATTATAGTATGATTTCGTACCAAAGTCAAGAGGAATTTCATAAAAGCAGGAAAAAGAAAGAGCAGCCTCAGCTGCCCTTTACAGACTGTCATTATTATTCGTATTCCGCAATGTCATAAATTAACTGTTCCGAAGCTTCCCAGCCGAGGCAGGGGTCGGTGATGGATTTGCCGTAGATGCCCTCGCCGATCTTCTGGCAGCCCTCCTCGATGTAGCTCTCGACCATGACGCCCTTGACCATGCGGTGGATGTCGCTGTTCAACCTCCGGCTGTGCATGACTTCCTTGACAATGCGGGTCTGCTGCGCATACTCCTTGTTGGAGTTGTTATGGTTGGCGTCGATGACGCAGGCCGGATTGACCAGATCATAATCCTGATACAGGGTAAAGAGCGTATTTAAATCCTCATAATGGTAATTCGGAAGGCTTCTGCCGTGTTTGTTGACGGAACCGCGCAGTACCGCGTGGGCCAGTGGGTTGCCTCCCGTATTGACCTCGAATCCCCGGTAGATAAAGTCGTGGGGATGCTGGGCAGCGTAGATGGAATTGAGCATAACGGAGAGGGTGCCGCTGGTGGGGTTTTTCATGCCTGCCGGCACGTCGAAACCGCTGACCGTCATGCGGTGCTGCTGGTCCTCCACGGAGCGGGCGCCGATCGCCACGTAGGAGAGAATATCTTCCACATATCCCCAGTTGTCGGGGTAGAGCATTTCGTCGGCGGCGGTCAGGCCGGATTCTTCTATGGCGCGGATATGCATTTTGCGCATGGCGATCAGACCGCTTGTAAAATCCGGCTTTTTCTCAGGGTCAGGCTGGCTCACAATGCCCTTATATCCCTCCCCCGTGGTGCGTGGCTTGTTGGTATAAATACGGGGAATCAGGATCAGCTTGTCCTTCACCTTCTCGTTGACTTTCGCTAATCGGTTTACATAATCACAGACCGCCTCCTCGTTGTCTGCGGAGCAGGGGCCGATAATGACAAGAAATTTCTTACTTTTTCCGGTAATGACATCCCGGATTTCGATGTCCCGTTCTCTCTTGCGTTCCACCAGATGGGCGGGCATGGGAAACTGCTCGCGGATCTCTTCAGGGGTGGGCAATTTGGCTACATATTGAAATGACATGGTTACCTCCCGTTATGTCTGCATTCTGTACAATCACCTAATTATAGTATATTGGGTATGGAATCGCAAGTATAAGTGCAGGAAGGTGTTCTTTGTCAATTTATGCGCCTTATGCGCCGCGTGTCCTGTGTGAAATGTGGAGCGCTGACACGGTGCACAGCAATGTCTGCAGCATCTGGCTGGCAAGCATGCCCCACAGGTAACCTTTGATGCCGTAGACCGGGATGGCAGAGAACACGAACAGCAGGCGCAGCAGAAGGCTTACCACGCTGAACAGGAAGGTCTGAATGGTTTTTCCGAGACCGTTGAGGATGCTGTTTAAGGTGCTTGCGATGTACATAAAGGGACAGATGAAGCTGAGGGTCAGGATAAAGCTGCCCGCCAGCTCAGAGTCAAAGAGCAGGCGCCCTGCCAGTCTGCCGAACAGCAGAAACAGTGCGGTGCAGAAAAAGCCCAGGAGAAGACAGCAGCGGATCGAGGTGAAGATGGCACGCCGCACTGCCGCCCGGTTGCCGCTTGCGTCCGCCTCTGCCACGATGGGCAAAAGCAGCACAGAGATGGAGTTGGTGATGGCGGAGGGAAAGAGAATCAGCGGCAGGCTCATGCCCGTGAGCACGCCGTAGACGCTCAATGCGTCGGCATTGTTCAGGCCGTATGCCATCAGGCGGTTCGGTATGTAGATCGCTTCCACGCTCTGCAGAAGATTTATCACCAGGCGGTTGGCGGAGAGGGGGGCGGCGAGCTGTAGAAGCTGCCCCGTGATGCGCCGGTATATGGCGATTACGGATGAGAAGGCCTGCGGTTTGCGGCGGCGGGAAAACGGGGACGCCGGGAATACCTGATGTGCGCGAGCCAGAATCGCCACCACCGAGACAATCATGGAGGCGCTCTCGCCGATCACCAGCCCCACCACGGCGAAACTGATGGTGGGTGTAAGCCCGTGTCTCTGGCATATATAGTAGATCAGGTAGACGCTTCCCACCCGACAGACCTGTTCCGAGAGCTGGGAGAAGGCCGGAATGCCGGTCTTGCGGATACCGTAGAAATAGCCGTTGATGCAGGAGTGTACGCTGGCCATAGGGATGGAGAGCGCAATGATGCGCAGGAGCGGGGCGGTGCGTGCTTCCAGCAGGAGGTTTACTGCGATCGGCTCCGCGTAGATATAAATGCCCAGCGCGCAGATGGCGGAGAGCACCATTGCCAGAAGAAAGCCAGCCCAGAGCGTGCGGAAGGAGCTCTTGTAATCGCCGGTGCCTGTTTCGCTGGCCACATATTTGGAGATGGCGGTCTGGATGCCGGACACCGTGAGGGAGAAGGAGAGGGCCAGCACTGGCGAAATGAGCTGGTAGAGGCCCATGCCCTCCGCACCGAATACATTGGATAGGAAGATACGGTAAAAAAAGCCGATAAAACGGCTGACTAATCCGGTCAAAGTCAGGATAACGGTTCCTGTCACCAAAGGGTGAGTCCACTTTTTAAACGTCATAGGGCACCATCTGTGTATAGGATATGGTCTATATTTATGCCGGAAGACGGAAGAATAGAATTTTGGCGGGATATTGACAAAGATAATGCCATATAGTACCATCTTGTGCGGAGAAAAGGCAATGAAGGTACAGAGAGCCGTAAGGGGTCTCTGGGAAGATGATTGATGGAAACGGGAGACGGAAGCGCTATGGCAGAAAAGGTAGTGGTGGGCATGTCCGGGGGAGTGGATTCTTCCGTGGCGGCCCTTTTACTGAAAAAGCGGGGCTATGACGTGGTGGGGGTCACTATGCAGATCTGGCAGGAAGAGAGTCCGGCGATAGCGGGGGAGCAGGGAGGATGCTGCGGTTTCAGTGCGGTGGAGGATGCCAGACGGGTGGCCGCAGTGCTGGATATACCCCATTATGTGATGAATTTCAGGCGGGAATTTCGGGAGAAAGTCATGGATTACTTCGTGGCGGAGTATTTGGCGGGCAGGACCCCCAATCCCTGTATCGCCTGCAACCGCTATGTGAAGTGGGATGCCATGCTTCACAGGAGCCTCGAGATCGGGGCGGACTACATTGCCACGGGGCACTATGCGGGGATTATCCGGCTGGATAACGGCAGGTATGCCGTCCGAAACGCGGTGACGGCGAAAAAGGATCAGACTTACGCGCTCTACAGTCTCACTCAGGAACAGCTTGCCCACACATTGATGCCAGTGGGAGCGTACACGAAGGAAGAGATCAGGCGGATGGCCGAAGAGGCGGGCCTTCCTGTGGCGCACAAGCCGGACAGCCAGGAGATCTGCTTTATTCCCGACAATGACTACGCGGCCTTTATTGACAGGGAAGCCGGGGAGCGTGTGCCGAAGCCGGGCAATTTTGTGACGGGGGACGGGAAAGTGCTGGGGCGGCACCTGGGCATCACCCACTATACGGTGGGGCAGCGCAAGGGCTTAAATCTGGCAATGGGCAGACCGGTATTTGTCACGGAAATCAGGCCCGGAACGGACGAGGTGGTGATCGGTGAGGCGGACGAGGTGTTTGGCGATACCCTCTGCTGTGACCATATTAGCTATATGGGGATGGCGGATTTGTCAGAGCCCAGAGAGGTGACAGCCAAGATACGCTATAACCACGCGGGTGAAAAGTGCGTGATTGAGAAAGCGGGCGAGAACCAGATCTGGGTTAAATTTGAAAAGCCCGTCCGGGCGATTACACCGGGACAGGCCGTGGTATTTTACGGGGATGACTATGTATTAGGGGGAGGGACGATTATGTCTTCCTGTGCGACAGTCTAAACCATTTCGGGAGAATGCGAAGCATTCTCTGAATTGAGCGCGTCTGCGCTCAATTTTTTCATGGTCTGTTTATTTTCATACATGCGGTCATCCGCAATCTGATAGATCTTTTCAATATTATATTCCTTAGGGCTGCAGGAGGCATAGCCGTAAGCGATGGACAGATGCAGATCAGGTATTTCTTCGTTTTTCTGTGAGATATTGTTTTGGAACTCTCCTATCATGGTAGAGATTTTACCAGAATCGTCAGTTTCTACGATGGCGATAAACTCATCACCGCCCATCCGCGCGACAATGCCGTGAGGCTCAAAGGCATCCACGATCACATTGGCGGCGCTTTTTATCAGGATATCGCCCTGCGCGTGTCCGAAGGTATCGTTGGTGGTTTTCAGATTGTTCAGGTCAAAGCAGAAGACTGTGTAGTTCGGATTCTTCATATCTTTGATGTGGGTCATATACTCCATGCAGTAACGGCGGTTATGGATCTGTGTCAGTTCGTCCGTGTAAGCGCTTTTGATCAGGAAATTCCGTTCGGTCTCACGCATCATTTTCTGCGTCAGGTCGATGTAGAAGGAGACCAGAATCATAACGATAAAGATAACCAGTCCCACAGAGGCGATGCCCTTTGTGGAGGAAATGGCGATGCCTTTATAGCGGTTAAAGTAGTAGAAAACAAGATCATAGCCCGCGCAGCCTGAGAGCACCAGCATGCCGATCAGAAACAGACGGTGGACAAGTTGGCGGCTGATCCGCAGGTTCATAAATTCCACGATAATGAAATAAACCAGATTACACAAAATCAACATCTGCATATATTTCAGCGTGGCGGCGCAGTGAACCAGATCCACGGTGTGAAGTCCCAGAAAGAGGGTGGTGGCAAGGAGCTGTACCGAAAGGAGGACCCGGTATACCGCATACATAAAGGGCCGGTTTAGGGCTTTTACATCCTCGCGCATATAGATGACTAACGGGACGGGCGCCAGATACAGCGCCAGATATTCTAACAGGCTGATCGTGTAGAGCGGCATGGCAAAAATCAGGAGCACATTGTAGTAGCAGAGCGTCCACAGTCCTATGCAGATGGAGAACAGGGACACACATAAAATGCGCGAGAATTTCCCGGAAAACAGCAGGGCAAAGACTGTGATACAGCAGGTGACAAGGCCGAAGACCGTCAGAAAACAGCCGAGAAACAGAGGCACCCGGTTTTCCGTCAGAATGATGCGGTATATATTTTTCCATTCGTAGATGCGGATCGGATCGAAACTGGAGAAGGCTTTTTCTTCTGCCACGGTAAGCTGAATCGTCAGCGTTTTTGCCGAGTAGTCGTCGGGAAGATCGACCGGCAGGTAGCCGCTGCCGACGGTTTTATTCTGATTGATCCGATCCCAGCCGTATTCATAGATCTGCTCCGTATCCAGATATACCGTGACGGCGGCCTGATTGACCTGCAGGACAAGCGCGTGTCCGGTGCAGTCCATGTCGGCCGGAAAAGTCCGTTTCAAAGTGACGGTATCGCCCTTGTTTACTGGCGCAAAACGGAAACTGTCCAGTGAAACGTTCTGCCAGACGTGGTTGTCTATGGTGATATTCCAGCCGTCGTTCAGGGTGGCATACTTCGAGATGGCGGAGTAGTCCCGGGAAAGCAGCCCGTCGATAAAAAGCGTGGTGAGACATATGCTTAACAGGGCATAGGTAATAAGCAGTGTTTTCAAAACGGTTTTGCAGGTCGGTTTTTTCATGGCGGAATCCTCGGCTGGACTTTTTGCGTGGTTTACAATTTGTGGAAAGAGGGGGTTCTCCTTTTGTAGGTTGCGTAGTAACGGAAACCGCAGTCTTTCAGAATTTCGGCTGCCCGGTCAAAGGCGTGGGCGATCTGCCCCGGCTCATGGGCGTCGCTTCCGGTGGTGACGATCTCACCGCCGAGCTCGCGGTAGCGTTTCAGTACGCCGATGCAGGGATTGGGTTCCCGCATACCCTTTGCCAGTGCGGCGGTATTGATCTCAATCCCCTTTTCCATGTCGATCAGTTCTGCCAGAATCCGATCAAAAATTTCGCGGTACATCTCGTAGGAGTATCCCTGATCTCTCGTGGGGCCGTATCGCACCACATAGTCCAGGTGGCCGTAAACATCGAAATTGCTGTAAACTTTCAGGTTTTCCAGAATGGATGTAAAGTATTCCCGGTAGGCGTCCTCCTGTGAACGGCCCTTGTAGAAAGCGGGATAATAGGGGTCTTTGCCGTGGCACAGATGGGAGGAGCCGATGATGAAGTCGTAATCATGACTTTTGGCAAACGCCGCGTTCCTCGTGGAAAGATGAGGCTGTAGACCAAGCTCGACGCCAAAAAAGAGCGCGATTTTATCTGCGTATTTTTCACGGAATTTCAAAAAATCGTAGAGATAGGCATCAGGATCTACTTCGAAAAAGCCGGCCGTTTCCCGGTCGGTCATCGGATAGTCAAAGTCGTTGTGCTCCGTAAAGCACATTTCGGTCAGTCCCAGTTCAATTCCCTTAAGGATCATCTGCTCCATTGGCGTGTCGGAATCCCCCGAAAAAGAGGAATGAAGGTGAAAGTCTGCGGTGATTGGCATAGCGGCCTCCCCTGTGGTAAAAATTCTCATTTATTTTTGAATTACGTCTTGAATTTTTGGGACAAATTGGGTAAAATGAAATCGTTGACAAAATTTTGTCAATCTCAACCAGTTTGATTGACAAAATTATATAGCAAAAGTTACAAAAAATCAATATTTTAGGAGGAACGAAAAATGGCAGTAAGAGTAGCAATCAATGGTTTTGGCCGTATCGGTCGTCTTGCATTCAGACAGATGTTCGGGGCAGAGGGTTATGAGGTTGTAGCAATCAACGATCTGACAAGCCCTAAGATGCTGGCACACCTGTTAAAGTACGATTCTTCCCAGGGTAAATATGCGCTGGCAGACACCGTATCGGCAGGTGAGGATTCCATCACGGTTGACGGTAAGACATTAAAGATCTACAAAGAGCCCGATGCAAACAACTGCCCTTGGGGTGAGCTCAAGGTTGACGTTGTTCTGGAGTGCTCCGGTTTCTATACCAGCAAAGAGAAGGCTCAGGCCCACATCAATGCAGGTGCTAGAAAGGTTGTTATCTCTGCTCCCGCAGGAAACGATCTTCCTACTATCGTATACAATGTAAACCACGAGACACTGAAGGCTTCGGATACCATCATTTCCGCAGCTTCCTGCACAACAAACTGTCTTGCTCCTATGGCTAAGGCTCTGAACGATCTGGCTACCATCAAGTCCGGTATCATGAGCACGATCCACGCTTACACAGGCGATCAGATGATTCTTGACGGTCCTCAGAGAAAGGGTGACCTGAGAAGATCCCGCGCAGGCGCAGTGAACATCGTTCCCAACAGCACAGGCGCTGCTAAGGCTATCGGCCTTGTTATCCCTGAGCTGAATGGCAAGCTGATCGGTTCCGCACAGCGTGTTCCTACCCCTACAGGTTCCACCACCATTCTGGTTGCAACCGTAGAGAAATCCGTTACCAAGGAAGAGATCAACGCGGCTATGAAGGCAGCTTCCAACGAGTCCTTCGGCTACAACGAGGATGAGATCGTTTCTTCCGATATTGTAGGCAGCACCTACGGCTCCATCTTCGATGCTACCCAGACTATGGTTGGCGCTGACAATCTGGTTCAGGTTGTTTCCTGGTATGACAATGAGAACAGCTACACCTCTCAGATGGTTCGTACCATCAAATACTTCTCTGAGTTGAACTAAGAAACGGAAAAGTTAAGAGTGAATTAAAGAGGCTCGGCCGCTGGGCCGGGCTTCTTTTCGGTAAAGGAATGTTTCGTGAAACAGGAGGCGGATGAATCAATTTTCACGCTTCAGAAAAGGAGGATACACAAATGTCATTAAACAAAAAAACAGTAGATGATATCAATGTGAAAGGCAAACGCGTTCTGGTAAGATGCGACTTTAACGTGCCCTTAAAGGAAGGCAAGATCACGGACGAGACCCGTATCGTGGCGGCTCTGCCCACCATCAAGAAGCTTCTTGATGACGGCGGCAAAGTAATTCTCTGCTCTCATCTGGGCAAGGTGAAAAACGGTCCCAACGAGGGTGAGTCTTTAGCGCCCGTGGCGGAGAGACTGTCCGAGAAGCTCGGCAAACCCGTCAATTTCGTATCGGACTACAATGTGACCGGCGATGCGGCTACCAAGGCTGTAGCTGACATGAAGGAAGGCGACGTAGTGCTTCTCCAGAATACCCGTTTCCGCGGCAAAGAGGAGACCAAACCCAAGGAGGCAGGGGAGGCTTTCGCAAAAGAGCTGGCTGATCTGGCTGACGTTTATGTGTGTGACGCATTTGGTTCCGCTCACAGAGCACATGCATCCGTGGCGGTTGTCACCAAGTATATCACCGAGAAGGGTGGCGAGAATGCAGTCGGCTATCTGATGCAGAAGGAGATCGACTTCCTCGGCAACGCGGTGGAGAATCCGGTAAGACCTTTCGTGGCGATCCTTGGCGGAGCAAAGGTTGCGGATAAGTTAAACGTGATCAACAACCTGCTTGAGAAGTGCGATACCCTGATCATCGGCGGCGGCATGGCTTTCACCTTCTTAAAGGCGAAAGGCTATGAGATCGGCAACTCTCTGGTGGATGACGAGAAGCTTGACTACTGTAAGGAGATGATGGAGAAGGCGGAGAAGCTCGGCAAGCAGCTTTTACTTCCCATTGATACTGGCGTGGCATCCGGGTTCCCGAACCCCATCGACGCGCCCATTGAAGTAGAGTATGTGGATTCTGACCAGATTCCGGCTGACAAGGAGGGCCTGGACATCGGGCCTAAGACGCAGGAGCTTTTTGCCAATGCAGTTAAGACGGCTAAGACCGTTGTGTGGAACGGCCCTATGGGCGTGTTTGAGAATCCTACTCTCGCAAAGGGCACCATCGCTGTTGCGAAGGCGCTGGCTGAGACGGATGCAACCACCATCATCGGCGGCGGCGATTCCGCAGCGGCATGTAACCAGCTCGGTTTTGCAGACAAGATGTCCCACATCTCCACAGGCGGCGGCGCTTCCCTCGAGTTCTTAGAGGGCAAGGAGCTTCCGGGTGTAGTGGCAGCGGATGACAAGTGATGCGATGAGCAGAGCGAGAATGACCGAAGCTGAAAGAGGCTGTGCTTGCACAAAGTCTCTTTCGGATTCGGGCATTTGAGGGTGCAACGCACCCGAGGAATTGCGAAGCAATTTCGAGGCTCTGCGGATTGAATAAATATATTAAAATTAAAGGAGATTACTACAATGGCTAGAAGAAGAATCATCGCCGGCAACTGGAAGATGAACATGACTCCCAGCGAGGCAGTTGCGCTCTGCGCAACCTTAAAGGATCTGGTAGTAAACGATGCGGTGGACGTGGTATACTGCGTGCCCGCGATCGACATTGTGCCTGTGGCTGAAGCTGTGAAGGGCACCAATGTACATGTGGGTGCCGAGAACTTCTATATTGAGGACAAGGGCGCGTACACAGGTGAAATTTCCGCTCCCATGTTAAAGGACGCGGGTGTGGAGTACGTGATCATCGGTCACTCTGAGAGAAGAGAGTATTTCAAGGAGGACGACGCTTTCCTGAACAAGAAGGTGCTTAAGGCGCTGGAGGCAGGTCTTACACCGATCCTCTGCTGCGGCGAGTCCTTAGAGCAGAGAGAGATGAACGTGACGATGGACTGGATCAGATTACAGATCAAGTCCGATCTGGCAGGTGTTACCGCCGACCAGGTGAAGGGCATGGTTATCGCGTACGAGCCGATCTGGGCGATCGGAACCGGTAAGACCGCTACTTCCGACCAGGCGCAGGAAGTCTGCAAGGGCATCCGCGACTGCATCGCTGAGATGTACGACGCTGCTACCGCAGAGGCGGTACGCATCCAGTACGGCGGCTCCATGAACGCATCCAACGCGGCGGAGCTTCTGTCGAAGCCCGATATCGACGGCGGCCTCATCGGCGGCGCATCCTTAAAGCCTGACTTCGGGCAGATCGTGAATGCGTAAGCAAAAAAAATCAAAAAATCTAAGAGCTGAAGATGGAGTAAAAAAGGGTATCAAGGGAAATACAATTCTCTGATATCCTTTTTTAGTGCCAGAATATCATACAGATGCTTCCTGCCATCATTCGCATGGCGGACAAGCATATTTGCCGAATAAGTATTATGTATTGCTGTTTTCCTTCTTTGTTGTCTTATGTTTTGGATTGCAGCTATTCTTATAAGTCTGGAAATAGCCTGCGCAGCATTTGCTTTAGCCGTTGCCACCATGTCTTTTAAGGTGATACGGCTTTCTGAACTTGCATATTCATCGGGGAATTCTACAGAAATATATTTTTTAGAAGTTTCCTTAGTTTAAGAAACATATGTAGTAATTGTTCAGGAGGTGTGAAGAACAGGGTTCTGAACAGTTACCATATGTAGAATATTGCTGTCTGATCTTTTGATCAAAGAGAGGGCTTTATTTCCCGCAGTTTGCTGCGAGGAAGTTTATTGATGACCCGTCACTATAATGGTGGCGGTATTTTGATGGAGGAAAATATATGGAAAAAAAGAAAATTTACGGATATGTGAGATGCAGCAGCACAGACCAGAATGAGGACAGGCAGATAATCGCCTTGCGGAAAGCTTCCGTGCCTGAAAGGAGTATTTTCATGGATAAGCAGTCAGGCAAGGATTTTGACCGTCCAAATTATAAAAAGCTGGTGCGGGAATTGAAAGCAGGGGATATTCTTTACATCCTCAGTATTGACAGGCTGGGGCGTAATTACGAGGAAATCCAAAATCAGTGGCGCATCCTTACAAAAGAGATTGGAATTGATATCTGTGTGCTGGACATGCCCCTGCTGGATACCCGAAACGGCAAAGATCTAATGGGAACTTTTATTGCAGATCTTGTGCTACAGATTCTGTCCTTTGCGGCACAGAGTGAGCGCGAGAACATCAAAAAGCGGCAGGCGGAGGGGATTTCTGCAGCAAAAGCAAGGGGAGTGAAGTTCGGAAGACCGGAGAAGACAGTGCCGGATGATTTTGGGAAGATTGTCAAGGCATGGGAACAAAAGAAACTGACATTTGCGGATACTTTGGAGATGTGTGATATGAGTGGAGCCACTTTTTACCGCAGATTGAGGGAGTATAGGCGGCTTCAAAGGGATGGAAAAGAAAAATAACATAAATAGGGCTATCAAAAAGTGTACCTTTTGACAGCTATAATTTAAATTTTATTATATAGCATTTTTTATGAATTTACTAGAAATTTTTGTTATATTTTTCTATTTTGTATACCGATAGGACTTGCTGATGCCTCGTGAGCATAAATGTCAAAAGGTACACAATTCCAGAAGAAGATTTTCGGACTGTATCACTTAACAGCATACGGCTTTGCATTAAGGAAAAGCAATAGAAAACGGGAAAGGAGTCAGTCAAATGAAAGAAAAGGAAGCGGGTCTCACAGCCCTTGATTTTGGGGAATTCCTTCAAAACAATCCTAAAAATACTGGTTCATCAAATTTTCGTTCGGATGCTTTGGACTTCGCGCATCCGGTTGATGCTGGTATTATTCGGATTTTGGATAATCCCATGGTGAACAAGGCCTTTGCCCAGTTGGTAGATCTTTCCGTAGATGCACAGTATGGCATGATTTTGTCTACGGGCATCCGGGTGGACGATAAACAAACACCGCTTTCGACCATTGTACGGCATTGTGCAGATATATTAAATATCCCGCTTCCTTATACGATTATTTCCTCGTCTATTACAGGGTTAAACGCAATGACGGTAGGGACAAATTCAATGGTGTACATTGCGGTCAGCAGCCTCATGGCAAAAATGTTCAGTGAGGATGAATTAAAATTTGTCGTTGGGCACGAAAGCGGCCATATTGCATTGGGGCATGTGCTGTACCATACGGTCGTCAGCACAGGCGGCAGCCTCTCGCAGCTGATTCCGATCATTGGACCGGCTGTTTATCAGATGGTGTCGTTGCCCTTGAATGCATGGAGCCGCCGGTCTGAAATTTCCGCTGATAGAGCAGGCCTGCTTTGCTGTGAAAATGTAGATACCGCTATCCGTGCTTTACTGCGTCTGGAGGCCGGATTTGTATCATTGGAAGACATTGATGCTGAAGAGTATATCCAAAATACCCAAAAGTGGCTGAAACATTCCCAAATCGGATATTTGGGCGAATTGATGCAGAAACATCCACTTCTGGCAAAACGCATGGATGCTCTGCAGCTTTTTGTGTCATCTGAAAAATATTACAGATTGAGCGGTCAGAGTCCACCCAAAGACGCGGAATTGTTGCCGGACGAAGAACTGGATCGAAGGACGGAACAGATTGTAAAAGTTATATCATAAGCAAACCACTAATAGTTCAAAGAAAGGCGTAGCCATGAACATGATGGAAAAAAGTGAGCTGGCCAGGGAAATATGCACCGCATGCATGGAAATAGGATCTCGCCTTGGCCATAATGGTATCATTGATCTTGCAAAGAATGCATCTAAACATTTAGAACATACAAAAAAACTGCGGATTGCTTTTATCGGTACGCAGATACACAGCCTGCAGACAGCGCTTAATGATGCATTGCCTTCGCCGCTTTTGAAAGATCCACTGCCTCAGCTTGATCAATCGATTGATTTGTTGCTGTCGTACGGAGAACAGCAGTTAGTAACAGAGGCAGTGGAGAATGGTGGCGCCGATGATTCTCCTGTCATATGGAACTGGCATCTGAAGGAAGACATACTTCAGCAAATGGATGTCGAGATTATCTGTGACCATCAGGATTATAAAGATTTTGATTGGAAGGAAAAACTGACGCAGATGGATTATCTGTTTTTTGTGATGGATGCAGCGCATCTGCTGGCTGCTGTGGAACGTGACTTTATCACAGGCCTAATCCAGAAATACTTCGGCATTTCCCGGTATGCCATGATCGTCACAAACACGGAGATAATCAATACGCAGGAAGACTATGATGCATTGTTTGCCCGTGTTGACTGGTTCCTGCAGTCTCTCGACAAAGGCGGAAAGTGTTTTGAAACTGGTATGGGGACGTTGCAGACATTTTTGTGTGACGAGCTGCTTTCGGCCGAACAGGATTTGCGGGAACTGGCAGTCATGCAGGTGGCAAGAGTTTGCCTGATAGAGACGCGAGAAAAGATAGAAGAACTCGCGGCGGGCGCCGAGATGGATATTCAGAAGATGGATGATTCCATTGCCAGGCTGGAGAAACGGCAGGATAAAATGAAGCGGATGGGCGAGGCCGCTGCTGCGAAAGTAAACAGTGAAATTAACGGGAGTATCCAATATTCCTGTCATAAATCCATTATTCAGTATATTGACCAACTGGAGGAAAATATTGCCCGAACCATCCAAGATACCGAAGATATTATCCATGCCACTGAGATGTTGCCACGTTTTCTGTCGGCAGCCGAGGAGAATTGTTTTAACCAGCTTCGTGCTTTCATCGAAACAGAAATGACTGATTTGAATGAGAGAATGCAGCAGGATATGGTTCATGACGCAGGCGAATTTTTTGAGGGAATACCTGATGGTATCATAGCTTTTATAGATTATGTCCAGCCAAAACGTTCTCCATCTGATTTGAGGTTTCATGTGGACGAGGATTCGTCCGAGACACAGAAAAAGATTAAGCGTTACAGCAGGGCCATGTTAATTGGCGCAGTTCCGGCGGCATTGATGGGATTCTTCCCGCTTGCAGCAGGCGGCGTAATCGGATCCCAGCTTGTCAAAAAAATGTCTAAGGAAAAGATTGAGACAGAAAACCGCGAGGCACTGTTACGGCAGATCCATATTCTCTGCCAGACATTGAAAGGAGAAATCCAGCAGACACTTACCAAAGTTTTAGAGGATATTTGCGAAAAGGCAGAGCAGGGAATCAAAGAAGCCTACGCCCGTTTTGTTACTTCGGTTATGGATGAGCTTTCTGCAAAACGGGAGCAGGCGGAACGGGCTGTTTCGCAGCGGCAATCAATTTTCGATATTTTGCAGAATGAACTGCCAAAGCTGGAAGAGAGTCTGCATGGACAATAATCCTTATGCCACACATTTTAATAATTACCAGAGAGGAGATAATCAATGAATACTACTGTTACAAAATCAAAAGCAGAAGAATTGCGCGACAACGTAGTTCTACAGATGGATGCTTTTGAACAGAATCTGCGCAGGGCAGATATGACAGTGGAGGCAGATAAGCTTCACGAAAAGGAGCAGGAATATCTGAAAGGTGTTTTTTCCGTTATGTTCACGGGTGCTTTTGACTCCGGCAAGTCGACCACTTTGAACGCTATGTTGCGGCAGCCTTTGCTGATGACTTCCATAAACCCGGAGACTCCTGTGATCACTAGGATCATCAACGGAGAGGACAGCGAAGAGGCCGTTGTCAAGTACCGGGATACGAAGCGTCCCGATGAGGCGATCCCGCTTTCCGAATTTGGAGAAAAGTATCGTCTGGAGTTTGTAAATGAGGGTAAGTTTAAAGAAGTTTCTTATGTGGATCTTACCCGTAAGCTGCGCACATCCACCGTCATGTTTGTGGACTCTCCCGGATTGGGAAACAATACAACAGATGATGCAGCAGCAAACAATTTTGCCCAGAAAGCGGATGCAATCGTATTTTTGATGCACGCAGTTCAGGCGATGGACACCAATGCACGGGCATATGTGGAAAGAAACTTTCGCTGCCGTCACCTGAAAAATGTATTTTTTGTGGTCAATTGGTACAATGCAGTACAGGAACAGGATGAAGAAAAGTTTCAGGAAAAGCTGAAATTTGACTTGTATGATGTTTTTACGGATGAAAATGGTATATTTAATGAGGAGCTGTACAAAAAACGCGTATTTTGCGTGGATTCCTTTACCTCTTTTTGCGCACGCACCAATACACCGAAGCGGAAACGTAAGGGGGTTCAGTTTATTACCGAGAAAGTACTTCCTGAAGAAGATCAATACAGCGGCATTCCTGAATTTGAAGAGGCCCTTTATGAGTTTCTGGAATCAGACGAGAGAGATCTTCAAGGTTATAAAGGCTTTATGCCCCGCATAGCCAGTATGTTCAGCGCTACCCGGCATCATATGGAAGAGGTGATGGAGCAGAGCAAGCAGGGATTGAGTGAGCTGGAGTCACAGTGCGAAGAGATGGAGAAGGGCGTCAAGGAGATTGCACATAATCTGGATGCGATGAATGAGGCCATCGAGTCTGCTCTGGGCGAAATTATGATGGCGATCGATAAAGCTTATACATCGTTTGCTACACGCACTTACAATAACTGGGACAGCTATTTTTTCGGTAAAAAAATCCAGTTTGGGCTAAAAGAAGAGGCTAAAATTTTTGGTTTGAAAGCAAGAAATAAAATTCAGGATATTTTTAATCCCGATGGCGCTGATAAAATGGCTCGTGATAGAGAATTTGCCGATTTGATGGCGCCGATTTTCACTCAGGTAGAGACTTACATCAAAATGCAAACCAACAAAATGACACAGGAAGTGATGGTTAACTGTGAGCCGATTATCAACCGCCTTGCCCAAAAACTCCAGGTTTACTCAGAAAATATTCGGGATGTGGATTTGCCCGGCTTCGATTTTGATGAACTGGTGGCAGATGTTATCACGGCAGGTAAGCAGGGTGCGGAGAGAGCGGCCAGCAGTATTCATTCAAATACAACGAAGGGGACCAATCCGATTGCCGGTGACATGAGTATTGCTCAAGCCCTGATTTCAGGCGCCTTGATGTTCAACTTTGACGATATGATTGCTGACGGGATGGGTGGGAAGAAGCCCTGGGGAACTTTCATCAAGGAGACATTGCTTAAAGAGCTTATGGATGTAGTGCTTGCCACCGTGATTTCCATGATTTTCCCTCCGGCATGGATTTACTATGCCGCAAGAGCAATATGGGGGGTTTTGACGATGCAGAAAAAGGCCGACGGTGTCGGCGTAAAGATTTTGCTGGGAATGAAGGATGCCACCAAACAGTCCATTGAAGACGCGCGCAGCGATGTCGGAATCAAGGTCGAAAGTTCTTTCCGAAAAGAGCTGGTTGACGGCTGTAACGAAATCATTGAATGCATTGAAATGTCTTTGGGACAAAAGCAGGCGCAGCTGCAGAATCTGATTGAACAAATCAAAGATAATCAATTTGATGCGGAAGAGCAGGAGATAGAATTCCGTTCGATTTTGGCTGATATGGTTTCCAATTTCAATGCGCTTTCTGCGCTGATAGGCGGCAGTACATACACTGCTGAGACGATTGAAAATTATGCAGCCATTGCGCAGCAGCCCTGACAGGCTGCACATTTTGCAGGATTTAACAGGGGGATTATCATGAAAACATCGGAAGCTTTTTTAATACAATGGGGTACCCTTCAGGAGGAAATGGTTCAGGCAGTCCATTCCCGCGACAGTCAGGGCGGCATTCTTTTTGAAGATTTGGATCGGATATTTCAAAGCAAAATAAAGCGATGGTCAACACAGATGACGGTAGAGGGACGCTGGATGGTCTCTCAGAAAAATGAACAGGCGAAATCGGAGGTTTTGCGCGCGTTGTCCGCACTGCATCTGACTAAAATCGAGGGAATATCTGCAGTGGGTGCCAATATCCCTGTAACGATTTTGGCGACTGCGGCAGGCGTTTCGGCGGGTGCCGCGGCAGGCTATCTCATTTCCTCGAAGATAGTACTTGGCATCGTCGGTGCGGTGATCGGCGGCGGTTTAACCTTTACCGGCGTAAACGCAGGCAATGGTCAAAAACATAAAACTGTCTGGGAAAAACAGATGCAGGGATATCTTGACCAGGTTGAACAGGCAGGCCAGAGTATAGCCGCTATATGGAGACAATATGATGGCGAAGTCGATTGAAACGTTGTGTGACAGGAGGATTCTCGGGCATCTGGAAGAAGCCGAGGATTACGGTAAAGAGAAGCTGGTTCTGGCCCGTGAAAAGCGCCCGTTTTGTATTGTGGTATGCGGTATGTTTTCTACCGGAAAGTCATCCCTTATCAATGCTTTATTAGGCACGGATCTCCCTACCGGGATTTTCCCTGTGACGAAAGTAGTTACAAAGATCCGCTATGGTGAAAAAACACGTATTATCCTAAAGCATATGACACAGAATCAGGAAATGGAGGTTTCCCGGCAGGCTGCAGAGGAAATTATCACGGATCAAACAGGTGACGGGCAATACAGTAATTATCAAATTATCATCGAATATCCGTCAGACATGTTGAAAAACGATATTATCATTATTGATACGCCGGGCATGAATGATGATGCCCAAAGGAGACTGGATGAGGTGACCCGTACGGAAATCCGAAATGCGGATTTTTGTATTATCAATTTCCTGTGCACAAAGTTTGCGGAACAGGATGAGAGGGTTTTCCTAAACGAAATGCAGGAGCTGACAAACGGTAATTTTATCTCCGTTTTAAACTGTATCAATTTGCTGCAGGGCGGCGAACAGCAGTTGGCAGATTTGGAGGAGCGGGCGAGGTTTGTCCTCTCTGAGTATGGCAATCAAAGAGTCGGACAGGGAAAATATTTTCGTGTAGATTCCCAAAATAAGAACGATGCCTATCTCGATGGACTGGATGAATGGCTTGAGAGAATGATTGAAGACAACAGGCAGGCGCTACAGGCAGATACGCCGCTGACAATGGCGTATACGGAACTGAAAAAAATAAAGGCAGAATGCGATCAGCGGATCCGTGAACTGTATGAGGAAACCGAAAAGCTTCGGGACAAAAACAAGGCTATCATCGGAAGACAAAAGCGACAGACCAGTTTGGACAGGAATTTACTATCCAGCCAGATCGACAGCAGATGCATAAGCGAGAAGGACCGCTTGCATATGCTTCTGACAGGCGGCCTGAGAGAAAGGCTGAATGCGTTCACCAAAGATAATATTAACAATTATGCGGATTCCGCCAAAAGCCATATTTCTGATATTGCCCTTGACTTTGCGACCAGCCTCAGAAAGCGGACGGTTGGGTCAAATGGAATTTATGGCAATATAAGTGTTTCCTACAGTATCCGCCAGGAATTTAATAAATGCTTATCCGGGTTTCAAGTGCCTGCACCGGAATACAAGGTCTATGAGCGGGGCCTGTTTGACATTGATCGTTATATGGTAGGGAAAACATACCGTGTTTATAATGACTATGTCGGAGCAACCATAAACGAGGTGGAACGGATCTTGCTACCGCGTCTGAAACTGCGGATTGATGAATTTTTTGCTTCGGTAAAATCCAGTGTCGAGACAACAAATACACCTATCCTAAAAGGAGGGTATGAGGATGATATCGAGCGGATGGAGCAATATGCAAATCAGCTCTCGGAAAGATCGTTGAATGTTCTCATGGTGTTGCGCGATGTGCGCAATTTGCGTGATGCGCTTGTATGAATTTTGTCTGTTTATGACTTTGTTTGTGAGTTGAAAGTTCTCAATAAAACAATAACTTTTTCGTATGGATTTATGGTATTTTTAAGATGTGAGACTTAAGAAAGGGGTTGCTGTTATGAGCAAAAAATATTCTTCACAGATCGCTAATATGTTAGTTTCTCACATGGAGGATTGTGAGTACAAATATGAGTTTGACCGCGATAACGGGATAATTCGTCTCAATTTCGCGATGGAGGGAAAAATTAAAAAAATTAAATTTATAATTAACATTACAGAATGGGGATTTGTTACATATGGTTGCATTGATATGGATGTTGATGAGGAACAGCGCAAAGAGGTTGCAGAGTTTTTAACCCGCGTAAACTATCACTTGTCTCTCGGATGTTTTGATATGGATTTCAGCGATGGTGAGATCCGCTACAGATTTTATGTGGACTGTGACGACTGCACGACTTCTTCTACGGTAATTGAAGACAGTATGAATATAGCGATACAGATGTATGGGAAGTATGGCGATTCGCTGCTACGCGTCATGTTTGGCATGGAATCTGCGGAAGAAGCATATAAAGCAGTTGAAAATAAATGAAAACACTAATTTTTATGGGATACCTGTTAGTGCTGTGCAAAGCTTATGAAAAAGATTCAGATAAGTAAAAATTGTTAGTTGTCAAACCGGCAATCGAAAGGAGCCTCGCTATGGGGTTATTCAAAGCCAAAATTTCTCCAATAGAGAAAGAACTACAAAAAATCGAGCGGGAGGAACAAAAACTCCTCCAATATGCCGAAAAGCATAAAAACGCCTCGGTCTGGAAAACCGAACTGGAAGACAGGATTCCCGAAAAAGTCATGTCTGGTCTGCAGAAAGCGTTTGCGAAAGCATTCGGTCTGGTTTTTGAAAAAGGCGCTACTATTATTGAAAAGACTTATGACAAAGATTTGCTCGCAAAAGAGTTTCAGATTAATGACTTTGCAATGGACGTCAAAGGAGGCAGAAAAGAAATCGGAAGGATTCGAACGAGAGCTGCTGGCAGCAATGCCCTCAATACAGTGGTTACAACAGTTGAGGGCATTGGCCTTGGCGCTCTTGGCATCGGTCTGCCAGATATTGTGATCTGGGTGGGTGTGCTGCTTCGCGGCGTATATGAAACAGCGCTGAAATACGGATTCGATTATGATGCGCCAGAGGAAAAAGTATTTATTCTCAAACTGTTGGAAACGTCTATGACGGGTGGCGGGGACTGGAAGCTTTTGGATTCGGAAAACAACAGCTATATAGCCGGGGATACGGAGATGGTTTTTGATGAAAGGGAACTGAAACAGCAGATTGAAAAGACGGCAAATGCTTTTGCGACAGAGATGCTGGTCATGAAATTTATTCAGGGACTTCCAATCGTAGGAATACTGGGCGGTGCGGCGAATCCGGTTTACTATCAGAAGATTATGCGTTATGTGCAATTAAAGTATCGGAAACGTTATTTACTCAGGAAAAGGTAAACGAATAAAATATATGAGGCGAATAGTGGGAAAAGGCGTGGATAAATAATGAAAATATTTGGTAAAAAGAAAGGGCCTTCAAATGAAGAAAAGTTAAAACTTTTGACACGATATAGTCTGGAGGCGACTTGTGACCGGATTGGGGAAAAGATTCCGCCGGAAGGTTCCTTCGAGTCAGTTGCGCTGCAGTTTGAGATCCCCGGCACGCCGGATTTGGCACAGATCGATGTTGTCCATCATGCGGATACGCCTGACCAGGAACGGGTTTTGTTGCTGTTGGTGAGCCGGATAAACGCTGATCTTCAGTATACCCGCATTCTGAAGGCAGGGACGAATGAAGAGCTTAGAGATTACCTGAAAAAAGAAGATATTGTAGAAGAAGTGACAAGAGGCATTAAAGAATTGTGTGATAAGCTTCAGAGAAGAATTGATTTATGAATAGAGGAACGGAAGAAAAATGATCGTGGAAAAGGAAAAAGCTGTTTACAAGAAGACAAGCCGCTGTATGTGCCTGCTCCTTCTATTTGCTGTGTGTGCTGGCTGTATATATTTAGGGTTGGAATTGGTGGATGAACCTGTATTATGGGTACAGCGGCAGGCGGGAAGAGCAACGGAGGCATTTGCAATTCTGTTGCTTTATGTGTCTGTTAAGGCGGGCAGAGATGAAACGCTATCTGTTCAGAAATGTATCTTTTTAAGTATAAGCGCTATTCTCATTTCCTGTCTGGCATTTTTTTGGAGACAGAATTGGCTTACTGTTAATACAGGTTTCAATATAATTGGAATATTTTTGCTTATCACGGCACCTGTGTATGTGATATCGTTTAGCAGGATTATTATCCGAAAGATTATGGGAAAACGGAGCTTTTCCACTGTAGTCTGCTGTATGCCGTGCTGGACTTTGATGATAGTAGTTTGTGCCGCTGCTGGTATAAAAAACAGGGAAGAAAAGGCATTGCTTTTTGTGTGGCTTGTTGAGAGTATCATTTGGGGAATAGCGTTACAGTCGAAAGCAGAGGGTAAGGAGAGAAAAAGACGGCTCTGGGTGACATGGATGGTTTGCCTGGGGCTGTTTTTGTGCTCATCCTGTCTTGAGGGGATAGGCGGAGAATGGTACTTGTTCGTGCGATTGCAGGAACCGGTACTGATGATATGCCTTCCGTTTGTTTATCAACTTGTTTTTAGAAAAAGGGACAGAGGCGCGGGCAGGGAATCGGATGGTAAATGGTTCCTTTCCGGCTTGCGGTATTTTGGAATCAGCTTTGTGCTTTATTTGTTTATGAACGGTATTTCCTATATGCTTGCGGAAAGGAGCGGTGCATATCCGATTGATCTTGCAATCTATTATGTTTTATGGTGCGTATTTGTATTTGTTTCAGAAAATAAGGGAGCACAGAAAGAAAAAATGGCAGAAGGAAAAACCAGAAACAGGATATATGCGTATTCCTTTTTGCCGGCTGTATTTTATATAGTGGGCTGCTGGGGCATCATGATCGTGAGAAACAGCCGAGTAAGAGATATTTTTCATAGTTTGATGAAAAGAGGAACAGGTTTTAAGGCAGGCGGATACGTGGACTGGCTTGGATATCGGATGTCCGCTGTGCGGTGTTTTATATCCGGAAAGAATCATGAACTGGACACTCTCTTTTTGCCTTCTGGGAGCAATGGATATCTGTATTTTGAAAGCGGAAGCAGTGCGGGCGGACTCTTTTTTCGACAGGGACATATATGGATGTGGCTAATCAGTGTCTTAGTTCTGGCTGTTGTTTTGGTATTGTTAAGCTGGAAATGGGGAAGTCCTGTTTTAAATCGCTGTAAAAACTATTTAGCCATAAGTTATTTTATCCGACTGCTTCTGAGTATATTTTGTATCGTCGGAATGGTCAATGATTATCATATAGAAATGCCGTTCACCAGATACGTTATGGTGGATGGACTGCTTCTTGTCGTGATTTTGTTAAAGAGACAGAGCTCAGATCCACACGTTGTAAAGCAGAGCATCCATTTTTGATTGTCAAAAAAGCCATTCGGTTATGCCAGTGTCATATATCGGGGCATAGCCAAAACATAAACCGATATTTTCTCAAAGTTGCTGTTGATGATGATCGGTAATATTGTTTGCGATTTTAATCAGCGGTTCCCTAAGTCTCATGCGGGAGACTGCCAAAAGACAGGCATTCTCCGTGTATGCAGGCTCCTACTCGATTATAGTGGCGCATCGGAGAATAACGTGGTACGATATAACAATGCGAGGGATTACTTATGAGTGGAATACAAAATTTAGTCACGCGCTTTAACAGGGTGACTATCAAGAAACAGCTTTATCGGATCTATACGGTTGTAGTTGCGGTGCCGATTATTCTGATCGGTTCCTTCCTGCTTATGTACACGCATCATATGATGGGAAATTACTATAAGGACTTACTAAAGTCGGACAACGACCGTGTGAGAAATATCATGTTTGACATTACCAGAGAAGTCTATGGTATTTCGAGGGACATTTCGTTTGATGCAGGGGTGCGGAACATTCTTTCGGAAGAGTTTGAGAGCAGGCAGGAGTATATGAGGGCGGTTGACCGAAATGAGGTGCTGAACCGGTATGCCAAAAACTATGCGCAGATCAGCGCCATTGATATTTATACGGACAATCCCTATCTTTCAAAGTACAAACAATTTATCTGTGTGGACGAAGAGACGGAGAAGACGGGATGGTACCAGCGGTCGATGGAACAGGCGAATGTATTCTGGCAGGCTATTCCGTGGGAGGACGGCTACCGGGACAGCAAATGGGACCTGTGTCTGGTGAAGGCGATCCAGCTGGTCAATTCGCCTTACCATGCGGCGCTCGTCATTCACATAGATTCCAATTATCTGCGGATCTGGGTGGATAATACGGAGTACAACAGTTTGATGTCGGTGGACCGGGGATCGGTATTTTACGCTACGGATATGGACAGGAGCGGAAAAGCGCAGCCGATCAGGATTGACTATGACGAATCTTATTTCCAGTATATCGGGCAGGAAAAGCTGAATGGCCGGCAGTGCTTTATCAATATATCAACGTTTCACGCCTACCAGTCCGGCTCCAAAATCTACATATGCACGCTGGACGAACATGGCTATACGGAAATCAGGAATATTTTAGGTATATGCGGCGCGATTATATTGACTGCCCTGGCGATTCCGGGTATCCTCATACATATTTTCACGAATTATTTTACGGGGAGGGTGCGGCTTCTCAGACAGGAAATGCATAAAGTGAGCAATCAGGACTATGAGCTGATTCCCGCTTTGCGTGGCAGCGACGAGATATCCGAGGCGTTCGGGGATCTGCAGGTCATGGTGAAAAATATCAAAGAGCAGGAAGCCAGGGCATACGAAGCGCAGATCAAGGAGCAGGAACTTCTGATCAGGCAGCAGGAGATGGAGTTTAAGATGCTGGCAAGCCAGATTAACCCGCATTTTCTCTATAACACACTGGAAATGATCCGCATGAAGGCGCTTACGGCGGGAGACCGGGAGGCGGCGACGGCGATTAAGCTTCTGGGGAAATCCATGAGGTATGTGCTGGAAAACACGGGCACTGCTTACACTACCCTGGAGGCGGAACTGCGGCATGTGGATGAATATATGGAGATACAGAGACTGCGCTTTGGCGGCAGGATCGGCTATCAGAAGAACATCGCTGAGGGGATAGCGCTTGCCGAATGCCGTATTCTGCCCCTGCTGTTACAGCCTGTGGTGGAAAATGCCGTTGTTCACGGGCTGGATGAGACGGAGGAGGGCGGCATGATTGTCATTTCCGTCTACACGAAAAAGTTGGACGAGACCACGCTCCTGATGATTGACGTGGATGATAACGGCTGTGGTATGTCGGAGGAGGCGCTTTATAAACTGAGGATGGATATCGAGATCCGGGATATGAGCCGCAGTAAGAGTATCGGCCTGTACAATATCAACCAGCGGATGAAGCTGCACTACGGGGAAGGCTACCGCATTCACGTGTACTCGGAGCCGGGACAGGGGACGAGAGTCAGACTGATGATTCCGGCGGAAAAGGTGGATGGATAGAAGAAGATAAAAAAATGACGGTATTTTTTATCTATTCTTTCCGGTATTTTTAGATTCTTTCTTTTTTTATAATAAATGCATCAGGGAAATGAGCGGAAGGCATGTTTCCTCTGGTGCATTTTTCTTTTCCCTGAAATGTGTGATGAAAGGACGGCGGAGCATGAGTGCGAAAAAAGCGCAAAAAGAGAAGGTTGTGAAACAGAAGTTCAGTATGCAGCTTATGTACAAACAGCGGTATCTGTTATTGATGTCGCTCCCGTTTGTCATCTGGCTGATCATTTTCAAGTACATTCCTCTGTGGGGATGGACGATGGCTTTCCAGGAGGTGAAGCCAAAGAACCTCTCAAAACACATATGGGAAAGACCCTTTGCCGGGCTGGAAAACTTTACCAAGGCATTTGGGGACCGGATGTTTAACCAGACAATGATCAATACCATTGGGCTCAGTATTCTGGGAATTGCGGTGGGGACGATTATGGCAATCCTGTTTGCCCTGATGTTAAACGAGATCCGTTTTGTTAAATTCAAAAAGATTACACAGACGATTTCCTATCTGCCCCACTTTGTATCCTGGGTGGTTATCGCCAGTATCGCGAAGATGGTTTTAAACGACGGCGGCATGCTGGATACGCTGTTCGGCACGAAGCTGGGGCTGATGAGCACGAACTCGCCGCTGTTCTGGGTGACGGTGGTGCTGATCAATACATGGAAAGAGGTCGGCTGGGACGCGATCGTATATCTCTCCGCTATGGCGGGTATCGATCAGGGTTTATACGAGGCGGCGAAGGTGGACGGCGCCAACCGGCTCCAGCGGATCTGGCATATTACCCTTCCGGGCATCAAGCCCACGATCGTAGTACTTCTGATTATGGGAATCGGCGGTGCGCTGAATGTAGGAATGGAGCGGCAGATGCTCTTAAGTAACGGTATTGTACAGGACCACGCGATGGTGCTTTCCTGGTTCGCTTATGTCAGAGGTATCGGCAACAGCAACTATGGTTTAGGTACCGCAATCGGCATGTTCCAGTCGTTAGTCGGCATTATCCTGCTTTTCCTGGCGAATAAGATTGCAGGGTGGCTCGGCGAGAGCAGATTGATATAGGAGGGAGAAGTCATGGCAAATACGAAGTCTAATCGAATCAAAAGCCGCGATAATATCCTGGATTACATATTGCTGGCCGTATTCCTGTTACTGATAGTCATTACGATATATCCGTTTTTGAATGTGCTTGCGATTTCGCTCAATGACCCCATTGACACGATGCGCAACATCAACTTTATCATTCCGAGACAGTTTACATGGAGCAATTACGTCTATGTCTTTAAGGAGAACAATCTGGGCAACGCCTTTCTCCTGTCGGTGTTAAGAACTGTGATCGGTGCGGGCGCGGGCGTGATCTGCACGGCGATGCTGGCCTATGTGCTCAGCAGAAAAGACTTTTATTTCAATAAGCTGTTTACCACGCTGTTTGTTATTACCATGTATGTCAGCGGCGGCCTGATTCCGGAATACCTGCTGCTGATGAGGGATTTGAAGCTTGGAAATAATTTTATTGTCTATATCATTCCGGGTCTGATCTGGGTTTACAACATGATTCTGGTGCGTTCCTTCATTGAAGGACTGCCGTTAGCATTGCAGGAGGCAGCCAGAGTGGACGGCGCCAACGATTTCGTGATCTGGGCGAGGATCGTGCTGCCCCTGTGTCAGCCGGTGCTGGCGACGGTAGCCCTGTTCTATGCGGTGGGACAGTGGAATTCCTTTATGGATACTTATCTGTATGCCAAAGAGCTGCCGACCCTGCAGTATGTGCTGTATGAAATTATGGAGAAGGCGCAGATGAAGATTGACCCCCATGCGGCGGAGCAGATGAAAAACGCGGTGTCCCCGCTGTCCATACGAATGGCAGTTACCATTGTGGCGACAGTGCCGATCATTATCGTATATCCGTTCCTGCAGAAGTACTTTGTGGGCGGCATGACGGTAGGCGCGGTGAAGGATTGATGCGGTATTTATATGGCGGCATTCTGGATACCGTCATATCAATATAGAATTGCATTGTGAGAAACAGAAGGGAGAGAAAGTATGAAAAAAAAGAGGATTTGTGCATTGTTACTGACAGTGGCAATGACTGCCGGCACACTGGCCGGCTGTGGCGGCGGAGACAGTGGTTCTGCCACAACTGACACGGGCAGCACGGCTGCAACTGATGAGGGAAGCAGCGATGCAGGCGCTTCCGACGGCGCGTCGGGAGATGTGGTTGAGCTGACATTCTTTAATGCGGATGCAAACCAGGACGATCCCTGGACCGATCCCGTTGCTGAGGTGATTACGGAAAAGACCGGCGTGAAATTAAAGACTACCCGTCCCGTAGGCGGCAATGATGAGTCTGAGGCGGTAGCGCTGATGATTGCGGAGCAGAACTATCCCGATATTATTTTTGCAAAAGGTTCCGCGGGCAACCTGATTGATGCGGACGCTATGATGGATATGACTGACCTGATCGAGCAGTACGGCCCCAATATCAAGAAACTTTACGGTGATGAGTTTGATAAGCTGAAACAGTCTGCGGACGATCCGTCCATCTATCAGCTGTCTGCCTATGTGGTAGGCGGCACGAAGTTCAAAGATGCGGGCAATCTGCAGGTTCAGTGGGTAGCCCTGAAGGCGAAGGACTATAAGATCCCGCAGTCCCTTGACGAGCTGGAAACCATGATCAAGGACTATATTGCGGCAAATCCGACAACGGATGATGGACTTGACAGGATCGGTATTTCCTTATCGACTTCCGACTGGCACTGGCTGATTACACTGGGCAACCCGGCAGGCTTTATCGCGGACGGCGCGCCGGACAACGGACAGTGGATCGTTACCTCTGATAACAAAGGCATGTATAAATTCCGCTCCGAGAAGGAGAGAGAGTATTTCAGATGGCTGTGCCGCATGTACAATGAGGGAATCCTTGATCCCGAGTTTGCTACCCAGACACACGAGGACTACATTGCAAAGATTGCTTCCGGCCGTGTGGTATGTCTGTTTGATAAAGACTGGGATTATCAGGACGGTGAGAAGGTTCTGAAAGCGGACGGCAAATACGAGCTTACCTATGCGGGTCTTCCCACCTGTATGGATGCCAGCACGAAGTGTCCTTCCCTGATGTACCAGGGTCTTACCACAGGAACCGGTGTAGGTATCTCCAAGACTTGTAAGGATCCCGTAGCGGCTATCAAGTTTATTGATTTCCTCTGCTCCGACGAGGGTCAGGTGCTCAACAAGTGGGGTATCGAGGGTGTGAACTATTTCATTGATGATGAGGGACACCGTTACAGAACCGAGGAGGAGATCAAGTACTCCCAGGAGGATGCGGACTATTCCAAGAAGACCGGCGTAGGTTTCCACAACTATCCGTTCCCCTCTTACGGCGACGGTATTCTGGATCCCACCGGCAGCACTTACACGACCACCAGTAAGGACGCCGTAATTAACGAGTACAATGTGGAGGAGAAGGCAGCGGTTGAGGCTTGGGGCGTTGATCTGATTGTGGATATGTTCCCGCAGCCCGATGAGTTTGAGACACCGGATTATTCTCCGCTCTGGGCATACGCTATGCCTCTGGAGTTCACGGAGATCGTGGATAAGCTGGATGAGGTTGCATGGTCTTCCCTGATTAACTGTGTGACTGGCGCAGAGTCAGAGTTTGACGCAAACTATGATGCGATGATCGCTGAACTTGAGGCTACCGGCATGAGCGATGCGGAAGAGATGATGTCGAATATCATTGCCGAGAAGGTAGCGATTGTACAATAACAACGTGAGAAGAACTTCTAATCACTCGCAGCAAGGGCTGCTTCGCGAAGAAGTTCTAGGAGTTGCGCCGCAACTCCGTCTCACGCGGGAGAATGCCTGAAATACGGCATTCTCCGTGTAAACTGATATAGAATAAAAAAATGCCGTGCGGTATATCCGTGCGGCATTTTTTGACTCTGCCTACTCGATTGGTATAAACTACGAATTTTTTAGGGGGGGGGGTAAATTCCAGGCTCCGTATCAAGTCCCTGTCCCTTGCGGAATTCTGCAGGACTCATTCCCACGTATTTCTTAAATTTCTTGTGGAAGTAATCCACGTTCTTATAGCCCGTCTGTTCGGCGATTTCATATACTTTCAATCGGTTTTCCAACAGGAGTTTTTTGGAGTGCTCGATGCGTTTGTGATCTACATAGGAGTTGAAGCTTTCCCCCACGCTCTTTGTAAATATTTTCCCCAGGTAGGCGCTGTTGTAGCCAAACAGCGGCGCAATGGCCTCCAGCTTGATGTTCCTGTGGAAATTATGGTCGATATAGAAGAGCACATCGGCTAAAACGGTATCCTTGGAAGTACTGCCCAGAGAATCCATGACCACCTCGAACTGCTCCGACAAAAAGCGCACAATCTCATAGAGATAGCTGCGGCTGTGGATAAGCTCAATGGCTTCGGAATTGTTCCAGAAAGAAAGCCCGGCAGAAGGATAATTCCGTGTCATTTTTTCCTTGATCTGCAGATATAAGTCGATCAGGAGCAGCCGGATTTCACTGATATCATTGGAGACCGACATAAGTCCCAATTCGATTTCCTGCAGGGTATCCACGGTCATCCGGCGGTTGTAGGCGCCGATATAGTCCGCGAGGCGCCCGGCGTAGGCGGCAACGGCATCCGAATCCCATATAAAGGGGGTATGGGCGCCGGACTCTTTAGCCGGGTGTCCGACAGCGTGAGGCAGGGTGTCGTACCCGGCGGTGTGCTGTCCGGGCAGGCAGAAAAAGCGGCGGCCCAACAGTGCAGACGCATCCTCATAGGACAGATGGATATCCTCCACTGCGCGGACGGGCCTGCCGTAGGCTAAAAACATGGAATCCATCGGGCTGCCTTCCTGGGCTTCGCCCTGCTCAAGCCGCTCCAGAAATTCTCCGAGCTTGTTCAGGCCGTGGATGCCTTTCAGGAGAACCACATCCCGTCCGTCCGTGTTCAGGTGGTCGAAGATCAGGTTGTCCCGGTTCGTTACCTTGAGCATTTCCGCAAAGGTGTAAGGCGCGGCCGAAGAGGGAGAGCGGAAGTCCTCGCAGACCACCACCTGATAAACTTCTGCCGTCAGGCGGAAAATTTCGCGGTCCTCCTCCGAGAGAGGCTGTTCCGGTGCGTTGTGAAGAAGCTCCTGCAGCACTACGTTTTTCGCCCTGTTTTTGTACTGCACAAAATGGCTGGAGCGCTGACGCTCTTCGGAGAGCTCTTCCCGGATCTGTGTGACTGTCTGCACCAGCTCATCCTCGTCGATGGGCTTGGTGAGATAGAAGCGCACGCCGCTTTTTATGGCTTCCTGGGCGTACTTGAAATCCGAGTAACCGCTTAAGATGATGCATTTGCCCTGAAAGCCTTTTTCCCGTGCCTGACGGATTACTTCTGTGCCGTGCATGCCCGGCATCTTGACATCCAACAGGACGAGATCCGGATGGAGCGCAAGAATCCGCGAAAGAGCATCTTTGCCGTTAGAGGCTTCCCCGCACAGCGAAAAGCCCAGCTCTTCCCAGTCTATGATATATTTTAATCCTTCTCTGATTGACGCTTCGTCGTCAGCAATAAACAGTGTTTCCATACAAAGATGATACCACGAAAAGCGGATTCACGCAAGAAAGGGGCTTCTACTCCACGTATATTTTGAATACCACGGGAAAATTGCTGCGCACGGTTTCTGCCGTGATATGAAGTCCCTCCCTGTCGGCGTAATATATCGGTTTCCCGTCAAAACCCAGCGCTTCCACATCCCGGATGATTCCGTGAAAGTGCGGTTTGTCGGGATCCGCGGACTCGGACAGGGAGCGGATCAGAAAGCGCCCTGTCTCCGGGCATTTTAGGCAGGCAGCGTAAATGCAGCCGTTTCCTGCCGTGAAGCGGAAGTCCTGTGCGGTGTAGGACGGCGCGGAGGCGTCGGAGAACTGTCCTTCCGTCTCCACGGTGGGGCCTTCCGCGGCATACCGCCACGGTCTTGTATGATAGACCGCCTCCCCGTTGACAGCAAGCCAGTCACCGATATCCCGCAGGATGGACAGATCTTCTCCGGCAAAGCTGCCGTCCGCCTTCGGTCCCACGTTTAAGAGGAGATTGCCGTTTTTGCTGACCACGTCGACCAGATAACAGATCAGTTCCCGGCTGCTCTTGTAGTCAAGGGATGTGGTGTGGCACCAGGAGTTTCTGGCAATGGCGGTGTCCGTCTGCCAGGGATAGGGTTTTGCGTTGGCGAACTTGCCCCGCTCCACGTCCACAATGCCGCTGCCGAAGGCCATAGCGTCGTGCTTGTAGCAGATGGCGGGTTCCGTTCCCCACTGCGCGCTGCGGTTATAGTAGTAGGCCGCGATTTTGCGCAGATAAGGTTTGTAGGCTTCATGCTGGATCCACCAGTCGAAATAGAGGAGATTCGGGCGGTAGCGGTCGATGATTTCACAGGTGCGCAGCAGCCAGTCCTCCAGAAATTCCTGACTGGGGTAGGGTTTTGCAAACAGATCCTGATGGTCGGGCTGGGTCTGCTCCGAGGGCCAGTAAAAATCGCCGCAGGAAAGCGGCTCTTTGATGTCACTGTCGAAGTCCTTGCCGTTTCCCATGAACCAGTGGTGCTCGGCGCGGTGGGTGGAGGCGCCGAGGACGAGTCCCCTTTTTTCACAGGCCGTTTTCAGTTCTCCCAGAATATTCCGCTTCGGGCCCATACAGGCGGCATTATAAAGGGAAAGACCGCTTTCATACATCTGAAAACCGTCGTGGTGCTCCGCTACAGGAACCACATATCCCGCACCGGCTGCGGCAAAGGTTTCCGCCCAGAGATCGGGATCAAATTTTTCCGTCTGAAAGAGGGGAATGAAATCCTTGTAGCCGAAGTCCTTATGTGGGCCGTAGGTTCTGATGTGGTGTTCGTATTCCGGCGTACCCTGAATGTACATATTGCGGGAATACCACTCGTTTCTGTAGGCCGGTACACTGTACAGGCCCCAGTGGATAAAAATACCGAATTTAGCCGCAGTAAACCATCGCGGCGGGGTAAAGGACGTGAGGGAGGCCCAGTCGTCGCTGTAGGGGCCGTGCGCGATTTCCGTTTCAATCTGTGACAGGTAGTTTTTTTTATCGGTAATGGTAAACATGATTTTTCCTCCCGGTGTTTTCTTTTACTACGATTATACCAAATGGAGGAGGGGGCTGCCACGGTTTTGACAAAGGGGGCTGACTGTGCTACACTTGCTTTCGCGCATAAGCTTTATGATGATATACAAGACAGCAGAGCTGGAAGGCTGATAGAGAATGAGGAGGAGCGGATGAAAAGAGAAATGAAAAATATATGGATTACAGCGGTTTTGTTGAGTATGTTGCTGCTTGCCCTGACAGCCTGCGGCGGTCAGACCAAGACTGTGCCGGCTGGGGAAACGTCGGCGGGAACGGTATCTGATGCGGCGGCGCTTCCCACAACGGATCCCAGCGGCGCTTCCATCGTTATTCCTGATCAGGTGGATTCCGTGGTGGCGCTCGCGCCCTCAATCTGTGAGACGATGGTGGCTCTTGGCGTGGCGGATAAGCTTGTGGGTTACGATATGCAGAGCGCAGGGATTGCGGGACTGCCTGAGGATGTCCCTACTTTTGATACGGTAAATCCCGATGTGGAGCGGCTGACTGCCCTTGCGCCGGATATGCTTCTGGTGTCAAACCTTTCCTTATACGATCAGGAGGCGCCCTATCAGCCTCTGATCGATGCGGGGGTGTGCGTGATCTGCGTGCCGACCAGTGACAGTGTGGAAGATGTGCGCAGTGACATTCGTTTTCTGGCGGCGGCCCTGCGTGTGCCGGAGGAAGGGGAACGCGTGGTGGCTGAGATGGACGCGGAGCTTGCGAGGGTGGCTGACGTCGTCTCCGATATCCCGGAGGAAGAGCGGAAGAGCGTCTACTTTGAGATTTCTCCCGAACCCTATTTATACAGCTGCGGAAGCGGCACCTATCTGCATGAGCTGATCGGGCTGGCGGGAGGCAGGAATGTGCTGGCTGACCAGAGCGGGTGGCTTTCCGTGGAGGGGGAGACCGTGGTGGCGGCCAACCCGGATGTTATTTTTACGAATGTGAATTATATGGATGCGCCTGTGGAGGAGATTCTCGGCAGAGAAGGATGGGCGGGCGTGTCCGCTGTTCAGAGTGAAGATGTATACTATATCGACAATATGGCCTCGTCCCTGCCTGACCAGAACATCGTAAAGGCGGTGGAGGAGATGGCGCAGGCGCTCTATCCGGAGCGTTTCACAGCAAGATGAGAACGGGGGTAAAAATGGGGCTGCTCCTGCTGGCATCCCTACTGGCTCTGCTGCTGGGGATCGGCGTGGGCAGTGTGTATGTGCCGCCCGGAGATATTCTGGCGATTGCTGCGGGGCGTATGTTTGATGTGCCGCTGCCAGAGCATATTCCCGCAAGCTACAGCGTCATGGTGCTCGATATGCGTCTGCCGCGGGTGCTGCTGGCATTTCTGACAGGGGCAGCTCTTTCTGTGTGCGGCGGGGTGATGCAGTCCCTTCTGCAAAATCCGCTGGCCTCTCCTTTTGGGCTGGGGGTTTCTTCTGGTGCGGGACTCGGCGCGGCGTTTGTCATTGTGCTGGGATTGGCCTCGGCGGGGCTTGGAGCGTTTCTGCTGCCTGCCGTCAGCCTTATGTTTGCCCTCGGCACTGTGTTTTTGGTTCTGCTTGTTGTGGCAAAGCTGGACCGGAGCATGTCCAATGTGACTGTGATTCTGGTGGGGATGGTGATCTCCCTGTTCTGTAATGCGGTCATGTCGCTGCTTGCGACCATCTCGCCTGTCTGCGCGCAGCGCATCCAGCTGTGGCAGCTGGGCAGCTTTTCCATGAGGGAGTGGAGCGCGGTGTGGGCGCTTTTGCCGGTCACCGTTCTGGTCTGCCTCTATTTTGTGCGTTATGCCGCGGAACTTGATGTGATGACGTTCGGGGAGGAACAGGCGCTTGCTATGGGCGTGGACCTGCGCAGGGTCAAAGGAAGGCTGATGACGGCGGTGGCGGTGTTGACGGGCACGGCGGTGGCCTTTGTGGGCATTATTGGCTTCGTGGATCTTATCGTGCCCCACATAGTAAGGCGCTTTTTCGGCGCAGCCCACAGACGGACGGTTCCGGCCTGCGCCCTGCTTGGAGGAACTTTTCTTGTGCTGTGCGATCTGGCGGCAAGAACCCTCACGCCGCCCCATGAAATTCCGATCGGCTCCATCACGGCGCTGCTTGGCGCGCCTTTCTTTCTGTATCTCTTTTTTGCCGGGCGAAAGGGGAGGTGAGGCGGATGCTGACGGTGGAACATTTATCCTGCGGTTATGGGAAGACACAGGTGATCCATGACCTGTCCTTTCAGGTAAAGGTAGGTGAGCGGCTGTGTATTCTGGGGCCGAACGGCTGTGGTAAAACGACGCTTCTGCGCGCGCTTGCGGGCGTGCTTCCCTGGCAGGGGCGTGTGGAGGCGGACGGCGTTTCCCTGCAGGAGTTGTCCCCGAAGCAGCGGGCAAAAAAAATCGCGCTGATGAGCCAGTTTTCCCAGACTGCTTTCGATTACACGGTCTATGAAGCCGTGATGCTGGGCCGCTACGCGCACCGAAACGGATCGCTGTTTCCCGCGGAGACGGCTGCGGACCGTGACGCCGTGGAGGATGCCCTGCGGCGTACCGGTGTCTGGGAATTGAGGGAGCAGTCGGTGACAAGGCTTTCGGGCGGGCAGCTCCAGCGGGTGTTTCTGGCGAGAGCCTTTGCGCAGGAGCCGCAGATCATCCTTCTGGACGAACCGGCAAACCACCTGGATCCCAGATATCAGGCGGAGCTTTTGGAAAACCTGCGGGAATGGACGGCGGATAAGAAGAAGTGTGTGGCGGGCGTGTTTCACGATATCAGTCTGGCGCTCGCCTTTGCGGACACGGCGCTTTTGCTGGAGGGGGGAAGGGCGCTTGCCTGCAGCTTGGTGGAGACTCTGGATATGAAGCTGCTTGACCGGCTTTACGGTATGGATGTGCGAAGTTATATGAAACAGATATACGGACGGTGGGAGTGAGAAATTTCTAAATAAATACAGGCGGAAATCCATTTTCAACTTCACAAGCCGGGTGTTATTTGTTAGAATAAACCTATGGGGAAACGGCTTTTGAAATTGTTGAAGCGGGGTGGGTTACGGTATGACGCATCAGGAGAAGGCGGAGACGCTTCTGCACCAGAAATATCACTGTTCACAGGCATTGTTTGGGGCATTTGCGTCGGATTTCGGTCTGGATTTGAAGACGGCATTTAAGATCAGCACCTGTTTTGGCGGCGGTATGCGGCAGGGCGGTGTCTGCGGTTGCATTACGGCCTCTCTGCTGGTGCTTGGGATGGCTCTCGGCTTTTATGACTCCCAGGATACGGAACAGGAGGTTTATGGCAATCGTAAAACTGAGGAGTTTATCCGCCGTTTTACGGAGCGGATGGACGGGGTGACCCAGTGCAGGGATATTCTGGGCAGGGATATTTCCAAGCCGGAAGATATGGCAGTCATCCGCAGAGAGGGACTGATTCTGCAGAAATGTCCGAAGGCGATGCATATCAGTATTGAGATACTTGAGGATATGCTGGCGGAGTATTTGAAGGATGCGGTGGAGAGCGCCATTGCGCCTGAGGATATTCCACAAAATGATGAGATGCAGCTGGTTCTTAAGGGGATCGGGAGAGTGCGGCGTTTCAGGAGAAACGTCAATGATCTGCTGCTGACCTCGGAGAGAAACATCGGTTTTATCCAGTTCGATATACGCAAATTCAAGATTATAAACGATCTGTACGGTGAAAAGTTTGGCGATGAGGTGCTGGATTTTATATTAAAGCAGCTGCGGGAGCTGTGCAATGAAAGACAGTTCTATGTCAATCTGAGAAGCGATGTGTTCATGATTGTGACGGAGTATGACAGGCAGGAGGAGCTGCAAATCTTCATACAGGAACTGGATGGCAGGATCAAAGTGTTTAAGAATGTGAAGCTCCAGATGTCCTATGGCGTTTACACGGTGGAAGAGAGGGAAATGGAGCTGCGGCAGATGGAAGACCGCGCCGCTATGGCGAGAAAGACTGCCAAGAACAGTATTTTGGGCAACATTGTTTTTTATAAGGAACAGTTTAAGGATTCCCTCTATAATAGAAAATTTATTGAGGAGAACATGCAGACAGCCATAACGGAACGACAGTATCTGATGTATCTGCAGCCCAAGTACAGCATTGCGAAGAACGAAATCATAGGCGCGGAGGCGCTGGTGAGGTGGAAGCATCCGAAGCGGGGTATGATTTATCCGGATCAGTTTATTCCCATCATTGAGGAGAACGGTTTTATCAGAAAGGTAGATTATTATATATGGGAGGAAGCCTGCCGTTTTATCAGGCGTTGCCGGGACGAGGGATTCGCGGAATGCCCGGTTTCCGTGAATGTTTCCAGAGCCCATCTGAGGGACGATGAATGTATTTTGATACTGGACGACATGATTAAGAAAACAGGGATTCCCAGAAAACTTCTGGAACTGGAAATTACGGAGACGGTGGATGACCAGCAGGTGAGCAGCAAAGCGTTTCAGTTGAAGGAGGAAGGCTTTACGCTTCTGATGGATGATTTCGGAAGCGGGTATTCTTCCCTGAATATCCTTTTAGAGACGCCCTTCGATGTGATCAAGCTTGACAAAAAGTTTATGGAAAATATGATGTTGTCGAGCAAAGGCAGAATGATACTGGAGCAGGTGGTTTCTATGGCAAACAAGCTGGGACTTGGTCTTCTGGCGGAGGGTGTGGAGACGAAGGAACAGGTGGAGCTTCTGCAGAACATTGGATGCGACCAGGTGCAGGGATATTATTATGCGAAGCCTATGGCGGCGGAAGATTTTTTTGAACTGTTAAAAGAGCAGAACCAAAATAAATAAAACGGGAGAACAGACGGCATATGGACTACAAAGCAATTCCTTTTGAGCAGAGAATCAAAGAAAATATCAGAAGCTATTCCCTGGATCATCTGTACGCTCTGGATACGCTGACGGAATACTGTAAGGCGCTTTGCGCTGTGACAGGAGCCTCGCTTCTGATTACGGAGAGGCATGGGGAGAAGATTATTTCCGTGGGAGGTTTCGCGGGTTTTACGCCGGACGTAGTGGGAGCGCCGGGGCGCAAGGTCAGGGTATACGGCAGGACAATCGCGCATCTGTATGCCGGGACAGACAAAGTGCCGGAGGAAAAACGGCAGGCTGTGGAGAGAATGCTGGATGGGTTTGCCGCCATGCTTTCCCATTGGGGAGAGGAGACTTATCTGCACACGGAGACGGCGATTTATGCGGACGAGATGGAACAGCAGCTTGGGGTACAGCATGTGCAGACGGCCAGAGGCGAGAATGAGGACGCGCTTACCGGTGTGTACCATAAACTCTACTTTGAAGAGCGCATGAGGGTAATCGACAGGGCGGAAGTGGTTCCCGTGGCTGTCATCAATGTGAATATTAACGACTGGAAGTACGTGAACGATCATTTCGGTGATGAGGAGAGCGACCGGCTGATTAAGACCGTTGCTGATATTCTGAAGCAGGAGAAAAAGCCGGATTATGTGATTGGCCGTGTGGACGGAGATGTCTTTATCGTGTTGATTCCTATGGCGGAGGACGGTGAGGCGGAGGAGTACTGCCAGAGAGTGCAGCAGGCCTGTCTGTCCTATGAGGATAAGATTCTCGCGCCTTCCGTCGCCTGCGGAGCCGTCTATAAGACGAACGTGGAGGAGAGGATTGCGGATAAGCTCGACGATGCGGAGTATGAGATGTTCAACAATAAGTTTGAAGTGAAGAACGCACCCGGATACAGAGAGCGGCTGGAAAAGGGAAAATAAGGAAATTCTAAAATAAGTATTAAATCCCTTTTTATGGATAAAAACGAGAAAATGGGAGATAATAAAAGAAAATAAGAGGAATAAAGAGAAAACGCTTCATATGCGAATGTAGAACCATTTGCAAACACCCGCATATGAAGATAATATATGTTCCAGAGTTAGCACTCATAAGAGGTGAGTGCTAACAAATCGAAAAGAAAACAGTAAATGCATCACATAATAAGAAGGAGGCAGTTATCATGAAGTTAACACCACTTGGCGACAGAGTTGTTTTGAAACAGCTGGAAGCGGAGGAAACCACGAAGTCCGGTATCGTATTGCCGGGGCAGAGCAAAGAGAAACCGCAGCAGGCGGAGGTCATTGCAGTAGGACCGGGCGGCGTTGTGGATGGCAAGGAAGTGAAAATGGAAGTGAAGGTCGGCGATCAGGTCATCTACTCCAAGTATTCGGGCACGGAGGTGAAGCTCGGCGAGGATGAGGAATACATCATCGTGAGACAGAATGATATTCTGGCAGTGGTTACAGATTAATTAAATTTTAGGAGGGCATAAAGTTATGGCAAAGGAAATCAAATATGGTGCAGAAGCCAGAGCGGCTTTGGAATCAGGCGTAAATCAGTTGGCGGATACCGTGAGGGTGACTCTTGGACCGAAAGGCAGGAACGTGGTTCTGGATAAGTCCTACGGCGCTCCCCTTATCACCAATGACGGTGTGACTATCGCGAAGGAGATCGAGCTGGCGGACGCATTCGAGAACATGGGCGCACAGCTCGTCAAAGAGGTGGCTACCAAGACCAACGATGTGGCGGGCGACGGTACTACCACGGCGACCGTGCTGGCACAGGCTATGGTGAATGCGGGAATCAAGAATCTGGCAGCAGGCGCAAATCCGATTATCTTAAGAAAAGGTATGAAGAAGGCTACCGAGACGGCAGTTGAAGCGATCGCGAAGATGAGCTCCAAGGTAAACGGCAAGGAGCATATCGCGAGAGTGGCGGCTGTTTCTTCCGGCGATGATGAGGTTGGCCAGCTGGTGGCGGATGCGATGGAGAAGGTTTCCGGAGACGGCGTAATCACCATTGAAGAGAGCAAGACCATGCTCACCGAGCTGGATCTGGTGGAAGGTATGCAGTTCGACAGAGGCTACATTTCCGCATATATGGCAACCGATATGGATAAGATGGAGGCGGTTTTAGAGAACCCCTACATCCTGATTACAGATAAGAAGATTGCGAACATTCAGGAGATTCTGCCCCTGTTGGAGCAGATCGTACAGTCTGGCGCAAAGCTGCTGATCATCGCTGAGGATGTGGAGGGCGAGGCGCTCACGACACTGATCGTAAATAAGCTGCGCGGCACCTTCAATGTTGTAGCGGTGAAGGCACCCGGTTACGGCGACAGAAGAAAAGCAATGCTTGAGGATATCGCAATCCTTACTGGCGGTCAGGTAATCAGCTCCGAGCTTGGTTTAGAGCTGAAGGATGCGACGCTTGATCAGCTCGGCCGTGCGAAGTCCGTTAAAGTGCAGAAAGAGAATACAGTCATCGTTGACGGCGAGGGCGATAAAGATGCGATTCAGGCAAGAATCAGCCAGATCAAGAAACAGATCGAGGAGACGACTTCCGATTTCGACAAGGAGAAACTGCAGGAGCGTCTTGCGAAACTGGCAGGCGGTGTGGCTGTGATCCGTGTAGGTGCGGCGACAGAGACCGAGATGAAAGAGGCGAAGCTTCGTCTGGAGGATGCACTGGCAGCGACCAGAGCGGCTGTTGAGGAAGGCATCATCTCTGGCGGTGGTTCCGCTTATATCCACGCAGCCAAAGAAGTGGAGAAGATGGCGGAGAAACTGGAAGGCGACGAGAAGACTGGTGCGCAGATCGTCCTGAAGGCTCTCGAGGCGCCTCTGTACCACATTGTTGCAAACGCGGGTCTGGAAGGCTCCGTTATCATCAACAAGGTAAGAGAGTCCGAGGTAGGCGTAGGTTTCGATGCGCTGACTGAGGAGTATGTGGATATGGTGAAGGCAGGCATCCTTGATCCTGCCAAGGTGACCAGAAGCGCTCTGCAGAACGCGACGAGCGTGGCAAGCACCCTGCTCACCACAGAATCCGTTGTGGCAAACATCAAAGAGCCCGAACCCCCGATGCCCGCAGGCGGTGCCGGTGGCATGGGGATGATGTAACGTAATAAGCTGCGGCGCAGCAGACGTGAGGAAAGGACATAGCCCCCAAGCTTGCTTGAGGGGATATGTCCTTTTCGAGTGGCTGGTATGGCGAAGCCAAACGATAGCGAGAGGCTCTGCCTCGAGCTATCCTGCGCCGAAACGTAGGGCGGCGCGAAGCGGCATTTGTTTTCCTGCGCCGTGAACGAGCAAAGGTCCGTCGGAGACGGACAGGAAGCGCGCAAGCGCGGCTTTGCGAGTTTAACGTAGGGTATGAATAGGAAGACACATGTCCCAAGCTTGCTTGAGGGCATGTGTTTTTCTATTGGCTGATATGGCGAATATTACAAAATTGTAATCAGCATATCATCTTCCTGTAATGTTTGTGTGATAGTGTGTATATAAAGTCTGACGACAGAAAGGGAGGAGAATGTATGCTGCAAATCTCGCTTGTTCTACTTGTTGTTTCGATATGCACATTTGCCTTGATCATGAGACATGATCCGAGAACCTTATGGAGCGGCGTTTCGCTTTTGTGGATGCTGCTATGTCTGGCGCTTACACTGTTTTTCCTTTTGGATGCGTATGCGGACTGGCTTGCGGAGCATGATATTTTAATGAATATTCTGGTGGTTCTGCTGCTTTTGACCGTAGGAGCCGCATTGGCATTCCCGGTTATTTTGATTGTCACTCTCTTTGTGGAAGGAATCAGGGTTATCATACTTGAGGGACTCAAACCGGCAAACCTGCTTACCATGCTGTTTTCTGTGTCGCTTTACCTGTATCTGGCCGTGTGGCCTTTGGTCGGAGGACTGAAAACAGGGGCGTTTTGGACGAAATTCTATATGGCCGTCAGTCTTCTGTTCGCTTATATGCTGTCGCTTATGGCCGTTTATCTGCTGTCGGCGGCATTGAATCTTTTTCACTTGAAAAAAGTCCGGGGTGCTGACTATATTGTTATTCTTGGAGCCAGGGTGATTGGCAAAAGAATTACGCCGCTGCTTGCAGCCCGGATTGACAGAGGAATTGCACTTTTGCCGGACAATCCCGACGCAGTGCTGATTATGTCCGGCGGACAGGGGACGGGCGAAGAGACGGCAGAGGGAGAGGCTATGGCTGAGTATGCCAGACAAAAAGGCGTGGATGCGGACAGAATCATTGTGGAGAGGCAGTCCGAATCCACGGAAGAAAATCTGCTGTTTTCCAGAAGGCTCATGGAAAAGGAAACCCCGAGAGTGATTGTAGTGACAACGGCGTATCATGTGTTCCGTGCGCTGCTTCTGGCAAAGCAGCAGGGGCTGAAGTGTGTGGGGGTCGGGGCGAAAACAAAATGGTACTTCACGTGGAATGCGATGATCCGTGAGTTCGTCGGGTATTTAAGCTTAACGTGGAAGAGACACGCCTTTGTGGCGGTATTGATTGGCGGTTTGGTGGTAATTGCGGTGTAAGGCGCATGATTCCTTCT
>DKWV01000055.1:32615-47703 GCA_002491905.1 Lachnospiraceae bacterium UBA7143 | reverse complement strand
CAAAACCTTACCTATCGCTATTCTTTTTGTACACGAAAATGCGTAATGTTGCGGGCATCGCACAGACGGAGGCGCAGAAATCATCAGATATGTTCGCCAAATGCCAGTACCTCGATGAAACAACGGGCGGTAAGGGCGTGACCTTTGCGACAGGCACACCGATTTCCAACAGCATGACGGAACTTTACACCAATATGCGCTATCTCCAGTACAATACCTTACAGCGTTTGGGGTTGGGGCATTTCGATAGTTGGGCGGCATCGTTTGGTGAAACGCAGACGGCGATTGAATTAGCCCCGGAGGGTACGGGCTATCGGGCAAAGACAAGGTTTGCAAAGTTTTTCAATCTGCCGGAACTGATCGCGCTTTTTAAGGAATGTGCAGATATTCAGACGCCGGATATGCTAAACCTCCCCGTGCCGGAGGCGGAGTATGAAAATGTGGTTCTGAAACCGAGCGAGTACCAGCAGGATATGGTTTCAGCGCTTGCCGACAGAGCGGAGGCGGTGCGCAACCGTAAGGTGGATGCAGCGGTTGACAATATGCTGAAAATCACGAATGACGGAAGAAAGCTGGCATTAGACCAGCGCCTGATCAACGATATGCTGCCGGACAATGAAAAGTCCAAAGCGACAACCTGTGTCGATAAGGCATTTGAAATATGGGAGCAAACAAAGGAGCAGAAATCCACACAGCTCATTTTCTGTGATCTATCGACGCCGAAGGGAGATGGTACATTCAATGTCTATGATGATATAAGAAACAAGCTGGTGGAAAAGGGAGTGCCGCCGGAGGAAATCGCATTTATTCATGAAGCGAATACAGAAACAAGGAAAGCGGAGCTGTTTGCAAAGGTAAGAAGCGGACAGGTTCGTTTTTTATTGGGTTCTACGCAGAAAATGGGCGCAGGAACCAACGTGCAGGACAGATTGATCGCATTACATCACTTGGATGTACCGTGGCGTCCGTCCGACATCGAGCAGCAGGAAGGCAGAATTTTGCGTCAGGGCAATCTCAATGAAAAGGTTAAGATTTTTCGGTATGTAACGGAAGGAACATTTGATTCGTACTCATGGCAGCTCATTGAGAATAAGCAGAAATTCATCGGGCAGATCATGACGAGCAAATCCCCGGTACGGAGCTGTGAGGATATAGATGAAGCGGCGCTCACTTATGCGGAGGTAAAGGCTCTCGCAACGGGAAATCCCTACATTAAGGAAAAGATGGATCTCGACATTCAGGTGTCAAAGCTGAAGCTGATGAAAGCGAACCATACCAGCCAGAAATACCGCCTTGAGGACAATATCGCAAAGCACTACCCGCAGCAGATCGCCATACTGAAGGAGAGGATAGACGGCATGACGGCTGACATTCAGACTGCAAAGGCAAAACTCCCGGCAGATAAAGAGAAATTTGTGATGAAAGTCGGGGATAAGACTTACACAGACAAAAAAGAAGCCGGAGCCGCCCTTGTGGAGATGTGCAGGGAAATGAAAACGGCGGGTGTGCCTGCCACAGTCGGAGAATATGCCGGGTTTAAGATGGCGGTATCCTTTGATTCGTTCAACCATATATTTGTGATGAACTTAAAAGGGCAGCTTTCCCATAACTTGGAGATCGGCGCTGATCCGCTCGGCAACCTTGCCCGTATCAACCATGCGCTGGAATCCATGCCGAAACAGCTTGCCGAAGCGCAGACGAAACTGGAAACCGTGGAGCGCCAGCTTGAAACAGCAAAAACAGAGGTTACAAAACCATTTGCACAGGAGGCGGAGCTTGCGGAAAAGCAGGAGAGGCTGGCAACCTTAAATGCCTTGCTCAACATGGATGAAAAGGGAGATAATGTGCTTGGAATGGACGATGAATCGGGAGAGGAAAGAGGAGGGCAGGAAGAAGATCATTCTGAAAAAGCGGAAACGGAAGAAAATGCTGCGGATGCACCGATACCATACCCGATAGAAAATGCACGGCAGACTTATATGGTGGGCAATAACAGCCTGCATGGACTGAAAGCTGCGGCGGCAATGTGTGACAAGCCGGTGCAGAAGATGTCATTAAAGGAAAAACTGGAAGCGTTCAAGGCGCAGGCGGCTGGAACAGACAGGACGGATACTGAAAAAGCAAAAAGGAAGGAGGAAACGCTGTAGCCATAAAACATCCACAAAAATTTTGTTGCAAAAGCGATTGTTAAACCGTACAATGTAGATAGGAAAGTATGCGGAATATAAAAAGAGCCATACTGATAAAGGAGGTGTTTCTTATGGCAACTTCAAGCATTACAAAGAATTTTGTTATATCAGGTCAGAAGCAGGTGGAGATGTTTGCCGATGCGATTGAAGCATCTGCTAATAATCCTACACCTCCTATCAATGTCAGTGCGACTTTTTTAACTGATCCAAAGGATATAGCAAAATTTATGGAGAAAAGGAAGAAAGCGGATGCAGGAAACAAGTAAATATACAGTTTTCAACATTCGTGAGTATTTGGGCGACGGAAGTCATGGACTCGGAGAGGACACACTGCTTCAGGTTCTTTCCGAGTTTTCATGTGAGATAAACCCGGATGTTGAAAGATTCATAAAGAAACAGTCCGTTGAATTTGCCAAAAAACAGCAGTCGGTTACATATCTGGTATTTTCAACAGAAGATGCAGAACTGGTCGGATATTTTGCAATTACAATCAAGCCGATTACCGTAAATGCAAAACCATTCAGCAATACTGTAAAAAGAAAACTTTCAAGGGTAAGTACATTAAACGAACAGGATCAGACATATAATCTTGCGGCGTACCTGATTGCACAGCTTGGGAAAAATTATAGTAACGGTGCGAATGAACGTATTTCCGGGAAAGAATTGTTAGGGCTTGCAATACGGCAGATACAGCAGTTACAGTATTTGGCGGGCGGCATGGTTATATTTTTGGAGGCAGTCAATGAAGAAAGGCTCTTATCTTTCTATCGAGAGAATGGTTTCCAACAATTCGATACAAGATTGACAGAATCAACTAATAGTGAGCCGCATGAGCTGATACAGTTATTGAAGCTGTTTTAGCCCCAAATTTCATAGTAACAGTAACTTTAGGTGTATGGTAGAGAGAAAATCAATATCATGCACCTTTTTTATTTTGGAGATACCGTCTTGTATGTATGCAGGACGGTATTTTTGTATGGAAAAGAAAGGACAAAAAATATGGCAAAAAATTCATTTTACACAAGAGATAAACAGGAAGTAAAGGCGATTACCGATCAGTTGGAGGAAGGCTTAAAGGAACTTTTTGCGAAGGAAAAGTACAAGAGCTACCTTTCCATGATGTCCAAGTTTCATAATTACAGCGCCAACAATATCCAGCTCATCACAATGCAATGCCCTGATGCAACCTTTGTTGCGGGCTATAAGGCGTGGCAGAATGATTATAACCGTCATGTAAAAAGGCATGAGGAAGGAATCCGTATCCTTGCCCCTGCTCCTTACACAGTGAAAAAGGAACGGGATAAAGTAGACCCTGTGACCGGGGAAATCATGTTGGACAGGGACGGTATGCCACAGAAAGAGGAAGTTGAAATCAGAATCCCCGCTTTTCGTGTCGTGCATGTGTATGACGTATCACAGACAGAGGGGGAGCCGATTCAGGAACTGGAGGCAAAAGAACTTCTGTCATCGGTGGATGGGTATGAGGATTTTATTAAGGCGATCAGCTCTGTTGCCCCTGTTTCCGTGGGATTTGAGGATATTCCCGGCGATACAAGGGGATATTTCAGACCCTCGGAAAAGCGGATTGCGGTGCAGGAGGGAATGAGCGAGAGTCAGACCATAAAGACTATGCTGCATGAAACGGCACACTCCATGCTGCATGACAGGGAAGTCAACCGCAGCAATGGGCAGAATGTTCCGGAAAAAGACAAGAGAACCAAGGAAGTGGAGGCGGAGAGTATTGCCTATACAGTGTGTAAGCATTTCGGCATAGATACATCGGAATATTCTTTCGGATATATTGCCGGGTGGAGCAGCGGGAAGGGGATGAAAGAACTGAAATCTTCCCTTGACACGATCCGCAGGACAGCGTCGGAGCTTATCATGGGCATTGAGGGACAGCTGTTTGAATTGCAGCATGACAGGGAACTTATGCAAGAACAGGACAAAGAGAGCTTACTGCTGATACAGAACAGCGACCTGTCGGAATATAGCCTGCTGGATGTCAGGGGGATGGATGCGGCGGAAATCGTGGAAGCCCTTTCTGCCATGAATGACGATGACAGACTGAGCATTGCCGCATATCTGGAAAGCAAAGGCGCATGGACTACGGAGATCGCCAACGAGGGAACAAAGGAGTTTGGGGAGTACCACCTTGATGTCCGGTACATCACCGATACCAATGAGATCATCAACCTAAAGACGGAAGTGGAGTTTAACGAGAGGGCAAAGGAGCCAATCGGCGCAGATGATGTGATCCTGAAAATTACCCATTCAGAAGGTTTTGAAGTGGAGCGCATTACCAACAAGACGCCGAAGGAAGTGCAGGAGATCATGGCTGCGCTCACAAAGCTGGAAGATAAGAACACAAAAAGTATCCGTGACTGCCTGAACAGTTTTGGTGCCGACTATATCCCAATCAGTGTCAGCGGCGGCAGAAATTCCGGAATGCCGCAGTTTAATGACTTTGAGATTGATCTGGATAAAAAAGAGGTAACAATGATGAGCCACCTTTCCCCGGCACAGCAGGCGGAAGGCATCATCAACCGTCTGGAATATGCCAAGACCGCTTTTTCCAGTGATGAGCGTGATCTTATCGTAAACTATGCCTATAAGCTGAACGATATGGAAAAGACAAGGGAGCTTGCGGAACATATCTATTATGAGGAAGCGGAGGGTAATCAGGGAGCCGCCCTTGCGGTCATTGACGCACAGGCGGAGATTGACGCGCTTCCTGACCAGATGATCGGGCTTTCGGAAATGGAAGAATACGGCTACACAGGGGAGGAAATGCTGCCGCTTACGAAGGAAACGGCATTAGAACTGTTTGACCGCGACCTGCCCGTGTACCAGCTCCATGAGGACGGGACAGAAACAATGGCGGAAGAAAGGGAACAGATCACGGGGCATGAAGGTATCTTCGGCATTGAAAAAGCGGATTGGGAAATCGAAAAAAGCCTGCGGGCATTGCAGGAGGAGCTTACGGAGAGCAGGGCAAATAAGGAAGCGCAACTTTTATACGGCAGTACGGATAAATACGGGATTTATCAGTTAAAGGACGATCCCGAACTGCGCAGCCTGCATTTTGAGGGGACGGAATCGTTAAAGAAAATGGGTATCATTAAGGATAACCTTGATGGGATCAAGCCGGAGAATTATAACCTGATCTATACGGGAGGACTGTCGGAATTGACTGCGGAGTATGGCTTTCTGCCAACACGGGAGGATAAGCTGGAAACCATCTATGAGAAACTTAAGATTAACCACCCGGCAGATTATAAGGGACATTCCCTTTCTGTCAGCGATGTCATTGTGCTGCATATAAACGGAAAGAACAGCGCACACTTTGTCGATTCGTTTGGTTTTACCGGGCTTCCTGATTTTATGCGCAAGCTGGAGGGCGTAAAAGAGCAGGAGATGACAAAGGCAGAATCGAAAACTTATCCGCCACTTTACCGCCAGTCTATCACTTATGCAATAGGAAATGAGGAAAAAGAGGCATACAGGGAGTCGTGGGAACTTAATCAAGAGTGCAAAAAGGCTATTGAAGATTCCATACGCCAAAGTTTTGACGGTATGCACCTTGACAAAGATGCGGTAAAGTCTGTGCTGAAAGAATACGGCGCTGAACGCCTTTCTTTTATCCTTGCCAATACGCTGAAGCAGGAGGAATGGGATGCACGGTTTTCGAGAGATAACGTCAAGTGGGCAACAGATTTTTTTGAGTCTAAAAATATGAGGTATGATGTAACAGGGAATATATCCCTGTCTGTGAGCAGCCACCCGGCGGTCTTGGACGGTTTTATTGATATGTTCCGCAGAGAAGTCTTAGAACAGGAAAAAGAACTGTCTGCCGGACAGGAAAAACTGACCTCTGGACACGATGTCCAGAAGTCAGAGCAGGAGCAGGCGCAATCGGAACAGTCAGAACCGGAGCAATCGGAGCAGTCAGAGACGGCACAGCCGGAACCGGAACAGACAGAGCCGCAGGCAGAGCAGAGTGAGCCGGAGCAGCCGTCTGAAACGCCGGATGTAGGTATGGGAGAGGACGATGGGGACGAGATCATTGACCTCGGAGACGAAAAAGAACGGATACTTGCGGAAATGAAAAAGTCGTTAGCAGTAGAGCAGGAAACAGAGCTTGCTTTCCAGATAGCAGACCGTTTTATCAGCATACAGGAGACGGAGGGTGGCTATGATTATTCCATTATGGACGCTGATTATAAGGAGATAGACGGCGGGGTGTATGACAATCCCGATGTCAGTATCCGACAAGCTCTTAACGATATCGTTGAGGATCTGAAAGAAAATCCTTTTGATAACGGGGCGAGGGGAAATATCCGTGACAGTGACGAACTGATACCCGTTGATTATGAGGAACTAATGGAGAAAGTGGAAGAAGCAGACCGTATCGAACCGCAGGCACAGGAGGATGTGGTTGCAAATTTCCGGGAAAAGACAAATGAGCTGTTCCACAAGATCGGTAAATCTAATCCGGCAGAGATCGAGGAAACCGTAAAATGCTATGTGCAGGCGCAGATAGACGAGACGGGCATTGACGCAAAGATTGTGGATGCGGTGCTGGTCGGGAGCCGCTGCCGTGGTCTGGAGAGGGAAGGTTCTGATCTTGACGTGGTGGTGGAGCTTTCCACAGATGAACGTGAAGATGTCCTGTTTGATATGTTTCACGGGGACGGATTTCGTATCAGCGGGGTAGATGTGGATGTGAACCCGATTACGGCACAGAAGACGGGGACACTTGAAACAAATCTTCCGCAGGTGGAGGAATATCTGGAGGGTGTGCGTGAAGCAAGGGAGAAAGAAACGGCAGCTTTATCCCCGGAGAAACCGGAGCCGGAAGTGACGCTGACCGTTGCGGAGTGTGGTGAATACCACAATTTAGGCGAGTTTTACGAGAATATCCCTTCGGTGGAGGAAGCCGTGGCGATCTGGAAACAGATACCGCCGGAGCGCATGAACGGCATCCCGGCTATCGGCATCCATCTTCATACGCCGGGGACAGAACCGATCGAGGATACGGGGATTGACATTTTATCAGGGGGACGGATTGACCTTGAAGTTTTAGAGTATATACCTGAAATAAAGGGGAGTCCGCAGGCAATGGAAGTCATTGCGGAGCTTGTGGCGAAGGTTATGCCTCTGATACCGGATATGGAGATAGACGGTGTGATGTCTGAAAAGATGGAGGCGCAGGTATGGGAGAAGCGGATGCCCGATCTGACGCCTTTAGAACAGTTTGCGGTGGAGATCGACCGTTTCGTTTACGACCATGACATTTACCAGTACCGTGACAATGTCCCGAACATGACGGAGGGGGTAGCGGAGATTGCGGAAGCCCTGAAGCAGAGGGATACCCATGACATGGTAATGTGGCTTGCTGATATAGCAGGAGACGAAACAGTGCCGGAGGAAAGAAAGAGGGCTTTGGAACTGCTTGAAAAGATGGTGGAGTACAAGCCCCTTGCCAAAGTCGAGGAAATGGAGGAACAGAATTACAACATGGTGGATAATGTGCTGAATAACGGCGCAGGAGAGAAAGCGCAGAAAGAAGAAAACAAAGAGGCACAGGACAAGCCAGATGAAAAACTGTCCTTAAAAGCCCGCCTTGCGGAGAAAAAGGCGCAGGTGGCAGGACAGGGCAGGGAACAGGAAGAAAATCAGAAAAATAATCAGAGGGAGATATAAAAGTATGAAAACAAGGTTTACCGTGGAGGAAAGTAATTTGATCTGCATATTTGCAGGAGAAGGCAGGAGCGAGATCATAGAGGATATGGAAAGGGCTTTGCTGTATCTTGATGACCCGTATCTGGAGGAATTATCCCATAGGGTAATCGGGAGATTGCAGGATATGACGGATGATGAATTTACGCAGCTTGAATTGACAGAAGCAGAATAAAAGGGGAGTACGAGAAAACTTAATAAATGCTGTTGATGCTGCGGCAGAAAAACCGAAAGATTATAGAGAATGAGTATTAATAAAGCGGATTTAGGGAGCATATTGTTCTAATGTGCTCCCTAAATATTAGTTATACGGTTTATGATACTAAAGGCAGTAATCTAAAGTTAAAAAAGACGTGTTTGATTTTTTTGTATAAATTACGTATAATTATTGATTATTAGATGTTTTTCAAAGTAGTGAAGTTGATTAAAATATATATAGTGTAGACACGCAGAAAGGAATAAGTAATGCAGTATATTTTAACATGTGATAATTGTGAATGCCGATGTATTGAGATGGTCGAACAAAACAGCGAGTTAATGGCAAAAGGTATTGGGGAAATATATGTTGGAACTGTTGTCTTAGAATTGAGTAACAACACCAATGATGACAAAATATCATTAAAGGACACAGAGGATATATGTATGGAATCCACGAAAAAAGTGTTTCTTTTGAGTAGTGATGAAGAAGTATGTCATTTTGACTTTAATGAGAGTGCGCGGAAAAATGGAGAAAAAGTAATAAAGATGCAGGTGCAATCAGATTTATCAGCAACTCATTATATATTTATTTGCTACAATGCATCTACGAATAAGGGGACAGCATATCTTTTACCAAATTTTGAGGAATTAAAACGTTGGGCGAGAGAATTAGATATTTGTACATATGATGTGCTGGATTCCGTAGGGAAATTTATATCCGTTAGCTATTTTGAAAAATAGTATTATTGTAAATATGTATTATTTCTAAAGCACTATTTATTATTATGCGGCTCAACTCCTTTTTTGCTTTTTTGTACATATTTCAATCGCCCGATTAAAAGAGTTGATGAAACAAGTGCATATACAAGTGCTTCCAAAAATAAATACCTATGATTGCCTAATACTAAAAATGTAATTGATATGACAAAGCCTAATGCTAAAGTAATTTTGGTTTTTGTTTTAAATCGAATATTTTCCTCCGAGTTGACCTCTCTGTTTGGGTGGTTGATAGGTCCTGTTATTATAATTATAAAAACAGATATGGCATATAGAAAATATGAAAATATTGGTCCTATCGTAAAGTGTTTTACAATTAATAATGTGAGTGTCAGAGTTGTAGATGACAGCAGAAAACAAGATAAGTAGCGATCCATATGAAGACCGCCATTGTAAGAACGTAAGGGAATAAAAAACAAGAAGAAAAGAAAACATTCTATCTTCATGTCTAAAACGACTGCAATGATAATACTGCATAGTATGTTTAGGGAAAGTTCCAAAAAAATTTGAAAACCATATAGATATATTTCATAGTTGCATTTGTCAATTATGCCTTTTTTGAGTATATAATCTGTCAATTTCCGAGATAAAGATTCCATTAAAATCACCCTCACATCAGATTTTCTATATTTATCACTTATAAAAACTCTAAGTATTTTCCCCATAGCACCCATACATCACTACTGCCGCACGGAAAACACCGTCCTTGTATTCCACTTCCAGCTGCCCACAGTACGGCTCTACCGCCTGCTCCACAGAGTACAACCCCAGACCGTGGATATGCCGGTCGTTCTTTGTCGTGGCATACCGCCCATCTCTGTCCCTCTTACGAACTTGACAGGAATTGCATACTGAAACCATCAGCATCTCTTTTGTATAGGATGCTTTTATATTTACCCACCGTTTTCTAGTCTCCATTTCCCGGCATGCTTCCAGCGCATTGTCAAGCAGGTTCCCGAACACGATGGCAAGGTGACCTGCCCGGAAAGGTAGGATGGCAGGCAGGAATATGTTTGCGTCAAACTCTATACCGTCCATAAGTGCCTGACTGCACTTGTGGTTTACGATAGCGTCTACCACCGCATTCCCGCTGCGAGAGACATCCTGAGGTTTGCAATCTGCAATATCCCGCAACATAAGCTGGATATATTCTTCCATCTGTTCCCTGTTGCCGTCCTGTAGCATGCCGAGAAGCCCCGTCATATGGTTTCTCATGTCGTGGCGCATCATGCGCGTCTGCCTGTCATAAGATTCCCGTTCTTCAGCCTGCCGACTCAGGAGTTCCAGTTTCTGTTCATACAGGCGGTTCCGTTCCTGTACACTGGCATCCCATATCATTTGCTCGTATACCTCAAACGCAGTATAGTTCAACAACAGCAGAATGAGGCTGGAGCCGATGGCGAACGCGGAATACTCCATATGTTCCGCCACGATTAGGAAGATATGGTGCATCAGGAAGATGGTGCCGATTGGTATGAGCACTACTGCTATCATACACTGCATCGACAGATCTGGTCGGGAGTTCCCTTTTGCATAATGTCTGACAATGACTGACCCTGCAAACATGAGTATGTTCGATATGGCAGTGCCAGCTGTGCTCAGACCCCACCCGTCCATGCCAATAAGGGACAGGATGACGCCTATGAAAACCTCCGCCATCATCCAGACTGCAAGCACAAGCACGGAAAAAATGCAACGGGTCCCAATGCCGGACTGGTAAGAAAAGGTACAGGCGGCGAAGATCAGCAGGGCGTTGAACGTAAGAAATACGGGAGGTGTGATATTTACCCCAAGCTGTGATGCAGCCAGAAGGAGGTAATAGGCCGTCCATGCGGCATAGCGAATAGGAGTTCGACGCTGGTCATGAAAGAAAACGTTCATGATTCTGCGTATCGTCAGCAACTGAAAACAGGGGAAGAAAAGACCACCTAAAACAATGCATACAGGATTCATTCCGCACCTGCCTTTCCTGAGGCAATGTCGCACAGTTGTGCCCGTATTTTCTTCTCCCTATCCTCGCTGATCCGCAGGGAAATCTCTTTCCCACCGCCTGTAACAAGCGTGATATCTGAAAAACTCATCTTTTTTATATAGCTGTAATTTACGAGGTATGACTGGTGTATCCGAAGGAACCGATAACGACTTTCTTCCAGCTGTTTTTCCACGTCGTTCAGCTTTCCGTAAAAATATTCCTCCGTCCCATTATCCATGACAATGTATACCACCCGGTTGCGACTTTCAAAGTATACCGTGTCCCTGAGCGAAACCTTGCGAATATTTTTGTTGAACGTAAACTGGTAAAAAGCGTCCGTATCGCCGATGCGTTCACATGCCTCATGGAAGTAGCGCCGGAATCTCCCGTCATCCAGCGGTTTCTGTAGGAAACGGAACGGCTCAACTTCAAACAGCTCTTTCAGGTACTGCTCATATCCGGATACATAGATGAGCAGCACCGAGCGATCCATCCCCCTGATGGCATGCGCCGCCCGGATACCATTTAAACGTTCCATTTCAATATCGAGGAAGATTAGTTCATACCGGTAACCTTTTTGTATATCGGCAATAAGCGTGTCGCCATCGGAATAGGTCTCCGTTTCTGCAATGAGCCCTGCCTGCAGTGCTTCTTGCAGAATCATTTCCTCAAGTTTTGCGGCAAAACGTCTGTCATCGTCACACACTGCTATCCTCAGCATTCTTATCATCCCCCTTTTGTATAACATCTACTTTCCTGTAACTTGCGACATCTTCGTATTGAGCCTGTTCTAGACGATCTAACATTGCCAAAAGAGTCCGACGGTTGACTTCGGACAGCTGTTGGTATCGCAGTACGATATTGTAATACATGTCCATTTCATGGTTCATTCGTAACTGGCCACTAAGATCGCGCTTGTAATCCGATATACCCAGTATGTAATCCGTAGTCGCGTTGAAGAATCCAGACATTTTTATAAGTAGGTCTGTCGGAATGTCACCACTCTTCTCCATGCGGCTTACCGCCTGCTGAGTAGTCCCAAGCACCAGAGAAAGCCCGACCTGCGACATGCTTAGGTTCTTTCTGAGTTCACGGATGCGGTTCTGTATAGCCATAATATTTTCATCATCCTTTCATGTTATGACTATATTTTACCTAAACAAGAAGAAATAAATACAAAATATATGGATATACAAAATACGCGTATAAGCGTATTGAGGAATAAGTTTATTGGAAATAAGAAATTTTAATATATGCTAAACAACAGTATATTTAGGGAAAAACAGCGAGATATGTCGGAAAAAGTACATGCGCATATATATTATTATACTTAATGCTACTATTTTTTGTGTATCATATTCTGATGCAGAAAAAGTATTTTAGTAAAAATTAAATAATCGGAGGAAATAAAATGAGAGAAAAACTAATTAAAAACATATCCCTAAAGTTTCCGCATCAAGTACATGAGGATAATTTGATTATTCTTGGGAGGGATGGGGAGTTATCGGTGTTAAATAATACGAGTAAATTTTTGTATGAAAACTGTGATAATGAAAGTATACATTCATTAACTAGGTGTTTAATTGATGCATGTATTGAAAAAGAAGATCTTGATGAGAAGATGGTTGAGATGGATATTGTAAAAGCAATAACAGAGTTTGAAAAAAGAGGATTTATAGCATTTCAAAATAAATAATAGTATAAGGAGAACGGTATGAAAACACCATATTATATTGCAGGAGCATATGTGGAAATAACGTCCGTATGCAATTTAAAATGTATTCATTGTTATAATGATTCTGGAAAAGAAAAAAATGAAATATCAGTAGAAAGCTTTCAAAATATACTGGCGGCACATGACAATAAAGAATTTTCATTGACCATTTCAGGAGGAGAGCCACTTCTTCATCCTAAATTTTGGGAATTGATAATGTTGGCAAAAGAAAAAGGTGTGTCAGATATTTTGATAATAACCAATGGGACACAAATAACTGAGGAAATAGCTAAAAAATTTGTCGAGTATGATATTTCGGTTCAGGTAAGCCTTAACGGAATTAGTGAAGATATTCATGATCAGATATGCGGGGAAGGCGCTTTCAAAAAAACAATTAAAGGAATAGAACATTTGATTAATGCTGGCCATAAAAATATAGTAATTCGTTCTATGATTGCACAATGCAACAAATCGCAACTGTTGGAATTTATTGATGTAATGAGCAAGAAAAAGGTATCGACTATTTCCTTTGGAACAATTTCGGTACAGGGAAGAAGTATCAATAATAAAAATGCACTATGTATGTCAACGGAAGAAAATGAAAAAATTTTGGAGATGTTAAAAGGACATAAAATAACCAAAGAAGCAGAGAAGAAAGGTATAAAAATAGATTTACCCGGAGCCTCTTATAATTCAGGATGCCCAATATTGCATCCAAGTGAAGAAAAAGTTCCGATTACACCGCGAATAGATAGTAAAGGAAATGTATATTTGTGTCAGAACTTTGGTGGCGAAGAATATTCCTTTGGTAATATTTACAACGATAAATTAACAGATATAATGGATTCTCCGGCATTTAATAGTTTTATAAAATTTTGTCAAATGAGTTTATGTTATATGCATGATTGCGCTTCGTGTGTATGGCAAAATGTATGCGGACGGGGATGTATAGCCGAAGCTGCGAATCGAGGATCTTTACAATTTACAGATGGACATTGTGAGTATCGGAAGAAGGAGTATGCGAACAAGCTAATTAATGAGCAGACATAAAAGTAAATGGGCAATTACACAATCGTATTAAATCAAAGGAGGTGGTAATATGAAATACTCAGCACCAACAGTCACAACAAACAGCGCTAGAATATTTGAGGACAGCGTATGCAACTCAAAATATGTGTGTGATGCAGGTAGTTTTTCTTGCAGTTCATTCAAATGTAAGAAAGATTTTACTTGCAAAAACACATACACACAGTCATAGGTAAGGAGGGTGAAGACATTATGAAGTATACAACGCCTAATATTACGGAGGCTAAAGGTATTGAACCGAAAGGATCATGTACCGATGGTCATACCTGCAAAAGTTTCCGTTGCGAGTCCGGATCTTGGCATTGCGATAGCAAATTTAAGTGCACCAGTCATTCAACAAGATAATAACAAAATAATACGATTGTGAGTTGTATATGTGAGGGAGCGCAGCCTCCCTTACATATTTTTGTAAAGAAATTTATTTAAAGGAAGTATGGAGTTAGCTATGTTGTAGTGGTAAAAAGCATACCATATCTCGTGAAGTAACATAAATTCCAAATGTGCAGAGTTCCACTCATTGCTATAAACTAAAGTTAATTGAGGTGAGAAATTGAAAAAATATTGGGGATTAGGGAAAAAAATACTTCAGTGTAGTGCTTTTAGTATAGTGTTTATTTTTGTATGTCAAATTATAAATAGTTGTCTTTATCCATTGGGATCAATATTGTTAAAAGAGATGATTGCGCAAATTAGTGAATTAAATTTTATAGTATATATAAGTATAATATTGTTGATGTTTATATATATTTTACGACTTGTTTTTAGTGGAATTATTAATATATTAATGGATAAAATGCAATTGAAAATCTCTTGCTCATTATATAGGACTTTATTTTTCTGCATACATAGTAAGATATTAACTGAACTAGATAAAAGTTCTTTTTTGCAAAAAATAACATATAGTCGCAAAGCAATTGATAATGAAATTAGGGAACTAATTTTATCTCTTAGTAGCTTAATAGGAGAATTTGCTGGAGTAATTATTACAGCTCTTTCTGTTTTTTATATTAACAAAATTGTTTTGGGTCTTTTTATAGTTTCGTGTATATTGCAGAATTTATTTACAGGAAAGAGTACAAGTGAAAATATTAAATTAATTAAAAAAAAGGAACCGGCGGAAAGAAATATTTTATATATTGATAATTTACTAAGGAATAAAAAAAGCATCAAAGAGAACAGGATATATAAAAGCGATTATTGGATTTTGAAAAAAAGAGAAGACTTTTTTTTACAAAAAAAGAAAATCTCTTTGAGATATTCAGAAAAATGGACAATAATAAATATTATTTGGTCAATATTTATGTATGTAATTGAATTTATTATATTAATATATTTGGTTAAGTTATATCAAAGAGGAATCTTGCCATTAGATAATTTCATTTTTATAGTTGAAAGTCAAACAATATTTGT
>DKWV01000055.1:16988-32399 GCA_002491905.1 Lachnospiraceae bacterium UBA7143 | reverse complement strand
GTTGAAAGTCAAACAATATTTGTAGTTAAATTTAGTAGTTTATTTAGTCAGATAAATGCATTTAAAATAAAAAATCTCTATATTAATTCCTATATTGATATATGTTTTTCAAATGTAAATTCTGAAAAAAAAGCTAAAGAGAAAATTGCTGAAAAAAAGAAAGAAGTATTAGAATTGAAAAATGTAAGTTTTTCATATGATTCCAAAATGGTAATTAAAAACATATCCTTTTCGGTTGAACGTGGGGAGAAAATTGCAATTTTTGGAGAAAACGGTTCTGGAAAATCAACTTTAGTCAAGTTGTTATTAGGGTTGCTACCTCCGGATCAAGGGGAAATTTGTATTTGCAATAGTGATAGGGGAGTTATCTTTCAAGATTTTGGGAAATATTGTTTTTCTGTTAAGGAAAACATTTCTTTAAATAGAGAGTTTAGTGATAAAAATATAACCGAAATATTATATTCAATAGACAATGATAATATAGTTGCAGGATTATCGAAAGGTATATATACAAATATTGGAGCGGAATATTATGAGGATGGTATTGATTTTTCAGGAGGTCAGTGGCAAAAACTAGCCCTGGCTAGAGGGTTGATTGGAGAAAATATGTTTTATATTATGGATGAACCATTTTCGGCACTAGATGCTTTGGCAGAAAAATTGCAGTATGAATTACTTTTGAGTAAGCATGATTATGAATCTTTTATAATTGTTTCTCATCAAATGGGATTGGCTAACATGGTTGATAAGGTTATGTTACTTGAGGACGGTAATATTATAGCATATGGTTCACATAAAGAATTGATGGAAACTTGTAAAAAGTATAAAAAAATGTATGATACACAGTTAAAGTGCTATGAAAGATGAAAGAAAAATAACAATGAACATATTAAAAAAACAAAATATGAAAATTATAAAAATATTTTTAGAAAAGAAAGTGCTGTTTTATGAATTGTTGGGTCTTTTTTTCGGTATAATAGCATCAATGCTTACGCCATTTATTAGCGTGTGCTATAAAAAAATTGTGGATTACATTATAGTAGGTAATGATATAAATAAAGTCTACAATATAATTTTTAGTTACATAATTATTCAAGTTTTTGTAGAAATTATAGAGAATATATCCGTATATATAGATACAAAAAAGGATTTGGAAATAAATCATTTTTTTTGTTGCCAGATAAATAAAAAAATCAGTAAAATACGATTAGAAAATTTTGAAAATACTAGGGTATTTGATTTACTAAATCGTATTTCTCAATATGAATCAAGGAGTATTTTTGATTTCTTTGAATATTTAAATGCTTTTGCCTCACCAATTGTTTCCATAGTAACATACTCTTTCATAGTTTCTGATATTAATAAATATTTTCCATTTATATTAATTGTAAGCAGTATACCCAATTTATATTATCAAATTAGACTAAATAGAAATATATATAGAACCTTAAAAAAAGATACAAAAAAGGAAAGATTAATTCAAAATTTTGTAAGTGTGTTAACAACTAGAGAGTTTGCAAAAGAAGTACGCTTATTTAATTTAATAGACTATTTCTCAAATAAAATAGAACTGCTTAGGATTGATGTGTACCATAATAAGCGAAAAAATGAAATAAAACGTATTAATAAAAATTGTATATTACAAGTTGTGCAAAATATTTCAATGATAGCTTGCTTGATGTATACTACTAGCCTAATTTTTCAAAGAAGGACAAGTGTAGGAAATTTTATTCTTGTCTATAATGGGCTAAAATCGGTTACGCAAAATATAGATATCTTTGCAAACAATCTAAAAAATATAGATGATTTTTATCTATACGTTAAAGATTTATTCGATTTTATGTCTATAGAGGAAAATCCTTGCGGGGATATAGAAAAACTTAAAGAAATAAGTGATATAGAATTAAAAAATGTGTCTTTTAAATATCCTAATTCAGAAACTAGAGCTATTAAAAATATTTCAGCGCATTTTCATAGGGGGGAAAAAATAGCAATAGTTGGAGATAATGGAAGCGGAAAGTCTACGCTAATAAATTTATTAATAGGTGTTTTTATCCCATCTGATGGAGAGATATTAATTAACGGTCTGAAATTACAAGATGTGTTACAACAGTATCTAAGTCTATCTGTCTGCTTATTACAAGATTTTGTAAAATATCAATTCTCAGTTGAAGATAATATTATCATAGGAAATGGTGGAGTTAAAGACAACTCAATTAAGAAGTATAAATCTTTAGCCGAATTTATAGAACAACTTCCAAATGGTAAACTAACTATGCTTGGTCAATTAGATGATAAAGGAATGGATTTATCTGGTGGGGAATGGCAACAATTAGCTTTATTAAGAACATTTTACAAGAGAAATTTTGATTTAGTAATATTAGATGAACCTTTTTCTAATGTTGACCCCATTAAATCCGAAGAAATCTTAACCAATATATTTGATGAAATGATAGATAAACTCTTTTTACTTGTTACACATAACATGGGGCATGCAAAAAAGTGTGATAGAATTATTGTATTAAAAGAGGGAGAAATTATTGAAGATGGAAATCATAAAATGCTTATGGAGAAGAAAGGACACTATTATGAGTTATATCAATCTCAGGGGAAACAATACCACGGCTAGTGTAAGCGTTCTAATATCAAGAGATAGATATTTGGGTATATGTTTGGAGGCGCGACGAATCAATTATGGCGTGGCTTGGATATCAAAGAATTCTTTAATTACATAAAGTTAGTTGAATATTGAACGCGGGATTTGATAGAAGGTACTAATATGAGAAAGCATATATTATTCTGTAACAAAATTTGTAAAACGGTGGGTTGGCGCAAAAAACGCCAAATTGCCGTTTTTTGGTATTAAAAATTTTTTAAGATGTTTGTAAGATTTTTTCAACTATGAAGTCTTATTATTGAAAGGGGGTGGTAGCGTAATGGAGTTTGAACAGATATACAGTACTTATTTTGAAGCGGTATATCGCTATATTTGGAAACTTTCAGGTGATGAGCACATAGCAGAGGAAATTACGAGCGAAACATTTTTAAAAGCAATGAAATCCATTGAAGATTTCCGCGGCGATTGTGATATGCGTGTATGGATCTGTCAGATTGCGAAAAACACATACTATTCATATATGAAAAAAAGTCACAGAACGGTAAGCGTTGATGAAACAGAATTTCAAAGTATAACGGACCCAAATGCTTTTATTGAAGAACAGATTGGGATACAGGAAGAAACCCGACAAATACGAAAAATTTTGCATACAATGTCTGACCCTTACAAGGAAGTTTTTATGTGGCGTGTATTTGGAGAAATGTCTTTTAAAGAAATAGGCGCTTTATATGGCAAAACAGATAATTGGGCTTGTGTTACCTACCATCGGGCAAGAAAGATGATACAGGACAGATTGGAGGAGAATGATGATGAAAAAAGAGTGTAGTATTGTTCAGGATGTGCTACCACTGTACCTTGAAAATATGGTAAGTGAGAGCACAAAGGTATTTGTAGAGGAACACCTTGAAAGTTGTTCTGATTGTGCCACAGAATTGAAATATCTGAAATCGGGCATGCATATCGATGTGGCAGAAACTCCCACAAGAGAACATGCTGTAGATGTAATAACAGCAATTAAAAAGAAAATATCTAAAAGGATTTTAAAAGCGGTGACCGCCGTATGTCTTGTGTTTGCCGTCTTACTTGGCGCCGTATTGCTTTATACTGGTATCGGTCACCCTGTTACGAAAGATAATATCTCGCTGTCAACTAAAACAGATGGCGGATATACCTATATTATCTTAGAAACTGAAGCTGGGAAATCACTTTATTTTGATTCAAAAACAGAAGATATATTGAATAACCAAAATGAAGTGTGTGGTCAAGTAATCACTTTATATAATTTGCAATACCATAATAATTTTACGAGAAGTACCAATTCCATGAAATGGGGGAGTCCTGTAGGTATTGAAAGCAACTATTTAGAAGTGGTTGTTGAATTGGAGAATGATACACTGCAAATATCTAGTTGTGAATAAATTTTACGCAACTAATAAAAAAATATTAGTTACAACAAAAAGATACTTGCACAACTTAGCACATGTATAAGGAAGGAAAGGAATGCAGTGTCATGGAGATATTGGTGGAAATCCGGGATATCTGCAAGATCTATAATCCCGGGGAAAATGAAGTGAAGGCATTAGATCATGTGAGTCTGACGATCGGGAAAGGCGAGTTCGTGGCGATCATCGGGCACTCCGGTTCGGGAAAATCAACCCTCATGAACATGCTGGGCTGTCTGGATGTGCCGACGAGCGGCAGCTATTTCCTGCACGGGCATGACGTGGGCGGGATGTCCGACGACGAGCTCTCGGATATCCGCAATCAGGAGATCGGCTTCGTCTTTCAGGGCTTTAACCTGATCCCCAGCCTGACGGCAGTGGAGAACGTGGAGCTGCCTCTCATCTATCGGGGCGTGGGAAAGAGAGAGCGGCAGGAGCTTTCAGAAAAGGCACTGGAAAAGGTAGGGCTTGCAAAACGGATGACCCATAAGCCGTCCGAGATGTCCGGCGGACAGCAGCAGAGAGTAGCGATCGCCAGAGCCATCGCCCAGGCGCCGCCCATCATCCTGGCGGATGAGCCCACGGGTAACCTGGATTCCGGCTCTACCAAAGAGATCATGGATATCCTGCGGGGGCTACACGAGGAGGGCAGGACGGTGATCCTGATCACGCACGATAATGATATCGCCGCCCGCGCAAAGCGGGTGATCAAGATAATGGATGGAAAAATAGAGGAGGATTATGAAAATGTTTGGGAAGGCGAAAAATAAGGCGGAAAATGCTGCGGGAAATCCGGATATCACGGAAATGATGCCAAAGGCAAAAAAGGAGAAAAAGCCGTGGGATAAGGCAAAGAAGAAAAAGGTGGGTCGCAGGGTGATCGCCGGCGTATTGGCGGCACTGGTCATTTCCTTCTTTGTGGGCAATTCCATGATGGCAAAAAATGCCGCTCAGATGGTGACCACGGTCGCCGCTTCGGTGGGGGATGTGGAGCAGACCTTAAGCACCGGCGGAACGGTAAAGAGTGACGAGACGAGGACATACTTTGCACCCCTGTCCGTGGAAGTGGGAGAAGTGAAGATCAGCACCGGCGATACGGTAAAGAAGGGCGACGTGCTCCTTACTTTTGACGAGAAGGCATTGGCGGAGAAGAAGCAGGAGGCACAGTACAGACTTGCTTCCAATGAGGGCGGTTATGAGAGCTCCGTTCATAAGAATAACGAATACATAACCGATCTGGCAGAGGCGAACAGAAACCTCCCCGTGTTGGAGCAGCAGATCGCGGACAACGAGAAGCTGCTGGATGAACTCAACAAAAAGATCGAGGAAAAAAAGGCAGGCTGGAGTTATAACGGCACCAACCTGAATGTATCCGTGATGGAATGGCAGCAGATCATTGCCCAGGATGAACAGACGCTTGCGGAGATCAAGGAGAAGAAGGCAAGAGGCGAATACAATGATCTCAGTGATGAAGAATACAAAGAGATGTACAATGGCGCGGAGATCAAGCTGGCAAACGACAGGGATACGCTTTTAAATCTCCAGATCCAGACACAGTATAACGGCTATGAGGAATCGAACAATAAAGAAATCCGCGACCTGCAGAGACAGGCAAAGGAAGTGGAGGAGCTGATCGCCTCCTACAAGGAATATCAGGCGGAGATGAAATCTCAGAAAGCGACCTCTGAATCGGGTGTGCTGGACGAGGGCGGGAAGGCGAAACTGGAGGCGGACACTGCGCTTGAAAAGCTGACGAATCAGGAGAAACTGGATGCCATCGTTGAAGTGGAGAACGGTCTGAAAGCCGATTTCGCGGGTGTGGTCACGGAACTGGAAGCAGTGTCCGGACAGCCGCCCGTGGAGAGCGGAAAACTGGTGACCATCGAGAGTCTGGAAAAGGTATATGTACGGCTAAACGTCTCCAAGTACGATCTGGAAAAGATCGCTGTGGGACAGAAGGCGGACGTCGATATCGCGGGCAAGACCTATGAGGGTACGGTGGCAAAGATCGACGGCATGGCGACCCAGAATAACAGCGGCGCTATGGTAGTGGGCGTGAATGTCAATATCGACAACCCGGATGAGAATATCTTTTTGGGCGTGGAAGCCAGGGTTTATGTCCATATGGCAAAAGCGGAGGGCGTTGTAACCATCCCCTTGGAAGTCATCAACAGCGACAGAGACGGTGATTTCGTATATGTGGAGAAAAACGGCGTGGTGGAGAAGCGCCGCATCACTACCGGAATCGCATCTGACAGTGTCAGCGAAGTAAAAGAAGGATTGTCAGAGGGCGAAAACGTGATCATGGCAAGCGGCATGGAGTTTGAGGACGGCACGACGGTAGCGTCAATGTCACAATAGCAGAAGTGAACTTTTAAAGATGTTTAGCCATCGGAAGGACACCAAAATGTTTTAAGTTTTTTTGGAGAAATTCAAAATACAGGAATTTCCTGAAGATTAGAAAGAAGGAACGACAATAAAATGGCACAAATATGGGAATACATAAAAATCGCCGTAATGAATATCAAGAGTAATAAAGCGCGCTCCATCCTTACCATGCTGGGCATCATCATTGGTATCTCCTCCGTCATCATGATCATTTCCATCGGTAACGGGGTGCGCGGCTCCGTCAAAGAAGAACTGGACAATATGTATGGCGGAAAAATTACCATTTACACCAACAGTGGGGTGGAAGGCAATGATGTAAAATTTACGGAAGATGATTTTAAACTGGTGAAAGAAAAGGTGGCACATGTGAAAGGTGTTACAACGCAATACAGTTATTGGGGAGCCACAGGCAAGGCACGTAAGGGTGACTTTTCGGCGAATCTTGAGGGCGGCAGTACGGCGTTGCAGTATGCGATCGGCAACGAACCAATCGTTAGAGGCAGGTATTTCTCGCAAAATGAGTACGACTCAGCTAGTATGGTCTGCGTTATCAATGAGAGCAGCGCAAGATTGTTGTACGGTACCACAGATGTGGTGGGGATGACCTTTGAGTTGAGTCTCCAGAATGTGAGCCAGGATATTCGGATCGTGGGAATTAGGCAGGATACACCGGCGGGACTCATTGCTAATATGAGTGGAAGTGGTTCTCTACAGATAGAAATGCCGTTAAAATCCATGGCATCCGGATTTGGTTATGGAAGTGAGGACTCCAGTTACCTCTATGTGATTGCAGAGAACTCCGAATATGTGTCACAGGTTGCAGCGGATACAATCCGGCTTATCGAAAACCGCTATAACGTGCGTGGAGAAAATAAGATTCTGATGGAGAGGTTCGCAGATTACACGTCAGAGTATGACGAGATTCTCGGTACATTGACGTTCTTTATCTCTTTGGTCGCAGCAATTTCCCTGCTGGTGGGCGGTATTGGCGTGATGAACATCATGCTGGTGTCCGTGACGGAGCGAACGCGGGAGATCGGTATCAGAAAGTCTCTGGGCGCCAGAACGAAGTCCATCCTTTTACAGTTTTTGGCGGAGGCGGGCATCATCACCTTCATCGGCGGTCTGATCGGGATTGTGCTGGGGGTTCTGGGAGGCATCGCAGTATGCGGCGTGTTGGGTTACATAGCAAAGGTCAATGTACCTATGGTAATTATTGCCGCAGTCTTCTCTACAGGTGTAGGCGTTTTTTTCGGCATCTACCCCGCGAGAAAAGCGGCGAAGTTGAGTCCAATTGAAGCATTGAGATATGAGTAGGATATTTAAGAGAATTTATACATTAACGAACACAGTACAAGCAAGGATAAAATGTGTAAGTTATCTTTTATATGATTCCATTCCTGTTGTTTCAAAGGCCAAGGGTTATATCTGGGCGACGCATGCCATCAGGGGGATGGATCGCTCGGAGCTACTCATTATGTATCCGGATATGAGCAGTACCTGAAAGAGCTGTTTGAAGTTGAGCTGTTCCGTAGAGGGACAGGGACGGGCGGTATGCCACGACAAAGAACGACTGGCATATCCACGGTCTGGGGTTGTACTCTGTGGAGCAGGCGGTAGAGCCGTACTGTGGGTAGCTGGAAGTGGAATACAAGGACGGTGTTTTCCGTGCGGCAGTAGTGATGTATGGGTGCTACGGGGGGAAAATGACATGTATTGTCGGATTTCTTTCATGCAATATAATAGTTACTAGGAGAATTATATAATATATTATAATAAACTATAATATGTATTAGGAGGGAATTGCAATGAAAAATCATAGCAAAAATGTAGCCGCCAAATTGATGGAAGTTACAGCAAGAAAATCGGCTGAAATGGCGGCGAACAGTAGATGCGTGTATCTTTTTCATCAGCCGAAACAGCCGAGCGGGATTAAGACAATAAAAAAATAGAGATCAGATTAAGCAGCACATATTTCCCCTTTGAATCCAGTTGATTCTTAGGGGGATTTTCATAACTAAGATATTTCTATATTGTTGACTTTGATAGATGAAAAATAACTATTTTGGGGAAAACTTATCTTGTTTAGAACAATGAAATCCGGATATCCAATGGTTCCAGAGTTTTGTAAACGCCTATAACAAAAGAAAAAGGGAACATAGGGCGCGAGATGTAGAGCGATAGATGATGTAGATACAGATAGGAAAATCAATGCAGTGATAAAAATATGTATATAAGAAACGAAGGCATAAAGGAAAAGGTGTCCAAAGACTGCTAAAATTAAGGGTGTATCGTGATGGAGTAACAGCTTCAGCACGATGCACTTTTTTTATGTTGAATTTAGAGGGATTTGGTATCTTTATCCATATTTTTGTTGGCAACAGACACTTCGGGAGAGGCAAGGTATTGCTTCAGATTATCCAGTTTCTGCACCAGCGCATCATGTTCTTTTGACGCCGTCTTGTATGTTTTTTGCAGAGCTTCCTTTTTGGAGTACAGCGCATTGTAATCGCTGCGCAGCTTTTCCACATCGAGATTTTTCGTGTCAATGCCGAGGCGTTTCAGCATATTTTCAGAGCCGTCATGGAGTAGGAGTTCCGTTTCGTACTGGCGAAGGTATCTGTCCTTGTCCTTTGACTTCTGGTAGCGGATATGGTAGATACGGTTGGCTTTATACTGTTCGGCATACTTTAGAACCTGCCCGAAATCCTTTAGCTGATGTTCCGTCTCTACAAGGCTCTCCCGTGCGGTTTTTGCAAGCGCGGACTTGGAGGCGATCTGCTTTTCAAGCTCTGCGATAGAACCTGCCTGACTGTAGCTTGCGGCGGCGATCTTGAGGTTTTGGATGTCAGCCCAATGTTTCAGACCGGGGCTTTCGGCAAACTTATCCTCGGTGGTGTCAATGAGATTTTTCTTGGAATAATCTCTGACAAAGGGTTTCTTCCGAATGGGGAACGGCGCACGTTTTTTATCCTTTGCAAGCTCCTTTTCCGCAATGCGCTCCCTGATCCGTTCTTTGGTGTACTCCGTACCTAAAGACTTTGCGCTGCCACGGACAAAACGCTCCCTGTCCAGAGGGCGGAAAGAGATAAATTTGTGTGCATTTTCCCCGAAGGTTTCGCCCTTGACTTCGTAGCCTTTTGCCCGGATCAGCTCAATGCAGTCCTCGTATGTTGAGGCGGTTTTTATGGCTTCGTTAATGTCGGCTTTTAACTGCTCTTTCCATGCAGAACCGCTTTTGCCAGCCTGCCATTCCTTGTAGGTTTTGCCCCGCTTTTCTCCTGGCGTGATGACGGAAAGTTCATGCTCCCGGCAGAGGTCATCGCTCAGACTGCGGATGTTGTAATAGGTCTTTTTGCAGTCGTGATACTTCTCGTGGTTTATGTTATCAGCGGCGCAGAAAATGATATGGTTGTGGACGTGTCCCCTGTCTATATGGGTGCTGACAACGTAAGAGTATTTTCCCTCTAAAAGTTTGTCGGCAAGCTCCACGCCGATCTGGTGGGCTTCCGCATAAGAAACCTCGCCGGGGAAAAAGGACTGTATCAGATGATAGGCTTTGTTTTTATCTGACTGGTTGGTCTTTGATAACGCAAATTTGAAATCATAGGCGGCGGTTTCGGGGCTGCACCCATAAGAGGAAATCAGTATGCCCTCATCGGTTTTCGTGGGATTGCAGATATAGTCTACTGCTCTATTAACGGTTGCCGTGATAGCATGGATTTTTGTGTATGCCATACTTTTTGCATTAGCTCCTTTACTTCATTTACGTCAGCTTTATATACATTGCCTGTGGCGTTCATTCGCTTTGCAATCTGGTTTAAGTTGTTCCCGATTCTGGCAAGCGCAGCATTGTATTCCTGAAGCTCAGAATAGTCAATGTCATAGACGTAACCGTATAAAATCAGGTGCCGGATGAAGGCGGCGCGGCTTGTCATGTTGGAGCATTTTGTTTTCTCATCGAGGATATATTTTTCATCTTCGCTGAGGTGGATTACGATTCCGTATTTTCGGGAACGGTTTTTGTTTCTGTGTTTATCCATTTCTTTGTCCTTTCAGGCTATAGTTATTATTTTGGCTTTTTATGATGCCGTTTCCGGCACGGCTTTTGAAGCAAAAATACATGGACAGGCTTTACCGGGTAATGCTGAATTTTTGCATTTAAGGGGGTCAGGGGGATTTTCCCTCTGCAAGCAAAAACATTCATCTTCCCGTGAGGTGAAGATGGATGTTTGCCCGCCTGCGTATATACGCAGGCAGTGCTTGCTATTCGTGGCAAATTACCCGTAGGGAATTTGCGTGTTGTGCGAGCTTAGGCGAGTGTTTTACAACACATAAGGGCGTTACCGCCTGCTTTTTGGAAAGCCTGTGAGATATTTGGGCTATGGGAGATTGCCTGGGCAAATAAAAAACCGCCATAACTGGAACAGGGCAGAATTACCCTGTTCAGGTTCATAGCAGTTTGAGTGTCCGCTTTTAATTTTTGATTTTATCCACTACTGATTTTAACAAGCAGCAAGGGAAAAGTCAACAAAAGATAAGGGATGGTGTCTGTTAAAAGACTGGAGCCAAACAATGCTGAAAATAATCTAAAAACTTTTTTGAATAAGACCAGATTTGTCGGGTTCACTATTTACAATGTAATAAGAGAATCGGTAGAAGGGGGGTGAAGCATGAATACAAATGACCGCAGAACGGAAATTATGAATATTTTGATTATCCGGCGGCGCACAACAGCGAGGGAACTGGCGGAAGAATTTGGAGTTACTACCCGTACGATAGAGAGAGATATTCAGGCTTTATCTCCCGGATATCCGATTTATACAAAGCAGGGAGGAGATGGAGGAATCTTTATTGGGGAAGATTACAAGCCGTATATCAATACCCTTTCTTCTGACGAGTTGGATACTTTATGTGAGATATATAGGCAGGCAGAGGATATACATAAGAAAATCTTGTTACAGATAATAAGTAAATATGGACCCGATAAGCTTAGATTATAAATTTGTCATTCCTATAAAGCACATAATCTTTACAGAACCGTTCATAGCAGGCGGAGAGTGCTTATGTGCTTTTTGGGCTGACAAGTCCGGAAAAGATTTTATCCAAAATGGCAGAATAATTTCTGCCGGAACGTACCTTGAAAATTGAATATGCAAATACATACGGGACGTGTGGGGTGTGCGGAGCCGCTATGCGGACACGCCAAGAACTGCCTGCTTCCATTTTTTATATGGAGGTGTGTACGAGGGAATACTGAAAGCTGGTATTGAAGTTAAGGCAGTGAGCGATAAATGTCTGGCAAAAAGTGTAGCAGTTACATGAGGCAATGAGGCACATCTTTGATAATGATACTTCCGGTTGCAGAGTGGTCTGTGATTCGGTCAATTTAGAATGACGGTGCGATACCGATGTGGACAGTGTAATGAGCTGTCACCCGTATGGATTTTTGAAAAGAGCTGTTGCCTATGGATAAAAGGATAGGAACTTGTACAACCTGTTTTTTTATTGGTAGGCAATGTCGTGAAAGGAGGATTATGAAAAACGCAGGTAATTTGAAAAAGATAGAAGTGATAAATGTAGTGAAAGAAAGATATGGAAGGAAACGGTTTGTAAGATATAAAACAGGAGCAGAGCTTTATGATATGAGCCAGAGTAGTTTTGAAGATTTGGCAGAGGAAGCGGGTGCAAAATATAAAATAGGTAAGATGGTATTAGTAAATTGTGAAATATTTGAGGAATATTTGGAAATGTTTCGTATGGGTAATAAGGAGTAGGCATAGAAAGTGAGTTTGTAAGGGCGGACTTACTAAATGCAGAACAATAAAGTTGACTTTATGTTCTGCATTTAGTATAATGGGGAAAAGAGGAAGGAGGTAAAATTTAATGGCAAGAATGGGGAGACCAAAAGTTGCATCCCCAAGAAAAGTTTCAGCAGGCTTCCGGATGAAAGAGGAAGATTATGAGAAACTGAAGCGATTTGCCTCTGAACACAATTTAACCCAAACAGAAGCTATTGAGAAAGGCTTGGAGTTGTTATATCAACAATATCAGGAAGCCGGACTCTGATTTGCAAACTCTCTTTCTTGAAGATTAGGAAGGAGAAGTATGGCAAAAGCAAGAAAAGACCTTAAAGGGAGGGCGCTCTGGAAAGGGGAATGTCAACGGGCATCTGACAAAAGGTATGTTTATACCTATACGGATACATATGGAAAACGCAGGAGCGTTTACGCAAGCGATCTGGCGGACCTCCGCAAGAAGGAACAGGAGTTAATGAAAGACCAGTTCGATGGGATTGATTCGGTAAAAGCCCGCAACATTACACTGAATCATATGTTTGAGCGGTATATTGCCACGAAATATGACTTGCGCCCTAATACATTTCATACATATAAGTATCTTTATGGACATTATGTGGGGAATGTGTTGGGGAAGAAAAAGCTGGCAAATCTCAGATATGCGGATATGGTTCACTTTTATTTCTATCTGATCGAGGAAAAAAAGCTCAAAGTCCGTACCGTTGAGTATATCCATATTATTCTTCATTCTGTATTTGAGATGGCGATCAAGGATGAGGTTATCCGGCAGAACCCAACGCAGGGGATTATGGCGCAGGTAAAGAAAAAAACAGGGTATTCAAGGGAAACAAAAGACCCTCTGACAGTAGCGCAGCAGCAAAAGTTTATGAATTTTACTGCCAATGATCCTGTCCATGTGAAGTATGTGCCGTTATTTACCTTTTATCTTGGCACGGGCTGTCGTATGGGGGAAGCACTGGGGCTTCGGTGGGTCGATGTGGATTTTGAGAACCGTGTTATTCATATCACGCACGCTGCCAAGTACCGTCCGGGTACAGATGATAAGGCACAGTGGACGATTACCGAGCCGAAAACCAAAGCGGGCATAAGGGATATTCCTATGATCGATCAGGTGTACGACGCTTTGAAAGCGGAATATAAGGCTCAGCAGGAAAGAGGTTTCCCTACTCCCACAATAAGCGGTATGACCGGATTCATATTTGTAAATGAGGAAGGCAGGCTGCGCTCCCCGGAGGCAATTAACAGAGCAATCGACACAATAACAAGATGGTGCAACAAAGAGGAGGAGCAAAAAGCTCAGGAAGAAAGCAGAGAACCCATTATCATCCCGCATTTCAGTTGCCACGTTTTTCGCCACACGTTCTGCACACGGTTTTGTGAAAACGAAACAAACATCAAAGTTATTCAGGAGATAATGGGTCATGCAAACATCTCCATAACGATGGATATCTATGCCAAAGTTACGGAGGAAAAGAAAAAACAAGCATTGGACGAATTGTCCAAGAACCTAAAAATCTTTTAACATTGCAATTTAATATCTTCAAGGGAGTGTCTTACGCTGTTCTTCAAGATAAAAATTGACAACAATTTTGACAACAAATTTTATAAAAACCGTACTGAACAGTACCGAATAATACTTTTTTGAGAATCTGTTTACAGCTTCTCCGGTTCCGGGTAATCTACCCCAAAAGTATCGACGGTAACCGTCTGCATTACCTGATTTTCTAGGGGTCTGTCCTCATAATCGGTAGCTGTCTCAGCGATGCGGTTCACCACATCCATACCTTCTATCACTTTTCCAAACGCCGCATAAGCGCCGTCTAAGTGAGGGCTTGTCTTGTGCATGATAAAAAACTGGCTGCCCGCAGAGTCGGGATGCATGCTTCTGGCCATAGAGAGAACGCCCTCCGTATGCTTTAAGTCATTATCGAAGCCGTTCTGTTTAAATTCTCCCCTGATGGAGTAACCGGGACCGCCCATGCCGGTACCTTCCGGGTCGCCGCCCTGAATCATAAAGCCCTTGATAACCCGGTGGAAGATCAGGCCGTCATAGAAATTCTGTTTAATCAGGCTGATAAAATTGTTGACGGAAACCGGCGCGATATCAGGATATAATTCCGCCTTGATCACATCGCCGTCTGACATGGTAAAAGTTACGATTGGATTGTTTGCCATAATGATAATTCCTTTCCTTTTTGTTTTTACGCCTGTTGCTTTTATTATTGTATAAAAAAGCGGCTGAATTGTCTATGTGATACTCTAAAAAACGTCAAACAAAAGCTTCTTGTAACTTTCTCTGGCGCTCGCCGCGTAAGTGCGCGAAATCGGTATCAGTGTATCTTCTATATAAAAACCTTCCTTCGTCAGTTTGGTGACGTGCCGGATATTTACGATGAAACTCTTATGACAGCGCACAAAACAGTGCTCGGTCAGCCGTGGCTGCATCTCGTCCAGTTTGCCGTAAGAGATGTGCTTCGTCCCGTCCTGCATGTGAAAGTGCAGGATATGGTTGGAGCTGGAAACATAAGAGATATCCGATTGGCGGAGTATGGTATCTTCTCCGTTAAAAGAGATTCGCAGCGTTTTCTCCGGGCGGTTGATGATGTCGGAGGTTTTCTGCAATACCTCGGTCAGGGAATCCTCCTGCACGGGTTTGATCAGATAATGAAAAGCATAGAGGTCAAAGGCCTCCCTGTAAAAATCTTCGCTGCTCGACAGAAAGACCAGAAGGGCGTTCCTGTTCTGTGCGTGGATACGGTGGGCCGCTTCCACGCCGGTCATTCCCGGCAGATAAATATCCAGCAGGAACAGATCAAATTTCCTGCCGCATGTTTCCATATCGTGGAGCATGGATTCGGCGTCTGCATATTCCGTTATGTCGCAGAGGATATCTGTTCGGCCAAGTATGTGCAGTAGATGAGCCAGATCTTTGATGTTGTCTTCACAGACTGCAATGTGGATCATACACGTTCTCCTTTTTCATGTCGTTTCCTATAGCGGATGTATATTTTTCTAAATGATAGCATGTATAGAACTGACTTGCAAATGATCCGCAGGCACAGCGGGGAATAGAAGCTTTCCGTTTTCGTCAAAAAAGATGTCATTTTCGACACCCCGATTTTTTTTGGGGGGGGGGGGGGGGTTT
>DKWV01000055.1:0-16723 GCA_002491905.1 Lachnospiraceae bacterium UBA7143 | reverse complement strand
CCCCCCCCCCCCCCTTTTTTTTTGGGGGGGGGGGGGGGTTGTAAAATGTGCTTACGTTAGATAAAGCGGCGGTCGCGCCATGAAAAAGGCACAGCATAATTGGAAACGGAGGTAGAATTCATATGACGATAGAAACGCTGCGGAAAGCAAAGAAAGATACGATTCGGACATTGATGCGGTTTGGCACATCGCATCCTATCTTAAAATATCCTGTGTTTATAACAATGGTAATTTTTGTTTTTGTATATAATGTGTTCTTACATACGCTGACACAGGTTCATGTGCATGAAAAGCTGGCCAGAGTGATGGCGGCAGTGCTTTCCTTTGCTGTTTTTTTCACGGGCATGGATTTGACGGCGCTGGCCGTTCAGTCGGCAGAAAAACAGGAAAAAACGTATACAGTTACAGGATTTGCCGCGCTTTCCGAGGAAGCAGCGGATCAACGCGTACCCGTGGGCACGGCGGTGGAAGAGCTGAATCTGCCGGAGACTCTGGCGGTTTATGCCATGCTGAACCAGGACGATTCCGCTGATAATGGTGACAATGCGGGAAATGGCGGTACGGAAACAAAACCGGGAGATGAGGAAGGCACTGTATCAGGCAACGAAGGCGAAGGAAGCGGAGGAGGCGTCGGGGACGCGGGAACAGGCGAAGGAAGTGATGAAGGCATCGGGGACGCAGGAACGGGCGAAGGAAGTAATGAAGGCGGCGCGGTCGCAGGAACAGGTGAGGGAGGTAATGAAGGCGGCGCAGACACAGGAACAGAAAGCGATGAAAGCGGTTTAGATACAGGCGTTGAGGCAATTGACGGGGACAGCGCAGATGAAGCGGCAGGTACGCCGGACAACAGTGGCGGAGACGGAGTAGGCACAGATAGTGATACGGCGGACGACTCTGCAAAGAATACAGCGACGGCATGGCGGATTCACACCGCTGCTTTTGTGCTGCCCGCGTATTTTTCAGAAAATACACAAGATGATTTGGAGATAAAAACGCTGTTAAACGACGAAAATGCGGAAGGAACCGCACGAGAGGATGGCAGCGGGGACGAGGCAGAAAACGCATCGGGGGATAAGGAGCCGGCGGACGAAGATATCTCTCAGGAAATTGTCATAGAAGATGTCGCATGGGAGTCCTCGCCCGCATATGACGGCGAGGCGGAGGGTGTTTATGTTTTCGCGCCGGTTCTTCCGGAGGGATATGCGCTTGCGGAGGGCGTGAGTCTGCCGCAGATTACGGTGACCGTGGAAGAAAATATTTCGCCTGTATGGCAGCTGTTGAATCGGCTTCTGGAAGAATATTTTGCGGGAGAGAAAGAAGGCCTGTATGAAGCGGTGCTTTCTATGGATAAGGATACCCGTCTGGCGATGATGGAGGCTTATGAGGACGTGACAGCCGCACTGACGGAAGAAGACGCGGAAGATGAGAAGCTGAACGCTATTTTGGCGGATATCCGCGAGGGGTTCCACGAGGCGGGACAGCGGGAAAAGTACGCCCCCGCCATGTATGAGATAGAGGGAGTGGAAACGACGGGCAGCGCGCCTGTAAGAGTGAGGAAAGCGGCAAGGGCGGCGGCTCCCGATTTGACGGCAGGACCGATTCCGCTGGAAAAACTTGGCGGCGAGGGAACGGGCTTTTACTATACCACTTTTCAGGAGACCAAACGGTTTGATACAGGCGTGACATATGCGTTTTTGGACGATGTGTACGACTATGATGACGCCGTAGCTAATCTCGGCTCCGGCGCAGTGCTTGAGATTACGACGAAGGAAAATAATTCCGTAGAATATGCGGGTCATGAGCGTTACGCGGATATGCGGTTTACGCATGTCGCCTATGTCAATGTAATTACGCCGGGCGAGGATTTTGACCGGTGCACGGTAGGCGGCATATTCAAGGTCGGCGCTAATAGCGGGATACCGCAGGAATACCGGTATTTCTGCGGATTTTCAGGAGCGCAGAACTGCGGGCCGCTCTATGCCTATACCTATGCGAAGAAAGAGCTTAACTATACGCATGTGGACGCGTCCCTAAAGGATATTACGAAACAGGGATCGAATTCCTCACAGGACTATACGGTTACCCTGACGATCAAAGGAGTGGTGACCACGGTGTCTCCCTCAAGTTACAGCGTATCCGCGGATCAGGCTACCGGCGTGGTGACCATTACGGTAAAGGACAGCGAGGGAAACATGATTACAACCAGATTTCAAGGACCGCTGGCAGTCCGTTATCAGGGGAACGGAAGCGGCGTGACAAAAGTTCCCGCGCTGCAGGGCTTTTGGAAAGGCAGCAACGTGACGCTTAGTTCTCAAAAGCCTGTCAGGAGCGGGTATCAATTTGAAGGATGGAGGTATAACAGCGCAAGTTCAGCAACTATCTATCAGGCGGGCGCAAAACTGACGGCAGTCAGTGAGGGTGTTTCTTTGTATGCGGCATGGAAGGATATTCAGAAGCCTGTGGTTGCCGCTAAGCCTTTTCAGGTGATGCTGAGAACAACGGATGAAGAAATCAAGGCTGAGATTCAAAACCGGCTTACCATCACGGACAATGAGCCGGTGGAAGAATGTACGGTAGAGATTGTCGGAGAAAGCTTTGCAGCCAAGCCGGGCATTAAAAATATTACTGTGAATGTAAAGGACAAAGCGGGAAACGTTGGAACCTGCACAGCGGTTGTTACCGTGGCTGCAATGCCTCTGGAGTTTGCAGCCCCGACCTTTGATCAAAATACGAAGGCGCTGAATGCAGTATTAAAAGAGCCGGGAGCCGAAGCCATTACCGAGACGGGGTTTGTCTGGGGCATCATGACCAATCCAAGCCTTACGCTCTATAACGGTAAAGCAAAAACCGCGCAGCCCGTTACCGTTTCGAATGGCAGGGTCAGCGTGACGGCACAGAATCTGCAAAAGGGCGTTACCTATTATGCCAGAGCTTACGCAGTAACGGGTACGGGAGCTGCCAGCATTGTTTATTACAGTGACCAGATTACCATCGGACTTGGACTGCCCGCTTATGGAAGCTTTACGATTAAGAATAACAATAATAATACCTTTACGGTCACAAGGAGCGGCGGAAGCGAGGGCACGCAGACGGTCTACTACCGCACGGTCAACGGTTCCGCGGTGGGCGGCACGCACTTTACTCATAGGGCGGAGACACTGACCTTTGCGGCGGGGGTGACCTCTCAGACTATCACGATTTCCGAGCAGGGGGTTAATGCGGCGTACAGCGGAAAGCCCGCGACCGCTTATACCAATGCCGACCGTACCTATTCGGTGGAAATCTACTACGTCAAGGGCGGCGGGAAGCTGGGAAGCACGACCAGCGCGAGCAGGACGATGGGGAAGGGAAGTAATTACACAATCGACCGAAAGCTGTATAATCCCGATGGCACGAATGCAATGAATACCGCATCGTGGGATCAGAGGGGAAGCTGCCACCAATATGAGATAGTGGACGGCGGCAGCGGTGAGACGAACGGTAAAAATAATGGTATCAATTTATATAATGGAAGGACGAATTTTGGCGGCCACAAAAGTGATCCGTTTAACCTTCCCCGGTTTTCTCAGAGCATGCCTGCGCTCACCAACGGGCAGAAGGAATATTTTCATGGCAGTAAGGCGGCCGGTGACGGCTGGGGATACCGCTATGAGATGACAACATCAACTCTTGATGATGGATTGGGACATGTATGGGTGGGCTCTGCATGGGGGCCGTCGGGCAAGCAGACCGTATCCGATAAAAATGGCAACAGCCCGCTTGATCTGGCGAACCAGAAATTCTCGGGATACTTTGGCATTTATAATACCAACAGTTTTACAGTGCCGTCTAATGCGAATGCAAATGCGACGACAACGGGACTAAAGGGTGTTAATGCAAAAGTCACGATGCAGACGGTAAGCGGCAAGCAGTATATCCCGTTCGGTGAAAATGAGAAAGCATATATGAATTTTGCAGCGTGCGGGAATGACAACAATGGATTTAAGATCACGGGCATTACCGAGTACCGCTGCCTCATAGACACGAAGGAGCCCCAGCTTGAGGCCGTAGCCCCCATGGCGGGCGGTATCTATAAGGCGGGAGACAAGTTTGTCGTATCTTTGATCTTTGACGAGATCGTGGACGGGACAAACAGTCCCAGTATTGGCAGCGTTTCGGTCAATACCAACTGGGGCGTGGCAACATATACGGGCGGTGTGAACACCAATGTGCTGTATTTTACCGGTACGGTTAAGGGCGACGCGGCCGGAAGTCTGCAGGTAACAGGCATTGCCAATTCGGATTGTATCAAGGATATGTGCGAGGCGTCCAATGCACAGCAAACCGCCAGCAAAACAGGTAATACGGGCGCGTCCGTAGATACGTCGGCTCCCGTATTTAACGTAACATCAGCAGGGATCGCAAACGGTGTAGGGACAGCCAAAATTACCGTCACCCCGGATCAGAGTAAGACGACTTCCATGCGGTACGCATGGTCGGATTCTGACACTATGCCTGTAAGCGGCTGGGTAGATATGACGGCGGAGGAACTGACGGCCGCGAAGTCTGCGGGCGGGTTTTCCTGCCCGATCCGCAAGGAAGCGGGCAGCGGCGCAAGCAACGGCAAATGGTATCTCCATGTGATGGGCGCTTACGACACCACGGGAGCGACTACCTATAAATACGCTATGCTGGATTTTGGCACCAAGAGCAGTCCGGCAGCCGGCAGTACCGCACCGGAGCTGACTGTATCGGTTAATAACAGCCAATGGGCGACGAGCAGGACAATTTCCCTGCAGGCGAAAGGCGCGGTTACCTTAAAATACAGAAATGCGGGGATAGCGGGCTCTTCGTGGCAGACCTTAAGTACCGGCGCGAAAAATGTTACGGTAACGGAGAATGGTTACTATACCTTCCTGCTGACGGCTGGGGATACGACCATTACCAAGAGCGTGACAGTGGAGAAGATCGACCGTGTAGACCCTGTGGCGTCTGTCGGGCTGCCTGTGGAGAGCGGTACGGTAGAATCGCCGAAAGCGGGAGTATATACGAAGCTGACCCTGCCTGTTACATACGGGGATGAGCATTCCGGCGTAAAGAAGGTGGAGTATGCGTGGACCAATACGCAGGCAACACCGTCGAGCGGGTGGAATACGCTTAGCGGTATCAGTGCGGGAGGGGGCAGCACAAGCCTGACTTATCAGGCGTCGGAAACCACGCCTGTAACGAAATATCTGCATATCAGGGTGACAGATCAGCTAAACCATAGCTGTACGGAAAAATCTGTCGCTTATCGGATGGTTTCGCAGAGCACGGTGGACAATCATACACCGAAGATCACGCTGACCGGAGCACCCACGAAATGGACGAACGATATGGCTACCCTGCAGTGGAGCCTGACAGACTATGCGGGTAAAAATTACGAGGTGATCCTGCCGAATGGCAATAACGCAAAAAGTAACGCGAGTAGCGGACAGATTTGGGCCAGAAGCAACGGCACCTATACGGTAAAAGTGCGGGATCTTGACTACGGCGGAGAAAGCACAGCCACGGTACAGGTGACTAAGATTGATACTACCGCGCCAACAGTCACGCCTTCATCGATTTCCGGGGACTGGAAGAAGAGCGCGCAGACAGTCACTTTTTCCGCGAGTGACAACAGCCAGAGCGGCGTGGGGAAAAAGTATTATAAGATTGTTGATACAAAGGACGAAATTCCTGCTGACGGGCTGACGCAGCTTACGTCAAACAGTGTGAACGTGACGAAGGACGGCGTCTGGTATGTCTATTATAAATATTATGATCAGGCAGGAGACGACAGCATCGGCAGGGAAGGTAACAAGACGGAGGGATTCGTCGGGCCGATCAGGGTCGACAAGGTAAGCCCGACGGCTGCAGTGAGCATGGGCGGCGATCAAAACGAAGAGAGTGGCTGGTATACGGCGGCTGTGCCGGCGACGCTGACATTCTCCGATCCGCAGTCTGCGGAGAGCGGGAGCGGTACGCCCGGCGGCGTTTTGTCAGTTAAGTATCGGTGGGTAAACACGAAAACAAAGCCGACATCCGGACTGAATGCGCTGACGGCCTCGCAGATACAGACAGGATCGTATGCGAATACACAGACAGGAGACGGAACCTGGTATCTGTACTATCAGGTGACGGATGCGGCGGGAAATGTGACGGAAGGTTTTTCGGAAGAAGCGGTAAAGATCGACAAGACAAAGGCCGCGCTTACCGTGACAGGCCCTGCCGTGAGTGCGGAAAAAAGGACGGGATTTACCCTGAATGCGCAGACGGGAAGCTTCGGTGTAAGCGGCGGCGCGCTGTCGGTGAAAAAGGACGGTCAGGAAGCGGAAACGGCGCTGAAAAACAGTGCGGGAAGCGGCGCCCTGTCGGCAGGGTATCCTGTCACGGAGCCGGGGACCTATCATTTTTACAGCCGTACCAATGCGGACAAATCGGACGGAGCGGCGGCAGTGCAGACACGATATGTACATCAGGCGGTCTTTGACAGCAGGGGAGGCAGCGAGGTGGAGCCTCAGCTCGTGTGGACGTCCCGGGCAGCAGGCGATTCAGGTGACGGTGCGGGCAGCGCAGCGGGCGACGCAGCCGAGTGTAAGGTACAAAAGCCCGCAGATCCTGAGAAGAGAGGGCTGGTCTTTGGCGGCTGGTATACGGACGAGAAGTGCTTAAACGCCTTTGACTTTAACAGCCAGATTTATGAGGATACCACACTTTATGCTAAGTGGACGGCGGATTCCTATGATGTGACATATCATCTGACAAACCCGGACGGCAGCGCTTATCAGGCGGAAGAAATTTATCGTACCTATACATTTGGCGAGGGGCTGACCTTACCCGTGCCGGAATTGGAAGGCTATCGGTTTGAAGGCTGGTATCTGACGGCGGATGATACAGGAGATGTGCAGACTGTTATCGATGAGAACGAGATAGATGCAAAGACATACTATGCCCGCTATGTGGATATCGCCGCGCCGCAGATTGCAGCCGAATTGTCGGCGGAGAGCAGGGAGAGCGGCTGGTATACGGAAAGACCGGATATTAACCTGACCTATTCCGACAATCAGGGCGTGAAGCAGCTTTTTGTTTCCGTGGACGGAGAAGAATGGAGGGAACTGAGCGGTTTCCCCATAGGAAGCGGGATAAAGGATGATACGGCGCATGAGTGGACGTTTGGGGAAGTGCAGGAAGGAGAGCATACTTATGTTTTTCAGGTAATGGATGCAGCCGGGTTATCCGGGGAGACAACGCCGATTCGGGTGAAACTGGATACCGTGAAGCCGGTGTCAGGAGACATTACTTATAATGAGGGCTATGCAACTTTGTGGGATTGGCTTATCCGCAGGGATAAACTGCTGATTCATATTCCGGTAACAGAACAGGGCAGCGGGCTTGCAAAGGTGACTTATACCTTGACGCCCGGCAGTATGCAGAGTGCAGAGCCGGTCACAAAGGAAGCAAAAATAGAAAAAACAACGACGGATGCAGGAGCGCTGTATACGGCGGTCATCGTCGTCGATCCGGATTATAAGGGCGTGATTGGAGACATCAGAGCAACGGATATCGCGGGAAACGTGTCGGAGCCTGTAACTGCCTATGCGAACGGCATCGGTGTGATTGTGGAGGAATCAAAGCCTGTGATCACCGTGACGGCCGACCGCCTGCCCACAGAAGAGCAGGCTGGCGTAAAGCCGGAAGGAGAAACGCTTTCTGCGGATTATTACCAGACCGCGCCGGAACTTTTCGTAAAAGTGCAGGACGGCAGCATGGCGGCCTCCGGTATCAAAGAAGTGAAGTGGCGCATTGGCAGCGGCAATGAGAATACAGAGGACGGCGGATTTGGCGGTGCCCTGAAAACGGAGTACGGTTTCCACATTGCGTTAACTGGTCTGACCGGTACGGTGGAGGCGGAGATATCCGCTGTGGACAACGCCGGGAACAGCGAGAGTAAGTCTGTAACGGTGAAGATCAAAGGAAAGGAGCAGACGCCGGAGGCGGCGCTGGATTATCCTGCGGAAAAGCTGACAGGATTGAGACCGGGCGAGACCTATCTGATCCGCCTGTCGGGCGGAAAGACGGTCTCCCGCAAGGCGGATGAGAATGGTGAGATCGGCATAGATAATGGCTGGTTTGGCAGGGAAATTTCTCTGATCAAGAAGGGGGACGGCAAAAATACGAAGGACAGCGATCCGCAGAACTTTGCGCTGGCGGCCCGCCCGGCTGCGCCGACTCTTGAAAAGAGCGATGAGACGATCAAAGGGAAGAAAGACGGACAGGTCACGGGCGTGACAGCCGTCATGGAGATCAGCAGGGACGGAAAGAAGACTTGGGAAAAGGCCACGGGGACAGTTACTGACGCTGGGTCCGGTAAACTCTGGGCGCGTGTAGCGGCGACACAGACAGCGCCGCGCGGGGAGGAGGCCGCTGTGACGATTAAGGAAGGCAGAAGCCTGACGGTGACCTTTGACTCGCAGGGAGGCAGCAAGGTAAAGCCCATAAAAGGTTTGTCATGGCAGGAGGCCGTCAAAAAACCTGTCGAACCAAAGAAAGAGGGAGATAATGGTTTTTGCGGCTGGTACCGTGAGGCGGCATATGAGAATAAGTGGCATTTTGCGGAGGAGCCGGAAGCGGACCTGCTGACGGATGATGTGACCCTTTTTGCAAAATGGCTTCCGAAGACGGATGTGCCCCTGACTGTAGGCATTTCCTACAGAAATGAGACATTGACGCAAATGGAACCGGGTAAGGTCTATCTGATCGAGGGGAAAGAGGTCACTGCATCGGCGGAGGGTACGGTGCCGATCGATGAGAGTTGGTTTGGAAAGAAGATCAGCATTGTCCGCAGGGGGGATGGTACAAATACCGGAGACAGCGATGCGCTGCCTCTGACAGTGCCGAAACGTCCTGCGGGTCCTGCGAAGGTGCAGCCGAAGCATGAGAGCGCGGAGGGTGCAAACGACGGCAGTCTGATGAAAACAGATACGACCATGCAATACCGCAGAAAGGGCAGTACGGAGTGGATCACTATTACCGGCGAGGAGATCTCGGATCTGGAGCCGGGCGATTATGAACTGCGATATGTATCGACAGACACAGCTTTTTCGTCTAAAATAGTGGTGAAGACAGTCAAAAAGTACGGTCCGCCGAAGAAGGATGACAGTGATAATGGAGGTACGAAGCCGGATAACGACACGAAACCGGACGAAGGGACGCAGCCGGGCGGTGATACAAATCCGAATGGCGACACAAAACCGGATGGCGACACAAAACCGGACGACGACACAAAGCCGGAAGAGGCAACGACACCAGGCGAGGACACAAAGCCTGACAGGGACACAAAACAGAGCGAAGACACAAAGCCTGACAGAGAAACAAAACCGAGCGAAGACACAAAGCCTGACAGAGAAACAAAACCGAGCGACGACATAAAACCGGGTGGTGGTACAACGCCGGGGCATAGCGTGGAAGATGGCCGGATCGTGCCCGAAGATTCTGCTGACGGCGCATCCGGCAGCACGGAACAGGGTACGGGCGGAAGTCTGGCGGAGGACCATCCTTACGCGGTCGGCAAGACTGTAGAGTCCCTGACGATCCCCGTGAATCAGGGAGCGGTCATCGTGACCGTCAACAACAAGGATAAGACTTTGTGTAGGGCACAGGCGGCGGATGCCGTTGCGGTGGCGAACGCGGTGCTGACGCGGGAGCATATCAGCCGTGTGTCTGAAGGAGAGACGATAGAGATCCGCATCGACGTGGAGCGGATCGACGATCGGGTGGACAGTCAGGACAAGGATCTGATCGGGCAGGGGATTGAGACTGCACAGGAAGAAACGCCCGGCCTGGCGGTGGGTATGTATGTGGATATTTCCATGTACCTGAGACAGGGACAGGGAGAGTGGAGTGCGGTCCACGAAACTGACGAACCCGTGGAGATCGTGATAGACGTACCGGAGGAGCTCCGGGAACTCGCTGCAGACTTTTATATCTTGCGGGCTCACGAGGGAGATTTCACCCTGCTTGCGGATCTGGACGATGCGGAGGAAACAATCACCATTGAAACGGAACGCTTTTCCACCTATGCCATCGCCTATCGGCTGTCAGACGCGGGAACAGGACGGTGCGGACTCTGCCATATCTGCCCGACCTTCCTGGGAATATGCTGCTTTATCTGGCTGATACTGGCTGCTGCAGTTTTTTTGGCAATGATCTTTATCCTGTATCGTAGAAGAAAAGATAAAGAAGACTGACGTTTCGGTAAGGAGGAACAGATGATAATACTGAGGGATTTATCCATATTTTGGGCGATGTTTCATGTTATTTTTCTGTTCCTCATGCTGTTTCGGTCGCGGTTTACCCGCAAAAAGACTATAGTGGCGGCAGCTGTGGGCATGGGATTTTTGATGGTGGCAAACGGAATGGGTCTGATCCTGCTGGGTTTCGATACGCTTTCCAAGATTTTTCTGTTTACCTGCTCCATACCCAGTTTTATCTTTTTCTATGTGATGAGCGCGGATAAACGGTTTAAGTTTATGTTGTCCTTTTGTCTGGCGGACACAACCTGTCTGTGGGTCATGGCGGTCACCAATCTGATGGATCATTACCTTGGAGGAGGGAAATATGTCCTGCTGCTGGCGAGCCGCCTGATTGCCTTTCCACTGTTGGAATATCTGGCGTGGCGGTATTTGAGAAAGCCCTATCTGGAATTGCAGAAAGAAGTGGGAAAGGGCTGGGGGGCTTTCGCGGGAATGACCATGCTGTACTATGTTCTGCTGGTGGTAGTGGTGCAGTTTCCCACAAACATCACGGAACGTCCGGAGGATGTGTTTCTCTGTGTGCTGGTGTTGGTTTTGATGTTGTTTAACTACGCCATTATTTTTACGGCGCTCTACAGACAGCTTATGGTATATCGGGAGCAGCAGAGGGCGAGGAGCCTTTTGGAACAAAAGAATATGCTGGAAGCGCAGCTTGAGAACCAGCAGCGTATCCGCAAGATGAAGCATGATATGAAAGGGTATACGGCAACGCTTTCCGGCCTGTTGGCGGACGGCAAAATGGAGGAAGCGCTGACCTATTTGACAGGCGTAGAGGCACAGATGGGCGTCCTGCGGGGGCAGTTTTGCGAAAATCCCTATATCAATGCGGTGTTTATTCATTATGCGGAGAAATTCGAGGAAATGGAAGCTGATTGCAGGATGGATGTTCAGATCGGCGGGGAGGATCTGCCCTATATGGATCTGTGCCGCATACTGACAAACGGGCTGGAAAACGCCTGTGATGCGTTAATGGGGATAGAAACGGAGAAGCGGGAAGTCTCTGTCCAAATGAAATATAACAGGAATTATCTTGTGATGCGGATCAGAAACAAGTGCCGGGAGGAACTGCATATGGAGCCGGAAACACTGCCCGTTACAGATAAGGAAGGCAGCGAACACGGCTTCGGCCTAATTACGATAAAAGAGGCGGCGGAACGTCTGAACGGAGAGATGTTTTGTTATACGGAAGACGGGAATTTTGTACTGGATGTCATGATTCCATGCAACCCGTTTCAGAGCGCCGCCGCGCAGTAAAACAGACAGTACACTTTTATGGCATAAGAAAGCGTCGGAATTGTCTATGCTGGAAACCTATCATTTTGGAAAAGATATCCTGTATGTTACGGATGAGAAGGAGGCTTACGCCTCTCTGCGAAAGGAGGGCTGTTACGTTCTGCCGTGCCTGCGTGAGGGCATAAAGAGTGAGGACTTTCCGGGGGCTTCCTGGCTGGTGGAAGATTTGGAGGAGATGGATAAGGATTCTCTGGAACTGGTCTACAGACGGCTGGCGGGGCTCCCATGGGAAATTTTAGAAACCAAACGGTGCCGGGTGCGGGAGATGACGGTGGAGGACGTGGACAGTTTTTATGGAATTTATGTAGAGCCTTCTATCACGAGATATATGGAAGACCTTTTTGCAGACAGGGACGAGGAAATCGCCTATACAAGGGATTATATCGAGAAGGTGTATGCTTTTTACGGTTACGGGATGTGGACGGTTCTGGAGAAGGAGAGCGGAGCGGTGATCGGCAGAGCCGGGATCAGCTGGCGGGAAGGGTATGATCTGCCGGAGCTGGGTTTTGTGATTGGTGTGTCATGGCAGGGAAAGGGCTATGCTTTCGAGGTGTGCAGCGCAATTCTCGCCTATGCAAAAGAGGAACTTCTGATGGAGCGGGTACAGGCTCTTGTGCGGCCGGGGAACGAGAAATCGCTGAGGCTTTGTGAGAAGCTGGGATTTGCATACAGTGGGGAGACGGAGCTGGACAAAGTCAAGCATTTGGTGCTTGTGAAGCAGCTGTGACGTATGGCTGCGACGATTTTTTACTTCAACATTGACGAAAATACAAGGAAGGGAGTAAACTGTTTTGGGTGCGTAGAAAGTAAGCGGAAAAGCTTGACGCATCTGTTTCGTATCATTTTGAGGTGAAAAACAGGATGAAAAAACTAAAGTTGAGATTAGAGGTCAGGAACTCTCTTTTGCTGCTTCTCACAGCCCTTGTCTGGGGCGTGGCTTTTGTGGCACAGAGACAGGGCGGTACGTCGGCGGGACCGTATACTTTTAACTGTATTCGATCCTTTTTGGGTGGCTTTGTGCTTTTGCCGGTGATACCTTTTCTGGACAGGTACACGGCGGGCAAAAAGCCGCAGTCGGCTGCGGACAGGCGCACATTGGCGGTTGGAGGCAGTTTGTGCGGGCTGGTGCTGTTTGTGGCAAGCACCCTTCAGCAGATGGGGATGTACTACGGTACGACGGCTGGCAAGGCGGGATTTCTGACGGCCTGCTATATTCTTCTGGTGCCGGTGCTTGGTATTTTTTTTGGCAAAAAATGCCGGTGGAATGTCTGGGTCAGTATTCTCGTGGCTGTGGCCGGGCTCTATTTTCTGTGCCTGACAGATGGTTTTTCTTTACAGCTCAGTGACGGGCTGGTGCTTTTGTGCGCGGTCTGCTTTTCCGTACACATTATGGTGGTAGACCATTTTTCCCCTCTGGTAGACGGGGTGCGGATGTCCTGTATCCAGTTTTTTGTCTGCGGTGTGTGGGGGCTGATCCCGATGCTTGGCATAGAGATGCGTCAGGCCGGGGCGGCGGCTTGGCTGCAGTCTCTGGGGAGCATCGACGTGTGGATTCCGATTTTGTATGCGGGCATTATGTCCTGCGGTGTGGGCTACACATTGCAGATCGTCGGGCAGAACGGGATCAATCCCGCCATCGCCTCGCTGTTAATGAGTCTGGAGTCGGTTTTTTCCGTGCTGGCGGGAATGCTGCTTTTGCACGAAACCATGAGTGGACGGGAAATTTGGGGGTGTGTGCTGGTATTTGCGGCTGTGATTTTTGCGCAGATGAATTTTGGGGAACGTGAGATGACATAGATTGTATTTAATTGTATACAATAATACATTTATACAAAAAATGCTTGACACGGCAAAATGACAGTGCTAGAATCCAAGTCATAAAAGCAAAGGCGCTTTGAGGAAACTCAAGGCGCCTTCTTTACATTGAGGAGGAAAAAATTATGGAAGAAATGATGGAGGTTGTAAACGGACAGATATTTGGCGTCTGGTTTCTGATCGGTGCGGCGCTGGTGTTCTGGATGCAGGCTGGGTTCGCGATGGTGGAGACGGGTTTTACCAGGGCGAAGAATGCGGGAAACATCATTATGAAAAACCTGATGGATTTCTGTATTGGTACGGTGATGTTCATCCTGATCGGTTTCGGGCTTCTTCTGGGCGAGGATGTGGTCGGTCTGATCGGAAAGCCCGGGTTCGACATTTTCACAGCCTATGAGAGCTTTGACTGGTCGAACTTTGTATTCAACCTGGTGTTCTGTGCGACCACGGCGACGATCGTTTCCGGGGCGATGGCGGAGCGGACAAAGTTTCTGAGCTACTGCATTTACTCGGCTGTGATCTCGGCATTGATTTATCCGATTGAGGCGCACTGGATCTGGGGCGGCGGCTGGCTTTCGCAGATCGGATTCCACGATTTCGCGGGTTCCTGTGCGATCCACATGGTAGGTGGTATCTCCGCTCTGGTGGGCGCAAAAATTTTAGGACCCCGTATCGGCAAGTTCAACACGGATAAAGACGGCAAAGTAACGAAGGTAAACGCTTTCCCGGGACACAGCATTCCTCTTGGCGCGCTTGGCGTGTTCATTCTCTGGCTTGGCTGGTACGGCTTTAACGGTGCGGCGGCAACGAGCGTGGAGCAGCTCGGTTCCATCTTTGTGACGACGACGATAGCGCCGGCAGTGGCAACCGTGACATGTATGATCTTTACCTGGATTAAATATGGCAAGCCCGATGTATCCATGTGTCTGAACGCTTCCCTGGCAGGTCTGGTGGCGATCACCGCGCCCTGTGACGTGACGGATGCGTTTGGCGCGATCGTGATAGGCGCGGTAGCGGGTCTGCTGGTGGTGTTTGCGGTCTGGTTTTTGGATTATAAGCTTCGGGTCGACGATCCTGTGGGCGCGGTAGCGGTACATATGATGAACGGTATCTGGGGAACCATATCGGTGGGCCTTTTTGCGACGAACACGGCGCCGGGCTACTCCATTGCGGATGCTTCCGGCACGGAGCTCACGGGTCTGTTCTACGGCGGCGGTTTCAAACTTCTGGGACTGCAGATGATCGGCTTTGCCTCGGTGGCGGCATGGACGCTTGTGACCATTACGATTGTCTTTCTGGTGATTAAGGCGACGGTGGGACTGCGGGCTTCCCAGGAGGAGGAGATCGTAGGTCTGGATGCCACGGAGCACGGACTGGCATCGGCCTATTCCGGGTTCAGCATTATGGATGTGTCCGGCGCGATGGTTATGGATGTGAACGAAAATACCAGTCTCGGTGTGGAAGACTACGACGCAGCTTCCGCAGTACAGAAGGATGCGGCGGTGAAGGTTGCGCAGGTGCCTGTGGCATCCGCTACGGGTATGTACAAGGTAGCGATTATTGCGAAGCTTTCCAGATATGATAAGCTGCGTAAGGCGATGAATGATCTGGGCGTGACAGGCATGACGGTGACACAGGTCATGGGGTGCGGCATTCAGAAGGGCGCGGGCGAAAAATACCGCGGCGTAGAGATGGATGCGACCTTGCTGCCGAAGGTAAAGGTCGAGGTGGTAGTCAGCAAAATCCCTGTGGACACGGTGGTGGAGGCGGCCAAGAAGGCCCTCTATACCGGCCATATCGGAGACGGCAAGATTTTTGTCTACAACGTGGATAAGGTTGTCAAGGTCCGCACGGGCGAGGAAGATTTCGCCGCTCTGCAGGATGTGGAGTGAGTAAATCTGATTAAATGAGCTTATACCTATATCCCTAATCAACATATATTTGTGAACGGATGTCCCCCGGCGCTCCACCGCCGGGGGATGTCCTGTTTCGTGGCTTTACACCCTGCTTATATTTTGTTATACTTACATTGTAACAATTAATATAAGTTATGGCTGTGAAAGTAGGTGATTGTATGACTGAAAAGGAATTGTTGCAAAAGAATATTGAAGAATTTTCCAGATTACAAAGTTATATGCTGGCATGTGAAAAAAATTCAGGTGCATACAAATTGATGAAAGAAAGATATGTCGAATTAAAAGTGATACTTTCCGCATCAGGGGTTAATCTGACAGAGCTGGATAGAGTGAAGGAATAACAGATGGCTGCAAAAAAGAAGCAGGAAATTGAGTTCCGCTACTATGAGATTCCCCAGAACGAGCCATGTATGGCCCTGCTGGGTGAGGCGTGGATACGCCCGTACGGTACAGATTCCCTGCACTTTCACAATTATATGGAGATCGGGTTCTGCTATGACGGGAACGGCGAAGTGGTTTTGGACGAGCAGGCGGTACGCTACAAGCCGGATATGTTCACCGTGATTCCGAGAAACTTTCCCCACAATACGGCGAGCGATAACTTTTCCCTGAGCCGCTGGGAATATCTGTATATTGATGTGGAGGCTTTCCTGCGGGAGGTTTACAGGGAGGATTCTCTCTATGCGGACGACTTGGGCGCGATCATTAACAACCGGGCATGGGCGGTGGAGGCATCTAAGTATTCGGAGATGAGCGATCTCATCAAGAGCATTATGGATGAGATGCGCTATAAGAAAGAATTTTATGCGGAGAGCGTTAAGGGGCTGATGCTTTCGCTTCTTATCAATATCGCGCGCATGAATCAGGGAAAGCTGGCCAGAGTCAGGAAGCAGAGCCGGGGTGCTTCCCAGATTTCTTATGCGCTGCATTATATTAGTGCACACTATGCGGAGGAGCTGACAATCGGGGATCTGGCGGGGGCCAGCCATATGTCGGAGACCCATTTCAGAAGGGTATTTCAGAAAATTATGAACATGACACCCTCCGATTACCTGAACCTGGTGCGGGTGCAGATGGCCTGTGAATATATGAAGAAGCACACAGACAGCATGGAGCTGGTGGCGGAACGGTGCGGTTTCCAGTCGGTATCCACTTTTAACAGAAATTTTAAGAAAGTGTTGGATATTACACCTTACCAGTGGAAAATTCACCCGGAGAATTATGAGGCGAAACTGTTGGATTACAAAATATCCGCCTATAAAGGATGGTAGTTGATGGACTTAAAAAAATATGCAATTTGATGGAATGGCGGTAATTCAATAACGTAAACGTTTAAGATGTAAATTCGTGGTCGAATTTGCATCTTTTTTGTATAATAGGAAATTC
>DKWV01000050.1 GCA_002491905.1 Lachnospiraceae bacterium UBA7143 | reverse complement strand
TGCACCCTTTCCAGGGGTGTCCCTTCCGCCATCTTGGGTACATCTCCAGACATAGCTAAATACATATGATAACATATTGCCGAATGAAAAAGGATTCGGTCGGAGAGGGATCTCCAGCGGAGAGGGTGGGATTCGAACCCACGCGCCCTTGCGGACAAACGGTTTTCAAGACCGCCTCGTTATGACCACTTCGATACCTCTCCGTGTTCGCTTTGCGCCCTGACTTAAGTCGAGCGCAAAAATTATTCTAGCAAAAATAAATTTTCATGTCAACCTATTTTTCTCAATTTTTTACAAATTTGAAGTTTTCAATTTTCACCTATAATTATGGGTATCACCAGCTCTTTTTCAGTTCCATATTCCAGTCCAGTTCATAGGGACTGTCGTTCGATTCTTTGAGCATTTCGTAATAGCTGAACCGCTCCCTTGTGGGGGAATCCTCCGTAATTGCCAGATCTCCCTGCCAGAACTGATAACCCAGCATGTAAGCGTCCATCATTTCTTCCCATGAGTCGTACATTTTCTGTAATCTCAGTGAATTTTCCAGAGACGCGTCCATAGCCTCCCCGTAGTCCATAAAACCGCACAGGTAAAAATCCGCATACAACTGGTTCACCCTGCAGAAATCCCACGCCGCGATATACTCGGCCCCAATACCCGCATGATACATATAATAGGCCACCACATACCGCCCGGGCACATCTCCCAGATCAATGTCAGTCCGTTCCCCGCCCGCGATTTTGGTCATCTCTTCCGCAAAACGTGTCTCGCTCAGCCCCATAAGTCCCCACTCTTCCAGATCATCCATGCATTCCTGACATTTGGCGCGGTGACCGCCTCCGAGGAGATTATTCACCGTTTCGATCCCGGATTCCCGATCCGTCACGTTCCAGCTGGAATAGAGCAGATACTTCGCCGTCTCCGCGTTATCCTCCGTAGGCTCCTGTCCACCGACCCACCGCCAGTCCCAGCCGTTTGTGTAGGTCAGGCACGCATAGGTGGCGTTAAACCACAACACGGTTTCCGGCAGTTCGGGCGTCTCGACTGTATCGGGCATATTACCGCTCTCCCGCAATAAGTCCGCCATAGTGGTGGGATGGTTTTCCCCGCCTTCTTCTGCCTCCGCCGGTCCCGGATCCTGTTCCCCTGTAGTCTCTGCCCGCGGCGTTCCTGCCGCTTCCGTTCCGGCTGTCACGGCATCCTTTCCATCCCGGGGCTGTGTCCCTCCCGCCGGCCGCTCCGCTTTTGTGCATCCCGTAAACATGGCCGCGCACAAAACCGCCACTATAAAAAGGGCCGTTCTCTTCCAAATCATTTTCTCACTCTCCATAATAGTACTCCGATAAATCAATGCCATATGCCGTTTCCAGTTCCATAAGCAGCGCGTTAGTGGATGCGTCAAACTTATCATCACGGAGCGTAATATCACAGGTAAGGACATATTTTTCCCCAATGACAATCCGGCAGTTCACACTCACCTCTTTATAGTATTCCTCCGTTATAATATCGGGCGTCTCATAGTCAACCACGTAATACCACGCCTTCTCATAGCCGGACATCTCCATGACTTCACTCTTATGGACGTTTCGGTTTTCCACATCCTCGTCGTTCAGTTTCTGCCCGTAAAGTCTGTCGGCACCCTTCTTCAACAGCGGTACATAATCGTCCGTACCCGTTGGCGTGCTGTCGATATTTACAGAAACACCGTGCATGGAAGCGTAGATATGATCTTCCTTCGCCATAGTCGAGGAACCCATCGGCGCCAGGACCGGACACTGGATCTCACCATCCTTTAAAGACAAGGTGGCCTGACCGAGATACTGATATCCGTCCACTCTGGTAAGCGCTGTTTCCCCTTCTTCGGGCTCATATGTATCCTGTGCATCCACCTGCCGTTTAGCATCTGCCTGCGCCCATTCCCCGTTTGGCATAATACTTTCCAGACCGATTCCATAACACTGCCCAATCTCAGTCAGCAGTTTCTCCGTCATCTCATCAATCTGTATTTCACTGACCTCCACTTGCCAGAGCACGCCTACTCCTGTTTTTGGAATATCCAGGTAATAAAACACCCTCTTCTCATAGTCTGTCCCGAAAAGATCCTTCGTCTTGACAGAGGTGCTCACATATCTGTCCGCGCCGTTTTTAACAACCTCGCCAAACTTCGCATCCGAATATTCTTCGCTTTGCTCCCAATCCGCTTTCAGTCCTTTCAGACTTTCATTGAGGATCTGATAGGGCAGTTCTTCGTCACCACCGCCGTATACCGCCGCAAAAAAATTAATTCCATGATCGATGTAGCTTAGAAAATCGTCGCTGCTTTCACTTCCGTCGGGCGCATAAACTTCATAGGATGCCCCATCCCCATATACATCCGCAATCGTATATTTCTTCATATACTCTAAAGCCGCCGCATCCTCGTCGGAAATCAGTTCTCCCTTTCCGTCGTTCGCCACGACCGCCTCTTCGCTTTGCTCCTCCGCCTCGGGAGCCTCCTCACCCTGCTCCTCAGAGACAGACGCATTGCCGCATCCCGCCAAAAGTGACACGCATGTCACAGCTAAAACCCACACTTTTGCCGCTGTTCTTCCCTTTCGACTCATCTCTTCTCCTCCTGAAAACCGCCGTATGTGTCTAAAAACGTCTCCGCCACGGCCATATCCTCAGGCGTGGTGACCTTCATATTCCTGTAGTCTCCCTCCACCAGTCTGACCCTGCAGTCCGTAAAAGTTTCCACCACCATTGCATCGTCCGTGATGGCCGTCCCCTCCCGCAAAAGCCGCTCCTTCTCCCGCATCAGCTTTTCATAGGCGGAAAGAATTAACTGCGCATCAAAAACCTGGGGCGTCTGCACCTGCCACATGAAATTTCTGTCCGGCGTCTGTCTGGCAAAGCCGTTTTCATCCACGGTCTTTATCGTATCCTTCACGGGCATTCCCGCCACGCAGGCATGATCTTTCTTTACCGCCTCATAGCAGCGCTCCAGAATTTCTTCCGTCAGAAAGGGCCGCGCGCCGTCCTGGATGAAAACATACCCGTCCCGGTCAGGCATACACGGATCTTCTCCACCCTGCACCGCCTCTTTGCCCACAGCCGCCTGGAGCCCGTTGTAAACGGAGTCATAACGCTCTCTTCCCCCCGCCACAACGGCCATCACCTTATGAAATCCATAGCGGACAACAATTTCTTCTTTTACATAAAAAATATCCTCCGCACCGGTGACCAGAATGCAGTCATCAATCACAGAGGATTCTTCTACCGCATGTAATGTGTACCATATGAGCGGCCTGCCCCGCAGAAGCATATACTGCTTTGCCACGCCGCTCCCCATGCGGCTGCCGCGCCCCGCCGCCAGCACGATGGCGGTACATCTCTTTTTGTTCATATGCTATGCCTTCTCCCCGAGCTTCAGATTCGGCACCGCGTTCAAATCATACCCGTGCCGCACGCCTTTCATATACTCATAATAACCCGCCGCGCCGATCATCGCCGCATTGTCCGTACACAAAATCGGCGAGGGATGGTAAAACGCCACGCCACGCTCCTCACAGGCTTTCGAAAGCGCCTCCCTGAGTGCTGAATTGGACGCCACGCCCCCGGCAATGGCGAACTTTTTCAGACCGCAGGCCTCCACCGCATGCATGGAATGCTCTGTGAGCACATCCACCACCGCCTTCTGAAAGGAAGCCGCCACATCGGCCTGACAGAAAGACTCTCCCTTCATCCCGCAGGAATTGAGATAATTTAAGACCGCGGACTTTAGGCCGCTGAAACTGAAATCATAGTCGGAATCCCCCACCTTCGCCCTTGGGAAGGCGATGGCGTCAGGATTCCCCTCCTTAGATACCCTGTCGATCTTCGGGCCGCCGGGATACCCGAGGCCGATGGCGCGCGCCACCTTGTCAAAAGCTTCTCCCGCCGCGTCATCCCTTGTGCGGCCTAAAATCTCATACTCACCGTAATCCCTGACCACCACAAGGTGGGAATGCCCGCCGGACACCACCAGACATACAAAGGGCGGCTCCAGCTCTTTATTCTCTATGTAATTCGCGCTGATATGTCCTTCTATGTGATGTACGCCGATCAGCGGAATTCCCGAGGCAAAACTGACCGCTTTCGCCGCGGACACGCCTACCAGAAGCGCTCCCACAAGCCCCGGTCCGTAGGTGACCGCAATGGCGTCCATGTCGGAAAGCTTTTTCCCTGCCTGCGCAAGCGCCTCCCCCATCACCTGGTTAATCTTCTCGATATGTTTACGGGACGCAATCTCCGGCACCACACCCCCGTAAAGTGTGTGCAGGGCGATCTGGGAAGATATCACATTTGACAACACTTCCCTGCCGTTTTTGACCACCGCCGCCGCCGTCTCGTCACAGGAAGTCTCCACGGCCAGAACCGTCACCGTTTCACTTGTTTCTCTCAATCCTCAATCCTCCACAAGCTCCCAGCCCAATATTTTCCAGTGCCCGTCCTCATCTTTTCTGAGCACAAACCGTTCCTGGGATGCCACACGGCCGCCATTGCCCGGCTGTCTCAAATAGAAGGTACAGTATAATCTTGCGCAGGAATACCCGCTCTGTGTAAACTCCTCCACGTCAGTGCTGGCGGAAACCTCATAGCTTGCAATCGTAAGCTGCTTGCCCTTCATCTCCGCAATTTCCGTTTTCAGGTCCTCCATATACTGCTCCTGCGTCTTATTCGCCGCCAGCTCCGCGTCATAGAGCTGCTGGATCTTATCAGCCAGAAGCGTCAGTTCCTCGTCGGTGTAAGTCTCATTATAAAAGCACTCCGTGATCTCCGCGTAATATTTCACCACTTCCTTGGGCGTAGGGGGATAGTTGTGCTCCAGATCCCGCATCAGCACGCTCTGCACCACTGTCGCGGCAACCGCCTCCTCGACCTCCTGCCGTTTCGCCCGGTGCCCCAGATAGTAATAATAAACCAGAATGATCGCCGCAAGAATTACCACGATAATCACAGTCTTCGCAATCTTTGAATGTTTCATATTCTCCTCCCGTAGCCGCTGTTTCCGATATCCTTTGTATGTATATCGGCATATCGGTCCAGATTCTGGAGTTTTCTGCCGTCTCACTCTTCCCGGAACATAAGGTCCACACTCCTGCCGTCCCTGGCCGCCACCGTATTCGGGAAAATTTTCCTGACCTCCTGCATGTAATCATCCGGCCGGATCAGTGACGGGCTGTAGTGCGTCAGCCAAAGCTCCCGCACCCCGGCGCGCTTCGCAAGCTCCGCCGCCTCATAAAAAGTCATGTGTTTATATTCCCTGGCTTTCTGCGCCTTCTCGGGTTCGCCGTACATACCCTCGCAGATAAAGAGATCTGCCCCGGACGCGTTTTTCACAATGCTCTCCGTCGGCCTCGTATCCGTACAGTAAGTGATCTTCAGTCCCTTTCTCGCCGCCCCCAGCACCATATCCGGCGTAAAAGTCTGGCCATCCACTTCTATTATCTCACCTTTTTGCAGGGGATTCCAGTAATTTCTCGGAATATTTAAAGACTGCGCCTTCTCCACGTCAAACTTGCCCATACGGTCAACGACGATGCTGTACCCATAACAGATCACGTTATGGTTGACCCTGTAAGTCTCTATGCGGAAACCGTTGAAAGAAAACGACTGTTCCTGTTCCGTGATCTCCTTGCAGTTAATCTCGAAAGGCAGCTCAGGTGCGATCACGCGCAGGGCGTTGACTGTTCTGGTCAGCCCTTTCGGGCCAATCAAAAGCAGCGGCTCCGTGCGCTCTGCATTGCCCATAGTGAGCAGCATCCCCGGAAGACCGCTGATGTGATCCGCATGAAAGTGGGTGAAACAGATCACGTCAATCGGTTTCGGGCTCCAGCCCTTCTCCTTCATGGCGATCTGGGTTCCCTCCCCACAATCAATCAATATACTCGTGCCGTTGTACCTCGCCATCATCGAGGTAAGCCATCTGTGGGGCAGGGGCATCATCCCCCCCGTGCCCAGTAAACAGATATCTAACATGTCTCCCTCCATACAGACGCCGGACTTTGCTTTTGCCCCGCGCCTGCACGCAGACGGAGGCAGCCTACAAAAGTTCCTTTCTCTCCCGCCTTTCCACAGGCACGGAGAAACCGGCGGTCAGCTTTTCATAACAGGCCTCGCACAGGTCGAAGCTGTCGCTCTCCCCGTCCTTTTCTCCAAAAAAACCGAAGTCGTGATCCACATGGATACACTCTTCTTTCAAAATACCGTTTTCTACCAATAACTTTTTTCCGCAGGCATTACAGACTACCGCAGCCAGTTTTTTCTCTTCTTCATATACGCGCATGACAATCCTCCACATTCTCCTTTAGTGATAAACCTGATCGCAGCCTGCAAAGCCGCTGACTTCATTTTAACAGATAAAAGAAGCGGCAATCGTGGTAATTGTTCCATGCGTTTCCTATCTCTTCCACATAATCATGGCATCTTCCGTGGGTTTTTCATAGAAATTCGGGCGGATTCCCTCGGACACAAAACCCAGCTTCCCATACAGGCCGATGGCCGCCGCATTGCTGACCCGCACCTCCAATGTGTAGGCAGACAGACCCGCCCGGTCACCCTCCGCCATCAGGTAAGTCAGCAGGCCCGTAGCCACGCCGCGCCTTCTGGCCCCGGGAGCCACCACCACATTGGTGATATTGCCCTCCCCAGCAATCATAAGCAGGCCGCAGCCGCCGAGAAGCTGCCCGTTCTCCTCCGCCACAAAATACGCGGTATCCTCCTTCTCGATCATCTGTAAAAAGGAGGCCGCCGACCAGGGCATGGAAAAAGTTTCCTCCTCCAGACGGCTGATAAAGGGCACATCCGCCGCCCGCATCTCCCGATATAAAATCATAGGGATTCCTCACGCTCCTTCTCGGCAGATTCTCTCTCCGCGCGGTCCGCCAGTTCTTTCTCGGCCCGCTCCCGTTCCGCCTGGGAGAGCCGCAGATACTCCGGCACAAAAGCCGCCCCGTCCACTGTCCTGCCCTGTTCGTAGTAGAGCCTTCCAATGGAGGCGATGGCCGCCGCCGACTGTCTGGCCCGGTGCAGGGGCGCAGTCGTGTAAGGTACGCGCATCATCCGCTCCATCCGCTCCCAAAAGACGGGTACGCCGTCCCCAAGAAATATGACGCTCCTGTCAAGTCCGTTCAATGTCTCTGCAATCTCATCAAAAGACACAGCGCACTGTTCCCTGATAACATGCATGTCATATGCAAACCGACCGTTCTGGTCAGGCAAAAATTCATAAATACCCGTATAAACCTGATTCCTTCTGGCGTCCATAATCGGGCATACCAGATCCCTTGCCCCGTACATCTGAAAAGCCAGGCCATCCACCGTGGGCACCGGCACGATGGGTTTCTCAAGGGCAAAAGCCAGCCCCTTGGCGGTTGCCGAGCCGATGCGCAGGCCCGTAAAGGATCCCGGTCCCGCCGCCACCGCCACGGCGTCCACCGTGGAAAGATCCAGCTCCACCATCCGTCCGATCTCCTCCAGCATAGGCAGAAGCGTCTGGGAGTGGGTCTTCTTATATTGCACGGTATACTCCGCGATTAAATTGTCGTCTTCCGCCAGGGCCACAGAAGCCACCAGGCCGGAACTGTCAAGCGCCAGTATTTTCAAGTTTCCACCTCTATCGCCCTACGGTTATCCGACGGTAGTCAAATCCCTCCGTCAGATCCTTCTCAATCACAATACGGATACATCCTTCCGGCAGGATCTCCCGGATCAGATCCGCCCATTCGATCAGACAGACGCCGTCCCCGTAGAAACAGTCCTCATAGCCGATCTCCTCCATCTCCTCCACATCGCCGATGCGGTACACATCGAAATGGTGGAGAGGTATCCTGCCCTCCCCGTAGCTTTGCAGGATCGTGAAAGTGGGACTGTTCACCGGCTCCGTGATGCCAAGCCCCGCAGCAAAGCCCTGCGTGAACACCGTCTTGCCCACGCCCAGATCCCCGACCAAAGTATATATCTCCCCGGGAACCGCTTTCTCTCCCAATGCCTTTCCATATGCAAATGTGTCCGCCGCGCTGTGGCTTTCTATTACCTCATTCACATCTCGCGTTGTCATCCTCTAATCCTGACCTTTCTCGGCGGCATATGGGTAGAGATCATCTCAATCACTTTATACTTCCGGTCGCCCAGATCACTCTTTGGAAAAATACAGGCATTCACCGCCGTGGTATAAACCACGATGCTTTTCGGAGTGGAAACGGCCTTCACCATCCCCTCCCATGCCATCTGCTCGGTAACGTCATCCTGGGAGACTTCGATTCCCGCCTCCGTCAGCTTATAGTGCAGGGGCTTCTGAAAGGCCGGATTGGACTTAGCCTGAGAGGCCGCCCGCAGAAAGAGCGTCCACGGCAGATACAGCAGGATCACCAGTGCGATAATCAATATCAGGGGCTGCCTGTTCGCCGCAAAAAGAAACAGCATCAGCACACCCACAAGCGTCCCCATCAGTCCGGGCAGCCGCGAATAGGTGTGCTGCAGCATATAGTCATATAAAATATTGGGTGTTATTTTAACATCAAATTCGATTTTCATACTGAAATCTATTATACTAAAATTCAGGCAAAGTGCAAGTAAAACATGCCAATACTGCGGAGAATGCCGTTTTAGGGCATTCTCCTATGTGAGACGTAGTACTTCTTCGCGAAATGCCCATTGGCATGAGCGATTAGAAGTACTTCTCACATTATTCGTGCCGCAGTGCCTCAATCGGGCTCAACTTCGCCGCTTTTCTCGCCGGATAGATGCCGAAGAAAATGCCCACGCCCGAGGAAAAAGCCGCCGCCACAATCACCGTGGACGCATTGATCTGCGCCGCAAATCCCATAGCATTGCAGACTGCCGCGGCTCCCAGCGCGCCCAGTACAATGCCGACCAGACCGCCGATCAGGGTGATAATGCCCGCCTCCGCCAGAAACTGCAGGAGAATCGACTTAGTTCTGGCTCCCAGCGATTTGCGGATACCGATCTCCCTCGTCCGTTCCGTCACGGATACCAGCATGATGTTCATGACGCCGATACCGCCCACCAGCAGGGAGATCGCCGCCACGAAGGAGATAAACAGCGTGATCACACCAAGGATCTGGTCATACTGTGCCGACACATCGTTAAAGCTCTGCATCAGGATCTTATTTTCCCCCCGCACATGGTACTTATTTTCCAAAAGTGTGATCGCATCCGCCGCCACCTGTGTACAGTACTCAGAACTCTCCGCCATAATATACATATCAGTAAAATTATCGATCCAAAGTCCATAACCTGAAGCCATAGACGTAAGCGGCATCTCCACCTGCAGGTAACCGCCGCCATTCATGGCGGAAATGATGCCCGCCGGCGTATCCTGTCTGATACCAACGATCCGCACATCCTGACTCACATCCCATAATGTCAGTTCAAAGCTCATACCCACCACATCGGTCGTCCCGAAAAGATCCCTTGCATTGCTCTCATTGATCACGCAGATCATAGCCGCCGACTCATATTCACTTCTCGTAAAATATCTGCCCCGAACGATAGGCTCACTGCCCATCCGCATCTGTAACGCCTCGTTGCCGCCGTTAAGGATCGCGGTAAAATCTCCGCCCTTTCTTCCCTTCGCCATTGCACCCCAGTAGGAGTACTGGGGCGTGACGCCTTTCACATGCTCCACTTTCTCCATAATCAGGTCAAAATCTTCCTGTGTAAAGCTCACATCGTTGCCCTCTACGTCGCTGTTTGTGTAGATCGCGATCTGACCGCCGGCCATGTTCTCCAGCTCCTCATTGATGGAGCCGCGCACCCCGTTGCCGATGGAAATAACCATAATGACCGAGGCGATACCGATGATGATGCCCAGCATGGTGAGGGCAGAACGCCCCTTATTTGTCTTGATATTCATCAGGGCAATTTTTATGTATTCCCATATCTGTCCCATAGTTACCCCTTTACTGCTGCATCGGCATCGCCGTCACAGCAGTGCCTTCCTCAAATTCCATGCCGTTCGCCATAATGACATTGTCGCCCTCCGAAAGTCCCTCCTTGACCTCGCTGGCGCTGTCGGAGGAAATGCCCACGGTGATCCGCCTCTTCGCCACCACACCGTTCTCCTCCACATACACGAAATCGCCTTCCCGGTCGCTGTTGATCACTTCAATCGGAACCGTGACCACGCCCTCCGCCTTCGCCATATGAACATAGACTTTGGCTTCCACGCCCAAAAAGATATTCTCATCGGGATTGTCGATACCTACGTCCACGCCCACAACCATTGCACCGCTGTCATTCTTGGTGGCCATACCGTCAATCTTCCTCACCGTGCCTTCGTAAGTCCTTCCTGCGATATCAATGTCCGCCTTCTGCCCCTCAGCAATCTTTTCCAGATCATACTTGGAGACATTCAGCCTCACATATACTTTCTCCGTGCTCTCTATGGTCACAAGTTTGCCGCTCTCCGTGGGCGGCTGCCCGGCCACCGCCTCAAGCTCCGTGACCACGCCTCCGAAATCCGCTCTCAAGCCGTTCTCCACCTCGGCTATGGCGTCCAGCTTCTCCTGATTCGTCAGTTTCTCCAGCGCCGTGTCCGCCTCCAGCTTCGCCTTGCCGCCCGCATCCAGAACCCCGTTCTCGGAGGATTCCTTCTGCGACTTCATCTCGGCTTTATACTCCTTATAGGAGGCAATCAGCTCTTCCACATCCTTCGCCTGCCGCTGAAGTTCTCTGACCTCCTTATTGTTCTGCTCCTCGTAGCCGTTATACTGCGTCTGAATCTGAAGGTTCAGAAGAATATCCCTGTCGTTTGCAAGCTTGATCTCCGCTTCATTGTACATCTCTTTGATCTCGTCCTCATCGTAATCATAAAATTCCCCCCTTGCCTCTCTTTCCTTCAGATCCGCCAATGCCTGTTCATCATCGGAAATGATGCTCTGCCACTCCAGAACGGAAACGTTCAGATTTGTCCCGTTATAATTCCAGCCCGCTTTCTTCTCCTCGATCTTTTTGTTCAGTTCATCCAGCAGATTTTCGTTGTCTGCAATCTGCTGCTCCAGCACCGCCAGATTGGTGTCGGCCTCGGACAGATCCGCTATGTACTCATTATTCTTATGCACGGAGCTCTCATAGCCGCCTTCGTTGGAGGCCATCTTGTACTCCGCCTCCTGCTTTTTCTCAGACAGGGCTTTTGCGTCAAAAGTGAGGATCACGTCCCCCTTTTTTACCGCATCGCCTGTGCTCACATTCACCTCGCCAACCTCCACGGATACAGGCGCAAAATAAGTCCTCGTCTCGTCACTCTTCACAGTTCCGCCTGTACTTAAGGTCTGTTCCACGTCTCCCACTGAAGCGGTTACCGTGGTCACCATCGGAGCCGCATTTTTCGCCATCAGGGAATTTCTCACAAAAAACGTGACAACCAGAACCGCCAGCACACCCGCAATCACCCGGCGGCGGACTTTTTTCTTCTTTTCCTTATCCCAGGGTTTTTTCTCTTTTTTCGCCTTTGGCATCATCTCCGCGATATCGGTGACATCCGCGTTTTCCGCCTTACTCTTCGCCTTCCGAAACATTTTCATAGTCCTCCTCTATTTTTCCGTCCATAATTTTTATGACCCGCTTCGCCCGGGCCGCGATCTCATCATCATGGGTAATCAGGATCACCGTCCTGCCCTCCTCATGAAGCCCCCGCAGAATGTCCATGATCTCCCTGGTGGAATTGGAATCCAGGTTTCCTGTCGGCTCGTCCGCCAGAATAATGGGCGGCGCCTGGGCAATGGCCCTGGCGATGGCCACCCTCTGCTGCTGCCCGCCGGACATCTCCGAAGGCTTATGCGTCTTACGTTTGGCAAGACCCACCTTGTCCAGAGCCTTCTCCGAAAGCTCCAGCCGCTCCTTCTTTCCTACGCCGCGGTAAATCAGGGGCAGCTCTACGTTTTCCACCGCCGTCAGGCTGGGAATCAGGTTAAACCCCTGAAAGACAAAACCGATCTCCTGGTTGCGGATGTCTGAGAGCTCGTCGTCCGACATGCTGCCCACATCGTGTCCGTGCAGAAAATAACTGCCGCTGGTAGGCACATCCAGACAGCCGAGCATGTTCATCAGAGTAGATTTCCCGGAGCCGGAATGGCCGATAATCGCCACAAACTCCCCCTCCCCGATGGTCAGACTCACATGGTCAAGCGCCTTTACCTCATTTTCCCCGGGATTGTAGACCTTGCAGATATCCCGGATTTCCACCAATGTTCCCATGATACTACTTTCCTTTCCTTTATGCTTAACAATTCAGGTATCTCTTTTTATAACGGAATACGCTTCCCTTTGTCTTCACCTTTTTATCTCCGACTCAAAGAATAACATCGTTTTCTTAAAAGAAGCACATCAAAATCTTAAATCATTCTTAAAAAATCGAGCATTCACCGCAAATCATCCACATTGTCGCAATTTTTATTCTACACCATGAATCTTACAAAAATCTTACAGGAAGCTTATAAAAAATAGGCTTCGCCTAT
>DKWV01000049.1 GCA_002491905.1 Lachnospiraceae bacterium UBA7143 | reverse complement strand
AAGTTTTTATTCCTCAACGCTGGCATGCGGCAATTGATTTGCCTTCTCCAAAATTCCTGCCACTGTATAGGATTTTCCGCTGCCCGTACTGCCTACAATACAGGCATGTCGTTGGAAAAACCGATTTCCATCTAATATAGCCGCCACATCATGGTTACTGGCAAAATGACCGATCTCCAGATTCTTTCCGTTGGTTGTTTTACTGCTAACCGCATTCATGATCAATTGCATTGCTGTTTCGTCTGCCCGATAGACTTCGCTGTTTATTTCTGGATATGTATTGATCGCCCTCTTAAATTTGCTTTCTTTTCCTGCCCCATATTTGTTATAAAAGCTTCCAACTAAATTGATAACACAATAGTTCTTTGAATACAGCTCGTCCTCATCATCCCGCTCTTCTTCATCCAGTTCAATTCTCTTTTTTGTTACCTTTGTCAATATTCCGATTAACTTTTCGTCTGCATTGCTTCCTGCCATGATAACAATATCATTTATTTTCAGAACATTGAGCACAGCCTCATTTTCAACACTGACAACAATCTTTCTTGTATCAACATTTTCCACTTTCCCTATACAATTTGCGGATAACAAGCAATCATTAATATTTTTCAATGTCACTTAGCCCCCTTATCCCAAGAACATTTCTGCAAACTTATCAATATCCCATAACGGTATATCAATCACATACTTCTTTGACTTGTAAATCATAAATTCGCTTTTATTTTCATGATAAAATATGGTAATATTCTTTTTATTCAACGCTCTATCTATCACTTCGGCCTTCACATCCCTTGCCAGGATAAGGACATTCCTATGAAAATTTCCAAACAGAACTGTATCAAAATGATCATCATTAAAGCCATATCCATAAAATAAAAGGGAATAATTGTCTTTCGACTCCAGTACTTCATTAAAGTCCTCTCTCATACACCGAAAAGTATTGTTTATAACCCCCTCCCGGTACTTAGAACTGCCCGGAGCGACAATTTCAATATACTCTGTCTTTTCACGCAGAATATTATAGTCATTGGTTAAATACTCATTGCCGTTTTCATTAATCCAGTTGATAGAACCATGTGGTTTAAACAACCGTACCCATACATATTTACCGCAATGATACATATCGTTTGGCTGTTTCATTATTTTTCTGCGATACCGGCAGTACAGATTCCCCTGAAACCCGGTAATCACTCCCATTCCCAGCCTGTCACATATAATCTCAATAATGCGGTCATAATTGGGAGTCATGATATCAAGCACTCTATAATTAACGCTGACCGTTTCTCTTAAATACTCTAATAATTTACTGAATCCCGTATCCTTTTCCCATATGGATTGATGTAATTTCTCTTCTGTTTCCAAAATATATTGTGCCGTTAGTACTTTTATTTTATCTACCAAAATATTCTCTGCTTCCGTAAGATTTACGAGTCCGGCTTCCAACCCCTTTTTCTTTATAGTGCTATATCGGTTATTCCATATTTGCTTTAATTTTTCATCCCCTGTTTTACTTATTTCTGTTTCCAGATATTGTGCCAATTCTTTCATGCCAGGGATTCCATATATGATTGAAAGCCCTGTTCCCACAATAAGCTTCGGCATATTGTTTCTGGAAAGATTTCTCTGTTTTATGTCCTCTATAATTTCATTAAAGTAATCTGACTGTGTTTCCAGTTTCTCAGCATCCATATTTGTTTTACGTTCTCTCTTTACAGAAATTTTTACTATATCGTACTATTCCATCATACACCACCCATCCCCTAAAATCCCGCACATGTAATAATAACAGCCCACCATGTAATTATTTCCCAATTTTCCCCAAAATATGACACGCAGCTTCGACAAGGGCTCCCCGGTCATTCCGCTTTCGTAACTCCTATGTTATAGTCGTATAATCTCTGATGGATACCGGGAAAACCGAAGAGGTTAATCGCGCCCTGACTGACAGCAACTATAGAAGAAAAATTATGTCGAGAATATTTTCTAAAAGGAAACAGCCAGCAAACCCATTTTGAAAGACCGACAGCCACAACTCGACATCTTTTGGTACAGATTGCACTTTTGGGGGAACGGATTGCAGCCCACCTTTTTTGCCTACAGTTTATAATATTATTATCATTGGTATTCTAACATAACCGCCCCAGAAGAACGCAAGGAACCTGCAGATTTTTCGTTTCTATGGGAAAAAGATAAGGAGCGTTTATACGATGGACAACGCGATTGACAGCACGACTAACGAGAACGATTACAGCTTATTTTCTATCAGACAGGCGGCACACGCCTGCGGCCTTTCCCGCTCCAGCCTGATCCGTCTGGAAGAAAAGGGACTTCTCACACCGGCCTGCATCGACGCGGACAGCGGATACCGATACTATGACAACTACAATATCACCCGCATCCTGCAGATCCAGAAACTCCAGCGGATGGGCTTTCGTTCGGAAGAGATCATCTCCTACTACGAGAGCGGCGGAAAAGCAGACGGTCTTCTCGCCTCTTTGGAGGAGAAGTTGTCCGTACTGCAGCAGCAGATTGCGGAAATGCGGCTGCGTTCCCATGATGTGCCGGATATGTCCCTGTCCATCATAGAGATTCCCGAAGCCATATGCTGCGTCCGCAGGTATCAGGGCGCGCTGATTCAGGATAAATACCATGCCTCATATGATTTTTTCCATGAATGTGTGGAAAAAGGAATCGCCCTTGCGCCGGAACCGTTTTTCATCATCGACAAGCGCACGGACTATCTGGAGGGAACCCTTTCTTCCACACCCTACGATTCCTATGTCTGTATGCCCGTTCTGCCGGAACAGGCGCCGGAGGATGCGGTCGCCTTTCCCGCCTGCACCGCCCTTTCCCTGCTGGTTTACGGCAGCTACGGCAACCTCAATGAGGCCTATCTCTATCTGGGTGAACAGGTCCGTACACGGGGATTGACCCCTGCCGGATATATCCGGACAATCAGTCTGGTAGGACCTTATGTGGGAAAAGAAATCGATCCGGACAGGTATTGCTCACAGTTGATGCTGCCGGTTGCGGATGAACAGTGAGGAAGGAAATTTTGGGAAATCTCCGTTTTTCAGTTCCCGGGAGCCGCGACCTCGCACACGATCCGCGCGACGCCCTCGCTGTGGTACGTCTCCGGCTCATAGGCAACAATCTGGAGCGTGACCTTTTCCCCGGAGGTAAGCCCCCGTTCGCATTCCACTTCCGCCAGATACTCTCCGGGATATAAAATACCCGTCTGCGCAATCTTTCTATTCTCCCGATATACGCGCACCAGAAACCAGACGGTGCTTTCCGCCCCGTTCGCCACGTTCAGGCAAAGCTTCCCGTCCCTGTAAGCAGGCACGGTGTCAAGCCCCACGATATACCCCTCCTTGACCGGGAGCAGCTGCCAGGAGGCCGCCCCGGCGGGAAGTCCTTCCACGGCGGCAGCCTCGTGCTCCGGCGGAAGGAAGTCCCGGTACCCGCGGGTCAGGCGGATATATCCGAATGCCGCCCCGATACAGAGGATGAGAGCAAGGCTTGTAAGGATCCCGATCTTTTTCTTTCTTCTTCCCGCCGTCACGCATTTTTTCCGTTTCATATCCTGTCTCTCCTGTTTTCTATTTGATCTCTACCGTAATCGGCACCGTGGAATCCACCATGCCTTTTTCTCCGGTATCGTGATTGTAAAAAGAAAATATCATCTTTGCCCGATAGCTTCCGGCCGCAAGTGTGCTGCCATCCTCGGGCGCCAGCGTCAGGTCCTGGATGTGGTAGCCAACGGGGATGCGTCCGGAACGGTAGACCTCCACATCCCGGCCGGTGCTGTCCGTCATATACAGCACCGCCACAAAGTCATAGTTGGCCCCTCTGTTGGGATTCTTGATCACATACGGCTCGCTTTTTGCCGTCATTGTTCCCGCATCGACCAGGAGGGTCTTTGGCACTTCATAGCTTGCCTTGTTCTCATTCGTCCTCTCACCCACCTCAACATCCTCATTCGGGATGATCGCCGCATCCGCCATGACGGGGACATAGTCCTCCGGCGGCAGCGGCGGGTTGATCAGCATCCATAAGATAAGGGCGAGCCATGGCAGACACGGCCAGAGCCAGAGAAGGAACAGGCCGCAGCTCTTCCCGCTGACGCTGCACCGCTCGACCATGCCATGATTCTCGCCCACGAACATACCGACATACCGGCCGCCGCGCATTTCTATGACGGCCTCGCAGCAGTGGATCTCTCCCTCGTTCACCGCACAGAACCCCGCCGCCAGCGGGCAGTTCCCCGCCTTTATGATGCCGTCCACGGACAGGTTGTACACACTTCCCTTCAGACATCCGAAAAATCCGATCTCCGCCATGTCTTTTCCGCAGAGTATAAAGCCCCTGATTCGGTATCCCCCGCCGTCAAATGTCCCGCAGAAGGGATGCTGCCTGTCACATCCCAGGGACGGGATCTTTTTTCCGTGGAAATCCAGGTCGGCAGTCAGCCTGCAGTCCGCGTTCACCGCTTCCGGCTCGCCCCGGTTGACCCTGTCCATAAACGTGAGCAGTTCGTTCTCCGTCCCGATCATAACGGTCTCTTTCTTATTCTTTTTCACAACGGCCGCCCTGCCCGGCGCATTCTTTTGTCCGGACGGGCCGAAATACTCTATGTCATTATCATCGTCAAAGTCATAGTCATAATCATCGTCAAAATCATAGTCAAAGTCATCATCCGTATCCCCCTGACCCTTCAGGCGGGCGGCTATGGGATCATAACGCCATGTCTCCGCCAGGAAATCCATCCTTGCCGCGTTTTCCCGCTCAAACACTTCAAAATTCCATTGAAGGTCCTGTTCGATCTGCTCAGGCTCCGCCGCCTTCGCAGCCAGCCCGAGATTTCTGTCACGGTATTGTTTCAGTTTTTTGCTTTTTTTCACCAAAAAAAAGCACCGGCTGACCTTTCCGCTGTCCAAGGAGGCAAACCCGTCCTTTTGCTTTTTGCGGGATGACCCTCGTTTCCATCCGCGCACCGTACTCCTGGTAAAGCAGTGCAGTGCCTCGCCCTTGTTGTCGTAGATGAATCCGGCGTTCTCGCTCTTTCCTGCCCCGATCTTTACCGCCGCATAGCAGTTTTGTGTCTTTCCTTCATTCCGATATGCGAAACCGCCTTCCAGCTTTGCTTTTCTACCCATGACTGCACTCCTTGCCAACTATTTTCCTGTGTACTGCTGCTGGTTTGACTCATCGGGCTTGATGCCCACTGTGATCGTTCCCAACTGCGTCCATCTGGTAATGCCGTTTTCCAATTCCTGCTTCCTGCCATGCGGCATGAAATACAGGGTTCCCACGGTCGCTTTCCCCGCGCCGTCTGCGCCTTTTTGATTATCTGCAGTGGCAAGCGTCAGGGTTCTCGTCTTTTTTTCATAATTTGTATCCAAATCGTCCAGCGCTGTCCGAAAGCTTTCTGTGATATTCTCATACCCCGTCTGATGGGTATAAGTAAACTGCGCCCTGATACCGGCGTTGGAATGGTTCGTCACCTGGATCCGATTGATCGCGTCTTCCGTAGAAGAAAGCGCTTCGCCTTTTTCGCTGTCATACACCTTCCATCCCCCGCCCGTCACACTCTGATGCGCCGTCGCGTCCCAGGTGCTGTTTTCATAGCAGAAGGTCATCGCACCCCATTCCACGTCCACGGAGTAGACTACGCCGTCCGCTGTATGGCCGCGCACTTCTATCTCCGTGTCTGCATAGTCCGCCGCCATCGGGTCAATGTCTTTGATCGTCGTCCACTTCGCATAATAAATCTTGTTGCCGATGTCGGCTGCGGTAATGTCTGTCACCCTGCGTCCCGCATAATCCGCACTCTCATACCACCCGTCGAACAGGTACCCCTGCCTCGTGGGTATGGGCAGCGTCAACCCTTCACCCCCGGTATAGTCTGTATATGTACCTTCATCTATGATCGTGCCGCCGTACGCATTGTAGGTCACGGTGTAGGTATTGGCCGTCCACTTCGCGTAATAGGTCTTGTCCCCGTAGTCTGTTGTATAAATGCCCGTCACTTCGTTTCCCGTAAACCAGGGATTCTCATACCACCCTGCAAAGGTGTATCCCGTTTTCTCAGGTATGGGCAGCAGGAGCCCCACGCCCTCGGTATAGCCTGTATAAGCGCCCTCATCAGGTATCGTGCCGCCGTCCGCGTTGTAGGTTACGGCGTAGGTATTGGCCACCCACTTCGCGTAATAGGTCTTGTCACCCGTTTCCGACGCGGAAATGCCTGTCACATTGCTTCCCGCATAGTCTGTACTCTCATACCACCCGTCAAAGGTAAACCCCCGCTTCGTGGGCGTGGGCAGCTCCGGCAACCCCTCTCCCACAGTGTATTCCGTATACCAGCTCTCATCCGTTATGCTCCCGCCGTCCGCTTCGTAGGTTACGGTGTAGGTATTGGCCGTCCACTTCGCGTAATAAATCCGTTCTCCGTAGTCAGCGGGTGTAAGAGCCTCTACCGCCGTTCCGCTCAAGTCCGCATTCTCATACCACCCGTCAAACAGGTAACCCGGCTTCTCAGGGACGGGCAGCGCAAGCCCCTCTCCTTCTGTATAAGAGGCTGTCGGACTGCCCTCACCCGGCAGCCTTCCGCCGTCCGTGTTGTAGATCAGGCTGTAGATATGATCGAAAATACACTGTGCATAACCGCTTTCACTCCACGCCGTCTTATAGCTTTGCACCGCTCCCTCCGGGACATGGATGCCCTGTCCGGCATCTGCCACAAAGCTGCTGTCGGCAAAAGCACCGGCGTCCAGCGTCGGAGGGGTTGTTCCAAGCATGATCACTTCTGTCAGGCTGCCGCATCCCTGAAACGCCCCGGTCTCTATGTATGTCACGCCGTCACTTATGACAGCTTGCGTTATATTCTCTTTATTCGTGTTTTCGCTATTGCTGATCCAATCCGCCATCCCGGCATCGGATAAAATTGTCAGCACGCCGCCTGTATCAAGCGTCCAGTCTGTGCTGCCCGCGTCATTCCCAGCGTCAGACGCCCCATCTGTGCCGCCTGCGTCATTCCCGGCGTCAGGCGCTCCGCCTGTGCCGCCTGCGTCATTCCCGGCGTCAGGCGCTCCGCCTGTGCCGCCTGCGCCAGTCCCATCGTCATGCGCCCTGCCTGTGCCGTCTGCGCCATTCCCGGCGTCAGGCGCTCCGCCTGTGCCGTCTGCGCCGGTTTCGGCGGCATGAGCCTCCGGGGAGGGAGAAAGACACGCCGCCAGTGTGACCGACACAGCAGTCAAAACGGCTATGATTCGCATGACGCCATCCCTGCCGCTATGTTCTTTATGCCAGGTATGTTTTTGATATCCTGCGCTCTTCATCTCCTCCCCCTTTCTGCCTGTTATTGATTCCTTGTAAGCGTCACCTTCTGAACAGTTACATATCATCTTATATCTATCAGAGCGGAAATTTCCGCCAAAACGAAACTTAGATTTTCCAGGGCGCCATTCGCAGACGCCCGGAAAATCTTTTTTTTACTCCGTCGGTTCCGTCGATTCCGTCGGTTCCGTCGATTTCTTCGATTCCACAGTCTCTTCCACAGTCTTTATGCCTACCGTGATCGTTCCAAGCTGCTTCCACTTCGTAATGCCACCTGTTTTGTGCGCTTCATTAATGCCGCTTGGCATGAAGTACACGCATCCAACGGTCTCTTTGCCCGCGCCTTTTTCGCCTTTTCCATTATCCGCGGATGCAAGGGTCAGCGCGGTGCCGTCATAGCTCGTATCCGTATCGCCCGCCGCTTTCGCAAAGTTCCCTGCGGTATCCTCATACCCCGCCGCGCCGGCATAGGTTAACGCCGCTTTGACTTCGGCATTGGAATGGTTCGTCACCTGAATCCGGTTGATCGCATCTTCCTTAGTATCCAGCGCTTTATCATTCGCGCTGTCGTACACCTGCCAGCCTGCGCCCGTCTGGGCCTGATGTGCCGTCGCGTCCCATAGGCTGTTCTCATAGCGGAAGGTCATCGCGCCCCACTCCACGTCCACAGAATAGACCACGCTGCTTACGGTATGCGCCTGCACGTCGATCGCCGTATCGGCATAGGCAGGTTTGGCGGGAATATAGTCCCCATCGCCCTCATTTCCTACCGCGGGAATCTCTTTGTCCCGCGTCGGGTCGAGATCCTCGACCTTACCGCCTTTAATTCCGGACGGATCTGTTCCGGGGTCAGTGCCGGGATCGGGGTCGGTGCCGGGATCGGGCGTATCCGAACCTTCTTCATTGATGTAATCCTTCCACTGCGTCCAGCTATTCTTGTACGTATCAATACTGGATTTCGGAACATAGATCTGCTTATCAATAGTACTAATACCGCTATCTTTGAACACATCGTCGCTTCCGCTTCCGTCTCCAAGCGTGGGAGGCGTTTCCCCAAGCATCGTCACCGAATCCAGTATATCGCAGCGTTCAAATGCGCTCGCTCCGATGCTTGTCACGCTGGCCGGTATCGTGACGCTTTTCAGCTTGTAGCAGTAATAAAACGCAGATGCCCCGATGCTCGTCACGCCATCCGGTATCGTCACTGATGTCAGCACACAACCGTAAAATGCATTACTTCCGATGCTTGCCACGCTGGCCGGTATCGTCACCGACTCCAGCGCTCTACAGTTGTCAAATGCGTGGTCTCCGATGCTTGTCACGCCATCCGGTATGGTCAGACTGCCTGTCATTTTCAAACAGTTCGCAAATATGCTGTCATTGATCGCGGTCAGTCCGGACGGCAGCGTGGCGGCATCCAATTCCAATGCCCTGCAGTCCTTAAATGCACCTGAACCGATCGTTGTCACGCTGCCCGGTATATTAATGGTTGTCAGAAACGTGTCCATCTCAAATGCTGATGCACCGATCATCGTCAAACTGGACGGTTCCGCGATGGTCACGGTTGTCAGTTTGTCGCAGCCATTAAATACCTTATCTCCGATCTCAGTCAGGCTTGCCGGTAAACGTACGGTCGTAAGATTGTCACAATAATCAGAAAACGGTATGTCATACATGCTGTCGCTAAAGTTTTTAATCACCGTCACGCCCTCGTTCACCGTTAATGTTTTCACCTTCTGCTTATAAGTCGGGGGAGCGCCTTCTATGTCATTCAACCAGCTGTCCAGACCCTCCTCCGTATAAATCGTCATATTGCCGTCCGCATCTATATAATAGCCGTCCGCTTCACTGCCCATAGGAAAATTGACGTAGGCGGCGTGCGCAATCCGGGGATTGCTACACAACATCACAAAGGCTGCGGCAGACAGCAGAAGCGCTTTGCCAAAAAGAGCATAAAGCCGTCCTTCCTTTACGGTTTCCTTCATTTATATAATCCCTCCCTTCTTTTATTCTTTCAGATGTCTTTTTGACTCTCGTTTTTCAGGCGGCCGCAGACCGCCTTTCGCCTGCAGGACTACGTCACTTACGGCGTTCACGGCCCTACGGGTGGCGTTGCCGCTTTCGGCTCCTCCGTCTTGATGCCGACGGTGATGGTGCCGATCTGTGTCCACTTTTCTATGTCGCTCGGCGCCGTCTCACCCTTATTCGTATCCGGATTCGTCGGCATGAAATATGCCTTGCCCACGGTTTCTTTGCCGGCGCCGTTCTCTCCCTTATTGTTATTCGCCGTTGTAAGCGTCAGGTATGCCGGAACACTTCCGTCCGCCGTAGCCGCAGTCAGTGCGGTTGCTACGTTCTCATGCTTATCTGCCGTATAGGTAAACGCCCCTTTTATGCCTGTGTAGGCTCCCTCTCCTTTATAGTTGAGCGTAGCCCATACGCCTGCGTTGGAGTGGTTCGTGACCTTGATCTCGTTGATGGTGTGCTCCGTCTCCTCCAGAGCCTCATCCGCCACACTGTCGTACACCTGCCAGCCTGCGCCGGGCTTCGACACGTGGTGTTCCGGATCCCATGTGCTGTTCTCATACTGGAAGGTCATCGCGCCCCACTCCACATCCACGGAGTAGACGGTGGAATCCTCGGTAAAGCCATAAACGGGGATCTTCGTGTCGGTATATGCCTCCACCGGCGGCTGATAGCCTGTTTCACCTTCGGTTCCGACAGCCGGCTTCGCCTTCTGCAGCGGATTCAGTCCCATTGCAGAACCGCTTTCTGGGGTGATGTCTGTCCCGTCTCCTTCTGTTGGTGTGTCTGGTGTGTCGCCGGGAGTCCCCTCCGCTGCCAGCGCACTTAAGCCTGTCATCGGGGATGCCAGCAGGGATACCGCAAGACATCCTGTTCCCAATACTCTCCATAACTGCTTTCTCTTCATAATCACGTCTCCTTTCCTGTTGCAGTATGTAATTTGCCTTTTATAATAACTTATCATAACCACCCATGAACAACTCAAGGGGGTTTTGCAATTTTTTGGGGGAAATTTTTTTGGGGGAATTTGAGATTACCGGGAATTCATTTCTGAACATGTTTCGGTTGTACACGGCAGGCTTATTTATTTTCAAATCGACTTTTGATGGATAATCAGGAGTTATCTGTTGAATATTGCAAATTTATAATTAAAGGGCATTTTTAGGACCAGTTCATTTTGAACAGAGCATTATCATTTCTCTAACACGTTATAATTCGGGAGGCATAGAATGGAGATCGTTCAATACACACAGGATATGAGTAGAAAAATATATGCTTTTTTTCAAAAAGTATTCAAAGAAAATTCAAGAACCTTTGAACCCAATAGTAAAGATGCAGATATTCTTAATATTATTGATAACTATATTTTAAATGGAAATTTCTGGTGCTTAATTAATTCTAAGAAAGATATTTGCGGCACTATAGCATTACGCAGACTGCAAAATTGTTATGAAATAAGACGCTTTTTTGTCTTAAAAAAGTATCAAGGCTGTGGATATGGAACGAATCTTTTAAATTTAGCTATTAATTTTGCAATAGTTAATAACTACAAAATACTGAAAGCTGCAACGATGTCAAACGGGTATATAGCCCAACACTTATTTCTAAAAAGCGGTTTTTATAAAACAGTACGTTATAATAATAGCACAGCGGATATTTTTTTCCAATTTGAAATAACTATGTCATCCGCATATAAATTTAAATTAGATTATTTAAAAAATAAATTTGATACATCGTTAATATTAAATCCAACAGAAAATGTTCCTTTTGTGTATGATACAGAGAAGACTAACTTTTTCAGCGGGCTTTATGTTAGTGAAAGGTTTAAGGATGTAAATGATAAAGTAATCTTTGCAGGAAGAAATGAATTTATAGATTTCTTTCAATATATAAAAAATGAATGGAAAAAGGAATTGGGTGCACAGGATGTTGACTTAAAATCATTATCCGGATTGAATGCACATCTTATTTTTTTCCTTTGTGTTCTAAAGCATAGTGATAAAGTCATGATTTTACCAGAAATATGTGGTGGACACTTTGCTACTGAAGAAATATTAAAAAGTATTGGTGCAATTACATATCAAATGATCCCTGATAATAAAAATTTATGTGTCAACCCAGAAAAAACATTACAATTAATAGATAAGGAAAAAATAGACTATGTTTTTGTAGATAGAAGTGAAGGACTTTATTATGAAGATTTTTCGTGGCTGAACAATGCTACTCATTGTTATAAAATTTTTGATGCGTCACAATATATCAGTTCAATTTTATGTAATCATTTTAAGAATCCATTTGACATGGGGTTTGACATGATTATAACTACCTTGCATAAAAATTATCCAGGACCACAAAAGGGATTACTGGCTGTTAAGGCCAACGATAAAGTATGGGCGCAATACCTAACACATGCAAAGACCTATATAAGCAACACACATCCCAAAGCAATTGCTGACTCCTTGCTCCCTCTTGTAAATAAGGATAGTTTCAATATATATTGCAATACATGCAGATCTTGCGTAAACTTACTTGAAAACAGCTTAATAGATTATGGAGTGCCTGTTGTGAAACGTTCTTCAGAACTCGTTCCAACACAACATATATGGATTTTATGCCGAAATAAATTTGAAAGTTATCAATATTATTTAAAATTGGAATCATTAGGGCTTCTTACGAACTATCGGCTGCTTCCTTACGAACTGGGATATGGTTTACGAATTGGTCTAAATGCGGCAGTCCTGTGCGGGCTAAAAGATAATCATATTATAGACTTGGCTAAAATTATGAGTGATGCCTATTACAATGACATCACTCCTCAACTTATTAAAACCTGTCACAGGTTCATTAAACGAGTAAAAATTACTGCATAATAATGGGGTATGCCTTAATTATAGAAATTACAGTCATACGTGATTCCGCGCCTTTCTTTAGAAAATTTAATATATCAATTTCACGCTGATATTCTTGATGCATGTCAAGAATATCAGACATCTTTTGAATAGAATTAGCAATATCTTCTTCGTTAGATAAAGTTACAAAATGGTACAGGTTTTCTATAAATTCAATTCTTACAACTCCATACTCGTTTTGATATTCTCTGTAAATTTCTTTTGCTTCACGTATATAAGTCATAATACTTGAGTCATTTGCATTTTTATCAGGTGCAGAAAAGTATTCGGTATTCTGCAGGTTCTTTATCATATACAATTTAGCAAGCAATGTCTTACAATAAGCAACATGTACACTGACCTTATTTATTTCCGCGTTCGAAAGGAAATGCATTATTTTTTCATGATAATCCTCAAACTGCGTAATATTTTCCGGATTAAAAAGTTTTAAATCTATACTCTTTAATTCGCAGGCACTTACTGATTTTTGTTTTTCCATTCCATTTATTAAGGCAGTGTCATAATAATCACAAGCTTTTTGATAGGTAACATGACAATTTTCTCTATTTAGTATGTTATCCAATAAAGTTATATAGTGTAAAGTATTTGCATCTACATACAAAGCCTTATAATATTGGCACATGGTCTTATCATAATTTTTGCTCATAAAATCCAAGAAATCCGATACCAACTTTTTCGGCGGCTGACGTTTCAAAATATGGGAGCTGCGAATAATATCTGTATAGCAACGCCTTATTAATTCAATATGAATATCCATTCCTTGGTTGACCGCTTCCATATTTGTCAATTTTTTTAACAGCTCCATGTATTTCTCCACATAAAACTTTCCACGCTCTGACTCAATATGAAGCATCCAATATTCCGCATATAAAGCGTATCTGTTATTTAAAGATGTTAACAAATTTATATATTCACTAATATTCTGTTTAGTCAAATTATTTACATCACCGTGAGTAGCTTCTATTATACGAAGCATTGTTGCATATTTTACTTCATCAGAGGTTTTACTGGCAATTAACTTATTATATTTTTCAAATGCGATTTCTTGAATGCTGTTATAAAAACATAAAGTACCTAATTCATAAAGAAATGTCATTTCCTTGATTGGGCAATAAGTTAACTCCTCCTGTAACGATTTGTAAAGTGTTATATAATTGCCACACTTTAAAGCATTGTTGAATAGCAATTCCCTTTCTTTGGCATCCTGTTGTATAAGTTGGTCATATGGCAAATGAATTAGGCCTAACCATGCACTTTCAGGAAATTTTACTGAATTTTGCAATATCTTTAAAATTGCCTCTGAGTTTTGTGGCGTTGTCCAAAAAACACTTTGATTACCGGTTACATTCATACGGTTTGCAAGTATAATATACTTGTGATCAAAAGGGAATTTTTTTATTAATAGCGATAGGTAAGGTTTTG
>DKWV01000008.1:55168-77739 GCA_002491905.1 Lachnospiraceae bacterium UBA7143 | reverse complement strand
ACTTTTTATTTGCAGACTTTTTTGTTTCAGGAAATGGCATGAGTCATTTCCCGATATATCAGCATCCTACAGATATGCGGAAAATTCCTCCGCAGTCCGGGATGTGGATATCCTCATTCATTGAAAATAACGCGGTCGATTTTTCCCGCCTCGTCATGGATCAGCGCCCCGGCCACCACATACTGCGTGTCCTCCTCCCTCGTTTTTCCATCAAGGGTCACCAGAAAATGGTACGGCGTAAGGCCCTCCCAGCCTTCCCGGAAATTTCGGTTCATGCTTCTTCCCATGCAGATATCTTCAAGATACGCCTCGCAGCCCTCATAAGTTGTATAATCATATCTGCGGAGGATGTCGCTGCCCTCGTCATAGTATGCCGCAAAGACTTCGTAGGTCAGCACATTGTCCGGCAGATAGAGATAAAACACTTCATGCTCTGCAAAAAAATCCGCCGCCTCAAAGCTGTGAAGTTCTTTAAAAGGAGAGTCTTCCTCCAGATCATCCCCGTGTATCACAGTATTAAAATCACACATGTCCATCAGGTTTGGCATCTCCGTGTACACGGCTCCCGTGCTGCTAACGTTGCCCCGAACGTCATGGGTTATGTAATATTCATCCGAAACAGGGCTCTGCAGGACAGGAAGGTCGATTCCCGTACCGGGAATATACAGCCAGGCAAATATATCAGGATTCTGTTCCTGCAGCACGGCAAAATCAATCCGGCCGTCTGCGGCGGATTCCCCCAAAACACCTGTCTCTTCCGTGGGCTGCCCGGGTTCCCCTGCCGCCGCCGCTTTTTCTGATTCCTGTACGTTGGCCGTTTCCGGCGCCGGTTTCGGTTCACCGCTGTCTGCCATACCACAAGCCGCTGTACAAACCGCAAGCGGCAGCACTACAAGACCAAAGACAGATTTTCGCTTTTCCACGTCCTAATTCCTCTCTGAGACTGGTTCATAAAATATTTCCAGTATCATTTCATATAACGCCGTTTCGTCTATGTAATACTCTTCGAACTGTTCCCCCATCACGGTCTCTCCTTCCAGCATATAAAAATTGTTCGATCCGCCCCTATAGTCAAGCGCCTGGGACGCCAAGTATACTGCCTTGTCTACGGTGACATCCGTGACCATTGCCGGCGATGCCGCTTGGTACAGCCGCGCTATATTGAAGATGTCCTCCCCGGCGCTGCTTTTCGCCTTTTCGACAAATCCTTCCAGATACTGCATCTGCCGCTCCAGCCTCCTGTCCGCGGAAGCGAAGGCGTTCGTGTCGCGCCAGCGCACATAGGTGAGCGCGTCCTCTCCTTCCAGATGCACCTGCATTCCTTCCTTCAAAAGCGGCGATTCCGAAGTCATATCCTCCAAAACCGTGACGTCCACGCCGCCCACGGCATCGTTCAGGGGCGCTGTCACGCTGAGGTTGACTGCTGCGTACCCGTGTATGGGTAATCCGTAAAACAACCGGCTGACAGCCTCTTTCTGATAGACGCAGCTTTCTTCCATCCCGTTTCCGAAACCGTGCTGGACGCATATCTGGGCAGTGACGGTATCGATATAGGCTCCCGTATCGCTGTACATATCGATCTGCGTCATCGTATTGCGGTTAATGCCGATGAGGTCCATTTCTTTTCTATGCGGATTCAATACGAGAAGAAACAGGGCGTCAGCCTGTCCGCCATCCGTTCCCTCCGGCATTTCCTGCACAGTCTCCTCCTGCTTATCAATTCCCATAAAGAGGAATGTCAGAATATCCTCATTGTAGGCATAAATCTGATTTTTATATTTGACCCAGCCATCCTGCCAGACTTTTTTCTCCGCTTCCGTTGGCTGCTGTGCTGTCACGGCCGCTGAAAGACGTGGCGACCTGTCCGCTGACTGCTGCAGTCTGACTTTTCCAACTGCTCCCGCACCCAGAATGCACGCACAGGCTGTAATTGGTAAAGCGGCCAGGATTCCTGCACACAAAAGCGCTGCTCTGATGCCTCTTCTTTTCTTGCGGGATTTTTTTTCCTTATGACGGGGATTTTTTCTTTTCCCGACGTTTTTCTTTGTTTCAGGACTTTTTGTTTTCCCGGAATTTTTCTTTCTTTTGGGTTCCGTCGGTGTCAATTCCGGCCAGAGATCCTTCTCATCTAAAAACTGTAGATCAGGTTTCTTTTTCCTGAACCTTTTTTCCCCTTTTCCAGATAGTTCGTCGGATTCTCTTTTTATCGACTTTCCACATGCTTCTATTCGCTGAAGGCTGCGCCTGTCCAGTTCCGGGGAGACTCGTTCCGATTCCGGCCCTTCCGGCGGTACATCCGGCGTCTTATCCGGCTCCCCGGCGCTTTGTCTGCTTTTCGCCGTTACTGTTTGCTGACTATATGTGTTTTCTTCCCCGTATCTGCCATAATACTGCCCGTAGTATTTTCCATAATATTTGCCGTAATATCTGCCATAATGCCCGTAAATGCCCCCGGCGCTCATGTCTACTTTATTCAGTACTGCGCCGAGGACCCTGCACCCCGTCTTCTCAAGCTGCTCTTTGACCTTTCTGGCAAACCGCCGGCTGATGCCGTTATTCTGAATCACCAGCATGGCGCCGTCGCATTCCCGTGCCACTACCGCAGCATCGATGACGCTCCCGAGCGGCGGCGTATCTACGATCACGTAATCAAACTGTCCGCGGAGGCTAAAAAGCGTCTCCTTGAATTTCCCGCCACCCAAAAGTTCGCTCGGATTGGGCGGTACAGGCCCCGCAAAAATCATGTACAGATTTTGGATATTGGTCATATGTACGACCGCTTCCAGCGTTTCCCGGCCTGCCAGTACATGGATCAGCCCATGATGCACTGCTCCGGTTTTATATCTTCCCACCAGCACGGATTTGCGTAGATCGGCGTCCACCAGGACCACTTGCTTCCCCGCCTCCGCAAATGCCCGGGCGAGTTCCACCGCCACGGAGGTTTTGCCCTCATTGGGCGTGCAGCTTGTTATGACAATCGTTCGGATATCCGAACCACACAATTCTATATTTGTGCGCAGTGTTTTATAAGCTTCCCTTGTTCTGTAATCGTCCTGCGTCTCAAAGCGGAGCGTAATTTCCCGCGTCACGGTAAACGCTTTCGTATCAGGCTCCCCGGAAACGCTGCGATCTATACTCCTACTCTCTTCCATGCATCTGGACCTTTCTTCCCTTTTTGTCGGAAGTTTTCTTCTTCTTTCTTCCGCGGCTTCCGCCCTTACCCGGATTTTCCCGCATCGGAATCAACGCCAACGTGGAAAGTTCCAGATATTTTTCGATGTCCTCGGAGGATTTGATCGTGTCATCCAGAAGGAACCCTGCCAGTACCACACCGCCCACTGCCAGACAGCCGAGTATGCCTCCAAACAGCGTCCACCGCGCGCAGCTGGGAGACGCTTTCTCCGTGGGGAAATTGGCCGCTTCCACCATATTTACGGCATCGATGTCCATCACATCCTCTATGTGCCTGCCCGCCGCTTCTCTTACGCTGTCGGCTATAGTCATTGCCACTGCCGGGTCATGGTCCTTCACCGTGATGGAAATCACACGGGTATCTTCCTGTGCATTGACGGAAACCTTTTTCTGCAGATCCTTGTACTCCAGAGCAAGTCCCAGATTTTGGATCACTTCTTCCAACACATATCTGCTCCCGATCAGCTCTCTGTAATCCTTCGTGAGCTGGCTGCCCAACTGCACATCCGAGTAAGTGACTGCCGTATTTTCGTTTTTATTTAGAATATAAATCTTTGTGGTGGACTCGTAAGTCGGTGTAATCAGGTATCTGCTGATCAGAAAAGCTGTAAGCGCCGCAAGAGTGCCGACTCCCAGAATGAGCCAGAACCGCCCAAGAAGTACAGATATCATTTCCAGCAGATCAATTTCTACCGTGCCGGTCTCTCTATTCTCTTCCATCCACCGTTCACACCCCTCTTTGGGCCCCTCTAGCCATAATTGCCCTGTATGAGTGCAGCTGCATTGTCCCTGAAAATCTCTCTGCAGTATGCTTCCCCATATTTTTTTGCCACGTAAGCGGCTGCTTTTGCCATTTCCGGCATTCTTCTCCTGTCGTCATGGCAGTCCGTACCCACAAAACTGATACATTCCCGTTTCAGCAGCCATTTTACATTCTGTCTGCATGTCATGCCGTTTTCCCCGGTGATACTGGATGCATTGATCTGCAGGTGACAGCCCATGTCGTACAGTTCCTCCGCCCTTACCTTCTTCTCCATAAGACAGCGGTACCGTTCCACATGCGCCAAAACAGGGACATAACCTTCCGCGAGCAGACGGTATGCCGCTTTGCGGATATAGGCATAATCCTCCGCCGGGCCAAATTCCACCAGGACACAGGACGAGCCCGCCATCGTGAACACCATTTCCTCCCGGAAAGCTTCTATCACATCCGAACCGTAATAAATCTCGTTACCCAGATGAAGACGGATGGAAATCTTTGCCGCATCCTTCAGTTCTTCCAGTCGGTACAACGCCCGCTTCACGGTTTCGGGCCGCGCATTATGCCGCATGGGTTTATAGTGGGGCGTCAGAATGATTTCCCGTATTCCCTCCGCCTGTGCCTGTCTCAACATCTTCAGAGCCATCGCGGAATTTTTGGCCCCATCGTCCAGACCGGGAAGGATGTGGGCATGCATGTCTATATAAGAGTTCACTGTCTGTCACCGTCCCCGCAAAAACTTCTGCCCTAATCCATATTATGGTGTCCCTCTTCCACAGCGCGTATCAGGAATCAGACGAACTAACAGTATTAGTGCGCTTTTCATACATAATAACACTATAAATTTGTTTTAACAATACTAATATCTTTATTTTTTACAAATAATAACACTATTATATTCTGTTTATAAGGGATGTTTGGAGAGAAAATCATAATGAGAGCAGAAACTGTATAACCGAAACCGATCCGCATATATCACATGTGAATGATGCCGGACATGGGAGAGAACAGCGCGTGGGAATAAACTATAAAATCCTTGGGAAAAACATAAAGTATTACAGAAAACAGAAAAATCTGACGCAGGAACAGATGGCAGAAAGCCTGGAACTGTCGGTCGGCTTCATCAGCCAGGTAGAGCGCGGCATTGCAAAGATGAGCCTTGACACGCTGATTGATTTATGTGATATTTTGAATTGTTCCGCAGGGGATATTTTGGACAGCGCACACATAAACTGCAGGGACAAGCTGTCAGAAGACCTGCTGGCCCTGTACGAGCAGCTCCCCAAAAAAGATCAGACACTTTTTTACTATATGCTGAAGGCATATGTAAGTCATCTGTAATGGTAAAGACCTGATGCAGAAAAGATTCATTCCTTCTTGGCAATTTAGGGGCTGAATAGGTATGAACCGACAGCCCCTTTTTGTATTTTGCTTATTCGGAGATATACTCCAGAAAATCAAAGTCTGCATAATGTTCGTGTTTCACCCTGTCCGCGCAGGTCAGACCCACCATAGTTCCTGTAAATTCCCCGTATTCACAATATTCGTCGGAAAATTTGCTGGTGTCGAATTTTTTCCCTATTTTCTGATAGGTTTCTCCGTCGTAGCTCCACTCAAACCAGGATTCCCGGTCTTCTATATAAAGCCGCAGGTAAATCGGCACATCCTCCACAGGAATCCGGGAATTTAAAAACTCTGTCTTTTGCCCGTTTTCCAGATGAATAATGGATAGTGCGCTCTGTCCCAGCGTTTCGCTGTAGTATTTGCGCAGGTTGATATAATTCATATTGTCATAGTACAGGATCAGCCCCGCGCTGTGTTGGTGAATTTCGGGTAAAAATTCCATTTTGGTGGTAATCCGCCCGTGCAACGAGCGCAGTTTCCTTGCCAGAATACTGACCTTGTTTAAGGAGGTGCGGGATTCCTGCCCCCGGAGACGCACATATCCCGGTCTGGCAGTTACATCGGCAAAGGTTTCCGGTAGAATCCTTGGGGCATAATACCAGATATTTAAGGTATCCTCGTCAAAGTCGTCGAAATCCGGGATCTGCGGCATGGGATGTTCGGGCAGGGAGCTTTCCGGAACTTCCAGCTTTGCCAGATTGCCGCCGCCCTCCAGACGAAGCCAGTGATCCTCGGTCCATTCCATTTTCTGAATTGCTGTTTCCCGTCCAAGGGTGCAGCGCAGCTCCGGGACAAAAGGGCGTGCCGTCAGATGTACCATATAGACTTCGCTTGTCTGTGTCTCCACGTAGCTTCCGTGGCCGGATTTCTGCAAGATGGATTCGGGATTATAATATTTGGGCTTTAAGTGATCCGGGTTATGCCGCTCGTAGGATACGCCGGGAGTGGAAGTCAGAATCGGGTTCATCGGATCTTTTTCATAGGGACCCCATATGTTTTTGGAACGCCCCATCGTCACACAATGGTTGTACCCCGTCCCGCCTTCCGCGCACATGATATAGTAGTAATCGCCGCGCCTTGTCAAATGCGGCGCCTCGATGCAGCCCCTGTCGGTTCCGCCCGCCCAGATCCGCTTGGGATAACCGAGGATTTTCTGCTCTTTTGGGTCATATTCCACCATACAGATCGCGCCCGGCTTTTCGTATCCTTCACGGGTTTCCCACTCCAGGGAGACCAGCCATTTTCTGCCGTCCCGGTCGTGGAACAGGGAGGCGTCAAAGCCGGAGGAATGAAGATAGACAGGGCTGCTCCAAGGTCCTTTCATATCCTTTGCCGTAATTACAAAATTGTCCACATCAAAGTAGCGTGCATTCATGGAATTCATAATGCCATATACCACATAGAAGAGATCTTCCTCTTCGCAGTAAGTCAGGCAGGGCGCCCAGATTCCCTTTGCGGAAGGGAGTCTGGTCAGATCCACCCCGGAGTCCTTGGTGATGACATGGCTGTAAAGCTCCCAGTTTTTCAGATCTCTGGAGTGATAGACCGGGATTCCCGGCAGCCACTCAAAGGAGGACACCGCTAAATAGTAGTCATCGCCTTTTCTGCAGATACATGGGTCCGGGTGAAATCCTGGCAAAATGGGATTGGTAATCATGGTTTCCTCCTGTATAAGTGTATTATTTGTTATAATATTCGTTAAAAGAATCCGTCGGGCTGCCCTTCCACCTTCCCGCTGCCAGATCGTCCACGGCTTTCTTATAGTGTTTATCCAGGTCGAAGGCAAGCAGGCAGACTACGCCGATTGCGCCAGTAATGACCGGCACCCAGATATAAGCTACATTGACGGAGGCAATCGCGGACGCGCTGGTGGGATCTGCGGTGAATCCGCCTGCATTTAAGATCCAGCCGAGCGCTGCGGTTCCGATACCGGAGCCTACTTTCATACAGAAGGAGGAAGCGGCATTTCCCATGCCTACTGCCTGGACGCCGGTAAGCCACTGCCCATAGGTGATGGAATCCTGTAACAGGCCAAACATGGTGGCTGCGCCGCAGCCAAAGGCAGCTCCCTTTAAGATATTACATGCGACAACCAGAGTCACGTTCTGTCCCGCCAGGGCTGTCATTACAAAGGCAACGATTGATACGGCCATGCCGAGCAGCCCGGTCCACCGTTTGCCGATCTTTGCCATGATGAAAGGGGTGATGAACATCATGACGATCTGGGCTATGGACAGTGAGTTTGCCGTAATAGCGTAGGCGCTTTCATCTCCCAATACATACTGTGCGAAGTAGTAGGCGCTGCCAAAAAAGGTTGACATCATGAAGTACAGGGAAAAAAGGAATACCACCATCAGCAGCCAGTATTTATTTACGACAAGACTTTTCAGGCATTCGAGAACGGAAGGGCCTTTTTCCTGTTTGGCAGATCCGTTTTCCTCTGTGCCGGAAACCCTCTCTTTGCAAAAGAAGAAGGTAATCAGGTTTAAAACGACAAAGGCGATCATCAGACAGATAAAGGCCAGTGTCCATCCTTTTTGGCTATACTGTTCTCCGCCGCCAAAGAATGCGCACATCTTTAATACAACGGTATTGACCGTCATCGTTCCGAAGGTTGCGAGAAGCATACGGAAATTGCCGAGAAGACCTCTCTCATACTGGTTGGTGGTCATCAGTCCCTGCAGGGATGCGTAGGGCACATTCAGGCCGGTATAAAACACGGTGGAAACCAGATTGTAGGTCAAAAACATATATGCCACCTGAGCGGAGCCAGCCAGTGAGGCGGGCACGGAGAACATAAGCACCGTACAGATCGCCAGAGGGAAACACATCCGCAGAATCCAGGGACGCGCTTTGCCCCACTTACTCTTCGTATTATCTACAATTCTTCCCATAATTAAATCAGAAACGCCGTCAAATATTTTGGAGACAGCCATAATGGAGGCCGCCACGCCGGCATCCACGCCGAGGACGCTTATATAGTATACCAGCAGGAACGCCGATATGGAGGAATAAACCAGATTGCCGGCATAATCACCGATACCGTATGCCAGACGTTCAAAAAAGGAAAGTTTCGCGTCAGGGTTTTCCGCTTTTCCAGTGTTCATATTCATAATCATCATTCCTTTCTGTATTATTATTTAAATTATTCTCACACTGGGAACCATCCAAGATCCACGCTCTTGCCGAGATCCCAGCAGTCCCAGCCCTTCCACTGCGGCTCGTTTACGGTGTCGAGCAGCAGCTTGTAATTCCAGTAGAAATAGCCGCTCCCCTTCTGCCATGCCGCAAGCTGTGCATTGGCAAGCTGTGCATACAGATGCTTTTTGGCTTCCTCTGTCAGCTCGTCAGGCGCGTTCGCATAATCCATACCGTTTAACACGGATTGGCCGCCCTTGGTGTCCACGCCCACCACATAGGAATTAAACAGGCACCATTCGCCGCAGAGCACAGGTACATAGGACTGTACCTCTTCCATGTCCTTCGCATAATTTTCCTGGATATATTTGATATAGCCGTTTAAGGACTGCTCGCAGCCCATCGCCTCCGCCACCATCAGATATTGGTGGGTGTCCAGCATTACATGGTCAAAACGCGGCTGTGTGATAAATTCTTTCCATGCCTTCATCTGGAAAGCGTCATGGAATACGACGTAGGCATCCTCTTTTATATTGGGACGAATGCGGTCGTAGGCCCTGTTGTAAAAGTCGTGCAGAAATTCCATCGTATTAGGCGCACTGCCTTCGGCCATCTCTTTGTCCACAGGGGGATATCTTCCGGGAACATCCATGGTTTCCCACATTTCTTTTGTGACCGGCTCATTGATGGGGGTAATGCCCATAAGTCCTTTCCGCTGTCCGTAGCGTTTGGCAAGTTTCTCCAGCACGTTCAGCACGAAATCCACTTCCTCAGGGGACTGGCTCCACTTGCAGACACCGCAGATACCGCCGTTGTCAAAACCGTTCTGACTTAAGGGCGCTGTGTGCAGATCAATCAGGATCTGAATGTCATATTTTTCTGCCCATGAAAAGGCTTTGTCCAGTTCCTGAATGCACCCGATAAACGGCGGGCGGTCCCCGAAAATAAAGTAAGGTACCGGAATGCGCACAGTGTTCAGACCAATCCGCTTGATTGTCGCAAAATCGCGTTCGGAGATATATTCGCTGCGGTGTACCTTGATGCGGGCTTCGTAAACCTCCGGCGAAAGGCTTCTCGGCAGATAGTATTCATCCTCCGCGTCCGTTCCGTCAAACAGGGCAGGACTCATCCACTTCTCCAGAACAAGCCAGTTTCCAAGATTGACTCCCTTTACATACATGTTTCTATCCTCCTTCTGTTTTTTGATCGTTGCCGTTCTTTTCTTTTATTTTAAGTAAATTATATTATGGCCTATATCATAAAATTCATTTGTATATCATATTTTTCACTGTTATAATATATCTAAAGGGAGGAAAGACCCATGAATGTTGCGTATCTGATGCAATATGTCTCGCGCCGCCTTCACACGATCGTCAGAAAATTTTCCGGGGAGGAAGGGAGCTGGATAAAAATCTGTGAACGTCTGGATCTGACAGAAAATGCTTTATTTGCGGATTCGGAGGAGCTTTACGCGAAGAATCTACTGGCTTTTGCAAAGCCGGGCTGTCCGCCCCTGATTGCGACAGGGGAAGCATCCGTATCTTATGGGCTGGTCTGCTGTGGGAAGACGGTGTTTGTTGTCGGTCCCGTCATTCTGGCATCGGACAGTGCAAGCCGACACAAACTGCCGCCCTTGCCGGTAACAGCTTCCCTACTTCCTTTTTTATACCGCTGCAGGGCAGTTGATATGATAACGGAACTGCTTTTGATACATAATCTGTTTCATAAGGATGCCTGTTCCGCGCACGAGGCCGCTGACTATAATTATCTGGACCGCTCTGTGACTATGGAAGTGCACAGAGAATTTACGGATATTGTTTTTCAGTACCAGGAAAAGGGTTCCAACCACAATCCCTACGATCAGGAAGTCCGGGAAGTGGAGAGCATACGCAGCGGCGACCCGGAACAGCTTAAAAAGAGCTGGGAGGAAGACTATGTCGGTGAGTTGGGGGTTCTGGCGGATGACCCTCTGCGAAACAGTCAGAACCTCGGGATTGTTCTCGTCACGCTGGCTTCCCGTGCGGCCATAGAGGGTGGAATTATGCCTGAGACAGCGTTTTCGTTAAGCGAAAGCTATATCCGTAAACTGGAGAAGGCGCATACCCCCGAGACGGCCTATCAGCTTGCAAGACAGGCGGAATACCAGTACGCACTTTTGGTTAAGGAGGAAAGAGAGAAAAAGGCCGGAGGGGATCGGAAATCTGCTGCGGATTCCCGTGTCAGTCAATGCAAGGATTATATTTTTGCACATCTGCACGGTAAAATTACCATAGCAGAAATTGCAAAAGCACTTTATATGAATCCCAATTATCTTTCCGGTCTTTTTAAGAAGGAGGAAGGGCTTACGATTGGGCAGTACATTTTCCAGGAGAAGATAAAACTGGTGAAAAATATGCTCATTTATTCTCATTATTCTTATATAGAGATAGCAAACTATCTGGGTTTTTGCTCACAGAGCCATCTGGGGGAACAATTTAAAAAGGAGACCGGGATAACGCTTCATCAATATCGGGAAAAATATGGAGTGAAGGAATTTCTGGTGAAATGACATACCCGCTCTCAAAGAGCGGCAGGGAATTAATACGAAAAGATATGAAGGAATCCGAAAAAGGAGGAAAATAGGATGGCATATTGTACAAAAACGGATTTGAGAAACAAGGTTATTTATTCTGTTTATGTCAGGAATTACAGTGCAGAAGGGACTTTCACTGCAGTGGAGAAAGATTTGGACAGAATCAAAGGGTTGGGAGTGGATATCATCTGGTTTCTGCCAATTTATCCAATTGGAAAGGAAAAACGGAAAGGGACACTGGGCTCGCCTTATGCGATTGCCGATTACAGGAAAGTGAATCCGGAATTGGGAACAATGGATGATTTTAAACATTTGGTACAGGAAATTCATTTGCGGGAAATGAAATGTATGTTGGATATTGTATACAATCATACATCGCCGGATTCGTGGCTCGCAAAGAACCATCCGGAATATTTTTATAAGACACCCGAAGGGCAGATGGGAAATCGGGTAGGTGACTGGGGGGATATTGTAGATCTGGATTACGGCAATAAAGAGCTTTGGCAGTACCAGATCGATACACTGAAAATGTGGGCCGGCATTGTGGACGGTTTCCGCTGTGATGTAGCGCCGCTGGTTCCGCTTGCATTCTGGCTGAAAGCGAGAGAAGAGGTGGCGGCAATCAATCCCGAGTGTATCTGGCTCAGTGAATCTGTGGAGCCGGGGTTCATACTGGATTTGAGGGCAAGGGGAATGACGAATCTGTCTGATTCAGAGATTTTTCAGGCATTCGATATGTGCTACGACTATGATATTTATCATTTTTTCAGGCAGTATTTAAGCGGTGAAGGCACACTCAGCAGATACGTGGAAGCCATTAATATGCAGGAGTATATTTACCCTGCCAACTATGTAAAGTTGAGATTTCTGGAAAACCACGATCAGGAAAGGGCAAAAAAAATAATTGCGGAAGAAGAAGCACTGAGAAATTGGACGGCATTTCTTTATTTCGAGAAAGGAATTACGCTTTTGTATGCAGGGCAGGAGAACCAGGATGAAACCAGACCGGATTTATTTAATAAGGATGTTATCAATCTGGACGGACGCTATGATATATCAGGTTTGTTAAAACAACTCTATCGTATCAAAAAATTACCGGTTGTTGCAAAGAGCAGCTGCCATCTGTCCGCTGACGACGGATTGGGGGCAGTTGTTGGCGAACATAAAGAAATTCAGGGAGCAGGCAGGCTTTTGGGAGTATTCAGCTTTGAAGGGAGAAAAGGGCAGATAGAAACTGGCATAAAGGATGGAACTTATCAAAATATGGCAGACGGGAAAGAGATTCAGGTGAAAGACGGAAAGATTGACTTGAAAATGTGCCCGGTTATTATTGCGTGGACAGAGGAGACATTGTCCTGACATGGGAGGAAAATTATGAGTGAAAATAATCAAAAATTTGCAGAAAGTTTATTACAATATGTAAACGACAGTCCCACGGCTTATCACGCTGCGGAAAACGCGGCGGCCCTGCTGCGGGAGAATGATTTTCAGGAATTAAAGGAAACGGAGAGCTGGTCTCTAAAAAAAGACGGCAGATATTTTGTCGTAAAAAACAGTTCGGCGGTAATTGCCTTTACCGTGGGGAAAGGGGATCTGGCGACAGAGGGTTTTCGCATCATAGGCGCGCATACGGATTCCCCGGCGCTCAAGATCAAGCCCGGGCCGTGCACTGTGACCCCGGACGGCTATGTGAAGGTAAACGTGGAAATTTACGGCGGCGCTATTTTGCAGACATGGTTCGACAGACCCCTAGCCGTGGCAGGGCGCGTGATCGTAAAGGAGAACGGCGCATTGCGGGAAAGGCTGATTCGGATTGATAAACCTGTTTTTGTGATTCCGAATCTCTGCATTCATTTCCACAGGGACATGAATGAGAAAGGCTCCTGCAACAGACAGACGGAAGTCCTGCCGCTATTGTGCATGAAGGAGGAGGGGCTGGAGAAAGAGGATTATCTGCCTGCTCTCCTTCAGGAGGAAACGGGCATAGACAAAGCGGATATGGTGGAGTATGAGTTGTTTCTGTATGAGTATCAGAAGGGTATTTTTATGGGGAAAAAGCAGGAGTTTATCTCGGCGCCGCGGCTCGACGATCTGTCCATGATCTATGCGGGGCTGACTGCATTGACGGAAGTGCAGGCAGGAGCGGGCTGTCAGGTGTTTGCCGCCTTCGACAATGAGGAAGTGGGGAGTACCACCGCGCAGGGAGCCAATTCCGGGCTGTTACGGCATATCCTGAACCGCATCTGCAAGAATCTGGGGCTGACGGACGAGGGTTATTTTCAGGCGGTTGCCAATTCGACCTCGATTTCGGCTGATCTGGCGCACGCGGTTCACCCCAACTATAGTGATAAACATGATACGGAAAACCACCCCGTGTTAGGGGGCGGCCCTGTGATCAAATATTCCGCATCTCAGCGGTACGCAACGACTGCGATGAGCGCCGCTTATTTCATGGAGGCATGTGAGCGCGCCGGCGTTCCCTGCCAGAAATTTGTGAACCGCAACGATATTGCGGGCGGCTCCACCATCGGCCCCGCGCTTTCCGGCCTGACCACGATCCCCACAGTGGATATGGGGGCACCGATTCTGGCGATGCACTCCATCCGGGAATTTGGGGCGGTTGTCGATAACGTTTACACAAAGCAGGCGTTTGTGGCGTACTATGAAAACTGACGGCGGATACAAAGGAAGTTTTGAAGGATTAGGTGTTCACATTATAACGGTTTTGCAGATCTATAAAAAATTGGCAATCAGTATTGACAAAATCTGTTTACATATGTAGACTATATGCATAAAGAGTCTACACATGTAAACTAAATGAACTAATGCAGGGAAGGGGTTCCCCAAAATGGGAGGAAATATGAAAGACACGAAAATATCCGATGCGGAGTTGGAAATTCTGGAAACGCTCTGGGCGGCGGGGGAGGCGTTAAATGCCAATGAGATCCGGGCGCGTCTGAACGAGAAAAAAGATTGGGAGCGCACTACAGTGCTGACGCTGATCCGCAGACTGCTTGATAAGGGTGTGATTGCACAGGAAAAACGGGAGGTCTATTATTATGCCCCGCTTGTGGCGCGCGACGCTTATGTGAAAGGGGAGACGAAAAGTTTTCTGAATAAATTTTTCAGGGGCAACGCGAAAAATCTGGCGGCGGCGCTCATTGAGGACGAGGATTTGAGCAGGGAGGATATCGAGGAACTGAGGGATTATTTCCGGGAGAGTTTTCGATAAAGGGACCGCAGTTTTTCGGAAGAAATGGTGGAAGACAAAATAGATTTTCTGATGAACAGTATGTGTGACAGGTATTTGTAATGTTTTGAGGGAGAGAAAATGATGGGACGTCTTTTTTCTGTGATTTTATCACTATCAATATCCGGCGGGCTGGTGGGTCTTCTGATCCTGCTGCTGAGCCCTATCACCGAGCGGTTTTTCGCAAAGCGGTGGACTTATTATCTGTGGTTTCTGGTGATTGCGAGACTGCTTTTGCCGGTACATGCGGATGTAAACCTGATGGAATATTTGTCGGTGAGACTGGCGGCAGTGGAGAGCGGACTGACCGGCGCAGACGGTGCGGCAGAGGCGACAGCAGACGTCACAGGAGAAGAGATGGCCGGACAGGATACGGGGCAGACTGGCGGTATTGAGACCGTACAGAATACAGCGGCCGGAGGAAAAGTTGAGTCGGCTTACAGCGGCATAGATACAGATAACAATATAGAGGGCAGCAGAAGGGAGCTGTGGCTTTGCATGGCAGGGATTTTATGGCTTTTCGGCGTCCTTATCGCGGTATTTCGAAAGATTTATATTTATCAGCATTTTGCCGGAGCGGTCCGCGCCGCAAGTGCGCCGGTCACCGATGACAGAGTGTATAGAAAAAGCGCGGAAATTCAAATGAGACTTGGGCTTGGAAAAAGGGTGCCGCTTTATAAAAGCACGGTTATTGACAGTCCGATGCTGGTTGGAATTTTGAAGCCCTGTATCTATATGCCGTCAGCTCTTCTCGCGGAGATGGAAGGGAAAGAAAATGATATCTGTCTGATTCTGCATCACGAGCTGGTGCATTATAAAAGGAAGGACATTTGGTATAAGTGGCTGTTTCAGGCGGCGCTCTGCGTGCATTGGTTCAATCCGCTTCTGTATGTATTTAACCGTAAGTTTAATATGGACTGTGAGCTGGCCTGCGACGAGAAGGTGATGGCCCTTCTCTCGGAGGAGGGGCGCAGGGCTTATGGGAACGTGCTTCTTGATGTGGCGCAGAAAAATCTGTGTGAACAAAATATTTTTGAAAAAAATTGGATGATGCACAAAAATGTGCCGACTATGACACTGCTGGAGGAGAAACATACATTGAAGGAAAGACTGCGGGGAATTGCACATTATCATAAGAATGGGATTATTATGGGGCTCTGCTCTGTGGTGGCACTGGTCATGCTTCTGGCGGTGGCTGTTGTCTGCGGCGCGGCGGGTGTCAGTGCCAGCGGAGGCAGTACTTTTTCCTCATATGGGCCGATGCTGGTAAATAACAAAGGGAAAGCTTACCAAATGTACGATGACGACGCATTGATTGCCGGGGACAGTGAGAACGACGTCTGGCGCGCCTACAATTATTGCGGCGGAGACGGCAACGTGAAGGTGAGCAAGTTCGCTTTCAACGGTTCCGATACGTTGTGGATTCTGTATGCCAACAGGGAGACAACGATGGAGATCTCTTCTGAGTTCTATCTTCGCGACGGCCGCTTTAAGGTGGTCTATGTCGGGCCGGATCAGACCGTGCAGACGCTCAATGAGAGCGGGAAAAAGAATACGGTAAAAATTACGATGCCTGAAGGCAGAAATGTAATTAAGATGGTGGGACAGAAAGCGCGGCTGGAAGATATCGACATTGCGTATAGCGGAATCAGAAAGGAAGATTTGGACGGTATTTATGACAGTGAAACGGTAGAGCATGCCTATCAGGCGTTGGAGGGAAAAAGACCGCTTGACCCGGACAGCCTGGAGGAAGCCTGCCCGTATCTGAAGGATAGTGAGGTAAGTGAGCTGGCTCGGAAGGCATGGGAGGATGACGTGGCTTTGTCAGAGAAAAATTGGGAGAACCTGTTTATCTATTCCGACAATGAACTGACGGCGCAATATCTTTCGGAAGAATTGCAGGCGGGCAGATGCGAGGGCTTTGACAGTAGTATACTTGTTAAAATTGCACCGTATATGAAGGAGAAGGATGTGAGCGAGTGCTTTCGGCAGCTCCTGGAGCGGAATGCGGTTGCCGCGCCAGACTGGGGGGAAATTTTTGTCTATTCCGATGCGAATCTGTCGGCCGGGTATCTTGCGAAAGCGCTGCGCGAAGGCAGTATAGATGGTTTTGATGAGGAGGCTCTGGGACAGATCTGTTATCGTGTCTCCACGAAACCTCTGACAGATATCGTGACGGCGATGAAGGGTACGCTGTCCTTTGACGGGTTGATAGAGTATGTCTTGCCCTTTGTACAGAAACAGGACGAGGTTGTAACGTGCATCTGCTATTATATTGACCTGGGAAATGTGCTGACGGATGAGGAGCTGCAGAAGGTGCAGGCTTATGTTTCGGAGGAGGATTTTTACCGGGTCGTGGAGCATAACGGGAAGAAAAAATAGGGAGGCTGTACAGATTTATGGGGCTGTTCGGAAACGGATGGCCCTTTTGCTTTGACAATCATTTTGGTTTCAGTATATAATTACGGGATGAGGAGAAGAAAAGAATTTGCGGAACATCAATAAAATAACATAGGGAGTTGTCTATGAACACACAGGAAAGTACAAGAACCTATAAATCCGGGGAACTGATGAAACGGTTTCTTCCCTATTATAAGAAATATTGGAAGGTCGTGGTGATTGACTTACTCTGTGCCGGACTCACGACGGTTTGTGAGCTGGTGCTGCCGATGATTATCCGCTTTATTACAAATACGGGAATGAATGATCTGGCATCGTTGACTATATCAGTCATACTCCGTTTGGGAGTGCTGTATCTGTGCCTGCGTATTGTCGATACCATAGCGAATTTCTATATGGCCTACACGGGGCATGTGATGGGCACGCGTATTGAGACGGATATGCGGCGGGATGCCTATGCCCATCTGCAGAAATTATCAGATACTTATTATAATAATACCAAGGTCGGTCAGATTATGGGGCGCATCACCAACGACCTTTTTGACGTGACGGAATTTTCACACCACTGCCCGGAGGAGTTTTTTATCGCGGGGCTTAAGGCGGTGATCTCCTTTATCATTCTGGCGCAGATCAGCGTGGGACTGACGTTGATTATTTTTGTGGTGGTGCCGATTATGGCGGTGACTTGTACGGCCATCAATCTGCGGATGCGGGAGGCGTTTCGGAAACAGCGCGTGCAGATTGGTGAGCTGAACGCCCGCATTGAGGACAGTCTTCTTGGGCAGAAGGTGGTGAAGGCGTTCACCAACGAGGAGAAAGAAAAGGAGAAATTTGAGCAGGACAATCAAAACTTTTTCCGCATTAAAAAGGAAACGTACAAGTTTATGGCTGCATTCCAGACGACCACGAGGGCTTTTGACGGATTGATGTATCTGGTGCTTCTGGTGGCGGGCGGTATTTTTATGGTAAAGGGAAAGATTGCGCCCGGCGATCTGGTGGCTTATGTGATGTATGTGACGACGCTGATTGCCACCATCCGCCGGATCATTGAATTTGCGGAGCAGTTCCAGCGGGGCATGACGGGGATCGAGCGTTTCGTGCAGATTATGGACAGCGATATTGAGATTTTTGACGAGCCGGGTGCGGTGGACTGCGTGAACCCGAAGGGTGACATTTCTTTCCGGGGCGTCAGTTTCGAGTATCCGGACGATCACAACGTGGTGTTTAAGGGTTTAAATCTGGAAATTCATCAGGGAGAGAAAATTGCCATTGTGGGGCCATCCGGCGGCGGAAAGACTACACTTTGCAATCTCATCCCGAGATTTTACAATATTGATCAGGGCGAGATTTTGTTGGATGGAAAAAATATTCATGGGTATACCATTAAGAGCCTGCGGCAGAATATCGGTATGGTACAGCAGGACGTCTATCTCTTTTCCGGCACGGTTTATGAAAACATTGCTTACGGCAGGGAGAATGCCACCAGGGAGGAAGTAGTGGAGGCGGCGAAATGTGCCGGGGCCCATGAGTTTATCATGGCCTTAAAGGACGGGTATGACACTTATGTGGGAGAGCGTGGCGTGAAACTCTCCGGCGGACAGAAACAGCGGATCAGCATCGCCCGGGTATTTTTGAAAAATCCGCCCATTCTCATTATGGATGAGGCTACCTCTGCGCTGGACAATGAGAGCGAATTTCAGGTGGCGAAGTCGCTGGAGGCGCTTGCCAAAGGCAGGACGACCATTACCATTGCCCACCGGCTGTCAAGTATCCGTAATTCCGACCGGATTCTGGTGCTGACGGAGGAGGGCATCGTGGAGGAAGGCCCCCACGAGAGTCTACTCGCACAGGGCGGGATTTATCACCACTTCTATGTGACGGCGAATGAGTTGAAATAGGGATGTACATGCATTGTTGTAAAGATGCTGTTTTGATGCGATATTTACAATGGGATAATACAAAAGAAATAGGACAAGGGGAATTATAATGGGATTATTTACAAAGAAAATCGGACCGGTTTTTTTGAAAGAGGAGAGTGATACGCAGGCATACATTGCAAAAATGCAGGCGTTGTTGGCAGGAGCGGACGAATCGTTAAAGAGTAAGATTGAAAAGCAGATTAACCTGGCAAAGTATGGAGAATATGGGGAAAGCAATATTGCGTTTGAATTGAAAAACAGTGGAATGGATATGTATATTCTCCATGATATTTATTTGGAAACGGAAAACCTTGCCGCTCAGATTGATTATATAGTTATCACGAGGAAGATGGTTTATGTGATTGAGTGTAAAAACCTGATAGGGAATATTGAAATTGACAATACAGGGGCATTTATCCGCTCTTATGAATGGAAAGGCAGACGGATAAAAGAGGGTATTTATTCTCCCATCACCCAAAATCAGAGGCATTTACAGGTGTTAAAGGCAGTCAGAAAAAATGCAAAGAATAATTTCCTGACTAAAATGATATTTGAAAAAAGTTTTGATGAGATATACAAGTCCATTGTAGTGTTGGCGAATCCGAAAACATACTTGAATGCAAGATATGCCAAAAAGGAGATCAAAGAGCAGGTGATACGCGCGGACCGATTGGTTTCCTATATTCAGGAGACGGATAAATCTTCTGCAAATATGGAAATGAGCAGTGACGAAATGCTGAAACTTGCTCAATTTTATCTTGGACAGAATATTCCCCAAAGGTCGGATTATGCAAGGAAATATGAGGAGATGGCGGCTGAGGTGGAGGCGGGAAGGCAAAAAGCGGCGTCCGAAGCGCAGGAAATACAAGAAGAGAGCGATAAGGAGGGCAGTATTGACAGGGAAATGCTTATCGGCAAGTTGAAAGCATACCGTCTGGAACAAAGCCGGAAAGAGAACTGTAAGCCATATTTTATCTTTAATGACAGGCAGATGAATGATCTGCTCGATAAGTTTCCTCGAAATAAGGAAGAATTACTCAAAGTATCTGGATTTGGCAATGTAAAAGTAGAAAAGTATGGGGACCAGATACTTGCGATACTGCATTCTTAAACGGACGCACTGGTGAAGAAGAAAATCATCTTTTTTATGTGACAGCTGCCTGTAAAGGGCATTATGAGGATTAAATGGAAGCGAATAACGCTGCAAGATTTCATATTTTAATCGTGGAGGACGATCGTCCGCTGGCGGGCGGACTTTGCCGCGCCCTGCAAAACGACAGCGCTGCGACAGTGGGCTGCCATACCCTGCGGGAAGCGGAATCGCTGCTTGAGGGGACGGCTTTTGACCTTGTTGTGTTGGATGTGAACCTGCCCGATGGAAACGGGTTTGACTTCCTGCAAAAAATAAAGGCAAAATATGACATAAGCGTCATAATGCTGACGGCAAACGACATGGAGACGGATATTGTGGCAGGGCTGGAGCTGGGTGCGGACGATTATATCACCAAGCCTTTCAGTCTGGCGGTTTTGCGGGCGCGTGTGGAGACCCAGCTCCGGCGGGTGGCGGCGCAGCGGGGACAGGCAGGTGGAGATACGGCATACGCCATAGCGGCAGGAGCATCGGCAACGGGCGGTATGGTAAATAGCGGTGTGACAGTGAGCGGTATGGCAGGTGATAGTGTGTTGGCAGGCGGCGCTCAGGGAGCTGTGGAAGAGGGCTGGATTGTGGACGGCGCGTATCGGTTTCATTTTGCAAAGATGCTCTTTTTTCACGGAGAGGAACAGGTGGAACTTTCCAAGATAGAGCAGAGGCTTCTGCGGATGCTGGTAGAAAATAAGCGCGCAACGCTGACGAGGGAGCAGCTCCTTGATTTTACATGGTCTGTGGACGCGGCTTTTGTGGACGAAAACACATTGTCTGTCGCGGTGAAACGTCTGCGGGATAAGCTGGGCGCGCAGGAGCGGATTAAGACGGTGTACGGCATCGGGTATCGGTGGGAGTGAATAATATTATGAATGAGTTAATAAAAAATGAAAACAATGATATTATGGGTATTTACCAAAAATCGGAAAATATTTTGAATGATGTACAAAATATTATAGAAACGTCCCAACGTCAGGCCTATCATGCGGTGGATGCTATTTTGGTGCAGAGAAACTGGCTGATTGGATATCGGATTGCGGAGGAAGGAATGAATGGATCAGATCGGGCAGAGTATGGTATAAATATCATTAAAATGCTTTCAAAAGAATTAACTCTAAAATATGGAAAAGGTTACGATCGTAGCAACCTTTATCATTATTTGCGGTTTTATAAGGCATTTCCCGAAATTATCGACACAGTGTGTCGACAATCACACATTTGTTTAAGCTAGTCGCATTATCGAGCCTTATTACAAGTTGAAGACATTACTGCGCGTAACTGGTATGAAAAAGAAGCCTATGAACAGACATGGAGCGTCCGTACCTTACAACGCAATATCAATACACAATACTATTACCGTCTTCTGCAGACCCAAAATAAAGAGCCGGTAGAGCAGGAAATGAAGGAAAAAACTTCTGCCTTTCAAACCAGATAAAATCACACATCAGGATGTTGGTCAGATGGACATGTATATCCGAATGTATGATGAATTGAAAAAGGGTGCGGATGATAATCCAACATTAGGGATTGTGCTATGTACAGAAACAGATGCGGATATAGCAAGATATTCTGTATTACATGGAAATGAACAGCTTTTTGCATCAAAATATAAATTGTATTTACCGACAGAAGAGGAACTGCGGAATGAGATTGAGACGCAAAAGGTACTGTTTTACTTACAACAGCAAGAGAGACAGAAATGACATTGGATAAAGTATCGGTTATCATTTTATCAGTAAGCATATTGTGTCTGCTTCTGGCAGTCGTGACCGCGCTTTTAGACTTCCATTTCAGAAGGCGGAGTCTGCGGCGCATGAACGATATGATACAGTCCGCCATAGACGGTACCTTCCGGGCGGACACCTTCGATGAATCTTTGTGTGCGTCTGTGGAAAACAGGCTGGCCGAGTATCTGGCGGTATCTGAGACGCAGATGGAGAAAACGGTGGCGGAGCAGGAGAAAACAAAAACGCTGATCGCGGATATCTCACATCAGACGAAGACGCCGATTGCGAACCTTTTGCTCTATACGGAGCTGTTGAAGGAGGAAGAGGGCAGGGGAGGCAGCGAGACGACTGTGCTGTTGGAAAATCAGGTGAAAAAGCTGGATTTTCTGATTCAGTCGCTGGTAAAGCTCTCCCGGCTGGAGACGGGAATCCTTGCGCTGCATCCTCGCAAAAGCGGGGTATCCCAGCTTTTGGAAGAAGTGGAAGAACAGTATGTGGCCCGGGCGCAGGAAAAAGGGCTGTATCTGCGTGTGCTTGCAAAGGAGGCGTGTGAAATCACGGCCCGTTTTGATCCGAAATGGACACTGGAGGCATTGGACAATCTGATCGACAACGCCGTTAAATACACGCAGGAAGGCGGTATTACCGTGCGCGTGAAGCCTTATGAGCTTTTTGTCTGCATTGAGGTGGCGGATACCGGGATCGGCGTTGCCAGGGAGGAGCATGCCAAAATATTTGAGCGGTTTTACCGTTCCGCGGCGGTTGCACATGAGCAGGGCGTAGGCATCGGGCTTTATCTGGTGAGAGAGATTTTAAGGCAGGAATCGGGTTATGTTCAGCTTTCCTCCGAGGTGGGAAAGGGCGCGGTATTTTCCATGTATCTTCCCGCGGAGTAATTCTTACAAAACTGTCATGATTTTTTCCCCGACGGAAAGAATGTGGAAAGAATGCTATGAGATAATCTGTATTGTGAGGGACAACGCCGATATACGGAGCGCTTCACAATGCAGATTTTGTTTTAAAGGAGGAAAATAAGTATGACGATATTGTCAACAAAAGATTTAA
>DKWV01000008.1:0-54982 GCA_002491905.1 Lachnospiraceae bacterium UBA7143 | reverse complement strand
AGCGCTTCACAATGCAGATTTTGTTTTAAAGGAGGAAAATAAGTATGACGATATTGTCAACAAAAGATTTAAGGAAAGTCTACGGCTCGGGTGAAAACGAGGTGCGCGCTCTGGACGGTGTGAATCTGACGGTGGAAAAGGGCGAATTTATCGCCATCGTGGGTACATCCGGCAGCGGAAAGAGCACGCTCCTTCATATGCTGGGCGGGCTTGACCGGCCCACGTCCGGCTCCGTCACGGTGGATGGCAAGGAAATCTTTGGCTTAAAGGACGAGGAATTAACGATATTTCGACGCAGGAAAATAGGTTTTGTGTTCCAGAATTATAATCTGGTGCCGGTTTTGAATGTCTATGAGAATATCCTTCTTCCGGTGCAGCTCGACGGGGGAACCCCCGACCGCGCTTACATTGCGGATATCATTGATACGCTGGGCTTAACTGCAAAGTTGAATAACCTCTCCAATAATCTTTCCGGCGGGCAGCAGCAGAGGGTGGCGATCGCCCGTGCGCTGGCATCGAAGCCTGCCATCATTTTGGCAGATGAGCCTACGGGAAACCTGGATTCCAAAACCAGCCAGGATGTGTTAAGCCTGCTTAAGGTGACAGGACAGAAATTTTCGCAGACGATTGTTATGATTACGCATAATGAGGCGATTGCGCAGTTGGCGGATCGAGTCATACATTTGGAGGACGGGAGGATTGTGAAATGAATGTTTCCAATAGAAAATGTATCCGCCGTCTCAGCGTAGCCAGCTTCAAGGCGGCAAAGGTCAGAAATATCATCACGGTGGCGGCGATTGCGCTGACTACGATTTTGTTTACGGTTCTGTTTACGGTGGGCATGTCCATCAAGCACGGGTTCGAGCAGTCGAATTTTCGGCAGGTGGGCGGTTATTCTCACGGTGGGTTTAAGTATCTGACAGAAGAACAGTTTGAGGCGTTAAAAGATGACCCGCTGATCAAGGAATATGGAAAGAGAATATTCTGCGGTATGCCGGACAAAGAGCCTTTTCAAAAGAGCCATGTGGAGGTCAGCTACTGCGACGAAAACGAGGCAAAATGGATGTTCCTTACGCCGAAGGAAGGGCGGCTGCCCAGGGAAGGCACAAATGAGGCGGCAACGGATTTGAGAGTCCTTTCCCTCTTGGGGGTGGAGCCTGTGATCGGCAATGAATTTACCATGACTTTTATGGTGGACGGCGAGGAGACGACAGAAACCTTTACCCTGTGCGGCTATTGGGACTATGATGAGGCGATCGTAGCGAACCATGTACTGATTCCCGAAAGTCGGACGCAGGAAATCTTTGAAAAACTGCATACGCAGGGCAAGGACGGGATGACCGGAACCTGGAATATGGATGTGATGTTTAAAAACGCCTCTCATATTGAGGAAAACATGGATACCATTTTGGCGCGGCACGGCTACCAGTCGGAAGGGTTGGATCAGGGAGATAACTATATTAGAATCGGTGTCAACTGGGGCTATGTTTCGGCGCAGTTTGAGGATGCCATAGATATTTCCACGGTGCTTGCCCTGATTGCGGTGATGCTTCTGATCATTTTTACGGGCTACCTGATCATCTACAATATTTTTCAGATATCGGTATCAAATGACGTGCGTTTTTACGGGTTGTTAAAAACGATTGGCACTACCGGACGCCAGATCAAGCGCATTATTTCTCAGCAGGCGTTCTTGCTGTCGGCGCTGGGGATTCCCATCGGTCTTGCCGTTGGCTACGGCGTGGGCGTGGTGATGACAGGCGTTGTGGTGTCGCAGCTTAACGGCATAGCATTGACTTATTCGGTCAGCCCTGTAATTTTTCTGGGCGCGGCGGCCTTTTCACTGGTGACGGTCTGGCTTTCCTGCAGAAAACCCCGCAGGATGGCGGCAAAAATTTCCCCCGTGGAGGCGATGCGCTACACGGACAACGCCAGCGTGAGAAGAACTTCTAACACTCGCAGCAGAGGCTGCTTCGTGAAGAAGCTCTATGTCTCACGCGGGAGAATGCCTGAAAGACGGCATTCTCCGGGTGAAGCTGAGATTCCGGGGAAGGGCGCGTCCATTTTCCGCATGGCAATGGCGAATCTGGGAAGAAATAGAAGTAAGACTGTGATTACGGTGATTTCCATGTCCTTTGCGGTGGTAATTTTAAATCTTACCTTTATTGTGGCAAACGGGTTTGATATGGATAAATATTTATCCATGCGCGTGGTAACGGATTTTATTACCGCAGACGCATCCTATTTTCAGGTGACCGGTCATCTTAACGCAGCGTCCTTTCCGGAGGAGGCTGTCTCGCAGATCGAGGCGCTTGACGGTGTGAAAGGCGGCAGAACTTATCAAAAAACTTTCAGTGCGGTGGAATTTGTCAAGGAAGAATGGATTCGTAAAATGCAGGGTCAGTGGAACAGCCCGGAGATAGTAGACCAGTATATAGGGTTTTTGGAAAAGGCGGGAGATATGTATCTTGACCGCGTGCAGCTTTTTGGAATGGAGGACTTTGTGCTGGATAAACTCAATGTGCTCGAAGGCGATCTTGATAAGCTGAAAGAGGGCGGCAATTATGTGGCGGCAGTTTACAGTGCAGATGATTACGGAAATATTGACGAGGACTCCCACTGGGCGAAGCTGGGGGATCAGGTTACAATCCGCTATATAAAGGAGTACGAGTATTACAACCCGAAGACCGGCGAAGTATACGGGGAGGACGAGGATCTTAGCGGTAAGCTGTGGCAGCAAAGGGCTACGGTGTATGAGGATAAAGTATATGAGGTGGCGGCGCTGGTGGAGGTGCCGAGCCAGATTTCTTATCGTTATTACGGTGCGGATGAGTTTGTGATGGGCGCGGACACGTTTATACGGGATTCGGGGACGTCGGATATTCTTTATTACGCGTTTGACTGCGAGGATGATAAGGAAGAACAGGTGGAACAGTGGATGCACGATTTTGCGGGCAGCGATGATTCTCAATACGATTATGAGAGCAGAAAAAGTGAGGAGGAAGATTTTAACGGTTTCCGCAATATGTTCATGATGGTGGGCAGCGGCGCGGCGCTGGTTGTCGGTCTGGTGGGCATCTTGAATTTTCTGAACGCGATCCTGACGGGTATCATGGCGAGAAAGCGGGAATTTGCAGTATTGCAGTCCGTGGGCATGGCGGGAAAGCAGCTCAAGCAGATGCTGATCACGGAAGGCATGGTGTTTGCGGGAAGTTCCATCGTGATCACCCTGGTTTTGACGATCCTTATGGGACCGCTTGCCAGCAGTGTCCTGGAAGGGATGTTCTGGTTTTTCAGCTACCATCTGACAGTGACGCCGATTCTCTTAGTTGCTCCGGCATTTCTCTTGATCGGTGCTGTGATTCCGCTTGCTTCCTATCACTACGTGGCGAAGCGGTCAGTGGTGGAGAGACTCAGGGAGGCAGAATAAATTATATTTTAGTAAAATTTGCACAACGAACGATAAGCGCTCCATTGTATATTGAGAAAATATTACAAATGATCTATTTATTTTCTAGTCTGTATCATATATAATATGTAATATATACCAATAGGTATATGAGGATATGAAACGGCAGGGATGCAGGGGCGATGACCCGTACTCATGGAGGGAGCTTATGGTCATAAAACATAATTTGTCTGCGCTCAATGCAAACAGAATGTTTGGCCAGACGATGAAGGCAAAGAGCAAAAATATGGAAAAGCTTTCTTCGGGTTATAAGATTAACCGCTCGGCAGACGATGCGGCGGGGCTTTCCATATCCGAAAAAATGAGAAGGCAGATCAGAGGACTTACGCAGGCGTCAGCCAATTCCCAGGAGGGTATTTCGCTGGTGCAGATTGCGGACGGCGCGATGGAGGAGGTTCTTGACATGCTCCATCGGGGGTCGGAGCTTTGCATTAAAGCGGCAACAGGGACCTTGACTGTCGAAGACAGAAATTACATTCAAATGGAAATTGAGCAGATACTACAGGAAATAGACGGCATTGGGGAGAGAACTACCTATAATGAGATACCGGTCCTTCTGGGAAACGCGCCTCAGCTTGTGGATGGTGATCCGTCGATTGTTGTTGTCGGCGGTCTGCCGAAGTGGGTGCCGGTAGGTTCGAAAAATAATTTAAACGAAGTGTATACCACGCAGGAGAACTATCAATATACGGATGCCAGCAACAGACCGGCGACGCAGGCCGTCAGTATTACCCATGAGGCCGCCACGATAGACTTCCGGCAGTTTAACGGGTCGCAAAGCCAGATTGACGAACTGATCGGAAACGGTTTTTACAGTACCTGCTGTACCTGTACCAGGCACTACAGTATCAGATTTACGGGTGGAACTTCCAGCAGTGTGGAAACCAGCGGGACCCATTTCATATATAATATCGGAATTGATGGCACGAAGAATGCTGGCGATCTGATACAGCGTATTATCCAGGGAACGGATAACGGAAATCCCCGCGGCCATTTTACGAAGATGGTGGAGAATAATGGAAGGCTGATTGTCTATGATGACAGATGCAATGCGCAGATGCCTGTTCTGCCTGTGGGCAACGGCGTTACACCGGGACGGTGGGACGGATGGCAGAACCCCCAGTTTTGGATCACAGCCCACGATATATTTGGGCGGTTTGGTCCGGGGGTTGCCCATTCGATTGATGAGATGGAGGATTTTATCAGGAAGAACTGGGTCCACATACAGGTGGGAGCAGAGCCGGGGCAGCATCTTGATATAGCGCTTCCTTTTATTTCGACACCCGTGATGGGGATCAGTCAGGTGGATGTAAGAACGCAGGAAGGAGCCGATGCGGGAATTGGCGCTTTTAAGAAGGCGGTCGGATATGTGAGTGAGGAGAGAAGCCGGATGGGCGCATATCAAAACCGCTTAGAACATATTGTCAAAAATCTGGACAACGTGGTAGAGAATACACAGGCATCCGAGTCCAGAATACGTGATGCCGATATGGCAAAACTGATGGTAGAGTATGTCACGAACCAGGTTCTCGCACAGACAGGGCAGGCGATGCTCGCCCAGAGCAACCAGAACAGGGAGGGGGTCTTAAGCCTGCTGCAGTAACGGACAGCAGTAAAATATTTTTCCCTACATTTTTCCAATAAGATGTTGCACGGAGGGGCTGAAATAGGGTATAGTATTATAGAGAGACCAGCATCGGGGACGCACAACTATTTGGAGAAGGATGTAACGGACGTATGGGACAACTATCACCGCTAGACCAAGATAAAATGGCAGAGGTAGCACAAATCTGTATGGCACACTCAGCGACTTCGCTGAATACGTTGACCAGAAAGACGATCGCTGTCAGTCCGCCTTCGCTGAAAGTTGTGAACAGTGCGGATATTAAAAACATTCTGATGGCGTTCGGGATGGGGAGCGTAACGGTTCAGATAGACTACAAGGATGATTTTCATGGCAATAACCTTCTGATGTTTAAGGAAAATGACGTCAAGGTGGTTATGGATCTTATGATGGGAGGAGAGGGAGTTGCTGCTCCCGGAGAGCTGAATGAAATGCATCTGTCCTGTGTATCTGAGGTTATGAACCAGATGATGGGAGCCTCAGCGATCTCGCTTACGGAGATGATCCATAAAACGGTGGACATTAATCCGCCGAAGGCGACTCTGGTCAATGAGAAAGAGGACATAGAATCTATAGATATTCTTCCGTTCCCCGGGAACGAAATGGTGATTATCCTTTCGCGCTTTGAGGCGGCGAAGCTGTTAAAAGGAATTATGATCCGTATCTTCCCGATGGAAGAGGTGAGATTTATCTGTGACAATTTTAAAACGCGTTGACGCGTCGGAATAAAAGCGGAGCGGGCGGGAGGCAGAACAAAAGTTATAAGGGGTATTTTTTAGGAATCGCATTTTCAGACATGGTTTTATTAGCAAATTTTCACAACTAAAGAGGCGGCTTTTGCCGGTAAATGTGCCGAAAATAGGGTTTTCATTCTAAAAGTACTTACGAGGAAAGTTTTAAAGTGTTAAGATGTTAGGTAAGGGGTACTGTGGTTTGGCACTTTACGGCATCGAATTTGGCAAAACAGCCGCTGGTGGAGCTGTCAACAGGGCAAGGGTCAGAAAATTTGGAGGGTGTTATGTTTGAGAAGGGCGAATTGATTATGTGCGGCGGACACGGTGTCTGCCGCGTTATTGACATTACAGGAAATCCGATCGACCGGTTGGATCAGAAGAAAAAGTACTATGTGCTGGAGCCTGTCTTTGAGAAAGCCAGCACGATTTACACGCCTGTTGATAATGAAAAGATCGTTATGCGCAGGATTATGAATAAGGAGGAGGCCGAGAGGCTGATCGCGCACATCACGGAGATTGATACCGTCTGGATTCAGGAGGAAAAGCGCAGGGAGCAGACTTATAAGGAGGCCATACGTACTTACGATTCCAGAAGTCTGGTCCAGATCATCAAGACGCTTTACCAGCGCAAAAGGAGCCGTATAAACGAGGGGAAAAAGGTTCTTTCCTCGGACGAGCAGTATCTGCACAAGGCGGAAGAGCTTCTTTACAGCGAGATGTCGCTGGCGCTTTCCATACCGAAGGAAGAGGTCGAGGCGTATATTGCCAGAGAGGTGGACAAGCAAAAGGTTAGCGTATAAAAAATCGAGTGCTTTAGCACTCGATTTTGTTTTACCTGCCAATCAGTCATGCTGGGGATGTGAACCAATCTTGTTAATCGCGGACATTACCGTAGCCAGAATTTCGACCTCGGCCTGGGGTTGGTAATTGTTTAATTTCTGAAAAAGTGCGCCTGTATCCGTCCGCACATACTGAGGAGAAAGCCTGTTCAGCGCATAGGACATCATGTCCAATTTGCAGTTATCACAGGAACAAATCTCAGGCATTGTGGGCAGCAGCTTATTAAGCTGATATTCCACTGCATCTTCCATGATATTCTTTAAGCCTTCCATTCCGAACCTCCCTCAATTTGATACACAATTTTATATTAGTACATTTTTCCTAAAGAATCAATCTTTATTTCACAGGATATTGTTGAAAAGAGAAGAATTTCCGCTTTTTGTGCAAAATTACCCATGCTTGCTTTTTTTGTAGAGAATGGTATCATAGATTCGGTAACTTTCGCTGGGGCTCCGAAACGGAGCGCAAACGGTACGGAGCGCGGTAAACGGCTCTGACATGGAGGAAAGTATGGAAATGTTTTTGGATGTGATATGTGACACTGCTGTAGACGGTATCAGGCTTTTGCCGTTTCTCTTTCTGGCATATCTTGCGATGGAATGTCTGGAGCATTGGACCGGCGGAAAAATGCAGGCGGTTGTCAGGAAATCAGGAAAAGCGGGGCCGGCGATCGGCGGTATTCTGGGCATTTTTCCGCAGTGCGGTTTTTCCGCGGCGGCGGCCAATCTCTACGCTGGAAGGATTATCACGCTTGGAACGCTTATCGCTGTTTTTCTGTCTACTTCTGATGAAATGCTTCCTATTATGATATCCGAAAACGTGGGGGTTTCCATGATCGGCAAGATTCTTCTGGTAAAGGTGCTTTTTGCGGTTGCGGCGGGATTTCTTGTGGATGCCCTGTTTCGGAAGAGGGAGGAGCCGCAGATTGAACATCTGTGTGAACGTCAGCACTGCCATTGTGAAAGGGGAATCTGGCGGTCGGCGTTCAACCATACGTGGAAAATCTTCCTATATATAATAGTGGTTTCCCTCGCTTTGAATTTTGTCATTGCCCTGATCGGGGAGGAGGCGCTGGCTGCTGTGGTTTTAGACAGGCCGGTGTTCAGCCTGTTTGCGTCGGCGATTGTAGGTATGATTCCGAACTGCGCTTCTTCTGTCGTGCTCACACAGCTTTATCTGGGCGGCGTGCTGAGTGCCGGCGCACTGATGGCGGGTCTTTTGTCAGGATCGGGCGTGGGCTTTCTCGTGCTGCTCCGGGTAAATGGGGACAGGAGGGAAAACCTGTGGATATTCGGCATTCTTTATGTGCTGGGTGTGTGTGGCGGTGCGCTGATACAGCTTTTGGGTGTGCGATTTTGAAGGGAACGGGCATTGAAATGCGCCGTGTCCGCACACGGATTTGTGCAACATGTCATCCGTCTCCGCCCTGTTTATTTCTTCTCTATGCAACATTTCATAATTATTTTCCAATTTTTCTCTAAAATCATCAAATTTGCATAAAAATCCCCCCATAAAACAAAAATCCCCCACCCTTTTGTAAAGACAGGATTCTGATATACTAAAAGCTATAGAAGGGAACAGGGGGTTAGAGCATGAATGAAGTAATCGTCTCGATGGAAAACATATGTAAAACATTTCCAGGTGTAAAAGCGCTTGATCATGTTAAATTTGAATTGCGGTCAGGAGAGGTCATGGCGCTGCTGGGAGAAAACGGGGCGGGAAAATCCACGCTGATGAAAGTCCTGAGCGGTGTCTATACGAGGGATGGAGGTTCCTTGAAGATTTTCGGGAAGGAATATGGGGATCTGACGCCAAAGCAGGCGCAGGAGGTTGGCGTTGCGATTATCCACCAGGAGCTGAATATGTGCAGACATCTTTCGGTGGCTGAAAACATGTTCCTGGGGCGAGAAATCAGCGGCCGTTTTGCCTTGAACAACGCGAAGATGGAGCAGGAGGCAAAACGCATTCTGGATGACCTGAAGATTGACATTGACCCGAAAGAAACGGTGGGAGAGCTGCCTGTGTCAAAACAGCAGATGGTGGAAATTGCGAAGGCTCTTTCAATCAACGCGAAGATACTGATTATGGATGAACCGACTTCTTCGCTGACGGCCAGGGAGATCGAGGATCTTTTCCGGATCATAAAGAAATTAAAAGCGGAAGGAAAGGGCATCGTATATATATCTCACCGTCTGGAGGAACTGCAGCACATTGTGGACCGGGTGACTATCATGCGGGACGGACAGTACATTACCAGCATGAATTTCGGGGACGTCACTATGGAGCAGATTATCAGTTACATGGTGGGCCGCGAGATTAAGGAGAAATTCCCCCGTGTGGAATGCAAGAAGGGGAAGAAAGTTTTTGAAGTGAAGAACCTGAATGCCGGAAGGATGGTGCGGGATATCAACTTTTCGGTTTATGAGGGCGAGATCGTAGGCTTTGCCGGGTTGATGGGCGCAGGGCGGACGGAGACAACCCGGGCGATCTTCGGGGTGGACCCGAAGGAGAGCGGCGAGATTTATGTGGATGATAAAGAGATACAGATCAAGTGCCCGATGGATGCGATCAAAAACGGCGTTGTGCTGGCTCCTGAGGATCGGAAAAAAGACGGTCTGTGTACCAAGCTTAGTATCCGCCATAACCTGACACTGCCGAATCTGGATATTGTCTGCAATAAGCTGGGAGTGGTGGACAGCAAAAAGGAAGACGCGCTCTGCCAAAAGGCGGTAGTTGACCTGAAAATAAAGACGCCGAGCGTCGAGGTGGACTCCGGGAATCTCTCGGGCGGAAACCAGCAGAAGGTAGTGGTCGGAAAGTGGCTGGCAAGAAATTCCAGGGTAGTCATCTTTGATGAGCCGACAAGAGGTATCGACGTAGGTGCCAAGGTGGAAATATATAACCTGATGAACGAACTGAAAAAGCAGGGAATTGCCGTGATGTTTGTCTCCTCGGAGATGCCGGAGGTTATGGGAATTGCGGATCGGATTATTGTGATGTGTGACGGCAGGATTACGGGGGAGGTTATGGCGAGGGATACGACACAGAACGAGATTCTGACGCTGGCAACCACCTTTGAGGATAAGAAAATTAACAGCCAACGCGGCAAGGAGGAAGTATAAAATGAATAACAAGAGTCCTATTAAAAAGCTTCTGGCAGTCAAGGGCATGGGAGCGGCGCTCACCGCTTTCGTCGGACTGATTATTATTTACATAGCGTTCGGACTGATTAACCCGGCTGTCTTTTCCAGCAACAACATTTTGAATCTGCTGCGTTCCATGTCGAAATACCTGCTGATAGGTATTGCGCAGAGTTACGTGCTGATTACGGGAAACATCGACCTTTCCATCGGTTCCATGGTGGCGATGAGCGCGATGATCTCGGCGACGCTGATGACGCTCGGAACCAATCCTTTTCTGGCGGTCCTGGTGGCGCTGGCATGCTGCCTGGTGATCGGCGTGATTAACGGTATACTGGTTGGTAAGTTTAAGCTGCCGCCCTTTATTGCTACTCTGGGTACGATGTTTGTGGGACGCGGTATCGCTTACATGGTGAACAACAACCGCAACACGGACGCCATCGCGACGGGAGTCGGCAAGGAAACCGGCGACGCTTTCCAGAATTTCTTCTACTACGGAACGACCATAGGCATTTACAATACTTTCTGGATCGCGATTATCATGTTCGTTATTTTCTTCTTCCTGCTGTCTAAGACTAGGACGGGAAGACACATATATGCCATCGGTTCCAATATCGACGCGGCGAAACTTTCCGGCGTCAATGTGGTGGCGACAACCACGAAGACCTATCTGGTCAGCGCGGTGTGCTCCTGGGTAGTCGGACTGATCCTGTGCGCACAGGCAGGTATGGGTAATATGGAAGCCGGAAATATGTACGAGATGTACGGTGTGGCAGCAGGCGTAATCGGCGGCGTATCGCCTCTGGGCGGTACCGGTATTCTGCTCGGTACGCTGGCAGGTTCTGCAGTATGGCAGACTCTGGAGAACGGTCTTAACATGATCGGCGCACAGGTAGGTATCCAGCGTCTTGTCATCGGTATCATCGTAGTAGTGGCAGTGCTTCTGGATGTAGTGCTTAGAAGCGGACAGTTTTCCAAAAAGAAAAAAGGCTAAAACCGCATAAGCGGATAGCGATAGAACAAAAAGGAGGATAAGGTATGAAAAAGAAATTATTAGCTATGCTTTGCTGCATGACATTGGCGGCAGCGTCCTTAACCGGATGCGGCGGCGGTGCGGCAGAGACAGGCGCAGAGGCGACGGGAACGGACGCAGCGGGAGCGGATGCGGCAGGTGCGGATACGCAGGAGCCGGCAGCATCCGGTGGCGACGTAAAGATTGCGCTGATTACTATGGATTCTATTGACCAGCATTGGGTGACCTTGAATGAGGGCGCGCAGGAAGCGGCGGCAGAGCTTGGCGTGACGGTAGATTTTATGGCTCCCAATACAAAGGATGACGCGCAGCAGATCGAGTGCGTGAATAATGCGGTGGCAGGCGGTTACCAGGCAATTCTGGTGGCGGCGAACGGCCCCGATGCAATTTCTTCCGCGCTGAAAGAGGCGTCCGCAGCAGGCGTAAAGATCGTGTATGTGGACTCTCCGGCAAACGTGGATGCAGAGGCGACTTTCTCCACCGATAATAAGGCGGCTGGCACTACGGCAGGACAGGAGATGATCAAGGCCCTTGAAGCGGCTGGCACCACTTCCGGCGATATCGGTATCATCAACGTAAACGCGGCGACGGATTCCTGTGTAATGCGTGAGGAAGGTTTCCGTGCGGCATTTGAGGGCAGCAGCTTCAACATTCTGGAGACACAGTACGGCGAGGGTGATGCGGCGAAGTCCCAGAGCATCGCAGAGAACTATATCACGCAGGGCGTAGTTGGTATCTTCGGCTGTAACGAGGGTTCCACCACCGGCGCAGGCAATGCTATTAAGGCGGCAGGCAATTCCGGGATCATCGGCGTTGGCTTTGACAAGTCTGATGCGATACAGAATCTGATTAAGGATGGCTATCTGCTCTGCACGATGGCACAGAATCCTGATGTGATGGGTTATGAAGGTGTGAAGGCAGCAGTTGCGGCTGTAAATGGCGAGAGCCTTGGCGGGAAAGTGACAGATACAGGCGTATCCGTGATCGATGCGGCAGGTCTTGGCGAAGGCGCTGCGGATGCAGCATTAAACAGCACTACAACAGCAAGCCAGGAGTGGAAGATTGCACTGATTACGATGGATTCCATCGACCAGCACTGGGTAACCTTAAATGAGGGCGCGCAGGCGAAAGCGAAGGAGCTGGGTGTGAGCGTGACCTTTATGGCTCCCAACACGAAAGATGACGCACAGCAGATTGAGTGCGTGAACAATGCGGTAGCAGGCGGCTACAATGCAATTATGGTAGCGGCGAACGGCCCTGATGCGATTTCGTCCGCACTGAATGAGGCTGCGGCAGCAGGCGTGAAGATTGTATATGTGGATTCTCCGGCAAACGTGGAGGCAGAGGCAACTTTCTCTACCGACAACAAGGCGGCAGGTAAGACGGCTGGCGAGGAAATGATCAAAGCCCTTGAGGCAGCAGGCACCACTTCCGGCGATATCGGTATCATCAATGTAAACGCGGCTACGGATTCCTGCGTGATGCGTGAGGAAGGTTTCCGCTCCGCATTTGAGGGAACAGACTTTAATCTCTTAGAGACACAGTACGGCGAGGGTGATGCGGCGAAGTTCCAGAGCATCGCAGAGAACTATATCACGCAGGGCGTGGTTGGTATCTTCGGCTGTAACGAAGGTTCTACCACCGGCGCAGGCAATGCCATCAAGGCTGCCGGCAATGCGGATATCATCGGCGTAGGTTTTGATAAGTCCGATGCAATCATGAATCTGATCGGCGATGGCTATCTGCTCTGCACGATGGCACAGAATCCGGACCAGATGGGTTCTATGGGTGTTGAGGCATGTGTGAAAGCGCTGGAAGGTGAGAGCCTCGGCGGCGCAGTACAGGATACAGGAGTTTCCGTGCTGACCAAATAGAGAAAATATGTTACAATGTAACAGAGAAAACCGTCGGAGTTTCCGGCGGTTTTCTTGGCAGTAGGAAGATTATGGGGTTGAATGCGGGGGTTACGGATTGAAAGATTATGGGGATATCTTAAGAGTAATGATCGCGGATGACGAGGAACGAATCTGTCAGTTGATTGAAGCTCTGATAGACTGCGACGCGCTTCATATGGAAGTGGTAGGGGTTGCGCATAACGGACTGGAGGCCTGCGATCTGGTGAAAAAACTGAAGCCCGATATTTTGATCACGGATATCAGAATGCCGGGGTATAGTGGCCTGGAGCTGATAGAAAAGGTAAAGGAAAGCGAGGAGAGCCTGGAGATTATCATTATCAGCGGGTATGCGCATTTTGCTTACGCGCAGACGGCGATTAAATTCGGCGTAGGAGATTATCTGTTAAAACCGATTAACAGGGAGGAACTGACCGGCACTCTGCAAAAGCTGGGAGATAGAATACGCGACAGGAGAAGGCTGGCGGAGGATCAGCAGCGGATACAGCAGAAAAGTGAGGCGGATATCCGGCTTTTCCGGATGAATCTCTTAAACCGTCTGACGGAGGAAAATGCATGGAAACCTTCTTTGGAGGAGCTGCGGGAGAAATATTACCTTCATGTGGAGGAAGGCATTTTTCAGGGTTTTCTGGTAAAGGTCGACTGCGACGGTGAGATCAGCCGGGCCGGGATGGATCTGATTCTTGAAAAAGTGCAAAGTCTTTTGGAGAACAGTTTCAGATCCAGGTGCAGGGAATTTGTGGTGGGGATCAAAGGATCAGGCTGTATTGGCTTCCTGAACTATGAGAGTGAGCGGACGGAGGAGATACGGCGGATATTCCGGGACTGTCTGAATCAGTTGGAGAGTGAAAAGGGAATATTCGGGCCGGTCATGTTTACGGCAGCGCTGGGCAACGCGGCGAAGGATGCGGGCGGACTGCCGGAGTCTGTCACGCAGGTGGTTCTTATTATAGAAGACAGGCTGTTAAAAGGGACGGGAAAGCTTTTGGAGCGGGTGCCGACTGCGTCTGCTATCCATGAACAGAATGTTCTGGAGAAATATGTGAGGCAGATTGTTCACGCAATTGAGGTGATGAGCGTGGAAGAGGCGGAAGAAGCGACCGCGCAGATGAGACAGACGATACTGGAAGTGCGGGATGTCAAGGGTTTTGAGGTGAGGGAGCTGATTAATTCTGCGGCACGTCTCTTTTTAAGTCAGGTGGAGGTGAAAAACCGGGCGGAGACGCTTAAGGCATTTGAAGAGCGCTGCTCCCTGTGCGGCAGTATGGAGGAACTCTTTGCCCGGCTTACCGCGCTGCAGAAGGAGCACGTGGAGGAAATGCGCCGTAGGCACGAGGCGGATACGGTGCGTCCCATCCGTATGGCCAAACAGTATATCCAGAATCATTACAGTGAGCCGATCACGCAGGAGGAGGTGAGCGGCGCGGTTGGCCTGAGCGCGGCTTATTTCAGCGCGCTTTTTAAGAAGGTTGAGGGAGAGGGTTTCGCCAAATATCTGATCGGCGTCCGTATGGAACAGGCGAAAATCCTGCTGCGGGAAACGAATACACCAGTGTCTAAAATCTGTCAGCAGGTGGGGTACAATGACCTGAAGCATTTTACGCATACTTTTGAGAAAGCGACAGGGGTAAAACCCACGGTTTATCGGAAGATGTACGGATAGGAGAGACGCCGGATGAGAGAAGAGTATCGGTTAAAATATATATCAAACAGGGTTTTGCTGATTGGGATTATTATCTTCTTCTATTTTGCGGAGGAGGCTGTCAGAAATGTGCTGCTCGGCCTGCACGGCGAGGAGACGATGTCCCGGGCGGGAATCCATGTGTTGATTGCGCTGCTGTATTTCCTGGCTGTGTGGTTTGGCGTGGTTTTACCCTACAGGCGTTCCGAGCTTCTGGTACAACGTTTTCTGGAAGGATATCTGACGGAGAGCCGGGATTTCGCGCAAGTTTTTCAGAGCCCGTCCATGAAGCTGCAGATGGATGAAATAGAGAAGATTCTGCGTTCCCCTAAAATGATCGATTTAAATAAAAGACAGGCGCAGTATCTGGCCCTGCAAAATCAGATCAACCCGCATTTTCTCTATAACACATTGGAGAGTATTCGCGGAGAAGCCCTGATCGCGGGGCTTTCCGGCGTGGCGGATATGACGGAGGCGCTGGCTAAATTTTTCCGCTATACCATCACGAACGTAGAAAATCTGGTGACGGTGCAGGATGAGCTGGATAACTGTGAAACGTATTTCCTGATCCAGAAATATCGGTTTGGCGAGCGCCTGCAGCTCCATATTGACTGTGATGCGGAAGACTGGGAGGACATCATGGGATGCAAGATTCCCAAGCTGACTTTACAGCCGGTTTTGGAGAACAGCATTATTCATGGGACAGAGCTTAAGATAGAAACGGGTAACATCAGGATTCAGTTTGAGCGGACGCAGGACAGGCTCATTATCCGCATTTCCGACGACGGGGTGGGCATGGATGAAGAGACGCTGGCGAAGTTGAACCGAAAGCTGGGCCGTGACGGAAATGAGCTGATTCATGGGGAGGAGCGGAAGGGAGGTATCGCTCTTGCGAATGTCAACAGCAGGATCCATTTGATATTCGGGGAAGAGTACGGGCTGCATGTGTATTCCGTGCCGCAGAAGGGGACGGATGTGGAGGTATCTATTCCGTTTCAGCGGGATTGAGAGCGGCCGGGGGATGACGTATGAGACAGGAAGTATTCCGCATGGAGCGGGTGACTTATTTGGATAAGGGGAGCAAGCAGCTTGAGGATTTCAACCTGCAGATTTACAGGGGCGAGATTATGGGGATGATTCCTATAAGCGCGCACGGTCTGCAGGCGCTCCTGCAGCTCATGCAGACCAATATGCCGCTCTATGACGGGCATGTGTATTACTGCGGCGAGCGTGTCAATTCATGGAAAAGTACGCGCCGGTCCGTGAACAGGATCGGTGTGATTGACGCGCACAGCAGGCTGGTGGAGCATATGACGGTTTCCGACAACATTTTTGTCCTCCGGCAGGGATTCCGCCAGAATATCATCAAGAACAGACTTTTGCAGAGACAGCTTGCGCCGTTTATGAAAGACATCGGGGTGCAGATTCCGGCGGATGCCTATGTGGATAAGCTGTCGGCATTTGAGCGCGTGACAGTGGAGCTTTTGCGTGCGGTGGTGGCCGGCTACCGCCTTATCGTGCTGCATGAGATCGGTACGGTGATAAACGGGGAGGAGCTGACCAAGCTCTACGAAATCTTACAGCATTATGCGGGACAGGGCTTTTCTTTCCTCTATATCAGCCTGCACCATGAGGAGATCATGGAGGTCTGCGACAGGGTGGCGCTCTTTTCTAACGGACGGATTCAGAAGGTGGCGCAGCGGGCGGAGATGAAGAGTGAAATCGTGCGGAGCTACACCATTGAGTTTGATAAGATGGTGCGTTACCATATGGGGCATCGCAACGCAGCAGTTCAAAACAGGAAAGCCGTTTTGTCGCTCTCGCATATTGCGGGTGACGTGCTTACGGACTTTGCGATGGATGTTTACGAGGGGGAATGTCTGGTAGTACAGACCCTTGACGAGCAGGTGTTTCGGGATATTCTGTCCGTGCTCTGTGGTGACAGGTCTCCCCATGAAGGGAAAATCCGTATGGAGGGCAGGCCGGTTCATCCCGCCTCCTGCAAGGATCTTGCTCTGATTGCGGCCGACCCTACCAAAACAATGGTGTTTCAGGGGATGAGTTATCTGGATAACCTGTGTATGGGGCTGGCCCGCCGGGTGCCGGGAATATGGCAAAACGCCCGCATGAAGAATAGCGTCAGGAAAGAATATGCGGAAAGTCTGGGAGAGGATGTTTTTTCGATGCCGGTGGAGGCGCTTGGGGAAAAGCAGAAATATCAGCTTGTATATACGAGGGCTCTGCTGCAAAAACCGAAGGTGGTGGTATGTGTGCAGCCCTTTAGGGGGGCCGACCTGACGCACCGGATATTTATTTGGAAAATGATGGAAATGCTGCTGGATAAAGGAATGTCGGTGGTAATCCTGACAATTAATCTGGCGGATTCCATGTCCCTCGCGGACCGGCTGATTCGTGTGAGCAAAGAGGGGATTGTGCAGGAGGTGGAGAAGGAGGCGTTCGGATCGCTTTCGCTTGCCGCGCCGTGGATAGAGTTGTACAGGTGATGGCGGCCCGGCTTGCGCCACCCGCAAAACTAAAAAAAGAACCGTCCCCAGAGCGCTTACGTCTCCAAAAACAGTCCTTCCAAGTGCACCGCCAGGGGCTCGAACCCTGGACACCCTGATTAAGAGTCAGGTGCTCTACCAACTGAGCTAGCGGTGCATGTCCTCTTTCGCGTCAAAATACGGAGAATGCCTTGCATTCAATCGCGCAAGAATCATTATAGTATAATGTTTTCCGTAATGCAAGTATTTTTTAAAGAAATTTTAAGAATATTCCAAAATTTTTTATTGTTTGCATTTAATGCGCCGAGATGATACATTATTCACAGATTTAAATGGCGGGATTTTGCCGGAAAGGGAGAGGGTTTATGATTTTTGAAAGTCACGCGCATTATGATGACGAGGCATTCGACGGAGACAGGGAGGAACTGCTGGCCTCTTTTGAAGGAAAAGGGATCGGAACGGTGATTAATATCGGAGCAAGTCTTGCCGGGAGCGAGGCAACCGTGAAGCTGGCCGGGCAGTATCCTTTTATATATGGTGCGGTGGGTGTGCATCCAAGCGAGGTGGAGGAGCTTTCGGAGGAAGGTATGGAGCGTCTGCGCGTGCTGTGCGGTCATGAGAAGATCGTGGCGGTGGGCGAGACGGGACTGGACTACCATTATCCTGATCCGGCAGTGTCCCTGCAGAAGGAGTGGTTTGCCAGGCAGCTTGTGCTTGCAAGGGAGGTAAAACTCCCCGTCATTATCCATTCCAGGGAAGCGGCGAAGGATACGTTAGATATTATGCAGGCTCATCACGCAGGGGAGATCGGGGGCGTGGTGCACTGCTTTTCCTATGGGAAGGAGATGGCGAGGGAATATCTGAACATGGATTTCTATTTCGGCATCGGCGGTGTAATTACCTTTAAGAATGCGAAGAAGCTCAAGGAGGCCGTGCAGTATATTCCGATGGATAAAATACTTCTGGAGACGGACAGTCCCTACCTTTCGCCGGAGCCGCACCGGGGAGAGCGCAACTCCTCGTTGAACCTTCCCTATGTGGTTGAGGCTATTGCCGGACTTAAGGGGATTTCCTGTGAGGAAGTGGTGGAAACCACCGAGCGCAACGCGAGAAGGCTGTTTAACTTAACAGTTCAGCCAGACTGAATGGCGTGTGCTGGGCTGTTCGGTGACAGGAGAGGTAGATATGGCGGATTTAGGCAATTATACAAACACGTCGGAGATACTCAGGAAATATCAGTTCCGTATGCAGAAAAAATACGGACAGAATTTTCTGATTGACGGGAATATCCTCACAAAGATTGTGGGGGCGGCGCAGATCACGGAAGAGGACTGCGTACTGGAGATCGGACCGGGAATCGGCACCATGACACAGTATCTTGCGGAGGCAGCAGGCAGAGTCATTGCCGTGGAGATTGACCGGGAGTTGATTCCGATACTGGAAGAGACACTGTCTTTCTATCATAACGTCACTGTTTTGTGCGGGGATATTTTGAAGGTGGATCTCACTGCGCTGGCGGAGGAGAACGGCGGGCGGCCCTTAAAGGTGGTGGCGAATCTTCCCTATTATATTACGACGCCGATCATTATGGCGCTTTTTGAAAGCGGGGTACCGCTTGCGAGCATTACGGTCATGGTGCAGAGTGAAGTGGCGGACCGTATGCAGACGGGGCCGGGCTCCAAGGATTACGGGGCTTTGTCGCTGGCGGTGCAGTATTATGCGAAGCCGGAAGTGGTTGCCAGAGTGCCGGCGTCCTGCTTCCTGCCGCGGCCCAATGTGGACAGTACCGTGGTGCGTCTGACGAAATATGGGAAGCCGCCCGTGGAAGTGGAGGACGAAGCTTTTCTTTTCGCCGTGATCCGGGCTTCCTTTAACCAGCGGAGGAAGACACTGGCCAACGGCCTTGCCAACGCATCCGGGCTGGGCGTCAGCAGAGGACAGGTGGAGACGGTTCTGGAGGAGATGGGGCTCCCCAGAATGGTGCGTGGGGAAACGTTTACTTTAGAACGGTTTGCAGAGTTGTCTGACCGCCTCCTGCGTCTGGTAAAGTAGGGAATGGATCCTGAAAAAATACAAGATAAGGTAATATCTGGAGGAAACAGATCCATATATTGGGAGTACAGGTGCTTTTTTTCGACGGAATTTGTTTACATTGATAAGGGACTATGGTAAACTGAAACAGATAATAGGGTCATTGTGTAGACGGATAAAACAGTAAAGTACGTTGATGAGGTGAGCACCTTGGATAAATTTGAGTACAAAGCCAGCGCGGATGAGATCAAAGCGCTGATAGCAGAGGGAGAGTACGCGGAGGCGGTAAAGATCGCGGATAAGATTGACTGGCGCAGGGTCAGGGGCGTTATGATGCTGTGTACAATCAGCGATCTGTATAAGATTAACAGGCGGTATCAGGAGAGTAAGGATATTCTGCTGATGGCCTATGAAAAGCACCCCACAGGCAGACTGATAGTCTATTCCCTGTGCGAGCTTTGTATCAAGATGGGGGAGTACGATCAGGCAAGTGAATACTATAAGGAATTTGTGCAGATCGCACCGAGAGATACGGGGCGGTATGTCTTGCAGTACCGGCTGTACGAGGCGCTGGACGTCAGTATGGAGGAACGGATAGCGGTCCTGGAGGAATTTAAGAAGCGGGAACCGCGGGAAAAGTGGGTGTATGAGCTGGCTTATCTGTATCACCGCATCGGCCTTACCACGAAGTGCGTGGAGGAATGTGATGAGATGTTCCTCTGGTTTGGTGAGGGAAGATATGTGATTAAGGCGCTGGAGTTAAAGGCGCTGCACCAGCCGCTCAGCCCTGAACAGCAGGAAAAGTATGACGCTTACATAGAGGGAAGAAGCGCAGGGGAGGATGTGGACGAGGAGCCGGAGACGGAGGAAGAGCCAGACGAAATTCCAGGGGATACTCAGGTGGCAGATGAGGTCAGCCACAGGCAGGCCGGGAGTCCTGTGGATGAGCAGGATGTGCTGGCTGCGCCCACCACAGAGCTGCCCGAAGTCAAAACGGTAGATGTGGGACAGTATAACACCATCAATCTGCAGATGGCCCTGGCGGAGAGCATGAAGGAGGTTCTGGCTGACGGGGAAGGAGTCCCCGGCAGCGCCATCGAGCCGGAAAACTTTGAAGACAGGCCGGAGGATATGGAGGAACCTGAAGAGGAGCCGGTGGGCGAAGATACTTATGGCGCCGCGGAGGATAATGAAACGTTTGAAGAAGCGGAAGAACCCGGGGATCTGACGGAGGAGAAGCAGGAGGAAGAGGAGCCGGAGCCGTCCATCACGGATACAATTATTGCGCCGCTTCTGGAAGAGACGGCGGAACTTCCTAAAGTAAACAACACAAACACATTAGACGAAGAAGAACTGCGGACGGCCAGCGAAGAGATTGTGCAGGAGGACACGGCGGTCTTTGACGCACAGAAGATTATCGAGGAAATGACGAGAGAGGCGGAGAGACTGCAGGCCAGGGCGCTCAGAGAGCAGGCGCTGGCAGCCTCCAAGCCCACGGAATATGATAAGTTCCTGTCGCAGGAGTACGACGGACAGATCAGTTTCGTACTGCCTGATGCGGAGAAGGTGGAAAAGCAGATTACCGGGCAGCTCAGCATTGATGATATTATGGCTGAGTGGGAACAGATGAAAAAGGACAATCAGGAGAAGCGGATGGAGGATGTCCGCCAGCATATCCTGGCGCAGACGGGCAGTCTGTTTGCGAACTTTGATGAGGCTACGAAAAACGGTCTTCTGGAAGAGCTTGAAAAAGCCTTTATGGCTGCGATTATGAAGGAATCCGGCAAGAACCCGCACGTGAAAAAGGTTATTTTCCCTGATGACGTGCCGGATGAAAAGCCGGAGGAGCAGGTGACTGCTCAGAAGCCGACAGATGCAGACTCTTTGGAGAGTGCGGATACTGAAAAGACAGATGAAAAGGAATCCGCGGAAAGGCCGGTGAAGGAGGCTGCTCCGGCACAGGAGCCGGAAGAGGCCGATCCCGAGGAGGGAACGGCGAAGGACAGGGAACTTAGCGCGGAGGAGCAGGAACTTTTCGGGAAATTTGTCCATCAGCGCAAATCTAAGAGACAGCTGATTCATACGCTGGACAATATGAGCCTTGCGTCCTGTACGGGCAATGTCATTATTACCGGTGAGGAAGAGATTACAACGATATCCCTGGCCAAAGCGCTGATCCGGGAAATGCAGTACAACGACAATAATTTTTCCGGGAAAGTGGCGAAGATTGAAGGCCATGTCCTGAATAAGAAGGACGTGGAGGCAACCTTCTCCAAGATGGATAACGGCGCGCTGATCATTACGGAGGCGGACAAACTGAAACCGGCCACAGCAGCGTCTATGGTCAAGGTGCTGGAGAAGGAGAATATGGGACTGCTGGCGCTGCTTGTAGGCACGAAGGCGGAAGTGAACGGACTGCTTTCGAAGAACGGCGCGCTTGCCAACAGTTTTAACCTGAGGGTGGATATTGAGCCTCTGGATAATGAAGCGCTGGTGGCCTATGCGAAGCAGTATGCCGAGGAGATGGAGTATTCCATTGATGAATTTGGTATTCTGGCGCTTCACACACGGATTGCCGACAGACAGACAAGCGACCATGAGGTGACGCTTTCCGAGGTGCGGGACCTGGTAGATGAGGCAATTGAGTACGCAAACAAAAAAACACCGAAACATTTTATGGATATTTTGCTTGCAAAGAGGTATGATGAAGAGGACATGATTATACTGCGTGAGAAGGACTTCATGCATTACTGATGGAAGGCAGTGTATTATGATCTCTTAATGCATTTTAAAACAGGGGGTAGGTTATGGCAGGAAAGAGAGCGGGCAGACCGCCGAAAAAACAGGAAAAGCCGATGGCAAAAAGCACGGTAAAGAAAACGAATGTCAAGGAGACGGCGAAGGAAACTGCAGGGGAAGTATTTATTTCCGAGGCTGACCAGTATGTGTTCGCGCAGGGCACGCACTATGATATTTATAAAAAGCTGGGAGCGCATCCTTCCGTGGAAAACGGCGTGAAAGGTATGTTTTTTGCCGTGTGGGCGCCCAATGCCGCCAGTGTTCATGTGATAGGAACTTTTAACGGCTGGGACGAGGAAAAGGATAAGATGGAGAAGCTGGGCCCCGGCGGGATCCATAAACTCTTTATTCCGGGTGTAGGTGAGAATGAACTTTATAAGTATCTGATTCGGACACCTGCGGGCGAGAAACTTTACAAGGCAGATCCCTTTGCAAACTATGCAGAGATGCGCCCGGGCAACGCGTCCAAAACCTTTGACATCAGCAAGTTCAAATGGTCGGACAGCGCATGGATGACCGCCAGGGACGGCAAGGATTATAACAAGGAGCCAATGGCAATTTATGAGTGCCATATTGGTTCATGGATGAAGCATCCCGACGGCACTGAGGAGGGGTTTTATAATTACCGTGAGTTTGCGGACCGGATTGTGGAGTACATGAAGGAGATGCATTATACCCATATAGAGCTTATGGGCATTGCGGAATATCCTTTTGACGGATCCTGGGGATATCAGGTGACGGGCTATTACGCGCCCACTTCCAGACACGGAGATCCGTCCGATTTCATGTATCTGATCAACACGCTCCACAAAAACAAAATAGGCGTTATTCTGGACTGGGTTCCGGCGCATTTTGCAACCGATGCCCACGGACTTGGCCGTTTTGACGGACAGTGTATCTTTGAGCATCCCGACCCAAGGATCGGGGAGCACCCCGACTGGGGCACGAAGATTTTCAATTATGCGAAGAACGAGGTCAAGAATTTCCTGATTGCCAACGTTCTCTATTGGATCAGGGAATACCACATTGACGGCATTCGGATTGACGCGGTGGCGTCCATGCTGTATTTGGATTACAGTAAGCAGGCAGGCCAGTGGGTGCCGAATAAATACGGCGGCAGGGAAAATCTGGATGCGATCGAGTTTTTCAAACACCTGAATTCCGTGGTGCACGGCGCATACCCCGGGTTTTTAACCATTGCGGAGGAGTCTACGGCGTGGCCGAAGGTGACTGGCAAGGTGGAGGAGGACGGTCTCGGCTTCAGCTTTAAGTGGAATATGGGCTGGATGCATGACTTCTGCGAATACATGAAGCTTGACCCGTATTTTCGGAAGAATAACCACTATGCCATGACTTTTGCCATGAGCTATAACAACAGTGAAAATTATATCCTGCCCCTCTCCCACGATGAAGTGGTGCATCTGAAATGCTCTATGGTCAACAAGATGCCCGGCTATCCGGTGGATAAATACGCAAACCTGCGCGTGGGTTACGGCTATATGATGGGTCATTCCGGCAAGAAGCTGCTCTTTATGGGACAGGATTTCGGTCAGGAGCGGGAGTGGAGCGAGACCAGGGAGTTAGACTGGTATCTGCTCGGCGAGGAGCAGAACAGAGGAATGCACGAGTATGTGAAGGAGCTGCTTGCCCTCTATCAGAAGTACCCGGCTATGTATACGATTGATAATGACTGGGCTGGTTTTGAGTGGCTCAACGCCGATGATGCGGATCACAGTACATACAGTTTTTACCGCAAGGATAAAACAGGTAAAAATAATATCATGTTTGTTCTCAACATGACTCCGATGAAATGGGAGAACTATAAGGTTGGAGTGCCGAAGAAGAAAAAGTATAAACTGCTTCTGAACAGTGATGAGAAGCGTTTCGGCGGAAACGGCAATGAGATTCCTGCGGAGATTATGGCGGTGAAGGAGCCCTGCAATTTTAAGGATTACAGTATTTCCTTTGATCTGCCGCCCTATACGGCAGCGATCTTTATCTTTTAAATGATGGTGGCGGACGACCGGGTGACTGGTCGTCCGTTGTTTTGCGCCTTCTGCTGTAATGCGGATAAGGGTGTTTACGGCAGATCTTCTATATAGTCATTTATGCAGAGGGTGATATCAAAGATTGCCTCCTCTATTACTTTTATGCATTCATCCGTGTGATTTTGGATATCATCACCCCAGAATCGGATTACGGTCCATCCCATAAACAGCAGTTTTTTGTTGATTTCATCATCCCGCTCTTTGTTACGGGAAATTTTTGAGATCCAGAATTCACTGTTTGATCCTTTCTGTAATCTTGGCTTTAGGATTTCCCAGTCTTTTCCGTGGAAAAATTCGCCGTCACAAAAAATCGCAATTTTATACTTTGTAATTACAATATCGGGAGTTCCGGGTAACCCCTTAAAATTTTTCCTGTAATGGATGCCTTTTTTCCACAATGCTTTGCGCAATAAAACCTCAATTTTGGTATCCTGCGGTTTTATGTGCTGCATATTTTTCCGACGCTGTTCCTTCGTAAGTCTGTCCATTAACAGTATCTCCTGAATTATTCTGCTCTCCAGTCTGCCGTCAGCATTCTCCTGTCGGCAATGAACTGTTTTGCCGCCCTGACGGCATGCGTTACAAATAAATCAAGGGTATCGTTAACCAGATATATTCTGTCACTGTTTCCTGTGATGCCGGACATTGCATACATACCGTGCCAGCCATTGACAGGATAGGAACCTCCGCCGTTGACCATATGCTTAAATTCGTCCATGTTCTGGAAAGAGCCGTCCAGCGTAACGGCAGCAGACCAGAATAATCCGTCCATAGCATTTCTGGAGAAATTTACATCCCGTCCGACCCTGTCGCGTATGCTGGTTTTCGACTGGATACATCCAAACACGTGGACATCTCCGTGTATTGACTGTATTGCATATAAGTCAAAATCCTTTCCCCAGGAATTAAGGCCCTTAATATCGTCGGGCGTATTGGTTAAGGCGCCCTCTTTAATCATTTTTGTCAGATCAGACTGTAAAATAAATCGGATTTCATTTTCCTGTAGTTCATCGCTGGCAGTGCGTGCAATGTAGCGTTCAAAAGAATGTCCGCTTGATTTGTTCCAGCTCTGCTGGGCGGAAAGACAGCGTTCAAGGACATCTGCCTGTATTTCCTCCGGGATCCCAAAATCTGATAAGTTTGCCACGTTCAATTTGTGGACAAGGGCGATGCTCTTCCAAATTTCATTTTCCGGAATCAGGTTTGCGTAATGTAACAGGGAGCTGACGAGCGTGGTATCTATGGCTTTTCTCTGTGCCGCTAATTTAGCGGTTTGCCCGTTTTTTCCCTGAGCTTCAGTCAGATATTCTTTTTCCCAGGCTTCTGAGTAAGTATTCCTACAAAAAGCGAAATAATCCGCATTATTTTTCATGATGATACTCCGTTAATAGTTTATTCAGTTCTGTGCCCCATGCATAAGCTAGAAGGGGAGGAACGGCATCCCCGATCTGCTCATATTTATCCTGCACCTCACGGTCGACATGGGGGACGAGATATGGGCCTCCTGAAAAATCATAAGTGTCAGGAAAAGACTGTAGCCTGGCACATTCCCGGACAGTCAGCGCCCTGTCGTATTTCGGATGGACAAATTCATCCAGGCAATGGCTTGTCACCGTGGGGGAAGGCTCGTTGGATTTCAGACGGTAATTGCGCTTGATAAACATTTTCCTGGGTAATACCCGTCTTTCCTGCAATTGTTCCCGCTCTGTCCCGACATACCGCTCAAATAAATCCTTTAAGCTTTCGCCCTGTTTAAGTAAGGAAAATCTCTCCAGCGTGCAGGCCCTGTGTTTCATGGGCATATGATAGGTAAGCCTGTTTGCCGTACCGGCACCAACTCTCCAGAATTCATTATTCCGCATCAGATCTGCATAATCGGACTGTGCTCTGGTATAGGATTTCTTTTCCATGCCGGAATTTGGTACAACATTTGGGAGCCCGCATAAAGCTTCCTTCACGGTAACCGGCTTATTGCAGGTGGGTTTTGGATAAGACAGCTTGAGATTTTTATCTTTTGTGGCAAGAATAAAAAACCGGTTTCTTCTCTGGGGCACGCCGTAATCTGCGGCATTTAAGATAAATTCCTCAAGATTCGTATATCCGGATTCCCGCAATTCGTCCTTGAGTATGTCTACTATAAGCTTATTTGAATTTTTCTGCACTGTTTTGGTGGTGATGGCCGGTACATTTTCAAAAAGGATCATTTTTGCATTGGCAATTCTGGCGATGCGGATCCCTTCTCGAAAAAGGAACTGCCTGTCATCATAAAAAGACCGGGAAGTGTTTCCGGCGGTAGAAAAAGTTTCGCAGGGCATCCCTGATGTAACTAAATCAATTCCGTCTTCCGGGATGTAAGGTAAAAGCTGTTCAGCTGTGACATTTCTTATATCAGAGTGGATGATATGTACCGTTGGATGGTTGGCTGAGTATGTATCCACACAACTTTTGATATATTCAATGGCTACTTTGGTATCAAATCCAGCTGCATGCAGTCCTGTGCAGATCCCGCCAGGCCCGCTAAAACAGTCTATATGTGTAAATGCCATTTTATCTTCCTCCAAGGTCTCTGATGCCATTTCCGCTTTGCAGACAGACGTATTCTGTTTCGTTACATGGGGACTGCCAAAGCGAAGCCGGAGTGACTTCCCGCAAAAGATGATATCCCGAATGTGTTAGATAAAGTGTAACAGAAGGTGGAAGGTGTGTCAATAGGAAAAGAGGAAAGAAATAGACGGAAAACCGATCATGAGAATCTTAAAAAATTACATTGACTGATCTACGAACGCGTAGTACTATAGAGGGCAAGAAGGAGGATGCGACTATGAATGAAATATTGCTTTCTAACTCCGAAAAGGAAATTTTGGAGTGGATGTGGAATGAAGACAGGGAGTATTCCTACAGGGACATTGCAGAACAGTTTGGAGAGAACTCGGAAAAGGGGTGGAAAAAGCAGACACTGTCTACATTTTTGACGCGGATGGAACAGAAGGGCGTTATATCTGTGCGGTGTGAAGGGGAAGAACGTTTTAAGAAAAGACGGTATTTTAAGGCATTAAACAGACAGCAGTACGAGAGGAAAAGGGCGAGGCACCTTCTGGATTCCTATTTTGACGGTTCCCTGAATCAGTTTATGGCAGCGTTAAATGGAGGAGAGAAGTTAAGCGATGAAGAGGCGGATGAACTGCGGAAGTTTCTGGAGGATGATATATAATGCTTATTCTGGCGATGACTTTCAGCGGAAGTGTGGTATTCCTTGCTATTTTGCTGTGCGCTGTTTTGGGGAAAAGAGTATGTTCTCCCGCATGGGTGTACAATATGCTCAAGCTTGACCTGATTTTCTTCTGTCTGCCGCTGCCCATATATAACAGTGGTTATAAGTATCTGGTTTCTAATATATTAGGGATTCCGAGGCGGTGGGATATGCCAGATATTGCGACAATGAATTTTATTGCAATAGAGGAAGGCGGGGGGTTCCATATAAACTTTCAGCCATACATAATTGTGATCTGGGCAGTCTGGGCATGTGGGCTTTTGCCGGGAGTTATCAGAAATCTGTACAAGTATCGTGAGGTGGAGGCGCTGAAAGGAAACCAGCCGGTGAGCCGGTCAGATTATCTGGCGGTATTTGACAGGGTCAAAGAGGAAGTGGGTATCAAAAAGAGCATTACTTTACTGTGTGCTGAAGATGTAGAAACGATCTGCACATTAGGAGCATTCCAAAAGTACGTCATCATTCCCGAAGAGGGACTGACGGAAGAGGAAATTTATTACAGCTTTAAGCATGAACTGATCCATGCAAAGAGGGCTGATGTAGCATGGAAATATGTCAGCCTGTTTGCTGTTCTCCTGCATTGGTTTAATCCATTGGCGTATCTTTACCTTTATATCATGTCTGTTTACTGTGAACGGAGCTGCGATGCCATTCTGGTGCAAAACCTTGATAAAGCAGCGCGAAAGAGATATGGGAAATTGATTATTGATATGACGCAGGAGGATTGGGACGGAAAAAGGAAATACCAGACATCCTTAAGCGGAAGTAAAAAAATGATTGAACGGAGGTTAATCAATATGTTGGAGAGTGGAAAAAGGAATAAAATTGAGAGGCTGGCGTCCCTGCTGTTGGGAGCGGCTATCATGTTTGGAGGTTCTCTGACCGTCTGTGCTTATGAGAATCCCAGAGTGATAAGGGATGCAGATGCAGCCGTATTTGAAGCGCCACAGGATGTCCAAGTCACATTGACTTATGCGGCGGAGGCAATACGGTATTCCGAAGAAGGCAGATTGGATTTTATGGAATTTGTGAGGGATGATGGGACTTGCATTAATCTGTCAGAACAGCAGAGCAATAATATAGAAAGGGCGGGCTGCGTACACAATTTTGTAAACGGATATGTAAAACTTCATTATAAAAACCCTGATGGAAGCTGTAGGACGGATTATTATTTTGCAGATATATGTGAAAAATGTGGCGAGGTGAGGATGAAAGGATATGCCTATACGGAAACATTAGCCAAATGCACACATTAAATTGTAAGACATAAGCATGCCGGATTGACTTGACATGTGCCTACGGGTGTAGTAATATTATCCCCAGAACTACATAATTGTAGTTCTGGGGATTTTAGCAATTCCCGAACAGAAAAAATTAGAAAAGGATGAAAAAGATGAAAAAAGTAACAAGAACTATGGCTCTGGTGTTGGTATTTTGTATGATGTTTTCGAGTGTGGCGTTTGCGGCGGAAAAGGAAGACGAAACGGCACAGGGTGATTCTTCAACACGCGCGGCAGCGCCTCCGCTTACAGAATTTTATGTTTATGGGGTCGCGTCTGAAGACTATCCTGACGGAGAAATTATACAGCATTCCTCATCAGTTTATCCGACAGCAACAGTACTGGATCATGGCGGGTCTTGGCTGCGTGTCACTACATTTGAAATGGGATATGCTAAGTCACGAGCTGCAACTTTTAATAATATTTCTATGAAACGCGAACGGATTCAAAGCGTTGATTTGGATGGAGACAGAATTATAGACGGCTATTTTGTCACATGGCTATATGAGGGAGATTTCTCAAGCGGCTATTTTTCCGCAAATTCCAAATCCGCTAACTCCCCTTGGAATACCATGTATATTACCAATTTTCGAATTCGGTAATTTGGGAGGAGACTATGCAAATAAACAATAATTATAGTGTGTCATATATGGCTTCTGTAAATAAAGGCAAGCAAAATATAGTGGGTAGCACAAAACGCCCCTTTTCTGATGTCGCAGTTATGAAAGCAGAAGAAACGGATAAGGACAGAGTGCAGAAAAAGACCTCTGCTATTTTGGATTCAATCGGTTCTCACGCTTCGGATGGAGTAAAACAGGCATGGATGGAAGCTGAGGAAGAAACCGGCGCATTTTTTACAGTATATGGTCTCTACATAAGCAAAGACGGTAAGCATGCACATATGACTCAAATGGGAATAGACCGCTTTGTCAGATGGTACAGGGGTGAGTTTAATGAAAATGATCTTCTGGGAAGCTCTGTGGAAAGCGCAATCAAAGCGGTAAATAAGTGGATATATGATGTGGATCATCCTCTTGCCGGATCGCCTGCAAGAAGTGAGGAAGAGCGGCAACTGATTATGAAAGAACGGGAATTTTATGAGGTGTTCCTTAATAAGTTGTTGCAGCTTTCTAACTTAAATTAGAAAATTATGAAACCTGTTTACAAAAGGGGAAAGCCGATTTGTAATCGACCCAATTGATTAGTAAACAATTTTCATGAAGCCATTTTCCGCAGCAACATAGTTTATATATGTCAATTATGTTACGTTTGTTATGATAATAGATTTGTAGATATACTTGGGAGCATTAGAAAGTGAGGAAAGAATATGAGTAAAAAAGTAGGTTTGTTAAAGGGTATTGGTGCATTGTGTTCAGTAATTTTATTATCGGGATCGATTACTTTTCCGGCAGTATTTGCGTCTGAAAGTATGTGCACAGCAGATATAGGTACAGAAAGCGAAGCGGCTGTGTATACAGGCGGTGAATTTTCGGCAGAAATGGATGAGTTTTGCACACATATGATGTTTGGCGATACTCTTCAGGAAGGCGAAGAACGTGTTCTTGGAATACTGGACGGAGAGGAATTTTGTGTGCGGGTAACAGATGTTACGGAATCTTCGCCTTCTGCTTATGCGGCTACATCAACGACTTCAAAGGAATTTACCTTTTATACAAAGAATGCCTTGGGTGTTAAGAAAGATGTATTAAAGGTAACATCGAAATGCACTTGGATAAAAGGAAGTAAAATCGTTAATTTGGAATGTACATATACTAAATTGGTATCAAATATATCCTGTTCGTGGAATGATAATTATAAAAAGGCAACTGATTTACTTCATACTCTTGGATTAGATATAACATATGATGGAAAATCGGGCATTGTCTTTTTTGGAGCAAGCTTAAGCTTGGATAAACAGACACTGACCTTGGATTGCTCAGAAGATTATGAACTCTAAAAAATTTTTATACTCTTTGGGAAGCTTTACTCTTGTCATAGGCGTAATAGTAATGGGTATTATGATAAGACAAAGTAACTTTTTCCCCAAAAGGAAAACGGTGAATAATTATTGTATAGATAATTTGAACCAAAACCTTGATAAGGACAGCTTATATTATGATTACAATATAGAAGCTTTAGCTGGGAGGATCAAAGACGAGAATGGGATTACAGATTGTAAAATTAACGTAAACTATTTAAATGGTGAAATTATTTCCGTTAATATTAGCGTAGTTGTCGAGGATGATGAGGTTAATATTTCAGAAACAGATATATTGGATTATGTTTCTCAATCATTAGAAATTTCTATAGAAAATATTGAGCTGTCCTATGATTAAGGTAATATTGTATTCAAGCATGGAAAAAGGTCAGACAGCAGATTGCATTGCAGTCTGGTCTTTTTCACTTTTGTATCTAATAACCAAATGTACTTATGCATTAGGGGGTTTTGGAAATTAATTAATCAAAATACTTTGCACGTGGAGGGAAAAGAACATGAAAAGAGGGAGGTTGTTATGGGCATAAGTGGAATAGGCAGTCAGATTACCTATATTTATAATTCACAGACAAGAAAGCTGGCAACGAAGGACGGATCAAAAGATGCCTTTGTGGATTATTTTAATGGGGATATATCAAAGGATGACAATGATTCTTTAAATGGGTTTGATGCCGGAAGAAAGAACGATATAGAAAAAATGCTTTGGTTTTATTCGTTGGATGAAAATAGCAATATTTTTCATAATACAGGAAAAACCGAATTTGAAATCACGGCGGAATGGATTGATGCTGCAGAGGCATCTTATTCCATAGATGGGAAGAAAGCGTTTACAGTCTATCATATGGGATTTTTCAATATGATAGACCAGGCAGAATTAAATAAAGTATTACGCGAGAAACTTTTAGCTAAATGTAATGAAAAGTATAATGAAACGTCAAATCAGGATTCGGGTGTAAATGAAATAAAAGATGCGGCGAAAAATGCAGTGCCCGCAAACAAGAGTGAGGAAGGAAATCGCCGATTTGCCATACCGGCATGGCTGGGAAATAGGGCACTCAGGGAATATGAAGAATGGCTTTCCATACCGCTTTCAGAAAGAAAATCCGCAGGGTATCGAAGATAATAGAGGCCTTTGGCGAATAGGGGGCATAGGGATATACCCCTCGAATATTGTCTGCAGTTCGGATTCACTATTTTATTTATGCGAAATGAAACTTTTCAACACCATGATTCGCATTCCATATAGGGGCGTACAATACGATGATGCAAAAGCAACAAATGTGTCGCAGTTATGAAAGCAGAAGAAACGGATAAGGACAGAGTGCAGAAAAAGACCTCTGCTATTTTGGATTCAATCGGTTCTCACGCTCCGAATGGAGTAAAACAGGAGGTTAATCATATGGGTTCCAGCATTGTTCATTTTGGGGAAGCTGCAAGAGATATAGGTTTTGCAATAAGACATAATCACAGGGATTATCAGGAAAGAGTCCGGCAGTTAGGTTTGACTGCGGAAAAAAAGTGGGATGATTTTGAAAAGGCCAAGGAGAGCATAGAAACCAGTGGGCTCTATCCCAATTATAAGGTTGTGAAGGAAATGCCTGTAAGTGTATTTGGCGATCGTTTTGGGTATGAGATACAGGATTCCATATATGACTGTATGACGGATTTTTATGCGGGAAAGATCAACGAAAACGATGTGAAGGATTATCTGGAAGAATGTTGTGTTTCCATGAGGATATACAGAACACAGCAATGTCAGATGTCCGGGTATAATGTAACGGATAATCAGCAGATTGTGAGTCAGGTGTATGAGGTTTTTGCGAAAATGAACGCGATAGCGGCCCGGAATGCGAACTATAATGAGGGTCTGGTTGAAAACCAGGCATATGGCGGCAGGACGGACGATTGGGTTTATTATAACTCGGATTATTATTATCAGTGTGAGGAAACGAAAGAGCTGTTGCGGCAGGCGGCCGGGTATGTGATAGATAAATGGAAGATTCCGGCGATTGATCCGGAGGAAATAGAGAAAAATACTACATATACCTTAGATGGCAAGCTCGACTTTAACAGCTGCTGGAACTGGGAATACAGAAATCAGGTGGGCGGAAGCAGCATGGAAGATGAATCGGTGGTGCCTCCTGAAGGATGTAAGCTCTTTTTTAAAAAGAATTCTTTTCCGAAAGAGGGTACTTTATGGGTCTCTCTGAACGGTGACCGGAAGGACGTGGATGTTCCGTTCTTTATATCCCGTACGAGCCTAAAGGGACAGATCTATGGTGTGTATGATCTGTTGGATGACAGTTTTAAGGCAAAGGAGGATCATAAGAAATACAGCGCCTTTTTAAGCGGACTTACCGTGTTTACGACATGGTATGCTCATGAGAGCGGACTGATTGACCGGTTTGGAAATCAGGTCCCGCGGTTTGAGTGAAATGAGGGATTTGCCGGCTGATTCAATGTGGACAGCTGAGTTGGGATACAGTAAAGGGAAATCAACGTAATGATATACCCATTCAAACGTAAAGGAGGTTTTCTATGTGGCACGGAGCTAACTATGGTAAATATACGTTTGATTCTTTTAGTGATTACAGACTTGATTACAACAGTAATAATAGGACGATCACAGGCGGCGTTTACGATCAGCGGATGTATAGGAAGAATCTTAAGGAGCACTCTCTGACTCCATCGGCGAAGGATCTCCAGTCTGTGGAGGACTTAAAAGAAAAGCTCAAGGGAGTCACGGTGACCATTTCGCCTGAAGCGGAGAAATACATGGAGGGTCTCCGGGAGCGAAAAGAGGCGCAGAAAGCCGAAGAGGAACGCATGCGTCAGGAGTGGGATTCCTTATTTGATCCAGACGATCCTTTTGACCGGGTCGGAACATACTTTTCTGTTTTTGACGATGCGTTGTCGGAAATGGGTTTTTATGATAATCTGAGCGATGACGAAACCCTGCAGATGGAATGTCTTCTGGGCGGAATTACTTATAGCATGAACAGCCTGTTCGGCAATTTGCAGGAAGAGGAGGCCGTCTGCGGACCGTTGTCTTCCCATGCGGCAAGATTTGAACTGGAATCGTCGACAGCCGCACTGAGGCAGTTTTCTGAAAAATATCTGTCAGCGGATATGAGGGAAAGGTTCGACGGCCTGATTGACCAGTATTATGAACGCAATGCGAAAGGGCTGGTAGGATACCGCTCATCGTGGGAGCGTTATCATGAAGATGACGCTTGGATATTGGACACAACGGCATCCGAGAGGGTGATTCCAGTGAGCGAGAAGGAAAAAGTTATCTGGCAACTCGGGAAAGTGGAGACCACAGAGGAAGACTATTCCCGCGCGGCCAAAAGCTGGAGATCACAGCTCAAAATGCTTGCAGACAGAGAAAAATCCGTGGACGATTCCATCGCCATGCTGCAGGATACCTTAAACGCGCTCGCTTCCGGGAACAGCAAAGATAAGGGTGTGCTTCAATATGTCAGCCGGTGGAATGAATTTTCGATTGAGAATGCGAGGCAGTACTGGAAACTGCTTGTGTAAATAGGTGCGTTGTTAGAGCAGACAGTCAAAACCCGGGAGAAACAGATTACTCGCACAGAAAATGCGCCAAAAGGTTAAGAAACTGCCCAACCATGCCGAAATAAAGGGTGAATGAGAGATCATTCGCCCTTTTTTGTATTATTTATAAAAGAGTACACTACATTTTGTATGAGGAAGACTTATGAAGATTACGTTTGACCACAGTAACGCGAACCAAAATGTAGACAGGGCGACAACTGCATATCGGGAAACCCGGACGACGACGAAGACAGAGCGTGCGGGTGATTACGCATTAGACATTTCTGGCACAGTTATGGATAACAACGCTTACGGGGGTCACGGAAAGACCGCAGAAGAGGTTATGCAGGATGCGGGGGCTATTGACGTGGCCACGCAGACAGACTTTATGACAGTGATGTCTAATACTATGTCCGGGGAAGATTTTTCCCGCTTACAGCAGGAAGGATATCAGCCCGGCGATATGGAGATTGAGGAAGTTGTCACCATTGTCGACACGATTAAGGCGGCGCTTGTAAGGGGCGGCACAGAAGTTGCGGGCTACACCGATGATCTGGATGCGGACACCCTGGCACAGATTACGGGAAGTCAGGCATTTGCGGAGGAGCTTGTCAGGCAGTTCCAGGCGCACGATATTCCCCTCACGGAGGAAAATGTGCGGGCGGTGAAGGATGCTTTTGAGAGAGCCATGCAGACGGCGGAAATCGGGGAAGGCACCATAAAGTATATGGTGGAGAACCGGATAGACCCTACCATAGACAATTTTTATCTGGCAGGCCACAGCGCCGCCTCTGACAGCAGAAGGCAGGTGCACGGCTATTATGCCGCGGACGGTACGGGCTACTTGGCGAAGAAGGCGGAGGAGTATAATTGGGAACAGCTCCGTCCGCAGATTGAGCGTGTGCTGGAGGAAGCCGGACTTGAGATTAACGAAAAGAATATAGAGAGCGCGCAGTGGCTGATCGGCGTGGGCGTACCGCTGACGGCGGATACGATGCAGAGGCTCCATGAGATAGAACAGGCCGGACAGCCTTGGGACAGGGAGAAAATTTTGTCTGCGGCAGCGGCGGCGATCGCCGACGGGAAAAAGGCCGGAGAGGCCGATCTGGCTGACGGCAGAAGCAGTTTTGAGCGTGCGGCCGATTATGCGGGAAGCTTGAGGCAGATCAGCGATGAAGCGGTTGACTTGACTGTGGCGGAGGATAAAGAACTAAATCTGCGAAATCTGACGAAGGCGCAGGAGAAGATAGATGCGGGAGAAGCGGCCCGGGAGGTTCCGGCGGCCGTTACCCAGAGGCGTCAGTTGGAAGAGGTCAGACTGATGATGACCATCGAGGCAAACCGGCAGTTGATGGCCCGCGGGTATTCCATAGATACGACGGAGCTGGAGACGCTGGTGGAGGCCTTAAAGAAGCTGGAGCAGGAGCAGAACCAGAAGCTTTTCGGGGAGTCCGATGCTGCGGCAGCAGCCGGGAAAGCGGCGCTTTACGGGGAAGTACAGACAAAAGTTGCGGAAATCCCCTATTTGCCGGCGGCGGTGCTTGTACAGTATGTGGACGGCACGGAGGCATTTACACTTGACAGCGTATATGAAAACGGTACGGCGCTCAAGAATGCCTATGAGGCTGCAAGGGAATCCTATGAGACGCTGATGACTGCACCCCGGGCGGATATGGGCGATTCCATCCGCAAGGCCTTCCGCAATGTGGACGATATCTTAAAGGATATGGGCCTTGAGACAAACGAAGAGAACCGCAAGGCAGTACGTATTCTGGGCTATAACAGTATGGACATCACCGGTGAAAATATGGATGCGGTGAAGAAATACGATATGGAGCTGCAGCAGACCATCCGCAGAATGACCCCGGCGGCATCTTTACAGGCCATCCGGGACGGCAAGAATCCGCTTACGATGTCCATTGCGGAGTTGAACCAGTATCTGGATGAGAGCGGCGCCGGTGAGACGGCGAGGGAAGAGAAGTTCAGTAAATATTTATACAAGCTGGAAAAAAGCCACGCGGTCAGCGAGCAGGAGAGAGAGGCCTATATCGGGATTTACCGTATGTTCCGGCAGTTGGAAAAGTCGGACGACGCGGCGGTGGGCAGTCTCTTAAAAGAAGGGGCGCAGATTTCCTTCAGCAATCTCCTGACGGCCATGCGCAGCACGAGAAAACAGGGAATGGATTATAAGGTGGGCGACGGTTTTGACGGCGTGGACGCCGTGGTTAAAACGAAGTCCATCACAGATCAGATTTTGAGCGGATTCCCGAATCTGGGACAGGAGAGTGCGGAGCCGGGCGGACAGGAAAGCGGACAAAGGAGGCAGCCTTCGGAACAGGCGGAGAGTTATTATCACATGCTGGCTGGAGAGATTGCGGACAGTCTGGAACCGGAGACGCTGGCGGAGACAAAACCTGCGGCGGACATGACTATGGAAGCGTTCGCGGATGCGCTGAGGCAGCAGGCGGCGGACGACGCCCTGGAACAGTCATACATGCAGGAGCAGATACAATCCTACCGCGGGCTGGAAAATGTGGAAGAGGCCGTGGTGAGAGAACTTGTGGCATACAGGCAGCCGGTGACGGCCAACAACCTGGAGGCCGGATCGGCGCTTCGGAAAAAGCCCGGCGCACTGTATCGGAAGCTGCGGGATCTGGAGGATGGCGCGGGCGTTTCGGAAGGGAAACAGAAAGCGGAGGCGCTGATAGAGAGCCTGACGGATAGAGAGAGCGCGCAGGAAGCCTATGAAGAGATGCAGGAGGCCTTTTCCGGGCTTTTGGATGAGGCGATGGATGCGCCGGAAGATTTTCTGGATCTGCGTACCTTACAGAGCTGTAAAAAACAGCTTGCGCTGGCGGGAAGTCTTTCGCGGGAGGAAAATTACCAGATTCCCGTGGAGATTAACGGCGAGCTGACGGCTATCAATTTAAAGGTTCTGCATGGAACCGGGACGGGTAAGGTGAATGTCACGGTGCAGACGGAGGAGTTTGGACAGATCACGGCCAGATTTTCTCTTAGGGAACAGAAGGTATCAGGTTATATTGCCTGCGAGAGCGGCGAGGGGACGGCCTGGCTGCAGGGCAGACAGGAAGAACTGGAAAAGGCGCTGGAAACTTCGGGAGAAGACGGACGGAACAGGGAAACGGGCAGTCTGGTTATTTTGCAGGGCAGAGAGGTAGGCGGCGAGGGCTACACAGAGGAAGATATAAACGGCGGGGAAGGACAGCAGACGGCGGAACTTTATAGAATTGCGAAAGCGTTCATCACGACCCTGACGGCATAAGAAGGAGGAAACAAAAATGAAAATCAGTTATAATGCGGCGGCAATGCGCGCAAGCAATGCGTTAAATGCATCGGACAGCAGGGTATCCAAATCTTTGGGACGGCTCTCTTCCGGTTTGAAGATTACTGCGTCAAAGGATAATCCTTCGGGCTATGCCATCGGCAGAAGAATGAATACGCAGATCATAGGAATCGGCGCGGCAACCCAGAGCGCGAATAACGGTATTTCCGTAATTGAGACGGCGGATGGTGCGCTGACGGAAGTGCATGAGATGCTGCAGAGAATGAATGAACTGGCAGTTAAGGGCGAAACGGGGACACTTACCACCAGCGACCGTATGACCCTGGAAGCAGAGGTAAAGCAGCTTAAGTCGGAGATCACCAGAATATCTACAGATACGGAGTTTAACGGGCAGACGCTCTTGGACGGCACTTTTGACCTGCGGGGATATACCGATGACCACAGGGTCAGGGTCGACTATTATTCAGACGAGGTAATTCCGAAGGTATACAAAATTGATTCGCTGACGGTGGCATATGGCCCTGACGGCAAGATTGATATGGACAACACTACGATTCCGCAGCCTTCGTCCACAGATGCGGACAAAGCGTTTCCGACAGGGGTGGAGATTTCTGAGGTGAAAGGGAATAAAATAACGTTCAAGGGACCGGCAGATTTTGAGATGACCATTGAGATAGAGAAACAGGACCCGCCGGTAAATACGCTCACGCTTGGACCTATTGAGCTGGATATCACCGGTATTGGCGCGATGGACACCCAGACTGGCGCAAACGAAGGACAGCAGCTCGCGATCCGTATTCCCACGATTTCCCTGAACAGGATGGACATGGAAGACCTGAAGATGACTTCGGTGGATGAGTGCGCGGATGCCAACAGAACGATAAAGAAGGCGATCCTTTACGTGTCGGATTCGCGAAGCAGGCTCGGTGCGTATCAGAACCGGCTGGAGCACACGGTCAACAATCTGGCGGTGTCCAATGAGAACATGACGGCTTCCTACTCCCGTATCATGGATGTGGATATGGCGGAGGAAATGACCAGCTACACTACGGAGCAGGTAATCTCCCAGGCGGCGGTTTCCATGCTGGCGCAGGCAAACGAAAGACCTTCCCAGGTGCTGCAGCTCTTACAATAGGGGGTGCTGAAAGCGCGAGTTTGCGAGTCTGAAATGTTAAATATAAAAAATCTCAGGAAAGGCAGTTTAACGGTATGACTAAGGAATTAAAACAGGAATATACCCTGCGGATTACACAGGCAAATAAAACGCAGCTTATCACCATCCTGTATGAGATGGCGCTGCTTTATGTGGGCGAGGCGGAAGAGGCACTGGCCGCAGGGGACAGGACGGAACTTAAGAACGCTGTCCGCAGGATCCAGGGGTGCATGTGCGAGCTTATGGATTCCCTGCATATGGAATACGAGGTGGCGCACAATCTGCTGCAGCTTTACCTCTATATCAACAGGGAGGTAGCGAAGGCGGCTCTGCACAACGATGCGGAAAATCTGAAGCATGTCCGCCCGGTGCTTGACAAACTTCTGGCGGCCTATAAGCAGATCGAGGGGCAGGATACCTCAGCTCCTGTTATGGGCAACACCCAGACTGTGTATGCGGGGCTTACCTACGGCAGAAATGAACTGACGGAAAATGCCGCAGACCCTTCCGCGAATAGAGGATTCTGCGTATAACCGATTGGGTGAAACTCAATCTCGGATTATGAGAGCGTCAGGGGGCGGTATGCTTCGGCGCGCTCTTCTTCGGGCAGCGGATCGTTTTCCGCTGCCTTTTGCAGCAGATACTTATACCGTTTCATGACAGCGTTCAGCTCATAGATGTAACAGTCGATCAGGTCCGGGTCTGTCGCGTTGTCAAATCCGGCGTAAGCGTTTTCCAGCGCGTTTCTGGCAAGAAGCAGCTCTTCTCGCAGCGTCATCTTCTGCCTGTCCACGATAATCTCGTTTTCTGCCGGTACACAGGGGCTCTGCCTGAAAATAATTTTCATGTGGGACCTTCCTTTCGGGTTATGTGAATGATGTACGGAGAATGCCCGTTTTTGGCATTCTCCTGAGTGAGATTTAGTGCTTCTTGGCATCCCGTCCTATGGCGGGATGTCTTTAGAAGTACTTCTCACTCTAGTTTAGGTAAAAATTTCCAAAATATTCATGTAATATTACAGACAGCCCGTTCATATGCTGTAGGGAGACAGGCAGGAGGAACGCTCCGCGAAGGCGGCGGGACGGCTTTTGGGGTATCGGATGATGGGAAATACGGGCGGGATAATAACAATACTGGCGGTGTGTCTGATTGTGCTGGCAATAGGCGCAATGGGCAGAAAAGCAGAGTGGCTGGTCAATTTTATTCTTCGCGCGGTGATGGGAACCGTAGGTATTTATGCGATTAATTATATGCTGGCAGCCAGACAGATGCCGGTGGCGGTGGGAATCAATCCTTTTACGGTTTTGACATCCGGAATCCTTGGTTTTCCGGGGGTTGCGGTACTTTATGGCATTCATTTTTTTAAAATCCTGTGAAAAATTTACAAAAATTGTTTTTTTCGCAAAGAGCTATAGACAAGTTTTCTTATTGTGCTATAATCCAAGTTACAACTCAAGAAATTCTATGTGTTATTCCCTTCTGTGGAATACACGCTTCTCGCTTCAGGGCATCGGGAAGATCTTCCAATTATTTCGTTGAGTCAATTATTTTAAATTACTATTTTGGGATGTGGAGGTGGTTTTATTGGACTGACCTACTGTCAATCTTTTTTGCTTCTCCTGCTTTTGCTTTCCGCATTGGCAGATCTTAAGACGGACCGGATTCCGAACGGCTTTATTCTTCTCGGCATCATAATCGGAATTGCGGGCAGTGTCTTATCGGGCCGGGGAATATCAGGTATCCTGGCATCTGTGGTTCTGGCGTTTCTTCTCATGTATCCTCTTTACGTAATAGGCGCGCTCGGTGCAGGCGATGTGAAGCTGTTTCTCATGATCGGAAGCTTTCAGACGGCGGGAGAACTTATGGTCATACTGGCGGGAGCTTTTGTGATCGGCGCGGGATTTTCGCTGGTAAAACTGGCGGCAGAACGAAACGGCAGGGAGAGATTCCGGTATTTTTTCTCTTATCTGTATGAGGTCTGGCGGACGGGACATTGGAAAATTTACGGCGAGGACTTAAAAAAGGACTATCACACCTACTGTAAAAACAAAATCCACTTTGCGGTGCCGATTCTGTTCAGCGCGGTGTGCAGGATAGGAGGATTATTTTGACACATAAAATTATGGCAATCTGTGATACGGAGGAGGGCTATGCCTTCCGCATGGCGGAGTACCTTCTGGAGAAGGTAAAACTTCCCTATACGCTGCATCTGTTTACAGCGGTGGAGGAATTGGAAAAATTTGCGGGACAGGAGGAGATAGAGGTGCTTCTCATCGCGGAGAGCGCGTGGCGGCTGCTCAAAGAAGAGTATATCAGGAAACAGGTGACGCAGATGTTTATTCTGCAGGAGAGCGGGGAGACGGCGCAGGAAAATCTGTGCTGTATCAGCAAATACCAAAGCCCGGAGGCGGTAGTACAGGAAATGCTGAATGTCATGGTGGACGGCAGCGGGTGGAAGGACTACCCCAAGGCCACAGAAACGGCAGCTAAGATGATAGGAATTTATTCCCCGGTAAAAAGATGTCTGCAGACTTCTTTCGCCCTGTCCCTGGGGCAGCTGCTGGCGAAGGAGCATAAGACAATATACTTAAATTTTGAGATGTATTCCGGTCTGGGAGAGCTTCTGAGGAGGGAATACCAGACAGATATGCTGGACGTCATGTACTATTTCCAGAGCGCGAGGGAAAAACTGGCATTGCGGCTGCCCACAATCATCCAGAACGCGGGAGGACTGGATTACATACCGCCCATGCAGTATTCGCTGGGGATTAAGGAGGTGCCGGGGGAACAGTGGCTGGCGCTCTGCAGGGACATTGCGGCAATCGGTGAATATGAATATATGATTTTGGATCTGGACGACGGGATAGACGGGCTGTTTGACCTGCTGAAAAACTGTCACAAGATATATACCATCACGAAGGAAGATCCTTTTGCCCAGGCAAAACTCAGGCAGTATGAGCAGATGCTGCAGCAGGGAGAATTGGGGGAGATCTCGGAAAAAACGGTAAAGTGCCGTTTCCCGGTTTTTCAGGAACTGCCGGGCAGTCTGGATATGATGACCCACGGAGAGTTGGCGGGATATGTCAGATCCATCATAAAAGAGGATATTTATGGGTAAGGCAGAGGAGAGACGAAAAATTTTAAAGGAAAGGCTTTTGGAGAGCATCGACTATTCCAGGGAGAGCAGCGACGAGGAGATCAGGGAACTGATAGATGCCATGCTTGTCAGGGAGGGCCGCGAAACCCCGCTTTCCTTGACGGAACGGAGCAGGCTCAGGAGGGAGCTTTTCCACGCGGTCCGCAAGCTGGATGTGCTGCAGGAACTGGTGGATGATCCGCGGATTACAGAGATTATGATAAACGGGCCGGACAAAATTTTTGTTGAGAAGGACGGCAGGATTACAGAGAGCGGGCTGCAGTTTGACAGCGCGGAGAAACTGCAGAACGTGATACAGCAGATTGTCTCCGACTGTAACCGGACAGTCAACGAGGCGTCTCCGATCGTGGACGCCAGACTGGAAAACGGCGCCCGGGTAAACGTGGTCTTGAACCCTGTGGCATTAAACGGTCCGATTGTCACAATCAGGCGGTTCCCCGACAAGCCGATCACGATGGAGGATCTGGTATCCTTCGGCTCCGTCACGGAGGAGGTGTGCGAATGGTTAAGCAGACTTGTACGGGCGAGATACAACATTTTTATCAGCGGCGGGACGGGTTCCGGCAAAACCACATTTTTAAATGCACTGTCCAACTACATTCCCGCAGAAGAAAGGATTATAACGATCGAGGACAGCGCGGAGCTGCAGATTCGGAATATAAGGAATATAGTCCGGATGGAGACAAGAAACGCCAACGTGGAGGGATGCCGGGAGATCACGATCAGGGATCTGATAAAGACGTCCCTTCGGATGAGGCCGGACAGGATCGTGGTTGGCGAGGTGCGCGGCGGAGAAGCCTTCGATATGATGCAGTGCCTGAACACGGGGCATGACGGTTCCATGTCCACAGGACATGCCAACAGCTCCCGGGATATGTTAAGCCGTCTGGAAAATATGATTCTGATGGGAATTGAAATTCCACTTGAGGCCATCAGGCAGCAGATTGCCTCGGGGATTGACATTATCGTCCATCTGGGGCGACTGCGGGATAAGACGAGAAAAGTATTGGAAATCGCGGAGGTGCGCGGTTTTGAAAATGGGGAAATTATTTTAAGCCCGCTTTACCGTTTCGAGGAGAAGGGGGAGACGGGCGGAGGAAAAATTCTCGGTGTACTTCAGAAGAAGGGGGAGCTTACTTATGTCGAAAAGTTACAGGCTGCCGGATTATGGTGAATATCGCTTCTCTTTGAAGGAGGGAGCGCTTGCTTTTCTGGAGGGCGCGTTTCTCGTAGCGATGATCGGATATTTTTTCTATCGGTCGTGGCTTGCCTGCCTTTTCCTCCTCCCTGTGTTTGTGCTTTTTATGAGGGAGAAGAAAAAGGGTCTGGCGAAAAAACGCAGGCAGGAGCTGAGCCTACAGTTTAAAGATCTGGCGCTGGCGCTCTCGGCGAATGTCAAAGCCGGATATTCTGTTGAAAATGCCATGCGGGAGTCCTACCGCGATGTAGAGCTGCTTTACGGGGCGGACAGTCCCATCTGCCTTGAGGTGCGGCATATACTGCGGGGGCTGGAAAACAACGTGATTCTGGAAAAGCTGCTGTATGATCTGGGGATCAGAAGCCGCCTGCCCGATATTATGCAGTTTGCGGACATTTTTCTGATCGCGAAGAGAGGCGGCGGAAACCTGACGGAGATATTGGAGAAGACTGCTGGTGTGATCGAGCAGAAAATTGAGACGGACAAGGAGATTCAGCTTATGATCGGGGCCAGAAAGATGGAGCAGAAAATTATGAATATGGTGCCTTTTCTGATTATTTTCTATATTGGGACAACCTCGCGGGGATTTTTCGATGTGCTCTACCATAACCCTGTGGGCGTGGCGGTGATGACGGTATGCCTGCTTTTTTATGGCGCGGCTTATCTGCTCTCAAAGAGGATTGTTGAAATTGAAGTCTGAACTGTTATGGGAAAGGAGTGTGCGATGGTTTATGTTTATTCCGCGATTTTAGCGGTTTATCTGGTTTTGTTTCTCCTGTCTGTGGGAGAGAGCGGGAACCCGTTCCAGAAAATAGCGGCCCGTATTTTCCGAAAACAGCAGGAGAGACGGAAGAAAATGGGCAGGGGGAGCGGGGACTGGAGGAGGATGCTATATACAAGACAGCTCGGGGACAAACTGAAAACGCTGCAGCCGCAAGTTGCGGCGGAGAAACAGATCCGGGAGCATTATCTTTCGCTGTACACGCTTCTGCTTCTGGTAGTGTTTGTGGGGGATCTTTTCTGTCTGGCCGCATGGTTTGGCGCCCACAGTGCGGCACGGCTGGTTGACGGCGGGTATCTTCCCAGAAATGCCTGCGGGGAAGGGGATGTGGAGGTGGGGCTTAAGGCGGAGATTCCGGGGGTACAGGAGGAAATTTTTGACTATCTTCTAAAGGAACGCAGGCTCACGGAAGAAGAACTGGAAAAAAGTTATGCGGAGGCGGCAGAGCTGCTCCCAGGGGCAATTCTGGGAGAAAATGCCAGTCTGGAGGATGTGAGGAAAGATCTGGAGCTGATTTCTGTCATTGAGGGCCAGCCATTTCAAATCAGCTGGGAGAGCAGCGCCTACTCACTGGTCAATACAGACGGGACGGTACATAATGAGGAGCTTGCGGGCAGTGAAGTGGTTACCCTGACGGCGAAGCTGCGCTATGAAGACTGGATTCGTGAGCTGCAGTTTCCCGTGCGGATCAATTCGGTTATTTATACGCCGGAGGAGACGCTGCGGGCGCAGTTGGAAGAGCTGCTGCGGGCGAGTGGGGAAAGCAGCCGAAGCGGGGAAGTCATGGCGCTGCCGGTGCAGATTGGCACAGAACCTGTCATCTGGAGCGAGATCATAGAGGATGGCAGCGGCTATTTTTTGCTTCTGGTAATGCTTGCGGCGGGCGTACTCTACTGGGGAAGGGGCAGGGAATTGGACCAGAAGTTGGAGGCGAGAAAGCGTGAGCTGCTTCTGGACTATCCTGAGATAGTCAATAAGCTGGCGCTTTATATGGGCGCGGGCATGACTATCCGAAATGCCTTTTTGAAGATGGGGGAGGACTATAAAAACCGAAAGGAGGTGAAAAAGAAATATGTATATGAAGAAATTCTGATGACCTGCCATGAGCTGCAGGGAGGCAGGTCGGAGACGGAGGCCTACGCGAACTTCGGGAAACGGTGTCAGGTGCAGTCTTATATGAAACTGTCCGCACTGCTTTCGCAGAATATCAGAAAAGGGAGCAACGACCTTTTGCGGGTGCTCAGGCAGGAGGCGGATAATGCCTTTACGGAGCGGAAGAATCTGGCGAAAAAGCTGGGAGAGGAGGCGGGTACGAAACTGCTTTTGCCAATGATGATGATGCTCTGTGTGGTTATGGTGATTATTATGATACCGGCTTATTTTTCGTTCACACTGAACTGACGTATCTGTACGGTATTTTCGTGCGGGCATATTCGGATACGGAACAATTACAAAACACAAACAGCAAAAGGAGGAAAACGTATGTTAAAGAAAAGAGAAAAAGGACGGCTCAAAAGCTTTGGGGGATTCCTGCGGGAGGAGGAAGGCATGGGCACGGGGGAAATCATCCTGATCATTGTGGTGCTGATCGGTCTGGTCATTATCTTCAAGACACAGCTTCGCGAGCTGGTGGAGAAGGTTTTTGAGAAGATTACCAAAGACAGCAACACGGTAATGGAATGAGGCGGGGATACATAACGGTATTTTTATCCTTATCCCTGACATTGATCCTGTCCCTTGTATTCACAGTAATAGAAGGGGCACGGATCAGTGCCATCCGCATGAAATTCGAATGTGTGGCGGATATCGGTATGAATTCCGTTCTGGCTGAATATCACAGAGAGCTTTTGAAGCAGTACGATCTTCTGTTCGTGGATACTTCATACGGCGGCTCCCACCCGGAAATCGCAAACACGGAGGCGCATCTGCGTGGGTTTGCACAGAAAAACTGCCAGCCGGGAGAGGGGAAGGGTCTGTTCGGCGGCAGAGATTTTCTGGCTCTCAATATGGGTATGGTGGAAATCCCGGAGTATTCTGTTGCCTCGGATGAAAACGGCGCGGTGCTGAAAAGGCAGGCTGTGGATTATATGGATGACTATCCGCTGGGGGCGGTTCTGGATAAACTCAGCACCAATATTGGTCTGCTGCAGGGAGCCGGGATTGACACAAAGGATGTGGGAGCGTGGCGGCAGCAGTACGAGGCGCAGATCGAGGCTATCGGTCTGCCCGAGAAGGAGACGGAGGATGGCGGGACGGAGAAGGTGCCGCTAAACAATCCGGCTGATCCTGTCAACGCCGCCAGAAGCAGCGGGGTGTTGAACCTTGTGTTGGAAGATCCGTCCGCGGTTTCCGCGGTAAAGGTGGATTTGGGAGATTATATTTCCCACCGCCCGGGCCGCATGACAGGTACGGGGTTATGCGCGGAGACAGTGGAGACAGGCGGCGCACCAAACGAGCTGGTTTTCCAGACGTATCTTTTTGAAAAGTGCGGATATTACGGGGCGGAGATGGATAAATCGCTCTTAAAATACCAGATGGAATACATTCTGGCGGGTAAAGATACGGATTGGCAGAATCTGGAACAGGTGGCGAAAAAACTTTTGCTCTGGCGTGAGGCGGCAAATATGATCTATCTCCTTTCGGACGGGGCAAAGGTGGCGGAGGCTCAGGCTTTGGCCACGGCGCTTGCGGCGGTGATGCTTTTACCCGCGCTGGCGGAGCCGGTCAAATATACCATTCTCTTTGCGTGGGCCTATGTGGAGAGCCTGCAGGACGTCAAAACGCTGTTTGCCGGCGGCAGGGTTCCCATTTTAAAAACGGCTGCTGACTGGAAAATGGGAATAGGCTGCCTTAAGAACGTGAGAGGAAGTCTTACACAGGACTCGGGCGGGAATGGGCTGAATTATAAAGAATATTTACAGATTATGGTTTTTTTGCAGGATGCGGGAACGCGGACCGAGCGGGCGATGGACATTATGGAAATGGATATCCGGCAGACGCCGGGTAACGCGAGGTTCCGGCTGGACGGCTGTTTTGACGTTTACCAGGTGCATCTGGGAATGACGAGCCGCTTCGGCTATTCCTATGAAATGACAAGAAGATATGGGTTCTATTAAGGCGGGAGGTGATAAAAGATGCCCTTTTTACGATTAAGAAACTTAAAAACAACAAAATCGACAGCACATTCTCTCCAGGCATATCTTGACACACATCAAGGTAGTCACATTCATATGACCATATTCCGCGTGGTAAAAGGGGCATCTTTTATCCTCTCCCGCGGGAGAGGCTCCATGACGCTGGAGGCCGCTTTTGCCCTGCCGTTCTTCCTGTTTGCGGTGCTCAATATTCTCTTCGCAGTGAACATCATAGGGACACAGAGCCGGATAAATGCCGCCCTGCATCAGGTGGGAAATAAACTGGCTTTCGCGGGATACGCCTATGAAAATACGGTGGGGGATATTTTGCCGGAAGGGCTTGCCGGGGTTGCGGTCACGGAAGGATACGCCAGAGGACAGATCGTGGAGTATGTGGGAAGACCCTATCTGGAGAAATCCTGTGTAAAGGGCGGTGCGGGAGGGCTGTCTTTTGCGGGATCCTCCGTGATGGGAGCGGAAGATGTCATTGACCTGAAGATATCCTACAGAGTCAGACCCTTTGTGGAACTGATGGGATTTGACGGATTTTTGATGTCGCAGCGTTACTATGGCAGGGCCTGGACAGGTTATGATGTCGCCGGATCGGCGAGCGACGGTACGGCGGAAGATCCTATGGTATATATCACAAAAACGGGTACGGTTTACCATTTGGACAGGAACTGCACCTATCTAAATCCAAAGATAGAGGCGGTGCCTTCGGAAGCCGTGTCCGGCAGACGCAATGCGTCCGGCGGAAAATATACACCCTGCGGTTCCTGCGGGGCAGCAGGAGGCGGCAGCGAGGTGTATATCACTGATTACGGAAGCAGTTATCATAAGCGGCTGGACTGTCCGGGATTGAAAAGGACGATTTATACAGTGCCCCTGTCGGAGGTCGGCGCAAGAGGGAGGTGCTCCAAATGTGGGTAGAAATTGTGTTGTTCCTGTTTCTGGCAGTCTGCGCCGTGTTTGACGGATTCAGCAGACAGGTTCCGTTGGCGGTGGTATGGCTTGGGATGCTGACGGCAGTCGGGCTTCACATCGGTGGAGCGATGGGGGAGACAAGCCTTATGGCGGGAGCGCTTTCCTTAATACCCGGCGCGGGATTTTTTCTTCTGAGTTTTCTGACGGGCGAGAAAGTGGGGTATGGAGACGGCTGGGTTTTGCTGATGATCGGATTATTTCTGGGCGTATACCAATGCTTTCTTATCCTGCTTGTCGGACTCGCGGCGGAATCGGTGGTGGCGATTGTGCTGCTTGCGCTCCGTAAAATACAGCGGGACCGGGAAATTCCCTTTCTGCCGTTTTTGCTTCTGGGAATGGGGGTGGTGGTATGTTTTTGAGAAAAACAGCAAAGGGATATATGACGCTGGAAGCATCTTTCCTTATCACATGGACCTTATTTCTGTTTGTTCTTTTAATCTATTTATCTTTCTATTCCTATGACAAATGCGTTCTTTTTCAGGATGCCTATTCTGTCTGCTTCAGGGGGAGCATCCAGAAGGACGAGGAACAGGTGGTTCCCTATATAGACAGTCATATGCAAAAGCAGTTCGGGAAAAAGTATTTTGGCGTGGGAAAAGTGCAGGGGACGGTGGACAGAAATGGGAATATGACCAGCGTAACAGGAGAGTGTCAGGTGAAAGTGCCGATCCGTCAGTTGTTTACTATGCACGGGAAAGCGGGCTGGCGCATCCGCACCCGGGCAAAGGCACAGATCATAAATCCTACAAAGATGATACGCAGATGCAGGTGGGCGGGGAATGCGTTTTCGGATTAGCAGATAGAAGAACTTCTCCACGTTTGTTGGAACTGCAGAAGCGGCAGGAGTTTTGCAAAGATAAAATTGGAAGGGAGATACATATGCTTGAGGCAAAGTTTTTCAGGGATTACAAGCACAGCTATATGATTTTACCATGCAAAAGCAGGCAGCCGGAGAAAAGTTATCAGTGCAGACAGCTTACCTCCAACAAAATAGAGGAACTTCTGCGCTGCTCCATGCGGCATGTGAACGGTATGACATATTTCTATTATGATATCAGTTCCAGAACGACTATGGAAAGTTTGTACAGGGACAGGCAGATGTCGTTCCATCAGGTCAGGGAACTGCTGGAACAGCTCTATGGTATGTATTGCAGAGTCGGAGATTACTTTATGGATGAGACCAGACTGGTCTTTTTGCCGGAGTATATTTTTTATGACCTGTCACGCAAAAAGTACATTGGGCTTTATTATCCGGATTATGAGGAGGACAGGCCGTATGAGGTGCTTATGGATTATCTTCTGGAACATATTGACAGTGAGGACGAGCGTTTGGCGGACTGCGTCTACCAGATTTATGAGAGAGCGGAGGACAGCGGCTTCTCGCTTTGGGACGCGCTGCAGATTTTGGGTGAATCAAAGGAAAGGGATGAGGAGGTGAAAGATCCCGGCAGGCGGGGAGAGAACATTTTCCTACTTCCGGGAAAAGCTTCCTTGGGAAACGGGGAGGCGGAAGCGGATTATGCGCCTGCAGATACGCATGACGCGCAGGAAAATTCGTTTGCGCTGTGGGAGGAAAAGGAGGAGACACCTGTACCCGTAAAAAGGAAAAGTCGATTTTCAGTTTTTGTGACGGCGCTTTCGGCACTGGGAATTGTGGGAATCGTTTATCTTTATGGCGCTTATGAGCTGTCAGGCGAGGAGACGATGACGCTTCTTGGATGTGGGGCGCTGATGGGAGTCTGCCTGCTTGCGGGTTTAACCGGCATCCTGAAAGGCGGCGCAAAACAGGGCAGGAAAAAGCTGGCAGGAAAAAGGGCGGCGGAGGAAGAGGGATTGGAAGAAGTGCCGGAGCTGTATCCGTCGGCACAGGAATCGGTTCCTTCGGAGTATATGACGGGCAGGAACAGGGAGCAGGTTTCCCTGGAGCATATATTGAGCAGAGGCGGGGAGCCGGAACTGCCCTCACCAGTCAGAAAGGGAGACGGCGCGTGGAAGGAAGAGGCAAGCTGTGGAGACACGGTCTTTTTTGACAGCGCCAAAATAGCGGAGTATAAACTGTATGCGCTGGATAAGAAAAACAAGAAGCATATTGAACTGACTAAATTCCCCTTCACGGTGGGGAAAATGGCGGGCTGTGTAGACTGCGTCCTTGCGGACGATTCCGTCAGCCGGATCCATGCCAGATTCGAGAAGGTGGGAGATGTGATACGGCTGACTGACATGAATTCCACAAACGGCACATACCGGAACGGGCTCCGGATGCAGCCGCAGGAGACGGTGGAGATTGAGCCGGGGGATGAGATACGGTTCGGAAATTTGAATTATTGTTACCGGTGAGGGAAACGGAAGAAAAAAGAATATTGGAATTATTGGCCGGAAAGGGTACAATGTAACGAAGAGGCCTGAAATGGAAGGATAACATCATGGAGAAAAACGAAAAATGGTTACAATGGGCGGTTGAACTGCAGAGTCTGGCACAGGCGGGACTGTTTTACGGTAAAGACAAATATGATCTGGAAAGGTATGAGCGTATCAGAGAAATCTCAGCGGAAATGCTCAGCTTTCAGTCAGACATACCGCTTGAAAAGGTAAAGGATTTATTCTGCGGCGATGTGGGATATCAAACCCCCAAAATAGATACCCGGGCGGCTATATTTAAAGAGGGAAAAATACTGCTTGTACACGAAGCAAACGGAACATGGGCATTGCCGGGCGGCTGGGTAGACGTGAATGTTTCCGTTATGGAAAATACGGTAAAAGAAGTAAAAGAAGAAGCGGGGCTTGACGTTACCGTCAAGCGGATCATTGCGGTTCAGGATAGGGAAAAACACAATTTACCGATTTACGCATATAGAGTGTGCAAAATATTTATGCAGTGCGAGGTGACAGGCGGCGGATTTGCGCCCAATATTGAAACGACAGGCTTTGACTATTTTGGAATGGATGAATTACCTTGTCTTGCGGAAGAAAAATGCAACAGGGAACAGATAGAAATGTGCTTTCGGGCAATGCGCTCGGAAACATGGGAAGCGCTGTATGATTAAGGTGTTGTGTTTGACATCCTCTACTGAAAATGATACTCTCTTCTCATGGATATTTTAACGCTGGACCGACTGGAAAATCTGTTCTTTGAGCAGGGTTATACCAAAATACCGTCTAATCTGCCTGAATTCAACTTTTACTGTTACAGGGAGGCGCAGGGGGTTAATGTGCTTCATGTGATTGACTACAGGCAGGGACTTTATATCTCAGAAGACCAGTATGCGCATTTGAAGGAACGGATTGAGGCCTTTTTCCGCGCCCGGGGCGAACGGGAAATCCATGTGATGGCGCTGGTTCTGTGCGATGACACGGAGAAGGCGAGAAAGCTCTGCGAAGAGGACAGTTTTTGCTGGATTATTGATTCGCGGGAATACAGGCTGTTGATTCATGAAACCCAGGTGGAGGATTTTTACGGCTGGAAGGGAATCCTGGAGGAATACCTGTTCGCATTGGTGCGGGAGGGCGCGGAGAGGACGGAAGCGGCTGATAGGGCGCAAAAGAGGATTGACTGGCGGACGTTATCATGGGTTAATGTGGTTTTGGTAGCGGTGAATGTAATTGTATTTCTGATATGTACATTTACGGGAGACATGTTATATAATAAGGGTGCGCTCAGCGTAACGGGGCTTTGGCAGGGGGAGTGGTACCGCCTGTTTACCAGTATGTTTTTGCACTGGAATGTGGAGCATCTTTTCAGCAACATGATTGTCCTGTACTACGTAGGAGCGATTGTGGAGCGCAAGCTGGGGCCGGTTCCCTATATGGCGCTTTATCTGCTTTCCGGGTTTGCCGGAAATATTTTTTCCGTGGGGTACGAGCTGCTTACGAACGCCTACGGGAGCTCGGCGGGTGCGAGTGGCGCGGTATTCGGCGTGGAGGGCGCGCTGTTGTTTCTGGTCATGTCTCATCGGGGGAAACTGGAATCCATGACGGCGGGCCGCGTAGCCTTTGCGATCGCCTTTTCGCTTTACTGCGGCTTTACCAGTGTGGGCGTAAACAATGCTGCTCATGTGGGCGGCGTTTTCATGGGTTTTACGGCGGCGGCTGTCATTGCGGCATGCAGGAAAATAAAGTTGTTTTCCAATCATAGATGAGAAAGGAAAGAGTTCTATGCAGATTAATATTTACTATGGCGGAAGAGGTCTTATGGATGATCCCACGCTGTTTGTGATAAAGAAGATGAAGGAAGTGCTGGAAGAGCTTCGCGTGACGGTGGAAGTTTTCTATCTTTACGAGCAGAAAAACAGCATCCCTACGCTTCCGCAGACCCTGAAAAGTGCGGACGGCGTGATTCTTGCGACGACGCTGGAATGGTACGGGATCGGCGGCTATATGCAGTTGTTTCTGGATGCCTGCTGGCTTTACGGTGACAAAGAAAAAATCAGCCGGATTTATATGTGCCCGATCGTCATGTCTACCACCTATGGGGAGCAGGAAGGGAAACTGAATCTTGCTACGGCGTGGGAGATTCTCGGCGGACTCCCCTGCAGCGGACTCTGCGGTTATATAGCGGACACGTCGCTTCTGGAGGAGAACAGTGATTATATCAGAATTATTGAGAAGAACGCAGAAAACCTATACCGCACGATTAATCAGAAGATGCCCTGTCTGCCGGCCAGCAATCAGGCGGTGAAGCAGAAGGTGGCGATTACGAAGACTGTTAATTTTACGCCGCAGGAATCGGAGCAGCTTTCCCAGTATGTGGCGGATGACACTTACGTACAGCGGCAGAAGGCTGATATTCAGGAGCTTGCAAGCCTGTTCCGGGATATGATGGGAAGCAGTGAAAAGGAGGATACGACGGAGTTTGTGGAGGAGATCAAGCAGCATTTTGTTCCGCAGCCCGGGTTTTCGGCAGGATTTAAGGTGGTGATTGAGGAGAAAAAGACACCGCTTATGATAGAGATAGACGGACCTGATATCGACTGCCATTATGGAGAAGGCGGTCGTGTGGACGTGGAGATACAGCTTGACCGGGCATCTTTTGCGGATATTGTTTCGGGAAGGACGAGTTTTCAGACCTCTTTTATGGCGGGAGATATGAAGATGAAGGGAGATTTTAAGGTACTGCGCTCGCTTGATCTGGTGCTGCAGTTCGGGGCGGGCTGAGTTCTGGGATTTTGTCTTTTAATTATTTAAATATAAAGCATTTTGGGAATGGAGGAGCTATGAAAGCGGACAATTGTATTTTTTGTAAAATTGCAAATGGAGAAATTCCGGCGAAGACACTGTATGAGGATGAAAAATTCCGTGTCATTCTGGACCAGGGACCGGCAACTAAGGGACACGCACTGATTTTACCGAAGGACCATTATGCGGATCTCTTTGAACTGCCGGAGGAGAGTGCCGGTGAGGTGATGAAACTGGCCAAAAGAATGATTGTAAAGATGCGGGAAAGGCTTGGTTGCGAGGGCTTTAATCTGGTGCAGAACAACGGGGATCTTGCGGGGCAGACTGTGTTCCACTTTCATCTTCACCTGATACCCCGCTACAGCGCGGACGGACAGAAAATCGGCTGGAAACCGCAGGAGGTAACGCCGGAAGAGCTTGAGGAAGTCAGGAAACAGATTGCTGACTGACGCGGATTGAACGAATAACAGACGGAGGAGACATGCGGACGATAGAGACGGGAGAAATTACCCGAAATATCAAGGAAATGTGTATAGAGGCGAATCATTTTCTCTCTGCGGATATGGAGCGGGCGATGAAATGTGCTGCCCAGACGGAAGAATCGGCGCTGGGGAGGCAGATTCTGGGGCAGTTACAGGACAATCTGGAAATCGCCGGAAGGGATATGATTCCTATTTGCCAGGATACGGGAATGGCGGTGATATTTCTCGAAATAGGGCAGGATGTGCACTTTGAAGGAGACGGACTGACCGATGCAGTCAATGAGGGCGTGAGGCAGGGGTACACCAGCGGTTATCTGCGCAAATCTGTGGTGGGTGATCCGCTGATCCGTGAAAATACGAAGGATAATACCCCGGCGGTAATACACAGTGAGATAGTTCCGGGGGACCGGGTTAAGATTACGGTGGCGCCAAAGGGTTTTGGCAGTGAAAATATGAGCAGGGTGTTTATGTTGAAACCCGCTGACGGCGTGGAGGGAGTGAAAGACGCCATTCTGACGGCTGTAAGGGATGCAGGTCCCAATGCCTGTCCGCCTATGGTAGTGGGTGTCGGAATTGGCGGCACCTTTGAGAAGTGCGCGTTGATGGCAAAGCATGCGTTGACCAGGCCTCTCGAGGAGCGGTCAGGGATTCCGTATGTCAGGGAATTGGAAGAGGAAATGCTTTCGCAGATCAACAAAACCGGAATAGGGCCGGGAGGACTTGGCGGGACGACGACAGCGCTGGCAGTTAATATAGAAACGTATCCAACACATATAGCGGGGCTGCCCGTTGCGGTGAATATCTGCTGTCATGTAAACAGACACGCGGTGCGGGTGCTGTAACGGTATTATTAATACGGCATTTCATAGTTTGTTTTTAAGAGCTTTGAAAGGTGTTTCTTCTATATATAATACATATAGTGTTTATAGTTCGGGTTAAACACAACATCTATTTATTACTGCAAGCAACGAGCCAAGCGAGCATGCAAAAGAAAGGTTAAACATATGGAGCGACATATTAAAGCGCCTATAAATAAGGAGACTGCAAAGGAATTGCGTGCAGGCGACTATGTGTACCTTACGGGTACAATTTATACTGCCCGTGACGCGGCCCATAAGAGGATGTATGAGGCGCTAGGAAAAGGTGAGGAGCTGCCTCTGGAGATGAAAGACAATGTTATCTACTATATGGGGCCGTCTCCGGCAAGGGAAGGCAGGCCCATCGGCTCCGCAGGACCTACCACGGCCAGCCGCATGGACAAATATGCCCCGGCGCTTTTGGATCTGGGGCTGACCGGCATGATCGGAAAGGGTAAACGTTCCGAAACGGTGAAAGAGGCGATTGTCCGAAACGGTGCGGTGTATTTTGCGGCGGTAGGCGGTGCGGGAGCACTTCTGGCCGGCTCTATTAAGGCATCCGAGGTGATTGCCTATGACGATCTTGGGACGGAGGCGATTCGTAAACTGGAAGTTGAAAATTTCCCGGTGATTGTGGTGATTGATTCTACAGGGCAGAATTTATATGAAACTGCAATCAGAGAATATTGTAAACTATAATTGGGACAATAATTTGTAAGTGGATTTAATGAGGAATTCCGTCAAAAGGCATTGACAAACAAAATTACCTTATGTATAATTACTTTGCGTTGTGGAAACGCGGAACTATATAGTTGGTAGAGGAATAGTTCAGACTG
>DKWV01000029.1 GCA_002491905.1 Lachnospiraceae bacterium UBA7143 | reverse complement strand
CGATAAGGTTAAATCTTTCGTGAACGATATCACAAAGTTTGATTATGATTTTGACTTGGTATCCGGCAGATACGTTATCGATGCGAAATCCATCATGGGTATCTTCAGTCTGGATCTGTCCAAGCCCATCGACCTGAACATCCACGCTGAGGACGGCACGGATGAGGTTATGGAGACCCTGAAGCCCTACATCATGTAAGCGTGGCTTCACCCTACATCAGAGAGTAAAGAGCAGCTCGGGAAATTCCCGGGCTGTTTTTCTATGCCTGCACCACAATCACCTCGTCCGTCGCAAGCGCTTTCTCCACCAGCTCCTCAATCCCCCCCTGCAGATTCTGCTCATGCCTTTTTATGATATTCAGATTCGGCTTCGTGACAGGGTGCTTGGCCACAAAGATGGTACAGCAGTCCTCATAGGGCAGAATGGAAGTCTCATAACTGTCGATTCTTTCTGCGACATCCACAATCTCCATCTTGTCAAAGCCAATTAACGGCCTGTAGACGGGCATGGTACACACCTCGTTCGTGGCCGCCAGACTCGCCATCGTCTGGGATGCCACCTGCCCGATGCTCTCACCCGTAATCAGCCCCAGACACTCCGTCTCCTTCGCGATGTGCTCCGCAATGCGCATCATATAGCGGCGCATGATAATAGTCAGCTCGTCGTGGGGACACTTGTCATAAATATAAAGCTGGATGTCCGTGAAATTAATCACATGAAGCCAGACAGGTCCCGCATAAGCCGCCACCTTTTTCGCCAGATCCACCACCTTCTGTTTCGCCCGCTCGCTGGTGTAGGGCGGCGCATGGAAATACACGGCATCAATCTTCACGCCACGCTTGGCAATCATCCATCCAGCCACCGGGGAATCAATGCCGCCGGATAAAAGGAGCATGGCCTTGCCCCCTGTCCCCACCGGCATCCCACCGGGACCGGGTATAATCTCAGAATAGAGATAAATCTTGTCCCTGATTTCCACATTCAGAAGAATATCCGGCCTGTGCACATCCACATGCATCTCCGGGTACGCGTCCAAAATCACGCCTCCCAACTCCTCGTTTAGCTGCATGGAGTTAAGCGGATAATTTTTGCGCGCGCGCCTTGCCGCCACTTTGAAACTTTTATTCCTGTCGGGATACACATCGCCGATATAACGCACCACATCCTGTGAAAGCTTTTCAAAACCTTCATCCTCCACATGAACCACCGGGCAGATGCCAGAGATGCCAAATACCTTTTTCAGGCTCTCCACCACTTCGTCAAAATCGAATTCCGACTGCGCGTCCACATAAATGCGCCCGTCCGTCCTGCGCACCAAAAACTCGCCCTCCGCTTTTTTCAGCGCGTATTTGATCTGTTTGACTAAAGCTTCCTCAAACAGATAACGGTTTTTGCCCTTCACACCGATTTCCGCATATTTGATCAAAAATGACTTGTACATTGTTCCCTCCATATAAGGGGGACCGCCGGTCCCCCTCTATTCAATATCTCGTGTAACGCCTCAGCATTGGCACGATCTCCTCCAGCTTCTGGCAGGTATACTCTATCTCATCCTTTGTTGTAAAGCCGGAAAGGCTGAAGCGGATCGTAGACCCTAACAGCTCCTTCTCCACGCCGACCGCCTTTAAAGTAGCGGAAGGCTGCGGTTTATGCGCAGAGCATGCGCTTCCGGCGGAAACGTAAATTTCCTGCTCCTCCAGCGCGTGCAGAAGCACCTCGCTGCGGATACCCCGGAAAGAAACGCTCGCAACATGCGGCGCTCCTTCTCTGCCGGGGCAGCCGTTAATCACCACGTCCGGGATTGTTTTGACTTTGTCAATCAACTCCTCCCGCAGCGCATACATTCTGTCCACATCCTGCTCCAGATCCTGATACACCAGCTCCGCAGCCTTGGCAAAACCCGCAATGCCAGGCAGATTCTCCGTCCCGGAACGCAGCCCCCGCTGCTGGCCGCCGCCGTACATAATGGGGCTGACCTTTGCACCTTCCCGCATATAGAGAAGACCAATGCCCTTCGGTCCGTGAATCTTATGACCGCTGGCGCTCAAAAGATCAATGTGCATTTTCCCGGGATAGATGCGCGCCTTGCCAAATCCCTGCACCGCATCCACATGGAAAAGTGTCCCCGGATTCTTTCTTTTGATGAGTTCTCCCGCTTCCGCGATAGGCTGTATACTCCCGATTTCATTGTTCGTGTGCATAATGGAAACCAGAATCGTGTCCGGCCTGATGGCCTGTTCCAGCTCCTCCAGAGAAATTTTCCCCTGCCTGTCAACAGAAAGATATGTCACCTCGAAGCCCTGATTTTCCAGATAGGCCATAGGCTGTAAAACCGCCGGATGCTCGATCCGCGTGGTAATCAGATGACGGCCCGTTCTGTGGTTTGCCATCGCCGCGCCGACCAGCGCAATGTTGTCAGACTCCGTCCCGCCGGAGGTAAAGAAAATCTCTTTCTCATTCACTTTTAAAATCTTCGCAAATGTCTCGTTCGCGTATCTTAAGTAGGCTTCCGCCTCCACTCCTTTATGGTGCAGGCTGGAAGGATTCCCGTAATCTTCGCACAAAATCCTGTGCATCAACTGCGCGGCCTCCTCGAAACAGGCGGTCGTCGCGGAATTATCCAGATATACTTCCATTGCCGTTATTTCCTTCCTAAACCCTATATCTTTAATATATGTCTTTTATCTTCGGCAGTGCCAGCCCGATTCCACTTCGTTTCATCATAACAGTCCAGTTTTCTCAAGCAGTGCCAGCTCGATTCCGCTTCGCTTCATCTCGCTGACGGGCTGTCTACGCTCCGCTTCGGTCCGTGCTAAGCAAGCGCCACCGGCGCTTAGCACCCCTATGCATCCATAGAGATATGCGTTTCGGTGAGCAAGCTCCCCACTCCGCATCTTTCTATGTCTGCGCACTGCTCATTGCCTACTCCAAATGGTACATCAGCCAGGAGAGGAGCGTAAGGCCCGCCGTCTCGGTGCGCAGGATCCTCTTCCCCATAGTGATCGGTTCTATGCCAGCCCTGACCGCCTCCGCCACCTCACTCTGCTCGAAACCGCCCTCCGGACCGATAAAGACCGCAACGCTCTCGCCGGGACGTACCGCCTCAATAATTTTTTTCGTGTGGGCCATATCCTCCGCAAGCTCATAGGGAATCAGCTTTACATCCATCCCCCGTGCATAGGCCGCCGCCTCCTTCATGTTCATCGGCTCCTTCACCACGGGAATAATTCCCCTTTTGCACTGTTTAGCCGCCGCCTCCGCAATACCCTGCCAGCGGTTCACTTTTGCCTGCGCCTTTTTCTCGTCCAGTTTCACCACACACCGCTTCACGGCCACCGGAATTACCTCGAATACGCCAAGTTCCACAGCCTTCTGGACGATCAGTTCCATTTTATCCGCTTTGGGAATCCCCTGAAATAGATAAATTTTAGAGGGCAGTTCCACCCCCTCTTCCCTGACAAAACGCAGGGAACAAATCACCTGATCCTGCGCGAATTCTTCAATCCCGCAGCGGTATTCCTTTCCGTCCACGCCGTTCTTTACCGCGATCTCCTCACCGGCCTTCAGGCGCAGCACATTTTTTATATGGTTGACGTCTCCGCCTGTAATAATCACTTTTTTATCCTGAATCTGTGACGGCTCCACAAAAAACTGATACATATTTGCCTTCCTCAAACATACCCGGAAAATGACAATTCTGACAGCGCTCCCCAACATAGAGCCAGGGCTTCCCGGGAAAGCTTATATTCCCAAAATCACTACGCCTCCTGATCCAGTTGCGCGTGCAGTTCCCGTTTCAGCCGCCGCGCCCGCACGCGTTTCACAATCCGCACCAGCAGGGCAAATACAAGCACCCCCGCCAGGGCGCCCGCACTGTCGATACACACATCCGAAAACCGTCCTGAACGGCCCGCCACAAAGAGCTGATGGATCTCGTCCGTGGCGGCATAGACTGCGGTGGCGCCGACCGCAGTCCCGCTCCTCCGCAGGAAACTCATCTCCCACTGCCCGATCCATATGTAGAGGAGGATAGACAAGAGTCCATACTCCGTCATATGGGCCGCCTTTCTGACAAGCCCCTCTATGGTATCCGCAATCTCCTTCACCCGCGCATCGCTTAAATCCAAATGAAAGAATGTTCTGGTGGAACTTACCATGTGGTAGGTGAAACTCTCACTCACCGCGCCTGACTCCTCCTTTGTCTGGGCAGAAAAAGCAAAAATAACGCACATCCACACAATCGCCAGCACGCCTGCCAGATTTCTAAGCAGCACCATTCCAAATTTTTCTTCCGTTTTTTTCATATTCTGCCTCATTTTTTCTGCGCCGTCACAGACCGCCACTCGCCCAGGGCGTTTACTTCCAGAACCGTAAGTCCCGCCGCCTGGCAGGCCCGCACCACCAGCTCTTCCCTGCCCTCAATGATGCCGGAGGTAATATAGACGCCGCCCGGTTTCAGGCAGTTTACAATGACCGGTGTCAGCGGCACAAGCACATCTGCCAGAATGTTTGCCACAACAATATCATAACACCCGTAACCAACCCTGTCCTGCACTTCCTTTTCTGTAATAATATTGCCGATAAACAATTCAAAATCGCCCGCGGAAATGGCGTTGGCCTCCTTGTTCTGCGCCACAGCCTCCACCGCGCAGGGATCCAGATCCGTACCCACGGCATGTTTCGCCCCGTACATGAGCGCGACAATGGACAGAATACCACTGCCCGTTCCCACATCCAAAAGCTCTGTGTCCGCCGTCAGATGCTTTTTGATCTGCCCGATACAAAGCCTTGTCGTCTCGTGCATCCCCGTTCCAAAGGCCGTGCCTGGGTCAATATGCAGAATCTTCCTGTCCCGGTCTTCCTCCTTTACTTCCTCCCAGGAGGGAATCACCAGAAGATCATCTATGTAAAACTGATGAAAATACTGTTTCCAGTTATTGATCCAGTCAATATCTTCTGTCTCGGACACAGTGATGATTCCCTCGCCGATCTCCATAAACAGCCGCACCTCTGCCAGAGCCTCCTCGATTCTCGCAAGCACGCTCTCCCTGTCCGCAGTCTCTCCGTTCAGGTCGAGAGAACCGTCCTCCCTCTCCTCCACAAAAAAACTGAGGTACGCAACGCCGTCATCCGCTTCGCCCTCCGGCAGAATATCCACAAACATCTGCTCTTTCTCCAAAGGCGAAAGGGGCACTTTATCCTCAATCTGCGCCCCCTCAAGCCCTCTGTCGTAGAGTTCGCTGATAATGATATCCTCCGCCTCCACGACCGTCTTTATCCTAAACTTCATCCACTTCATGGATCGCCTTACTTCCTTTCACTGAGCTCCAAGAGCTTCGTCTTTAACTCGTTTTCCATCGTGCGCATCTCTTCCTCTGCAGCCCTTCTCTTCTCCCTGCCGTCAGCCTGGATCTTCATCACCTCATCCAGCGTGGAAATCAGGTTCGCGTTGGTGGTCTTTAACGTCTCCATGTCAATGATGCCGCGCTCTGACTCCTTCGCGCTCTCAATCGCGGAAACCTTCAGCACCTCCGCGTTTTTCTTCAGAAGCTCGTTGGTCATATCGGACACTTCCCTCTGCGCCCTCGCCGCCTGCTCTGCGTGCGTCACACCCAGCGCAAGCACCATCTGGCTCTTCCAGAGAGGAATGGTATTCACAATAGTAGACTGGATTTTCTCGACCATCATGGTATCGCTGCTCTGCACCAGTCTGATCTGGGGCGCAGTCTGAATGGACACCACTCTGGTAAGCTCCAGATCATGCAGCTTTTTCTCAAAGCGATCGCACAGAGCCTCCAGGTCTCTTGCCGCCTGCGCGTCCTCAGGCAGGCCGCTCGCTTTCGCCTTCTCCAGAAGCTGTGGCAGTTCCGTCTCTCTTGTCTCGGCAAGTTTCTTTTTGCCTGCCAGTATGTACATGGACAGTTCTTTAAAGTAAGTCAGGTTCAGATCGTACATCTTATCCAGAATGGAGATGTCCTTTAAAAGCTGCACCTGATTATCCTCTAACGCTTCGCAGATCTTGTTGACATTCGTCTCCGCCCTGGAGTATTTCGCCTTCATGGTTTCCAGCTTCTGCGCGGGCTTCTTAAAAATGCCAAGAAAGCCTTTCTCCTCCTCATCAAAACCTTTAAGCTGTGTCACCACATCAGAGAGCATGTCGCCGACCTCACCCAGATCCTTCGTCTTGACATTCTCCAACGCATTGCCGGAAAAGTCCGCCATCTTTTTCTGGGTACCCACACCGTACTGTAAAATCGCCGTGGAATTGTGCAGGTCAATCTGCTTCGCAAACTCGTCCACCTGCCGCCTCTCCTCGTCGCTCAAAACCGAATCGTCCAAATCATCCTTAAGCTCTTTCGCCTGCGGGATCTCCGCCAGAGGCTGCTTGTCCTTCACTGCATCCTCCACTTCCCCGAACACCAGAGTCGGCGCCTGCTGCTCCATCATGTCAATCTCGCTCATATTTTCCTCCTCTAATTTTTTGCAGAGAATGCGAAGCATTCTCTCAATCGAGCGTGTATGCGCTCGATTTGTTATAAGTATCCGTCCTGCTTCAGTATCGTATGTAACGCCGAGATATCCGACTGGATATCCCACGCCTTTTCCCGGAACAGCTCATCCAGAAACTTTTCAAAAGCCTCGTTGATATTGTCAACCGCCGTCTCGATCTCCCGCTTCGTCTGCTCCACGTTAGACAGATCCAAATGCTGCCCGTCCAGATCGCGGTACGCCTCCAGAAGCTTTTTCGTGGTGGGCAGATAAAAACTCAGCATCTTTCTAAGCTCCGATGCAAGCTCCGGCTCCTTCTCCACCTGATCGAAAATCCTCGTGACCAGAAGCTCCAGACGATCCAGCTTATCCGACATTTCCTCGCCGGGAATCTCATCGTTGCACTGCCTGATCAGGCGCACGTAGCCTTTGCCTTCCTCGATCACCTCCGCAGCCTCACCCAGACGCTCCTTTTCCGCCTGTCTGCGCTCGTCGGCCAGCTTTTCAACCTCCAGCTTTTTCTGCTCCTCCTCATAATTTTTCTGGGTAAGCATATACTGGTCGTACATCGCGTCGCTGGCAATCAGACAGGTCTGTTTCTGATCCAGATGCGCCTGTTTGAACATACCGAGCTGAATCATCCGGCGCAAGTCCTTTACAATAAACCGCTCGCTTTTTCCCGTCCGCTGCGCCATCTCCTGAACGGAACAGTACAGCTTGTCCTTTACCATGCCCACATATCTTTTGTAACGTTTCGCCCGGCCGGCCAGCCTTGACCCGTGGCAGCCGAGCCACAATCCCGCCGCGGTAAATATACCCGATACAATCACCGGAACCACAGAAGCCGAATAAGCCGCTAATTCTCCTACTGAGCCGATCAATGCGAGCGCAGATATGCCCATTACGCCGTAACCTGCTCCCATGCACACCACGCCGGACACCGTGCCTTTGGGCGTACTCTGGAACAATCTGGTGTCCGGTCTGGTATTGGGCCGCCTGTACAAGGGACTGGAAGCGTAGGGGCTTACCGGCGCACGGCCTGCGTTGCCGCCCAAGCCTCCCGCCGCATGGCTTATGCTCCCGCCCATCGTCTCCACCGCGCGGCCTATGCCGTTTCCCACGTCATTGACTGCCCGGTTTACACTCTCTCCCACCGTCCCCACGGTGCGGTTTACTTCCCGCATGGTACGGTTTATGGTTTCATTCACCGTATCGCCGATATTTTTTCCAAGGTTCGTAAAATCACCCGACTCCACAGCCTGCTGTACCTGATCCCGAATGTCCTCTCCGGCCCGGTACCACTCATTCTTGTCCATACTCCACGAACTCTCCATATTCTTCCCAGATATTACATATCCAGGTGCTTCCCTGATTAAAGACAATCTCCTCGCCCGCCTCGTCATAGAACTTCGCAGGCGTAAAATCCCCGTCAAAACGTTTCCAGGTGCCCTTTATCACCCTGCCGTTCGTAAAGACAATGGCGTCGCCCTCACCGTGCACACCAAAAGCAAGGTAATCGTGATCATCCCTTACTTCCCCGTGGCAGTACTGGAACACCACATTGCTGACGGTAAGCTGATCGCCTGTAAGCTCGTCAATCTGCTTCTTGCCGTCCTGATAACGGTAGTAGAGCTGATCGTCCTCATGGTACTCAAAATAAGGATGGTACGCACCGTATCCGCCGGAATTGCTCGAGGACTTTCCGCCCGGGTAAATATAGGACGCCTCCTCATTTTCCGCATACTCCGCTCTCACATCATCCGCCGCAAAGAGGAATGGCGGCACGTACTTATCGTCATAATTCCAGTCATACCCAAGTCTGTCCACCGCTTTGAAAAGTCCGTCAATAAAGAGATAACCCGTAAACTCTGTCGCATAGCCGGGGCGTTTATGCCTTCCAAACGCCTCGTCCGCCGGGTTGTGGATACCTACCACCGCCGCACTGACATTATAATAATTCGGGCGGTTGATCAGTTCCTCCACATAAGGCACGGCCAATCCCCAGTTACAGTAAATAGCCTCGTATCCCATAGCCGTATAAACGTAATAATCCCGGCTCGACCGGACAGGTCCGATCCGATCCAGATCATCAAAATCTTCAAACACACCCATCAGACGGGTGATACGTCCCTCCACCGGCGCCTCATATATAATCCCTGCGCGGGAAAGCCCGTACTGCGGCAGAGCAGGCGCATTATTGGGTATCATCACGGCAATGGGCCTTCTCTTCGCCTGCTTTACATCCGTCCACTGGCCGGTCAGATAGCTCTGAATTTTTCCGTCTTTTTCCACCCGCTCTTCAATCACGAGGGAGTCAGGCTCCTCTTCTTCCGGCTCCTCCTCCACAACCTGCTCTTCGGGTTCTTCCGGCTCAATCGGCTCGATCTCCAACTGCGGCGGCGCAGGCTCTTCCGCCTGATCCTGCGCTTTCGCGCAGCCCGTCAGCAGAAATGTCAGACATAAAACCGTTATACTCAGTAAAGTTATTTTCTTTCGAATCATGTTTCCCTCTTTCCTACGTTCTTTCCTACGTTGTCCCAACGTTCCACGCTTTTTGTCTATATCGGTGAATCATACATCATGCCGAAGCATATACACCAATTAGTATATGGCGCATAAACACTTTTATTATAACCGAAAAATGGAAGGCTGTACACTTAAAAAATTGGAAGACTAAGAAAATAATGATATGTATTTTAAAAATATTTCCCCGTCCTCAGCGGATATACACCGATGAACACGGGGATCAAATTTAGATATGAAATTCTCTGTATAAGTCTTCCCGGTATTGGGGGTCTCGAGTTGAACGCTTCAAATCCTCTATACGGTTCTGCTCAAGTAGCGCTATAATCAGTTTATTTGCCCGTTCCTCTCCCTCTTCTCTGCCCTCTGATCGAATCGTCCGCTCATATTTATCCTTATCAAACTCCTCCAATATCATTCCCAATACCTCCGCTCGATACTTAGTAAGCGTCTCTGCCAAAATTTTCTGCTCAATGCAATATTGTATCGCATCTTCCACCGCATCCTGTCTTGGCAGCCCCTGCTCTATATACTGCCGCGATATATCCACAAACATCGCGTATTCTTTCAAAACACGGCACTTCTCCATCAGCTCTCTGTTATATCCGTAGTTGATGTTGAGCATTCTAACCCGCAATTCCAAGTCCGCTTCACGCTCCCGGCTGATGAATGCGTCTGAAAGATTCAAAATCCGCTCCTCCGGCTCTAAAAGATTCTGATACTCCTGAACCAGATAAATCAGAAACCGTAGGGGCATGTTAGCATTGTATGTGCTCTGATGCTCGTACATATTGATAGTCCCCGCCAAAATGAAAGCAAGGTCATTTTTCATCATCACATATACCGCATTCTCAATGGTCACAACCTGTAGCTGTGAAGCATCCTGATAATCCGTTCCGTTCAGTGCATTATTTTTGTCTTTCTTCCGCATCTGTTTTCCTCCGTATTCCGGCAGGATAACATTTACATTAAGATATTGCCTACAATCTTTATATCTGCATATATCCGCGAGTCTTATGTTCCTGCCATATTTAGTTAGTATTAGAAAAATCTGACAGAAACTGTCTGAATGCGCGGAAACGCACATTGTTTAGAATTTCTCTGATGCACTTATCATAATTGAAACAGGATGGTTTGTCAACCGTTTTTTGACGGAATTTAGCGGGGCACCTCAAGGTGCCCCGTTGGAAGACTAATACACAATTGCCTTTCTCACAATCTCAAATTTCACCGTCACACTTCCGCCATATCTCGGTGCCATCCCGGTAATCGTCACACTTCCCTTATTCTTTCCCGATTTGACGTTTGGACCGTAAGAGACCTCATAATCTCTTCCCTCCGTGAGCTTTTCCCCGCTGGCGGCATCCCTGACCGTCACCGCGGGAGACACCTGTCCTCCCGTGTAGACCGCCTCCGCTACACTTATCTCCAGATTGCCCTTTACCAGCTTCGTCTGATAAATTGGCAGCGGCACAACGATTTCCCTGTCCGCCACATAATTGCTGTCTGCTTTTGCTGTAATAACAGCTCTGGGCATCAACTCCTGCAGATCTTTATTCGGATCCTCCGCCCCGCCAACGACGGCCTGCTCATATGCCTGCAGATACTTTAGATAATCCGCCTGCGTGTTACACAAATACTCCATCTCATAGTCTGTATTCGCACGCAGCGCGGTTCTCCCGTCCATCAATTTCACCGCTGGCTTATACTCATAAGTCTCCACCTTGTTCGAATTATAACCGACCGCTGTGGTCTTAATCTGAATGCTGCCCTCGTCAACGGCATGTTTCAGTCCGCTTTTCGTGATTCGGAAAGTAATGTCAAATTTGCCGGTATAATTGCCCTTTCCTTTCACCGTGACGGTGGGTGGCTTTTCCGCGGAAGCTTCCGCTACCGCCTTATTGTTCTTATACGCAAGGGTATAATCCTTGCCGTTTTGCAGCGCAAATCCTTCCGCGTTTGTAAGAACAATCTCCTCCACCGGCTTCACGCCCGCCTTGCAGTATGGGAAAGCCATATTGTCCATTGTCTCCGCACGTTTTACCTGATCCGTATCCGCAAGATCAGCCGCCGCAATCTTAAAGGTCTTCTTAAAGCTGCCACTGTAGCCAGCCTCCTCCACGCCCTTAAAGGTCATCGTGGCATTGCCCCTATTTATATTTTTAACATAGCTTATGGTGTAATCCGTTCCGTACTGCAGTGTTTCGGGTTCCTCGTTCTTCGTTTGATAAGTCAGGACAACATAGTTCTGTGTCAGCGCTCTGCCCGTGTAGACCTTATTCTCTACGCCGTCCACCCGAACCGTTCTCGCCGAAAACGTCCTTCCTTTAATATTGAAAGTGACTGTTTTTGTTCCGACGTACTCCCCGTTTCCCGTGATAACAAGTTCCGCCTTGCCTACTCTGTCATTATTGCGGTAGCTCACTTTATAATCGCGTACCGGCCTGAGAAAGGTTTTGCCGTATTTCACGGTAAATGCATCCGGCGAGTTCTCCTCTGACGGGGTCAGTTCCACCGCTTTACCCGCAAACGTTATATTTTTCTGGTTTCTGCCAAGAGTGATCGTCGCATTTTTCATCAGGTGCGCTTTATCCGTCACCCAGACCGTCCTGCTGATACTTCCTGTATAGTTGCCGATTCCCTCCACTGTCAGCAGGAACTCTCCTTCATATTCTTTGGGAATTTCCGCATTATCCAGCTCAACGTCCTCAGGCAGACTTTTCCCCGACCCGTCGCGGGCATTTTCCGCTGTCAGGCGCAGCCGGAAATCCACATCCCGTTTCATGCTTTTGACATACTTGATGGAGGAGAAAGGTTTCTGCACCTTTTTCGCCGTCACAAGCTGTTCCGATACTTTCAGCGTAACTCCCGCCGCAGATTTCTCCGTACCGTCCCCGATCGACGCGCGGAGAATGTTGAAATTCACCTTGACAGTATCTTTGTTTCCATCTTTGATTCTGTCCGTATAGTCGCCTTTGCCGATGATCTCCACGTAGGGAAGTTCCGAATTAAAGTTTACGCCTTCACCGTTCCCCTGTTTTAACACGCCGTCCTTGTTGGCGTTGGTATTGTTGAAGTATTTGATCTGGTAATCCCTGCCGGATTTTAACAGTATCTCACCGTCATATACACTCACCGCAGGCTTGCAGGCCTTCCCGGTATAATAGACATCGGCTATCTCCTGATAAACAAAGCCGCCTTCTTTGCCTTCTTCGAGCCACTTTGCATACAGCGTCGTATCTGTCTGCACAATATCCGCGTCGAAGTCCCACGCCTTTGTGCACGCAGCGTCCCGATACCAGCCGTCAAAACGGTATCCCGTCTCTGCCGGGTCAGCCGGTTTCACCGCTGTTTCCCCGACTTTTACACCAATCTGCGCCGCAGGCGCCGTCCCGTGTCCCTGTACGTCAAAGGTTACCACACAGGAAGCGGATTCGCCCGCCACAGTCAGCCTGCCGTTCTCATAGGCAATCGTATAGTTGGCTCCCGCGCCAGCCCCGGAAGGAACAATGTCATACTGCCCCGCCGCCGTCGTGTCCGTGGCCGCGCAGGAAAATACAGGCTCCGTCAGCAGTTCATCCGTTCCCACCAACCCGCTTATCTCGTACTGGTACGCGCTGACCGGCGGAATGGTGTCTCCAATCAGAATGGACTTATCCTTTGCCCGGATCCAAACCGGAGCCGGATGAATTTCAAAGGTCCTGCTGACACTTCCGAGATAGCAGCCCGCACCGGTCACGGTCACAGTCGCTGTGCCCGCGTTCCTGTTGTTTTCATAGGACAGCTCATAATCCTGTCCCTCTTTCAGAACTGTGTCTGAAGACCGCACTATGACCTTCGGCTCCTGATCTGTACCGTTATAGACAAACCGATTCGTTTTAAAAGTGACGTCTGTGTCAGCTCCGAACGTCTCCTGCGCCGTCACCTGCACCTGTACATCCAGCCCCTGGAATTTGTCCGGATCGTTTGGTATAAATCCTCCCGCAAAGCTGTAAACGCCCGCTTTATCAACAGTGTGCTTATCATCCTCCCGCCATATATACATCCCATGTGAATTATTCGGAAAAGCAATCTCGTAAAGACTCTTTCCGACAGGGACCGTCAGTTTCGGTTCTTCCACAATCAGCGTATCAAAGCCCGCCGTGTAGCCCGCGGTGGTAACCTTTACTGTACAGATCCCCGGTTTTGCGGAATCGAAGCCGCTGATCATATTTGCCGCCAGTGCAACCGTTTTCGTTTTGCTGCCGGACGGGTAGGTGACGGTTCCGCCTCTGAGATTAATCTTCTGTCCGACCTTATAGGTTGTGATATTGGGCGCCTTTACCACAATCGGACTTTCCCCATCTCTGTATACCGTGATCTGCGTGGAAACAGACTTTGTCCCTGCATTCAAACTAATCCTGGCCGTTCCCTTCCCGACGGCGATCACTTCTCCTGTAGGATCCGCCACCACAACCCTTTCATCGGAGGTGCTCCAGCTTCCCCCTGCCTGATACGGCCCGGTGAAAGATTTGGCATTATTGTAAAAGTCATTATATTTCGCTGTTACATTGATCGGGAGACGGCAGGTATCTCCCACCTGCAAAAAAGCAATTGGTGTCTGGGAAAACGCCAGACCAGAGACATTTTCTCCCCGCACTTCCATATACTGCACACACTTTCCTGCACTTGTATCCTTTTGCGCATCCATGCCGTCTTTATAACTGAACTCCTGCGCCACGGCGTACCACCCCCCGCTGGAGAGCCGGAACGCGCCCACGCCGACGGACTTGTGCCTCGTACTGATGATGCTTTCGTAATGGCCAGTCGTCTTACCCGTCTGATTCACCCAGTCATTTTTCTCGCCGTACCACTGCTCGATTCCCTTCATCAGGCCGTCATTATTCCATGCCAGATTTTCCGCCCATGACTGCTCCCCATTCCGGGTAACTACCGTAAAGCAACGCTGTCCGTTCGGCCTCGTATGCGCCTGACTGACTGTCGCCTCCGCCGCCCGCAGTCTGGCGATTGCCTCAAGGTCAGAAGACCACTGAAGAGGCACATAATCCGCCTCGCTCAACGGTTTCTTCGTTTCGGGATCGATAATCCCCTCCTTACACGCCTCCATACGGATCGCATTCAGGCGATTTAATATCTTATCCGCAGTTTCCGTATAATAAGCGCCGGAAAAACCCATGAGCACATTGCCAGCCTCCGGGGACAGGTCAATAACCGGCGCTTCCGTCTCCGAAAGCGGTTTCCATTTTGCATAAAGTATGATATCGTGCTTGTTTATCCCGTATATCTCTGTCACTCTGACAGAATACGCAGCATCAATATACCATCCTTCAAACTGATATCCTTCCCTGACAGGATCCTGCAGTGTGATGACGGTATCTTTCTCCGTATAGGTAGAAGGGTTGGCGCTGTTGTTTGTCCCGCCCTTCAAAATATAAGTAATGTTATAAGTCTGCTGATAATCACAGTACTTCTCCATATTGGAGCGGATCTCATCCGCTGTCTTCAATCCCCGCGTAATATACTGCAAACGGTTATTCGCATCGATATAACAGAGCACCGGCATAGCCACCGTAGCATCCTCAACTCCCGCTTCCCGCAGGTAGGCCCACATACTGTTCTTATTCTTCGTCGAAGTATCATAGGAAAATGTGATCTCGTCACAGCCCCACTTCTTTTTGATCTCCTCAGTGGCTTCTTTGGTTCCGCCATCCGTCTCCAGCGCATAGATATCTATGCCCGCAAACCTGTCGATCGCTCTGCTGATGTTATAGATCGTACCCTGACAGTTTCCGCAGGCATTGCGGTAAAAGATCAAAAGCTTCGGCCTGCCATTCGCGGTGGAGCTGATCTTCTTACCATCCAGCGCAGTATAGTCATGGGCGAGATTTTCAAGATTCAGCGCCACGCCGCTTTCCGGCAAAGGCGTCGGCTCCACACCGCCCACGCCGATATTCGCCTTCAGCACCTCCTCCCTCTCTGACAGATTCGGAGACTGGTGAATACTGTAACGCACCGCCCCTCTGTAGTACGCGCTGCCGTAGATATAACCGTATGTCGTATTGGCGGTAAACTCTGTCTTCTTGTCCGTTCCATCCATGACGACACTGTAAATATTCGCCTTATCATTAAAATACAGGCGGTCACCTATGCGGAACAGGCCGGAAAAAGCGCCCTGCCAGGCCATTGGACTGCTCAGCCAAACCGTCCATTTGTCAATCTCCTGCAATGCCGTACCGTCCGCCGTGACGTCATTCAGGCTTGTTTTCATAAGTGCAGGTTTCCCGCTCTGCCCGCCATCCGGCGATATGTAATAGCAGTCGCTGCCCGAAAGCACAAGCGGCGACGTGCAGTCCGTCCAGAAGGCATTGTCGTAGCGCGTATCCGTCGCCTGATAATCCACCACGCTGCTTCCGCTGGTCACACTCCAATCTTTATGGTTATGTGCCGTATCCTGAAAAACCCCGTCGCTGCAGAACATATAAGTATGTACCGCTCTGCCCACGAGATCCCAGACAGGATCGTCCCATGTAACGTCCACCTGATAATACTGTCCGTCCAGTTTAATCAGATTCCACGCATGATTCATCGTATCACTGGTGACCATGTAGCAGTCGATTCCCACCTGATTCAGAAGGTATTTATAGGCTAGCGCATAGCCCTGACATACGGCAATACGGTTGGCGAAAACGCCATACGTACTGAAAGATGCAGCAGGAAGCGTATCCGCCTCCAGATTCTCATAGTCATACTCACAGTTGACCGCCAGATAGTCATGCAGAACGATGGCCTTCTGCAGATCGCCCATACTCTGATCCACCGATGCCAGCGCCGCGTCCACCCCCTGCTGCCATTGAGAATCGCTTAATGTAGTATCATAAGTAATCTCAAGGCTTATTATCTTCGTCCCATTATGACTATAGCCAAACCCATTACTCACATAATAAAGATCCGGGTTCTCGTTTAATACGCCGCTGACAAGACGCTGTACCTTTACCGGTTTCGTTGTTTCATACGGTATATCATATTCAGAGACATCAATCGGTGTAACGCGTGCCTGCATCTGATGATACAGATAATCCATGATCTGTTCATCGGTATATGCAGACGTCGAATAGATCGTAGATTCCGAGTAGGGCGTATTTCCCTCATCCACGGAAGGAGCGCCGCCGAACTGGTAAGCGTCTTCGATCTCCGCTTCCTCCCAGACCTCCGGCTCTCCGACAGACATTAAGTCATTCCCAGAAATCTGCAGATCATTTTCGGAGACAGTCGCATCCTCTCCTGAAAGTTCCGCATCTGTCTCCCCATTTTCATCCGCCGCTTCATCAGGATTTTCTTCGTCTTCCCCATCCGCCGGCAATTTTTCCTCTGGCTCCTGGTCTGACGATTCCTCACCTCCCGCGGGCCCCTCTGTTTGCGCAGGATCATCTTCTTTCTGTTCCCCGTCGTTCCCGCCGGGAGTACCCGCGGGCGCCTCCGCTCCGGGCTGCCCCGGTTTCTCATCCACGCCCTCCTGATCCTGCCCAGGTTCCTGCTGCGGTGCATCCTCCTGCGCGGGCTGTTCCTCCCCCTGTATGCTTTCCTGTACGGGTAATAGTTCCTCCGCATAGGAAACGGCACCCGGAAGGTTCGCGGAAGAAAGTACCATGATGGCTGATAGAATACCTGCTAAAATTCTTTTTCCTGATTTCATCTCTGTTTCCCTCCGATTTTCCCAATATAACACCAACAATACAAAAAGAAAGCCTACATTATAACTATGCCTTGGTTATTTTGTACGCTTTCATTTATATATTCTTAATTTCGCCGATTGCCAAATCCTGTTTGAGCACAGTATCCTGTCCATCCGCCTTCAATAATATTTTTTCTCATAGTCTTTTATCTCTTTGATGTATGCATTAATAACCGTAAGGCAGAAGTCATTAAAATCTTCTATTTTCATCTATTACCTCTTAATGCATTCGTACATTTTACGTGTTTTAACATTCTTAACTTCAATAAACCTCTTATCATCATTGCTCATTAGTGGAACCGGATTTCTCTTATTTCTAATTTCCTCTAAAATCGTTACAACAACAAATAGCGCCACCAATACCACTACCAATGTTTCTATCATAGCCTTTCCTCCTAATCATCTGCAGATATACTATGAATCAGTTCCAAAAATGTGCTTATAAATCCGCAGATATACAACGCTTTCGTAATAAATCCGTCCATGCACGTCTGAACCATAGAACCGCTTGCGCTTTGCATAATCGCCGTAATTAATATTGCCACAATTATAAAAAAAATTACAATCGACACTGCCACAAAAAATCTCCGAAACTCGACCCCCGTCTCTGGCATCTGCTTTCGCAGCAACACAATATTCATCAGAATTCCCACAAAGTATATAGTGGCCTAATCAATTGAGTCTGCTCCCCAAAGTGCCTTCTATTCCGTCAATTCATCACCTAAAGTTTCATCGTAAAAATATGATTTTATTTTATCAAATCCAAACAAAATGTCAATCCATGAATATTGAGCCATTATTCGCCTTTGCAATGCTTCTTAAATTATAAACGGCAATTACAGCCGGGCTTTTCCAAGTCGGCTTCGCTTATAGACAAGATGGCTCCAGGAACTACATCCCAGAGCCACAGATTACTAATAATTAAATCAGAAGTAACCAATCACATATTTTCCATCGGTATTCATATATCCAACAGCGTATGTGGTTACCGTTGCCTTAAGATTAGAACCATCCTTAAGTGTTACCGTCAAAGTTATTTTATCACAGTCTTTCGTGTATAGCCTTGGTTTGTATGGATAGTCTTTGTATTCTTCCCGTATCAAATAATCCAACTGTAAACTGGTAGTTTTGAGTGGCTCCGGTCCCCATATATCGAAGGGGGTACCTGCACTGTTCTTAACATAGCTTTTAGAAAGCCCTATGTTTTTAGGACCGGACACCGTAGCTGTACAATATGTACTGGGAAGCTCTACTACTTTATTCCAATCGGGTTTCCCCTTTTTATCTTTTACGGCAGTTGCTTCTACCATAAAATAATATCCGGTTATTTTCTTTTGACTATTAACAGTAGAGATTAACTTCAGCCGCGCCGCGACAAAGCAAGGAAGTATAGTAAACTCATATTCATTTGAGGTTACACCGCTGCCATCCTGAGCTGTAGCCTGAACAACGAAAGAACCGCCAAAATCAATGTCCTTTTTAACGGAAACCGTACCATTTTTATCAATAGTGACTTCCTTGTCTGTAACATTATTACAATTAATTATCTTCCAATCGATTTTTTTACTTGTCGGTGTTCCGTAATTACTGTAATATTTGGCTGCCATTTTGACTTTTTTGCCGACGGCAATATAGCCCACATTGCCGTCTGTCGGACCGATTACCAACTTAGACATGGGCACAGTCACAGTCACGGCACAAGTTCCCTTTTTGTTACTGCCGTCAGTAGCGGCACAGGTAATGGTCGCCTTGCCGGGCGCTTTGGCAGTAATTTTACCATTCTGATCCACATCAGCGATAGAAGGAGCGCTACTGGTCCAAGTGAATAGCGAAGTGTTTAAAACTTCAGCCTGCTTACTGCCATTTACTTTTCCTTTTATCGTTGCGGTAAGAGTTGCCGTTGTATTGTTTTTGGCGCTCGTATTAGGAGGAAACATAGTCAGCTTATTTGCATTTAATTTGATCTCTGTAATCTCCTGATTCTCAATTGAGATTGTGTAAGTTGCTACAGCAGCGCCAAGTTTATCTGCCGCGGCAGCCGTTACGGTATAGCTTCCCTTGGCCTCTTTTGTTGTGGTTATTTTACCATTGTTTTTACCTATTTTAACAATCTTGCCACCACCGCTTACAGTCCACTCTATTTTCTTGTTGCTGGCATTTGCGGGTTCCACCGCGGCAGTGAGAGCAATTCCCTTTCCGACAGCCACTTTTGTGGGGCCGCTTATGGTAATTTTCGTGACGGGCTGTACAACTGTCACATTATAGGATGCGCTCTTGTTGCCCCCGTCGTTAGAAGTAGCTTTGATGGTAGCTTTACCGGGCGCAACGGCGGTGATGACACCTTTGTTTGAAACTGTGGCAACTTTGGTATTGCTGCTGGACCAGACTACTTCCGCAAGAGCCTCATTTCCAGTGATTACGCTATCTTGCTTTGCAGTGGCACCTGCTTTTGTTACAGTGAGATAGTCCGCTAAATTGATGACCTTGTTATCGACATCCGCTGTTTTACTATCGGTTGTCTTAATGCTCTTAGGCAGGGGTGCCTTATTCTTATTGTTCGAATCAACAAAAGCAACTTTCTTGACAGCGGATGACGCGATGACTTCAAACGTGCAACTACCGATTTTGCCACCAGTAAAAGTTTTTCCGTCGCTGCCAACAGCTGTGGCGGTAACAATATAAGTTCCAACGGAAGTCTTTTGGGCGTTTGTCGTTACGTTACCGCTTGCTACTTTGATACCTAGTTTTGTAATATCCGTTTCCGTTATACTTGCATCCTTCGGAGCCACGGTCCATTGCACCTTATTAGAAATTGCATAAGCAGGCGCAACAGCGGCATTGAATTTCAAACTCTTTCCGGCAACAATTTTTGTCACGTTTCCTACTGGGGTTACGGTTACCCCAGTGGGAATCGGAGTTAGCGTAACGGTCTTGGAAACCACCTTGCTGACTTTGCCTGAAACCGGATTTACGGCGATTGCTTTAATGGTTTTATTCTTAGCTCCAGTCAGTGTAATTCTATCGCCAAGTCTATAAGGCGTTGTACTGTCTACATTTGTAATAACACCGTTTTTATAAGCCGGTGTTTTTCCGTCCGTTGAATAGTAAATATCAACACCAACTGCGGTTGCGGAAGAGAGAGTTACACTTATGCTCTCAGCTATGTAATCCTTTTTATTTGTACCTCTATCATAGCTTCCTTCGTCAACCACATTAATGACTGGTATCTCCGGAGCAGTCATATCCGTAGCAATCTTTAACACGCCGGGCAAATATGTTGTACCCGCACCCATACCGGAAGTAGAGCATTTGGTGGTAGAAGACTTCATGGCAGAGAGGAGCGCGTCTACTCTGGCTTTTCCTGTCTTTCCGCGAATGTCTCCTTTCGCTGAAAGAATAACTGCCGCCGTGCCGGCTGCTGCTGGACAAGCCATGCTGGTACCATCCATGTAATCATAACTTCCATATGTTTTGTTTTGTTCCGTATCTGTATAACCGCTATTGGTAGTAGAATATATGTCTACTCCAGGGAAGGCCAAAGTTACGGTATTGCCATAATTGGAAAAAGATGCCCTTGCACTGTTCTCATCTACTGCGCCTACAGAAATAGTCTTCGCATAGGCAGCAGGGAAATTATTGCCGTTGCTGTCATCATTGCCAGAGGAAGCGAAGATGGCTACCCCCTTTGTATATGCGTTTGTTACAGCTTTCTCATAGCCGCCATGCCAGTTGGGACTTCCGAGACTCATGTTGATGATATCGTTTCCGTCATCAACAGCGTCATTAATAGCACGAATTATCCAGTCGGTGGTGCATCTACTGTCTGATCCAAATACACTATATCCACGTACCTGAGCATCCGGCGCGATACCAACAACACCCTTACCATTATCATCTGCAGCAATAATACCTGCCACATGAGTGCCATGCGTTTGGTTATCTGCAGTTTGTACTGTACCCGCCGCGTCGTCCACATATGTTCTTCCATCGACAGCATTTGCTTTTAAGTCTTCGTGATTCCGAGCAAGCCCTGTATCGATAACGGCAACTTTAACCCCCTGTCCCTTATATCCGGCTGCCCAAGCATAGCGGGTGCCAATATAGTCGTGATGCCACTGCTTTGTATAATCGGGATCACTGGGAACCGCAGGATTAACCGTCGCATTTGTATCAGTATGCAGATAATTATAATAATTGGGCCATACGGCAGGCAACTTGATTTCACTTTCCGCGGCAGCGGCGACAGCCAGAGCCACGGTTGCTTTTTCAGGCAGCCTGATTACGGCTACATCAGAGGAATAGCTGTCCAGCGCGCCGCCAAAAGCAGCTGCGACCTGCTCGGCTTCCTTCTTAGTTTCCGCCAGGTACACGACTTCACCGAGTTCATATTTACCTGTAGCATCCTGATAGTCTTCAACTGTGGCGTTTTCCACCGATTGAACCCGTACGACATCATCTAAATGAGTAGCTAACACCCTCTTGTCCGCCAACTGTTGCGAAGAGAACTTATAGTCATCACCCAATCCAGGGAAAATGGAAAAAATGCTGATTTCCTCTTCGGGAAGCGTATTCTCGGATATGGTATTTTCAGAGACTGTGTTTTCAGAGATGGAATCCTCTTTTTCACCGATCTCCTCAGTAGGGACTTCGTCCTCTTTTTCCCCTTCGATGGGCTGTTCCGGATTCTCTTCCTCCCCAGTGGAATCTTTATCCTCTTCATCCTCGGAAGGCTGCTGGGGATTTCCTTCTTCCCCGCTGGGGTCTTCATCCCCTTTGCCTTCTTCCCCTTCAATGGACTGTCCCGGATTCTCTTCCTCTCCCGCAGATTCATCTGTCCCACTTTCTTCTGTAGAAGATTGTTCAGAATTGTTATCAATATCTTCTACATTGTCACTAATTGGAGCAGGTTCAGATGGAGCTGTCGCCATCGCATCGATTCCTGCCGTCTGGAACAGCAGAGAACCTGCTAAAAACAGAGATAATAATTTTGCTCTTTTCATTTTTCTCCTTCTCTTTCTTCTTGTAAAAATGTATTACTTGGACCTAGTTTATTGTTCTGTATAAAGTTTGTTTTCATAATTAGGGCTCAATGCAGGGTATCCATTTTCCGCGCCCATCTCTATGAGTTCGGAAGCATTTTTGTCGGTCGTATATGTAGCCACGCCAGAAGAATAAGTACTCAACTCAATTCCATATAATTCAGCAATTTCTTCCGCTTCTTCACGGGTATCTGCCAGAGCAATCAGTTCTGTAGTTACAACAGCATCATCTTCCAAAGCATCAGCGGGGGGGGCCTCCTCGTCCGAAGATTCCAGTTTTTGGAACTTCGGGATACTGTCATTAGCGGCTACTCCTGTTATTTCTTTGTTTCCACAGCCGCATAGTCCCATTCCAACAAGCAAAATAAGTCCTAACGCAAAGACGACTATTTTCATCTTCATTTTCACCTCCTTTTACACCTCATAATTAACTATAACCACTTTTATCCACTCCTTTTGCATCGCTCAAGCGCAAACCATAATGAAACGGATTCTTTCATGTAAAACAGTCAATCTCACTTGCTGATAAATGTGAAAGCACCAACACAGCCCCTCTTTATATACCCCCCCCGGGTATATTTTTAGATATAAAAAATATTATATCATACTTTTCGAAGAAATAAGATTTTTTTTATAAATACAACAAATTTCCCAGCCATACAACACAATGATTAAAAGTCTATCTCACCCGATACACGATTCTGCATGTCTTTCCCGAGGAATCCAGCGCCTTGAGCGTAATAGTTGCCGTCCCCTTTTTCATCGGCACAAACCTAATCGTCCCAGTTTTTGACGAGGTGCTGTATGACATCTGGGGCGATGCCACACCCGGCGCCGAGGAGGTACATGACATAGGCGTGCTGCAGTCGGAAGAAAAAGTAATCGTAATCACGCTTTTCCCCGTAGGTTCTCCTGCATTGATATAGGTCGTCGCTTTCACTACATATACATAATAAGACGCGCTGACACCGCTGCCGTCCTTCGCCGTAGCAGTGACCGGAAAAGAAGATGTTTCCGTGTACGATCTGGGAACCGAAACCTTACCTGCACTGCTGACGGCAATCCCTTTGCCCTTGTAAGTGTCTGGAATGCTCCATGTGACGCCCTTACCGGCCACCGTGCCGTACTCAGTCTCCAAAGTGGCTTTCAGCTGCACGCCCTTACCGGCCACCACATATTTTGTGGTTCCCGCCTTCGGCGCGATATTGATTCTGGAAGGTGGATTGTTCACCGTCACGGTGCAGGCTGCTTTCTTCCTGCTGCCGTCCGTCGTCGCCAATGTGACGGTCGCTCTGCCGGTTATGTTCCCGCCAGCCGTCAACGTGATCTGCCCTGTTGTCTTGTTCACGGTTACCTGAATCAGAGACGGATTGCTGCTTGTCACTTCGTACGCCTGACTGTTGGCACCCTCCGAACTGTCTATCACAGCGTATATGCTCGTTGTCTTTGGGGATTTCGTATCAGTTCCGTTCCGAAACAATGTGACTTTGCTCACTTTATCCGCCGAGCTGCCGCTGCCGTTCTTCAACTGCACTTTCTTAATGCCGCCGCTGACTGTCACGACACAGGTCGCCTTTTTATTGCTGCCGTCGGTGGAAGCAATGGTGACATTTGTCGTTCCATACCTGTCGCCTGTGGTAGTGACGGTAATACTTATCGAAGCCGTACCGTCCTCCTTCACCACGGCCATCGCTTCGGATGGCACTGCCGCCGTCGCCACAGATGTATTGCTGCTTGTCACGGTATAGGCGCCCGGGTCGAAATCAATCGCCCCTTTTGCACCTTTGATCACTGCCGTGATGATCCTTGTATTAGTCTTCTGCTCGTCGATCTTCCGGGTATATAGCGTAGTTTTCTTCGTATCCAGACTAATCTCACCTATAGGGCTGCCACATACCTTCACTTTCTGTTCCGCTGCCGCACCTTTTCCGTCGGCTGCTGTCGCCGTCACAATATAGTTACCCGGAACAGTGGCTCCTTTTACAGTGATCTTACCGCTCGTCTGATGGATCGTTATATTTTTCATATCAACAGAGCTGACGGCCGTATCGGCAGGGTCACGTCTGATGCTCCAATTCACTCTCTTGTTGGCTGGCTTTGCCGGGCCCACGACCGCCTTGAGGATCATGCTTTTACCCGCCGCAACCGTGTATTCTCCCGCCGAGGTTTTCCCTTTATCGGAGGTGACCGCAATATCCGTCACCGCCTGCTTTACGGTAATACTGATGGTTGCTTTCTTACCATTGTTATCGTTTGCCTTCGCGGTGACCGTCGTAGTCCCTAGTGCCCGTGCGGTCACAACGCCGTTGTCATCTACCTCCGCGACTGCCGGTTTGCTGCTCGTCCAGGTCACGCGGTCTCCAAGTATGCTGTTGTCGATCTCTGTCAACACCCCCTGCGCATTTTTCTCTCTCGCAATCAGTCTGGCGGACAGCGAAAATGTCGGCGCCGAATCCGTCTTCGTAAGCCACAGCTCTCTGGTTCCATTTTTTTCGAAAGCAAGGCTTTGAATGGCGCTTCCCGCCGCCACTACCTGTACGGCATACTGCGCGAAACTTCCGCCCTCGTCCTTCGCACGGACAGTCACGGTATAATCTCCCGTATCCGCATTTTTTGCAGTGGTGATCTTTCCCCTCTGGTCAATTTTAATCCTGGCGGTATCCACAGCTGTCCCCTGAGCAGTCTGCAGTTCCCATGTCACATTTTTATTGGCAGCATAAGCCGGGGCAACGGCTGCAGTAAGCTGGATACTTTTACCCTGCTCCATCTTCCGAGGCCCCGAAACGGTGATTGTACTGACATAAGGATGTAAAATGTAATTTACCGATTTCACCGGACTGACCACTCCGGATGCGTTGACGGCGATCGCCTTAACAGTCCCCTTCGCGGACTTGGAACAGTCAAGGGTGAAGCTTGTCGTCCGGTTGCCGCTCACCAATATCGTATCTGCACCCGCATCGCCGTTTTTCCAGATCGGATTCCTGCCATTGGTCGTATAGCACAGTGTCATGCCATCCTGCACCTGAATCGTCACTGTCACAGACTGCTTCGTCTCATCTGGCCGAACGTCGATAACCGGCGCATTCGGCTTCGCAGCAGCAGCAGACAATTTAAATACTTTCGTCAGACTCGTAATACCTTTTCCCATACCCGATCCCGCGCTGACCGTATTACCCTTCATAACCGACTCTACGGCGTCCACTCTCGCTTTGCCGGTCTTATCATTTCCCTGTGCATCTTTCATCAAAGGCAGGTCATCGCTGCCCGACAGAATAACCGCCGCCTCCCCTGCCGTCACCGGACACGCCATAGATGTTCCCTGCAAAGAAGAATATGCGGACCTATAAGTTGCCCAAATATTTACCCCAGGAGCCGCCAGATCTGTCGAGGAACCATAATTGGAAAAATACGCCCGTTCGTTATTATTATCTGTCGCCGATACGCCAATTACATGATTATAGGATGCCGGATACATCATCAGCGAACCGCCGTCGTTACCCGTCGCAGCAAACACAACGACTCCCTTTTGGTATGCCTTGTCCAACACCGCCTGAAAAGCGCCGCTCATACCGGGACCGCCGAGACTCATATTGATTATATCCACCTTCGCCGGTTCAGAACTGACTTCTTCACCCGTTGCGTTATTCTCCTCACCGATCAGATAATTGATCGCTCCTATAATCGTGGCATCGTACCCGCTCTTCGACGCAGTTTTTCCAAATACTCTCGCATTAAATACCTTCGCCTGAGGCGCGACACCTGCGCCCCCGGTAGCATTGTCAGCCTCCGCAGCGATAATACCCGCCACATGAGTCCCATGCCCTACGTAATCCCCCACCTCTTCCGTGCCGTCACAAAAATCCCTTTTCCCGAATATATTTCCGTCCAAGTCCGTATTGGCGTCCACTCCACTGTCTATAACTCCCACTTTGACACCGTCCCCCGTATATCCGGCGTCCCAGGCGTATGCCGAACCGATTGTGGTATGAAACCACTGATATCTGGAACTCGTTGTCTGTAAATAGGGATCGTCGAACCCGATTTCAGGAACATTCTCTGTCTCAGGCAGCACCTCTCCATATAATTCACGAACATAATTAGGCCACACCGGCGGCAATTTATTATCCATATCAGCAGCCGCCAGCAGCGCTGCCTTAACCGTATTTTCTTTGTGAAGGTTCAACGTCAGAACCCCCATATCAAAATTTACGATCTCCGCACAATAGGCATCTGCAATCAGTTCCGCCTCTTCCTCGCTTTCCGCAAAGGTAATCACCTGATCCTCCGCGAAAGTCTCACCCTCCTCATTCTCTTTGAACTGCCTCAGTGTGTCTGACATACCTGCCTTGAGTTCCTGTTGAAATGATGTGAGTCGATAATCGGAAGGCATATCCGCGAAGCCGCTCATATTATCCTCCGATTTCTCTTTCCCGGACAGTTCTTCCACACCCTCCGATAGACCTTCATCCATTTCGTTTCCACTAATGGTATCTCCTGTCTCCTCGTCAGTGCCGCCATTTTCTTCCGAACCGCTTTCTTCCGTATCCGCCACATCTTCTATCGGTTTGCCATCCTCCTCTGCTACGTTGTCACCTCCTACAGTATTATCGTCCTCTCCTATATCATCACCTGACACAGAGTCTGTTTCATCCTCTCCATACTGCTCCTGTATTTCCTCTGCGTATACTGCCGGCATATCAAAAAAGGGCTCCGAAAACAGTGCCACCGTCAAAAGAACCGCCAAAATATTCTTATGTATTACTTTCGCTTTTCTATTTTTTCCCAATTTTATACTTCTCCCACAATAAAGTTCGCTCTTACGCTCTTCCACACTCGCATACTGTCCTTTTTTAGCATAGCACACTATTTCGACAAGCGAAAGCGATTTATTAGCAAAGGAAATTTCTCCCATTTCTGCTCCGTCAAACGCAAAAAAAGGATTTCCCATGTTCGAGAAATCCTTCACAGTTATAAATTTGGATTAAGAGTTACACCTGCCTCAAAACTCAACAGCGCCAATTCTAAGGATTGCGCACTACAGTTTCTATATTTCAGGTGATAATAAAAACTTTCTATAAATCCATTAAAACATTGCCGTCTTATTTCGCTTAAGTCCTGATAACGAATGCTTTCTTTAGTGGTAGTAATGAAATTAATCGCATATGACAATATAAACTTTTCATTTATATATACTAATTCTTCCTGCTGATCCACCAACACCTGAATAGGCTTACGCCGCAAAAGCCAACTTATTTCATATGCCATCGTCTTATAAGAATTGGTAAAATCAATTTTATGGAAGTCTTTCAATCTGGTAATATCCGTAAAATAATCCATAATAGCATGAATGAGCATAAAGGAATTTATTGTCACCTTATCGGCTATATTCTCGCTGTTTATAAAGTCAACATATGCCTGATTGAGATCCATAAATCTTTTCTTTACTATATCAATCCCAACTTTTTCAGTGATATCCCCATAGCTCTCATAGATTTCCCGTATTCTATCCATTATATTGTTCCTCATGCATATGCATTATATCACGCATTAATGCGGAATCCAGAAACTTCTTATATTGTTCCAACGTCTTCCCGCTATCATACTTTTCAGCGCTGTTTGTCAAAAGATGCTTTTTTATTACTCTGAATTTAAGAGCCGTCATCACGGCTTCCGCATTCTCTTTTACCTCCACAGCATACGCATCATCTACTGTATTTCTTTCGCCATATTTTACATGATACAGTATAGCGCCCAGCTCTGCTGCCATAACACCTATCATCGCAACCCAAAACGCAATTACAATTCCCATTTTTGTCCTCCCCTATATTTTCTCATGAATTGCTCTTGAGAAAAAACTCATCAGGACAACTATTATGGAAAAAATAATATATCCCACATTTAACTCAAAAGACAACTGCAACAACTGATTTTCCGCATCTGTTTTTTCTACTATCGAGTATGCTACAAACAGCATACTTCCAATAACAGTCAATACAATTTCCACTCCTAAGGTGAAACTATGAAGCCCGCCTTTCCCGTTTTTGCTCCACATCTGCTCCAGAAGCGCCGACAGCACCAATGAAAACATCATATTAAGTGTATCAACACCTTTTATAGTATCATATATTATATTATGCGAGCCATTAACTATTGTTATGAACAAAAGCGCAACGAATAATATGGCAGCTGTTACCATCCAGATACCAACAAATTTCCCTAGTTCCTGCCAATCACACACACGGACAGGTTTTCCTATATTACGGTTTTCGCCGGCTGTCGCTACCCCCACCGCAATATGTCCCATATCTTTTTCTTCTGTACCCATTGTAAAATCCCCTATTATCGCCTTTTTCTTTACAGAAAACATAGGTAATAAGGGTCTCTCCCTTATTACCTATTGTTTCATAGCTATTGCATAATTCTGTTTTTTATAGTATGTCTCTTCTTTCTAATTGTCATAGCCATACCCGTAGCCCGAATAAAACCAGACCGAAATGAAATCTATCCGACGCGTCTACACAACATAGTACATAATGAATATATACAACATCTTACTGGAATTTTCGGCATTTGTCAAATACAAATTTAACAATCGACACTGAATCGACACTGAACAATCAGGCTCTTAAAATTTAAACTTTTTCTTCTTTTTCCCACTGCCTCCCGCCGAATCCTCGGACGCATCGGAAGTTATGTTCTTTGCCGCGTTCAGGCTGTCACCCGTCACCTCGTCAAACTGTTTCAGCAGCTCCTTAGCCTCATGGGACAGCTTGTCGGGCACCTGTACCACCAATGTCACGTAATGGTCGCCGCGCACATCCTTGTTCCTGAGGGAGGGCACGCCCTTGCCCTTTAAGCGGACCTTAGTATCTGTCTGTGTACCGGCCTTTACCTCGTAGATCACCCTGCCGTCCACGGTGTCGATCACGATCTCGCCGCCCAGCGCCGCGATGGCAAAGGACATAGGCACAGTGGAGTAGATATTTTCATCCTGTCTCTGGAAGATAGGATGCCTTCCAACCACCACTTCAACCAGAAGATCTCCTCTGGGTCCGCCGTTGGAACCCGGCTCGCCCTTATCGCGGATGCGGACGCACTGTCCGTTGTCGATACCCGCCGGGATGGAAACCTGTATTTTCTTTTTATTGGCAATATAACCCGTGCCGCGGCAGTCAGGACACTTATCCTTAATCACTTTACCCGTGCCGTGACAGTCGGGACAGGTCTGCACATTGCGCACCGTGCCAAAGAAGGACTGCTGGGTAAATACCACCTGACCCTTACCGCCGCACTTGCTGCACGTCTCGGGGCTGGTTCCCGGCTTTGCGCCGGTTCCGTGGCAGGAAGTACACTCGTCCTTGAGCGTAAGTTCTATCTCTTTCTCCACGCCGAAGACCGCTTCCTCGAAACTGATCCGCACGCTGGTTCTGATATTTGCGCCCTTCATGGGGCCGTTTCCTCTTCCGCCGCCGCGCCTGCTGCTGCCGAAAAGATCACCGAAAATATCGCCAAAAATATCACCGAAATCTGCGCTGTTGAAATCGAAACCGCCGAAGCCTCCTGCGCCGCCCGCACCGTCGAAGGCAGCATGACCATACTGGTCATACTGTCTCCTCTTCTCGGGGTCGCTCAAAACCGCATAAGCCTCCGAGGCCTCCTTAAACTTTTTTTCCGCCTCCGCGTCCCCGGGGTTCATGTCGGGGTGATATTTCTTAGCCAGAACTCTGTATGCTTTTTTTATGGCGGCGTCGTCAGCGTTCTTCTCTACGCCGAGCACCTCATAATAATCCCGTTTTTGTTCTGCCATAATTTATATCCTTCCTTGGATTCTCTCTTACCTTACACTTCGCGGAACTCTCCGTCAACCACATCGTCAGCTCCGCCGTTGTCCTGAGGACCTGCCTCCTGAGCGCCGCCCATGTTACTCATATCGGGGCCGCCCTGTGCCTTCTGCATGTTCTCATACATCTTGGTAAACAGGGACTGCGCAGAGTTCGTCAGTTTCTCCTTCGCCGCTTTCAGCTCGTCAAGCTGGCTGTCGGTAAGCTCCTGGTCCTTGGTTTTCTCAAGAATATCCTTCACTGCCTGTAAGTCGGCCTCCACGCCCGCTTTCTCGGAGGCGTCGATCTTGTCGCCAACCTCGTTCAGCGCCTTCTCGGTCTGGAATACGAAGGAGTCAGCCTCATTTCTGGTATCAACGGCCTCTTTGCGCTTCTTATCCTGCGCCTCAAACTCAGCCGCCTCTTTCACTGCCTTCTCGATCTCGTCGTCAGACATGTTGGAGCCAGCGGTGATGGTGATGTGCTGCTCCTTGCCTGTGCCCAGATCCTTTGCGGACACGTTTACGATACCGTTCGCATCAATATCAAAGGTTACCTCGATCTGCGGTACACCGCGCATTGCGGGCGGAATACCGTCCAGACGGAACTGTCCGAGGGATTTGTTATCCTTCGCAAACTGTCTCTCACCCTGCAGCACGTTGATGTCCACCGCCGTCTGATTGTCAGAGTAGGTAGAGAACACCTGACTGTGCTTGGTGGGAATGGTCGTATTTCTCTCAATCAGTCTGGTTGCAATGCCGCCTGCGGTCTCAATAGAAAGTGACAGTGGCGTCACATCCAGCAGGAGGATTTCGCCTGCGCCCGCGTCGCCCGCAAGCTTACCACCCTGGACAGATGCGCCCAACGCCACGCACTCGTCGGGATTTAAGGACTTGCTGGGCTCCTTGCCCGTGAGCTGTTTTACCTTCTCCTGTACTGCGGGAACACGGGTGGAACCGCCTACCAGAAGCACCTGTCCGATGTCCGCATTGGTCAGACCCGCATCCTTCATCGCGTTCTGTACGGGAACTGCGGTGCGCTCTACAAGGTCGCTTGTCAGCTCGTCAAATTTCGCCCTTGTCAGGTTCATGTCAAAGTGCTTGGGTCCTTCCGCCGTAGCCGTGATGAAAGGAAGGTTGATGTTCGTTGTCGTTGCGGAGGAAAGCTCCTTCTTTGCCTTCTCAGCCGCCTCCTTCAGTCTCTGGAGAGCCATCTTGTCATTGGAAAGGTCTACGCCCTCCTGCGCTTTAAACTCAGAAAGCATCCAGTCGATAATCTTCTGGTCAAAATCGTCGCCGCCCAGATGGGTATCGCCGTTTGTGGCAAGCACTTCGATCACGCCGTCGCCAATCTCAATGATGGACACATCGAAAGTACCGCCGCCCAGATCATAAACCATGATCTTCTGCTCTTTTTCATTGTCAAGACCGTAAGCCAACGCTGCCGCCGTAGGCTCGTTGATGATACGCTTTACATCCAGACCCGCAATCTTACCCGCGTCCTTGGTCGCCTGTCTCTGGGAGTCGTTAAAGTATGCGGGAACCGTGATAACAGCCTCCGTCACTTTCTCGCCCAGATAGTTCTCCGCATCCGCTTTCAGCTTCTGCAGTATCATTGCGGAAATCTGCTGCGGGGAATACTTTTTATCCCCGATGGTACGTCCTCTGTCCGTACCCATATCCCTCTTGATGGAAGCGATGGTGTTCTCCGCGTTGGTAACCGCCTGACGCTTTGCAGGCTCACCTACCAGTCTCTCACCGTTCTTTGTGAAAGCCACAACGGACGGTGTGGTCCTCGCTCCCTCCGTATTCGCGATAACAGTGGGCTTGCCGCCCTCCATAACTGCCACGCAGCTGTTTGTTGTTCCTAAGTCGATGCCGATAATTTTACTCATAATTTTTCTCCTTCCACTCTATGATTATTACTGAACTACCGCTACCATACTGTGTCTGACCACGCTGTCCCTGTAAGTATAGCCCTTCTGCAATTCCTGGGCGATCACGCCGGATTCAAACTCATCGCTCTCCGTCTGCATCACCGCGTTGTGAAACTCGGGGTTAAACTCCTCCCCTACAGCCGGAATCGGTTTCACATCCAGATTTTCCAGCTCTGTCATGAGCTGCTTGTAAATCATCTGCATGCCCTGTGCGATGGCGCCGTCCTTCTCCTCCTCCGGCACGCTGGCAAGACCTCTCTCGAAGTTATCCACCACCGGCAGGATCTTTTCGATCACACTCTTTGCGCCCGTCTCAAACATCGCCGTCTTTTCCTTCTCGGTGCGCTTGCGGAAATTATCGAACTCCGCCATCTGGCGCTTTACCCGGTCTTCCAGTTCTTCCACTTTTTCCTTCAGGGCATCCTGCTTTTTGTCCTTTTTCTTCTTCTCTTTCTTATCGCCCTTAGCAGCCTTTTCTTCGTCTCCTGCCGAAGGCTCGCCTGATGCTTCTTCCTGCTGCGTCCCCGCCTCCGTTTCCTGCTGAGGCGTATCCTGTTCTTCCATTTCCTGCTCTTCCATATCCTGTTCCTGTTTATCTTTTTCCTCTGCTGCCACTGTACTCATCCCTTTCCCATTGAATTAACCTGCCTAACCATCTTTCAGTCTTCCCGGCCGCCGGTTACTTCCGGCCCGCCGCTTTACTTTTTATATAAATCATCCAGCTGATTTTTTAACAGCCTGAGATTGCTCACCACTTTTTCATAATCCATTCGTTTCGGCCCGATGATGCCGATGGTTCCCTTCATGCCCTCGTCCAGCTCGTAGGTCGCCGTCACAATACTGCAGTCCTTCATACCCGCCACAGGTGTCTCGCTGCCGATATACACCTGTATGCCCGTATTGTTTTCGCCGGACAGGTTATCCTGCACCAGTTCGCTCAGCAGCTGCTTTTCCTCAAACGTCGTAATCAGTTCACTTGCGCGCTCGTGATCCGCCAGCTCCGGGTATTTAAAGAAGTTCTTGGTACCGCTCGTATAAATCTCCAGATCCTCATCCGCCTTGATCGCCTCCGCCACCGCGTCTATGACGCCCGCCACGATCTCGCTGTGGATTCCCGCCTGCTGCTTCATCGCCGCGATCATGCTCAGGTTGATTTCCTCCATAGACAGACCGTTCAGATGTGTATTCAGGAGAATGTTCAGCTTGAGGAGCGTCTCGTCGCTCAGTTCCTCGGAAACCGTGAGCATGGAGTTCTTGATCACATTTCCCTCCACCACGATCACCGCCAGAATCTGCCCTGCGTCCACCCGTGAAAGCTGGATAAATTTCAGCTTATTGCGGTGATACTGGGGCGCGGAGATCATCGCCGCATACTCAGTATTATTGGCAAGCATCTTTGCGGCCTGCTTCAGGAGATGGTCCATCTTATCCTCTTTTTCCAGAAGGACCTCCTTCATCTCCTCGACTTCCCGTTCCTTCTCCTCCATCATCTTATCCACGTAGAGGCGGTAGCCCTTATCGGAAGGAATCCGGCCCGCAGAAGTGTGGGGCTGCAGGATGTACCCCAACTCCTCCAGATCCGCCATCTCGTTTCGGATGGTTGCGGAGCTTAAGTTTAAATCGGTGTACTTGGAGATCGTGCGGCTGCCTACCGGCTCCCCCGTCTCCAGGTAGTTTCGGATGATGGCTTGCAATATGATATATTTTCTTTCGTCCAGCTGCATACCATTTCCCTCTTATCGGGTTGTTAGCACTCGACCAGTTAGAGTGCTAACACCTTCTGGTAGTAAAGTATCACTTCTTTTTCCCATTGTCAACATCTGTTTGAAAAATATTTATAAAAAAAGTATGAAAAAAAGAACAGTCAGTTTAGCATTCCCTAAACTGACCGCCCGCATTCTTTCTGAAATATAGATGATTAGATATTAAACTGGCCTTTCTCCTCGCCGTTGATTACATAGTAAACTACGCTCTCTTCGGGCTTCACATAAAGCTCTACAGTCTTGAAATCGCCAACCTTCTTTTTCAGGTCATACTTCCACACGTCCTTGGCAATCTTTACCAGATCCTCTGTGGTGTATGTCTTGCCGGCGAACTGTACATGCACGGTCTCCTTCACTGCTGCCTTTCTCGTTGCAGTGGTCTTGGCAGCTGTCTCTTTCTTCGCTGCCGCAGGCTTTCTGCCGGGCTTCTTCGCCGCAGGTTTCCTGCCAGGTTTCTTTGCCGCAGGCTTTTTAGCCTCCGTCTCCTTTGCTTCCGTTTTCGACTTCTCTGCTACAGGCTCTGTCTTTGCCGCAGGTGCTGCCACTGGTGCCGTCACTGTCGCTGTCTTTGTATCTGCTGCTTTGGTAGCCTCCGGTTTTACAACCGGCTTCTTAATTTCTGCCATGAGTAATCTCCTTCCCCACTTTCGATAAAACTACTTTTTCATAATTCCCATATGTTTTCTTAGCCGCCATGCATCCCCGCAAAGCCTGCTACATGACCCTGATAGTTGTATCTTATCTCAATAAGACAGGGCTGTCAACTAACAATCTGTAAGAAATAGTTAATTTTTATTATAAAATCTTATACGAATTGACCGAATCGGTTCTCCAAAACCTCCCATTTCACGGCCTCAGACTATAGCAAAGTACAAAAGCACCACTGCGCCGAGCACAATCCTGTACCATCCAAAAATTTTAAAATCATGTTTTTTAATATATCCCATCAGGAAACGGATCACCGCCACGGACACGAAAAAAGCCACCGCCATTCCGGCCACCAGAATAACCAGCTCTTCCCCCGTAAAGGAAAATCCGAACTTGAGAAGCTTTAGGAGGCTTGCTCCCAGCATGACGGGAATCGCCAAAAAGAACGTAAACTCCGCCGCCACGGTTCTCGACACCCCGATTAAGAGTGCACCTACAATCGTCGCGCCGGAGCGTGAGGTGCCCGGAAACACCGCCGCGAGAAGCTGGAATACGCCGATCATCAGGGCGGTCTGATAGGTAATCTGGTTCAGTTCCGTAATCTTCGGCGTCATGGTTTTGTTCCTGTTCTCAATCAGGATAAAGGCGATACCAAACACAATCAGCGCAATCGCCACACACCACGGATTGTAAAAAAGAGCGTCCAGCACATCGTCAAAAGCCAGCCCCACAACCGCCGCCGGAATGCAGGCAGCCAGGATCTTAAACCACAGTGCGAAAATATCCTTCTGCACCACCGGCTTCTCCTTAAAGTGGAAAGGAAATATCTTATTCCAGAAGAGGAGCACCACCGCCAGAATCGCCCCAAGCTGGATCACCACCAGAAACATTTCCCAAAAGTCTTCGCTCACATTCAGGGTCACAAACTCGTTCAAAAGAATCATATGCCCGGTGCTGCTGATGGGGAGCCACTCGGTAATGCCTTCCACGATGCCGAAGAGCACCGCTTTTAAAATTTCTATAATATCCATATTTTCCCCCTAACCTAAAAACTCCAACAGTTCTAAAAAGCATGCCTGCGCGTCGCGGTAGCCCTCCTCGTAGAGCGCCTTCATCTTTTCCTTGTCCTTCTCAATCCTGCTCACCTCGCTTTTATGCTTCGGCCGGATCACAAACATCTTGCCCTTCCCCTGCTGCTCCTCTATATACTGTACCGTTGTATTATAGGAAAGATGCCTCTCCCGCATCAGCTCGTACACTTTCGGATAGCGCAGATAGCGCGCCTTAACAAGCGCAAGCTCCGCTCCGGCGGGCTGTCTGACGAATCCTTCTTCCTTGGTCATTATAACCACATTCTTTCGGTTGCCGTCCCGCTGCGACTGTCTGACAGGAATGGAATCGCTGATGCCGCCGTCCAGATAAGGCACACCGTCTATCTTTACATTTCTGGATACCAGTGGCAGGGAGCTGGATGCCCTCACCGCGATAATGTCCTTCCGCAGATCCTTAAGCGGCAGATAAGCAGGTTTCCCCGTCTCAATATTTGTGGCCACCGCGCAGGCTCTGCCCTCGTATTTTGCCGCAGCGTCATAGTCATAGGGATCCAGATAATTCGGAATCAGGCTGTAATTCATGTCCACGCCGAAAAGATCACCCGTCGTAAAGAGACTCCACTTTCCGCAGTACTGTTTCATATCCAGATAATTCAAACTGATGCGGTATGATCTTCCCCTCTGCCCCGACATATAGTTACACAAATGACACGCGCCTGCAGACACGCCGTAACAGTCGGAGAACATAATTTCCTGATCCATAAAAAAATCCAGAACGCCGGCGGTGTAAATTCCTTTCATGCCGCCGCCTTCCAAAATTAAGCCAGCCTGGTACATCATAATTAAACTTCCTTTCTCCCTAAGATCAGTAAGTCTCCTTTATAAACCTCCGAAACGCCTCAAGCGAGCGCTCCACCTTCTCCGTGTCGATACAGTAGGCAATCCGAAAATAACCCTTCACACCAAAGCTGTCGCTGGGCACCAGAATCAGATCGTACTTTTTCGCTTTCTCGGAAAACGCCACCGCATCCGGTTCCGGGGATTTCGGAAACATATAGAAGGTTCCTCCCGGGCGCACGCACTCAATACCAAGATCCGTAAGTTCCTTATATAATATGTTCATATTCGTCTCATAGACCGATAAATCTGCGGTCAGGTCAAGCACTTCGGCCACCGCGAGCTGAATAATGGAAGGCGGACAGTTGTGCCCCGTTCCCCTGGAAATCTGACTGCACATCACACTGATTAATCCTGCGTCCGTGCACTTCGGATTCACCGCCACATAACCGATCCGCTCTCCCGGCAGGGAAAGGGACTTGGAAAAGGAATAGCAGGAAAGGGAATTGTCATAAAACGCGGAAGGGTAAGGCGAATCCACACCCTCAAAGACAATCTCCCTGTAAGGCTCGTCGGAAATCAGGAAAATGTCATGCCCGTACCGCTTCTGTTTTTCCTCCATGATCCGCGCAAGTCTCTGCATCGTCTCCGTAGAATAAACCATGCCCGAAGGATTGTTCGGCGTGTTAATCAGAACCGCCGCCACCTTCTCCGTCAGCATCTCCTCAAAGGCCTCGAAATTAATCTGAAAACTCTCGGTATCGGCGGGCACCACCTTAAGGATCGCCCCCGTCAGATTCACATACGGCGCATACTCCGGAAAATAGGGCGCAAAGGTGATCACCTCATCCCCCGGCTCCGCCACAACACGCAGCGCATGGGCAATGGCTCCCGCCGCGCCAGTGGTCATAAAGATATGGTTTCCCGTGTAGTTCATTCCGAACCTCTTATTGAGGGAGGCCGCCACCTTCTCCCTGACGGAAGGAATCCCAAGACTCTGGCTGTAGCCGTGCAGCTCCATCGGGTTTCTCTCCTGCAGCATCTTTATCATTGTGTCCGTAAACTCCTGCGGCACCGGCACTGAAGGATTCCCGAGGCTATAGTCAAACACATTCTCGTAGCCGATCTCCTGCCCCCTTGCCGTGGCGAACTCCGAGAGCTGCCGGATCACCGATTTCCCCTGTAACATATCCTTGTATTTTTGTACGATCATATCTGTGTCTCCATTTCTATATTGATTTGATTACTCTATCTGCTTACCTTCAAATGCAGCAGCCTTGCCTTAAAGTCCCCACTGATCGGCGGGATATTTATACCCGCGTAGTGCAGCGTGTCGCCCCTGTACTCAGTCTGCCGGATTTCCGGCCAGTCCGCCGCATTCTCAATCACATAGGTCTTCTCCGGGTCAAGCCCCGGAATACAGATTCTTCTGCTGTGGAAGTTGGGACGGTTCAACACCTGTACATAGGTGACAAGTGCCTCGCTCTTATCCTTCGCCACCACCGCATAGCAGTCGTAAAAATGATTCTCCGCATAGTGGGCGATGCGGTAATAGTCGCCCTGGCGAACCAGATCGTTATATTTGTGGTACATAGCCACCTGGTCCGGGATCATCTCCCGGTCCGCCTCGGGAATTTTCGTCACGTCCAGCTCATAGCCGAAAGTGCCCGCCAGCGCTACATATCCCCTCGTCTCAAAGGGTGTCGTCCTGCCCACCGTGTGGTTCGGGCAGTCGGACACATGGGCCCCCATCGTGGAAAGCGGATAAACGAGCGCCGTACCCGCCTGAATGGACAGCCGCTCTATGGCGTCCGCGTCATCTGAGCACCAAATCTGGGGACTGTAGTAGAGCATCCCCGGATCGAATCTGGCCCCGCCGCCGGAACAGTTCTCCAGCAGAAGTTCAGGGAAGTCCGTAATCAGCCTCTCCTGCATCTCATAGAGGGCAAGCGTCTGTCTGTGTACCAGCTCTCCCTGCCTGTCCGCCGGAAGACCGAAACTGCCGAAATCGGAAAGCTGTCTGTTCATATCCCACTTCACATACTCGATATTGGCGCTCCGAAGCACTGCCGCAATCCTGTCATAGACACAGTTCCGCACCTCCCTGCGCGTCAGGTCAAGCACATACTGGTTTCTGGCGAGGCTCCCTACCCTGCCGGGAATCTGGATCGCCCAGTCAGGATGCTCCTTATACAAATCGGAATCAGGGGAAATCATCTCCGGCTCCACCCAGATGCCGAACTTCATCCCCAGCTTATTCACCTCGTCCACCAGATATTTAAGCCCGCCCTTTATCTTTTCCTCATTCACAAACCAGTCGCCCAGACTGGAATTATCGTCGTTCCTGTGGCCGAACCATCCATCGTCCATAACGAGCATTTCTATGCCAAGCGCAAACGCCTGCCTGGCGATATCCAGAAGTTTCTCCGTATCAAAGTCAAAGTAAGTTGCCTCCCAGTTATTGATCAGGATCGGCCTCTTTTTATCCTTATAACTGCCCCGGATCAGATGATTGCGGTACAGTTCGTGAAAGTTTCTGGTCATACCGCCAAGCCCCTCCGCGGAATACATGCAGATCACTTCCGGCGCCTGAAAGCTCTCGCCCGGCGAAAGTTTCCAGCAGAAATCCTCCGGATGAATCCCCATCATCGCGCGGATGCTGCCGAACTGGTTCTCCTCGATCTGCGCAAGAAAGTTGCCGGAATAGACAAAGTTCATGGCGTAAACGTCGCCCGTCTCCTGCGTCGCCGTCCTGCTCTTCCACGCCATAAAGGGATGTTCCTGATGGCTGGACTCCCCGCGCACCGAACCGACGCTCTGCTTTCCTTTCCTGATCGGATACGTCTGGATCGCACGCTCCCTCGCCCAGGAACCGTGCAGGGTAATCATTTCGTAATTGTCATTGTCCATATCTATGCAGGCGGACAACACTTTTGTCAGATAAACCGCCTCGCCGCCATTGTTTACCACACGCACGCTTCTGGCAATGGCGTCCGTGTCCGCAAAAATACTGTACGATAAAACCACCTGCAATTTTAATACCGCATCTTCACAGGTAATCTCCAGCGTCTTACACTCATTTTTTCCGCCAAAGGTCGCCGGCAGTCCTTCCAGCGCCTTCTTTCCCTCATAAATACAGTGCGACACATAGGAGAGCGACACTCCCGTATGTCCCGGCAGCGTGCGCACCGACAGTGTGCCGTCCCGGTAGTCTCCCAGATTATGTCCCGTATACTCCATCGGGAACGTATCTAAAAAGGAGGCTCTGTCCCTGTTGTTCTCCGAAGGGACAAAGGGAGGTTCCCCGGTGCGCATCAGATACGCCAGATCATCCGACCCGAGGCTCCTGCCGTAGTACACATGTCCCAGAAAGTTTTCCTCATCCACCACACCAATACAGTAGCTTGTGTGGGGCGTGTCCAGTTTAAAGATTCGGTTTTTTTCATTGTAAGTGATGTTCATTGTCTGTTTTCCTTTCCGCGGTTTATCGCCCGCCTTACTCCCCGTCATCCGCCCACGCAAGCGCACATCTGACGGCGCGTTTCCATCCTTTCACAAGCTGCTTTCTGGTCTCCTCTTCCATCGTCACGTCAAAACGTTTTCCGAGCTGCCAGTTTTCGCAGATCTCCTCTCTGTCCTTCCAGTAGCCTACCGAAAGCCCCGCCAGATAAGCCGCTCCCAGAGCCGTCGTCTCAATACAGCTCGGTCTGTGCACCGTCTGTCCCGTGATATCCGCCTGGAACTGCATCAGGAAATCGTTGGCGCTTGCGCCGCCGTCCACCTTCAATTCGCCAAGCGGAATCCCGGCGTCCTCCTCCATCGCTTTCAGTACATCCATCGACTGATAGGCAATGGACTCCAATACAGCCCGCACAAAATGCTCCTTCTGGCAGCCTCTCGTAATACCCACCACGGTGCCCCGCGCGTACGGGTTCCAGTAGGGCGTTCCCATGCCCACAAAGGCGGGCACCACATAAACTCCGTTTGTGTCCGGTACGCGCATGGCGTACTTTTCCGAATGCTGGGCTATCTTCATCATCCGCATCTCGTCCCGCATCCACTGTACCGCCGCGCCCGCCACAAACACGCTTCCTTCCAAAGCATACTCGGGCTCAAGGGAATCCCCCGCCGCGATTGTGGTGAGAAGGCCGCTCTCCGAGGCAATCGCTTCCTTCCCCGTATTCATCAGGAGGAAACATCCTGTGCCGTAAGTGTTCTTCACCTGTCCCGGTTTGAAACAGCACTGGCCGAAAAGCGCCGCCTGCTGGTCGCCCGCCGCCCCCGCAATGGGAACAGGCGCGCCGAAGATACTCGTATCGCTCTCGCCGAACACCGCGCCCGAAGGCAGTACCTTTGGCAGCATCTGCCGGGGAATCCGCAGCATGGAGAGAAGCTCCCCGTCCCACTCTAAAGTATGAATATTATAAAGCATCGTGCGGGAGGCATTGGTGTAATCGGTGGCATGCACCCTGCCCTTTGTCAGCTTCCAGATCAGCCAGGAATCCACCGTGCCAAACAGCAGTTCCCCGCGCTCCGCTCTCTCCCGCGCACCCTCCACGTGATCCAGAATCCAGGCAATCTTGCTCCCGGAAAAATAGGCGTCCGGCACCAGTCCCGTCTTCGCCCGTATCATCTCCGTATAACCCTGCGCCTTCAATCCGTCGATAAACTCCGCTGTTCTCCGGCACTGCCACACAATCGCATTGTACACCGGCTCTCCGGTTTCCCTGTCCCACACGATTGTGGTCTCCCGCTGGTTCGTAATGCCAATGCCAGAAATCTGCGACGCGTCCGCGCCGATGTTCGCCATCGCCTCGATCGCCACCGCAAGCTGCGATGCCCATATCTCCCGCGGATTGTGTTCCACCCATCCGGCCTGCGGGTAAATCTGCGTAAATTCCTTCTGTGCCATACTGCAGATATTACCCTTTTTATCAAACAAAATGCAGCGGGAGCTGGTCGTCCCCTGATCCAGCGCCATAATATATTTCTGCATAGATACCTCCACATAAATCAGTTGTTCTAAGTATATAACGAGTGCAGGATAAAAACAATCTTCCATTTTTGAGAAAATGTACTATAATTATTCGAGGCAGGCTGCCCGTGCAAACCCTGCCCCGCAATTTCCGGAGCACATCCGGCAATAATATGACTAAGCGTTCAGCGAAAGAGGGAAATATATGAGTATCACAGTCGTACTACAGCAAATGGTTATCATCTTCATCCTGATCGGTATCGGCATGATCCTTTACCGACGCAAGATGCTTTCGGAGGAAGGGTCCAAGCAGATATCCGGACTTATCATCAACGTCACCAACCCGGCGCTCTTAATCTGCTCCGCTTTAGACGACGGCCCCAAAGCCTCCCTCGGCGATCTCGGCATTGCTTTAGCTGCCTATGCAGCTATTTTTGCCATTCTAATTGCCGTGGCTTTTCTGCTCCCCTATGTCCTGCGCGTGCCGAAAAATCTCCACTACGCCTACCAGATGCTGACCGTTTTCGGCAATGTGGGCTTTATCGGCATCCCTCTGGCTTCTGCGGTACTCGGCAGCGAATCCCTGATTTTTGTCTCCATTTTTAATCTGCTCTTCAACCTGCTGATCTACACCTTCGGCGTCTCTCTCCTGCAGAGAGCTGCTGCAGGACAAATCGGTGAGGACAGGGCGCTTCCCGCAGAACAGGCGCGGCAGGACATGACGGGTTCCGCATCGCACGCATCCGGCCGCCTGCAAAAGCTCGTCAACGCGGGCACGATCTCCGCCGCGGTTACGATCCTCTTTTATCTGGGCAATTTTCATGTGCCTGTCATTATCTCTTCCACTCTCACATACGCCGGGCGCGCTACCACCCTTTTGTCCATGCTGGTGCTGGGCGTATCCGTGGCACAGATGGCGCCAAAAGACATTTTCTCCCACCCGAAGCTCTACGCTTTCACCGTGCTCAGGCAAGTTCTCGTACCCATTGGCTGTGTCCTGCTGATGCGCATGTTCATCCATAACAGCCTGATTCTGAACACCATGCTCCTGATGGTTGCGGTGCCTGCCGCCAATATGCCGCTCATGCTGGCGAAACAGATGGACATGGAAACAGACTCCATCTCTCAGGGTATTATCCTGACTACTGTTTTGAGCCTTGTGACAGTGCCCCTGGCCTGCCTGTTCCTTGTCCCATAAAAGCTTATACCGTCCGCAGGCGACAGGGGCTGCGGCATAGAATACAGCCCGTCCCCGCCGAACCGTTTCTCCTGTTTCGACATAAAATAGAGTAAAACGACACAGGATATTAAGTTATGTATTTCTTACTTTTTGCTTTGCTTCTCATCGCCCTTCTCGGCTGTATCTTCTTTCAGTGCCACAGGAAAAAAATCATCTGCAGAATCAATTCTATGGACTGCTGTACCAAATGCTCCCTCCTGAACGAGCTGGTATATCCCTTTGGTTACGATTATCACTGTGACTGCGGGTTCTTTTCCTCCACAATGGACGCGCCCCAGAAGCAGGCCGGTTACACATGGCTATACGACTATATGGCGCCCCGTTTCCAGATGGTTTTCGATTCTCTTCCCGTCTATTTCGACTACCGGGGCAGGACCTGGCTGATTGAATTCTGGAAAGGGCAGTACGGTATCAATACCGGAGCCGAAATCGGCATATACCATGCGGATACCATTATCCCGGAGAGCGACTACAAAACCGCCTGGTTCTCCTGTGCGGAAGGAAATGAAATGCTGGACTGTTCTTTCCGCCTCTGCCGGAACGACAATGAATGTATCTGCAATTCCGACCGCCACTGGTGGCTTACCGCCTTTCTCACAGGGTGCTTTTCCAAGCCCTCCTCCCTTGTTATGGAATGCTGCGTCTGCTTCCCCAACCGGGAAATGCTCTCCGCTTTCACAAACGGCCTGAAGCGGGCGGGCTGCCCCGAAGACTGCCTGTCTGTCAGGGGACTCAGCGTCTGCTTTGTCTTTCGGAGAAATTCCACAAAATATCGCTGCATCACGCGCTTTTATCGCCGGTACTCCCAATGGAAAAACCGAATCTTCTGTAAACTCTATCTGTGGGTAACCAGACCCTTTGTCTGTACCGAAGACCGGATTCTCTATCTCTACTACTATCTTCCCCTGGCCTTTCGGAAGCTTCTCAGACTGCGCCGGTTTAACAGACGATGCCACAAACGCCATTGCAGGGGGCACCGGCCATGAGCGCATACTCACGTCTTGACCACGCTTTCCTAAACGCTCCCCTGCTGCCTCTCACAAACCGCTCCCGCTATGTCCTCGTGAGCGACTGTCACAGAGGCATCGGCACCTCCTCCGATAATTTTCTAAAAAACCAGCATCTGTATTTTGCCGCGCTGGAACACTATTACCGGCAGGGCTTTACCTATATCGAACTGGGGGACGGGGATGAACTTTGGGAAAACAGAAATATGAAGAATATCATTGATGTGCACAGCAATGTGTTCTGGCTTTTCAAACTATTTTACCAGGAAAACCGGCTGTATCTGCTCTACGGCAACCACGACATTGTAAAGCGAAAGAAAAACTACCCCGCCAAAAGCTGCAGTACGTTTTTCTGTACGCAGTCCCAGCAGATGCAGCCCCTCTTTCCTGACCTCACTTTCCACGAAGGCATTATCCTTACCACAGGCACGCCGCCTGCCCACACGCCCCGGGTATCTCTTTACCTGACCCACGGACACCAGGCCAGCCTGCTCAACTCCACGCTCTGGCCCATCTCCCGTTTCCTTGTGCGGTATGTCTGGAATCCGCTGGAAAATCTGGGCGTGCTCGACCCTACAAGCGCCGCAAAAAATTACCGTATTAAAAACAAATGCGAAATCCTCCTGAACCGATGGGCACAGGAAAAACACCGCATTCTGATCACCGGGCACACGCACCGCCCGGTACTGCCGGACGGTCCGGCCCATTACTATAACACTGGAAGCTGCGTCCATCCCCGCTGCATCACCTGCATCGAAATTGAGCGCATGGCCATGACGCTAGTCAAATGGAGTATGACCACCCGTGCGGACAGCACGCTCTATGTGGCGCGGGAAGTCATCTCCGGGCCGGTTTCCTTATTATAAAATTTGTACTTTAATCATATTTGTGGTACCTGAAATTCCAATAGGCACCCCGGAGGTAATGACTGTCAGGTCGCCCTTCTGCAAAAGTCCCTTCTTTTCCGCCGCCGCAATGGCCTTGTCAAAGAGCACATAAGCGTCCTTCTCCTCCTTAATCAGAAGCGGCACAACACCCCATGTCAGGGAGAGCTGCCTGCACACCTTCTCGGTGGTGGCACAGCTTATGATATCGCTCTTGGGACGGTAACGGGATATCATTCTGGCGGATCTGCCAGACTTTGTGACCGTCACGATGGCTTTCGCGTTCAGGTCGAGGGCCGTCGTGCAGGTGGCATGGCAGATTGCGTCCGTCACGTCGGGATTCGCCTCCCGCTCCAGCAGGAAAAACCGCTTGCGGTAGTCCACATCCTGCTCCGTGCGCTCCGCAATCCTGACCATCGTTTTCACCGCCTCCACAGGATAGGAACCCGCCGCCGTTTCCCCTGAGAGCATGATCGCGCTTGTGCCGTCATAGACCGCGTTGGCCACATCAGTGGTCTCCGCCCGGGTAGGTCTTGGATTTTTTATCATGGACTCTAACATCTGTGTGGCCGTGATGACCTGTTTGCCCGCACGGTACACTTTCTTGATGATCTCTTTCTGGATCACCGGCACCTCCTCGTAAGGAATCTCCACCCCCATGTCTCCCCGGGCCACCATGATGCCGTCGGACACCGCCAGTATATCGTCAATATTTGCTACGCCCTGCGCATTTTCAATCTTGGAAATGATCTTGATATCCTCGCCGCCGTTTTTCTCCAGAAGCTTTCGCAGCTGCAGAATATCCTCCTTTTTCTGCACAAAGGATGCCGCAATAAAATCCACGTCCTGCTCGATGCCGAAGAGAATGTCCTCCCTGTCCCTGTCGCTGATATAGGGCATGGACAGATCCACATCGGGTACGTTGACGCCTTTATGATTCGACACCACACCGCCGTTTACGACGCGGCAGACGATATCACTCTTGTCTACTTTCTCCACCCTCATCTCAATCAGACCATCGTCGATCAACACGCGCATCCCCACCTCCAGGTCTTCATAGAGACGGTTATAAGTCACGCTCACCTTGTCCTTCGTACCTTCCACCTCTTCTGCGGTCAGCGTAAAAAGCTGTCCCTCCTCCAGAACAACTTTTCCTTCCTTAAAATTCTTCACACGGACCTCCGGCCCCTTTGTGTCAAGCAGGATGGCCACCGGCTGCCCCACTTCCTTCCGAAGTTTCTTCACCACATCCATTCTTCTCTTGTGATCCTCATGGACGCCGTGGGAAAAGTTGCATCTGGCAACATTCATGCCCTCCAGCATCATCTGACGCAGCACCTCCTCATTGTCCGTAGAAGGGCCAAGGGTACATACTATTTTTGTTTTGCGCATTCTTACCTCCATCTTGGGCACTGACCCAGATTTTTGTACTGTTCACTTTTCTTTATACCATATTTTATACCGAATTTCACTGATTCATCCTGCTAAAGTATAAAAAATAGGCTTCGCCTATT
>DKWV01000007.1 GCA_002491905.1 Lachnospiraceae bacterium UBA7143 | reverse complement strand
AATTTAAAATTTCAAGTCAGCTCCCTTTCCTGTATTCTGTCTTTCCATCTCCCGCAAAATTCTTTTGATTTTATCGCCGTATCCTTCCCCGGAGGCCCAGCCCTTTCCTTTGGGATTTTCTTTCTGCCCGAGCCATTCTACATAAGGCGCGCATCCTTTTTCCACGTAGGCGTATCTGGGATCAATACAGCCGTCCACAAGTTCATCCCTGCTGGCGTAGGCTTTAAGGTGTTGGATGTGCGCCCGCACCCCGTCCCTCATGGTCTTAAAGCTGCACCCTTTCGCACCGTTAGACGTAACACCTAAGCCGCAGAAATTATTCTGGTCCGGCGTCACAGCGGACCCTTTAAAAGTCAGATTTCCCGTCTCAAGCATTGCCTGGGCGGCCGCGATGTCGCCCCGCACGCCCTCGTACATTCCTTCCTCTATGTAAGTGTCCGCAAGCCGTTTTGCGTACCAGGCAGCGGCAGGATTTTTGTCGGTTATGTACGCCGCGATCCGGTTTGCACCCACATGCGGTTTTCCCATAATGCGTGTCATACGCCGGTCATCCGGCTTCCCGCGTTTCCACAGTTCACCCAGAATCCTGCAGACTGCAGCCAGGATATCCTTAAGGAGACCGATCCAGTCAATTTTTCCCCTGCTGACAGCTTTCTGAAACTCCTGCCATGTGTGCTTTGTGGTATTATGCACATAGGGCGCAGGACACAGCTTGCCCGTCACATCATAATGCCGTAAAACATTTCCGGCGGGCACGCCATATTTATGCATCAGGTATCGGGTCAGTTCCACCGCCGCCTCCACCGTGGCATCCTCAAAATACCAGTCCTTGTCCTCCGCCTTTAAATGGCTGGTGTCCTTCTTCCGCGCGCACAGTTCAATTCCTATACTGTTGGCATTTCTGCATTTCGGGTGTCTGTAGTGCTTTGCCCCACAGTGCCACGCAATATTTTCATCCTCCACGCTCTGCCAGATGTCTCCCTCATATCCCACAAAATAATGTGCCGACCTGCCTTTCTCCCCCTCCGCAAAATATTGGCAGTTCCCCTTCGCCGTCCCCAGACCGCCCGTGTAGTGAATGACAATGTAGCGGACGCGGGACGCGTCTCCCTCTTTGAAATTATATTTGCTTATCATCATGTTAATCGGTCTCATCTTCTCCTCATCCTTCCAGTTCAAAATACGCCTGCATCTCTTCCAGAAAAGGTTCCCAATAGCGATCCTCAAATGCCTTCCGGCAATGCTCATAGTCATCATTATCCCAGCTGTCAAACGTCTTTCCTGCCAGGTGCTGGTAATGAAAGAGAAAAGCGGTAAACACAAGCCCCTTAACCAGCATCAGACCGCCCTCCGAAGCCATATAAATCTCCCAGAAATCATACGACAGTCCCGGATTTTCCAGTATCTGCGGATCATCATTTGCAAGCACGCAGGGTACGCCCAGCTTCATAAGGATCAGGGCATAGTGGTCCCTGATATCCGGGAAATACCGAAGCATCTGATTGCTGATCGGACACACCTCCAGCACCGGTCCGTCCGGCATCCCGCCCATGTTTCCGGCCGTATATTTCACCAGCGCTCCCGGGTACTCCAACAGTTGGAAGCCATGCCCCAGCCGCCATCTGGAGGCTATCTTTGCATCAATGATATTCTCCTGTTCCATCCACAGGCTCTCCCCTGCGTGAAGCATCAGATCGATCATCTCCACCCGCGTAAGGTCATTCGGATTATACTGCTGCTTGAGACGGGCAGCCTCATCCTGCAGTTCCTGCGTCGTATACCCGGTCAGCGTCGTTCCGTAATAGATATCCTGATAGTAGGCGTAGCTTGCTTTCCCTCTATCCTCCTCACTGACAAAATCAAAGCCTTTGATCAGATCACTGTAAGCCCCCTGCTTCCATACAATGGCCGTATCAATCTTTTTCATCAGTTTTTCCCTGTCCCGGACAATCTCTGTACTCAGATCCCGCCTTGCGCACAGAATTACACCCAGATCCATCCCTTTATAAGGCAATTTCCATTTATACTGGGCGGAGTTATCCAGATACTGTTTTACCGCATTATCCCTGGCTGCCGTCAGCACATCCAGAAACCGTGGAGACTGATCCATTACCACGTTCTGCTGTTTTCCGTTTTTATCATCCACAAACTCCTGAAAACCGCACCGCAGCTCCACATAATCAATCCTGTCCATCAGACATTCCATGAAAAACCTGAAATGGTATTCATAATAGAAGGTCTCGTTTTCAAACAGATCGGATGTGCGCATAAAGATTTTATTAAATTCATCCCAGATATAGATATTCTGATTCGTATGTGCTCCTACCGTCAGACACTCTGTCAGTCTGGCCTCTGCGCCCCCTGCCTGCGGAAACGACACAAAAAATGTCTGCAGCGGTATCTGCGTATCCGCCTCCGTCTTCGTATACGTCATCTTTCCCGCGTTACCGCCCATCGTCTCAATGTATATCGTGGGCAGCTGCTTATCACTTATAAAATCTTTTAAAAGCGCTATCAGCCCTTCCACCGAAAGCGCCGCCGCACTGTGGACATGAAGAAGCGCACCTTTGGGCAGCCGCCGGAATATCTCCATCAGGGTGTCGTCCTCACCTCCCAGCTGCCGCTTATAATCCGCAAACGGCACACTGGTAGGATACGGAATGATGCCCTGCTCGTAAGCCCATCTGTAAAGATCCTTGTTCTGTCTCATACGCTCTTCCATCTGACTCTCTAACATGCTTACGTGCCCGCCGTTTATCATAAGGCCGGGCCATTTTTTATAGAACCACTGGCTTTTATCGTCTATGAGTATCTGATTGTTCCTTTTTACCGCATCTATAAGCTCACCGCTCACATAATCTTCATTCTGTAGTATCATGTTTTCTTTTCCTCCCTGCTTCTTTCAGCTTAAAACCGTCTTTTTCAAAGTTTAAAGAAAGACCGGCAGTCCAATCGTCCTGCCGGCCTGATTCTTTGGAAAATATGCGTCCCTTAGTCAGCCGCTTCCCATGTATTGTCGGCCGTGAGCCTGATGGATCTCTCATACTGGTTCACCGGGAAATTGATCTCAAATCTCTCGGTCATGCGGTTAAGGTCGATCACCTCGCCCTCCTCGAAATTGCCGAACGCAATCCAGTATTTCGGATGCATCCCGAAGGTGTACTGGAGATTGGGATCCGCAGGTCTCGCAAACGCGGGATTCCCGGACATACCGATGCCGATGGAAGCCTTAGCTGCCGGAATGGAACCGTCACATCTGATTCCCAGCTTACCCTGCGTCGTCTTGTGGTTGGAAGGCACGAAATGATAAGCGCCGTTCTCCCGTGTAAATGCGATAGAGTTCTGCTGCACGTCCGAAGGATCCGCTTCACGCACTTCGGATGCATAGAAGATCACGCCGGGTTTCAGTACGCCCTCCTCGCACCATGCAAAACTGTAGTCGATAGTCCAGTCAAATTTCAGCTTGGTTCCGGGATGCGCCGTCTTGCGGAGCCATACCAGGGACCGGATATCCTCGTCCTGATCCTCATAGGTCTGATAGATGCAGAAATCGCCGCAGGATGTTCCCTGATGATCTACATTGAGTGTATAAGGTGTTGCCATAATTCATTTCCTCCATTTTTTTTATTTTTTCAAACATTTTTGCAGCTGCGCTTCCTGTCTGATGGAGACAGTGTAGCACGTAAACCCGGAAAATTTCCGTAAACAGATCGGAAAGTTATCGGAATCCTTTCAGCTTCCCACTGTAGTAGAGCGTCTTCTCCCTGTTTCCCTGATTTTCATAATAGACTAAGAGTCTGCCGAGCAGTTCGTAGTACGCCATGTCATAGACAGCCTCATAGTCCTCTACCCACTCATAGCTGTTTTCAAATAAAAGAGGAGCCGTATAGAGCCGTTCCGCACGTTCCCAGTCCCTCACGTCCTCGCTGTCAAGACACGTCAGGAACTCACGCAGATCCAGCTCTATCAGCTCCGTATCCAGATAAATCTCTTCCCTGTATATGGCAAGCGGCAGGTCTACCCCCTCCTTCTCCTGCCATCCGTTCAGGAATGCGCACACTTTGTACAGGCTGTCCCTGGCTTTGCCCCGTTCGGCTTCCGCCCACATAAGCTCCTCCAGCATCCGCTTCCTGACCGCCTTTCCCCCGTTGCAGCACAGATAGGAAAGCAGTTCTTCGGCTTTCCTGTTTTTCATCGGGTGATAACGCCCGTTCCAATAAATGCTGAATTTGCCGAAACATTCGATCTGTACGCCAATTTTTTTTCAGCCCGGCCATACTTTGCGCCAGGATAAGTGGTGTCAGCAGAATGCCGGTCTGTGTAAGACTGCAGTCCAGAATATCCCGTTCACGGATGTCAAAAGCTGCCATTGCCTGTGCCGGGAGACAGATCATCCCCCCGTTTTTCACCTGTACTTTCATTGTTTTTCCCCTTTTACGTATTTTTCCACAGTCGGATTCCCCGCATGGACAGCGGGTCAGGCTGATTATTTATATACCTCCCTCTTTTATTTGCCTGTCCGCCTCTGTGGTTTACATAAATTATACTATGGATATAGTTTATTGTAAAGAATTTTACATCCCGCCCGCAGAATGTTATACTTTATATATAGTTATTTATAGAAGCAAATATTCCGTTATCCCTGAAAGGAGCCACAGCCTATGAAAGAAAAGCTCTACACCATCCCCTTAAACGATGCCATGAACGCGCAGGACGAATGTCCTTTCTGTTTTATAGAGCGCAACGTGGAACAGGATCTTCTGGATTTTGTCTTAGGCTCCGGCTCCTCCTACATGGAGAGCGACGTGCGGGAGCAGACCGACAGGGAAGGTTTTTGCAGAAATCATTTCAAGAAAATGTTTGACTACGGCAACACGCTGGGAAACGCCTGGATTTTGAAAACGCACTATCAGCGGATGAATCAGGAACTTCACGAAAAGATCAAGGCTTTCGCACCCGGAAAAACCTCTCTGAAAGATAAATTCAAGAAGCAGACCGGGCGCACGAACCCCATAGGGATATGGGCCGCTGAAAAAGAAGCGTCCTGCTATATCTGCAAGCGATATGCGGACACCTATGACCGCTATCTGGACACCTTTTTCGTCATGTTCAAAAAGGATCCCGAATTTCGCACAAAGGTAAAGGAGAGCAAAGGCTTCTGCCTGCACCATTTTGGCGATCTTTGTGAAGCGGCGGACAGCCGTTTAAATGACAAGGAGAAAAAAGATTTTTACGATATGGTTTTCCCGCTGATGGAAGAGAATATGACACGTTTGTCAGAAGATGTTTCATGGCTGGTGGAAAAATTCGACTACCGTAACAAGGACGCGGACTGGAAGAACTCGAAAGACGCCATCCAGCGCGGTATGCAGAAATTGAAAGGCGGGTATCCCGCCGATCCGCCGTATCAGGCGAATAAATGAAAATACGTAATCAGGAGCGTCCCGTTCTGGGATGCTCCCCCGCAAATTCGTTTTCCTCTCAGCTGTTTTTTTCTACCCGCTCTATGATGCAGCTATGCGGTTTATCCTTATTTCCCTTATCATAATTGATCCCCAACAGCACGATCTCCCCGCTGTAACCGTCAAGCGCCTGCGTATAACGCCTGTCTTTGATCTGTTGTATGGCAGTCTCTGCAGTTTTATCATATTTCAGCTCTACCATGAGCGCCGGTTTATCGGTATGCGGCAGCGGCAGGAACACCATATCGGCAAAGCCTTTCCCGGCCGGAAACTCCCTGATAATCCGGTAATCCTTCCTCGCGCTGTAGTAGGCCAGTCCGATGGCGCACCCCAGCGAATTCTCATCATTGTAGGTCAGAATGGACGCCACTTCCGTATGCGCCCGGTCAAGTTCCTCGGCGACGCGTTCTTCCCTGCCCGCAATGGTATCCGCTAACAGCTCCTCCGAAGCCTTCAATACGCGCATCACTTCGGGCCAGCCGCTCACGCTCATGGCGTTCTCAAACTCCCGGAGAATCTCCCGGTTTGGGATAAATGCTTTCTCTGTTTCCGCATCATACCCCAGGTAGCCGAGATGGACCAACAGTGTGAACACATCGTCCCTGCTCCCCAGGTTCCGCATGTCATTCCGAAAGCTCAACGTATTTACCTTCACCTGCTCCCCGCCGAGCATCCGCACGATGTCCGACTTAAGCCCGTCAAAATCCATATCCATATAGATTTTGAGCGCTTCAAAGGTTTCCGTCATAGTCCAGTAATTCGAAAGGGCATGGTTCTGCATGGCCGCCACCACAGACCGGGGATTATAAACATGACGGATTCTCCGAAACCTGTAGCCGTCATACCAGTTTCCCGTCTCGGCAAAATCCATATGATACCGTTCACACAGTTCCTTTACTTCCTCCTCCGTAAAGCCCGTATATTTCTCAAAATCAAACTGGTCTGTCATGGAATATTCCCAAAACATATTCAGGGCGGAATGTACACCGTATTTCTTGACCGGCAGGATTCCCGTCATGTAGGCAAGCGCGACATAGGGCTGGTCTTTTAACAGGTTTCTCAGGAAATCGAGATACTGCTTCTGCAGGTCCTCCGACTCCTGCCTCTCCCGCATCACGCAGTCCCACTCGTCAATCAGGAAAATGAACTGCCTGTCTGTCTCCACATAAATCTCCCGCAGTGCAGCTGCAAGGCTTATATTTTCTCTGGTTAAAATATCCGCGTATTCCTTCTTCAGTTCCCGCAAGACCTCCTGTTCCAGATATTCTGTCACTTTCCCGGCATCCGCTTCAATCAGGAACTGCTGCATATTCAGAAATATCACATCATACCGGTTCAGATGTTCTCCGAAAGACGCATCCTTTTCTATCTCAAGCCCCTCGAATAATTCCGCGGAATCGCAGCCCCGGCTGTAATAGGCCGCAAGCATATTAAGCGCCATCGACTTACCAAACCGTCTCGGTCTGCTGACACAGATATACTGTTGCTCCGTATTCAGTTTTGCATTCGTGTGCGCGATCAGTCCCGTCTTATCCACATAGATTTCGGACCGAATTGACTTCCAAAACCCTTTGTTTCCCGGATTCAGATAAATCCCCATAAACAGCCCCCTTTTCTAAAACTGTTTTATAAAACCATTATAGCCTCTCTCTTGCCTTTTTACAACCAAAAAAATACGTAAAACAGAAAATTGGGGCGATTCCTCCCGGAACCGCCCCATATGTGCCTGTTTGATATGCAGCTACAGAGAAACGCTGTTCAAATCACTAAACTCGCAAACCCGCGCTTCGCGCTCTCTGTCCGATTGCATCGGACGTTTGCTCGTTAGCAACGCAAGAAAAACAAATGTCTGCTTCGCAGCCGCTTGTTTTTCTTTTGCGGTTGCTACATCGCATCCATAGACCCGTCGCTGTCATCGTCATCGAAAAACTCTTCCACCTTCTTCACGCTCCCGACAACCTTATCTGTGGCTTCTGCCTTCGCGGCCTGAATGCCTTCCTTAAACTCGGTCTTCGCGCTGTTTTCCTCTGTCTTTCCGAGGTCAAGATCCACATAGTTGCGATCCGTGTCGTCCAGATCCTCTTCGAAATTATCGAAGTCATCATCGTCATCGAAATCGTCGTCCATCAGTGCATCCCTGCCCTTCAGGTAATAGTATGCCCCCCCCGCTACGGCGCCAAGAGCCGCTGTCACCATCAATAACTTACCGAATTTTTTCGCCATCAGTGTTCTCCTTTCACCGTATCAGTTCCTATTATCATTATATTAATACTATTTTGTGAAAATGAAAAGAGAATATGTATAAAAAAAGAGAAAACTTTATTAAAATTACATTTGAGGCACAATATGTTGTGGATCAAAATTTTCTTGAAACTAGTTTTTCGCAGGACATTGAATCCCGAGCAGGGTTGTGCTATAGTTAAAGTCGACTGAAAAGGTCAATTTATGTAGAATTGGGGAAGATATGAACGAAAAATTTTTTGATCTGAAAAAAGAAAAACAGGACCGCATGATTAATGCCGCCTTAAAAGTTTTTTCGATGGGCGGCTATAAACATGCCAGTACAGACGATATTGTAGTCGAGGCCGGTATCAGCAAGGGACTTTTATTCCATTATTTTGGGAGTAAGCTTGGCCTTTACAGTTTTCTCTATGACTACAGTGTACGTTTTATGAAATTGGAACTGACCGGGGGCGTTTCCTCCACCGAGCGGGACTATTTTGAAATACGCCGCCAGATGGAATATGCAAAAATGCAGGTTTTGAAAAACTATCCCTACATGCAGCAGTTCCTTGACCGCTGCCGTTTTGAGGACGTAAGCGAAGCCCTCATGGCAATCGAACGCCAGAAGAACGTGCTGGGCGATATGCAGGCTGTGCTGAAAAACCAGAGCGACCGCTCCCTGTTTAAGAGCGAGGTTGATTATGAAAAACTTGACCAGATGGTAACCTACACGCTGGACGGACTTATGGATGCCCATTTTCAGGATGCGTCCTTCCACCCGGATATGCTTTATGAGGAGAGCTGCTCCTACCTGAATATGCTAAAGGCACTTTCCTACCGCTGATAACAGTTTCATCCGAGAAATATAAAAAAGAGCTGCCGCTTCGCGAATCACCATCCGTTAAAGTAACAGCTCTTTCTTTTATGTGCATTTATGGGCGGAAAATATTTTCCCCCGCCGCACCTTATTTCCTGGATGCGGCGTTCTTTTCCTTGATCTTCTTCATCAGCATTTCCTTCACATCCCTCGCCTTATCCTTCATGCGGGGATTGGCCGTCTTAGAAGTGATAAGCCCTGAGATCAGGCGGCTTGCCACATCATACTGTTCAAAACGCATTGCAGTCACGGAAATCAGGAAATCCACCGTGGGCTCATCCATACCGCACATGGGGAAGCTCTCTGTCTGTCTTGCCGCAAGAAATCCTTCCAGCGCGTTACGCAGGAACTCATCCTCCTCGGCCTGGCACTTTTTCTTTTTCTCCTCGTAACCTTCCTCTTCCGGATCCAGATGCTCCGCCTGTCCTCTTAAGAGCCATGCCGTCTTCAGACAGATATATGCTTTCTCACTGGCCTTCGTCTGTTTGACAATCGCGTTTGCCAGAGCCATCTTGTAACGCTCCAGAGCCTCATCATACGTGTATGTCTCCGCCGTCTCCTTCTGCGGCTTAAAGTTTTCCGAAATCGCTTTCTGGATATTTTTTGCCTGGGGAGAAGTAAGGTACTTAAAAAATCTGCTCAGTGCCGCGTATCCACAGGAGGGACACATAATAACATCATATTTTAAAAGGTCAATCTGCTCATATCTGGGCCGCAGATCCAGATCGCTGCCCGCCAGCTTCGCTTTGCCGATCTTCACGGTTCTTGCCTTAAACTCCCTGTCGCAGAGCGGACAGGTAAAAGATTTGTCAAAGAGAAAATCCTGCTCCTGCACCGTAGGCGCGGCCTGCCCTCCCTCTTCTCCATCCTCAGCCTTCTTGGGCGTTTCGTAGAGATCCATACTCTCCAGATTACTCAATCCAAACTGCTCTAACCCCGATAACAGTCCTGCCATTCGTTTATCCTCCCCAAGTTATTTTTTGCAATTATATTTCATTATATCATTAACTTTCCTTTTTCGGCAATACGTAGGAGCTCTTAAGAGACACAATTCTGTTAAAAACAAGTTTTTCCGGCCTGGAATCCTTACAGTCCACGCAGAAAAATCCCTGTCTGACAAACTGAAAGCTGTCATATGCCTTCGCATCCTTCACCGACGGCTCAATCCGGCACTCCTTTAAGACAGTCAGCGAATTGGGATTCAGGTTCAAGCTCCCGTCCTCATTATAGACACCCTTCTCCTCATCGATGATGTTTTCATAGAGCCTGATTTCCGCCGTTATGGACTCCGCCGCGGATACCCAGTGGATCGTTCCTTTCACCTTGCGGCCGTCCGGACTGTTGCCCCCTCTGGACGCCGGATCGTAGGTACAGTGCACCACCGTCACCTTCCCCGTCTCATCCTTCTCGTAACTTTCGCACTTCACGAAGTACGCGCCCATGAGCCGGACCTCGTTGCCGGGGAAAAGCCGGAAATACTTCTTAGGCGGCTCCTCCATAAAATCCTCGCGCTCGATATAAAGCTCCCTGCTAAAAGGCACCTCTCTGGAACCAAGAGACTCGTTCTCCGGGTTGTTGACCACGGGCAGCCACTCTGTCTCCCCTTCCGGATAATTGTCTATAATCAGTTTGACCGGATCAGTCACCGCCATGATCCGGGGCCGTTTCATCTTCAGATCCTCCCTGATGCAGTACTCCAACATGGAATATTCCGCCGAAGAGTTTGCCTTGGACACTCCGCACAGATCCACAAACATTTGAATGGACTCCGGCGTAAAGCCGCGTCTTCGGAGAGCCGCAATGGATACCAGCCTGGGGTCATCCCAGCCGTCCACGATGCCGTCCTCCACAAGTTTCTTGATATAGCGCTTTCCAGTGACCACATTGGTCAAGTACATCTTGGCAAACTCGATCTGTCTGGGCGGATATTTGTCCCAGAGCGCCGTTTCCTCCACTACCCAGTTATAAAGCGGTCTGTGATCCTCAAACTCCAGCGTGCAGATAGAATGGGTAATCCCCTCAATGGCGTCCTCTATGGGATGCGCGTAATCGTACATCGGATAGATACACCACTTATCCCCCGTATTCTGGTGGGACAGATGCGCCACACGGTATAGGATCGGATCGCGCATATTGATATTCGGGGAAGCCATGTCGATCTTTGCGCGCAGAGTTTTCTCTCCGTCCGCATACTTTCCTTCCTTCATCTCCTCAAAAAGCCGCAGGTTCTCCTCCACGCTGCGGTTTCTGTTCGGATCGTCCCTGCCGGGTTCCGTCAGCGTCCCCCGGTACTCGCGCATCTCGTCCGCCGTCAGGTCTGACACATAAGCCTTCCCCTTCTTAATCAGCTTAAGCGCACCCTCGTACATCTGGTCAAAATAATCGGAAGCAAAAAAAAGTCTGTCCTCATAATCCGCTCCCAGCCACTTCACATCCGCTTTGATCGACTCCACGAACTCACTCTTCTCCTTCGTTGGATTCGTATCGTCAAAGCGCATATTAAACTTTCCGCCATACTCGGATGCCAGCCCATAATTAAGCAGTATGCTCTTGGCATGTCCGATATGCAGATATCCGTTTGGTTCAGGCGGGAATCTGGTATGCACAGTGTCATAAACGCCTTCCGCCAGATCCTGATCTATGATCTGCTCAATAAAATTCTTGGATTCCACTTCCATTCCCTCCTCTGTAATCGAGTAGGGAATCCCTACTCGCCGCGCTGCCCGCGTGCCGTGAAACAGCAAATTTCCATATGCAGGCCTGTGCATCAAAAGGGCAAAATCCCACACCGTGGAATCTTGCCCTATCCCTAAATCAGTGAAAATCAGTCCTCTTCGTCATCCACTGCGGCCGCAATCCCGGAAACAACCGCCGATACCACGGAAATCACCACCGGAATAATCACTACAACCAAAAAGCCGCCTAATAACAAAATGCCCATAACCGAATTCCTCCTTAGCCGAAGTGTGCAATCGACCACACATTGATAATTATACACATTTTTTCCCAAAACTGCAAGTTTCTGTGCGTATTATGTTTAATTATTCTCCCTTTCATAGGTGTGAAAGAAAACGTCCCGCTCCAGCACGTAAATGTCATTCCTGTCTTCGTATCTCACTACCAGATAGTCCCCCGGGCGGCCCAGCGCATATTTTTCCCTGTCCCACGCGGTAAATATCTTGACTCTTTTAGTCAACTCCTTTGCAAACACCCGCCTGCCACCGTCAGAAATGCACAGCTTCGCATGGTCGATCAGCTTCATGACCTCCCCTGTCTTCCTGTTATGAATGGTAGGCTCATAAAGCAGGCCTGTGCCTACACGCTCGCCGTACTCCCGGTAAGGCTTCTGCGTCACTTCATAATTTTTTTCAAAGCGTGATAGATGATTGGGATACACCTCGCCGCGGATTCCCACCATGATAATCAGATCCTCCTCCACCCTGATATCCAGGTCCCCCTCCAGCGTGCGCACCGTGATCGGCGTTCCCACCGGCAGCAGATCTGTAGCCATCACATACCCTAACGTCACAGGCTTTTTGACATAAATCCCCATATCGGAAATGTGAATGTCACGGGTCTCGGCATCGATAATTTCACAATTGTCAAAATAGTCATTTAAGCGTTCGCTGAAAAAAGCCTCTGAGTGCAGGGTCGGGTACGCCTCCTCATAGAGCGCCAGATTGATAAACCCGCCGGCTTTCTCCCGGTGTCCTCCGCCGGAGCCTACGCCCTCCGAAAGAAACCCCGCCAGCTCGTCGGCCTGCACCTCCTTGATACAGCTTCTGACCGAAAACTTATATCCGTCACCCGTCTCATTGTAAACCACACAGCTGTGCACCTCCGCCACCTGAATCAGGAAATCGCTGATCAGCCCCAGAATATTCGGATCACAGGGCTTGGCTTTGATGATCGCGTAGTTATAATCGTCATTGTAGATATACCGCAGCATGGCAACGCCCGCTACTTCCAGCTCCTGCAGGGAAAGGTTGGAATTGCGAAAGAGCGTAACCAGCGACTTGTCGCAGGGAACTGCCTCGCGCATATCCTGATCCAGTGGATTATAGATCTCGGCAAACTGGTTGGTATCCATGAAAAGACCATAGTAAAGGGCTGTGCCGAGCTGCTTGTCCTCCACCGTATAGCCCGCCTCCACAAGCAGCCTCCATACCAGCGTGGAACAGCTCCCCACATAGGAATTGATCTCGCAAAGTTCTGTGATCTCCGCTTCCGGGCGGTGATGGTCAATGACCGCCACCTTCTCCGCAGGCAGTTTCGTCACGTTGCCAGAGCCATACTGACAGTCCACCGTAATCAGGAGTCCCCTGATTTTTCCCTCAGGCTCCCCCGCCAGGAAAGAAACTGTATCCCCTATATAGATAATGGGAATCTCCAGATGTTTTAGCATCAGCAGCAGATTGGGCTTTTGTATTTTATTCCTGCCCCCATAAATCAGACGTGCGCTTCTGCCCAGAGACTCAAAATAGCGGCAGAGCGCATACCCTGCCGCTATGGCATCTGCATCGGGATTGTCATGACACTGTATGGTGATGGGATCATATTTCGCGAGTTCCTGTAGTATCATCTGTTGTATTATCCTCCGTGATTTAGCGCCATGAAACCTCAAATCAGCGCGCAGAATCCTTATCCTCTGTCAGGCTCCCCAGCGTTCATATCCGTATACATGTCAAGAAGTCCCACCGTCTCTGAGGCCTTCCTGCCGTACATATTGCAGCATTCGTGGGAAACGCTCTTCGCCTCCTCGCTCTCGTCGTCAAAAGTGATACTCATACGATATACGCCATGCTGGGATTCCGCATCCAGATGCCGCATAATCTCCTCAATCATTTCCCTGTCATTTCCTTCCATGACGCCGCTCCTTTCACTCTGTTACCAATACATGCTGTACATCGATTCCAGCAGATTTTCATAATCCCTGTACACCTTTTGAAAAATCGATTCCCACTCCCTGTCCGACATTTCAAAAAATGCCTTTTTGGCCTTTACATTCTGCCTGACCCGTCTTTTTAGCGGTGACAGGCCGATATCTCCCCTGATTAGCACAAGTTCCTCATCATCCGCGCTAAGCAGCAGCTCGTCAAGCTCCAGATCAAAGCTCTCTCCCTCCGTGATATGGGAGAAACCGCCCGATGCCTGCATAACTATTTCCATGTCATCTCCCGCCTCTTTCACGGAAAACTCCCCGTCAAAGCTATTCTTTCTCCCGTCGCACTCCAGCTCACAGCCGAGTTTCAAACCCTGTGTCTCTCCATTCTCAGTAAAGCTGTACTTTATGTCCGATTCCATCCGGTAATCGTCAAGTTCCAGACTCTGTGTCGTCTGCCAGACAATTTCCGTTTCTTTCCTCTCTTCCCGCTGTTCGTTTTTCACTGTAAACATGCCCTGCATTTTATCTATACTGTGCTCTTCACCCAGGAAATAGATATCTCCCGAAATCCGCACCTTACCCCCGCAGAGGGAAAGCGGTTCCTCCACCCGGATGCTTTCGATCCGATTCGCACTGTTTATCTCCAGAAGGAAACTGATCTCATCCGCATTGGAAATCACATCAAAATAGCTCAGTATTCCCATAGCGTCATCCCGGCCCACCTTCGTGAAATCCACATAGTCGTATAAAACCTGTCTGACCAGTTCATTGAAATACAGTTCATCAAAACTGACCCTGTAAAGATCCTTTCCGGCCTTTTCCATAGTCATATGCCGTCTGCATTCCGCAATTTCATCGGCATACTCGTTGAAAAATGCCTTCCCTACGCCTTCCTCATCCCCGAAAAGCCACGCGTCCGGGAACAGGTCAATCGAAAAATCGTCTCCCTCCGCCTCACCGAAGACGGAAGCCCACAGGGAGCGGTTATACTGTCTCTGCACGTTTTCATTCTCGATATAGACGTCTTCCATATAAAGCTCCGGAATCGAAAAGCACAGTTTCTCCCGATCCCCATACATCTCCAGACTGGCCAGTTCATAGTTCATGACACTGATGCTGGTGGATGCCGACATCTCTTTTTCCTGCCTGTCAACCTCGCAGTCTGTGTCCACGCCCAGCGTGACATCCCCGAGCATGCTTCCCACAAAAAAATCTCCCAGCGTGACATTCAGTCTGGTATCCAGATGTGATCCTTCCTCCGCAAGCATCCTCCTGATCCCATCTGTCCCGATCTTCTCCGCAAGCGGGTTTTTCATCTCCTCCGCCTCCCGCATCAGATTCAGGAAGCCCTTCCGAATCTTATATGCCGCCGAATGTGTATGATAAAACCATCCGCCCAGAATAGCCGCCAGAAGCACCGCAGCCACGCACAAAGTAATGATAAGCGCCGTCCTTTTATGATTCTTCGGCGGCAGATAAAGCTGCGCCGGCGGCCCGAAAGTGTTTCTGTTCAGATTCTGCGGCTGTAATGAATAATTGTCCATAACTGATCCCCTGTCCTTATAACCTTATCGGTTCATCTTTTATCATCTTACCATATCTGCGCGAAAAAGGAAACGCCCCGGCAAAAACCGGGGCGCACATTGTGTCGAGATGTTTGATTTAGCCTTTTGCTGCAGCGATCTCCGCTTTCAGAGCCTCTGTCAGCTTAGGAACGATCTTGTTCAGGTCGCCTACCACGCCGTAGTCAGCCACATCGAAGATCGGCGCGTCCGCATCCTTGTTGATGGCAATGATGATGTCGGACTCCTCCATACCGGCCACGTGCTGGATTGCACCGGAGATACCGATTGCAAAATACACGTTCGGGCGGACGGTCTTACCTGTCTGGCCAACCTGCAGGTCTTTCGGCTTCCAGCCGGAATCGACCACTGCACGGGAGCAGCTCACGGTGCCGCCGAGCACTTCTGCCAGATCCTCGAGGATCTTGAAATTCTCCGGGCTTCCCACGCCACGGCCGCCGGACACAAGAATCTTAGCGTCCATGATATCCACTGTCTCAGCCACGGATTTCACAATGTCAAGAATCTCCACATACTTATTGTCGGGAGTAAAGCCGGGATTGAACTCCTCCACATTGGCCTTCGCACCCTTGATGGGAGTAATCTTTTGCATAACGCCCGCACGAACTGTCGCCATCTGGGGACGGTTGTAGGGACATGCAATGGTAGCGATGGTGTTGCCGCCGAACGCCGGACGGGTCATCAGCAGCTGGTTGTGGAGCTGCTCCTGACCGGGAACCGCCTGCAGCGGGAAATCGCCGATCTCAAGAACAGTACAGTCAGCCGTCAGACCGGTTGCCACTCTCGCGGACACTCTCGGGCCTAAATCTCTTCCGATAGCCGTCGCACCCACCAGCATAATCTCAGGCTTATACTTGTTGATTACGGATGCCAGCGCATGTGCGTAAGGCTCCGTCCTGTAATCCTTCAACTCGGGATCGTCCACCACGATCACCTTGTCAGCGCCGTACTCAGCGAGCTGATCTGCCAGCCCCTTGATTCCAGAGCCGATCAGCACAGCCGTAACATCTGTATTTAAGTCTTTCGCGAGGTCTTTTGCTTTGCCAAGCAACTCAAATGCAATACTGCTGATCTCATTGTCCACCTGCTGCGCAAAGACATATACACCCTTGTATTCTTCTAAATTCATTTTATACCTCTTTCTGCGCACTCGTTTTACGCGTATTCTTTGTTAGATGACGTGTTTAACCTTCAACTTGTCAACGATGTAGCTTACTGACTCGTCAGGATCCAGGGAAACCTTCTCGCCGGCGCCCTTTCTCACCTTATCGGAAGCCTTCGCAATCTTGGTCGGGGAACCCTTTAATCCAAGGTTTGCATCGTCAACATCCTTAAGATCCGCTCTGCCCCAAACGGTGATCTCCTGCTTGTACGCGTCGAAGATGCCGCCGGGCGTCATATAACGAGGCTCATTCAGCTCGGAAAGAGCGGTAATCAGACAGGGCATTTTTGCCTTAACCACATGATATCTGTCCTCATACTGACGCTCTACAATTACGCTGTCTCCCTCGATCTTGATGTCCTGCGCGTAAGAAATGACAGGAATGTTAAGATGCTCGGAAATCTGCGGACCAACCTGCGCGGTATCACCGTCGATTGCCTGACGGCCGGTAATGATCAGATCATACTCCAGATTTCTGATCGCGCCAGCAAGTGTGGTGGAGGTTGCCCATGTGTCAGCGCCGCCGAGCACTCTGTCGGTCACAAGCACGCCCTTGTCCGCGCCCATAGCCATCGCCTCACGCAAAACCTCTTCCGCCTTGGGAAGACCCATCGTTACAACCGTTACCTCTGCACCGTACTGATCCTTTAATCTGAGCGCCGCCTCCAGACCTGCTTTATCATCCGGGTTCATAATCGTGAGCATGGCGCCTCTGTCAAGCGTTCCGTCCGGATTAAACTTAACGCCGCCTGCGGTATCCGGAACCTGTTTCACACAAACCACAATTTTCATTGTATTTTTCTCCTTCTATAATTTTTATTTTAAAAGTGCGCCGGAGATAACCATTCTCTGCACTTCGCTTGTGCCCTCGTAAATCTCCGTGATCTTAGCGTCACGCATCATACGCTCTACGTCGTACTCTCTGATATAGCCGTAACCGCCGTGCAGCTGAACTGCCTTCGTGGTCACTTCCATAGCTACCTCTGCCGCGTACAGTTTTGCCTTCGCAGCCTCCACGGAATATACCTTCTGGGTAGCCTTTGCCATAGCAGCCTTGTAAACGAGAAGCTGTGCCGCCTCGACCTTGGTAGCCATGTCCGCAAGCTGGAACTGTGTATTCTGGAATGCGCCGATCGCCCTGCCGAACTGCTTTCTCTCCTTCACATATGCGATGGTATTCTCCAGTGCGCCCTCAGCCAGACCAAGCGCCTGGGAAGCGATACCGATACGGCCGCCGTCCAGCGTATGCATTGCAATGTTGAAGCCCTTGCCCTGCTGCCCTAACATATTGTCCTTCGGAATACGGCAGTCCGTAAAGATCAGCTCGTAAGTGGAGGAACCGCGGATACCCATCTTCTTCTCCTTCGTGCCGAAGGTAAAGCCGGGGGTTCCCTTCTCCACGATAAATGCGGAGATTTCTTTCTGCATACGGCCGCGCTTCTCAACCGTACCTGTGATTGCGAAAATGACATAAACGTCAGCTTCTTTACCGTTTGTGATAAAGCACTTGGAGCCGTTAAGCACCCACTCGTCACCGTCCAGTACAGCCTTGGTCTGCTGTCCCTGCGCGTCTGTACCTGCACCGGGCTCTGTCAGACCGAATGCGCCCAGCTTCTCACCTTTTGCAAGAGGCACCAGATATTTCTGCTTCTGCTCCTCCGTGCCGTAGGTCATGATCGGATCACAGCACAGGGATGTATGTGCGGAAACAATAACGCCTGTTGTTCCGCATACTTTGGAGAGTTCCTCCACGCACATAGCATATGTCAGAGGATCACAGCCCTGTCCGCCGTACTCCTTGGGAACAGGAATGCCGAGAAAACCTAATTTCGCCATCTTCTCGACGGTCGCCCTCGGGAAAGCCTCTGTCTCGTCCACTTCCTGGGCGAGAGGCTTTACTTCTTTTTCAGCGAACTCTTTGAACAGAGCTCTCGCCATTTCATGTTCTTTGCTTAAAGTAAAATCCATGATTTTTTATTCCTCCATGTTTTATTTTATGGTCCGCTCGTCTCACAATAAGCAGACTCAAAATGTTTCGCATTTTTTACTTAGAATAGTCGAAGAACCCAACGCCGGTCTTTCTGCCGAGCTTCTTCTCCTCCACCATCTTCTTAAGAAGAGGCTGGGGTGCGTATTTCTCATCCTTGGTCTCATTGTAGAGCACTTCCATGATCGCAAGGCAGATATCCAGACCAATCAGATCGCCAAGGTGCAGCGGGCCCATCGGATGGGAAGCACCGAGCTGCATAGCCACGTCGATATCCTCAGCGGAAGCGGTGCCTGCATCGAGAACGCCGATCGCCTCATTGATCATAGGGATCAGGATTCTGTTTACCACGAAACCGGGAGCCTCTTTCACCTGTACGGGCGTCTTGCCGATCTCCTCAGCGATCTTCGTGATCTTGTCCACCATATCCTGAGGGGTGTTCTCGCCCCTGATTACCTCAACCAGCTTCATTCTGTCAGCCGGATTGAAGAAGTGCATACCGATCATCGGCCTGTCAAGATCCTCGCCGATCTTGGTGATGGAAAGAGAAGAGGTATTACTTGCAAACATGCAGTCCTTCTTCACAATACCCATCAGCTCCTTGAAGATCGCCTGCTTGATCTCCATCTTCTCAAGAGCAACCTCTACGATCAGATCGCAGTCCGTGCAGATGTTGTTTAAGCCGGTAGTGATCTTGCCCATAACCTCGTCGGCCTTCTCCTGGGTGATCTTCTCCTTGCCCACAAGGAAGTTCATATTTTTCTGGATTTTCGCCTTGCCGCCCTCTGCGTACTCCTCCTTAATATCACAGAGGCAAACCTCGTAACCATCCGTCATAGCGAATGCCTGCGCGATGCCGGACCCCATCGTTCCCGCGCCGATAATACCTACTTTCATTGTAAGTCCTCCTTATATTTTTATTGTTTTTTACGATTTAAAGCCACCCAAAAATCCTAGCAGTTCTTGAAGGGCTCTTTCACCTTCTCTTTGTTTTTATCAAGGAAGAACGCCATACCGTACTTCTGGTCCTCCGTCTCGAAGCAGTCGCCAAACAGCTTCTCCTCGATCACGATCGCCTCGTCCATGCCAACCTCTAAACCATCGTTGATGGCCTTCTTGCAGTTGCGCACAGCGATGGGCGCATTCTTGGCAATGCCTGCGGCCATCTTCTCCGCAGCAGCCATCAGCTCCGCCTGCGGATATACCGCGTTTACCAGACCGATCCTCAAAGCCTCGTCCGCCTTGATGTTTCTCGCCGTATAAATCATCTGCTTCGCCATGCCGGGACCGACGATCCTTGCCAGTCTCTGTGTGCCCCCGAAACCAGGGGTGATGCCCAGACCCACCTCGGGCTGACCAAACACAGCGTTGTCGGAGCAGATTCTGATATCACAGCTCATGGAAATCTCACAGCCGCCACCCAGCGCAAAGCCGTTCACCGCCGCGATCACAGGAATCGGGAATGTCTCTAACCTGCGGAACACATCGTTGCCCTTCTTGCCGAAAGCTTCGCCCTCCGCCTTGGTGAGCGTGCTCATCTCGCCGATATCCGCACCGGCCACAAAGGACTTCTCGCCCGCACCTGTCAGAATCAGGCATCTCACCTCATTTAAGTCCACGCCGTCAAGGGTCGCGTTCAGCTCATCAAGCACAGCAGAATTGAGCGCGTTTAAAGCTTTCTCACGGTTGATGGTGATGATACCGACCTGACCCTTTACTTCATATAATACAAATTCCATTGTATGTGTCTCCTTCTTGTTATTTTCAAAAACTGCGGAGAATGCCCGCTTTTGGCATTCTCCCAAACGAGACTTAGAACATCCAGGTCAGCTCTGCTGACCTTGTCCCTGTCCTATGACGGGACGTCTTTAGATGTTCTTCTCGTTTTGTTACATTTCAACAATGGTTGCACAGCCCATGCCGCCGCCGATACACAGTGTCGCAAGACCCTTCTTCGCGCCCTTTGCCTGCATCTCGTGAAGCAGCGTTACGAGAATACGTGCACCGGATGCGCCTACCGGATGACCCAGAGCGATAGCACCGCCGTTGGGGTTCAGCTGCTTGTCTACGTCGATGCCAAGCTCTTTGCCCACTGCAACGGACTGTGCCGCAAACGCCTCGTTCGCCTCGATGATATCGAAGTCCTCGATCTTGTAGCCGGCCTTCGCCATAACTTTCTTCGTAGCCGGAACGGGACCGATACCCATGATCTCAGGTCTGCAGCCTGCGAGTGCACCTGCCACAAAGGTTGCCATAGGCTTCACGCCCAGCTCCTGTGCCTTCTCCTCGCTCATCACAACGATTGCCGCCGCGCCGTCGTTGATGCCGGAAGCATTTCCCGCTGTCACGAAGCCGTCGGGGTTGATCGGACGAAGCTTCTGCAGTCCTTCGATGGTGGAACCCGGCCTCGGGCCTTCGTCAACCTTGAACTCAACCGTCTCTTTTTTCTTCTTAACCATAACGGGCACGATCTCCTTGTCAAACGCGCCGCTCTTCTGTGCAGCCTCAGCCTTTAACTGGCTCTTCAATGCAAACTGATCCAGCTCCTCGCGGGTAAGACCCCACTCTCTGCAGATATTGTCCGCAGTCATAATCATATGATAATCGTTGAAAGCATCCCACAGTGCATCCTTAATCATGGTATCAACAAGGGTGCCGTTGTTCATTCTGTAGCCGTAACGGCCCTGCATTACAGCGTAGGGAGCCATAGACATGTTCTCCATACCGCCCGCAACCACGATGTCGGCGTCGCCCGCCTGAATCATCTGTGCCGCCATGTTCACACAGTTTAAGCCGGAACCGCAGACTACGTTGATGGTCACTGCCGGAACCTCATTGGGGATACCCGCTTTAATGGAGGACTGACGCGCAACGTTCTGGCCCTGTCCTGCCTGAATTACACAACCCATATACACCTGATCCACCTTGTCAGGAGCCACGCCCGCTCTGTTTAACGCCTCCTTGATTACGATCGCTCCAAGCTCTGCTGCCGGCGTGGTGCTCAAGCCCCCGCCCATCGTGCCGATTGCTGTACGGCAGGCGCCTGCCAAAACAACTTTTTTTGCCATTTTCTTCTCCTCCATATTTGTATTATTTTTTACTAAAAAGCCCTGTGATCGAGCAGGGCGATTTATCGTCCCTGCCCGTCGCGTGGGGTGCGTGCTGCAAAGCAGCAATCTACATTATGCACCCCTGCGCATAAAGGGCTTGCCGACGATTGTTATTTTTTTGTCATTGTCCGCCGTTACTATTGTATCATAGGGATTTCGTTTTTGCAATCTACTTAGCGCGCTTATTAAATCTCAAATCTGTCCATTAATTCCACCATTGTCTCCACCTGGGTCTTCTGTTCCGTGCTGACGGCGGCAGTCTCCTGTGAAGTCGCCGAATTGTTATCCACAGCGGAGGAAACCTGCGTTACGTTTTCGTTCAGCTCCTGCATACGCTGGGTATCTCTCTTCAATATCTGTTCGATCTGTCCCATTTTCTCGGTGGCTTCTTTTGCATCGGACATTACCTGGTTCATATTGGCCTCCGTCTCCTCCGCAATGGAAATACTCTTGTTCATCACCAAAACAGTTGTCTCAATCAGCTCTGTCGTCCTGCCGGCTGCATTCGCCGATTCATTGGCCAGGTTTTTCACCTGTTCCGCCACGACAGCAAAGCCCTTTCCTGCTTCTCCCGCCCTTGCCGCCTCAATCGCCGCGTTCAGCGCCAACAGATTTGTCTGGGATGCAATATCCTCTATGGCTTCAATGATCGTGCCGATCTGCTCTGAGCATCTGCCGATCTCCTGAATGGAGCCCTTTAATTCCTGCAGCTTTTCATTGCCCTTTGACAGCGTCACACCGGCCGCTGATGCCATATTTGCAGATTCCTCTGCCTCGCGTGCATTCTCTTCCATGCTCTTGGTCATGGCGTCAAAGGCCGTCATCAGCTCAGACACCTGGGCCGCCTGCAGCGTACAGTTCTCCGCCAGATCCTGCGCAGCAAACGCAAGCTGCTCCGAACCGCTGTCAATCTGTCCCGAAACATTGCGGATGGTTCGAAGCGTTTCCCGCATTTTTTCCGCAATCCGCTGCAGGGAGTCTTTGATCGAGACAAACTCGCCCACATATTCCTGCCGAATCTCGATCCGATAATTGCCGTTTCCCATCTGTTCGAGCGTCTGGGTAATCTCCTGTATCATGCCGAGCAGATTTTCCTTCATAAACGCAATGGCGGCAACCATCCTGCCCACCTCGCTCTCGTCCGCCTCCATGTCAAGATCCACATGAAATTCTCCCCCCGCAAGCACTTCCATCTGATCTGACACTTTTAAAATAGGCTCTAACAGCTCCTTCTCGGAAAACCTGATGGTTTTGATAAACTCCCTCACAAGGTACAGGAAAGAAAGGGCAAACAGAAACTCGATCAGATACTGCATAACTTTCAGCGCCGCCTGCCTGCCGTCTTTTCTTTCCAGAATAGCCTGAATGGTCTCATCCGTCTGCCGGTTGATCTGCGCCACCGAATTTCCGTATTCCGCACTGAACACACATGCCTGCGCGGCTTCCAGATCACCCGCCTGCACATATGTAATCGCTTCCTGTTCCAGCGGAACAAGCTGATCCGACATCGCCGCAATCTGATTTAAGCTCGTCCACTCGCTTTTCTTGAGTGCACATTTCTCCAGCGTCGCAAGCGCCTGCTCCCTGTTTTTATCCTCACTCAGTTCCTTCATGTAACCGTCATAATAACTCTGATCCCCCGTAACGGCATAGGACTGTATATCATAAGTCAGCGTTTTCGACGCGGTGCGGTACTGGTTCAGCGCCACGGTCGTGTTAATCTGCGCCGCCTGTATACTTGACATACCCATGTTGAAAATGATAAATCCGAGCAGCAGCACCGCCCCCACAGCCACTGACGCGATTGCCTGACGCACCAGCCTCCTCAGTTGTGCCGCCTGACTCCTTTTTTCTGATCCCATGTTTTCCTTTTTCCCCATAATCCTTCTCCTGTACCTTCTTTACTGATGCAAAAAACGCGTTGCACAAATTGACATCCCTACAAAAAGTATATCTGAATCATTACCCGTTTTCAACAATTTATTTTCCAATACCAGGTCAGTTTTCGTGCATTTTGCCAAAGTCACGGATGAACCGCCGCCCCGCTTTTCTCCCTGTACTCTTCCGCCGCCGGATCCGTCATGGGCACAACTCTTCTCCACTCCCTGGAATCCCCGATTTTCTCCACCTCGCAGCGGTTTCTGTAAAGAAATTTGGAGAGTTCATAGCAGTCCACCCATATTTCGTTGTTCCCCTCCTTCTGGGATTCGTCGAAAATGAGCTGCAGCCCCCAGTGGAGATGTACGGTTTTGATATTGTTCACATTCTCCTTTGTGCTGTATCCGGTATGTCCCATGTAGCCAATCACATCCCCCGCCGTGACCACGCTGCCCTCCGTAAGACCCTCCGCGTAAGGATAATTCTGCCGCAGATGGGCGTAATAATAGTAACGTTTCCCATCGAAGCTGCGGATGCCGATGCGCCAGCCGCCGTACTGATTCCAGCCGAGAGCCTCCACATAGCCGGACTCCACAGCGATAATGGGCGTACCGATCAGCCCCATCATGTCATGCCCCAGGTGTGGTCTTGCATAGCCGTAGCTGCGGGAAGATCCGAAGTCATCATAATGGCTGTAGTCAAACCCCTTTGCGATAGGCGAAAAAGCTTTCAGTCCGTAGACATGTCTTCCGTCCAGCGTAAATTCTCCCATCATGCCGCCGAGCACTGCCGTGTAAGCCTCCAGATAGTAGTCGTAATACTCCATATCTTTTGTCAGTTCCTCCATCGTATGCTCTCCGCTTTTCAGTTTCTCTGCCGCTTCCTGAATTTTGCGGACGCTTCCTTTGTCGAATTTTCCTCCGGTCCCTGCGCCCACATACGCCAAAAGTTCTATCCAGTCCAGATGGATCTCATCCCTGTAAGTTTCCACATCCAGGTTATATGCCACCTCCAGAGCCGCTTCCGTAACATGGAATTCCACCCATTTGATATAGTTTCCATCGGCGGTCACTTCCACAGCCTGGCCCTTTTTCTGGCCGCCGCCGATTCCCTGCCATATGGGTGTCTGCCACTTTCCAAGCAGTTCCCCCACAATACACACGCATCCAAGAAGCAGCATAAAAACCAGCCCGCTCCTTATGACCGTTCTGCTGTGTTCCCGCCCTCCGTTATGTCCCCTGTCCCGTTTCATACCGGCCTCCATACGTTTCTCACTCTAATATATGTGGGCCAAAATACCGTTATGTCAGGAGCCTTCCGTGCGCGTAAGCGGCGGAGGACAGATATCACATTGTCCCCCGCCGCTTACATGCACAGACGGCAGGGTAGATTGCTCCGCCCTGCCGTCATCTGTTCCTGTATGAACTTTCTCCCTGTTTTTCCGTTTCTCAGTTCTCAGGCTCGATCAGCCCGTAGGTATTTCCCTTTCTCTTATAAACCACGTTCACCTGATCCGTCTCCGCATTGCAGAATACGAAAAAGTTATGTCCGAGAAGCTCCATCTGTATGCAGGCATCCTCAGGATACATGGGCTTGATGTCAAACTTCTTCGTGCGGATGATCTGAACTTCCTCATCGTCCATATAATCCTTCTCAAGGAACTCCTGGCGGAAAGAGCCCGCTCCCTGCTTCTTGTCCACCAGCTTGTTCTTATATTTCTTAAGCTGTCTCTCGATGATTTCCTCCACCAGGTCAATAGATACATACATGTCGCTGCTGACCTGTTCGGAACGAATGATACTCCCCTTCACGGGAATCGTCACCTCAATCTTCTGGCGGTCCTTTTCTACGCTGAGTGTAACGTGCACCTCTGTATCCTCAGTAAAAAACTTCTCCAGTTTACCGATCTTGTCCTCCACCGCTGCCCGTAATCCTTCTGTCACCTCGATATTTTTTCCGACAATGTTAAATTTCATCTCATTCATCCCCTTCCAATTGGAGTTCTAAGCCGCAATACGCGGGTCCCATGCCGCAATTCCAACCAGCAGCCCCAGGCTTTCCGCGTTCCGCTCATCTTTTGCGTTTATTATATCATACCCTCCTCCTGATCTGCAACAATTTGCTCCCCATTTAGAAGAAGTTCACAAAACACATGTTCCTTCGGTTTCCATAAATAAAATGATCGACCCGGTCAAAAAGCTGTGGATACTGTGGATAAACCCGTGTATAAAACCGTTTTATGCATAAAGCCCGCCATTTTTATGTGCATAAGTCGTTTTTTGTACGCGCACATTATTTCACGTTTTCTAAAAACTTTGTGCAGAGTAGACAAAATCAAATGCATCTACATTGCAAAAGCAAGAACGGGAGGCAGTCCGAATGGAACCGTCTCCCGCTTAATATCGTTTTCTTTCTGTACTGCAGCGCCGCCTTCTCTTAGAGAATTCTTCTGATGGAAAGGATGGAGCGGTAGGTTGCGCTGGATACGATGATGCCCGTTCTGGATGTGGATGCATGCACAATCTGACCGTTGCCCGCGTAAATTCCCACATGCCCCGAATAGCAGATGATATCGCCGGGCTGCGCGTTCTCCAGACCGTTTACGGACGCGCCCACGCTTCTGTCCGCCGCTGAAGAATGAGGCAGGCTTACGCCAAAGTTTTTATACACACTCATGACAAACCCGGAGCAGTCTGCACCGTTTGTCAGGCTGGTGCCGCCGTACACATAAGGATTACCCACAAACTGCTTCGCAAACTGAACCACATCGGCTCCCGAACTTCCGGTCGGGTTCGCATAAGTCTTGCCGCCCTCCTCGCTCTTGCTGCCGGACGCCGCGTTTTCCGACGTTTTCTTTCTGGCCGCAGCCTGGGCTGCCTTTCTCTCCTCTTCCTCCTTGGCAAGTCTCGCCTTCTCCTCGGCTACAGACTCGGCCTTTACAAACTCTGTGGAAAGGGTAACGTAATCCATAGAAACATAGCCGTCACCTTCCTCGATATTTACCTTAACCCAGCCGTCCAGCTCCTCGGTGACAATCAGTTCATCCTCAATCGGAACCAGACCCAGGACCGTCTCGTCCAGCCCCGGCTGCTCTCGCACTTTCAGGGTCGTGGTCGTCACAGTCGCAATACGGGTTCCCACTTCCTTCGCATAATCAACAGCATCATCGCCTGTCACACAATATTCGCCTTTTACATATCCCTCGACGGAACCGGAACTGATCTTATACCAGCCGTCCTCCTCCTCGATAAAACTGCCGACGGATTTGTTGTAAAGCTTACCGACAATTTCCCCTTCCTCGCTGGGAATACTGCGCACATTCACATAATCGTTCACCTTGGCGATCACCAGATTCTTGAAGCTCTCTTCCTCCTCAGACAAGCCGCTTCCCGCCGCCGCCTTCAGGTCCCTGGTATAACCCTCGCTCACTACAATTGTATCTGCAATCTTCTTTTCAGGAGCTTTGCTCAGTTTATCGGATGTGCTGGCAACATCGGAAAATCCGCCCACCTGGACGCTGCCAACGCTGATGCCTTCGTTTTCCGTCCCGGAAGTATCTTCCCCCTCTTCTCCCTGCTCCGCCGCCTCTTTGTCGGACTCCTCCTTGAGGGTCGACAACGCAGTGGATTTCTCCTCATCCTGAAGGGAAAATTCTATGCCGGCCGAGGGCAGGACGCTTCCCACATTCCCTGTGGCCTGCGCTTCCAGTCCCGTGCCGGTAAATCCAAGTACTGCCGCCAATGCACATGCTGTCCATTTCAGTCTATTTTTGTTCATAAAAACACCTCATTTGTTACAGAATTGTTACATCTGGCTATAATATAGCATTGAATAAACGTTTTGTCAACCACAGCATCTACCATCAAAACGCATACTCATACGCAAGTTATTGTGTCTTTTCCACAAAAAGCCCGATTTTTCAGCAACAAAGGTGTCAAACTTATGGCAAATTATGGCAATTTTAGTCACCGATCGGTTCGTAATACTTTTGTAATTATTATATACATTTATATCCGTTGGACTAAATATTTCTCCGCCGAGGCGACGGCACACGCCCCGTCGGAGACTGCCGTCACGATCTGGCGAAGCACCTTTGTGCGGATATCTCCCGCCGCAAAGATACCTGGAACGCTCGTGGCACAATCCTCTCCCGCAACGAGATACCCGCCATCGTCGCAAGCCACCGTCCCGCGGTAAATCTCCGTGTTGGGGCGCATACCCACCGCAATAAAAACGCCCTCCACCGCAATTTCCCGCTCCGTGTCCTCCCCTCTCTGCCGGATCCTTATGCCCTCTACCAGATCGGTTCCCCGTATTTCCTGCAGCGTGCTGTTCCAGACAAGCTCCGCATTTTCACAGGAAAACAGTTTTTCCTGCAGGCTTTTCGCCGCCCGCAGGCTGTCGCGTCTGTGGATCAGATACACCTTGCGGCAGAAGCGGGAAAGATAGACCGCATCCTCCACCGCAACGTCGCCGCCGCCCACTACCGCCACGTCCCTCTTCTTAAAGAAAGCGCCGTCACAGGTGGCACAGTAGGAAACGCCCTGCCCCCTGTACTTTTCCTCTCCCGGCACGCCCAGCTTCGCATGCTCCGCACCGCCTGCAAGAATCAGCGTCCTCGCTTCATAGGACACGCCGTCTGCCGTTTCTACGGCTTTAAAGGCTCCTTCGTCCCGGATCGCCGTTACTCTGCCGCTCCTAAATACCACACCGAGACCGTCCGCGTGGCTGCGGAATTTCTGTGCCAGATCAAAGCCATTGATTCCCGGCATTCCCAGATAATTGTCTACCTCATAGGTATCAACCACCTGACCACCGCCCATGGGCGTCTGCTCAATTACGATCAGTTCCAATCCCGCACGCCTGCCATAAACTGCCGCTGACAGCCCCGCCGGGCCTGCACCGATGATAATAAGGTCATACATAAAATATCTCACTCCTTTCCTTCCTGTCGTTCTCTGCCCGGATGACATTCCCTGCCATCTGTAGTATACTTTTTACAGTATAAAAACTTTTACTCATAAATTTCTACTGTCATAAATGTCATAAAAGAAATATGAGTCGTGAAAAGAGGAATAACTAATACATGAGAAATCAGGAAGATAACGCTGCTTCAAACCACTGCGGACACAACCATGCCTCCAGTCTCACTCCCATTACGCGGTCTGCGCTCGTCACAGGCGCTTCCCGGGGGATCGGCCGTGCCATAGCTCAGGCTCTGGCCGAGGAAGGCTACCGGCTGTATCTCACCTGCCTTCATTCCGAAAAGGAACTGACAGAACTGTCACATCACCTGTCAGAAAGTTGTCATATCACATGTACCCCCATATTAGCGGACATGGGAGACATACATTCCGTAAATGAGGTGTTTCAGCAGATAGATGATTTGTCCCTATTAGTCAACAACGCCGGTGTCTCCCATATCGGTCTGCTCCATGAAATGACGACGGAAGAATGGCAGTCACTTATGAACGTCAACCTGAATGCCCTGTTCTATACCTGCCGGCTGGCCATCCCCATGATGTTAAAACACCACGCCGGACAGATCGTCAATATTTCCTCCGTCTGGGGAAATGTTGGCGCCTCTATGGAAGTGGCCTACTCCGCCTCCAAGGGCGGCGTGAACGCCTTCACCAAAGCGCTGGCAAAAGAACTGGCTCCCAGCGGCATACAGGTCAACGCCATTGCCTGCGGCGTCATCGACACGGATATGAACCGCTGCTTCTCGGAGGAAGAACTATCCGCACTACAGGCCGAAATACCAGCTGATCGAATTGGTCAACCTTCAGAGGTCGCCAGACTTTTACTCTCCATCGTAAACGCGCCCTCCTACCTGACCGGTCAGATCATCACTCTGGACGGAGGGTGGACAGCTTAAGAAGAACTTCTAATCGCTCACAGCAAAGGCTGTCTCGCGAAGAAGTTCTAAGTCTTACGCGGGAGAATGCCTGAAATGCGGCATTCTCCGCAGCTTTATTTCTGCAGTTTCTTTATTTGTGTAAAATAACTAATTACCAGCACCACATCCGCACCGATCCAGGCCGCGATCTCCGCGAAGAAAATCCCTGTCTCTCCCATAAGCCGGGGGAGAAAAATCACAGACAGGGTACGCATCACAAACTCCGCCACGCCGGACATCATGGGCAGAAGCGTATTGCCCATTCCCTGCAGTGCTGAACGGGTCACATGCAGCACATAGAGAATTGGCAGGCAGACACTCATAACCGCCAGATAAAAGTAGGCGATCTGCATGGTCTGCTCCACCACCTCCGGGCTTCCAGAAATAAACAGCCCCAGAAGATATTTCCCAAAGACCAGCATACACACCGCAATGAAAGCGGACGTCGTCATGGCAATCCCCATAGCCGCACGCATACCGCTCCGAATCCGGTCATGTCTGCCCGCACCCAGATTCTGCCCAACATAGGTTACCATCGCATAGCCATACGAGGTGCCCGCAATTTCCAGCAGTCCATAAAGCTTATTTGTCGCCGTAAATCCCGCAATAAAAATGACTCCGTACCCGTTCACCACAAACTGCACAATCATGCCGCCTATGGCAATAATTCCATTCTGAAAAGCCATGGGCAGTCCCAGCATAAACAGCTTTGCGGAAAGGTCTCTGCACAAACGGAAATCCGTCCGGGAAAGCTTTAAGAATGCAATCCTTTTAATATGGAAGAAACAGAACACGCTTGAGACTGCCTGTGCAATCAAAGTAGCCGCCGCCGCACCCGCAATTCCCCAGCCAAATCCCAACACAAACAGATAATCCAGCACAATATTGGTCACAGAGGCGACAATCATGGCATTTAAAGGTGTCCTGCTGTCTCCCAGAGAACGCAGAATGCATGCCAGCAGATTGTAAAGCATCACCACCGGCACACCCGCGAACATAATCCGCAGATAGAGGAGCGTATACCCGATAATCTCCTGCGGCGTCTGCAAAAGCGTCAGCACGGGTCTTGCAAAAATCTGCCCTGCCGCTACCAACACAACAGCAGAGAGCATGGACAGCAGCGCCGCGCTGCCCACGCTCCTCTTTAGTTCTACCGTCCTGCCCGCACCAAACTCCTGCGCCATCCTGATGCCAAATCCCTGCGTCAGTCCCTGTATCACTCCCAGCATCAGCCAGTTCAGCCAGTCCGAGGCTCCCAATGCCGCCAGCGCACTTACCCCGAGATATTTTCCAACCACCATGGTATCTACCACAGTGTATAGCTGCTGAAAAACATTGCCGGCTACAAGGGAAAGCGAAAAAGCCAGAATCAATTTCCCGGGCTTTCCCGTGGTCATATTTTTTACATGTACCGCCATGGTCAGATATACCTCTTAAATCCCTTCCCCATAATCTCGCTGCTCTTAGTCACCATGAGAAATGCCTCCGGATCCACCAACTGAATATGCCGCTCCAGTAATACAGCCTGCTTGGGATCCATAACCGTGAGTATCACCACCCTATCCTTGTGGGTATAAGCTCCCTCCGCCTTATAAACCGTGGCACTCCGATGCAGATCTTTCATAATAAAGTCGCAGATCGGTTCCGGTTTACTGCAGATAATCGTAAAATATTTGCTCAGCTTCATGCGCTCAATCGCCTTATCAATCACCAGCGACTTCGCCATAAGACCGCATATGGAGAAAAGTCCCGTCCTTGTATCAAAGACAAAGCAGGCCACCACCACAATGATGGCGTCCACCGCCATAAGCGCTGCCGAAATATCCATGGTCGAATACTTTTTCAGCACCATCGCTATGATATCCGTGCCACCGCCAGAGGCATTCTCATAAAAAAGCAGAGCCGAGGCCAGCGCCGGAAGCGCGATGGCATAAAAAAGCTCCAGTGTCGTTTCCGTGGTAAGCGGTGCACTCATAGGGAACAGCGCCTCCATGAGATTCAGCAGCAAAGATGACACTATTGTCACATATGCTGTCTTCACCCCAAAATTCCTACCCAGAAAGACAAACCCGAACACCAGCAGAATCATGTTGATAAAAAGGTTGATCTGGGAGGCGGTGAAGGGCAGGAAATGCGTCACCACCACCGCCAGACCCGAAACGCCCCCGAAGGAAAAGTTGTTCGGGAACTTAAAGACATAGATGCCGATATCCATAATGATTACCGCAAGCGTAATCAGAATATACTCCTTTATGATCTTTTTTCGCTTCGTCATAGATACCTCCTGCTTATGCGCACAAGCTTTCATAGACAGTCTTATGACTCTGCTTATGCGCGGAAAAAGAAGCCGGAATGGCACCGTCTCATTCCGACTTCTCTTCATTCAATAATGGAAGCAATGGGGCTCGAACCCATGACCTCTCGCGTGTGAGGCGAACGCTCATCCCGGCTGAGCTATGCTTCCAAGGTGGAGATAGGGGGACTCGAACCCCTGACCTATACGTTGCGAACGTATCGCTCTCCCAACTGAGCTATATCCCCTTAAGAAAGATTATAACACGCAGAATAGAAAAATCAATAAAAAATTTGGACAATGAACCCCCGCTATACTAGGAATTCTTTTAAATCCGGGTAATCACCAATATGCTTTCTCACATAGCTTCTCTTAAACGCTGCAAACGCGCTTTCCCTGCTTAATGCAAATTTTAAACTTTTCATATAGCGTTCAGACTCTGGGTTTTTTTTATATTTTTCCAATGTTTTATATAAAACATCCATTGACTCCGCCAAACGGTCTATCCTATATTTGCAGGCCGCCTCCCGAATTCCTGTATTACATTTTTCAAAACACTCTTGAATCAGTTCTGCAGTCATAATAGCACATTCTTCATTTATTATGTTATGTATCTTCACATGTCCCTTTTCATAACATTGTTCCAGCATCTCCTCTGGATCGTCAACGCAGCAATCTATTATTTTATCATCATATTTCTCTTCCTTTTTCAAATTATTGCAGTGTGGACATACATAGAATAAATTATTCCAATCAAAAACTCTTTCCACTATTTTCCTGTCATGATGTGGTCTTAAATGTTCTACTTCCGGATCGGACAGCCCTTTCAGTTCACAGATATAACATTTATCGTGGGAATCTGTTCTCAATTGTTGTATCACGTCTGTCATATTGTATAGTCCATGAGCTTTTTGCCTTTCAACATCCAGCGATGAAGGGGGAACCGAATGTCTATCTATTTTCACCATATCCTTCACCCCCTATTGGAAAATTCTAATTTTAGCCGACTATACTCTGCCGTTAGTTCCCTCGCAAGATAATCAGGGATTTCATCCAAATAATATTCCAGCCGATCAATTTCCTCGTATTCCTCATCTGTTAATTCATCTTTAGAAACCAGAGTCTTATATCTTTCAAATTTTTCTCTCAATTCTTTTGACAATACGTCGACTTCAAAATAGCTCTCTACAATACCTTCATATGGCAAATTTTTTAATCCGCTCTTTACAAGAGTTCTATTTTCAAGGTCATAAATAACAGCGTTGTCCAAAGAACTTAAAATAAACGGTGAATGAGTGGTTATTACAAACTGTATGTTTGGAAAAAGCCCAGTTAAAATGGGTAGAATCATTTTCTGTAATGCAAGATGCAAATGTGTCTCTATTTCATCCACCAAAACAATTCCCTCCATATCAAACCATGACCGCAGACCTGATTGGGCTTCCATTCTTATAATCAGATCATTAATAATATCAAATATCGCCGCATACCCACTGGACATCGTATTAAAATCAAAGGGTTCCTTCCCCGATTCACATATAGAAAACTGATAGGTTTCATCATCAAATTTTAACGCAAGATCATTATCATCAAAAATTTTTTTCAATATATTTTCAAATGTATGGAACCATTTATCTATTTTTTCAGCCTTTTTCCTGTCTTTTGTAAAAGCCTGCGTAGCTTTCAGGTCCACCAGATATTTTGTCAGTTTTTCACCCGGTTTTTCGGTAATATTATATTTGTTCTGTAATTCTACTTTTTCAATATTTCTATAATTTTCTACCTGAAGTTCTCTTTCAGCCCGATAATACGCAAAAATAAAATTTCCCTCATCATATTTCTCTTGTAATAAAACATTGGAAGTACTGTCTAAGTAAATTCCTGAGTCTAATCTTTTCAATTCACTTTCCCATAATTCCATATCTCTTTTTTTATCATAAATTTTTTTTCTGTTCTCTTCCGAATCTTCTGATAAATTTAATCCACTGTATTCTTTGCGATAAAAATTATACATCTTTTTTGCATGTTCCATTGTTGTTCCAGTTTCACCAAAAAAACTTTGAACATATTTAACCATAGCTTCCAAAACACTTGTTTTTCCACTTCCGTTTTTACCTGTTAATATCAGATGTTTTCTTTTCTCTTTATCTAAAGGAATCACAATATCCTGTAAATGACGAACCTTTTTTATGCTAATACCTGTCAAAAAAGTTTGTTCCATAGTTATCCCTCCAATATCTAATGATATCGTTATTCTATCATATTTGCTTTTAATAATACACAGTTAAAAACCTCCCAGAATAAAAATTCTGAGAGGTTTGAAAATTTCTTTTGAAATTGTACACTCTGAAACATATCATTGTCTCAGCCGAAAACTCCGAAGAATTATCTCTTGGAGAACTGCGGTGCGCGTCTTGCTGCTTTGAGACCGTATTTCTTTCTCTCCTTCATACGAGGATCCCTGGTCAGATAGCCTTCTTTCTTTAAGGTAGGTCTGTAATCAGGATCCGCCTGAAGCAGCGCTCTCGCAATGCCGTGTCTCACCGCGCCTGCCTGTCCTGTATATCCGCCGCCCTTTACAGTAACAACCGCGTCGAACTTATCCACCGTATCGGTTGCAGCAAGCGGCTGGCGAACGATCACCTTCAGGGTCTCAAGCCCAAAGTAATCGTCAATGTTTCTCTTGTTGATCGTGATCTCACCCTTACCGGGCATTAAATATACTCTGGCAATAGATTTCTTTCTTCTGCCGGTTCCGTAATATTTTGCTGATTTATCTGCTTTAGCCATGATTCTTTATCCCTTTCTTAAAATGTTAATACCTCAGGTTTCTGCGCCGCCTGCTTGTGCTCAGGTCCCACATATACAAAAAGCTTTTTGTACATCTGTCTGCCAAGCGGTCCTTTGGGAAGCATACCCTTAACCGCATGTTCCACAACTCTCTCAGGGTGCTTCTGTAACATCTCTCTCAGGGTCGTCTCTTTCATGCCGCCCACATAATCGGAGTGATGATAGTAAATCTTCTGATCCAGCTTCTTACCGGTTACCTTCACCTTCTCCGCATTGACTATGATCACATAATCCCCTGTATCCATATGGGGCGTGAAGATCGGCTTGTTCTTACCTCTCAGCACCTTGGCAACCTCGGATGCCAGGCGTCCCAGTGTCATATCTGTCGCATCAACTACGTACCATTTTCTCTCGATCGTAGCCGGACTCGCCATAAAAGTTTTCATGAATATTACCTCCATAGTAACTGTCTGTACCGCTTCCAAAGATCCTCATGCAGATGTCCGGCCACACTCGGCATCCCTCCACGGCAGTTTGTACTTTCTCTATCCGGGACAGGAAATTTCCCCGCCCTCCGCGCCACCCTCATGCTGCGTCAGGAACAATACTCCCTGCGCGGGTCCGCGCATATAAAATGTCTCACCGGGGCTTTGGTCAGACATTTATAAACAATTCGCCACAGTTAAATATTATATTATACGCCTCCGCGCGTGTCAACTGGTTTTTCTAAAAATTCATACCCCACAAGGGTAAGTCCGCAGGCCGGAGCCGTCGGTCCCGCCTTCTGCCTGTCGCGGGCATCTAAAATATCCTTCACGCTCTCGGGCGGCAGTTTCCCCCTGCCTACCTCCATCAGCGTCCCCGCAATAATTCTTACCATATTATATAGGAAGCCTCTTCCCGCCACACGGATCACAATCTCCCTGCCCGCCTGTAACTCCTCCCGCACCTCCACGCTGTCAATCTGCCGCACCGTAGTCTGTGCCTGTGTGTCTGTGCTGCAGAAGCTTTTAAAGTCATGCTCTCCCACCAGATACGCCGCTGCCTGACCCATCAAGTCAATGTCGAGAGGGACATAAGTGAAATGGGCATAAAGCCGTTTCACAGGCAGAGGAAACGGCGCATTATAAATTCGGTACTCATAGGTCTTCCGGCTCGCGCAATGTCTCGGATGAAAGGTTACCGGCACCTCCTCCGATCCCTGGATCCGAATATCCTCCGGCAGTCTCTGATTTAAGGCATAGGAAAATTTCTCCGCCGGAATCAGGCTTTCCGTATCAAACACGGCCACGTTGCCCAGTGCATGCACGCCGGAATCCGTGCGGCTTGCGCCGGTCACCTCCACTGCCTCCCCGGTAAGGCCGCTGATGCAGCGGTTTAAAACCCCTTCTATTGTCTCCTGCCCCGGCTGTACCTGCCACCCGCTGTAGGCTGTTCCGTCGTACGCAACGGTTAACATAACTCTTCTCATCTTCTCAGTAAACTCCTACAGCCACACCCGGATTGCCACACATCCCGCGAAATACAAAAGCAGCACACAGTATGCCACCCTGTCCGCTGCCCGGTAGCGCAGCGGCTTCATCTTTGTCCTGTGCTCACCGCCCCGGTAACATCTGGCCTCCATCGCCATCGCAAGATCGTTGGCCCGGCGGAACGCCGAGATAAACAGCGGCACCAGAAGCGGCACCATCGCCTTCGCCTTCTTAATCAGGTTCCCGCTCTCAAAATCCGCTCCTCTTGCAATCTGCGCCTTCATAATCTTATCCGTCTCCTCCAGCAGGATCGGGATAAAACGCAGTGCAATGGACATCATCATCGACACCTCATGCACCGGTACCTTTACATATTTCAAAGGTCCCATCAGCTTCTCCATGCCGTCCGTCAGGCTGTTCGGCGTGGTCGTCAATGTCATCAGGGAGGATCCCACAATCAGAAAAGAGAGACGAACCGCCATCATTATGGCAATCCGCAGTCCTTCCTTCGTAATGGTCAATTTCCAAAAAGTGACAAGCGGTTCCCCCGGTGTCAAAAAAAGGTTGAACACCACCGTAATCATCAGAATGAAGACAATCGCCTTCATTCCCTTCACCATGTAACGGAAAGGGACCTTGGACAGTTTAATCATACATGCCAGAAAGAGGGCCGCCGCCACATATCCGACCCAGCTGTCCACCACGAAGAGGGAAATGATAAAGCCTATTGTCGCAACCAGTTTTACCCGGGGGTCCAGTTTATGAATGACGGAATCTGCCTGATAATACTGGCCCAATGTAATATCTCGAATCATTTTTTCTCCATTCCGAGCGCCCTCAATATCTCCTGCTCCGCTTCCTCTATCGTTGTGGCGGAAACGTCCACAGGCATACCCTTTTTCGCCAGCGCCTGCATAATGTAAGTTACCTGAGGCGCCGCCAGACCTACCTGTTCCAATTCCTTATAGTGCTGAAAGACCTCCCGCGGCGTATCATCGTAAAGGACGCTGCCCCTGTTCATAACGATAATGCGCTCCACATACTTCGCTACATCCTCCATGCTGTGGGAAACCAGAATTACCGTGATCCCCGTCTCCTCCTTCAGCTTGGCAATCTGGTCAAGAATCTCATCCCGTCCCTTGGGGTCAAGTCCCGCCGTCGGCTCATCCAGAATCAGTATCTCCGGCTTCATGGCAAGAACGCCCGCAATAGCTACCCGGCGCTTCTGTCCGCCGGAAAGGTCAAACGGCGACTGATAAAAATACGCATCCTCAAGACCTACCTGCTTTAAAGCCGCATAGGCGCGAAGCTCCGTCTCCTTCTGGGAAAGGCCCAGATTCTTCGGCCCGAAGCACACATCCTTAAACACGTCGATCTCAAAAAGCTGGTGCTCGGGATACTGAAATACCAGCCCCACCTTGCTGCGCAGTTTCTTCCTATCATAATCCTTGTCATGAATGTCCTCGCCGTTGTAATAAATGGCTCCGCCCGTGGGCTTAATCAGTCCATTCAGATGCTGCACCAGCGTGGATTTTCCGGAACCGGTATGTCCGATCAGTCCGATAAACTGTCCGTCGGGAATCACAAGGTTGATATCCTTCAGGGCATGAACCGCCAGGGAAGTATCCTCTCCATATACATAATTTACATGATCCAAAATCAGAGACATGACTGCAGCTCCTCCGTAAACTCCTCTATAGTCAGAATGCCCTCCGGCAGATTGACGCCCTTCTGTCTCAGCTCATGCGCAAGAAGCGTCACCTGCGGTACATCCAGCCGCAGTTCCTTCAGCTCGTCCACCCTGGAAAAAATCTCTTTCGGCGTCCCCTCCATAGCTATGTGCCCCTGATCCATGACAAAAACCATATCGGCATGAATGATTTCTTCCATATAATGGGTAATCAGTACCACCGTAATCCCTTCCACATCGTTTAAGGCCCGCACTGCGCGTATCACTTCTTTTCGACCGTTCGGGTCAAGCATCGCCGTAGGCTCATCCAGAATGATACACTTCGGATGCATGGCAATCACACCCGCAATGGAAACCCGCTGCTTCTGTCCGCCGGAAAGCTTGTTGGGCGAATGCTTGCGGTACTCATACATCCCCACCGCCTTTAAGCTCTCCTCCACACGTTCCCAGATTTCCTTCGTGGGCACACCCATGTTTTCCGGGCCGAAACCCACATCCTCCTCCACAACCTGCCCAATGATCTGATTGTCGGGATTCTGGAATACCATTCCCGCCTCCTGACGGATATCCCAGAGATGCTTTTCGTCCTGCGTGTCCATGCCATCCACCCAGACCGTTCCTTCCGTCGGATAGAGAATGGCATTAATATGCTTGGCAAGCGTGGACTTCCCGGATCCGTTATGGCCCAGAATCGCAATGAAATCACCCTGCTTAATATCCAGGTCCACCTCATCCACGGCGCGGGTAATGCCTTCCACGTTTCCCTCTTCGTCCCGGCGTATATATTCAAATGTCAGTTTATCCGTTTTAATAATTCCCATAAAATCTTTTTCGTCTCCCAGCCGTCCCGCCCAATGCGGATCTTCCAGTTTTCACCTTCGCCTATTGTACTAGATTGCAGGGAAAAATACAAGGGGAAGCATCCTGTCTCCACCGTTTCCTGAAAATGTGCTATACTGATTCTAGTATAAATAAACCATGCGGAGGAATACCATCACATGTCCGATATAAAAGCTTTATTGCGGCAGGCCGCGAAACCTTTCCTGTTCCTGCTTATCTTTATTTTCATATGCGCTTTTCTGGCACACTATCTGACTGGCGATGAAACCCTATTGGAATATGCCAGAAATAACCCGGAGCAGGCTTACGGCACACAGACTGCTCCCGAAAACATCCAAAATCCGGTCTCACCGTCCGATAGCGGTAGTATGTTTCCTGAAAAAGACTTGACCAGTTCGGTTGATTCCTCCCTGTCAGAAACGACACCCGCGTCATCTACCGGCAAAAACGGTGAATCATCCGTAAGTTCAGAATCCGGCGCCTCTGTCACTCCAGACATGTCCGCCGCATATACTGACAGCAAAGGCAGTATGGCAGAGGAATCAGACACGATGGAGCAGCATTCGGACCGTATCACTTACGAGGAAGGGTTCTACTACGAGCCATTGACTGAATCAATCAAAGAAAGGATTACTGGTATTTCCTACCCGGAGAGCGGCTGTACCGTTCCCTATGAGGACCTGAATTATGTCGGCCTTAAATATATTGACTTCAACGGGCAGGAACAGACCGGCGAGCTGATCTGTAATAAGGCCATCGCACAGGATATGGTGGAAATTTTCTATGAGCTTTACCGAAATGACTACCGGCTCGAGAGTGTCCGCCTGATCGACGAGTATGACGGTGACGACACCGCCTCTATGGCCGGGAACAATACTTCCTGCTTTAACTACAGGGTGGTCGACGGCACCAGCAGCCTGTCCAAACACGCCTACGGGCTCGCCATCGACATTAACCCCTACTATAACCCCTATGTGGTCTTTAACCGGAATGCGGACGGCAGCGACTATATCTCTCCGCCCGGCAGTGAGGCCTATGCCGACCGAAGCCAGAGTTTCGCCTACAAGATCGACGAGAACGACCTGTGCTACCGCCTCTTCACTGAGCACGGCTTCACCTGGGGCGGCAACTGGAACTCCACCAAGGACTATCAGCATTTTCAGAAGACATTATAAAAAATAGGCTTCGCCTAT